>FMTX01000011.1 GCA_900100895.1 Lachnospiraceae bacterium YSD2013
AGGCAGTCTGGCAACCATGCGCTCTCTGAAAGCACGAGCGGAAGGCGCCCAGTTAAACAACATCATGGCGATAAGCACGATTGCGTATATAAGCATACGGTAGTTGGAAAGGCCTCTTAAAAGCTCGGGGAGCAGAGTTAAGATAATAGCAGAGATTACCGATCCTCTGATGGAACCGATGCCGCCGAGTACCACAAATACCAGTATCATGATGGACATGTTGTAACCGAAGTTCTTGGTGGTAGCCATGAGTGAGAATAAGATGTGAGAATAAAGCACTCCGGCAACACCCGCAAGAGCAGCGGAAAGGCTGAACGCAAGAAGCTTGTAGCGTGTAACGTTAATGCCCACAGACTCGGCTGCGATAACGTTATCACGAATAGCCATGACAGCGCGTCCCTCACGGCTCTTGATAAAGTTAAGAATGATAATAAGCGTAATCATGATAAGTATGAAGCCTGCGGTAAAGTTGGAATCCTTGGGGGTTCCGGTGATACCCTGAGCTCCGTTTATAAGCATCTGACCGTCTTCTTCAAGACCGAGAGACACCGAGTCCTTGATGGAGAAGTGGAAGCCTCTTGAGTCGCGGCCGATATACAAAACGTTGATAACATTCTTGATAATCTCGCCAAAAGCAAGCGTTACGATTGCAAGGTAATCGCCCTTAAGTCTTAATACGGGCATGCCGATTAAGAAGCCGAAGAGTCCCGCGAAAAAGAAACCGATAATGATTGCAAGCACAAATCTGAGCCAGCCGGGATTGATGACACCTACGGTAATCTTGGAAAAGAAAGCGCTTGTGAAAGCTCCGATACACATAAAGCCCGCATGACCGAGACTCAACTCACCCAAGATACCTACGGTTAAGTTAAGCGACACAGCAAGGATTATGTAAGAGCAAAGCGGCACGAGAAGACCTTTGAAAAGGCTTGAAACAGCGCCGGCTTTAAGCAGAATTTCAATCAAAACGTAAGCACCCGTAACGATGCCGAGAGTTATGAGAGTGTCTTTGTTTTTCTTAAATAATTCTTTCATACCACACCCCCTTAAACCTTTTCCTGAAGCTTCTTGCCAAGAAGTCCGGTAGGCTTAACAACAAGCACGATGATAAGCACACAGAACACGATGGCATCGGAAAGCTGTGAGGAAATATATGCCTTGGACAAATTCTCGATGATACCTAAGATGATACCGCCTATGAATGCTCCGGGAATGGAGCCGATTCCTCCGAATACCGCAGCCACAAACGCCTTGATACCGGGCATGGAGCCTGTATAAGGAGTGAGAGAAGGGTATGCCGAGCACAGAAGCACGCCTGCGATGGCGGCAAGTGCGGAACCGATGGCAAAAGTAAGAGAAATTGTCTTATTTACATTAATACCCATAAGCTGAGCCGCGCCTTTATCCTCGGAAACCGCGAGCATGGCGCGTCCTGCTTTTGTCTTGTTAACAAAAAGGGTAAGAACAATCATGATTATGATGCAGGCGATAATGGTCACGATAGACTCGCCGGTAATGGTGAGACTGTCACCAATCTTAACCGCATCCAAAGGAACAACCGATGTGAAAGCCTTGGTATTGGCACCAAAGATAAGCAACGCCACATTCTGCAAGAAGTAGCTGACACCGATTGCGGTAATAAGAACTGTAAGAGAAGAGGTCGCCTGACGAAGAGGTCTGTAGGCAATCGCTTCAATGGTAACGCCGAGGACGGTGCACACCAGGACAGACAGAAGTATTCCGAGCCACACGGGAAGATTAAGCATGCTTACCACGCAGAATACTACGTAGCTGCCTATCATTATTACGTCGCCGTGGGCAAAATTAAGCATCTTGGCAATTCCGTATACCATGGTGTAGCCGAGGGCTATGATGGCATATACGGCGCCGAGGCTTATCCCGTTAATCAAATACGATAAAAAAGCCATATCCACTCATCCTTCTTCTTTGAAATACAAACACAAGTAAATTGTAGCGCATGAATCGCGCCTGTTCAAGATATCAGAGGTAACTATCCATTTGTGAACTACCAAATGGATAGCGGAACTCTCCGCGTGGCGGCCATTTTAAAGCTAATGCCCGCCATCATAAACCTACAACACAGGTTTATGATTCCTAAAAAGAGGGCGCATTATTAGTGCGCCCTCCATTGGGATAACTAAGTTAAAAAGAAACTAGTTCTGAATCAAAGCGTACTCGCCGTTCTTGATCTCCATAGCCTTGGGAGCTTTGTTAACCGCACCGTCGGCATCCCATGTCATTGAAAGACCGGTGAGACCGTCAACGGAAATCTTGCCCATCTGAACCTTCATAGCTTCGCAGAGGTCTGAAACGCTCATATCGGGAGTTGCATTGGCTGCTTCGATAGCTGCCTTGATGATGTAGATGGCATCGTAAGCATCTGCTGCGAACTGGTTGGGAATCTCGCCGTAAGCTTCCTGATACTTCTTAACGAATGACTGAGTCTTTTCATCTGTAGCATCTGCTGCGAAAGGAGTAAGAAGCATAACGCCTTCTGCAAGGCTCTTATCAAAGTTGTCAACGCCAAGGATACCGTCTAAACCGTCGCAACCGAAGAACTTAAAACTGTAACCTGCGGAAGCGGACTGAGTAAGAATCAAGGATGCTTCTGCATAGTAGATGGGAAGGAATACGAGCTCTGCGCCGTTTTCCTTGGCCTTCTGAAGCTGTACGGAGAAGTCGTTCTTGCTGTCTGATGTGAATGCTTCTGCACTTACGATTTCGAAGGGCTGATTCTCGGCTTCTTTGGCAAACTTTTCATAGATACCGTTTGAATAAGGGTCGGAGCTGTTGTAAATAACCGCTACCTTGGAAGCAAGCTTGTTGCCGCCGATGTACTGAGCGGATGCAATACCCTGGTTGGGGTCGTTAAAGCATACCTGGAAAGCATTGGGAGTAGCGATACAGTCCTTGGCAGAACCTGAAGGTGTAAGCTGGAACATGTTATCTGCTGAAGATTCTGCGGAAACTGCGATAGAACATCCGCTTGTGGTGGAACCTACGAGAATCTGCATTCCCCAGTCCTTAAGGGCGTTGTAAGCGTTGACCGACTTTTCGTTGTCAAGCTCATCGTCCTGTGAGTTGTATTCAATCTTGTAGCCGTTGATACCGCCGGCTTCGTTGATTTCCTTAATAGCAATGTCGGCACCGTTCTTGACTGCAAGACCGTAAATGGCTGCGTCACCTGTGAAAGGTCCGATTGCACCGATTTTGAATGCGCCTGATTTAGCCTGGTTGCCGCAACCTGCAAGCATGGACACTGCCATTACCGCGGAAAGGACAACACTTGTGAGTTTTCCTAACTTTCTCATATATTTTTCCTCCTAAACTGCTGCTATAAAGAATAACGAGTGATTCTTTATTGGTCGATATGATAATACAAACAAAATGCTTTGTCAATGCAATTCGCTAAATTGTGAAAATTTTTCTTCGTTAAAGTGAGAAAAACGGGTCGAAATATGGTACAATACGGAAAAAGAAAGCTTTCAGGGGTGTACTTATTATGATTCTTACAGACGGCGGATCGTCAATTCTTTTAATGAGGGTTCTTTATCTTATAGTTACTCTTATGTATATTACGGATTTATTCTTAATGGTTCCCAAATACACGAAGTGCAAATATGACCATACTCCGCGTAAAAAGAAGCTTATGTGGAAGGGCGCTTGTATAGGCGTGCCGGTGATTGCAATAATCGTTGGTACTATATTTAATGCGTCAAAGGGACTTGCCGTCGGAGATTTTCTTTTGGTGGCGGGTATGTGCGTGTGCGCAGCGGGAGATATAGTGCTTGAGACTAAGTTTATTAAGGGAGGATTCCTGTTCTTTTTCGGACATGTTCTCTATATCGCGGCTATTCTCACGATTACGAAGCACTACAGTCCGATTGCTCTTATTATATATGTAGTTCTTGCTGCGGCCGGATGGATACTTACGCACAAGTTACTAAGTAAGAAGTACAGGATTCTGTTGGTAGGGTACAATCTTACGATAAGTGCTTCTTTTGCCCTCGGGGTAAATCTGTGTATAGGAGGCGGTGCACCTCTTGCGGTTCTGGGCATCGGTTTGTGCCTGCTTCCGATTTCGGACTGGCTCATGGCGCGTAACAAGGTGTTCGGAAGTACCTACGGATGGTCGCTTCTTGCGCTTGTTACCTATTTCGGCGGGCAGATTCTTATCTCCGCATATCCTTATTTAAAGTAATTTATGCGCGTACTTGACGAAAGATAGGCACAATGCTAAAATACCAAATTAGTAGTTTAAATCGCTAAAGCGTTTTAGAAGTGAAAGGATGGTTAGAGTTGGAAAAGAAGATTATGCTTGGAAACGCCGCAATTGCGCGCGGTGCATATGAAGCAGGTGTTAAGGTTTCTGCCGCATACCCCGGAACTCCCAGTACCGAGATAAGCGAGAACCTTGTTAATTATAAGGAGATTTACTGTGAGTGGAGCCCCAACGAGAAGGTTGCATGCGAAGTGGCAATCGGAGCTTCCATGGCGGGCGCACGTTCCATGTGTTCCATGAAGCACGTAGGACTTAACGTTGCAAGCGATCCGCTTTACTCAGTTTCTTATATCGGTGTTAACGGCGGTATGGTACTTGTGGTAGCCGATGACCCCGGTCTTTACTCTTCACAGAACGAACAGGATACAAGAATGATCGGACGCGCCTCCATGGTGCCCGTTATCGAGCCTTCGGATTCCCAGGAAGCCAAGGATTATATTAAGTATGCTTTTGAACTTTCCGAGAAGTACGATACGCCCGTAATCATGCGTACCACCACACGTCTCGGGCACTCTCAGGGACTTGTTACTTTGGAAGAGCGTCAGGAGATTCCGGACAAGCCTTATGAAAAGAACATCCAGAAGAACGTAATGATGCCCGGCATGGCCAAGAAGCGCCATGTATTCGTGGAAGAGCGTCTTAAGAAGATGGCTGAAGACGGCGCATCGATGCCCATCAACCGCATCGAATGGGGCGATAAGAAGCTTGGCTTCATCACAAGCGGTATCGCTTATCAGTACGTTAAGGAAGTATGTCCCGACGCATCCGTTCTTAAGCTCGGACTGCTCAATCCCTTACCCAAGACTTTAATCGCAGATTTTGCCAAAGAAATCGAGACATTATATATATTCGAAGAACTCGAGCCCGTTATCGAAGAGCAGGTTCGTGCTATGGGTATTAAATGCATCGGCAAGGAAGCATTCACCATTCAGGGTGAGTACAGTGCCAATATGCTTAGAAAGGTACTTAAGGGTTCGGAGCCTGAGACTAAGGCTCAAGAAGTTCCCGCACGTCCTCCGATTCTGTGCCCCGGATGCCCTCACAGAAGCGTATATACCGCTCTTAAGAACTTAAAGATTCATGCCGCAGGCGACATCGGATGCTACACACTCGGCGCAGTTGCACCTCTTAATGTTGTAGATACCGCAGTCTGCATGGGTTCCTCCATTTCCACACTTCACGGTATGGAGAAGGCCAAAGGCAAGGATTACGTTAAGAACTGGGTAGCCGTTATCGGCGATTCCACCTTCCTTCATACAGGTGTGAATTCCCTTATGAACATGGTCTACAACAAAGCCACCGGCACGGTTATGATTCTTGATAACTCCACCACCGGTATGACAGGTCATCAGGACCATGCGGCTACAGGTAAGACCCTCATGGGTGAGCCCACATACGCTATAGACATTTACAATTTGTGCAAGTCCATGGGAATCGAGCACGTTGTCGAGGTTTCTTCTTTTGACCAGGCAGGCCTTACCAAGGCGATTAAAGAAGAGACGGCTCGCGACGAGGTTTCCGTTATCATATGCCAGGCACCCTGCGCACTCCTTAAGGGACAGAAGTTCCCCAATGTGTGCAAGCCTGTAAGCGACAAATGTAAGAAGTGCGGAGCCTGCTTAAAGCCCGGTTGTCCCGCTCTTACCAAGAACGCGGACGGCACCGTTTCAATCGATGTGACCATGTGTAACGGTTGCGGATTGTGCAAGCAGATGTGTAAGTTTGACGCTATCGAATGCGTAGAGAGATAGAGGTACATTCAGATGGAAACTAAGAATATCATGATTGTCGGCGTGGGCGGACAGGGAACCCTTCTTACCAGCCGAATCTTAGGCGGAATAATGTTAAGCGCGGGCTACGATGTTAAGCTTTCCGAAGTTCACGGAATGGCTCAGCGCGGAGGTTCTGTAGTAACTTACGTACGCTACGGCGAGAAGGTTGCGGAGCCTATCGTTGAGGAAGGATGCGCAGACGTGCTTATTGCTTTTGAACGTCTCGAAGCGTTAAGATACGCACACTTCCTTAAAAAGAACGGAGTACTCATCGTTAACGACCAGCGAATAGATCCCATGCCCGTCGTTACAGGTGCAGCAGAGTATCCCGCAGACATTATCGAGAATCTTTCCAAAGATTATAAGGTATATTCAATCGATGCCCAGACAGAAGCTTTAAAGATGGGCAACGCCAAGGTATTTAATATAATCGTGCTCGGTCTTGCAGCCAAGCACATGGATTTTTCCAAGGAACAGTGGCTTAAAGTAATCGAGGAGACCGTTCCTCCGAAGACCATAGACATTAACAAAGCAGCTTTCATCAAGGGATTCGAGTTTTGAGTCCCAAACGGGGAGTGGGAGACCACCGTTTGGGGCATTTAGAGTTTATCCCGAAACTTAATGATGAAAAGTGAGGATAAAATAATGGCTATTTGGAATGAAGCTAAAGAATGTATGAGCCGCGATCAGATGTGCGTGCTTCAGGGCGAAAGACTTAAGAAACAGGTTAAATATGTATACCACAATGTAGAATACTATCGTAAAAAGATGCAGAACGTAGGCTTGGAGCCCGGCGATATCAACGGGCTTGAAGATCTTACGAAGCTTCCTTTTACCACCAAGGATGATTTGAGAGATACTTATCCTTTCGGACTTTTCGCAGCTCCCCAGTCCGAGATTGTGCGTATTCACGCTTCAAGCGGTACCACCGGTAAGGCTACTGTAGTAGGCTATACCAGACGAGACATCGACATCTGGGCAGAGTGTGTGGCAAGAGCCCTTACTCAGTGCGGAATCGGCAAGAACGATATCGTGCAGGTTGCTTACGGCTACGGCTTGTTCACAGGCGGTCTCGGTGCTCATTACGGTGTTGAGAATGTAGGCGCGACTGTAGTTCCCATGTCTACAGGTAATACCAAGAAACTTATCACAATGATGAATGACTTCGGTGCAACGGGTATCATGTGTACCCCTTCGTACCTTTTACATATTGCCGAGACTCTTTATGAGACAGGCGAGATTAATAATATCAAGCTTAAAGCAGCAGTTTGCGGTGCTGAGCCCTGGACTGAGAAAATGAGACAGCAGATTGAAGAGAAGCTTCATGTTAACTGTTTCGATATCTACGGACTTTCCGAGATTATGGGTCCCGGTGTAGCCTGCGACTGTATCGAGCACAAGGGCTTACATGTACAGGAAGACCACTTCCTTCCCGAAATCGTTGCAAGAGGTACCTTAGAGCCTGTAGCTGACGGTGAGCTCGGAGAACTTGTTTTTACCACTCTTACCAAGGAAGGTATCCCGCTTATAAGATACCGTACCAAGGACTTAACCTCTATCGACAGAACTCCTTGCGCATGCGGCCGTACTACCGCAAGAATTGCACGCTTCAAGGGTCGTTCCGACGATATGCTTGTGCTTAGAGGCGTTAACGTATTCCCTTCGCAGATCGAAGCCGCGCTTCTTGAAATGGACGGAATTCTTCCTCACTACATGATAATAGTGGACAGAGTAAATAATCTTGATACAATAGAAGTACAGGTAGAAGTAGAAGAGCGCTTCTTCTCCGATGAGATTAGAGAGCTTGAGAAGCTTACCAAGCGTATCGAAGGCGTTATCAAGACCGCCATCGGACTTGCGGTTAAGGTTAAGCTCGTTGAGCCTAAGACACTCGAGAGAGCGGAAGGTAAGAGCGTTCATGTTATCGACAAGAGAGTATTTGATTAATTCATTACGGAGGGTTACTTATGTTTATTAAGCAGGTTTCTGTATTTCTTGAGAACAGTGCCGGAAGACTTCAGTCCGCACTCAAAGTTTTGAAGAATGAAAACATCAATATCGTATCCTTAAGTCTTGCTGATACCAATGACTACGGAATGCTTCGTATGATTGTATCCGATGCCGCAAGAGCCAAGGACGCGTTAAAGGCTGCGGGTCTTTCCGCTCACCTTACCGACGTGCTTGCAATCAAGCTTCCTCATACGGTAGGCTCACTTGAGCATGTTCTTTCGGAAGTTGCGGATGCGGGTATTAACGTTGAATATATGTATGCGTTATCCACCAAGGACGAGAACGCCTGCATAGTAATTAAGCCCGAGAATGCCGAGGCCTGTGCTAAGGCACTTGAAGACAAGAAGTTTAACTTTGTTACCAATGAGGAAGTTGAAAACTTCTGATAATTTGACAGACAATCAATATAAAACTTTCCAACCCCGATAGTTTTTCTGTCGGGGTTTTTCCATATAATGATTGTACAAAATGTATTGGGCATGATATCATAAAACGGAGTTTCAAAGAAACACATTGAGGTTAAACAAACATAAGAGAGGTATAAGGAATGGAAAATTGGAAATTCGGCGAGCTTGAATACACCCGCCCGGACTTCGAAACTGCCAAGACTTTTGTAACCGGGCAGATCGAAAAGATTAAAAACGCCAAGAGTGCCGATGAAGTATTCTCGGCCATGGCTGAAGCTGATGATTATATGGACAAGTTACGTGACCTGTACACCATAATTTCAATCAGACATACTCTTGATACCAAGGACAAGTTCTATGAAGAGGAAAATGAATGGTTCGGTCAGCAGTACCCCCTGTTTTCTCCTGTAAGCGTTGAGTACGTTCAGACACTTGCGGGCAGCCCTTTCAGAAAGAATATCGAGGCCAAGTACGGTAAGACTCTTTTTACCGACATTGAACTTTCCATCAAGAGCTTTTGCGAAAAGAACATTCCTCTTCAGCAGAAAGAAAATCTTCTTACCGACGAGTACCAGAAGATTATGGCAGGCTGCGAAATTTCTTTTGACGGAAAGACTCTTAACCTTTACGGCATAATGAAATACTTCGAGCACGAGGACAGAGAGAAGAGAAAGACCGCATTTAAGGCATACTCCGACTTCTATCATGACAACGAGAAGAGACTTGAGGAAATCTGGGACGAGCTTATTAAGATTCGTAACGAAATGGGTCGCAATCTTGGATTTGAGAACTTCATTCCCCTCGGATACATGAGACAGGGCAGAACCGATTACGGTGTTAAGGAAGTTGAATCCTTTAGAGCACAGGTTAAGGAAGTTCTTGTTCCTCTTTGCGAGAAGCTTTACAAGGCTCAGGCCAAGAGACTCGGCATCGACAAGGTTTATGCTTTTGATGAGAAGATGATATTTGCCGACGGCAATGCGGTTCCTGCGGGCGATGATGACTTCATGATTGAAGAAGCTCGCAAGATGTATCACAAGATCAGCCCCGAGACCGGTGAGTTCATCGATTTCATGATTGAGCACGATCTTATGGACTTAAAGAACAAGCCCGGCAAGGCTTCCACAGGATACATGACCATGATTGTCGGCAAGAAAGCTCCGTTCGTGTTCTCTTGCTTTAACCAGACAATCTTTGATATGCAGGTTCTTACTCACGAGCTCGGACATGCTTTTGCGGGATATATGGCTATGAGACATCAGCCTATTTCGAGCTATTACATGGAGTCTACCGATATAGCGGAGATTCATTCCATGTCAATGGAGCAGTTCTCTTATCCTTATGCAGAGAATTTCTTTGGCAAGGATGCCGATAAGTTCAGATTCGCTCACCTTCAGGAGGCTATTACCTTTGTACCTTTCGGTGTTGCGGTGGATGAGTTCCAGCATATTTGCTATGCCAATGAAAATCTTACTCCCAAGGAGCGTACCTACGAGTGGCACAAACTCGAAGAGAAGTACATGCCCTGGAGAACATACGACAACGACGAGTTCATGGAGAGAGGCGGATACTGGTACCACAAGCTTCACATCTACCTATATCCTATGTACTACATTAACTACACGCTTACCACTATGGGTGCTATGGAGTTTAAGTCGAAGGACCATGAAAATCACGAGAAGGCTTGGGATGATTACCTTAAGCTTTGCAAGTGCGGCGGAAGTCTTTCATATCTTGAAACTCTTAAGCATGCCAATGTCTCCAATCCTTTTGAGGCAGGCTCTGTTAAGAAGTCTACAGCTTATGCGGCTGAGATTCTTCTTGATGCAATTAAGGACTGATTGATACAAAGAAAAAGATAGTGATATAAGACCACCTGTTTTTTAAAAAGGCAGGTGGTCTTTCTTTACTACAAATTGTACAGAAAAACGATAAACTATATAGAGTTTATTATAAGTGTCTGACTATTTCGCCAATACTTGCTAATAATAACGTATGTGCGCATAAAATGTGTAGAAAATAGCAAAATCTGACATGTATTGCGCGCACAACTTGTGTTACCATTTTCTTGCGAAAGGAGGTAGCACTTATGAGGAGAAAACTCAAAGGCATTGTTCTGTCTCTCATATTGGTTCTTCAGCTTGCTGTGCCTAGCATAAAAGCTTATGCGGCTGAGACACTTTATGACAACAGAACAGGAACGCAGGACGGATACAGCTTTGAGCTGTGGAAGGACTACGGAAATACCAGTATGACTCTTAACGCGGGGGGAAATTTTGAGTGCAGTTGGAGCAATATTGGTAATGCCCTTTTCAGAAAGGGCCAGAAGTTCGACAGTACCCGTACTTACAGTCAGATGGGTAACATTTCTGTCGAATACGGCTGTAACTATCAGCCGAACGGTAATTCTTACCTCTGTGTCTACGGCTGGATGAAGAATCCGCTTGTAGAGTACTACATCGTAGACAGCTGGGGCAGCTGGCGTCCGCCGGGAGCATCACCGAAGGGTCAGATTACCGTTGATGGAGGTACTTACGATGTATACGAGACAACTCGTTACAATCAGCCTTCCATCGAAGGAAACACTACATTCCAGCAGTACTGGAGTGTACGCACATCCAAGCGTACAAGCGGAACCATTTCCGTTACCGAGCACTTTAAGGCTTGGGAGCGCATGGGCATGAGATGCGGTAACCTTTATGAGACCGCACTTACCGTTGAAGGCTATCAGAGCAGCGGTACTGCCAACGTTTACAAGAACGTTCTTACCATCGGCGGAAACGGCGGCGGTAACCAGGGTGGCAACCAAGGCGGAAATCAAGGTGGCAACCAGGGTGGCAATCAGGGCGGCAACACCGGTTCATCAGGCGGTGACACCACAGTTCAGTGCGAAAGCATGAGCATCAGCGGCCCTTACGCAGGCAAAATAGGCAATCCTTTTAACGGTGTCGCATTATATGCCAATAACGATGCGGTTACTTACAATCAGTACTTTGCATACGGTACTCACGATTTTACATTGAGAGCCTGCTCGAACAATAACAACATGGCGAGAGTAGACTTACAGATCGGTGGCGAGTACAAGGGAACCTTCTACTATGGCGGTTCATATCCCGCAGAGTACACCATTAAGAATGTAAGTCACAAGACCGGCAACCAGGAAGTTAAGCTTATCGTAACAGCCGATGACGGCAACTGGGACGCTTATATCGATTACTTTAAGATAAGCGGCGGTTCGGGCGAAAGCTCAGGCGGAAACGGCGGCGGAAATCAGTCCGGTAACCAGGGTGGCAACAACACAGGCTACGTACAGCCTCAGCCCACCGGTAAGCTCGTAGCGCTTACTTTTGACGACGGACCTTCCTCAACTACCAACGATGTGCTCGATGTCCTTGAAAGATACGATGTTAAGGCTACATTCTTCCTTATCGGCCAAAATGTTAACTCTAACACCATGGCTACAATGCAGAGACAGGTAAGAATGGGTTGCGAACTTGCCAACCACACATACACTCACGAAGACCTGGCTTACAAGAGCGCACAGGACATTAAGAATCAGGTGGAGTGGTGCAGCTCAGCCATCAAGAACACTGTCGGAGTGGATGTTAAGTTCTTCAGAGCACCCAATCTTTCGGTGAACAACACGGTTTATCAGAGCGTTGATCTTCCTTTCATTCAGGGCATCACCTGCAACGACTGGGAATCCTACGTATCCGCAAGCCAGAGAGCAAGCACGGTGCTTAACAGCGTTCAGGACGGAAGCATAATACTGCTTCACGACTTCCAGGGGAACTACAACACCGTACAGGCGCTTCCCACTATCATCGAAAGCCTCAAGAACCAGGGCTACACATTTGTAACCCTTAGCGAGCTTTTCGAACTCAAGGGAGTTAACCCTAATCAGGAATACAAGAGCTGGTCAAGAGTTCCGTAAAAGAATATGTAAATAAAAAGAAGCTGTGTCGCTAACCTTAGTGACACAGCTTCTAATTTCCTGCGGCTGCGAAAAGTGCTTCAATCTCTTCCTGAGTAAGCATCTGATCGCCTCCGTGAATATCTTTATTAACGTTTGCAAGAACTTCGTTGACATCAATTTCTTCGGATGCTGCCGGAGGAGGTGCGGCCTCAGCCGGAGCGGGAGCGGGTGCCGGTGCGGCTCCCTGCGCGCCGACTTCACTTGCAAGCTTGTCGAAATCGACGGTGCTTCTGTTTGAAATATCCACATTATTCTGCGAAAGAAAATCGTTGTAATCATTGGAAGAAAGGTTGGTACGCTCTTCCTGATCGTTATGCCAGAACGTTCCGCGCTCATCGGCCGTAGTAGTCGAGTCGCCGGAACCACCGCCGCTTTGAGCCTGATTCATAAGCTCATACATCCAGGCACAATACTCCTCGTAAGTGATATGCCCGAATCGATACTTTTCCTCATAGGTCATGTTCGTCTGGTACCACTTAATAATAGGGTTACGAGGCACATTCGGAGGGATTTCCGCTTTGGCGTATAACTCCATAATCGGGCTGTATACTATTATTTTCTTTTCTTTTCTGCCTTCATTTTCCGAAGAATTATTTTCACCCATAGTTTCATTTTACGAAAAAATATTAATGAAACGTTACAAGCGTTATTTTTATAAAATTTTTACACTAAAGTTAGCATATGCTAATTAACGAATGGCGTAGTTGCAACTATAATCAAGCTACATGATTACAAAATTACATGTGAGGAGGTACTATATGAGTGATATTTTTACAAGCGTCCCCGTGATTAAATACGAGGGACCAAAGAGCACCAACCCCTTTTCTTTTAAGTATTACGACCCCGAGAGAGTGGTTCTCGGTAAGAAGATGAAGGAGCAGCTTCCTTTTGCCATGGCCTGGTGGCACAACCTTGGTGTCAACGGTGTGGACATGTTCGGACTTTTGAAGGCTGCTGAGATTATCGAGGACGGCAGAATCGAAGGATTCACCAAAGAAAAATACTCAAGCTTTGATTCGGAGCTTGGCAGAAAGATTCGGGACGGAAGAGCTACCCTTACCGAGCTTTCCAACAAGGCT
The DNA here is from genome assembly GCA_900100895.1 of Lachnospiraceae bacterium YSD2013. GTDB lineage: Bacteria > Bacillota > Clostridia > Lachnospirales > Lachnospiraceae > UBA1258. Next base: position 13,548 of record FMTX01000011.1, read on the forward strand.
TGCGAACTCAAGGGTATGAACACACCCGTTTCCGGCAAGCAGGAATATCTCGAGGCAGTACTTAATAACATAATGCTTTCGGGCGTATAAACAATAATTAAATAATGAATAAGAGTTAGATTGGCCGGTGTGCGTATTGCATACCGGCCTTTCTACGCGTAATTTGCCACACCCACCCAATTACAGTTTTCTAATTTGTTCCAAAATTGAATTGACAAAAGAAATTAATGTGATATCATAATGATATCAAACAACAACACAGAGTCTATTTACGGAGGCTTAAAATGAGTGTATTAACTATTGAGAATTACACAAAGGTTTACAGCGGCGACAAAAAGGCCGCAGACAATGTTTCTTTGACCGTTGAAAGCGGTGATATATACGGATTCATCGGCCACAACGGTGCAGGTAAGAGTACTACCATTAGAGCAATCGTGGGCGTGCTTGATTTTACTGACGGAGAGATTTTTATAGACGGTCATTCCGTTAAGAAAGAGCCTATGGAATGTAAGAAAATTACGGCTTACATCCCCGATAACCCGGATCTTTATGAGAACCTTACCGGTATTCAGTATTTAAATTTCGTGGCGGATGTATTTGACATCGATGCAGATGTAAGAGAAGCCCGCATTAAGGATTACGGCGACAGACTTGAGATTACGGAAGCGCTCGGCGACCCGATTTCTTCTTACTCACACGGTATGAAACAGAAGGTGGCAATCCTTTCGGCGTTAATCCACGAGCCTAAGTTAATGGTTATGGACGAGCCTTTTGTGGGACTCGACCCCAAAGCCGCATTCATGCTCAAAGAAATCATGCACGAGATGTGCGCACGCGGTTCGGCAGTTTTCTTTTCCACCCATGTACTTGAAGTGGCAGAGAAGCTTTGCAACAAGGTAGCCATCATCAAGAAGGGGAAGATTATTGCACAGGGAACCATGGAAGAACTTACCGGCGGTAAGTCTCTTGAGGAAGTATTCCTGGAGGGTGTCAATGAATAACAAAAATGTTCTTTTGCTAAAGACTCTTCTTCGGTCCACCAGCAGTCTCAACGTTTTGAAGACATCCAAGGACGGCAAGAAAAAGGGTAAGATAATCGGAACTTTTATAGCGTATATAGTTTTGTACCTGATGCTTCTTACGTACAGCGTGCTTATGGCGATGGGCTACGGTAAGGTGGGACTTACGGATGCGATGCCCATGTTACTTACCATGATACTTACGGCTCTTGCATTCATGCTGACCATTCTTAAGAGTAACAGTTATCTGTACGGCTTCAAGGAATACGACATGCTGATGGCAATGCCTTTTACCGAGAAGACGGTTGTGGGAAGCAAGTTCATGTATATGTATCTTAAGAGTCTTCCCTGGTACTTAACGATGTCGATAGCAATGCTAATCGGCTACGCAATGTATGCTAAGCCCGCGATTGCGGTATATCCGATATGGATAGTGCTTTCGATGTTTATTCCTGTAATTCCGATGCTTGTGGCAAGCTTATTAAGCTTTGTGGTAGCTAAGATCAGCGCGGCCTTTAAGTATTGGAAAGCTGTGCAGGCGATACTGCTTTTTGCGGTAATTATTTTAAGCTTCTTCTCAAGATTTTTCATAGAGAAGATAATCAAAGACGACAGTGTGGATGAGATTCTTCAGGGCACGGCTTCTTTTACCGAAAACTTTGAGAAGATATACCTTCCCGCCAAGTGGTTCAGGGAAGGCGCGACGGAACTTAAGATTTCAAGCATTCTTTTGCTCATAGGCGGATCGGTACTGCTGTTTGAACTTGTATTTGTAATCATAGCGCGCTCTTACAAGAGACTTAACAGCGCCATGAAGACAAGCGTAGCAAGACACGCTTACAAGCTTACGAGGCAAAAGAAAAACAGCGTCGCAAAGAGCATGGCCTTCAAGGAAATCAAGCGTTTCACCGGTTCGATTCCTTATCTTACCAATGCCGGCGCAGGTTACGTGATGGCAGTCGGTGTGGGTATTGCGGCACTGTTTGTGGGACTTGATAAAATCATCGGAGCAATCACCACGGGAGCGCCTGTAACAGGTGACATGGTGAAAGCGGCAATTCCTTTTATTGTATATTTCTTAACCGGCATGATGGCACTTACTTGTTCATCACCTTCTCTGGAAGGCAAGAACTATTGGATTATCAAGTCGCTGCCCATATCTTACAAGGACATTTATCTTGGCAAGATATTAGCTAACCTTTACATATCGATTCCTGCGCAGATTATCGCTACATTGGGCTTATGTATAGGCGGCAAGTGCGGTATCATTGAGACAGTAGGGTACATTTTGCTGGGAGTTGTGCTGTGCGTATTCTCCGCGACGTTTGGCTGCGAGTGCGGCATCAGATTTATGAAGCTTGACTGGGAGAACGATGTCGAAGTGGTTAAGCAGGGCACGGCAGTTGTGGTATACATGTTCCCCAACATGATACTTACAATGATTATGCTTGTCGGCGGAGCAATTCTTTCGGCATTGATCGGTAAGGTATTTGTGGTAGTTACGGCAATGCTTGTTTACGGGTTACTTACCGCAGTATGTATGATGAGAGTAATGGCTTTGGCCAAGAGAAGATAACTTATGGAGGTTAATCGTATGGAAGAGAAAATCTTAAACATTAAAAAGAACGGAATGGGCGCTTTGCTTCTTATTCTTTTGTCGCAGATTGCCGCGGTTGCGGGAACGGTATATACTGCAATGAGTATTCAGAAGCCCGGAAGGTTTGAAGGTTTGTATATTGCTGTTATGGTGATATGTATTCTTTATCTGTCGCTTAGCTTTATACTTTACGGCGGTCTTAAGGTGTTAAAGCCCCAGGAAGCTATCGTACTTACACTTTTTGGTAAGTATTACGGCACGTTAAAGGGCGACGGATTCTATTTTGTTAACCCCTTTGTAACCGCTATCAACCCTGCGGCCAATACAAGGCTTAACCAGAGCGGAGATGTTAAGGCGGGCCTTCCTGTCAATGCCACAGGCTTTGAAATGCCTTCCAAGAAGCTTTCTTTGAAGATTATGACTTTAAACAACACCAGACAGAAGATTAACGACTGCCTCGGTAACCCTATCGAAATCGGTATTGCCGTTACATGGAGAATCGTTGATACCGCCAAGGCTGTATTTAACGTAGAGAACTACAAAGAGTTTCTTTCGCTGCAGTGTGACGCCGCTCTTCGAAATATCGTAAGAATCTACCCTTACGACGTAGCCAAGAACGTGGATACCACAGGTGACGGTCAGGCTGATGAAGGCTCACTCAGAGGCTCCAGCGAAATCGTGGCAGAAAGAATTAAGAAGGAAATCCAGGAACGCGTTAATCTCGCCGGTATCGAAATCGTAGAGTCAAGAATCACATATCTTGCATACGCTCCCGAAATCGCAGCGGCTATGTTGCAGCGTCAGCAGGCTTCGGCAATCATCGACGCAAGAAAGATGATCGTGGACGGTGCGGTAGGCATGGTGGAACTTGCTCTTGAAAGACTTAACGAGAACCACGTGGTAGACCTTGACGAAGAAAGAAAGGCAGCAATGGTTTCCAACCTTCTCGTAGTATTGTGCGGCAACCATGACGCTCAGCCTGTTGTCAACTCAGGCAGCTTATATTAAAATGTCAGAAAGTGGTGTAAAATGGCAGAAAAAAAACAGGTGCCATTAAGGCTCAACGAAAATCTTTATAATGCACTTGCCAAGTGGGCAGAAGATGACTTTCGCTCGGTTAACGGGCAGATAGAGTATCTTCTTACCGAGTGTGTCAAGCAGCGTAAAAAGAACGGTAAATATGTTGGGGAAGATATCGATGCACCATTAGACATTGATATAAGCTAGGGGGACACTGACATGAAAAATCGCGAGTTTTTAAGACCCGGTCACAGGATTGCAGTGATAGTATCGTTTATCATTTTGCTGGTAAGCCTTATTCTTGCAATCGTTCTGGCTGCTACTACCGAGGGAGAGATTCCAACACATTTTGACTTCTTTGGAGAGATTGATGCGTATGGCTCACCTTGGACAGCGGTTTTACTTCCCGCGATTATGCTCTTAACCAATCTTGGCTCGCTTGCAATTATAGCACTCGTACCAATCAGTTCATGGAATATGCCTGCCAAGATTACAGACGCCAACAGACCGTTTGTATACAATGACGCGCTCTGGACGGTAGTTATTACGATGCTTACGATGTCGCTTATTGCGCTTGTCGGCACGATATTCATGTTCTTTGTCCACAAAGGCTTCGGAATAGCCGTAACGGCCGTTCTGGCAGTGGGAATTATCATGATGGCAGTGTTTCTTGTTAAGAGTGTGATAGACTCGAAAAGATACGTATAAAGAGGAAAATATATGGAAGAAATATACAATAAACTTCAAACGGTAACGGTGCCGAGTGCATCGATAGCTTGTATGATCATTTCCGGATTGCTCTCTGTAGCGGTTCCGGTACTTATCGCAATATACTTGCGAAAGAAATATAACTGCAATCTTAAGTGCTTCCTCATAGGAGCGCTTGTGTGGATAGTGTTCGCCAAGATTCTTGAGGCTGCCGTGCACTACGTAGTGCTGTTTATAAGCCCCGCCGGTGCGACCATTCAGGGCAACATTTGGCTGTATGCTTTGTACGGCGGATTGATGGCAGGCCTTTTTGAAGAAGTGGGCAGATTTGTCGGAATGCACTATTTCCTTAAGGACTGCAGAGACAACGACCGTAACAGCCTGATGTACGGAGCGGGTCACGGCGGTATGGAAGCCATTATAGCGGTTGGCCTCATCATGTTACAGAATATAGCCGTCAGTCTGCAGATTAACAACAGAGCATTGGGCCCCTCATATGAAGTGCTTAAGACGCTTCCCGAAGAACAGGGTATAGCTTCTTTGAACAGTCTGTTTCAGCTTGTTGACACAGAGCCGTACGTATTTTTGATGGGCATGGTTGAAAGAATCCCCGCTATAGCATTCCACATTGCGCTTAGCATACTCGTATGGAAAGCGGTCAAAGAAAGCAAGGTGCTTTATCTTATTCTTGCAATCTTTTTCCACTTCTTGCTGGATGCGGCAACGATTCTTGTGGCAGACGCCGTCGACAATATTGTCTTGATTGAAGGATTTATCTACGCGATGTCGGCAATACTTATTTGCGTGATTGTTCTTTTGACGAGAAAGAAAAAAGAAGTGACAACAACATAAAGCAAAAAGGCCCGGGGTATTAAGCCCCGGGTCATTTAAAAAATAAACAGAAAATAAACTTTAATAAACTTTACTAAATTAAAGTCTCAAAGTCTTGCGCGCAGACTTAATAAGAAATATCTTAATAGAGAACTGATTGGCAACAACACATTTTGGAGAGAGAAAATGAACTTTTTTAAGAAGCACAAAAAAGGACTGATTATCCTTACCGTAATCGTCCTCGTAATCGGCGGAATAGTGGTATGGTTCAAATCCGCCATGAAGAAGGGCATGGAGATGATCAATGCTGCCATGGCCAATGAAATTGTTACTGCGGAGAAGCGTGACATAGTAAGTGTAGTATCCGCAACAGGTAAGATTACCAGTATTGATTCAAGAAGCATTACATCTACCGCAACCGGCGCGAAGGTGCTTGAGGTTAAAGTACTTGAAGGCGACGAGGTCAAAGAAGGCGACGTCATTGCAATTCTTGACGCATCTTCCTACGAAGAGAATCTTGCAAATCTCGAAGACAGCCTTAACAATTCCAAAAAATCAAATAACTTAAGCATTTCTTCAGCAAAGCGTCAGCTTGATGAAACGGTCGCAAGTACTAATGCATCCAACGACAAGTACAACACACAGGTAGCCGACCTTGAGAAGAAGCTTGAGGACTACAAGAATTTAAAGGAGCAATCTTTAAATCTTTACAAGCAGGCAGTAGCTGACAGAGCCGCTGCGCAGGCTGCGTACGAACAGGCGCTTAAAGCACTTACAACTCCGGCAGCTCCTGCAACACCCACAACTCCCGATAACAGTACATCGGGTAATGATACATCTGGTAATGATACATCAGGCAATGCTCCGGCTCAGACACAGCCCGCACCCGATGTAACGGCTCTGTTACAAACGTATAATGCAGCTCAGGCCAACGAAGCTACCCGCTTAAGCAACTATAACACCATTGTTGCTCAGTATGAGGCTACCGAGACATCTCTTAACAACATGAAAGACACCCGTGACGAGATGAAGCGTAACAGTGATGCAAGTGTAGCCGCAAGGCAGGATGCACTTTCAAGCGCTAAGATCCAGTCTAACTCAGCCACTACAAGCGTAGAGTCACAGATTGATGCGGTTAAAGATCAGATAGAAAGCTGTACCGTTACGGCACCCATCGACGGTGTTGTGACCTCCCTCGGAGTAACAGAAGGCTCGCAGTACGCAGGCACAGCTATTGCGGTTATTGAGGACGTAAGCTCCTATGAAATCACTGCGGAAATAGATGAGTACGATATCGGCGCCGTTAAGAAAGGTCAGAAAGTCGTTATTAAGACCAACGGTACCGGCGACGCAGAGCTTGAAGGCATAGTAAAGTCTGTAGCGCCCAGAGCATCAATCGGAGCAGGCGGCGTCACTTACAAGGTAGTTATCTCGGTACTTACCAAGAACGACCTCTTAAAGCTTGACATGACAGCCAAGTTAAGCATCGTTCTCGAAGAAGCCAAGAACACACTTACCGTTCCCTACGACGCTGTAGAGACCGACGATGACGGCAAGGAATACGTTAACGTGGTAGACGGCAAGGACGCTTCTAACCTTCCCATTACTCACAAAGTATACGTAACCACAGGCGTTACCAGCGCATATTATGTAGAGATTCTTTCCGGCGATTTGAAAGAAGGCGACGAAGTAACCGTAGAGCGCGAGAACACAGGTACATTTGACTTTAACACTATCTTTGGAGTTAACGGTAACGAGACCGACGGAATGTAGGAGCGATGATGGAAGATAAAAAGAAAATTATTGACATGAAAGGCATCGTCAAGAAATTCTTTATCGGTACTCCCAATGAACTTGCCGCTCTCGGCGGCGTGGACATAACGGTCTACGAAGGAGAATTCGTAGCAATCGTGGGAGCATCGGGCTCGGGTAAATCGACCCTTATGAATATTATCGGGTCACTCGACCGCCCCACCGAAGGCACCTATTTCCTCGACGGAATAAATGTTACCGAAAGTAAAGACGATGAACTTTCAAAAATTAGAAACAGAAAAGTAGGTTTTGTATTCCAGACCTACAATTTAATAGCCAAGACCAATGCTCTTAAGAACGTGGAAATGCCTATGTTATACGCAGGCATGAGCCGTGGCAAGCGTGCCGCAAGAGCCGCAGAGCTTCTTAAAATTGTCGGCATGGGCGAAAGAATGAAGCACCTCCCCGAAGAACTCTCCGGCGGACAGAAGCAGCGTGTGGCAATAGCAAGAGCCATGGCCAACGACCCGGCGATAATCCTTGCGGATGAGCCTACAGGTGCTCTTGATTCTCAGACCGGCCGCTTAGTTATGGACATATTCCACAAGCTTCATAAGGAGCAGGGTAAGACCATAGTTTTAATCACACACTCCCCCGAACTTGCCGAAGAATGTGAGCGTATCATAACCTTGAAGGACGGCCATGTAGTAGGTGAGAGAGCGGGCAGTGGCGCACCTGCTTTTGCGACGGCTAAAGAGGAGGTGAGCGTGTCATGACGATGTTTTTTGAAAACGTAAGACTTGCTTTTACCAGCCTTATGGCCAATAAGATGCGTGCGCTTCTTACGATGCTTGGCATAATAATCGGTATTTCATCGGTTATTGCGATTATGACGGTCGGTAACTCCCTTACCATTCAGGTGACGGACTCCATGTCCACCATGGGAGCCAATAACATAAACGTTTATCTTGTCCCCAGAGAAGCCGAGACGGAGACCACCGAGGAAGGATACGTATTTAAGAGCGATTCGCAGACCGCGGTTAATCTTCGCGAAAGCGACTATATTTCGGATGATATGGTTAAGAATCTTTGCGACACATATCCCGAAGAAATATATGCAATTTCAGCTACGAGCTCCGCAGGCTCCGGACAGGTACTTGACGGCAAGAAATATGCCAATGTTACACTGACAGGTGTCAGCATGGGCGAATTCGTGGCAAGTAATGTGAAATTGTCGTCGGGCAGGTTCTTTTACGAATCGGAGATGGAGAAGGGACTGATGCTCGGACTTATATCCGACAAAGCGGTAAACAACCTTTATGACGGTGACGAAGAAGCCGCGCTGGGCGATACGGTTAACGTATACATTGGAGACAAGTTCTATCAGGTCACAATCGTAGGCGTTTACAAGTACGAAAGAAACGCCATGATGTTCTCCATGACTGCGGACAAGGACTTAAATACCAACCTTTATATCCCCTTAAGAGCGGCCAAAGAAATTACGCATAACGACGGCTACGTTAACTTCACGATTGTTACGTCGGCGGGCGTGGATGCGGATCAATTCGCAAGTAAGGTCGACAGCTTCTTTACGTCATATTATCGCAATAACAAAAATTTTGAAGTTACTGCATTCAGCCTTGCATCGGTGGTAGAGACCATGTCCACCATGATGGGCTCGATTACCAAGGCAATAGCGATAGTAGCCGGTATAGCGCTTCTTGTAGGCGGTATCGGTGTTATGAATATAATGCTTGTATCCATTACGGAGCGTACCCGTGAAATCGGCACCAGAAAGGCCCTCGGAGCACCTAACAGCTCCATCCGCATGCAGTTTATCGTGGAAGCGGTTGTTATCTGTATTGTGGGCGGTATCATCGGTATTATCATCGGTGTTACGGCAGGAGTACTTCTTGCCAATGCCCTCGGAACTCCCGCTGTACCTTCGGCATTCAGCATTGTACTGAGTCTTTCTTTCTCCATGGCAATCGGCGTATTCTTCGGATACTACCCCGCCAACAAAGCAGCCAAGATGGACCCCATCGAAGCGCTCAGATACGAATAATAAAAACGCCTTCCTCATACAGGGGAAGGCGTTCTTGCTTTTGCCGGTAATATTTAGTTGAATCCTCTGAATCCCTTACCGATTATCTCACTGCTGTTGGTAATCATGATAAATGAATTCGGGTGGTTGTGGCGCACGTAGTTACGAAGCATGACTGCCTGACTGCGTCTCATGACGGAGAGGATAACGGTCTTCTCGCTGTGAGCGTAAGCGCCTTCGGCCTTGAATACGGTGGCGCTTTTACCAAGCACGTCGGTGATGTATTTGCAAATCGGCTCGGGGTCGTCGCAGATAATCGTAAAGTATTTGCAAAGGTTGATATTTTCAATTACCTGGTCGATTACAAGGGACTTGGCCATAAGTCCGGTAAATGCGAAGAGACCGGTGGTAACATCGAATACGAAACAAGCACAAATCGTAATACTCAAATCTACGAAGAAGAGAGCGGTACCGATGTTGAAACTTGTGTACTTCTTAACTATCATCGCAACAATATCCGTTCCGCCACCGCTTGCACCGCGGTTAAAGAAAATCGCCGCGCCTACGGAAGGTAAGATAATTGCGAAGATAAGCTCAAGTACAGGCTGATCGGTAAGCGGCCCGTCCATCGGGAAAACATGCTCCATAAGCTCAAGCAGGAGCGAGTTAAGCATACTTACATATACGGTCTTAACACCGAAACTTTTGCCTAAGAATATAAAACCCAGTACCAATAACGCTACGTTGATAATAAGGTTATAGGTGGCGGGGGTTAAGCTTCCGATCTTGGCTAAAATCATGGCAATGCCCGTAACTCCGCCGAAGGTAAAGTTGTTCGGAAACTTAAATACATATACGCCGATATCAAGAATAATCGTGCCGACTGTCAGCCAGATGTAATCTACGATTTCGACGTTTCTTTCACTTTTTGTCATAAGGAATACCCTCTTAATCTAAACTCCACAGAAGATATTATCATATTTGAATTAAAAAGAAAGACCCTTTTTTGACTGACACTGTTGACAATTTTGGGAGTAACGTTTATTATACTAATGTGCTTTAAAGCGGTAAAGCGTTACGCTTTTAATCACTAAAGTTTACATAACAACATAATGTTATGGGGAGGAACACTCAAATGGTCAGCAAAATTATAATGCTCGTGATTTTCTTTGCCGTAATGATCGGTGTGGGCGTGTACACACGTAAGGCCGCTACCGACGTTAACGGTTTCGTACTCGGAGGAAGAAGCGTAGGTCCCTGGCTTACGGCTTTTGCTTACGGAACTTCTTATTTCTCCGCGGTTGTATTCGTAGGATATGCCGGACAGTTCGGTTACAAATACGGTCTTTCATCCACATGGATCGGTATCGGTAACGCACTCATCGGTTCACTTCTTGCATGGGTTATTCTCGGTCGTCGTACCAGAGTTATGAGTAAGCATCTTAACTCCGCCACAATGCCCGATTTCCTCGGTAAGCGCTATCACTCCAAGGCCATCAGAATCGTGGCTGCGCTTATTTCCTTTATTTTCCTGATTCCTTACACCGCATCGGTTTACAACGGATTGTCAAGACTTTTCGGAATGGCTTTCAACGTTCCTTACAGTGTATGTGTAATCGTTATGGCGGTTCTTACAGGAGTATACGTAATCCTCGGCGGTTACATGGCTACGGCCGTTAACGACTTCATTCAGGGTATCATCATGTTATTCGGTATTGCAGCTGTTGTTGTAGCTGTAATCAACGGTAACGGCGGTTTCTTTGAGGCTTACAAGAACCTTTCACAGATTCCTTGCGAGAACGCAGTGGTAGACGGGCTTAACGGTGCATACGTATCCTTCTTCGGACCTGACCCGGTTAACCTTCTCGGAGTTGTAATCCTTACATCTCTCGGTACCTGGGGACTTCCTCAGATGGTTCAGAAGTTCTACGCCATCAAGGATGAGAAGGCAATAAGACGCGGCACCATCATTTCCACATTCTTTGCAGTAATTGTGGCAGGCGGATGTTACTTCCTCGGCGGTTTTGGTCGTCTCGCCGACGTATCGGCAATTACCAATGCAGACGGTGGCGTGGTATACGATGCTATCATTCCTACGATGTTAAGCAAGCTTCCCGATTTGCTAATCGGTATCGTGGTTGTGCTTGTTCTTTCGGCATCAATGTCCACACTTTCAAGCCTGGTACTTACATCAAGCTCCACGCTTACACTTGACCTTATCAAAGACAATTTCGTTAAGAAGATGGACGAGAAGAGACAGCTTCTTATCATGCGTATATTTATCGTAGTATTCATAGTTATTTCGGTTATCATTGCAATGGATCCTCCCACTTTCATTGCTCAGCTCATGGGTATCTCATGGGGTGCTCTTGCAGGCGCGTTCTTGGCTCCCCTCCTTTACGGCTTGTACTGGAAGGGCGTCACAAGAGCGGGTGTCTGGGCCGGCTTTATCAGTGCGGTAGGCTTCACCATCGCCAACATGTACGGCAAGTGGACTTCTCCCATCAACGCCGGCGCAATCGCCATGATTGCAGGTCTTGTGGTCGTACCGCTTGTATCCCTCATTACGCCTAAGCTTGACAAGGGCGAGATTGATTTTTCTTTTACCTGCTACGAGAAAAAGAAAGTCGTGGAAGAGAAGATTGCGCTTCCCGAAGACGTGGTTCAGGACTGATAGAAATGCAAGTAAATTGCGGACTGCCGTTACTATGCGGCAGTCCTTTTTTGTGCTATAATAACTCAGTGTGTTTAAGCCCGTCATATTAAGAAATATTTAAGAGATTTTGACTTTGTAACAGCGTTTTATTTTTGTAATATGATAAAAAAGCGGGTAGTCTGCGTGGCAGACCTTTTTTGGCACAAGGAGTGAATGCGAATTGATTAAAGAAAATCAACGTATATTCAATAGATTGTTGGTGCTTATCGACATGGTTATTATTTTCTTTTCCATGCCGGCGGCATATGTGGCTAAGTTTAAGATTTTATCACCTACCGCAGTCGGTCGACTTCCGATCGGAAGCTATTTAAGACTTATGGCTATGGTGGTACCGGTATACGTTATTATTTATTTTTTGTGCTCGGTATACGATCCGAAGCGCACTTCACGTATTAAGCACGAGTGTTTCAGTATTCTCAAGGCCAATGTATTTGGTATGGGAACTTTAATTATAGGCATTTACGTTATTATCAAGGACATCGACTATGCCCGTTCGGTACTCGGTTTGTTCTTCTTCATTAACGTATTTGTGACAATGGCTTTCAGAGTAGTGCTTAGAAAGTCATTAAGGTATGCAAGAAAGCACGGATATAATCAGAAGCATATCCTGCTTGTAGGCTATTCTGATGCCGCCAAGGCTTTTATTGACAGACTTGTGGGCAATCCTCAGTGGGGATTTAAAATTTTCGGAATACTTGACGACCACCGTGAGGAGGGCTTTGAGTACAGAGGAGTGAAGGTTATCGGAACTCTTGATATGCTTACACCTATCTTGCAGGACAATGACCTCGAGGAAGTGGCGATTACCCTTTCCCTTGAAGACTACGATTTTCTGGAACAAGCGGTCAAAGAATGCGAGAAGCAGGGCGTTCACACCCAGTTCGTACCCGATTATAACAAGTTCATTCCGAGCCGAGCATATACGGAGGATTTGTTCGGACTTCCGCTTATCAATATCAGATATGTGCCTCTTGCCAACAGCGGTTATGCGGCACTTAAGCGTGCGGCTGACTTTGTGGGAGCGTTGTTCGGTATTATCATTACATCGCCTATCATGATTGTTCTTGCAATTCTTGTAAGACTTTCAAGTCCCGGCCCCATTATTTTCAAGCAGGAACGAGTTGGTTTACATAACAAGCCTTTCAATATGTTTAAGTTCCGTTCCATGCGTATGCAGGACGATTCCGAAGAGAAGAAAGGCTGGACGGTCAAGGACGATCCCCGAGTTACCAAGGTCGGCAAGTTCTTGCGTCGTACGAGTCTTGATGAGCTTCCACAGTTGTTTAATATTCTTGTCGGTGACATGAGCATTATCGGGCCCCGTCCCGAGAGGCCTCAATTTGTGGAGAAGTTCCAGGAGGAGATTCCCCGCTACATGATTAAGCACCAGGTTCGTCCCGGTCTTACCGGATGGGCTCAGGTTAACGGTTTGAGAGGCGATACATCCATTGAGGAGCGTATCAATCACGATATTTTCTACATCGAGAACTGGACAATCGGACTTGATGTGAAGATATTCTTTATGACGTTCTTTACGGGCTTTATTAACAAAAACGCTTACTAAGGATTTTTCATATGACTCTTGATGTGGTAATTCCGCTGTATCGACCCGATGCGGAATTTATAACACTTATAAAGATGCTTAAAGCACAGACACTTCCGGTGAATCGCATTATCCTTGTGAATACGGAAGAAGCTCTGTACGATAGCTTTGCCAAAGCTTATTCTTTTGACGCGGAAGAGTTCGGTGCGGAGGTTACACACGTAGCGGCTCGCGAGTTCGACCACGCGGGCACCAGACATATGGCGATGCTTAAGAGTAACGCCGATGTTGTGGTGATGATGACTCAGGATGCTGTTCCCAAGGATGAGACTCTGCTTGAGAAGCTTGCGGCTCACCTTACAGACGGTGTGGCCGTAGTCTATGCAAGACAGCTTCCCAAGAAGGGCGCCGGAGCACTTGAAGAGATTACCAGAGAATTTAATTACCCCGCCTCGTCACAGGTCAGGGATGAATCGGATATAGAGAAGATGGGCATTAAGGCTTTCTTTTGCTCGGATGTGTGTGCCGCCTACAGGCGCAGTTTGTATGAAGCCGTAGGTGGTTTTTGTGTGCCCGCAATTTTCAATGAAGATATGATTTATGCATATCATGCGCTTAAAGCAGGCTACAAGGTTGCTTACGCGGCAGATGCGGAAGTCTATCACTCGCATCACTACACCAACATGCAGCAGTTACACCGCAATTTCGACCTCGGCGTATCGCAGGCCGACCACCCGGAGATTTTTGGAAATATTAAAAGTGAATCTGAGGGAAAGCGACTTGTAAAAAATGCGTTTAAGCGGTTTAATAGATTAAGAAGGCCATGGCTTATGATACCCTTTTCGGTGCAGTGTGCATTTAAGCTTTTAGGGTACAAGCTTGGCAAGAAATACAAGAAACTGCCTAAGTGGGTGGTACTTAAGCTTACGGGCAGCAAGTATTATTGGGATAAACATTAATGTCTAAAAAAGTTTACGAGGGACAGCTTGACTTCCTGGGACTTTTAAATGAATATACAGACTCTCAAGGCGCGACCGTAAGGGTAAGGGAACCCGGCAACTCGCGTCTTAAACCCGTGGATAAAAGCGCTTCGAAGGTTAAGGTTTCCGAGGCGGAGCCCGAGCAGTTAAAGCTTGATTTTGGAGCGGTAGCGGAGCCGGAACCTGTTAAGGTTGAGGAAGTAAAAGTCGAGCCGGTCAAAGAAATCGTTAAGACGGAGCCGGTGAAGACAGAAGAAGTTAAGCCACAACCGCCTGCGGAAGAGAAGCCTGCATCTAAGTCCGAAAAGGTTAAGAAAGCTAAGACGGCGCCCAAAGCTGCGGAACCGGTCAAGGAAGAGGTTAAAGCCGAAACGGTCAAAGAAGAAACCAAGCCCGAGCCGGTTAAGACTAAGCCCGAACCTGTGGCACCTGTTTCAAGCGGCGGCGGTTCCAAGGAAATTCTTTTTAAACAATGCAAGAAATGCTGGTGCTTTGACTGTAAGCACAACTCACGTAATGAGGGCGTACCGCGTGACATATGCGGAACATCGATGCCCTGTCCCGCGTGCGAGAGTTGTATTTCCGAAGATCAGGCAACGATTTGTGAAATCGGCAATGCCAAGGAAGGCTGTAAGTTAAGAGCACAGGAAGAGGGAATCCTCATAGAGGAAGAACCTATATAGACAGTAACAAAGAGGAGTATAGATATGCAGATAGTACTTGTAGGATGCGGTAACGTCGGCGCAGACATTGCCAAATCACTCAGCCGAGAAGGCCATAACATTACAGTTATAGACGTCAATGAAAGACTCGTTAAGGACTTGTCCGATGAACTTGATTTGATGGGCTATGCCGGAAACGGTACGACAATCGAAGTTTTGGAGGATGCGGGCGTTAAGAATGCGGACCTGCTTATTGCGGCTACCGATTCCGACGAGCGTAACCTTTTGTGCTGCTTTATTGCCAAGAAAGCGGGAACCGCTTACACCATCGCGCGTGTACGTAACCCCGAATACAAGAAAGAAATAGAATTCATCAAGGAAGACCTCGGTCTTTCCCTGGTAGTTAACCCCGAACTTGCGGCCGCCGAGGAAATCGCGAGACTTCTTAAATTCCCCACGGCCTTAGAGATAGATACTTTTGCCAAGGGCCGCGTGGAACTTCTTAAATTCGAAGTCACCAAGGAAAGCCCCCTTTGCGGTATGCAGCTTAAATACGTGCCCAAAAAGCTCGACAGCAGCGTACTTATCTGTACGGTTGAGCGTGGCAACGAGATCTTCATCCCTAACGGTGATTTCACTGTGTGGGAAGGCGACAAACTTTCCATTATCGCTTCCGGTAAGAAAGCAATGCAGTTCTTCAAGGCCGCCAAGATGAACTTAAATCGCGTGCACAACGTCATGATTGTGGGCGGTGGTATGATATGCGTTTATCTTGCCAACATTCTTTTGTCAAGCGGTGTGGAAGTTAAGATTATCGAGAAAGACAAGCGCATCTGCGAACTTCTTGCAGAGAGACTTCCCGAAGCCATCATTATTAACGGTGACGGCGCTGACAAGACTCTCATGGAAGAGGAAGGCATTCTTAATACCGAGGGCTTTGTATCCCTCACCAATCACGACGAAGAGAACGTCATGATGTCCGTATACGTTAAGAAAGTTAACCCCAAGGCCAAGCTCATCACCAAGGTTCACAGAAACGTTTACGACGATATCATAAGCGATTTGAATATAGGCAGTATCATTAACCCCAAGCTCCTTGCTGCGGAGAACGTTGTTAAGTACGTAAGAGCCATGAACAATACCATGGACTCCAACATCGAGACTCTTTACACCCTTAACGCAGGCAAGGCCGAGGCTCTCGAATTCACGGTCAAAGAAGCTTCCGGGCTCGTTGATGTGCCTCTCATGGATTTGAAACTTAAGAAGAACGTGATGATCGCAAGCATCATTCGCAGGGGGCAGGTTGAGACTCCCGGCGGTCAGAGCCGCATTCAGATAGGCGACAACGTTGTAGTGGTTACCACCGAGCGTGGCTTCGTCGACATTAAGGATATACTAGCGTAGAAAGAAGGCATTACTCATGAATAAATCCATAATAAGATTTATCCTTTGCAGGGTTTTGCAGTTTGAAGGCCTCTTTTTACTGCTTCCCGTTATAGTTTCAATTTTTTACAAAGAAAATACAGGTTTGATTTTTGTGGCCATCAGCGCGGGCTGTCTGGCGCTCGGAACCTTGGGTGCGCACTTTAAGCCTAAGAGCAAAGTGTTCTACGCAAGAGAAGGTTTCGTGGTGGTTGCCATGTCCTGGATATTGCTGTCCCTTGTGGGTGCGATTCCTTTTGTTGCTACGGGGGAGATTCCTTCGTACGTGGATGCGGTATTTGAGACCGTTTCGGGTTTCACCACGACCGGAGCAAGTATCTTAAACGATGTAGAGGCTCTTACCAAGACCACCATGTTCTGGCGATGCTTTACGAACTGGATAGGCGGTATGGGTGTGCTTGTATTTATAATGGCCGTATTACCCTTATCGGGCAGCCGTAACATGCACCTTATGAGAGCGGAGAGTACAGGCCCCGAGGTAGGTAAGCTTGTGCCCCGTGTTAAGACCACTGCGACTATTCTTTACGGTATTTATTTCGGAATGTCACTCATTCTGATTACTTGCTTTTTACTTTCGGGACTTCCGCTTTATAATTCTTTGATACTTTCTTTCTCTACAATGGGTACAGGAGGATTTGCGGATTTAAACAAGAGTCTCGGAGGATATTCGAGAGCGGCACAGACTATTTCCATGATTTTCATGATTCTGTGCGGTGTTAACTTTAACGCGTATTTCCTGATTTTAAGAAGAAAGTTTAAGGATTTCTGGAAACTTGAAGAAGTAAGGGTATATCTCTTTATCGTATTCCTTAGTGCGGCTGCGATTACAATACAGATTCGCGGCGGATTCGACAGCCTCGGCGATGCTTTCCATCATGCACTGTTCCAGGTAGGTTCCATCGTCAGCACCACAGGTTTTTCCACGGTAGATTTTAATGCATGGCCCATGCTGTCCAAGGTTATTCTTTTGTTCCTTATGGTAGTCGGCGGATGTGCGGGCTCCACTTGCGGCGGTATTAAGGTACCGAGATTCCTTATTCTGCTTCGAAGCTTAGGCCGTGAGCTTTCACACCTTACTCATCCGAGAAGCGTTAAGAAAGTTAAGTTAAACGGTCAGACGGTTTCCGAGGAGACTGTTTCAAGTGTAATTTCCTTTATGATTGCGTATGTACTTGTGGTTATGGTATCCACATTTATAGTCGCTGCCGACAATATGGACTTTACGTCAAGCTTTTCAGCGGTACTTGCCAATGTGGGCAATATCGGACCGGGTCTCGGTATTGTAGGCCCCACCGGTAACTATTCAACTCTTTCCGACCTCTCCAAAATCACTTTGATTTTTGATATGCTGGCAGGAAGACTTGAAATATATCCCATGCTTGTTCTTTTCTACATGGGAACCTGGAGGAAGTCTTGATACGCAGAAAGGTTTTCTTTAAGTTAATAATCATAGCTCTGGCCGTTATAGAATTGATTCTTGCCATAACGGTCAAGGGTTTTGCGGACTTTTATCAGAGGCACATATTCCCCATATGGAATGCTACCTATGGGCGTGTAACGGGCCTCTTTAAGTTTTCTCTCGGTGAGTTGTTTATCTATTTGTCGGTCGTATATGTTCTTTTTACGATTGTGGTATGGATAGTAAGACTAATCAACTTTATCAAGAGAACAGACACTTTTAAGAAACTTTGTGCTGTTAATACAAATCTGTTTTTTAACATAATTGCGATAGTTATATTGCTTCAGGTTCAGAACTGCTTTATGCTGTATCGGGTGACGCCTCTTTTTGAAGATACGCCCGCGGCAGAGTATGTGGAGAACCGCGAAGACCTGATAGAGCTTCGAGAGATGCTCGTAAAGCGTGCCAATGAAATGGCTGAGAAATTTGAGCGCAACAAAAAGGGAGAGATAATCTACAATATCGATTATCGCAGCATTTCCATGATTGCCATGGCCAATCTCGGTGAGGCGGCCAAGGTGCGCGTGGAGTCGGGCGAGGCTGAGATACTGGATGACAGGTTACAACTGCTTGCGGGATATTATTCGACACCCAAACCGCTTATCAAGTCCGATTTCTTTTGCCAGCAATCGATATGCGGATATTTCTTCCCGTTCTCGCTTGAAGCCAATTACAACAGGCTTATGTATGTGACGAACTTCCCGGGAACCATGTGCCATGAGCTTGCACATTTGAAAGGCTTTATCTTTGAAGACGAGGCCAATTTTATATCGTATCTTGCCTGCATCAATTCAGGTAATACAATCTTTGAATACTCGGCTACACTTGATGCTCTTGCTTACGTTAATATCGAGGTAAGACGCGAGCTTGCGGTGGAGCCCGAGGCCAGAAACGCGCTTACGCCCATCTCGGACAAGGTTGTCTTTGACTCGATGTTTATCACGGAAGAAACGCGTAAAGCGGTGGAAGAAGATGCGTGGTTTAAGACGGAAGACGTGAAGCGTTTATCGGACGAATTTATCGATACGAATCTTACACTTAACGGAGTGGAGGACGGAATACAGTCTTACTCCAGAATGGTGGATTTGTTACTAAAATATTACTTTGGCGGTACTGATTAATGGTTAAAGAAGAAATAAGAATAAGACAGATGATACTCCACATCCTTGACTCGACCACGGGCGAGCCGGTGCTTTCGGACGATTGCCTCGAGACGGGAGCGGAGCTTCAGGAATTTATAAAGGAGCATATTGCCAAGATTTTTGCGGGCGATGACTCCAAGAAATGCGAGTTTCACAAGACTGAATCGGAAGTGTACTCGCTTCTTAACGCATATGACGATGAGAACTTCGTGCCCATCAGCAAGGACATTGCAACTTATCTCTACGGCATCATGAATGCCAATATCGATATACCTTCGGCGGACCTTTTCGTGGTGCGCTTTACTAGCGATTCGCTTGAGTATCTTGCCATTCTTAAGATGAATTACAAGGCAATGTATACCCATCGCTCCATCCCCGAGAATAACTTCGTACGCAACGAGATATACAGATACAAAGAACTTCTGCCCGCAGAAAGCCAGAAGCTTGCCGAGGCCTGCGTTATAAGACTTAACGACCTTGCAATCTGGCTTGTGGAGAAGAAAGCCGAGATTAACGGCAAGAAAGAAGATTATTTCAGCGAGCTTTTCTTAAAGTGCAAGACCAGACTCAGCGACAAAAAGAAGCTTAAAATCGTGGAGAAAGCAATCGAGAGCGTAAACTCTGAAGCCTACGACGAACTCGACCGCTATGAGCCCAATATGAAGGCCAAGGCCATTATTCACGAAGAGATTAACAAGAACGGCGGTTTTGTGGTGGAAGAGCTCGGAGACCTTATTTTTAAGGACAGAGAAGAGCTTCGCACCGCATATCAGGACAAGATTGAGAAGTACGACCTGGTCAAAGAAGAAATTCTGCCTCAGAGCGAGCGCACCACCAAGCGCTTCGAGCGTCAGAGCCTTATGACCGACACAGGTATAGAGATTAAGATCCCCATGGATCAGTATGAGAACGGTAACGTTGAATTTATCACCAACAGCGACGGCTCCATGTCACTTGTAATCAAAAACATCGGTAAGCTGGACGCCAAGTTCTAAGGAAAGCCTATGGGCAATATTGTTGATTATATAAAAGAATACGGTGGAGATGATTTTAACAAGCGCCGCTTTTGCAAGGAAGATGCGCTTGTATTAAGTCAGTTCGCATATCTTAAATTCGAGGGAATTCTGGATGTCATGAGCAGGGAACCCGTCTCTCTTGAGGACATTGATTCCTCTAAGATCAGGGATTCTCTATTTTCGGATTACAGATATGAGAAGGATAATCGTGCGCTTTATGAAGCAATGCTATCCTCGGTTCGCTTCGCCAGTTTGAAGATAGCGATGTACATTAACCGTATCGAAGAGGATACGCAGTTTGCGGCGCTTACCTTTCTTTTGCCGGGGCATACTCTGATTGTGTTCAGAGGTACTGACGAGACGATAGTGGGCTGGCAGGAAGATATGGGTCTTGCGCTTAAAAAGAACATTAAGGGGCAGGACTTAAGCGTCAAATATCTTAACGATGCGGCCGGCAGTATTTCCGGCAAGTTTATGGTGGCGGGACACTCCAAGGGCGGTAATCTCGCTATTTTCTCCGCAATGTTTGCAAGCCCCGAGATTAAAAAACGTATTAAGAAGATTTATTGCTTCGACAGCCCGGGATTCAGGGCCAAGTTCCTTAAGAAAAGCGGATATGATGAGATTAAGGAACGTGTGGTAAAGGTAATTCCCAAGTCTTCTTTTGTCGGAATGCTATTTGATGACGGCGGCGACAGCATAGTTGTGGATGCCAAGTCCGTAGGTGTTATCCAGCACAATCCGTACATGTGGACCGTTAAGAAGGGAAAGCTTGTAAAGACCAAGCTTTCAAACGGTCACAAGCGACTGATTGCCACGGTTAACGAGTGGATACTCAGCAAGGACGAGGAGCAGCTTGAACGCTTTGTATTCTACTTAAACAAGCTTCTTGAATCCTCCGATGCCGACAATACCATCGATTTCTCCAAGGAGTTAATCAGAAATTCCAAGCAGGTGATTAAAGCCGCGAAAGGACTTGATGATGACACCAAGGAATTTCTTTCGGCGTTCTTACGCTCGTACGTTGAAATCGCCAAGGGAATGATTAAGGAAGAAGTCAAAGAACGCACGGGTAAAAAGAAAAAAGAAGCCTAGGGCAATTTTTGCAATGTTTACAACAACTCTGATTAAAGAAAATGTCGGCAGATGTTGATATACTGAAAAAAAGCTTTGATTAAAGGAGTAAGTATGAACGAGATACTTAAGAAAATATCGGATATAGGCATCGTACCCGTAGTGGTACTTGACGATGCCAAGGATGCTAAGCCTCTTGCAGAGGCGCTTATCGCAGGCGGACTTCCCTGTGCGGAAGTTACATTCAGAACAGCTGCGGCTGAAGAATCCATTAAGATTATGGCGGAAGCCTTCCCCGAGATGCTCGTGGGCGCAGGTACCGTTTTGACGATTGAGCAGGCGGACAGAGCCATTGCTGCGGGAGCCAAGTTTATTGTCTCCCCCGGATTCAACGAGAAGATTGTTAAGCATTGCCTTGAGAAGGGTGTTCCCATGGTACCCGGTATCAACAATCCTACAGGTATTGAGGCAGCGCTTGAGCTTGGTCTTGATACTGTTAAATTCTTCCCTGCAGAAGCTTCGGGCGGTATTGAGATGATTAAGGCTATGGCAGCACCTTACACCGCTGTTAAGTTCATGCCTACAGGCGGAATTAACGCTAAGAATATTTGCGATTACCTTGCTTTTGACAAGATTATTGCTTGCGGCGGTTCATGGATGGTTAAGAAGGATCTTGTGGCTGCAGGTAAGTTCGATGAGATTCGTGCGCTTACCGAGGAAGCCGTAAGACTTATGCTCGGATTCACTCTTAAGCATGTAGGTATTAACTGCGACGGTGAGGGCGAGGCTGTTTCCGTAAGTGATTCTTTTGACAAGTTATTCGGATTCACTACCAAGGTCGGCAATTCATCGGTGTTCGCCGGAACATTTGTGGAGGCTATGAAGTCACAGGGCAGAGGAGTGCACGGACACATCGCTATCGGTACCAATTCCGTAGCTCGTGCAAGACACTACCTTGAGACCGTTAAGGGAGCCAAGTTCATTGAAGAATCCGCTTCCTATAAGGGCGATAAGTTAAATGCGATTTATCTTGAAGGTGAGGTCGGAGGATTCGCCGTTCACCTTGTAAATAACAAATAAAGAGGATAAGAGTATGAGTAAAGTTATTACAATGGGTGAGATAATGTTAAGACTTTCCACCCCCAATTTTGAGAAGTTTATTCAGGCAGATGAATTCGACATCAATTACGGCGGCGGTGAGGCCAATGTTGCGGTTTCTCTTGCCAACTACGGTCATGATGCAGAGTTCGTTACGGCAGTTCCCGACAATGAAATCGGTGAGTGCGCTGTGGCTGCATTAAGAAAGTACAATGTAAGTACTAAGAACATCGCGCGTTGCGGCGAGAGACTCGGTATTTACTACCTTGAGAGCGGTTCTTCAGTACGTCCTTCCAAGGTTGTATACGACAGAGCTCATTCTTCGATTTCAACCGCTACCGAGAAGGATTTTGATTTCGATAAGATTTTTGAAGGCGCAGACTGGTTCCACTTTACCGGTATTACTCCCGCGTTGTCCGATTCTGCGGCAGAGCTTACCAAGCAGGCTTTGATTGCGGCCAAGAAACACGGTGTAACCGTGTCCGTTGACTTAAACTTCCGTAAGAAGCTTTGGTCATCCGAGAAGGCTCAGAAGGTTATGAAGGGCCTTATGCAGTACGTAGACGTATGCATCGGTAATGAAGAAGATGCTGAGCTTGTACTCGGTTACAAGCCCGGTAAGACCGATGTTACAAGCGGTGAGCTTGAGCTTGCCGGATACAAGTCAATCTTTGAGCAGATGGTTGCCGATTACGGATTCAAGTATTGCGTATCATCTCTTCGTGAGAGCCATTCCGCTTCCGACAACGGCTGGAGCGCTTGCATTTACAATTCCGAGACCAAGGAGTTCTATCACTCCAAGAAATATAACCTTCATCCGATTGTGGACCGTGTGGGCGGCGGAGATTCTTTTGCCGGTGGCGTAATCTGCGGATTGCTTGACGGTAAGAATTTTAAGGATGCTTTGGAGTTCGGTGTTGCGGCATCTGCACTTAAGCACACCATCCCCGGCGACTTTAACTTCGCATCACGCAAGGAAGTTGATACTCTTGCGGGCGGAGATGCTTCGGGAAGAGTTCAGAGATAAGTTCTTTTACACATATAAAGCGTTTGAAAAGGCCTCCGTTTGGGGGCTTTTTCCGATTGCGAAAGAATCGCTTTTGGTGTATCCTTGACGGGATAGTTTATATGATGTACAATAGAACAGGTGTTTGCAATGTGGATTATTCTTGTACTTATTTACGGCATTTTAAAGGGCATTCGTGATATTGCCAAGAAGAAAGCACTGACTAAGAGCGGTGTTACGGAAGTGCTTTTTGTATATACGCTGTTGGCCTTTCTTTTTACGGTTCCGACTGTGGGGATTTTCAGCGGTGCGTCGCTTAGCGTTCCCGGTAAGGAGATGGGGCTGATTGCCTTTAAGTCTTTTATTATTTTCATAGCGTTTCTGTGCAGTTTCTATGCGATTGAGAAGATGCCGGTGTCACTGTACGGCGTTATCGATTTGTCGCGTATGCTTTTTGCGATGATTCTCGGTGTTTTTGTGCTTAAGGAAGTACTTAAGGGAACACAGATAGTGGCGCTCATTCTGGTGGCAGGCGGTTTGCTTATGCTTAAGTACAAGCCCAAGGCTGTAAGAAACGGTACCGTTCGGGAAGAGAAGATTTCCACGGTGATTTATATCTTAGCTTTTGTGTCGACGTTTCTTAATGCGCTGTCGGGTATGCTTGATAAGATTTTGATGCGTACCGGCAATGTGACGTCGGGACAGTTGCAGTTTTGGTATATGTTATTTATGGTGATTTATTACGGTATTTACGTGATTGTGACCAAGACCCGTATCAACTGGAAGGGTGTTCTTTCCAATCCTTACGTATGGCTGATTTCCGTGCTTTTTGTGATTGCGGACAGATGCCTGTTTATTGCCAACGGTTACGGGGCTTCGAGGGTTACCGTTATGACCCTTCTTAAGCAGGTGTGCTGCATTGTAACGATTGTGGGCGGCAGACTGATATTTAAAGAGAAGAATACTTTGCAGCGCTTTATCTGCGCGGCGGTTATTATAGCCGGAATTGTTATTTCGGTACTTTAAGGGAGTTGTGGATTTAGTATGAGTATGTATGACAAGCTTAACGAACAGCAGAAGGAAGCGGTTTTTTGTACCGAAGGCCCCCTTTTGATTCTTGCGGGTGCGGGCTCGGGCAAGACTTCCGTTCTGACTCACAGAGTGGCTTATCTTATAGATGAAGTGGGTGTTAACCCTTACAATATTCTTGCCATCACATTTACCAATAAGGCTGCGGGCGAGATGCGAGAACGTGTGGACAAGATTGTGGGATTCGGCTCGGAGCAGATTTTTGTGTCGACGTTCCACTCTATGTGCGTACGTATTTTAAGACGTTACATTAATCTTTTGGATTATGATACGAGCTTTACCATTTACGATACCGACGATCAGAAACAGCTGATTAAGGAAGTATGTAAGAAACTCCAGATTGATACCAAGATTATTAAAGAGCGTACCATTCAGAATAAGATTTCTTCCTGCAAGGACGAGCTTGTGACGCCCGAGGATTTCTATCTTCAGTCACTAGGTGATGTTCAGCTTCGTAAGATAGCAGACTGTTACAGAGAGTACCAGGCTGCGCTTAAGAAGAACAATGCTCTGGACTTTGATGATTTGCTTATGAAGACGGTTGAGCTGTTTAAGGCTGAGCCCGATGTTCTTCGCAATTATCAGGACCGCTGGCAGTATATCATGGTGGATGAGTATCAGGATACCAACACAGCACAGTTTGAACTTATAAGACTTCTTGCGGGATCCCGTCACAACCTTTGCGTGGTGGGTGATGACGACCAGTCTATTTATAAGTTCCGCGGAGCCAATATTCGCAACATCCTTGATTTTGAACATTTCTATCCCGAGGCCAAGGTAGTAAAGCTTGAACAGAACTACCGCTCGGTTCAGAATATTCTTAACGCGGCCAATGCCGTTATCCGTAACAACTCTGCCCGTAAGGACAAGAGCCTCTGGAGTAAGAAGGAAGAAGGAGAGCGCATCCACTTCAGACACTTCGACACTGCCAAGGAAGAAGCGGAATATGTGTGCCGCGATATCATTAAGAGCGTTACCCACGGAGAGAGCGGTTACGGTGAGAATGCAGTATTGTACCGTACCAACGCCCAGTCCCGTATGATAGAAGATCAGATGGTAAGGGAGAATCTTCCTTATCGTATCGTGGGTGGCGTAAGCTTCTATGCAAGACGCGAGATTAAGGACTTGCTTGCTTATTTGAAGACTGTGGACAACGGTCGTGATGATTTGGCTTGCAAGCGTATTATAAATGTTCCGAAGCGCGGTATCGGTGCCACATCGATTAATAAGCTACAGCTTGCGGCGGATGAACGCGGAGTTTCTTTCTTTGATGCTGTGTTACATCCCGAGTGGGCTGATATTAAGGGCGCTGCGGCTGAGAAGCTGTCTTCTTTTGGCAATATGATTCTCAGAATGCGTGTTATCAGTGAGGAGCAGGGACCGCTTAAGTTACTTAAAGAGATTCTTGATATTACCGACTACATCAATCAGATGGAGGTAGAGACCGAGGAAGAGGCTGAGGACCGTATAGAGAACATCGAGGAATTGATTTCAAAGGTAGCTTCTTACGAGGAAGAGCACGATGAGCCCAATCTTTCGGAACTTTTGGAGGAGATTGCTCTTGTGGCGGATATCGATTCCGTTACCGAGGGTGAAGACCGTACACTTCTTATGACCATTCACTCGGCGAAGGGTCTTGAGTTTAAGAACGTTTATCTTATCGGTATGGAAGACGGATTGTTCCCGAGTTACATGTCTATTTCAAGCGGAGATGCTGAGATTGAAGAGGAGCGTCGTCTTGCTTACGTAGGTATTACCCGTGCCAAAGAGAAGCTTACAATTTCTGCGGCCAAGGCACGTATGGTGCACGGCGAGACTCAGATGAATCCGTTAAGCCGTTTTGTTAATGAGATACCTAAGTCACTGTTTGATATAGCGCCTGTTAAGAGACAGACTTATGACGGTTATTACGACAGTGATACATCTGATCGTGGCGGATACAGAAGATATGACAGCTACAGAGATGATGAGCCTGTAAGCTTTTCGGGCTTTAAGAGAACACCTGACGAGCCGGTTAAGCCTTCTTCGGGCATAAGTCCTTATGCAAGACCCAGGGCATTTTATCAGCCTAAGGCCACACCTGAGGAGGATAAGCCTTTTGTGGCTCGCAAGGAAAATCTTGGGCTTCTTACCAAAGGCTCGGATATAACTGCCGCTAAGAGTGGCGGAGCGCTTGCCGTAGGTGACAGAGTGCGTCACATTAAGTTTGGTGACGGTACCATTACCAATATTGTTAAAGAGACCAAGGATAATAAGATTACCGTTATTTTTGATAATTACGGTCAGAAGATAATGTATCAGGCTTTTGCCAAGCTTACGAAACTGTAAGCAGGCAGCTTTAAGAGGGAGAGATATGAAAGAGTCCGGGAAATTCGGTTTTGTACAGACGGTACCGCTGTGTATCCTTGCCGTTATCAGATTATTCATAAGCGTGATGCTGGGAATATGGTATCCTGCGGGTCAGGTATGGGACGATCAGCTGATGGTTTCATACATGAATCTTTCCGCTCATTATAAGGAACCCGTTTACTATGCTTTGGTTAAGAATATGGGCTGGCCTGCTCTGGTAAGCGTATTTTCGCGCACAGGGCTCCCGTATACGGCGCTTACGGCACTTTTATGGATTGGTGCCGCAGTGAGTGTTTTCTTCCTGCTTAAGAGGCTGTTTGAGGGCCGCTTATGGGTGGCTGTAGTCGGTTATGTCTATGTGCTGTTCATGCCTCAGGCGTTTGATGCATGGAGCGGTACGAGATTTTACAGGAACTCAGCGATTGCGCCTTTTGTGATTATTACTTTTGCGTTTATGATTCAGGCGGTATTACGTGCTAGAGACAAGGGTATATTTAAGGTTTTGTCGCTTGTGTTTGCCGGAGTTTTCTTTTCGCTAACTTACTTTCTTAAGGAAGACGGCAAGTGGATTTTGGCGTGCTTACTGGTTGCGATGCTAATCGGTGTCGGTCACGCGATTTATGGCAGAAAGCTTAAGGACAGTGCGGCGGTTGTAGTTAAGAATGCGCTATTGGTGCTTTTGCCTTTAGTTATATTTATTGCGGCAGATTTGGGCTACAAGGGTCTTAATAACAAGTACTTCGGAGTATTCGAGGTCAATACCAGACTTGAAAGCGAGTTTGGCGATTTCTGTGCCAAGGTATATTCGGTAGAGTCTCCCAACAGGGATTTACATGTATGGGCGCCCTACGATGCGATAGAGAAGGTTTTTGATGCTTCCCCTACGTTGTCGGAGCATAAGAATCTTTTGAATGCCATCATGACGACTTCATGGTGCGACAATGATATCGTGGCTAACCCTATTCAGGGTGACCATTTTGCGTGGATACTTCGCAATTGCCTCAAGGCTGAGGGTATGTATACATCGGAGGCTGATGTTAAGGCTTTCTTTGGTAAGGTTAACGATGAACTCGATGCAGCCTTTAAGAACGGCACGCTTAAGAAACAGAGCGGCACTGTTCAGTTATTTAAGAATACCGGTGCGTTTACGGGTGAAGAGGTTAAGGAAATTATCGGTGTTACAGGCGCAAGCTTTAAGGGAGCCATATTCTTGGACGGATATGTTCCGGGGCTTGGCGAGGTGACCGATGAAGAGATTTTTGACAACTGGACATCGATTGACGAGGCCAAGGTTTATGCTCACGCCGATTATCTCGATGACTATTCGGGGCAGATTAAGAAGTCAGAGAAGCTTGTTCCGGTCATTAAAATATTATTTTTTATATATAAATGCATAAATGTTGCATTTTGTTTATTAAGTTGTGGTATTATATTGTTTGAGGCTGCGAAGTTCTTTGCCGGTCTCAAATCTTTGAAGTCTTATATGGAGAAGAACTATAAGATTTTCTTCTCGGCTGTGACGGCGCTTATGTTTGTGGGAATTGCAGTTTGCTATGCTTTCTCGATAAGCTGGTTTTCAACCTTTATCTTTACCGAAAGCATCAACATGACGATTCTTAACTTTTACAACATAGCGTTGCCGGGTATAGTTTTTTTGGCGAATGTATTTGCACTATATTCTTTGTATCACGAAATTATCCTAATGAGGGGGAGCAAGACACATGAGTAATTTATTAAGCAAAGTTGTATCAGGTATCAGCAAGAGAGCTAAGCAGCTTGAACTTGAAGAGAAACTCGACGATCTTAAGGAAATGCTTGCAGACAAGGGCTTATATCCTAAGAAGGAAGAGAAGAAGACCAATCCGTTGGTTATCATTCTCGCAGTTGTAGGTGCTATAGCTTTTATAGCGGCGATTGCTTATGCAGTATACTACTTCTTTATTCCCGAGGATTCCGAATATTTTGAGGACTTCGACGATGACGATGAGTTCTTCGACGAAGAGGATGATGACTGGGAAGACGACTAACTTATAGACAGGAGTGGGATGTCGCATTATACGACATCCCTATTTTTTATGAAAAAAGGATCTGAACTTGTGGGAATCGTTACCAAGGTTAACTTCCCCAACAAAGCAATAGTGGAGACCGAGGAAGGTCCCGTTAAGGTTAAGAACGCACTTCCCGGCGATAAGGTTAAGGTAAGAGTGCTTAAGATGAGAAAGGGCAATCCCGAGGGTATGCTCCTTGAAACAATTGAGAAAGCACCCACGGCTGTGCCTGCTCAGTGCCCGCACTTTGGAATCTGTGGCGGCTGTACCTTCCTTACCATGAGCTACGAAGACCAGCTTATGCTCAAAGAATCACAGACCAAGGAACTCTTGGACCGTGCCATCCCTTATGAATACAGATGGGACGGCATTAAGGCGAGCCCTGTTTATGCAGGATATCGTAACAAGATGGAGTTTTCTTTTGGTGATGAATATAAGGACGGTCCATTAAGTCTCGGCATGCACAAGCGTGGCAGTATGTTTGACGTGATATACACAGATGAGTGCTATATCGTGGATGATGACTACAAGGCGATTTTGAAGGCTACTCGTGAGTATTTCGCGGGACTTGGGCTTAAGTTTTATCATCGTATGAATCATACGGGGTATTTGAGACACCTTCTTTTGCGCAAGGCTTCCCATACGGGAGAGATTATGGTGGCACTTGTTACCACTAGCGAGCAGAAGGTGGATTTGGAACCTTACAAGGAGCTTCTTTTGTCACTTAAGTTAAAGGGTGAGCTTGTAAGTATTCTTCATACGGTCAATGATGCTTTGTCTGATGTGGTTAAGAGCGATTACACGGAGATTCTGTACGGAAGAGACTACATTAACGAGTCACTTCTGGGACTTAACTTTAAGATAAGCGAGTTTTCTTTTTTCCAGACCAATTCCCACAGTGCGGAAGTGCTTTATTCTACCGCGCGTGAGTTTATAGGCGATTTGTCGGAAGGTAAAGCTCCCGATAAGACGGTATTTGACTTGTATTCCGGTACCGGCACCATTACACAGCTTATGGCGCCCGTGTGTAAGAAGATTATCGGTGTTGAGATTGTGGATGAGGCGGTTGAAGCAGCGATTAAGAATGCCAAGCTCAACGGAATCGAGAACGCAGACTTTATCTGCGGCGATGTGCTGAAAGTGCTTGATGACATTACGGAGAAGCCGGACTTCATCATTCTAGACCCGCCTCGGGACGGCGTACATCCCAAGGCTCTTGAGAAGATACTTAATTACGGCGTAGACCGCATTCTTTATATATCATGCAAGGCGACATCTCTTACGAGAGACCTGGAAGCCATTCATGCCGCAGGATACAAGGTTACAAGAGCCGTATGCGTAGATCAGTTCCCTTGGACTGCCAATATAGAAACTATTGTAACTTTGGAGAGATAATAATAAACAGATTTGGAGGAAATGGTGTATGACAAAGAAAATAATCGGATGGGTACTTGTGGTAATCGGATTGTTTATGCTGTTCAAAATGGTGAGGGTAACTTCTTTCGGCTTCTATCGAATCGGAAGAATGAGCACATCGGCTATCATTCTGGTACTTCTTGTATTGTCGGCAATCGCTGTAATTGTCAAGAAGAATAAGATTACTTTCGGATGCCTGATAATGTCACTTGTGTTGCTGGTTTTGTCCCTTATTCTCGGAACAGAGTTACATTTCATGTACGTAACACTTGTTGATATTTTGCTTGTTTTGATTCCTACGATTGTGGGAACGGCACTCCTTATCAGATGTTCTTTTGAAGACAGAAAGAACAAGGATAACAGCGCATTATAAGAGACACGTCATACTGATGTCGTGTTAGCTTTGGTACGATTAAGTCAAATCATATTACACAATAGGAGGAGACTGTTTAATGGAGTATATAAGAGTTACCAAGGATAATCTGGACCGGGAACACATATGCTGTGCCATCGCCAATAACAAGGATGTCCAAGTATCGTCCAAGAAAGCGTGGCTTGCAGACCGATTCGACGAAGGACTGGTATTCCTTAAAAGCGCGGAGAGAGGAAAGTGCTTTGTGGAGTACATTCCCGCGGAGTACGCGTGGGTTCCGATTGAGGCAGAAGGATATATGTACATTGATTGTCTGTGGGTGTCGGGGTCTTTTAAGGGGCACGGATACTCTACGGACTTACTTAATGCCTGTATAGAGGACAGCAAGGCGAAGGGTAAGAAGGGTTTGTGCATTTTATGTGCAGACAAGAAGATGCCTTTTCTTGCGGATCCTAAGTTTTTGAAGTACAAAGGCTTTGAAAAGTGCGATGCTTCGGATAACGGTATAGGGCTTTGGTATCTTTCTTTCACCGCTTCCGCGGAGGCACCTAGGTTCAAAGAATGCGCAAGGCACCCTCGCATTGATGAGAAGGGATATGTGCTCTACTATACGAGCCAGTGCCCCTTTAATGCCAAGTATGTGCCGATTGTGGAGAAGACAGCGGCGGATAACGGCATTCCTTTTAAAGCAATACATTTAGAAAGCAGGGAGGCAGCTCAGAATGCGCCCACACCTGTTACCAATTACGCTTTGTTCCATGACGGGGCGTATGTTACCAATGAACAAATGAATGATAAGAAGTTTCTGAAGCTGGCACTTGGTTAGGCCGGTTAGGAAGCATAGGGGGATTATGGCTAAGATTATTTTTGTATCAGGACCGTGCGGAACCGGCAAGTCTACATTTGCAGACGCGTATGCAAGGCATATGGTTAATGAAAGTGGCAAGACCGTGTATGTAATCCATGGGGATGATTTTCATGCAGGCTATAGGGGGTATTAATGACAACATATTATGATGACGGAACCGTCAAGGTACGCAGTATGGCAGCCGGCGATGCGAGGATAATATACGATACATATTTATCCTACGGGTGGCATCCGTCAATTGAAACTTACGAGACTTATTTGAAAGAACAGGAAGCGGGCGAGAGACTTGTATTTATTGCCGAGTACGAGGGCGCGGTAAAGGGTCTTTGCACACTTGTGCTTAACCCATCCGAAGGACCTTTCGGCGGGCAGAGGATTCCCGAGATAGTGGATTTGTGCGTGTTCTTTGACATTCATGGCAAGGGTATCGGAAACAGGTTGTTGGATGTAGCTGAGGCAGAAGCTGCCAAGATTTGCGACACGGTATTTCTGGCTGTGGGCGTCCATTCGGGTTACGGTCCCGCGCAGCGCATATACGTTAAGCGCGGCTATAACTTCGACGGCAGCGGTGTATGGTACCAAGGCAAGCAGCTGGACCAGTACGCACCTTGCGCTAACGATGATGATTTGCTGCTATTTATGTCAAAGAAACTTAAATAGATAAGGGTAGGGGTATATGAATAAAAAGATTAAGAGAAAATCAGTCGGCACAGGCTTTTCAATGTGTGTTCAGCCTGCATTTATCATCGGTACGAACAACGAGGACGGAACGCCGAATTTTGCGCCCATCACCTGGGTCAGCGCCACTTGCGAGAAAGGCTCGGACTACTTTATCGTAATAAGCATGTTCGGAACCAAGAATACAAAGACTAATGTTTATAGGGACAAGAGACTCAGCGTGAATCTTGTAAGTACGGATATGCTTCCTCTTATGGATTATTTCGGCACTCATCATGCCAAAGTCGCCGAGGAAGACGATATTGAGTATTCCTTTAGTCGCGGAGAGGTTGTAGATGTGCCTACGCTCGATGCAAGTTCATGGGTATATGAATGCGAAGTGGAGAAGTCCGTGGAGATAGGGGAGTCGACCACTTTCTTTTGCAGGATTAAGAACATTCAGATGGATGAGAAAATTGAATGTAAGGATACCTTTGACGTTAATCTTGTGAAGTTCGATCCTGTAATTTATTCAGGCAATTATCACAGTCTGGGTAAGCGGTTGGGCGAGATAGGGGACTACGCCAACAGGGATAATAAGCGTAAATCTATGCTTGAGACTACTCTTAACACGAGGGACCTCGGCGGTTACAGAGTAGAAGGAACGGAAACGTTCACCAAATATAACAGACTCATTCGCAGCGATGCACCTACGATGCCTTCGGAGCGAGATATAGATTTCTTACGAAGAATAGGTATCACCACAATAATCGATACGAGAATTGATGAAGAAATTGAGCGTAAGGCTCACGGCCTTTCAACCGTTCAGGGCTTTGATTATTACAACTTTCCGATAACCGAAGGCAGCGGCCTTCCCGAAAGTGTTGAAGCGGTACCGAATAGTTATTTTGCTTGTGCGCACGATCCGAGCGTTACCAAGATATTTAGGACGATAGCCGAGTCGGATGGGGGAGTTATGTATAACTGCTCCGCTGGTAAGGACAGAACGGGTGTTAATTCGGCGCTCATTCTTTGGCTGTGCGGCGTAAGCAAGGATGATATTGTCAGAGACTATATGTATACCAAGGAGAACAATGCTTCCAGGTTCGGCAGAATCAGAGAGAACTTCCCCGATATCGATATTAACATAGTGATTCCTCATGAGGAATACATGTATGGATTTATTGAGCTTATGGAGAAGGCGCACGGGACAATCGAGGCGTTCTTTGAGTCAATAGGAATTGATGCCGATATACAAAAGAAACTGCGTAGCAAGCTTTTAGATGCATAGAAGAATTAAACCGACGGTTTATGTTATCAAAACGCTCATAGTGTTAGAGTAATACATGACACTTGAATGAGAGGTTATCAGATTGAGAGATTACAGTTTACAGCATAAGAAAGCCTGGGAATACAACGCCTATGACTTCTGGGTGGCTACGTCCGGAACGCCCGCAGAACGTGCTGCCAAGGATAAGGAGAATCCGCTTAAGATGCTTAAGTGGCACGCGCGATACTTCGACAGCTTTGAAGGAGTTAAGGTAGCCAATATCTGCGGTTCCTGCGGTAAGAAAGCGGTTCCGCTTGCGTTACTGGGTGCTGAGGTAACAGTGTTTGATATTTCGGAAGATAATAAGCGATATGCGCTGGAGACGGCTGAAGCAGCGGGAACACACATTAACTACGAAGTCTGCGATGTGCTGGAAATAGATACTGCCAAGTACGGCGAGTACTTCGATATAGTCTTCATGGAAGGCGGCATCCTTCATTACTTCCACGACATTAACGAGTTCATGAGTAAGATGTACGCGCTTTTACGTAAAGGCGGCAAGATTATTTGCAGCGATTTCCATCCTTTTACCAAGATAGTGGACAGTCTTGGGCTTGAGCAGCCTACCATGAGCTATTTTTCCACAGACATATTTGATGGCGAGATGGCACACGCCAGATTCTTTGACGAAGAGGAGCGTAAGAAAGTTCCGAAGTGCAAGTATCGTAAGTATACAGTCAGCGAGATTATCAATGCCATAATCGGCGCAGGCTTTACATTACAAAGGTTTGACGAGCAACCCTCATGGAACAATGCAGACCTTCCGGGAGAGTTCGCAGCCATAGGAATTAAATAGAATTAAATAGAAATACCATACAGAACCGTGTATCTGACACCACAGATACGCGGTTTTATTTTTTCTTTTATTAAATACCTATTGACATAGTAGGTATATACGTGCAATAATACCTAGCGGAAAGGTAGGTAATACAAATTAATGAGTAAGATGATATATATGGACAGCGCAGCCACCACTAAGGTAGCACCGGAAGTATTTGACGCGATGCTTCCCTTTTTTTGCGAAGAATACGGCAATCCTTCCAGCGCGTATGCTTTTTCCGGAAAGATAGCACAGAAAGTGGCGGAGGCGAGAGCGAGCATAGCTGAGTCTATCGGTGCCACGGAGAAAGAAATCTTCTTTACCGGCGGCGGTAGCGAGTCCGACAACTGGGCAATAAAAGGCGTGGCAGACGCGCTTAAAGATAAAGGCAACCACATAATCACCACGAAGATTGAGCATCATGCGGTGCTTCATACTTGCGAATTTCTTGAGAAGCACGGTTACGAGGTGACGTATCTTCCTGTGGACGAGTACGGACTTGTGAGTCTTGAAGAGCTTAAAAAGGCCATAAGACCCACTACGATTCTTATCAGTATAATGTTTGCCAATAACGAAATCGGCACCATCGAGCCCATAGCAGAGATAGGCAAGATTGCGCACGAGCATGGCATATACTTCCACACCGACGCAGTTCAGGCTTTTGCACACGAGCACATTAATGTGGATGAGATGAACATAGACCTTCTTTCGGCAAGCGCCCATAAGATTAACGGTCCCAAGGGAGTAGGACTTATGTACATCCGTAAGGGCACGAAGCTTTCCAACCTCATTCACGGAGGCGCGCAGGAGAGCGGTAAGAGAGCGGGTACCACCAACGCGGCAGGTATTATCGGTTTTGCCAAGGCCACAGAGCTTGCTACAGCGAGAATTGACAAGGCCAATGCTTATCAGACAGTTCTCAGAGACAAGCTTATAAAAAGAGTTCTTGAGGAGATTCCCTATTCAAGAGTTAACGGACACCTCACCAACCGTCTTTCCAACAATGCGAACTTCTGCTTCAGATTTGTGGAGGGCGAATCGCTCCTTATTTTGCTCGATCAGGCAGGAATATGCGCTTCATCGGGTTCAGCATGCACATCGGGCAGCTTAGACCCCTCACATGTGCTTCTTGCTATAGGCCTTCCTCACGAGATAGCTCACGGCTCCGTAAGACTTACCATTTCTGAGGAGACTACTGAGGAAGACATCGATTACGCGGTTGAAAGTTTAAAGAAAATTATCGAGAGACTTCGCAGCATGTCTCCCTTATACGAAGATTTTGTTAAGAAAAATAAGGAGGCCTAAATGAGTCAGGTAACAGAATACAGCAGCAAAGTAATGGACCACTTTTCCAATCCCAGAAACGTGGGTGAAATAGAGAACGCATCAGGTGTGGGTACTGTCGGTAACGCTAAATGCGGTGATATCATGCGCATGTACCTTGATATCAGCGATGACGGAATTGTGCGCGACGCGAAGTTTAAGACCTTCGGCTGCGGCGCCGCAATCGCTACAAGCTCCATGGCAACAGAACTTGTCAAAGGAAAAACTGTCGAAGAAGCCTTAAAGGTTACCAACAAAGCGGTTATGGAAGCACTCGACGGACTTCCGCCCGTTAAGGTGCACTGCTCACTACTTGCCGAGCAGGCTATACACTCGGCACTTTGGGACTATGCAGAGAAACACGGAATTACGATAGAAGGCCTCAAGAAGCCCGTCAACGACATAGACGAGACGGAAGAGTTCTATCAGATGCAGGGAGAATAATCGGAGGTTACTGATGATATCGACAAGAGGCCGTTACGCCTTACGCGTAATGATAGACATCGCAACCAATCAAAAGGATGGCTACGTTCCCATGAAAGACGTGGCATTAAGACAGGGGCTTTCGCTTAAGTACCTTGAGCAGATTCTGCCCCCGCTTACCAAGCATGGTCTTCTCGTAGGCATACAGGGCAAAGGCGGCGGTTATCGCCTTACAAGAGAGCCCAAGGACTACCATATGAGTGAAGTTCTGAACCTTACTGAGAAAGATTTGGCTCCCGTAGGCTGCCTTAAAGAAGGCGCGCCCGCCTGCGAAAGAAAGGGCTTATGTAAGACAATCGCATTCTGGGAAGGCATGGACAAGGTGATTAAAGACTATCTTGAGTCCTACACCCTCGCTGACTTCCTGTAAGTTTGAGGATTTATTAATGACAAGAGTAATAGTGGGTATGTCCGGCGGCGTAGACAGCGCCGTGACGACTTACCTTTTAAAGCGCGCAGGTTATGACGTGATTGGAACAACCCTGCGCATCTGGGAATCGGCGGATGGTCAGGAAAGCCGATGCTGTGAAATAGACGACGCCAGGCACACAGCCTGGAAACTTGGAATTCAGTATTATGCGCTGAATTCCATTTCTGACTTTGAGAGATATATTACGAAACCCTTTATGGACTGTTATATTGCGGGAAAAACGCCTAATCCGTGTGTATTCTGTAACAGGCATGTAAAGTGGGAGAAGATGCTTTATTTTGCGGGAGTCATGGGGGCAGATTATATTGCTACCGGGCATTATGCATCGGTCATAAAGCTTCCAAACGGGCGTTTCACGGTAAGAAAAGCCCGCCACGCCGAGAAAGACCAGACATATATGTTATACAGACTGTCGCAGGAGCAGCTTGCGGCGACGCTAATGCCTTTAGGCGACTACACCAAGGAACAGGTTCGTAATATAGCAAGGGAAGCAGGCCTGTCGGTTGCGGAGAAAGCAGACTCTCAGGAAATATGCTTCGTAACAGACGGTAACTACGCTGACTTTATAAAGAACAATGCCAAGGTTCCGATTCCGCCTTCCGGAAATTTTGTGACGGAAGATGGCATGGTTCTAGGCACCCATAAAGGCATCATCAATTATACTGTTGGGCAGCGCAAAGGCCTCGGATTACCCCTTGGATATCCTGCGTATGTCAAAGAAATCGTGCCCGCAACCAACGAGGTGGTGATTTCCATGGAGGATTCTTTGTACAGCAGGGAGATCATCTGCGGCGACCTGAATTTCTTAAGCATCGACGGGTTGCTGCCCGGCGAAAAGCTTCGCTGTATCGTTAAGATTAGATACCATCACAAAGGTGAGCCTGCGGAGATTGAAATGCAGGAAGACGGCCATTTAAGGATAGTGTTCGATACTCCCGTAAGGGCGGCTACGCCCGGACAGTCGGCGGTTTTTTATGGCGACGAGGACTACGTAATCGGCGGCGGTATCATCGAGAAAACTTCATAAAGAAAAATTTAACCGCGTATTTAGACTATAAACCATAAATATGCGGTTTTTTATACGTATATATACCATGAGGGCACACAGAGGATGTGCTACAATCAAATAACAGGTAAATACGGGAGAGAACATTATGAAGGCATCAACAGACAGAATACTTACCAAACTTACGAAGAATTTATGGATAATACTCGGAGTGTTTCTCATTATCCTTGGCTTATTTATTTACTTTCCGACGTTTATAAAGGCTGCGTACGAGAATAATATTTACGATGTTATGGAAGTCGAAAGAATCACGGGCTTGTCGCTTGAAAAAGAAAGCGACGATATTGCGGGTGTGGCTTGCAAGGAGCTAAAGAAAAAGTACAAAGAAGAGAATGAGTTTTCAAATCTTAAGTTCTTTCTTTTTCCGAATGCGCGGAGTGCGAAGCGTGCTCTTAAGAGGCTTGCGTCCGGAGAACATTTTTATAAGAACAGCGTGGTAGTGACAGACAATTCCGTGGAAGGATACGTGGCGGGCGTGTGCGATGCCGAAATTTATGAGTATTACTACAGAAGCGGCAATCTTATAGTGATGACGGATGCGGTTTACGGTTGCTTTGGAACAGAGGAGGAACTGGCTGCCATGGCTGAAGATGCGAAGGCTCAGAGCGAAAGATTTGTTCGCGAAACACAATGGCTTCCTACGGTTTTTAAGAGCGATAAATAGCTTTAAACTCCTTTAAATTATTAAAGTTTTAAATTAGGTGACACAAAGGTTAATATTGTGCTATAATCCCTAATGGAAAAATTTTTGAAATTAACATAAAGGAGTACCATTATGAATCTTTCACCACTTCAGAAGGCGAGATACGAGTACGCTCCCAAGCTTCCCGGAATGCTTAGAGGCGGTATCTCAGAGATTACCGTTAAAGACGGCGCAGCTACCGAAAGCGTAGCAGATCAGGCTAAGATTAAGGCTTTGTTCCCCAACACTTATGGTAAGAACGAAATCACTTTTACAAAGGGTAAGAACACTTCCGCAGCCAAGAAACAGGTTGTAGGCGTTATCCTTTCCGGCGGACAGGCACCCGGCGGACACAACGTTGTATGCGGTCTTTACGATGCACTTAAGGCTACCGACAAGAACAACGTATTGTTAGGCTTCAAGGGCGGCCCCAGCGGACTTATTGATGATGATTTCATCGAGTTCACCGACGCATATATTAACGAATACAGAAACACCGGCGGTTTCGATATCATCGGTTCCGGCCGTACCAAGCTTGAGACTGAAGACCAGTTCAAGATTGTTACAGAAGTTGCCAAGAAGCACGGCCTTACCGCTATCGTAATCATCGGCGGTGACGATTCCAACACCAACGCAGCAGTTCTTGCCGAGTACATGGCTGCTCACAACACAGGCGTTCAGGTAATCGGTTGCCCCAAGACCATTGACGGTGACTTAAAGAACGAAGATATCGAGGCTTCTTTCGGTTTCGATACCGCTACCAAGACATATTCCGAGTTAATCGGTAACATCGAGAGAGACGCTAACTCTGCTAAGAAGTATTGGCACTTCATCAAGGTTATGGGCCGCAGCGCTTCTCACGTAGCACTTGAGTGCGCACTTGAGACTCAGCCCAACATCTGCCTTATCGGTGAAGAAGTAGCAGCCAAGAAAATGTCTCTTGCTTCCATCACTAACTACATCGCTGATGCAGTAGAGAAGAGAGGCAACAACGGCGAGAACTTCGGTGTAGCTATTATCCCCGAAGGTATCGTAGAGTTCGTTCCCGAGTTCTCCAAGCTCATCGCTGAAATCAACGAGCTCCTTGCAGGTAAGAAGACCGAAGAGTTCAACGCACTTCCCGACTGGAACGCTAAGTACGAGTTCATCAAGAAGGGTCTTTCCGCTGAATCCTTCAAGGTATTTGATATCCTTCCTCAGTTCGTTCAGCAGCAGCTCTTCCTTGAGAGAGATCCTCACGGTAACGTACAGGTTTCTCTTATCGAGTCCGAGAAGCTCTTCTCCGAAATGGTTAAGGCTGAACTGTCTAAGAGAAAAGCAGCCGGCACCTACAAGGGCAAATTCGGCGCATTACATCACTTCTTCGGTTACGAAGGACGTTGCGCATTCCCTTCAAACTTCGATGCTGACTACTGCTACTCACTTGGTTACAACGCATTCATGCTCATCCAGTATGGTTACACCGGATACCTTTCAAAGGTTTCTAACCTTTCTAAGCCCGCTGAAGAGTGGGTTGCAGGAGGTATGCCCATCACCAAGATGATGAACATGGAAAGAAGAAACGGTGAAGACAAGCCCGTTATCAGAAAGGCTCTTGTAGAGCTTGACGGCGCTCCCTTTAAGTACTTTGCAGCTCACAGAGATGAGTGGGCAGTTAAGACTTCCTTCACTTATCCCGGAGCAATCCAGTACTTCGGACCTTCAGAAGTATGTGACCTTACCACAAGAACTCTTGCTCTTGAAAAAGGCATGATGAAATAATCATCAATTTATATGAGTTTAAAGCCCGGAGGAGTATAAGCTTCCGGGCTTTTGTGATATAATCGTCAAAGAAGGAGAGTGTTTCTATGAAATCCGGTAACCGCAAGACTCTAATATGCATATTGCTAGTAATAGCTGCATTGTTCATAGGTTTTTACGTATTTCCAAGACTTATGAACGGTAACGGCTATGCGGGAGTAGACCAGCCTGTGGTGACAACTTCAGCGGCTGCGGAAGAAGAGTCGGAGCTTGTTCTTTTGACATCAACGGAAAGCTCGGCGGAAGCCTCTGTCGAAACATCAACGGAAAGCGAGACAGAAGCCTCCATTGAGACATCGACGGAAACCTCGACCGAGATATCCGCAGAGCCCGAGGAAGAGCAAATCGAATACCGCTTCCGCTCCAAGAAACTTCTTAACGAGCACTACGAGAAGCATGGTGTAGATATGGGCTTTGAAAGCGCCGCAGATTATGAGAAGGCAGCCTCCGCGGTAGTCAATAACCCCGACGCACTCCACAAGACAGAGAAAGAAGACGGGGACGACGTCTACTATCTTAAGGCCACCAATGAATTCGTGATAGTCTCTCCCGACGGATACATAAGAACTTACTTTAATCCGCGGGACGGAATAGATTACTTTAACAGACAGTAATAAAAATGCCGGATGCATCGACTGCACCCGGCATTAATTATGCTTAAATGTATTATCTCTTGTAGCCTTCGGCCTCGTAAGACTGCTTCTTATGCTCGTACATGACATCGTCGGCCTGCTTGATGTACTCGGCAAGAGTGAGAGAAGAGGTAGGATCTGTCATGATGTAGCCGCAGCTTGCGCTTAACTCAAAAGGAAGACTCATACGTCTGACCTGCTTCTTAATGCCTTCTTCCATGTGAGCTACAAGTTCTTTAACCTCGTTCTCATCATCGCATTCACCGATAATCAGATATTCGTCACCGCCGTAACGGATGGCGATCCAGGACTCGGGAGCCTGCTGCAGTATAGCATTGGCGATGGTACGAATGGCCAGGTCGCCCTGCAAGTGGCCGAAGTTATCGTTGATATGCTTCATGCGGTTAATGTCCACGAATACAACCGCAAGAGACTTGTTCTTGGCGTGAGCTTCCTTGAACATGGGAATGGCAAGAGTCTCGTAACCGAATCGATTGTAAAGACCGGTAAGAGAATCTCTGGTGTAAAGCTCCATGAGCTTCTGGTTAAGATACTCAAGGCGCATGTTTTGCCGGAACTTATCAAGCGAATCCCTGAAAGAACGTCTGTATACCTCAAGCGTAAAGTCCTCGATACGGGCAATGACATTCTCGATTATAAAGTAACCGTAGAGAACCTCATCGCTATGTATGGCTACGTAAAAGAAATTGCGAAGCTTATCGGACTCCTTGTATCCGGGTACCAAATCGTTGCGGCAGAAAGTATCAATATCCAAATCGACACCGTCATAGAGCGCAACAACCGGCTTTAAATGGTCACTGAAACTGCCTCTGGTAAGAGACACCTCATCATTGTAGATAGATGCTGCATAGCTGCTCTCACCCAGAACCGCGAAGGTACCACCTTCCACAAAATGATCGGCCTTGTAGAAACCGGTCATGGTACGAGCGATAGCAGTAGCATGAGCACAGGAGAAGAGGGCATTCTCCATATTGGTAAGATGGCCGTCAAAGAAAACCTTCTCCGTACGGGCGAAATAGTTCTTACGACAGGCATTGTCACGCTCAAGTCTGCTGTTACGTGAATCCATGCATCCGCAGCTTTCACCGGGAAGGAATCTTGAAGCGATAAGCCTTTCGGTAGGAGCGGTGGAGTGCTCTTCAATTTTCTTAAGTATAATCTCGGCGCAGGCTTCGCCCTGGGCAAAATAGTCCTGCACAACCGTAGAAATCGAAGGATAAAAAGTCTTGCCGTCCTTGATGC
Source organism: Lachnospiraceae bacterium YSD2013 (assembly GCA_900100895.1). Classification (GTDB taxonomy): domain Bacteria; phylum Bacillota; class Clostridia; order Lachnospirales; family Lachnospiraceae; genus UBA1258. The sequence goes on from FMTX01000011.1 coordinate 55,287, forward strand.
CGTCAAAACCGGTTACCAGAACATCGTCGGGTACATTGATACCGACATTTTCAAGCTCAGAACATGCGGCAAGAGCGATATAGTCATTGGCACAGACAAATGCGTCGGGAAGCTTGTCCTTGGACGAATAGAACTCGTCGATAATCTCAACAGTGCGGTCTGTAGCCCAATTAGTATAGTGAATGGTACGAACCTTACCACCGACCTCTTCAAGAACCTCGGAGAGGGCACCCAGTCTGGATTCAGAGTCGGGATTCCCTTCATTGCCCGCAAGATATACGACGTCGCGAACCTTGTGCTCATATACGAGATGCTGACTCAATTCGCGCATACCTATATAACTGTTGACGTTGACAAAAGAAGCTCCGGGGAAATGAATTCCGAGACTGACAACGGGAACGCCTGCTTTGACTGCACGCGCTACGATTCTTTCTGCTTCTGAAGTACTGTTAAGACCGTTGGAAAATACTATGGCTCCGTCGAATCGATCGGCATCAACGATGTCGAATACTTTATTCTCGGCGTCTTCATCGCCCTTAGACATGGAATAGAAGCCATAGGATAAGAATGTGAAAAGATCTGAGTTCTTATCGGCAAGATAGTACTCAATGCCTCTGATGAACAAGGCTACATTGTCGGCACCCCAACCGTTTGCATAAATCGCAATCTTCTTCTTCAAAAAAATGCCTCCTCTTAATGTAACTCTCCCTACTCCATACTACCACGAAACACATTAAATTGCATTAAAATCAATTACAATTTGTTAATTTATTGCTGGTAAAATGTTCTATGGATTTTTATGATTTTACTTACGGATAAACAGGATTGTCCGTAAATGGGAGCGTTTTATGGGAAAATACAAAAGTAAAATGATACGCAATACAATTGCCAACATTGTGGTGGCGATAGTAACAATCATTCTTTTTCAGGCGGTATGCTTCATGTCATATAAGCTGGGGCTTGAAAGAGGAGTAGGTGTTGTAGCCTTCATTCCGATAGCAATCTTTTTCTTTGTACTGTTGTTTCTTTATATCTTTTCTCAATTAAGAGCCAGAAAAGTAAGAAAATCGATGGCGGACTATTATTCGATTATCGATGGACTGACCGATGAGTATGACATTATTTTCCTTATCGACATAGACGAAGACACTGCAGAATTATTAAAGGCTCCCAAGGAAATGATGGAGGCTTATTCAAAAGTCAAAGGAAAGGGTGCCGTAGCCACAAGAGAGCTGTTTTATAACAAACTTTTAAGCGATGACAGCAAGGATTATGCGGCTCCGCAGCTTGAATCCGAGACAATTATTAAGCAGTTAGAGGAAAAGAAATCCTATTACATTACTTATAATCTTCAGTCAGGTAACACCAAGAGACATTGTGAAGCTAAGCTCATGCGAATGGGCAACTTTACAAGAGAGCACAGACTTATTTTTGCTTCCAGAAGCATAGAGCGCCAGGACAAGGGCGAAGCTGCATTCAGGCAGCACCTTGAAGATGCGGTATCAATAAGAACCGAGGCGTTGCAGGAAAAGAACAAGCGATTAAACAGATTAAACGAAGACATTATTGCTTTCCTTGGTAACATCGTAGAAGCAAGAGATATAGAGAGCGGTGAGCATGTAAGACGTGTTAAGGGATTTACGCATATTATCGCTGAGGAGGTTATGCGTAGCTATCCCGAATACGGGCTTACACCTAATAAGGTTGACCTTATTACGTCGGCAAGTGCGCTTCACGATCTTGGTAAGATTTCTATTCCCGACGCAATACTTCTTAAGCCCGGTAAGCTTACGCCCGAAGAATTTGAGACCATGAAATCCCACAGCAACAGAGGCTGCGAGATACTTAAGCTTGCGCCCCTTGACTGGAGTGCGGAATACTTGCAGACCAGCCTTGATATATGTAAGTATCACCACGAAAAGTATGACGGTAAGGGATACCCGGAAGGCCTTAAGGGTGATGAGATACCGATAAGTGCGCAGATTGTGTCTGTTGTGGATTGCTTTGATGCGCTTATCAATAAGCGTTGTTATAAAGATGCTTTTGATTTTGAAGAAGCGTTCGACATGATTTTAAGAGGCGAGTGTGGTGTTTTCTCACCGAAGATTTTGGATTGCTTTAAGAAATCAAAAGATAAGCTCAGAAATCATATAGAGAACAAAGAACTCGAATACGACGAGCCTTTCGTAATGCGTAATGAAGACAGTGATTTAAGCGGCATCAATATTCTCCTTGTGGAAGATGATGAAGTTTCAAGAACTGTCGGCGCGGACATATTAAGAGAGGCCGGAGCATGGATTACCGAGGCAGGAAGCGGAGATGAAGCACTCGATATTATCAAGAATGTGGATGATGATGCTTTTGACGCAATCCTTATGGATCTCTTCATGCCGGGACTCGATGGATTTGAGACTACGAAGAGGATAAGAGAGTCCAAAATAAGCGGAATGGATACGATACCGATTATAGCCGTTTCCGTAAGCCATTCTTATGCTGACGTAGAGCGGGCGACAGATAGCGGAATGAATGCTTATCTATACAAGCCACTGTCGGTAAGTCAGGTGTCGAAGGCTCTTATGTACTGTATGAGGGATCAGGCCAATGCATTGCAGGCTAAGCTTTCAAAGAGTAACCGCATCGTCAACAGAGACCCGCTTACGGGCGTACGAAGCGTTGCGGCTTACATGGACAAGGTTGAGATGCTTAAGAGTAAGATTAACAGCGGCGAGGAGGCTTCTTTTGCTCTTGTAGAGTGCGATCTTAACGGCCTTAAGGGAGTTAACGATAATTTCGGTCACGATATAGGCGATATCTATATTGTAAACGGTTGCCGCATGGTGTGCGGTGTATTCAAGCACAGTCCGGTATTCAGAATCGGCGGAGATGAGTTCGTGGCTATTCTTGAAGGCTCGGATTTTGAGCACCGAGAAGAGCTTATGGAGGAACTCAAGAAAGCAGTGGAAGACAGTGCGGCAAAGGGCGATGCCATACACGGACGAGTATCGCTTGCCGCGGGTATTGCGGTTTACGACCCCAAGCTTGATAAAACTGTGGGCGATGTCTTGAAACGTGCCGACCAGGCAATGTATAATAATAAAAAGATCATGCACATGACGGTTTCGGATTAAAGTGCAGGGACACCGGGCATTGACCTTTAGAGGTTGATTGGGTGTCCCTTTCTTTGAGAGCTGTGCCGGTGAAACGGAGAAGAAAAACTATGGACAAAAAATGCGTTAAGCCCTTGCTGGAGACCAAGTTCGTAAAGGTATACGATTTGCAATATGAGGAGGGCAAGCATTACTTCGACGCGACGCGCCATGATGCCGAGCATTTGACGGCTACATTGACGGAAGAAGAGTTTAAACATATGCAGGCTGATGCGGCGACATGCTATGTGGTGCTTAAAACGCCCGGAGAGGCGCCCAGACTCCTGCTTAACTATGAATACAGATATCCTGTAGGCCAATACCTTTTAAGCGTGCCTGCGGGGCTTGTAGACGATTGTGACAAGGGTAAGCCGGATGCGCTTCTTATGACTGCGGTCAGAGAGATTAAAGAAGAGACCGGCATAACCGTTAAGGACACGGATAAGGTATTCGTGATTAATCCTTGTGTATTCTCGACTCCGGGGCTTACGGATGAGAGTAACGGTCTCGTGGGGGCGGTAATCGAGCTTGATGATTTAAGTTCTCTTGACCAGACCGGCGCGGTAGGAGGAGAGGCTTTCGACGGCTTCTGTTTAGTAGACAAAGAAAAAGCTTTGGAACTTATAAAGAAGGGTACCGACGACCGCGGAATATTCTATCCGATGTACACATTCGGAGCGCTCATGTGGTTCGCATGTGATTTGTGGAATAAATAGGAGAGGTTAACATAACATGATTAAGACTGTAGAGATTAATACAATAGAGGATGTGCTTCCGCTTATTACCGAGCAGGAATACAGACCCGACCTTCAGCGTAACAGAAGCCTTTATCTGTACCGCGGAATGACGGACGTGGACTTTAAGCTTACCACCAGCTTGTCCCGTAACTGTAAGAGCGCCAAGAAGACGCTTGAGCCCTGTATCCTTAACAATTTTACCAAGTACGGATGCTTAGAGGACCCGCTTATCGAGAAGAGCGTATGGAGACAAATGATTCTCGGCCAGCACCACGGACTTCCGACGAGACTTCTTGACTGGTCCCAGTCGCCGCTTATTGCGCTTCATTTTTCCACCACCGAACACAATCTTGACGACATGACCGCTCATGACTGTGTTATCTGGCGTATCGATATCAAGGAACTCCATGCGATGCTTCCCGGACGTTATAAGAAGGTGCTTGCGGACAATCAGACTTCGGTATTTACCGTTAACATGTTAAGCGAAGTTGCAACCGACTTAGACCAGTACGACGAGGACATGCAGGACAGTGCGATGGTAGTGGTAGAGCCTCCGTCAATCGATCCCCGAATCGTTAATCAGTATTCTTTCTTTGCCATCGTGCCCGATGCGGTTAACAATATAGAAGAGTTCTTTGACAAATATACGAACAACACTGTTCGCTACGTCATCAACAAAGACCTTCGCTGGCGCATAAGAGACATGCTCGATCAGCAGAACATTTCCGAACGTATCATTTACTCCGGCCTCGACGGATTGTCGAAGTGGCTCGGAAGACACTACTACGTGAATAAGAAAGAAGAGAAGTAAAGAGCAAAAGAAAAACCCGAGGCCATATGACCTCGGGTCTTATATTGCAATGAAATAACTTACTTAACAGTAACTTTGGTGATGTGGGGGTTAAGTCCCTCGTACCAGTAGAGGTAACCTTCAACATCAACGGTCTGACCTGCCTGAAGGCCGCCTACAAGATTGTAGAAAGCTTCATCGCTGCCGTTTAAGTAGTACTCAAGGCAGAAGTCGTAGTTAGCGCCGTCCTTGGAAAGGGTAACGTAGATGTCGTCGCCGGGCTGATCGTTCTTGTAAGTAACGCTTTCAACGGTCATGTCCTTGAAAGATACGAGCTGGTTCTGGAAGTTAGCGATTTCGTCCTTGCCAAGCTTGTCGGTAACGTCCTTGGCTGCTGCTACATAAGTCTTGCCGGAAAGGAACTCGATGGTACCGTCAACAACTTCAACTTCGCCTGCCCATTCGCCCTTGTGGCCCTTAACCAAAATCTTGGTACCGGGGGTAAGCTTCTTGGCATCTTCTTCAGAACATTCTGCGTTGTAGATGAAGTAAGCGCCGTCCTTGTCAGCTGCGTAAACGGTAACTTTGTTGTCCCACCATGACTGATGAGCCTGAACGTAACATTCAACGGTAACTTCGGCGTCAACTGCCGCAGCAGTGTACTCTGCGTAGCTCATAGCGCCTGCAGTCTTCTTCTCGGCGCCGCATCCTGCAAAAGCAAGGACACAAACAAGCGCCATCAAAAGTGCTGTTAATTTTTTCATGATAATCCTCCTTAGGTGTACCCGCGTGGGGTATGTATAAGCGTATACAATTATTTGGCTTACAAATTCGATTATAACGAAAACACGAAACAAATCAATGCTTATATTACTAAAGTTTGTTAATTATTTATCTATTTATTGTTATTTTTACCATAGCGCTTTTTGATAAAGCCGTACAGGTAAGTTCCGCCGATAGCCACCCAGGTAAGAATTATCAGCCCAAGGAGCACTTTCGAGGTAGTGGGAAGCGGTCCGAATTCCTGTTTCTTCATCTCACCGGTGCTTACCTTCATGCCGGAATCGAGGTGGTAGAGGCTTGCGGTATCTTTGTAAAGCTTTTCGTAATATGCGTCATCGACCTTCTCGTTACGGCGAGCCGATTTGGTAACACTTTCAATAAGCTGTCCCGCGGCATCGCGAAGAGAAGCGGAGCCGTTAAATACGGGGGTGATGAAGGTGTTATTAATGTTGGCGGTTAATAACTTCGAAGCCTGAAGCTTGGGTGCGTAGTGAAGGTCTTCGTCGATGCCTTCTTTGGACAGGTAGTCAATATATGAAGGCAAGTTCAACGCCTTCTCCGTAACGGGCACGTAACCTTCGGTAGAAGCGTAGGCGGTCTGAATCTCAGGCGTTATCAGGTACTGGGCAAAGAGCCACGATGCAAGTACCTCATCGGGGTCGGCCTTGTTGAACACGCAAATCGAAGGACCCTGCGAAATCATCACCGGGTGCTCTGTATCAAACTGCGGAATCGTGGTAACCACCATATCGAAGTCGATAATCTTATCCTCGGCAATATCATGATTGGTGGCGTGAGGTCCCATCCATGTAGCACCGGCGGTGGAATCGATAGCAAAGATACACTGACCTGCATTCAGGAAGTTACCGGGGTAACTTGAAATCTTAAAGGTCGAGAACGCACCGATCTTTGCGGCATCATACGTAGTCTCAAGTATGGACCTTGTATCGTCGTTAAAAAGAAGGATGTTACCGTCGGTATCTGAGTAACCCGCGTTCTTTTGCTTAAGCATCTGAATCATCATGTTGTCGGTGGACTTGTAGATAAAGGGTATCATGACTTTCTGACCGTTTACCTTGAAGTTGCCGTCAGCGTCCTTCTCCATGGCTTTTTCGGATACTTCGTAGACGAAGTCCCAGGTGAGCTTGTCGGGAAGAGTGTAGCCGAGCTTCTCAACCAAAGTCTTATTGACATAGCATGCTTCGGTAGAGCGCATGTAGGGTATTGCGTAAGCAGTATCGCCGAGGCGACATTCATCGATGAACTTGGGCACGATGGCGCCTGCGGGCTCGTATTTAAGCTCGGTTCCGTTAAGACCGAAGCGGGAGTCCGCCATCAGTTCGTCAAGCGGCACAACGGTATTGGCACCCGTAAGATATGTCGCTATATGGTCGGGATACGTGATACAAACGTTGGGCGTAGTGCGGGTGGAAATGTTGGTAATAACATCGTTGTAGATGCGACCGTAATCCGTGTAGATACGCATGTTAACGGTGATATTGGGGTAAAGCTTCTCGAAATCTTCGATAGCTTGTCTGTAAATATTGGCCTGGGTCATATTCGTATCGTTCTTGGCCCAGAATGTGATTTCGTAATGCTTGCTTTCATCAAAGCTCTCGGGCACGCTGAAAGGATCGAGCCCTTTAGAGCCGTGGCAAGCTGTAAGCGACAGAAGCATAGCCGACAAAAGAACACGCAGCGCCCTGCCTAAAAACTTCTTCATCATCCCTTGGTACCTCCCCTCGAAACGCCTTCCATGATTTTCTTGTGGAAGATAAGGAACAGCACAACAAGCGGCACGGAGATTACCACAACAGCCGCCATCATGGCAGGGATATTCTCACGACCGAAGCCGTTTTCGCGAATCTCCTGAATACCGTTACTTACAAGGTAATAAGCTTCATTGTCGGTAACAAGTCGAGGCCATACGTAAGAGTTCCAGCACTCGATAACCTTAAGAATCAGGATGGTTATGATGGTGGGCTTACTGATGGGAATCATGACTTTAAGCAGGTACTTAAGGTCTGAAGTTCCGTCGACCTTGGCGGCTTTGTAGAGTTCTTCCGGAATCTGCTCGAAGTTTTCTTTGAGCAGGTAGATATAGAAGACCGAAGCCACGCTCGGAAGTATAAGACCCTGGAAGGTGTTACGCATGTTCCAGTTGGTAATCGTAACGTAATTGGTGATGACCACAAGCTCGTTGGGAATCATCATAAGTGAAAGAAATATGGCGAAAGTTATGCTTTTGCCCCTAAACTTAAGGCGGGAAAAAGCAAACGCCGCAAGCACCGTAACCACCATCATGACAGCGGTGGTAAGAACGGTGAACACTACCGTATTAAAGAAATATCTGCCGAGATTAACGGTGGTAAATGCATCCACGTAGTTCTGCGTCGTGGGATGTGTAGCAATGAACTTGGGCACATATTCGGAATTGTACGAGCTGTAACTCTTAATGGACGTAAGCAACATCCAGTAAAAAGGAAACAGCACGATAAGTCCCCAAAGCGTCAGGAGAAAGTACGTAACGGTCTTGCCGACGGTACCGGAAACCTTGGCGCGTTTTTCAATTCTCTGAAGTTCTGTGTATGTCAGATCTGCCATGGCTTCCTCCTTAATATTGTACGTTCTTCTTACTGATGAGTAAGTTGATAACGGTGATTGTGAACACTATTGCAAAAAGAATGAGCGACGCCGCCGAAGCATACGAAGGATAGCCGCCGGAGTTACCGTAGAGCATATCGTATACGTAGCCGACAATCGTATTCATGCCTGCCGCATTAAGATTGGTTCCAAAGATTGCAACTTCATCGGCATAAGCCTTGAACGCGCCTATAAAGCCCGTGATTACAAGGTAGAAAATCATGGGGCTTATCATGGGAAGCGTAATCTTATAAAAGATTCTGAACTTGGAAGTTCCGTCCACGCGGGCGGCATTGTAATAATCCTTCTTAACTCCCGCAAGGGCGCTTGTAAGAATCAGAATCTTAAAGGGCATTACGACCCAGATTGTATAAAAGCACATTACAAAAATCTTGGCCCAGTAAGGTCCGTCGATAAAGTCAACGGAAGACATGCCGAGAGAGTTAAGGAGTAAGTTGATAAGACCCTCGGAGTAAGCTGTTTTTTTGAACAAAATCATGAAAACAAGACCTACGGCAAGAGTGTTGGTTACGTAGGGAAGAAAGTACACGGTCTGGTAAAGCTCCTTAAGCGGCTTAATCGAGTTAAGACCGAGCGAAATAAGAAGCGCGATACCGGTAGAAAGCGGAACCGTGATGATAACGATGATAAACGTGTTCTTAACCGCCTGCAGGAAATAGGGGTCGTGGAGCACGTATTTAAAGTTATATAAGCCGTATCCGAAGTGCGACTGCGACGCGAAGTTGTAGCCTTCTTCAAAAGAATACATAACCACGTCGATTAACGGATAGACCATAAAGAAGCCTAAGAACAGTATTGCGGGCAGTAAGTAAAGCCACCCTTTTAATGACGATAGTTTTTTCATGGGTTACCTCACTTAATGTCGAAATAGATTCGCTCTTCGGTAGTCTTATCAAAAAGAAGCACTTTGTAAGGCTTCAAAGAGAAGCGTACTTTGTTGCCGGTAGAGTCGGGCCTGTTCTCGGACAGAATAATCGAGCGGATAGCCACAACCGTCATGGCGGGATGTGTAGACACGATACTGGTGTCGCGACCCATAACCTCTACGGCGGAGAGGTCACATTCCATGGGACCGTTCTCGTCGGGAATAAAGCCCTCGGGACGAATGCCCACATACATGGGACCATCCTTCACACCGGGTACGTTAAGAACTGCGGAATCACTAAGATAAAGCTTCTCGCCCTTAACCTCGCCGTCGAAAGTATTGATGGCGGGAGTGCCGAGGAACTTGGCTACGAAGAAGTTCTTGGGGTCGTCGTATACCGTCTGGGGCTTGTCCATCTGCATAAGACGACCGTCCTTCATAACCACAATCATATCGGAAATACTCATGGCTTCTTCCTGGTCGTGAGTTACGAATATTGTGGTAACGCCGGTTTCGCGCTGGATTCTCTTAATCTCTTCACGGGTCTGCAAGCGAAGTCTTGCATCAAGGTTAGAAAGAGGCTCATCGAGGAGTAAAACGCGGGGTGTCTTAACCAAAGCTCTCGCGATAGCAACACGCTGCTGCTGACCGCCGGAAAGCTCGGAAGGACGTCTGTCCATATACTCGCCTATCTGCACAAGCTTAGCCACTTCATCAGCCTTTTGATTCATGGCATCCATGGTCATTTTCTTGTCGCCTTTAAGGTTCTGAAGCGGGAAGATAATATTCTGACGCACGGTAAGGTGCGGATAAAGAGCGTAATTCTGGAACACAAGGCCCACGCCTCTGTGCTCGGCGGGAAGATCCGTAACATCATCGTCGCCAAAGAAAATGCGTCCGCTTGTGGGCTTTTCAAGACCGCTTATCATGTTAAGAGTCGTGCTCTTACCACATCCGGAAGGGCCGAGAAGGCCTATTAACTTACCGTCCGGAATCTCAAAATCAAAGTTGTCGACAGCCACAACGTCTTCTTTTATTTTCTTGTTTCTGTTGGGAAATTTCTTGGTTAGATTCTTAAGAATGACTTTCATGCGATTGAACCCCTTTTTATAGAAATGTAAATACTTTTACTTCACATCTTTGTCCTTTTAGATTATATTAGAATAAGTATAAAAATAAAAGACATCAGGAGAATAAAAATGAGAGATCCGGTTGATGAGGCTTTAAATTCGATACTCGGCCCCAGAAATAACTATACGGAAGAAGAAATAAACAGAGCTCAGGCGCGTAAGAAGCGCTACGGTGGCACACTTCTTGACAATCTCGAGAAGGTTACCGGAAGAGGGCTCGCACCTACTTTTGACATGGAATCCATCAATTTCGGAAGCGAGCTTGACGCTTTTTCCAAGGAGCTTGAAGGCTTTACCGACGAGAATCAGAAGAAGGTTGAGACATCCACTCACGAGACGGTAACAGAGGAAGAAGCGGTTAATGCTTTTGCCGACTTAAAGGATGTTGTAACGGGTACCGTGTTCGGACAGGATGAGTTCGTTAAGAAGCTTATTATCGCATTTAAGCGTCCCTTGGTACTTCGCCCCGAAGGCGATGCGCCCAAGAACTGTATTTATATAACCGGTAAGACCTGCACCGGTAAGCATCTTGCACTTAACACAATCGTTAAGGAGTTAAGCAATCGTCGCGTGCTTCGTACCGACCAGATTCGCACCATCGACCTTGCTTTGTATCCCGGTGCGACGGAAGAGAAGCTTTTCTTACAGGATTTGTATTCGGCACTTAATTCAAAGGCCGAGGTTATTGTATTTGAGAACTTTAAGGAGTGTCATACGTCACTTGCCACCAGACTTTGCGACCTTGTAATCAAGGGCAAGTGCGCGCTCAATGAAAGATACGTAAGCCAGAACGGTCAGCTTGTGAACGTGCCCAACGCTCTTGCAAGCGAGACGGTCGGCGCTTTATATGCCAAGGACAAGTACCTTGTATTCGTAAGCGACAAGTCACTTGAAAAGCTTGCGGACAAGTTCGGTGCGCCGTTCATCAACGCCCTCGGCGATGTATGCGAGACAGCAGAGCTTGATGATGAAGCACTTAAGAAGATTTCGCTCAAAGAAATGGATACTCTCAAGAGAGTTTCCTCCAAGCAGTTTAAATTCAATATCAAAGAGGATGACGCATTCATCAATTACAGCGTCACCCTTGCCGGCAAGAATGCGGGACTTCAGGGTATTCTTGATTTCTACGACGACTGCGTGAAGGCTCTTGCCCAGCTTAAGCTTGAGGAAGACTTCCCCAACGATGCGGAAGTGTTGCTTACAGTCAAGGACGGCAGCGTTGTTGCGTCCATTAACGGAGACGAGCGCAAGCTTCTTGATGCGCTTCCGGGCGTTTATACAGGCGAGCTTGAGAGCGTTAAGAAGGAAATGGAGAACATTGTCGGCCTTCAGAAGATTAAGGAATACATTCTCAGTCTTGAAGAGTACTACGCAGTTCAGAAGAAGCGTCGTGAGGCAGGCTTAAAGGCTTCCGAAGTCAGCAAGCACATGATATTCACAGGTAATCCCGGTACAGGTAAGACCACTATCGCGCGTATCATCAGCCGCTACCTTAAGGCAATCGGTATTCTCTCCGGCGGTCAGCTAGTAGAGGTATCCAGAGCCGATTTGGTAGGTAAGTACGTAGGTCATACTGCTCCCCTTACCAATCAGGTATTGCAGTCGGCTATCGGCGGTGTGTTATTTATTGACGAAGCTTATTCTTTGTACAGAGGCAAGGACGATTCCTTCGGACTCGAAGCAATCGACACTCTGGTAAAGGGTATTGAAGATAACAGAGATAACCTTATCGTAATTCTTGCGGGTTACTCGGATGAAATGGAAGAGTTCTTAACATCGAACTCCGGTCTTAAGAGCCGCTTCCCGAACGTAATTAACTTCCCCGATTACACAGGTCAGGAGCTTTTGGACATTTCCAAGATTACTGCCAAGTCCAAGGGTTACGCTATCGACGAGGGTGCACAGGAGAATCTGCTTACATACTACAACGCTGTTCAGGCAGTTCGTGCCAAGGACGCAGGTAACGGTCGTCTGGTACGTAACAAGATTGAGGAAGCAATCTTAAGTCAGTCTAAGCGCCTTGTTAAGGAGCCCGAGGCAGATATGTCCATGCTTACCAGCGAAGACTTTGACTTAAGTGATGTTAACGGCTGAGGTTAACCGTGAAGAAATATATCGATCATTTTGATTTAAGTGAGATTGCCGGAAGCGGTCAGTGCTTCCGATGGAAAGAAACAGCGTCCGGATGCGTCCGCGTGACAGCATTTGGGCGCGTTCTTAATATGCGTGCGTGTGACGGCGAGCCCGGGTACTTTGAGTTTGATTGTTCGGAAGAAGACTGGGAGAGCGTGTGGGCGCCGTACTTTGACCTTGATACCGATTATGCTGCGATTGAAGCGCTTATTAAGAAATCGGGCGATGCACATCTTCTCGAAGCTTTTGAATGCGGGCGCGGTATCAGGATTCTTAAGCAGGATTTGTGGGAGATTATCATAAGCTTTCTTATCTCGCAAAATAACAACATTTCAAGAATTAAAAACAGTGTGGAAGCGTTGTGCCGCGAGGTCGGAATAAAAGCTGAAGGTGCGGGAGAGGAGTTTTCTTTTCCCATGCCCGGGGATGTGGATCCTGCGATGTTTGAACGGGTTAATCTGGGACTTGGATATCGTGTGCCTTACCTTAAAGAAATGTATGAGTACGCGACTGAGCATCCCAAATGGCTTGAATCGCTTGAGACTATGAATTATGAAGAAGCCCGCGCCGAACTTCTTAAAAGAAAGGGTGTCGGCCCTAAGGTAGCTGATTGTATATGCCTTTTTGGACTTCATCATATAGATGCTTTTCCGATTGACACTCATGTAAAGCAGCTTCTTGCCAAGTATTATCCGAAGGGTTTTAATCACGAGTACTTCAAGGGAGTGGCGGGAGTGATACAGCAATACCTGTTTTATTACGAATTAATGCACTGATTTAGAGACCTCAAACAGAGGTCTCTACGTATTTTGCAAGGTTTTTGTTAATTTACACAATTGTTTCATTAATTGTCGAAGTTTATAATAACAAGCGTTTGGATTCATAATACTCGGAGGAAACATGAATACATTTAAACCTAAGTTGTTTTCTGTAATGAAAACATATTCTAAAGAACAGTTTATCAAGGACGTAATCGCAGGTATCATCGTTGCGATTATTGCGCTTCCTTTGTCCATCGCACTTGCGATTGCTTCGGGAGTTTCGCCTGAGCAGGGCTTGTATACGGCAATTGTTGCAGGCTTTGTGATTGCATTCCTGGGCGGTAGCCGAGTGCAGGTATCGGGCCCTACGGCTGCTTTTGCCACCATTGTGGCAGGCATTGTGGCTACGAAGGGTATGGAAGGTCTTGTGGTAGCTACCATTATGGCAGGTATCATTCTTATCATCATGGGTCTTTGCAAGCTCGGTACACTTATTAAGTTTATTCCTTACACCATTACGACAGGTTTTACCGCCGGTATTGCGGTTACCATCGTTATCGGTCAGATTAAGGATTTTCTGGGTCTTACTTTTTCCGGTCCCGCTGTTGAGACCATGGAGAAGCTCACTCAGGTTGTTAAGTCCTTCGGAACCTTTAATTATGAGGCACTTATCGTAGGTGCCGTGAGCCTTGCGATTCTTATTGTATGGCCCATGATAAAGCGTCCCGCTTTTCTTACGAAGATTCCCCCTTCGCTTATTGCGGTATTCGTGGGAATTTTCATGGTTAAGCTTCTTAACATGAACGTTAATACAATCGGTGACTTATATACGATTTCCGCAGGACTTCCCAAGTTCTCGCTTCCCAACATTTCGTTCGGAATAATCAAGGATTTGATTCCCAACGCATTTACCATTGCGGTGCTTGCGGCTATTGAATCACTTTTATCTTGCGTAGTGTCTGACTCAATGGTTAACTCAAGACACAACTCCAACACAGAGCTTATTGCTCAGGGTGCAGGTAACATCGCCAGCGCACTTTTCGGCGGTATCCCCGCTACAGGAGCTATCGCACGTACAGCCGCTAATGTTAAGAACGGCGGTCGCACACCTATCGCAGCTATGATTCATGCGATTGTGCTCGGTCTTATCTTAGTAGTGCTTATGCCTTATGCGGCACTCATCCCCATGCCCACAATCGCAGCTATCCTTTTCATGGTAGCTTACAATATGTCGGGCTGGCGTACATTTGTTAAGCAGTGTAAGACAGCACCTATTTCGGATATCATCGTACTTCTGGTAACCTTTATACTTACCGTAGTATTTGACCTTGTTGTTGCTATCGAAGTCGGTATGATTATCACCTGCGTTCTTTTCATCAAGAGAATGAGTGAAGAGACCCTTGTAAAGGGCTGGAAGATTATCGACGATGAGAACGATCCTGACGCTATCAGCTTACGTAAGGTACCCAAGGATACAATGGTATACGAGATTTCCGGTCCCATGTTCTTTGGCGCGGCTGACAAGATTCTCGGCATTACGGTTCATGAAGATATGAACAACCTAATCTTAAGAATGCGTAGCGTTAACGCTATCGATTCCACCGCTATCAATGCTCTTAAGACCCTCAATGACAGTTGTAAGAGGAACAAGGTAAGACTTATTCTTTCTCACGTTAACGAGCAGCCTATGAACGCTCTTAAGAAGTGCGGACTTTACGATGAGATAGGAGCAGAGAACTTCTGCGAACACATCGATGCAGCACTTAAGCACGCGGAAGAGTAATACTTATAAATATACTGAGAGAGCCTGTTGCAAGGCTCTCTTTCTTTATGGTATTCTGATTGTGTGTGATTTAAAGGAGAATAATTATGGGCGAGACAAACAGCGTAACTCCAAGCATAGCAGAGCAGAGGGTTAACAGAAGCAAGACCATAGTAAGAACCAGCATTATAGGCATAGTGATTAACTGCCTGCTTGCGGGTTTTAAAGCCTTTGTGGGCTTTCTTTCGAATTCAGTGGCCATCATTCTTGATGCCGTCAACAATCTCTCGGATGCACTGTCATCCGTTATCACCATCATCGGCACTAAGCTTGCCGGCAAGACTCCGGACAAAAAACACCCCCTGGGATACGGAAGAATCGAATATTTGAGCGCCATGATAATTGCGGGTATCGTGCTTTACGCAGGCGGAACATCGCTTGTTGAGTCCTGCAAGAAGATTATATGGCCCGAAACCGTAGACTATTCTACGGTAACGCTGGTGATAGTGGCTGTGGCTGTTGTTGTTAAGTTTGTTCTCGGTCAGTTTGTTAAGAAGACGGGCGAGAAGGTTCACTCCGACGCGCTGGTGGAATCCGGTGCAGATGCTGTGTTTGACTCGGTGCTTTCTTTGTCCGTGCTTGTATCGGCAATTATATATTTGGTATTTAAGGTAAATCTAGAGGCTTACGTAGGCGTATTTATCGCTTGCTTTATTATTAAGGCCGGCATCGAGATGCTTATGGATACGCTCGATGAAATTCTCGGAAAGCGCGCTTCACAGGAGTTCACCGACGCAGTCAAAGAAACCATCTGTGAAGAGGAGCAAGTGGGCAAGGCCTACGATTTGATACTTCACAGCTACGGCCCCGAGCGCTACACAGGTTCAGTTCATGTGGAAGTGCCGGAAGATATGAAGGCTGCGGAAATTGACGCACTCGAACGTCGCATTGCGGCGCGTGTATACGAGAAGCACGGAATCATTATGACGGGCATAGGCATATATGCTGTCGTTACCAAGAACAAGAAGCTCGTGAAGCTTCGAGACGATGTAATCAGCGCGGCAGAGTCTTGCGAGGGAGTAATTCAGGCCCACGGATACTTCTGTGATGACAAAGAAAAGACTATCAGCCTTGACGTAATTATTGATTACGATATAGAAGACAGGGCCGCAGTTATGCAGACAGTCAGAGAGAAGCTTGCGGGAGACTTTCCCAAGTATACATTTAGTGTGGTGCAGGATATAGATATATAGAAAATTTGGTTTGGTTTACATAATGTACCCGATGGGTTTAGACCCGTCGGGTTTTTCTTTTAATAATGTTTTATTTTATGTTAACTCGTGTATGATATTGTACTTATACGTATCATCCGCAACTATACACATTTTCCGATTTGGCATGAGAGGAGCGTGGAAGATGTTGAATAATATGAAAAATAAAGAGGTTAATAACGAAGCTTTCAGAAGAATAAAACAGTTAAAGAGAGCATTGTCCGTTACGCTCAGCGTGGTGCAGACGGGAACAATGATTCATTCCGCCGTACCGGTACTTGTATCAAGAGCAGATGGAGAGGCACATACCCACAGCTGGACTTATGCGGCTTCCGGTGCATCCATCACTGCGACGTGCACAGAGGGATGTGAGGGCGGATATGACACAAGCGGAATCACTGTGACGATTAACGCCTCTGATTCTACGTACACCGGTTCGGAGAAGACTGCGAATATTACGGGATATTCTGGAGAGGCGGTTGCAGAGTTGGCGGAAGTGCCTACTACAATAACATATTATGTTTCTACCGGAGCCTCAAGTACGGAAACAAGCGGTGAAGCTCTTGAAGGCGCGCCTGTCAATGCAGGAAACTATGTTGCTGAGATGACTTGGGGAGGAGAAACGGCAAAGGTTGCATTCTCAATCACCAAAGCCGATCAGGCTCAACCCGCAGCTCCGACTTCAGCCGGCGCAACTTTAAACAGCATTACGCTTGAAGCGCTTGCGGGCGGAGAATATAAGTGCGGTGAGGGTGGCTGGCAGGACAGCACTGTTTTCAGCGGTCTTACCCCTGATACCGAGTATACGTTTTATCAACGTCTTAAGGGCGATGACAATCATAATGCGTCACCTGCAAGTGAAGGTACGACAATAAGAACCACTGCCCACACGCATTCTTTTGCCTATACTGCGGACGGCAATGCAATCACGGCTAAGTGTACGGAAGATTGTACAGTCGGAAGCTACTATACTTCGGGAATCACAATTACTGTCGATGCAAGCAACTCGACATACAGCGGAACGCCCATAACAGCGACGGTTACCGGCTATCCCGGTACGGCCGTATCGGGTCTTGCGGCGAATCCTTCGGTAACATACTATAACGCCACTGAGGCGGGAAGTACGACTGTAGACGGCGAAGCTCTCGCCGGAGCTCCTACCGACGCAGGCAATTATGTAGCGAAGATTACCTGGGGCGACAAAGAAGCAAGCAAAGCCTTTTCGATTACGCCTAAGGCCGCAACAATTACGGCAAAGGCCCAGACCATAGCCTATGGCACATCTATATCCACTGAATTAAGTGAAATTGAAGACAGCGGATTCATAGAAGGCGACACAGTATTTAGCGTTACACTTACTCCGAGTACCGCAGAAGTTACCACGGAAGGCACTATTACGCCCTCCGCCGCGGTTATTAAGCGAAGCGGTACGGAAGTTACGAATAACTATGCTATAACATACACTGACGGTAACCTTACCATTACGGCTGACAGTATGACGGTTACGGCCTCGGAATACAGCGGAACTTATGACAGTGCCGCTCACGGAATTACCGTTACGGCTCCCGAAGGAGCAACCGTTAAATACGGAACGGCGGAAGATTCGTGCACATCCGAAACCAACATCACTTATACCAATGTCGGAACATATACCGTATATTACGAGGTTACGAAGGCTAACTATACGACCGTAACCGGTTCGAAGACGATAACTATTACCGCTAAGGCTCTTACAATTACGGCCAATGACCAGTCCATAACTCACGGCACTGATATTTCGGCGCTTGTGAGCGATGTTACCGTAGAAGGTCTTGAGGGAGAAGATGCCCTCGACAGCATTACACTTATACCGAGTACTGCGGCTGTCACCACGACAGGAACCATAACACCGAGCGCTCCTGTTATTAAGAATGGTGGAAATACCGTTACAGACAATTACAATATTACATATAATACCGGCAACCTTACCATTACGGCTGCAAGCATGGAGGTATCTGCAACCGGCTTTAACGGAACTTATGACGGTTCTGCTCATGGAATTACCGTTACCGGCCCCGAAGGGTCTACGGTATCTTACGGAACGGTTTCCGGAAATTATGATCTTGACGCTAGTCCCGAATATACCGACGCAGGTACGTATACGGTATATTACAAGGTCGAAAAAGAAAACTGCGACCCCGTAACAGGCTCCGCAAATGTAGTTATTGCAAAAGCAGGTATTTCGCCTTCGGTTACGCTTGAAGGCTGGACTTACGGAGAAACTGCCAATACACCTTCGGTTACCGGCAATGAAGGAAGCGGAACGGTGAATTATGAATACTATACCGACAACGCATGTACAGAACCTGTAGACGGTGTGCCTTCGAATGCAGGAACATACTATGTCAAAGCAATCATAGGCGAGACCGCCAATTATGAAAGCGACTACGCTACGGCTGAATTTACGATTGAAAAGATGGCGGTTACCATTACCGCAGCCAATCAGGAAAAGGTTTACGGCACAAGCATTTCTGAAGGCGTTTCATATGTAACCGATCCAGGCCTTGCGACAGGAGATACGCTTACCGCTGTTGATTTATCATCTGACACACCCGGTACCATTACGCCCTCTAACGCAGTAATTAAGAAGGGCGAAGTCGATGTTACGAACAACTATATTATCACTTACAACAACGGCACGCTTACTTTAACACCCGTAGCCATTACCATTAAGGCAATTGATCAAACAGTAGCAAGTGGCAGTACGCTCGCTACAGGAACAGATAAGGTAACTGTTTCCGTAGGTAGCCTTGTTGCCGGTGACAGCATTGCAGCTATTACACTTGCGCCCGCAGGAGCAATTACAGCGGAAGGTAATATCATACCTTCAGGTGCAAGAATTGAGAACGCTGCCGGTGAAAACGTTACGGCTAATTATACGATTACATACGATGAAACGGGTACCATTACCGTTACATTGGAAGCAGCAACACTTACAACGCCGCCTACGGCCAAAGAAAATCTTAAGTACACCGGTGAAGCTCAAGTACTTATTAATCCGGGTGAAGCATCAGGCGGTACATTAAAGTATGGCTTAACCGAAGCGGGAACTTATGGAGAAATATCAACCATAACCGGTACGGATGCCGGCACATACACCGTATGGTACAAGGTTGAAGGCGATGCAAATCACAGCGATATTGCCGCGACTTCTTTGACCGTTACCATAGGTAAGATGGATGCACCGGCTGACATAGACGATACAAATAAGCCTACTGCCAAGACAGGCCTTGAATATACAGCCTCGGCTCAGGCTCTGTTAAATGCGCCCGCAACGTCCCTTGAAGGCTACACTGTTAAGTATCTTCTTGAAGGCGAAAGCGAATACAGCACCACCATTCCTACAGGAACGGAAGTGGGCAGCTATACAATATCCGTTAAGTATTTCGGTGATGCAAACCACGCAGATTTCGAACTTACAGGTGGACTTACGGCAGCCATCGGAACAAGAGATTTGACCGGTGACGTGACAATTGAACTTGATGAAAACACATTTGCATTCGGAAGCACACCGATATCGCCTACCGCTACGGTAAGAATCACCAGTGCCGGCAGATTGCTGAGTGCAAGTACCGATTATGACATTAGGTATGAAGGCGTTTCGCCCACTACATATGTGCGCAGTAGTGTAGCGCCCACTACTCCCGGCACATACAATATTGTGGCTGTATTTAAGGGTAATTATACGGGTGAAGCATCTGAAGGTTACGAGATAACCATGCAGAGTTCAGCTCCCGTAGCGCAAAATAGGACAATTACCTATGACGGAAGCACATATAACTGCAATCAGTTATTTGAATTCATTTATGCTGCGGATGTGGTAGGCAGAACTTTCTCGATTGTTACTGATGGAAGTACAGGCGCCGGAACCATAGAAGGCAGTACTCTTACCATAACCAAAGCAGGAACTATAAAAGTTCAGGTAGTTACTGCAGCAACCGAGACTGTGGCAAGCAGTACGGTAATATCTACACTTACCGTAAATAAGGGCACTGCTACGGGAACGATAACCGTTGCCGACGTTTCATATGGCAATCCTGTGGCAGACCCCACTACTACGGCGGACCCTGTTGCCGCAGGTGTGACAACTATAGAATACAGAACAGGAAGCGGCAGCTGGTCCACCACTAAGCCAATTGCGGCAGGAAGCTATCAGGCCAGAGCAACAATAGGCGGAGGCGACCTCTACGAAGCAACAATTGTAACCACAACATTCAAGATTGATAAGGCAACGCTGACCGTTTCTGCAGACAATAAGTCCAAAGCACGCGACGAAGCAGATCCCGCGCTTACATATTCTGCGGTAAGCGGTCTGGCAAGCGGCGATACTCTTTCGGCTGTATTGACAGGTTCCTTGACCAGAGAAGCGGGAGAGGATGTGGGCACTTATGCTATTACGCAGGGTACCCTTGCAATTCAGGGAAGCAATTATGAGCTGACATTTACGCCCGGTACTTTCACCATTACAAAGGCAACTCATGCCGATATAACCGTACCGGCCGCTAACGCTGTATCGGTTCCGACGATTGCGTCCGAGAACCTTACGGTTGATGTTAAGAACTTTATTTCGCCGGCACCTTCGGCGGGAACGACTTATGCGCTCGCAAGTGCAAGCGGCATTGTAAAGACCACCTCGCCGGCTCCTTCGGTTAATGGTTCCACGGTCATTTTCGCGGTTTCCGCAAGCGAAGACAATGCGGACGGTTCCATTGTCGTTAATGTAAGCGATCCGAACTATGACACTTATTCGGTAACGGTACCCATTAAGTCATCGGATAGTATTAAATACAAGGCTGAGACAGAGCTTACGGGCTCTGCGGCAGGTAATACGGTAAGCTCCGTATTCTCCGGCAACCTCGATGATTGCGCGCAGGCACTCAGCAACAGCTCGACTGCGGTAATACTGAAGCTTGATGTTACAAAGAAGAGCGCAAGCGATGTTTCAGCTGCTGACGTGACAGGTATACTTTCCGATGCATCAGGGTATTTCGTAGGATATACAACAGATGAACTGACTGGGGCTTATCTTGAAATCGATGTAACCCAATTTACGGATTCGAGCCTTGGCGCAATCGATACAAGTACGGGTGGCGAGGGTGTCCACATGACACAGAGCGTTCTTGAGATTGCTTTGGTAGTGGGCACAGATGTTACCAATAAGAATCCTGTTGTCGTAAGAGTTCATGACGGCACAAGAAAGGTATTCGCTTCTTTGACAAGCAGGCCTTCAGGCTCATACAGCGACGGAACAGTCTACGTGGATAAGACGCAGGGAATTATATATTTATACACGCAGAGGTTTTCTTTGTACTCGTTTGTATATGCAAGTACGACACCTTGCACGGTAACATTCGATCCCGCAGGCGGAAGCTCTGTAGGAAGCTATGCGGTTAAGAGCGGAAGCAAGATAACGAAGCCTTCCGACCCGTCCAGAAGCGGTTACAGTTTCGGCGGCTGGTACAATGGCGACACAGTTTACGATTTTGACAGTAATGTTACGGGAAATATAACGCTCACAGCTCACTGGAATGCCGCATCATCGGGCAACCAAAGCTCCGGAAAGAAGTTTTCATACGGTGTAAGCAGTGTGGATAATTCCAACGCCACTGCTGCCGCCATGCAAGCATCCAAGCCTGCAGCCTCCGGTAAAAAGAAAGCGATTATAACCGTTGTGCCCATCGAAAAAGGAACCGAAAAAGAAACCCAAAAGGCCGAATCTCTCATAACTCCGGGACCCGGTACCGGCGCATACGGAGAGCCGAAAGATAAGAGCAAGAAAGATGAGAAAGATGAGAAAGAAGTCCTTAAGGAAGAAAAGCTTTTTGACGGAAGCTATGAAATCAACACCGAATCGCTAAGCAGCGACAAGAGCATTGTACTGTGGCTGGCAGTCGGAATTGCGATCGGTATTGTAGCAATGGGAATCATTATGATGATAGTTTTGAAGCAACTGATTTTCAAGGAAGATTCCGATCAAAGCGAAGCTTTACAGACAATAAGATAAATAAGAAGGCCTCACCTAAGCGGTGAGGCCTTTCTGATTTGAAGGGAAATTATTCAATTGCGATGTATTTAGACTCGGGAATCTTAGGCTGAGCTTCTTTCTTGGGAACGAAGATGTTAAGTAAGCCATCTTCGAACTTAGCCTTAATGTCTTCCTGGGTAACTTCCTCGCCTACATAGAAGCTTCTTGAGCTTGTGCCGATGAAACGCTCGCGGCGGATGTAGTGGCCGTTCTTTTCTTCATCGTTGTTTTTCTTGGCAGTAGCGGAGACTGTTAAGTAGCCTTCCTTTAACTCAAGCTGTAAGTCTTCCTTCTTATAACCGGGAAGCTCGATATCGAGTGAAAATCCGTTTTCAAGTTCCTTAACATCTGTCTTCATCATCTGAGGAGCGGTGACATTAGCTCTTCTTGAAACAACAGGTCTTGCAAAATCATCAAAAAATTCATCAAATAATCCGGGCATTAACATAATAGTTACCTCCTTAATATGATAGCGGTCATAGCCGTAATTTTTTATTTTCCAAGGGTTTGTCCCTTTGATGATTACGTTATAACTCGATTGTTAGCACTCGTCAAGAGAGAGTGCTAACAATTTATAAATTGTTTACAGATTTAATTTTGGCGTAAGAAATGGTACCATGTACGTATGGAAAAAATACCCTATTATTCACTCAACAACTATTTGAAAGAACGCTTCGGCTGCAAGGTTTTAAAGGTTTCGCTCGATGCCGGCTGCACCTGTCCGAATCGAGACGGAACGCTTGATACCCGTGGCTGCATATTCTGCTCGGTGGGAGGATCGGGGGATTTCGCGGGCGATAGGGCACTTTCGGTCAAAGAACAACTTACACAAGGCAAAGAGTTTATTAAGGCCAAGAATCCCAAGCACGAAGATGTTAAATATATCGCTTATTTTCAGGCGTTTACTAATACATTCGGTGAGTTATGTAAACTAAAAGAAAAGTGGATGGAAGCCATAGAAGATCACGAGGTATGTTGCATATCCATCGCAACCCGCCCCGACTGCCTGGAAGATGAGAAGATAGCAGTCCTCGCAGAGCTTAACAAGATTAAGCCTGTATGGGTGGAATTGGGGCTCCAGACAGTCAAAGAAGAAAGCATAGAGTATATCAGGCGCGGATATCCGACGGAAGTGTATGACGACGTTGTTAAAAGGCTTACAGCGGTCGGAATAGAAACGATAACACATGTTATTATTGGCCTGCCGGGGGAATCGAGAGAAGAAATGCTTAAAACGGTGGAGCATGTGGCGCATTCGGGTTCCAAAGGAATAAAGCTTCAGTTATTACATGTACTTAAGAACACAGACATGTGCAAGGATTACGAAGCCGGCAGGTTCGAGACGCTTTCTTTGGACGAGTATATAGATATAGTATGTGAAGCGATAAAGCTGCTTCCTAAGGATATGGTAATACACAGAATTACGGGAGACGGAGACAAGAAGATATTGGTGGCGCCGCTATGGAGCGCCGACAAGAAACGGGTTTTAAATGCATTCAAAGAGCGAATTGAACCGCGGGGCAGGGTTTGATGGGTAAATTGAAAGCTGTATTTTGCGAATCTTTTTCTTTTGACTTACGCAGATGTATGGTAGAATTTATTACAAATAAAAAAGGAGTGTGTGAGGGATAATGACTGTTAAAAAGTACATGCAAGAAAACTTCACAGAGGTGGTGCATACAACTCTTAACCCCGAGGGACCGGGCGTTGTGCGCATACATCTTATTCCGCCTAAGTTTGAGAACGGGAAGGCAGCGCCCAGCGTTGCGATTATTAACGGCCAGGATATCATTCCGGTGAATGTGTCCTGGAGCATTCTGCTTGCGGAATTTATTAAGGAAGTTAACAAATATCACGGCCGCGAGGTCAGTGACGAGGATGTTCAGAGTATTCTTAACAATACCTGTAAGGCTGTTAAGAAGGTGTTCCCGCTTGTATCTAAGCGTCGCTTTAAGGACGATATCGATAAGATGATGACTACTTTCAAGCAGGTAGCTTACGGCGAGGAAGTGACCGAGGAAATCGGTTACATGAACATCGGTGAGTACGCTGAATTCATGAAGGCGCCTCATCGTATGGATATTATGGTCAGCGCTATGGAGAAGTGCGGCAAATGGAACTGCAACCAGTGCTGCGTGCATTGCTATGCTGCGGGACAGAAGCAGGCCGAGGAAGCCGAACTTGATACGGCGACCTGGCTTAAGATTCTTGACAAGCTTCGCAAGATCGGCGTAACACAGGTTACTTTTACCGGTGGCGAGCCTACCATGCGTGATGATTTATTTGAGCTTATTTCCCATGCAAAATGGTTTGTTTCAAGACTTAACACCAACGGTATTAAGTTAACACGCGAATACTGCGAGAAGCTTCGCGAGAGCGAGCTCGACAGTTTACAGATTACTTTCTACTCAAGCGACGAAGCCATTCACAACAAGCTTGTAGGCGCGCCCAGATACGCCGATACTGTTGCGGGCATTAAGAATTCGCTTGAAGCAGGCCTTAATTTAAGCATCAATACGCCTCTTTGCACACTTAACAAGGATTACGTTAAGACCCTTGAGTTCCTGCACGGATTGGGCGTTTCATACGTTACATGCTCGGGACTTATTACCACAGGTAACGCACTTACCGACGAGTCCGAGTCTTTACAGCTTTCGGAAAAAGAAATCAAGCAGATTCTTGCCGACGCAAGCGACTACGCTTACGCACACGGCATGGAGATCAGCTTTACCTCTCCCGGCTGGATTGAAGAAGAGTTCTTTGCTGAGCACGCGCTTTCTACACCTAACTGCGGTGCCTGCTTAAGTAACATGGCCATCACTCCCGGCGGCAACGTTGTGCCTTGCCAGAGCTGGCTTTCCACCGATGTGCTCGGTAATTTCTTAAATGATAAATGGGAAGACATCTGGAACAGCGAGACCTGTAAGAAGCGTCGCGATTACTCGGGTCTTATGCTCGGCAGATGCCCCTTAAGGAGGGAAAAGAAATGAAGAGAAGAATAGTTGCTTTATTTTCCATCCTTGTTCTTTTGCTACTTACGCTCGTTCCCGGCGGACGTGCATATGCGTCCAAGCCTCTTGACGAGATACTTGATTACGAGATTACAATTGACGTCAATGAAGACGCCACCCTTAACATGCACTACCACATCGACTGGAAGGTGCTTGATTCCACATCCGAGGGACCGCTTGAGTGGGTGCAGATCGGTATTCCGAACTCACACTACATTTCGTGTACTTCTGATTCCGACTCGGTAAGAAGCATTAAGGCGACTTCCGGAAGCGGTCAGTATGTGGCCAAGATTTACTTTGATAAGAAGTATTACAAGGATGAGGTGGTTTCTTTTGACTTCGACCTTGTGCAGGACTACATGTACGAGATGAACGTGCTTACCGAAGGCGAGACGGTTTATTACTTCACGCCCGGATGGTTCGACGGTATTCAGGTTGATAATGTTGTAGTGCGCTGGAACACCGATAAGGCTATCGGCAACAGCAGCGGTGCGGTTGTGGACGGCGATTACTTCGTGTGGAGCGGTTCGCTTTCCGCAGGCGAGAAGTTTAAGGAAGTAAGCGTAACTTACGAGACTTCGGCATATTCCTTCAACGAAGATAAGTATGCTGAGGACTACAGCGATTACAACAAGAGCAATAATGGCAATTACAATAATAACTACAGTAACAGCTACAGCAGCAACGACTATGACGGTCCCGGGTCGGCTATCGCCGGAATGATGGTAATCGGTTTTATTGTATTTATATTTGCCAAGATCGGTAACGCCATCAAATACTCCTCGGGAAGCGGATTTAAGGGTGAGACCAAGAAGCAGATTAAGCGTACGCTTATCAAGTATTATCCTACCTGTCCCGGTTGCGGCGCTGCTCGTCCCGAGGGTAAAGAAAAGTGTGATTACTGTGGCAGAAGCTTCATCGAAAGCGAAGAAGTTATTGAGGAGAAAGAAATCAAGGAGCCTTCCAAGTACAGCTCCGAAGGTTTATTCAGATACGGCGATTCGCCCAACACTTACGTGCGCGTACACGTAACACACGTGCCCGTATCGCGTCCTCGCAGCTCCTGCGTGCACAGTTCCTGCGCTCACAGCTCCTGTGCATGTGCACATTCCTGTGCTTGCGCCTGCGCATGTGCCTGCGCCGGCGGCGGTCGTGCAGGCTGCTCCACCAAGGACTTCTACAACACCAATTTGAAGCTTAAGCAGCTACAGAGAAAGAAACGTAAATAAACTGAAATTCTTTCTTGACTTATTAATATAGCTATGGTAATATCATTCTCGTGCCGTGAGAAACGGCATGAGAAAATGTGTGTGTAGCTCAGCTGGATAGAGCGTCTGGCTACGGACCAGAAGGTCGAGGGTTCGAATCCTTTCACACACGTTGATTTAAAAGACTCGAGTTAATAACTCGAGTCTTTTTTCGTTTACGTTACAGGATTCGAACCTACCGGGTTCGGTCTACGTTTCACTTCGGTCGGCGCTGAACAAAGGTCCCCCGGACCTTTAGCGCCCTTTCACACACGTACATCAAGGACTTGAGAATATCTCAAGTCCTTTTTTGTCGTGTATGGGATTCGAACCTGCCGGGTTCGGTCTACATTTCATTTCGGTCGGCGCTGAACAAAGGTCCCCCGGACCTTTAGCGCCCTTTCACACATGTATACCTATAAAGACTCAGGCTTGCTCCTGAGTCTTTTTTGCTATTGCAACTATGGGAACAATTTATTAATGATTTATTGAAAAAAGTCATTTCATGCGCAACCTAGAATGTGATACTATTTAATCAAGATTATCAGACGGAGGTTACATATGGATAAACCCAAAGTATATTTTACGGATTTCAGAACCGTTCTCGGAGTGAGCTTGCCTGCTAAGCTTCAGAAGCTTATAAAGCTTGCGGGAATCGGCTCCATAGATTTTAACGGTAAGTTTGTGGCTATCAAGATGCATTTCGGAGAGCTTGGCAACCTTGCTTACTTAAGACCCAATTATGCTAAGGCCGTTGCGGATGTTGTTAAGGAGCTTGGAGGCTTACCGTTCCTTACCGACTGTAATACACTTTATCCCGGCAGCCGTAAGCACGCGCTTGAGCACCTCGACTGTGCCAATATCAACGGTTTTAATACGATTACCACGGGCTGTCAGATTATTATTGCCGACGGTCTCAGAGGAACGGATGATATAGCTGTACCGGTTCCTAACGGTGAGTACTGCAAGGAAGCATATATCGGCCGTGCGGTTATGGATGCGGATATTGTTATTTCGCTCAATCACTTTAAGGGACATGAGCAGGCAGGCTTCGGTGGTGCCATTAAGAATATAGGTATGGGATGCGGAAGCCGTGCGGGCAAGATGCAGCAGCACAACAGCGGACATCCTCACGTAATTACCGAGAAGTGTAAGGGCTGTCGCAGATGCGCCCATGAATGCGGATCGGACGCAATCATATATGAAGGCAACAAGGCAAGAATCGATACGGAAATTTGTAAAGGCTGTGGTCGCTGCATCGGCGCGTGTGCTTTTGACGCCATCAGAAACGACAACTGGGATGCACCTCAGATGTTAGGCCGAAAGATGGCCGAGTACACATCTGCGGTTATAAGCGGCAGACCGAACTTCCACATCAGCCTTATCACCGACGTATCGCCCAATTGCGACTGCCACGGAGAGAATGATGCGCCTATTCTTCCCGACATCGGAATGTTAGCATCCTTTGACCCTGTAGCGCTCGATCAGGCCTGCGTAGACTTATGTCAGAAAGCGGAGCCTATCCGTAACAGCCAGCTCGGCGACAACATGGCCAAAGAACACTTCCACGACCACGGCGACGTATGGCACAACAGCAATCCCAATGTCGCATGGGAAGAGACTCTTGAACATGCTGAGAAAATCGGCGTAGGCACAAGAGAGTACGAACTTGTGATAATGAAATAGAATGCTTAGAAATGGCGAGAATCCGGCGATTCTCGCCATAATAGATTGTGCTTTGACCTCATGCATATGATAATGTGCATGAAAGGAGTGGTACTCATGGACAAAGAAAAAACAGGACAGTTGATTAAAGAAGCAAGAATCAGAAACAAACTTACGCAGGCTGAACTTGGCGATATGTTGGGGGTGACCAATAAAGCGGTATCAAGGTGGGAAAAAGGAGAGAGCTTCCCTGACGTGGGCGTGCTTGAGGCACTTTCAAATGCGTTAAACATTAAAATTGAAGACATCGTCACCGGCGGTGAACAGGGCGAAGACATTTCAAGGACACTTACCGACCTCGTAAATACCGTTAAGCTTCAGAGGCGACAGTTAAGTCGTCAAAAGAAAAAACAAATTGTTTTATCGATAGTATTTCTTATTTATATCGGCTTATCGGTCTATCCCAAGTTGATGGCTTATTTGGGCAGGTCCATAGATATAGTTAACGGCATAGTCTTGCTCATGGCGGCAATGTTTGTTTTTCTTTTGGTGATATCTCCCAAAGGCATACCTGCAGAGAAGAGTGCATCAAGATTCGATGTGATCATAAGTGTGATACCCGTTCTGACAGGTTTATATGCAATAATTCTTATGGGAATGACCCTAATTACGTTAAGTAAAGGCCAAAGACCCTTTGGAATAGAACCACACCACGTAGGACCATTTTTAAGCAATCAGCTTCTTGTGATTTTTATTGTGAATGTATGTTATACAGCATTGCTTGTGTTTTCAAGCATCAGAAACAACGAACACGTCGGAAGAATAGCCTATATTGCTGCCGGCGCATTCAATCTGGCGACTTGTTACACAAATATGCTATGTAATATGGCGAGCGCAGAAGCGGGTTGGAATCTCTTTGTGATGACGACGATAGAGGTTACGGCAGTGGTAATTGTGGCCATAGTGGCGGATATAATTATGAATAAACGTAGAAAGAGCTAAAGTTTCAGCCGCATTCTGCCGATAACCTATATGGATGATTATACGCATGAAACGGATTTCATGCACATTCACATGGAGGTGGAGATATGAAAATAGCTGAGGCACAGCCGACTTATTATGCCAACAGGAAGCAACTGGTAGAGCAGATACGCAGCCTTTATTCGCAGAAAGAAAAAGCAGAGGCGAAGTATAGGGTGACCGGAGATACTTCTTTTGCCGAGCAGGCGGCAACGCTTGAATTGTCGCTGGATGCGACGAACAAAGCCTTTGAAGAAAATCAGAAAGTCATCGATTCACTCATGGAGCAGTGGGTAGCCGTTAACAACATGGAAGTTGCCAAACAACAAGGCGAAGCAATGGCAGATTCGGCCGCAGAAATCGGTAAAATAATGATTGTCTTTAGAAGAATTGCTTCGGGAGACAACGTTCCTATGTACGATGAGCGTAAGCTTATGGAGTACGACGAGAAAATGTATTCAACGGCAAAGAGCATGCAGGCTCTGGCGCGACAGCTTGAAAAGCGGGAGCACAAGAATTACGACTCTCTCTGGGACGACGAAGAGAAGCCTCAG
Source organism: Lachnospiraceae bacterium YSD2013 (assembly GCA_900100895.1). Lineage (GTDB taxonomy): Bacteria > Bacillota > Clostridia > Lachnospirales > Lachnospiraceae > UBA1258. Next base: position 84,890 of record FMTX01000011.1, read on the forward strand.
AATCCGGACCCCATGGAAATTGCAGATAACACCGAGTTTGCAGGGAAACTTCCCGATATTGAGATCCCTGAGGTTCCGGAGACCATAGGTATAGATATTGAATTATAAAAAAAGAAAGCAGGACATTTCATTTTGGAATGCCCTGTTTTTTAGCTTGTCTAAAGTAATTTGACTAGAAGCATGCAAAGATTTGTTCTTAGTCAATGATTTTATGGCATTTCAGAGAAAAAGTCCCATTCAAGTTGACTAAATCCAAGTCATTCTTTTTCTTTAGTCAATAATGAAAACTGCTGCAAAGTCGAAAGAAGCAAAAACGTTGACTAACAGAGATTCTTTTGCTTGCTTTAGTCAACAGACAGCTTTCAGAAATGAGATGAAGGCTTATCTGAACTGACAAGATATGTAAAAAAAGCAATTAATAATGTATAATTGAATTATAGCGATTATGGGGTGATAAAGCATGAAAAACGTAATTCTTAGTGCGGACGGGGAACTTAAAGTATACTCGGTGCCTGACAAGATAGAGCGTGAACTGGAAGAGATTTGCATGGAGTTTTCACGCGAGGGCGGATGTTTCGATGAGGAGGACTTTGTGGAATGGCTTAACAGATACAAGTATCCTTATCAGAAGTCTGAGTTTGTCGAGAATATCGGCTTTATTAATGATGAGAAGGATATTCCGGCTAAGTACAGAGAATGTAAATGGTTCAATTTTTAACGGGGGATTATGACTGTGAGTAATATGACGACTCGTGAGGAAGCGCTTGAATACGGGCTTTCTTTGGCAGATACGTATCAGGATGCACCGTTTTCGGATTTAAACTGGCAGCTGGTGCGATATAAGGGCAATAAGAAGGCGTTTTTGTGGACGTATGAGAAGGACGGCTACATTAACCTTAATGTGAAGACGGACCCGGACAAGGCGTTTTTCTGGAGGCAGGCTTACAAGGCGGTGGTCCCCGGGTATCATCAGAACAAGCAGCATTGGAATACGATTATTCTCGACGGAAGCATTCCCGAGAGCGATATAAAGATAATGATTGCGGAGAGCTACGACCTTGTAAGCGACAGCCCTTCAAAGCGAATTTATGAGGCGGTTAAGAAGATTCCCAAAGGCCGCGTGGCTACTTACGGACAGGTGGCTAAGATGGCGGGGGATAAGAACATGGCGCGGGCGGTAGGCAATGCGCTTCATAAGAATCCTGAGCCCGGCACGATTCCGTGCCACAGGGTGGTTAACTCAAAGGGTGAGCTGGCAGGTGCTTTTGCTTTCGGCGGAGCGGGCGTTCAGGCAGACCTTCTTGCAAAAGAAGGCGTAGTGGTAAAAGAAGGAAAAGTAGACTTAAAACAATTCGGGATTTGACGGAATATGCCTAAGAAAATTAATTGGAAGCTTCTGATATTCAGCGTATCATTGTTGCTCCTTTTGATAACTGTATATTCGTATTTAAACGGTGGCGTGAAGCACGACAGTGATAAGCCCACCGCTGCAACTGTCGTTATTGAGCTGGCTCACAAGAGCGGTGACTGGTTTCACAGGACCGGCGAGAAGATTCACGATAAATACTCGGAGTGGCAGTACGAGCGCTCCCTTAAGAGAGCTTTAAAAACGATTCCCGAAAGAATTGCCGAGGAAACAGTCAAGACCGTATATATCAAGAACATCGATTTTCACCTGGCCAAATACAGCCCGGAACTGCTTATTACCGATGCCGATTACGAGGACCCCGTAGACATATTGATTCCTACAGGAGTCGTGGTGCCGCAGTCGGTTGACGGTACGGATTTCAGACCGTCCAAGGAACTTGTTTTTGCAACGACCGAGGCGGGGCTGTACGAGAGTCCTGCTTTTGAGGGGGAGCCTGTAAGGCGAACCGAGATGTGGGAAGAGTTCCTGCGGGTCGGAATTTCGGAAGACTGCTGTTATCAGCTTGTAAGTATGTCGGGCGAACTTTTGTACGGAAACGGCACCAATTTTCTTAGAAACCGCGAGGATATGCCGCTTACCGAGGATATCGATCTTAACGAGGAACGAGTGTCGCTGGATGTTAAGTATATCAGCCAGTTTCCGTCGCTTCCGAACGGTTGTGAGATTACGAGCCTTGCAACGGTGCTTAAATTCTACGGATATGATGTGGATAAGGACGCGCTTGCTCGCGATTACCTTAACAAGAACGAAGTGGGCAAGGCCAATTTCTACAAAGAATTTGTGGGCGACCCGGGCCAAAGAAATTCTTTCGGCTGTTATGCGCCCGTAATCGTCGAGGCTGCGAACGCTTACCTTGACAGCGCGGGAAGTCCTATGAAAGCTGTGGATTTGACAGGCTCAAGCTTTGAAGATTTGCTTATTAAAGTCAGGGAGGGCTCGCCGGTAATAGTATGGGGAGCTGCCAATATTTCTACGGAGCCGGTACTTTCCATCGAGTGGATAGTGGACGGAGAGTATCTGGTGTGGAAGACGAACCTCCATTGCATGGTGCTTATAGGATACGATACGCGCGAGAAGACGGTAATAGTGTCAGATCCCATGCGAGGCATCAAGGAATACGATATGGCGGCGTTTATTAAGAGGTACAAGCAGTTCTATTCTCAGGCAGTGGTGTTAGACTGAGTTCCGTAAGGGGACATGAATTTAGGCAGTTTTAATTGAATTTTCAGTCAACATAACATATAATCAGTATATATGTAACAGTGTGGGAGGAGTTTATGGTCTGGAATATTCATTTTCAGTTTGCGGCTTTGGTTATCGCACTTGTGATAGCAATCATGTGCTTTGGACAAAAGCGACTTAACTTCGCTGCAGAGCGCGCATTTACCAAGCTTCTTTTTATCGTAATAGTCTGTGTTATTCTGGATATTCTTTCAATATTCGCAATCAATTACAGAGATGAAATAGGTTCCACACTTACGCAGATTTCTTGTAAGGCGTATCTGTTCTCTATTGTTCTTGTGGCATGCTATGCAGCATTCTTTTCCGTGGCAGAGATTCGCTATACGTTTAAACAGTTTTGGATATATATGACGTATGTGCCGCTCGTTGTTGAGGCGGTGGTCCTTTTTATGTGCCCGGTTAAGGTTTATGTTGCGGATAATGATATTTTCACATACGGAATTCCGGTACTTGTGACGTATGCTTTCTGTGCGCTTTATATCATTGCTACGTTTGTAATGATACTTTGCTTGAGAGACAAGATTAATTTAAAGAGACGTTATGCCATATATTTTTGGATGATTGCATGGCTTGTAGCGGCAATTATTCAGTTTGTGAACAATGAGCTTTTGGTAGTAAGTCTTGCGATGGCTATCGGTTGCATGTATATGTACTGCAAGCTTGAGAATCCTGAGTATCATCTTGATTTTGCCACGAATGTGTTCAACCGTAAGGGCTTTGAAATGATAATGAGCGAGCACATTAAGTACCATGAGAAAAAGGCTCTTGTTAACATGGAAATCCGTGACATGAACATGGTCAATGAAGTTTTCGGCGCCCATGCGGTGGAGACGATTATTCTTGCGATTTCAAAGTTCGCGGATAATATTCCGGATTCCACACTTTTCAGACTGGAAGACAATCTTTTCTGTATTGCCCTTGATAAGCCGGAGGATGCTGAGAAGGCTCTTGAGTATATTATGAAGAGGTTTGAACTTCCTTGGAGTGTCGAGAACGGCACCATGGAAATAGGGGTTTCTTTGTCCTATATCGAGGATACGCTTAAGTTTAAGAGTGTGGATGATTTGGAAGAAGTGGTTCATTATTTTGCCGCTGAGAGCATTAAGCGTCCGCCCAGTGAGATTCTTACGATTAATGATGAAGAACTTGCAGTCAGACAGCGCAGCCTTGAAATTCGCCATGCTATAGAGTGGGCACTTCACAATGATGCCGTAGAGGTGTATTATCAGCCTATTTACAATATCAAGGAAGGCCGTTTCAGCGCGATGGAGGCTCTTGTTCGTCTAAGAGATGATAAGGGTTCCATGGTAATGCCTTCGGACTTTATCGAGTATGCCGAGAAGAACGGTATGATACTTAAGCTCGGTGAAGTGGTGTTCAGAAAGGTCTGCGAGTTCATACAGCGTATGCATGTGGACGAGTACGGTATTGAGTATATAGAGGTTAACTTGTCTGTGGTTCAGTGTATTCAGACCGATATGGCAAGGATTCTTAAGAATATAATGGGAGAGTATCAGATACCTCCTTACAGAATCAACTTCGAGATTACCGAGACCGCTACGGGCTCGAGCAAAGTAATTGATAAGAACATGCGTGAGCTTCTCGATTACGGCTGCAGCTTCTCGCTTGATGATTACGGTTCGGGATATTCCAATCTTACTTATGTGGTTAACTTACCGCTTAAGATTATTAAGATTGATAAGCTTATTACCGACAGCTATTTCCTGTCGGAGAAGGTCCGCATCGCTACCGAATATACTATCGAGATGCTTCATAAGCTCGGTATGGAAATCGTGGTGGAAGGTGTGGACTCCGAAGAGAAATATCTTGCATTTAAGAAATTGAATGCTGAGTATATACAGGGCTTCTATTTCTCGAAGCCTCTTCCCAAGGATAGAGTACTTAACTTTATTCAGGAATGGTTATAAGAATGGTATGTGAGGTTATAAATGAATTTTCAATGTAAAAACTGCGGCGGCAACATGATATTTGCCCCCGCCAAGCAGAAAATGTATTGCCCTTACTGCGACGGTGAAGATACCGAGAGGGTAGCGGGCAATGATTCCCTTACCGTGTGCGCTTCCTGCGGCGGCGAGGTGGATCCCGGAGAGTATAAAAGCTCAGACAAATGCCCTTATTGCGGCAACTATCTAATCTTTGATAAGAGAGTCAGCGATAACTACAAGCCTGACTCTATTATTCCGTTTAAGCTTGATAAGGACATGGCCGTTGCGTCCATGGACAAGGAATTTAAGAAGCGTCTGTTCGCGCCGATTTCTTTCTTAAGCGAGAAGTCACTTGAGAGCATGAAGGGTGCGTATGTTCCTTTCTTTTTGTATGATTATCTGGCTGAGTCCGTGTACAGAGGCGAGGGTACCAAGGTGCGTTCGTGGAGAAGCGGAGATTACACGTATACAGAGACTTCTTATTATGATGTCGAGCGTGAGATGCATGCTTCTTTTGACAATATTCCGGTGGATGCGTCTTTTGAAATGCCCGATTCCACCATGGATCTTATGGAGCCTTACGATTACACGGATTTGATGAGCTTTGATCCTAAGTATCTGTCCGGTTTCTTTGGCGAGATTTATAACGATACGGCGGACAAATTCGCCGACCGTGCCAAAAAGAAAGCGGCAGACAGCGCAGAGACTCTTATGAAGAAGTCAATCGGAGCTTACGCTTCACTTAAGACTATTGTGGATCAGACCACGCTTACGGATCGTAAGATTGATTATGCGTTGTTCCCGGTGTGGGTTTATAAGTATAAGTATGCCGGCAAGGATTATAACTTTTACGTAAACGGTCAGACCGGCAAGGTAATCGGTAAGACACCGGTTTCCAAGCTTAAGGTCGTTATTTATTCGATTGTTTCGACCCTTCTTTTCTACGGAGGAATTGAAGCGGTACTCGGTATAGTAGAGGGGGTGCTTAAGTAATGAAGAAGCATTATAACTCTAATGTATCGCAGTTTTTCGGTAAGTTCCTGGTTCCGATGATTATCGTGGCGGTTCTTCTTGCGGGTTGGTATTATATGGCCAATATCAAGAAGGGCTCGAATGAATATTATGACAGCCCCAACACTCAGCGTGTGTATGGAGACAAGCGTGTGTTTGACTACGCTGACAAACTTACGGACGCTGAAGAGAGAGACCTCGAGGCATATATTCACGAGGCGGAGAAGCATACTACAAGTGATATCGTAATAGTTACGCTTTATGAATCGCTTAAGGATTTCGCGCCTGATTACAGAGCTCGGTACGATATTACCGTTACACCTGACAAGTATGTAATGGTTTATGCCGATAAGTTCTGGGAAGACAATAAATTCGGTTACGATCAGCCGCAGATTCTTGACGGAACCCCCAATTCCGGTGACGGTGTGATTCTTGTAGACAATAACTTCAGGGAGCCCGAGACCGGTAAGATTCATACATGGATGGGTACCACGGGTAAGGTTGAGAGAAAGTATTCCGAGACTATGATAGATCACGCACTGGATGTGTTCTATGAGTATGTTGACGACGATTATTATAAGGCATGCCTTAAGTTCGTTAAGCAGTTTGAGTATGACATGACAGGCGAGATTCATCTTACGGGTTCCAAGGCAATGATGATTATTGCGGGTATATACGGACTCATATATATGCTCTCGCATATGTCGTCAAGAGCAGGTTCGAGCACTGTAACAGAGTCATCGTACCTGATAGAAGGTTCCCTTGCTTTCCCTGTGAACAGAGATACCTTTGTAAGAAAAGACGTAACCAAGCGTTACAATCCACCGTCCGAATCCAGAAGCGGCGGTGGCGGTGGTGGCGGAGGTCATCACACTTCCGGCGGTGGCGGAAGCCATGGCGGAGGAGGACACTCGAGATAAAGAAGAGAGGTCGCATAGTGCGACCTCTTTTTTATATCCGGGAAAATTAAAAACCCTTTCGCATGACGGGTACGAAAGGGTCTTGTAAATTCTATATTAGTGCGACTGATTAAGCCATTTTGTTGACAGTAGCGCTCATGCGGGAAATCTTTCTCGCAACGGTGTTCTTATGATAAACACCCTTGGCACAAGCCTTATCCATAGCTGAAGTAGCATTAACTAATGCTTCCTTAGCTGCAGCCTGGTCATTAGCGTCAACAGCAGCATAAACCTTCTTGATCGCAGTCTTAACGCCGGACTTGATTGCTTTATTTCTTTCAGCTCTCACCTGGCTTACTAAGATACGCTTCTTTGCAGATTTGATGTTAGCCAAGACTATACACCTCCATTTTAATCGAATACATTGTTGATACACTCGTGTACGCCACTCCGGACACGGACGACTTAACGTACACATACTACGTTATAATAAATTAAAGAAACTCCCGTGTCAATAGGGAAAATCGATTTTCCCAAATATTAATTCACAAATTTCCACGCGATATTTTAACATTTTTTTGTTATTTTACGATAGTTAAAAATTTCACGGTATGATACTATACACGGGTTGATTATAATACATTGGAAGGGAAAAGAGTAAATGAACAACAAGAAATCTAACTTTCCGGTTATTGCAGGCGCTGTAGCTGCAATTATCGTAGTATGTGCAGTAGCCCTTGTAATCTTATTCAAGAAGGGCGTTTTCACTGCTGACAAGACATCTGCTTCCGTAGACGTTCTTGCAGAAGAGTATACCAATGAAGAACTTGCAGATGCTTACAAGGCAGCTGTAGAGTCTCTTAAGAAGAATAATGCCGAGGAATCTCTCGCACTTTTCACCGAGCTTGGTGATTACGAAGATGCAGCTCATTATGTAGAGATTCTTACCAAGTATCAGGATGCTGTTAAGCTTGCAGACGAGTTCGATTACGAGGGTGCAATCGCACTTCTTAACGACTGCGGTCTTCTTTTTGACAGCAAGGGCAGAGTAGCTGACTACACCACCATTATTGCCATGACCGAGAAGCTTATGGCAGGCGAGCTTGAAGAAGCCAAGTCCTTAAAGGGCAAGGTTGGCTCTCTTACCAAGAAAGATCTTACCACCGCAGAAATGCACGCTAAGATCGAAGCTATGGTAGCACTTGCTGTAGCAGGTGACAATGACAACGCCGCAGCACTTGTTGCAGACGTTATGTCCCACGAGCTTTGGGTTGAGAACAACTGGGGTGAGAAGGCAGTTGAGGCTGAACTTACCGATTCCGAGAACGGCGCTGTAGCAAGCGTAACCTACGCTTCCGTAGCAGCTGACGGCAACGGAACAGTATCTGTTCTTTACACCGACGAAGCCAAGAAGGATTGCTTCTATTCTTTAACCGTTAACAACGGTACCGAAGACGTAACCATCTTTGTAGGTAAAGACGGCGTAGTAATGGAATAATCCATAACTTAATACGGTAGATTTAAGGCTCTTTCGGATACAGCGCGAAAGAGCCTTTTTTCTTTTGCCGGAGGTTAAGTAATAAGTTTTCTTTTGCTTAAGTCTATGTTATACTTAATCGACTATTTCTATGAAGAGGTAATAATTTGAATCAGGATCACATTCGTAATTTTTGCATAATAGCACATATAGACCATGGTAAGTCTACACTTGCGGACCGTATTATCGAGATGACGGGACTTTTAACCAGTCGTGAAATGCAGGCGCAGGTGCTTGACAATATGGACCTTGAGCGTGAGAGAGGTATTACTATCAAGGCTCAGGCGGTTCGTACGGTTTATAAGGCCAAGAACGGTGAGGAGTATATTTTTAACCTTATAGATACCCCCGGCCACGTGGACTTTAACTATGAAGTATCGCGTTCTTTGGCTGCCTGCGACGGAGCAATCTTAGTGGTGGATGCGGCTCAGGGTATCGAGGCTCAGACCCTTGCCAACGTTTATCTTGCACTCGACCATGACCTTGATGTGTTCCCGGTTATCAATAAGATCGATCTTCCCAGCGCGGAGCCAGAGAAGGTTATTAATGAGATAGAGGATATTATCGGTATCGAGGCTCAGGATGCGCCTTTGATTTCCGCCAAGAACGGTATCAATATCGATCAGGTGCTTGAAGCGATTGTTGAGAAGGTTCCCGCACCTACAGGTGATGCCAATGCGCCTCTTCAGGCTTTGATATTTGACTCGCTTTACGATTCATATAAAGGTGTTATCGCGTTTGTACGTATTAAAAACGGTACGGTCAAAAAAGGTGTGCCGATTAAGATGATGGCTACCGGCGCGACTGCCGAAGTCGTAGAGGTTGGATACTTCGGAGCGGGACAGTTCATTCCTTGTGATGAACTTTCGGCCGGCATGGTAGGTTATATTACCGCATCTATTAAGAACGTACGTGACACGGCTGTCGGTGATACCATTACCAATGCGGAGAATCCTTGCGCGGAGCCGCTTCCGGGATACAAGAAGGTTCAGTCCATGGTATACTGCGGTGTATATCCCGCAGACGGTGCCAAGTACCCCGACCTTCGCGATGCGCTTGAAAAGTTGCAGCTTAACGATGCATCGTTATTCTACGAACCCGAGACATCGATTGCTTTGGGTTTCGGTTTCCGTTGCGGATTCCTGGGACTTTTACATCTTGAGATTATTCAGGAACGTTTGGAGCGTGAGTACAATCTTGACCTTGTCACAACAGCTCCCGGTGTTATTTATAAGGTTCACAAGACTAACGGCGAGATGATAGAGCTTACCAATCCTACCAATCTTCCCGATCCTTCGCAGATTGAGTACATGGAAGAGCCTATCGTTAATGCCGAGATTATGGTAAGCAAGGACTATGTCGGCTCCATCATGGAACTCTGTCAGCAGAGGCGCGGACGTTACGTCAGCATGGAGTATATGGAGGAGACCAGAGCTCTTATCAAGTATGAGTTACCGCTTAATGAAATCATCTACGATTTCTTTGACGCGCTTAAGTCACGTTCCAGAGGATATGCTTCTTTTGACTACGAGCTTAAGGGCTATGAGAAGGCCGAGATGGTTAAGCTTGATATACTTATAAACCGCGAGGAAGTGGATGCACTTTCCTTTATCGTTCACAAGGACAGCGCTTACGAGCGCGGTCGCAGGATGTGCGAGAAGCTTAAGGACGAGATTCCGAGACACTTATTCGAGATTCCGATTCAGGCGGCTGTGGGCGGCAAGGTTATTGCCCGTGAGACCGTTAAGGCGATGCGTAAGGACGTTCTTGCCAAGTGCTACGGCGGTGACATATCACGTAAAAAGAAGCTTCTTGAGAAGCAGAAGGAAGGAAAGAAGAGAATGCGTCAGGTCGGCAACGTAGAGATACCTCAGAGCGCATTCATGAGCGTCTTAAAGCTTGATGAAGAGTAGTAACGGATACGAAATATATGTGCATATTCCTTTTTGCGTAAGAAAGTGCGATTACTGCGACTTTGTTTCTTTTGCATGCGGTGCGGATGTGCACAAGATGTATTTCGATGCGCTTTTAAGACAGATAGATGAGACTGCAGAGACTGTGGGACGAGTGCCCGTAGTCTCTGTTTTTATTGGCGGGGGAACGCCGACGGTGCCGGATGCGCAGTATATCATGGCTGTGTTATGTAAACTGAAAGAAAAGTTCGACGTTTCGCCGGATGCTGAGATTACAATAGAGGCTAACCCTAATTCGGCTTCGGTCGAGAAACTGAAAGTATATAAGGATGCGGGAATCAACCGCCTCAGTATAGGGCTTCAGTCGACGGAAGATAATGAGCTTAAGATGCTGTCGAGGCTTCACAATTATGAGGAGTTTCTGGAAACGTACAGGGACGCGAGAGAAGCGGGCTTTGACAATATCAATATAGATATTATGAGTGCTATTCCGGGGCAGACGATTGAGTCTTATAGGCGCACGCTTGAGCGGGTAGTGGAGCTTAATCCGGAGCATATAAGTGCTTACAGTCTTATAGTTGAGGAGGGTACTCCTTTCTACGAGCGCTACAAGGACGGCAAGGGGCTTCCCGATGAGGATACGGAACGCGAGATGTATTATCTTACCAAGCAGTTGCTGCATGAGCACGGATACGAGCGATACGAGATATCCAATTATTCCAAGCCGGGGCGTGAGTGCAGGCATAACCTCGGATACTGGACAAGGGTGCCGTATTTGGGATTCGGTATTGCGGCGGCTTCTTTTGACGGAGAGAAAAGGTTTCAGGCGCACAGCGATTTAAAGCGGTTCTGCGCGGGTGATTTCAGTGCTGAAACAGAGACTTTGTCGGAGACCGATGCCATGGCGGAGTTTATGTTCTTGGGACTCAGATTGGTCAGGGGTATTGCTAAGGCCGATTTTAAGAAGGCTTTCGGTCGTGACATGGATGAGGTATACGGAGAGCAGCTTAATAAGCTGGCGACGGAAGGTCTGCTGATTAATGGTGACCAAGTTATGTTAACCGATAAAGGCATGGACGTGGCCAATTATTGTATGAGTGAATTTGTGTAGCCGGACGGTTTCTTTTATTGAAATGATAATCTTAAGGCGATATACTTAGATAGTAATAAATGTTTCGGGGGTATTGTAAATGCGTTTCGTCAAAGCATCCGATTTAAAGAGGGGGATGCGACTTGGAAGACCTATTTACAACAGAAAAGGCGAGCTTGTCTATGATATCGATCATAGGCTTATTGACGCTGATATAGTGCAGATGCGCAATAGTAAGATTATGGGCGTATTTGCGCTTGATGCGGCTGAACCTGTTCCGCCCATGAGCGACACGGAGCGAGAGTATGACAGACAGCGCTTTTTAAACGTCTACGCACTTCGTGACGAGATGCAGAAGATTCTTTTTAATCACAGAGCCAATCGTATAGAGACTATTGCCGAGTCGATAGTTTCTTCTTTTGAAGTTTTCAAGAAACGTATAGATTTTTCACAAAGTGTCAGAAGCAGAGATGAATATGTGTGCAGCCATTCGGTCAATGTGGCGATTCTTGTTACTCTTATGGGTACCAAGCTTGGTATCACCAATGCAGATAAACTGACGGCAGTTAAGGCGGCACTTCTTCACGACATAGGCAAGTATGTGGTGCCTGACAAGCTTCTGGAGGGTGAAACGGCTGAGGAAGTGGACAGGATTCTTAACAATGCGCAGGATACGGGCTTTGAGCTTATCGGTATGCTTTTTGACGGTGACAAGAGTGTCATGAACACCTGCATCCAGACTCACAGAATTCTTATGAATCACAGATTCGGACGTAAGAACGATGAGAAGCCTACGCTTTTATCAAGACTTTTGATTGTTGCGGATACATTCGACAGTATGACTGCTATAGATGCTTCCGGTGACCTTGAGCCCAAGTCTTTCGTAGAAGCCCTCAGATATCTTCGATACAATTTCGAAGTATTCAATGTCAAAGCGGTAGAGGCACTTGAAAACTCAATCGAGATGCTTAAGCCCGGCACGACGGTTCTTCTTAACAATAACCATCAGGCGCTTGTTACGGTGGAGGCAAGAGGCGACGTATTAAGGCCTACAGTGCTTGAGATTAAGACCAATAAGATAATCAATCTTGAAGATATGTCCAATCGCGACATAGAGATTGTGGATGTAATTAAGAAACTTGATAACCGACATGTGGTTGACAGATAGACCCATCGGTATTACACTAGCTTAAGTCGGATTCTCCGTTCTTTCGGGGGATCCGTACGAAATGCGCATTCGCGCAATTTTCCGGGAATACTTGAATTTAATATGGTTTACAAGGTTTACTCCGGCAGAGTCGGGGGTGTTTTCGGTGACCTTATTACGGTCGAGGTGGATGCTTCGGCGGGGCTTCCGGGCTTTGAAATAATAGGACTGCCGGGCAGCGAGGTCAAAGAATCCAAGGACAGGGTACGTGTAGCCGTTAAGAATGCGGGCATCACCATACCCTCTATGAAAGTTACCATCAATTTAAGCCCTGCGGATGAGCACAAGGCGGGCGCGGGCTTCGATTTGCCTATTGCTGTAGCTTTGCTGGGCGTTTTCGGGCAGATTCATTCTTTTGAACCCGAGAAGACGCTTATACTGGGCGAACTTTCACTTGACGGAGTTGTCACTTCTGTACGCGGCGTTCTTCCCATCGTTAAGATGGCCAAAGAAAAAGGCTTCGAAAGAGTGATAATCCCCAAGGATAACGCTCGTGAAGCGGCGATGATACGGGACATAGAAATTATACCCGTAAGCGATTTGGGAACGCTTATTGCATATCTTCAGGTCCCCACAGAGGACGGCAGACATGTGATTGCGCCATATGACAGAAGTGCGATGCCGGCTGTTGCAGATACGACTCCTGATGAGGACTTCATCGATGTAGTCGGGCAGGCAGGAGTTAAGCGTGCGGCGGCCATAGCGGCGGCAGGATTTCATCACTTTCTTATGACGGGACCACCCGGTACTGGTAAGTCGCTTATTGCAAGCAGAATACCGGGAATAATGCCTAAGCTTACGTATGAAGAAAGCCTCGAAGTGACAGGTATTTTCTCTGTTGCCGGCAAGCTCTCCAAGAATTCGCCGCTTATTACCAAGCGCCCTTTCTTTAGCCCGCATCACGGAGCGTCGGCGCAGGCGATTGTGGGTGGCGGAAGCATGGCCAGGCCGGGACTGGTGTCACTTAGTCACAGAGGCATTCTTTTTCTGGATGAGATGGCTGAGTTTAAGAGAGAAACGCTTGATATGCTGAGGCAACCGCTTGAAGACGGTAAGATTACGGTTTCGAGAGCCAAGCAGACATACACTTATCCTGCGAAGTTCATGCTGGTAGGAGCAATGAATCCCTGCCCATGCGGATATTATCCCGACAGAAACAGGTGTCAGTGCTCGAGAAATGCCATTGAGCGGTATCTTTCCAAGATTTCGGGACCGATACTTGACCGCATCGATATTTGCGTGGAAGTGTCGAGAATGGACCCGGCGGAGATTGCCGCTTATAAGGGCGGAGATGTGTCGAGCGAAGAACTTCGTAAGAAGGTTGAGGCGGCGGTGTTAGTGCAGAGCAAGAGATATGAGAATGAATCGTTTAAGTTTAATTCGTTGCTTCCGTCATCAAAGATTCATAAGTATATTCCGCTTGGCAAGGAAGAGTACGATTACGCATATTCTTTGTATGAAAACATGAATCTCAGTATGCGTTCTTTTTACAAGATGATTAAGGTGGCGCGGACGATCGCGGATTTTGATGGGGACGAAAAGGTTACGATGAAGCATTTATCGGAGGCTTCGCTTTATCGGTTCCCCGAGTACATAGGAGGTTGATTATGGGAAGTTTCAAACAGGCGTTGTTACTTAAAGGCGAGGAGGAGATGCCGTATTTCTACTTTCTGTCTAAGACGTCGGTTATCGGCGGGAAGACTTATAGTAAGATGCAGGAGTTTTATGCCTCGCCGCGGGAGTTCTACGAGGCTTCGCTTGATGATATGAAGAAGACGAAGGTTTTCACCAATAACCAGCTTAAGCTTATCGGTGAGTGCAGGGAGCGAATTGACATTAACAGAGAGTACAAGGAGGCGCTTAATCAGGGAATCAGGATGATACCGATTGATTCGGAGGAGTATCCGAGAAAGCTTAGGTATATTAAGGATGCGCCGCCGATAGTGTTTGTAAAGGGCGAGCTTATGAGCAAGCATGCGCCGACAGTTTCGATAATAGGGGCCAGGGAATGCTCAGTGTACGGAGCCAATGTGGCAAAGAGACTAGGGGAACTGTTTGCGGAAGCGGGAATTGCCGTGATAAGCGGAATGGCACGAGGCGTCGATTCGATTGCGCAGAAGGCTGTTATAGAGTCCGGTGGGTACTCGCTTGCGCTGCTGGGTGGCGGAGTGGACGTGATATATCCCAAGGAGTCGGCGACTCTGTACTATAAGCTTTTAAAGAACGGAGGCGTGATGTCGGAGCATGCGCCGGGAACTATGCCGAGGGGACAGTTCTTTGCAATGAGAAATCGCTTGATTTCGGGCTTGTCGGATGTTGTATGTGTAGTGGAAGCCAAGGCTCAAAGCGGTACGCTTATAACCGTAGACTCGGCGCTTGAGCAGGGAAGAGAAGTGTACGCGGTGCCGGGAAGAATAACGGATATTACAAGTTTCGGAACCAATGAACTGATTCGCCAGGGCGCAGGTATAATAAGCGATCTGGATGGGTTTGTAAATGATTTCGTGAATGAGTATTCTTTTGCCATGGCATCGGACGCGCCGACCGATTTGGCTAAAGAAAAAGCCCCTGCGAGGGACTTTCTTACCGACAACGAGAAGCTGGCACTTAAGGGCGCCGACGAAGATTCTTTTACCGCGGATATATTGTCTTATAAGACCAAACTTCCGGCTTTTGAACTCCTCGGAATATGCGTAAGTCTATGTGAGAAAGGCATATTTAAAAGCGTCGGTGCCGGAAGGTTTGTGCTGAGTGATAAAGGTATGAATTTACAGAGCGCGATATAGTTTATACGCCGAGCAATTTCTTGCGGACGGATTTTTCCTTGTACATATCGGAGTCCGCAAGCAGGAACAGCTCATTTACTTTAAGAGAAGGCGTGTGCTTGGCGCAACCTACACTTAGTGATAATTTGTATTTGAGATCTTTTGATGCGGATTTGCACTGTTTTTCGAAGTATTTTTTGATATCTTCGACGGTTTGTTCGTCATCAAGTTCCACCACATAATTGAATTCATCACCGCCGTAACGCGCTACAAAGCCTCCGAATTTCCTGGCAACGGACTTTAACACTTCCGCGGTCTTTTGCAGGGCGAAGTCGCCTTCCGCATGGCCGTAGTTGTCGTTAATCTTCTTAAAACTGTCCACATCAATCAGAAAAAGAAACAGAGTCTTGTCTTTTGCGGGGTTGGCAACCGCCATGTTCAAAAAGCGCATGAGCTGGTTACGGTTATTAAGCCCCGTAAGATAATCCGTGGATATCTGGAGATCCAAAAGCTCTGTGTAAATATATATGATGGGAACCGTCATGCCGACATGAATAGTGGGTATGTCGGGACGAAGCACCTGAATAACGGCCACAAGAAGCGGGAATACGATATAAAAGGAGATAAGCAGGTACTGCTTTCTTTTGATATAATCGGTTTCCTTAAGGGCTGCTCTTAGAGCGATAATGCAGGATAACAATGCATACAAATAACATAATAGGTTATTGACAAAGAAAAAAGGTCCTCTATGGTATTTATTGACTTCATCGATATAGAAATAGTAGCCTTTCCATATGCTTGAAACCGATAAGACGATGCTGATAAAAACGGGAATCATGGCAAGGAACATGTTTCTTTTGCGTCCCCAGAAGGTGCTGTTGATTACATAGCCGGTATTCATGAACCAATAATAAGTGGCGCATACGGCGGCGACGTAATATATGATGTTTATAAGATAGTTAACAGCTATTATGCGGCTTAAGACGCCAAACTTTCCGGCTTCCAGAAGCAGGCTGAAAATGTCCATTGCGATTACAAGCATCGTAAAATAGCTTGACAAGTAAAAATAATTGGAGGCCGAGCCCAGATTTCTTTTTTTGCGCATACTTTTGGCTACAAAAATAAGAGCAAAAAGACATATGCAATCAATTTCAACAATGTAAATCATCAGCAGCCTCCGCATAGTTTAACTAGTCTGAATTATTGTATCAATTCGTCATTAGATGCATATTAATATAGAAGGGAAAATATTGTTATTAAAAAATTAACAAATTAGATGTTGCGAAACCCAAAATTATAGTGTATATTTACACACGTTGTATCAACTTTAAATCAAGGGGAGTACAAATGGCTAAGAATTTGGTAATAGTTGAGTCACCTGCGAAGGTTAATACCATTAAGAAATTCCTGGGTAGCAATTACGAGGTTATGGCAAGTTACGGCCACGTAAGAGACCTTCCCAAGAGTCAGTTAGGTATTGATGTCGAGCATGACTTTGAACCTAAATATATCACCATAAGGGGAAAGGGCGACGTCCTTTCGGCACTTCGTAAGGAAGTTAAGAAAGCGGATAAGATTTATCTCGCAACCGACCCTGACCGCGAAGGTGAAGCAATTTCATGGCATCTTCTTGAAGCCCTCAAGCTTCAGGATAAGAAAGTATACAGAATCACATTTAACGAAATCACCAAGAACGCGGTCAAAGAATCCTTGAAGGCCCCGAGAGACCTCGACATGAATCTTGTGGACTCTCAGCAGACCAGACGTATACTCGATAGAATGGTGGGTTATGAAATTTCTCCTATTCTCTGGGCTAAGGTTAAGCGTGGTTTAAGCGCGGGCCGTGTACAGAGCGTTGCGCTCAGAATTATTTGTGACAGAGAAGATGAAATAGACGCATTTGTTCCCGAAGAATACTGGACCATTGAGGCATCACTTAAGGCTGCAGGCATCAGCAAGGCATTAAAGGCCAAGTATTCGGGACAGATTAAGAATAAGGCTGAAGCCGATAAGATTCTTAAGGATATTGAAAGCGGCGAGTTTAAGGTTGATGATATTAAGACCGGCGAGAGAGTTCGTAAGGCTCCGCTTCCTTTTACCACATCGACCCTTCAGCAGGAAGCCAGCAAGGCACTTAACTTCTCTACTCAGAAGACCATGCGTATAGCTCAGCAGTTATATGAAGGTGTAGATGTAGGAGAGGGTACCGCAGGTATTATCACATATCTTCGTACCGATTCGACACGTGTGTCAGATGAGGCAATCCGTCAGGCAGCCGAGTATATCGGAAGCGCTTACGGAGAGGAATATGTTAAGAAGACTGAAGCGGCAAGCGGTAAGTCCGGTAAGATTCAGGATGCTCACGAAGCTATTCGTCCTACTCTTATCACCCGTACCCCTACCGAAGTTAAGGAATACCTGTCCAAAGAACAGTTCAGATTATATCAGCTTATCTGGAAGCGCTTCGTGGCATCCCGTATGGCTGATGCAGTATATGAGACTACAAATGTTAAGCTTTCATCCGGCGGACATAAGTTCACCATGAGCGCCGCCAAGCCTAAGTTCGAAGGCTTTATGAATGTTTATACAGAGACGGTTGAAGGCGATGCGGAAGATGAATTCAGCGCGAATTCTTTTACCGGCTCCATCGATAAGAACACCAAGCTTAAGCTTGATAACGCCGACGGTAAGCAGCACTTTACACAGCCTCCGGCTCACTTTACCGAGGCATCGCTTGTTAAGGCCCTTGAAGAGCTCGGCATCGGCCGTCCTTCGACTTACGCACCTACGATTTCCACTATTCTTGCCCGTCACTACGTGGCCAAGGAAGGTAAGAACATATTCGTAACAGAGCTTGGCGAAGTCGTTAACAATATGATGAAGGAAGCATTCCCCACCATCGTTGATGTTAACTTTACAGCCAATATGGAAACCCTTCTTGACGGAATTGAAGACGGTTCCGTTAAATGGAAGACTATAGTGGCCAATTTCTTCCCGGATCTTGACGCAGCCGTTAAGGCGGCCGAGAGAGACTTATCCGAGGTTAAGGTTCAGGATGAGGTAAGCGATGAGGTCTGCGACCTTTGCGGACGTAACATGGTAATTAAATACGGCCCTCACGGTAAGTTCCTTGCTTGTCCCGGATTCCCCGAGTGTCGTAATACGAAGCCTTACTTTGAAAAGATTGGTGTTCCCTGTCCCAAGTGCGGCAAGGATATCGTTATCAGAAAGACCAAGAAAGGCAGAAGATATTACGGATGTATCGCCATTCCCGAGTGTGATTTCATGGTATGGCAGAAGCCTGTCGACAAGAAATGCGAAAAGTGCGGAAGCATTTATGTACAAAGGGGTAACAAGTTAGTATGTTCCAATCCCGAATGCGGTAATATTTCCGACAAATAAAACAACTTTTAGGCGGAGCTACAGCTTCGCCTATTTTTTTGCTTATGTTCACAAAACATAGAATTATTAGCAAATTTCATGAAAGTTATGTTAATTTATTGAAATTGTTGCAAAATGGTTGATTATTTGCTTTTGAAGTGATACAATATTTCTACACTCATGGGGTTAGGTATGCTTATTGACCTTTAATTGTTGTTCCCACGGAGGTAGGAGTTAGTATGAGCAGTGTACAATTACTTGACAAAACCAGAAAAATCGGAAAATTGTTGCATAACAACAATTCCAGCAAAGTCGTATTCAACGACATTTGCAAGGTTATGAGGGAGATACTTAATTCAAACATTCTTGTTATAAGCAAGAAAGGAAAGGTATTGGGTGTTGGAAACGCTCCGGGAGTAGAGCCCATTGACGAGCTCATTCAGAATAACGTGGGCGGATTTATCGATAATATGCTTAACGAACGTTTGCTTGCGGTTTTATCGACCAAAGAAAACGTTAACCTTGCCACTCTCGGTTTCGAGCATACAGATATTCACAAGTTCCAGGCAGTTATTTCTCCTATTGAAATTGCTGGCGAGAGACTTGGTACACTCTTCGTGTACAAGTGCAATGTTCAGTACGATATCGACGATATTATTCTTTGCGAATACGGCACCACGGTTGTGGGCCTTGAAATGTTGAGAGCCGTTAACGAAGAGAATGCGGAAGAGTCCAGAAAACTTGCGGTAGTACATTCCGCAATCAGTACGCTTTCTTTCTCCGAGATGGAAGCCATCACACACATCTTCGATGAGCTTGACGGAATGGAAGGTATCCTTGTTGCAAGTAAGATTGCAGACAGAGTAGGCATTACCCGTTCCGTAATTGTAAATGCGCTTCGCAAGTTTGAAAGTGCGGGCGTTATTGAGTCCAGATCTTCAGGTATGAAGGGAACCTACATTAAGGTATTAAACGACGCGGTATTTGACGAAATCGAAAAACTGAAGAAGGACAAATCACTTTAATAATTCATTAGCAGTCAGCGTATACAATGTATTGGGTAAAGGATTACACGAAGGAAAAGGGACTTCACTGAAGTCCCTTTTTCTTTTGCTCTTTTCTCGGAGGAAAACACAAGATATAGTTGCGAGAGCCGGTAGTCAAAAAGCCCTATTTTAAGGCATTTCGGCGACATAACGGAATATTATGTTAACCTATATCTTGTATCAAATTAATTGAAAAAACACAAGATTATGTGGTTTTTGACTAAAATCATCTTGTTTTTTTCTGATAATTATCTATAATGAAATAAGGTAGGTGTATTATGCCCATACAACTTTTTAAGGCACAATATACAGACCGGTTAGGAGGCCCAATGATTAAATCAAATGCATTTGATTACATCAATGTACTTGACAAAGCCGCGGACGCATCGTGGCTTCGTAACGATGCAATTGCCAACAACCTGGCCAATGTTTCCACTCCAGGTTACAAGAGAGAGGACATAACCTTTGAGAAGGAACTCACGAAGGCTTTAAAGCATTCGGATTATCATACAATGGACGCCAAGGTTAAGCATCTGACAACAGACCAGTTACAGGCGCGTACCTACAAGGACTACAACAGTCTTTCTTACAGACTTGACGGCAACAACGTCGATCCCGAGACCGAAAGTGTTATGCTTGCCAAGAACCAGATTAAGTATGAAGGCCTGTTAAACAGCATCAACTCTGAATTTTCCAATCTCAGAGCCGCTATGAAGTAAGGAGGAATAGAGCATGGGAATGTTTACTTCTTTTGACATTAACTCATCGGGACTTACCGCTCAGAGATACCGCATGGACATTATCTCCGAGAACGTAGCCAATGCCAACACCACCCGCACGGGAGACGGAACTCCTTACGTAAGAAAGGTCGTAACCTTCAAGGAAAAGGACAAGCAGACACCGTTCTCAAGAGTCCTTAATAAATCCATGGACAAGTATACGGGCGAAGGCGTTAAGATAGGCGGAGTTTACAAGGACACCCAGACCGAGATGAACATGGTATACGACCCGTCCCATCCCGATGCCGACGACAACGGCTACGTAACTTATCCCAACGTTAACATCATCACCGAAATGACTAACCTCATCGATGCTTCGAGAGCATACGAGGCCAATGCCACAGCTTTCAACGCCAGCAAGTCTATGGCCATGAAAGGCTTAAGTATCGGTCAGTAAAAGAAATAGTACGTGACATTTTCTTTTAGGGGAGCACATCAATGGATTTAAAGATTCTTTCCAATACCACCGCGCCGGTCAGAAGCGCGCAGAACGTTGAGGTTCTTAAGCAGGATAGCAGAACCGACAACATGTTTCAGACAATACTTAACAGTGCAATCGACAATATCAACAACACAAACAGTTTATTGTCCGATGCCGAGAATGAAGAGATAAGCTTCGCCATGGGCAAGACGGAGAACGCCCACGACTTAATGATAGCTCTCAACAAAGCTTCCACAGCACTTCAGTACACGGTTGCCGTTCGCGACAAGTTCATGGAAGCGTACAAAGAAATAATGAATATGCAGATTTAGTAATTCGTAATCGGGGAGTAGTGGATTATGGCTGAGAAGATAATTAATAAGCTCAAAGAAATTTGGGAGAAGATTGTAGCCTGGTGGAACAAGTTCACATCCAGACAAAAGACGCTTGTAGTGGTTCTTGCCGCAGGCGTCGTTGTTGCGTTCGTAATTTTATACGCAGTACTTACCTCCCCGAATTTCACAATGCTTGAACAATGCAAATCCACCAAGGAAGCTTCTCAGATAACTTCGGTACTTGAGGGTGCCGATATTCAGTACAAAGTCTCCGACGACGGCCTTCAGGTCAGAGTTCCCAAGAAGAACCTTTCCCAAGCCAGACTCACTCTTGCCGGTTCGGGCATTATTACATCGGGATACACCATAGAGGAAGCTCTTTCCGGAAGCTTTACCGTTACGGAAGCAGATAAAAGCAAGAAATACAAGCTCTATCTTGAAAGCACTTTCGAAGAAGACTTCGTAAACGTATTCCCTGCTATCAATTCCTGTACCGTTCAGTTAAGCCTTCCCGAAAACGACGGAACGCTTTTGTCCAAAGATGAAGAGCCCGGCGCGACGATTTATTTAAATATCGCCGAGGGTGAAGAATTCACGACAGACAATGCGGCATCCCTTGCCAAGGCCGTAGCTACGGCTCTCGGCTGTAAGAATGCCAATAACATCGTAATCATGGACAGCGATGCCAATCTTTTATTCTCCGGCGAGGATATTTCTTCCGCAGCAGGCAATGCCAGCACACAGCTTGGTGTTAAGGCCGATGCCGAGAATCTTCTCAACCAGGGCGTCAAGAAAGTCATCGGCGGCTTCGGCCCCTTCGGTGACGTTAAGGTTGCATCCAATCTTGTAATCGACTTCTCCACTACGGAGAAGACTTCTCATGAATATACACCTGCAGAAGGACAGTCGCAGGGCCTTCTTTCGGAGCGTTCCTCCTACACGGAAGAGTCCGAAGGAACAGGCGGCGGAGTTCCCGGAACCGACTCCAACACCGAGACCACTCAGTATTATCAGGACTATGGTTCAACAAGCTCCACCATCGAAGAACTTTACGAGAAATACTTACCTAACGAATTTATAGAGAATACGCAGATTCCCGCCGGTACCGTTAAGTACTCCGAATCTTCCGTAGCCGTCTCCTCGACCAACTTCATAATAGTCAAAGAAGACGACGTGAAGAAGCAGGGCCTCTTGGACGGTATCACCTGGGAAGAGTACAAAGCTGCCAACAGCGAGCGCACGCCCATTACCGTTACAGACGAGATGGTAGCCCTTGTCAGCAGAGCATCGGGTATTCCCGAACGTAACATTCAGATTGTAGCTTACGACGAGAACTTCTTTGTCGACTCGGAAGGTCTCGGAATCGATATTTATGACGTAATTCAGATAGCTCTTATCGTTATCATTCTTGCGCTTCTTGCAATCGTTGTAATCAGAAGCATGAGAGGCGAGAAGGCAGGAGAAGAACCCGAAGAACTTTCTGTGGAGACCCTTCTACAGTCCAATCCCGAGCCTACGCTTGATGATATCGAAATCGAAGAGTCATCTGAAACCAAGAAACTTATTGAGAAATTTGTGGACGAGAACCCCGAAGCGGTTGCGAACCTTCTTCGCAACTGGCTTAACGAGGGCTGGGAGTAATCACTATCTAACATACACAAGGAAGGTTTGTTATGGCACGTAACAGCACGGATGAGAAAATCAGCGGATTACAAAAAGCGGCGATTCTTTTGATCACTTTGGGACCTGAGCGTTCCGCCGCCATATTCAAGCATCTTAAGGAAGAAGAGATTGAAGAACTGACGCTTGAAATTGCCAACACGAGAAGTATTACTCCTCAGCTCAAAGAAAGCGTCCTCGATGAATTCTACGAAATCTGTCTTGCACAGCAGTACATTTCCGAAGGCGGTATCGGCTACGCAAGAGAGCTTCTTGAAAAGGCTCTCGGTTCCGACAAAGCCCTCGACGTTATCGGCAAGCTTACCGCATCCTTGCAGGTTAAGCCTTTCGAATTCGTACGTAAGACTGATGCTTCGCAGTTACTTAACTTTATTCAGGACGAGCATCCGCAGACGATTGCCCTTATTTTGTCATACTTATCGTCTTCGCAGGCCGCACTTATTATCTCCGCATTGCCGCCGGATAGACAGTCCGATGTTGCCAAGCGTATTGCAGTTATGGACCGTACCAGCCCTGACGTTATCAAGGAGGTCGAGAAAGTTTTGGAATCCAAGCTTGCATCCCTCATCAACCAGGACTACACCATCATCGGCGGCGTAGACGCGGTTGTAGATATCTTGAACACCGTAGACCGCGGTACCGAGAAACACATCATGGAAACTCTCGAAATCGAAGAGCCCGAACTTGCGGACGAAATCCGAAAGAAGATGTTCGTATTCGAAGATATTCTTTTGCTCGAGGACAGAGCTATCCAGCGTGTGCTTAGAGAAGTCGACAACAACGACCTTGCTATCGCACTTAAGAATGCCAATGAACAGGTACAGACCGCTATTTTCAACAATCTTTCCAAGCGTCTTGCCGTAATGATCAAAGAAGACATGGACTTCATGGGTCCCGTACGTATGAAGGACGTAGAAGAAGCTCAGCAGAAGATAGTAAATATCATAAGAAAGCTGGAAGATTCTGCGGAAATCGTTATTTCCAGAGGCGGAGGAGACGAGATAGTTGTCTAATAGTAACCCCAATAACGGAATATTTAAGCCAAGCTTCATAAAGATGAGTGACAAAAACGTTCGTGTAATTGACAACAATGCCCTTGTTGCCAAGAAAATGGAAGAGTATTCGAATATCCTAAGAGAACGTGAACTCGCAGCCTCCATGCCCGAAGACGGTGACGAACAGGGCTTTACTCACGGCGGCGAAGGCGACCCTCAGCTTGATGCGCTTACAGGCGAGCCCATGGAGGGAGAATACCCGGAAGGCGAGTATCCTGAGGATGCAGAAGGCACAGGCGAGTTTACACCCGGCCTCAATGCGCCCACAGAGCAGATTAACTCAGATGCACCGGGACCTCTTTCCGTAGACGAAGTCAGGGAAGAATGCCAGCAGCTTATTAACGAAGCCAATTTAAAGGCGCAGGACATTATAGACGATGCGAAGGCTAACGCCACTCGCATCAAGGAAGAAGCTCTTGAAGAAGGCTACAACGCAGGCAAAGAATCCGCACTTCAGGAACTAATTGCTGCCAAGCGTGAACTTGAAGCTCACGAAGAACAGATGCGTGAAGAATACGACCGCCTATTGGACGAGCTCGAGCCTAAGATGGTGGAAGCGATTACCGACGTATATGCACATGTATTCGGCAACAATTTCTTTTCCCAAAGAGACGTAATGGTAACGCTTGTCAATAAGGCACTCAGGCATGTGGACACCGCCGACAGCGTAATGATCGAAGTCAGCAACGAAGACTACGACATGCTCATAGGCATGAAGACGGCTCTTTATGACAAGATAATGATTAAGAACGAGCCCGAAATTGTAAGGCGCGACGACTTTAAGCGCGGTCAGGCCAAGATCGAGACGCCTTACGGCATCATCGACTGCAGTATAGATACAGAACTTACGGAACTTACCAGATACCTAAAAATGTTATCCTACGACGGACGTAAGAGCGAATGATTGCAAATATTTCTTTTGACAAATACAAAGCGGCGGAGAATGAGCCCTTTTACAAGACGCAGGGGAAGATTGCCAATGCCGTGGGACTTACGCTTGAAAGCTACGGTCCCGATTCTAAGCTTGGTGACATCTGCACGATTTATGCCAAGAACGGCATCACACCGCTTGCACTAAGCGAGGTTGTAGGCTTTAAAGACGGCAAGACCTTACTCATGCCCTACGACCATGTTGAAGGTGTCAGCATCGGCTGCATAGTAGAGAATGAAAAGCATCCTCTCGAAGTTACCGTAAGTGACGACCTTTTAGGACTTACGCTAAACGGCATAGGCGTTCCGGACGGCGGTGTGGAGGTTAAAGGCAAGAAATATCCTATCGAGGCCAACCCTCCCGATCCCATGAAAAGAAAGATTATCGACGAAGTCCTTCCCCTGGGCGTAAAGGCCGTGGATGGACTCTTAACTATAGGCAAGGGGCAGAGAATTGGTATATTTGCGGGTTCCGGTGTGGGCAAGTCCACACTTCTTGGCATGTTCGCACGTAATACCAAGGCTGATATTAATGTTATCGCTCTTATCGGCGAGCGTGGCCGTGAGGTGCGCGAATTCGTAGAGAGAGACTTAGGCCCCGAAGGTATGAAGCGTAGCGTCCTGGTAATTGCCACCAGCGATCGTCCCGCACTTGAACGTACCAAGGCCGCCAAGACCGCAACCGCTATTGCTGAGTATTTCAGGGACCAGGGTAAGGACGTGCTCCTTATGATGGACTCCCTCACCCGTTTCTCAATGGCACAGCGAGAGATAGGACTTGCAAGCGGCGAACCTCCCGTATCAAGAGGTTACCCGCCGAGCGTATACGCCGAGATGCCCAAGCTCCTAGAGCGCGCGGGTCGAAGCGACAAGGGTTCGATTACAGGACTTTACACCGTTCTCGTAGACGGCGACGACTTTAACGAGCCTATCACCGATACCGCCAGAAGTATTCTCGACGGTCACATAGTACTTAATCGTAAGATTGCTCAGAAGAATCACTACCCCGCAATCGACGTTCTTGCCAGCATCTCAAGATGTATGAGCCAGATAGTACCCAAGGAACACAAGAAAAATGCGGGACAGTTTAAGAACCTGATGGCTACCTATGCAGATGCCGAGGACCTTATCAACATCGGCGCGTATAAGGCCGGCAGCAACGAGGAAATCGACGTAGCGATAGCCAAGCACAAGGCTGTCAACGAATTTTTGGTTCAGGATACCGACGAAAAGAGAACTTATGAGGAAGCTGTCGCCATGATTGATGAGATTGTGAACAGCTGATTGGAGAAGCTTAAGTGGCTAAGTTTGTTTTCAGACTTCAAAGCGTACTTAACCTTAAGTCAAGACTTGAGGAACAGCAGAGAAATGCTTTTGCCTCTGCCAGAAGGCGTGTTGATGAGGAAGAAGAAAAGCTTAATACCCTTTACGGCCGCCTCGATCATTACGAGGAAGAAGGCCGCAATATGCTAAGTGATTCACTCCACGTGCGCGACATCATAGACAATGAAAACGCTATATCAATAGTTAAAGATTACATAGAAGACCAGAAGGTCGCCCTCAAGCTTGCCGAGCAGAAACTTGAAGAAGAACGTCTTAAGCTCGTGGAAGCCATGAAAGAAAAGAAAATGTACGAGCGCCTCAGGGAGAAAGCATATGATACTTACCTTGAGGAAGAAAAACACGACGAAGGCGTAATAAACGACGAGCACAACAGTTACGTTTACGGAACAAAGGAAGGTTAAATGGCAGCTAACGAAACCACCGGACTTGACAGCAAGGCTGAAAAAAAACAAATAAAAGACGAGCGCAAACGCCTCAAAGAAGAAGAGAAGAAACAGAAAAAAGAGATTAAGCAGCGAGCCAAAGAAATCTCGAAGCGCGAGGCGGCAATCGAAGAGGAAGAGGAGAAAGGCAACGGTGTGTCTTCTTTTCTCGTAACGACGGTGATTGTCGCTATCTGGATTGCGATACTGTGCCTTCTTATCAAACTTGACGTGGGCGGATTCGGCTCCGAGATACTAAAGCCCCTTTTAAAGGACGTTCCGGTACTTAACCTCATTCTTCCCGGTGAACATGGTCCCACAGAGACCACACAGGAGGGCGCCATCGAAGGTTACACTTCCCTTAGGGAAGCCGTTGACGAGATTAAGCGTCTTGAACTTGAACTTGAGCACGCGCAGACCGTCAATAACAGCAACGCCGAGGAACTTACGACACTTAAGAAAGAAGTCGAACGCCTTACCGAATTTGAATTAAAGCAGGTAGAGTTCCAGCGTATTTACGATGAGTTCTACTCCGAGGTTGTATATTCGGACAAAGCACCCGATATAGAAGAGTACAAGAAATTCTACGAAAGCATGGATGCGGCGACTGCCGAGGCTATTTACAAGCAGGTTCTTTTAAAACTTGCCGAGGACAAGAAAATCACCGACTACGTATCCATCTATTCGCAGATGAAACCTAAGGCCGCAGCCAAGATTTTTGACGAGATGACGGATAAGAACAGTCAGCTTGTAGCCAAGATTCTTTCCGCCATGGAGCCTGACGCCGCAGCCAAGATTATGGCGGCTATGGACGCGGCCAAAGCAGCCACACTTACAAAAATTATGTATCCGGAAGGTTAAGTTTTTTAGATTCCGACCGATATATATTTTGTGGGGCACAAGATGTATATTTTATGCCCTATAAATATAAACGAACCTTGACAACTTAAGAGAGGAGGAACGAAATGACCAGTACCAGCGTATTGGGTTCGATAAATTCACAGGCAGTGAATTTGTTAAACCTGACACAACCTACCTCCCAGACTTCGGGACCTGATTTCAAAGGCTTTTTAAATCAGGCAGGCTCGGGCAACTTGAAAGACGATGTGAAAGCACCTGTCGATTACAAGAAGCAGAAGCTTGTAAACACTGATTCAAAACCCGCAGAAACCAAATCCGCAGAAGTTAAAGAGGTAACCAAATCGGAAGGCATGGGCAAAGATGTTTCACCGGTGAAGGAGGAAAGACCCGTAACGGACGCAGAAGTCGATACCGTTAAGGAAGCCGTAGCTAAAGTCTTCGATGCTTTGAAAGAAGAATTCAAAGTAAGCGACGAAGAAATCCTTCAGGCGCTTGAGAACTTAGGCCTTACGCCACTCGCGGTATTAGACATTGCCACGTTACCCGAAATCGCAGCCGAGCTTGAAGGAGCCGAGGACATTCTTTCGATAATGACCGACGAATCCTTGTATCAGAGCCTCATGGCGGTAGAGGATACGGCAACGGAAGAGGTTAACGTACTTTTAAACAGCGAAGAGATTACTCCCGAGGATTTCGAGAAAGCTCTTAAAGACGTTGTAAGAAAGCCTGACGCAGAAAAGCCTGTAATGCCGGTTACAGCCGAAATCGATGCAACCGAGGAAACTCCGGTATTATCCCTTGAGGATAAGATAAGCATCAAGATTGACAGCTCGGTAACAAGACGAACTGCGGGAAACGTTAACACAGAAGCGCTTAACACAGTTAGTACCGAAGAAACAGAATTCAAGCCTATCACATCCGATTCAAGACGATCCGATTTCTTTGACAGAAGTAAGGATCAGAGACCTAAAGACAACCCGATGAACTTCATTAACAACCTTCTTAATAAGGCGGTTGAAGCAATGAACGAAGCATCGGAAACAGTATCTTACACAACCTTCGATGTAAGAAACGTTCTTAATCAGATTACAGATGCCATCAAGGTAGACATCAGTCCTGAGACAAGCGAGATTAACTTAAGACTTCATCCCGAATCACTCGGAACCGTAAGCGTTAAGGTATCCGCCAATCACGAAGGAGTTCTTACCGCAAGATTCACCGCTCAGAATGAAAGTGTCAAAGCAATCATCGAAAGCCAGGCAATCGTGCTCAAGGAAACTCTTGAAGCAAAGGGCGTAACAGTCGAAGCAGTTGAAGTAACGGTACAAAGCCACGAATTCGAGCGTAACTTAAGTGACAGTCAGAGTCGCAGAAACAGCAATAATTCTTCCGAAGGCTCCAAGAGAAAGAGCATAGGCGGAATCGAACTTGACGAAGACGTTACAACAGATACTCCCGAAGAAAAACTCGCAAGAGCAATGATGGCAGCTAACGGCAATGCATAAAAGAGAGGTAATTAAATGGCAGAACAAAACAACATAGGCGCTGTTGTTAAAGATGGTAAGATTCAGGAATCAACCGCATCAGCGATTTCCCTCTCCAAGGACAAGAAGGCAGGTAAGTCGAACGGACTTGATAAGGATGCTTTCTTACAGCTTCTTGTAGCCCAGATGAAATATCAGGACCCCATGGAGCCTACAGACAACACCGAGTACGTTTCACAGCTTGCAACATTTTCACAGCTTGAAGAAATGCAGAACATGACAGCAGGCATGTCGCTTCAGAGAGCCAGCGGACTTGTGGGAGACGAAGTTTTATGTAAGATTTACAACAAATCTACAGGCGCTACCGAATATGCACAGGGCATAGTTGATTACGTCGTATACGAGAACAACAAAGCGTATGTTTCCATTAACGAATCGCTTTATTCAATCGACGATGTATATCAGGTTATGGATCCCGGTTATACAGAGGCATATGAACTTGCCAAAAGATTTGCATCAGCAATGGGAAGCCTTCCCGAAGTAGACAAGCTCACAACCGACTACGACGAAGCAATCACCACATTAAGAAATACCTACGATGCAATGAATTCTTATCAGAAATCATTTATCGGTACCGAAGTGGTAGAGCTTCTTGAAAAGTACGAGGCTAAGATGAGAACTATAAAGGGAGACATTTAAGAGTACACGAGGTGGAATATGGATATTCAAAAGAACAACTTCCTTTCCATCGAGCAGGTTAAGGACCAATACCTTAATCAAAAGAAAACGGTTACAACTCCCGTAACACCGAGTATTTCTTTTAACGACATACTCAAAGCCAAGTCTTTAGAAACCGCAGAACCGAAGGAATTAAGATTTTCCAAACACGCGGCTAACCGCTTGATTGACAGAAACATCTCCCTTTCGGATGAGCAAAGACAGAGACTTAACGAAGCAACCGTTAAAGCCGGTGAAAAAGGAATCAAAGAATCATTGGTACTTATGGATCAGTTGGCATTCGTAGTCAACATTCCCAATAATACCGTAATAACAGCGTTAGATAAGTCGGAGACGGATCTTAACGTATTTACCAACATCGACGGAGCAGTAATTATTTAGCCGGACCTTTTGGAGGCTAAAGCTTCTGACTGACAGATGAAGCTTAACTGCTATTAGTTTTAGGAGGTCAACCAATACTATGATGAGATCAATGTATTCTGGTGTATCAGGTCTTAAGACTCACCAGATCAAGATGGACGTTATCGGTAACAACATCGCTAACGTTAACACAGTAGCTTACAAATCAAACTCCATCACATTCAGCGAACTTATGTACCAGACCACTCAGAAGGCCAGCGGTGCCAGCGAGAAGATGGGTGGTACCAACGCCCGCCAGATAGGTCTCGGTGTTCGCTCGGGTGCTATTGGAACAGCAATTTCTTCACAGGGCGCTACCCAGACCACAGGTAACCCTTTTGACTTATGTATCACAGGTAAATCATTCTTTATCGTCAGTGACGGTTCCAGCAATTACTTTACCAGATCAGGTGCTTTCAACGTTGATGCTGTAGGTAACCTTGTTATGGCAAGTAACGGTTATCTCGTACAAGGTTGGAGCCTTAAGACTCAGACAGTTGTCGGCGAAGACGGCAAGGACATAGAGACTCCAATCGAGGGTCAACTTGATACCGAGAATCTTACCCCTCTTAAGATCATGAGTGATGATAATATGAATACCAAGCCTGAGGCTACTACTAAGGGTACCGTTTCGGGCGTAGTAGACAGAAACGACCCTGAAATCGCCAAGGAAGCAGGACGCCTTATCAACTATTCGTTTTATGATAACCGAGGAGAATCCTGGACTGCTAAGTTCACTCTTCACAACACAACGGATGTCGGAAAGTTCTATGTAACACTTGATGAAATAGTTGATGCTAACGGCAAGAGCCTTACAGACATTTATCCCGGAACCAAGTTATCGGATCTTGTTTCTATCGATGACGGTGCTGAATACGATGTCAATGTTAACAGCTCTTATACCAAACTTGATACAGTTGACTTTACTGCTGATACATTCAGCTACACGGTTAAGGATACATCGGTAACACCTGCGACTGAGACCAATGTTACACAGACTCTCGGCAATCTGGGTGTGCTCGTGGCAGAAAGCGATGCAGACGGAGCTCTTTACAAAGGTTATTACCGCGTAACCGCAGCCAGGCTTGCAGAAAATGATGGAGCTCTTGCAACAACACTTAAGCAGATTTACGGAAGCAACCTTGATACCGATACAATCGATACCGCTTATATCGGAACCGACGGAACTCTTACCATTACCAAAAAGAGCGGACTTGGCGTTAATTTGAATTTCAAGTCGAGCGACGGCTCATTTGACGGAATCGGCGGCAATAAGGGAACAATCAAGCTTAACTTTGTTACCAATCCTACTAACTCCACCACTAATGAAGCGGTTAAGTATTTCGATTACTTTACGGACAATGAAATTGACTGGAGTGTTACCAACATGTACAACAACAAGGGGACATCTTCAATCGCTGCAAGATCAGGTGACTCCGATGGCCTCGGCGCAGGTAGAAGACTCGGCAAGATGACAGGCGTTACCATTCAGACCAACGGTATGATTTATGCATCATACGATAACGGTGTTACGAGACTTCTCGGCCAGATCGGCGTAGCCGAATTCCCTAACCCCGAAGGTCTTGAAAAAGCGGGCGACAACCTTTACATCGCTTCACTTAACTCCGGTGTATTTAAAGGTGCGGTAGATATCACTCAGTCCGGCGGATACATGAGCACAGGCGTTCTTGAAATGAGTAACGTAGACTTGTCCGCAGAGTTTACAGAAATGATTACAACACAGCGTGGTTTCCAGGCTAACTCCCGTATCATCACAGTATCCGATACGATGCTTGAAGAACTTGTAAACCTTAAGAGATAAATTAAATAATAAGGGGAACTGAAAGGATTCATGTTCCCCTTCTTTTGCTTTATAAAAATAGCTTTTTTGCGCCCAAAGAAAATTGCATTTATTTTTATAAATTTTCGTGAAAATGCGCTATTTTTAATAATTTACAAACACCTTGAGGTTATCATGATTAATGTGACTAAGTTAAATGGGACGATTCTGACAATTAACGAGGCCTTTATTGAGACGGTGGAAGAGACTCCTGACACCGTTATTACCATGTCTACAGGACGTAGAATTATCATAAAAGAAAGTAGACAAGAGGTTGTTAATTTAGTAAAATTATTTAGAAAAGAATTATTTGCTGAATAAGCAAAACGGAGGGGTAACCGTTAAATGGATATAGCAACAATAGTCGGCATGCTTATGTGCTTTGGACTGGTAATATTCGGTATTGTCAGCGAGAAGACAGGGCTCAATTTCGGTGCCATCAGTAACTTCATAGACTTAAACTCTGTTTACATCACCATCGGCGGCGGTGTATGTTGTATGCTTATGTCCTGTGAGATGAAGGAGTTTGTCAATAACCTGAAGGCATACGCTCTTATTTTCAAAGTTCCTAAACTTAACACAGCAGAAATGATTACCAAAATCATAGATTTGTCTAACGTAGCGAGAAAGGAAGGCTTGCTTTCTTTGGAAGAAGCGGCGGGAGATATCGACGACGCTTATCTTAAGAAAGGAATTCTTCTTATAGTCGACGGAACCGATCCCGAACTCGTACGAGCCATCATGGAGACAGAACTGGCCAGCATTGAAACCAGACATAACAAAGTTATCAGTTTCTGGGAACAGTTCGCCGCGATGGGCCCCGCGTGGGGTATGATCGGTACACTTATCGGTCTTGTTAACATGCTTTATAACATGTCGGATGCGGCATCAATCGGTCCCGCTATGGCGGTCGCCTTACTTACCACCATGTACGGTTCACTGATAGCTAACTGGATCTGTCTTCCCGCAACATTCAAGATGAAGAAGAACAACGCAGCCGAGACAATGGTCAAGGAAATTATGATAGAAGGCCTTCTCTCCATTCAGGCAGGTGAGAACCCCAGAGTTATCGAAGAGAAGCTTAAATCCTTCTTATCACCCAAGGATCGTGCTGCAGCTACACCCGAAGGATCAGGAGAAGAATAATGGCAAGAAAGAAAGCAGAACCCGAAGGCGGACCCGGTTCCCCGTGGTTAAGTACCTTCGCGGACCTTATGAACTTGCTTCTTTGCTTCTTTGTATTGCTTTTTGCATCATCCAGCGTCGATGCGGCAAAGTTTGATGAGATTGCAGCTTCGTTTCAGAGTACGTTCAGCATATTTTCCGCTGGCAGTACTGCAATCGGTGACGGAGTATTAATCAGCAACGGAGTAAGTCAGCTTAACGAACTTGACAAGTACATAAATTCTACAGGTGCCATGGCTGAGAACGACGCCAATGCCGAACGTTTTGACGATCTTCAGAAAGAGCTCGAAGACGTTAATACCAAGAAACTCGAGGCAAGCGAAACTCTCGCCGAGCAGTTTGAAGAAGCCCTGGCCGAGAACAATATAGCCGAGAACGTCGACGTAGACTTTAACAGCCAGTATGTGCAGCTGACGCTTAAAGGAGCCATTCTTTTTAAGCCCGGTTCGGCTGAACTGCTTGACACCGTTGAACCTACACTCAGAAAAGTCGGTATGATTCTTGAGCGTTACGCCAAGTACGAGATAGAAATCGAAGGTCACACCGACAACGTTCCCCAGTACTCAAAGCTTTACAAGAACAATGACGAACTGAGCGCGGCCCGAGCAATTTCGGTATTCTATTTCTTGCTCGACAACACATCGCTTGACCCGTCGCTTCTTAAGCACAGCGGACGCGGAGAGTATTGTCCCATAGCCGATAACTCTACGGCAGAGGGACGCGATCGTAACAGAAGAGTAGAGATTAAGATTTATCATGAATTAAGCAATTACTAATACTAAACAGAGGATGTGACGGTATGAAGAAGAACCTTATTTCCATACTTATATTGGCTCTTATGGTGGTTAACCTGGTGCTTACGGCCATAATGATGTTTTCCGTTATGGGCACTGCCAAGAAAACAGGTGCACTCGTAAGCAACATAGCAAGCGTGCTCAACATCGAACTTACACCCACCGGAACCGAAGAAGAAGAGACTACAGTAGCTCTCGTGGATGCAGAATCCGTAGAAATTCCGGAAATGACCATAGCACTTAAGAAGACCGACGATAAGGCTCACTACTGCCTGGTAAGCGCAGCAATTTATATGAATACCAAGCATGAAGACTATGCAACGTATGGTACGGTTGTTTCGACTAAGGTCAGCATTATTCAGGACATTATGAATACCGTTATCGGTTCATACACTCTTGAAGAAGCACAGGCCAATACCGAAGCCATGAAGGCCGAGATTCTTAAGAAAATTCAGGAAACCTACGGTTCCACATTCATATACATGATTACATTCAGCAATATCATGTATCAGTAAGAGAAGGCTAAGCCTTAACGTCATACAAATGAGGAGGTGAACTTCGTGGGTGAGGTATTATCTCAAAATGAGATAGACAGTCTGCTTGCAGCCTTAAGTACCGGTGAGCTGGATGTAGACGAGATGCAGGACAAAGGGGACAAGCAAGTCAAGAACTACGACTTCAAACGTCCGGCGAAGTTCTCTAAAGAGCATTTACGAACACTTGAAATTATATACGAACACTACGGAAGACTTCTTGCAACCAGCCTTCCGGTGTACCTTCGAAAGAACGTACAGGTTAACGTGGCAAGCTCGGAAACGGTAACATATTCCGAGTTCACAAACGCCCTTAGTAACCCCGTAATTTTGGGTATAATAAATTTCCAACCGTTAGGTGGTAATATAATACTTGACTTGGCAGCTAACCTTGGTTTTGCCATGATAGACAGAATGCTTGGGGGTAAAGGAATCCCGTTAGAAAAGAACAGAGAGTTCTCCGAAATCGAGATGACCATTATAGAGAAGCTGTTAATCATTTCCATTCAGCTTATGCGTGAACCTTGGAAGAACGTTTTGGACATTAATCCCGTCCTTGAACGAATAGAGACCAATCCCCAGTTTGCGCAGGTTATAGCACCCAATGAAATGATTGCCATCGTAACACTGAACGTTAAGATCGGTGAGGTGGAAGGCTTCATGAACATGTGTCTCCCTTACTTTACGTTAGAGAGCATCATGGATAGGTTGAATACAAAGTTCTGGTTCTCCACCATGCAGGATAATTCCGGCGAGGATTATGAGCTTTATATAGAGTCCCTGATTAAGAGAGTGGACGTACCTGTGAAGGTAGTTATGGGACAAAGCGCCATCTCTGTAAGCGATTTTATAGGCTTGCAACTTGGTGACATTATCCGACTTGATACAACAGTTGATTCCGAACTCGATGTATACGTCGGAAACATTAAGAAGTTTAAATCGGTTCCCGGTACGGAGAAAGACAAATACGCCGCAAGGGTTACCGAAGTAATCAGGGAGGAGGAATAATACATGGATGGAATGTTATCTCAGGACGAAATTAATGCTCTCCTGAGCGGCATGGATCCCGGCGACATGGCAGGAGCTGCAACACCCGATACAGGTGCTCCCGCAGACGCAGGCGTTTCACCCGACGATACGTTGTCTGACGTTGAGAAAGACGCGGTCGGAGAGGTAGCCAACATCAGCATGGGTTCATCGGCTACGACGCTTTACTCTCTTGTAAATCGCAAGGTTAACATCACAACTCCTGTTGTATCCATGGTTAATTGGCAGGGGGTTACAGGCGACTACGAGAAGCCCTGTGTTTTTATTCAGATTCATTACACGGCCGGACTTGACGGCTCGAATATTTTAGTTTTACGTGAGCATGACGTTAAAGTCATCACCGATCTTATGATGGGAGGTGACGGTACCAATACAGACGGAGAGTTGGGAGAGCTTCACTTAAGTGCAATTTCCGAAGCTATGAACCAGATGATGGGCGCGGCTGCAACTTCTCTTTCCACAATGCTTGGTACCATGATTGATATCAGCCCTCCCGACGCAACTTTGCTTGATTTAACGGAATACCAAAACGGTGAGGATATTTCTCCTTTCCTTGGTGGAACGTTTGTTAAGGTAGCATTTACAATGCAAATCGAAGATCTTGTGGATTCAACCATTATGCAGTTGTATCCTCTTGACTTCGCAAAAAGGTTAGTCAAGACCTTTATGGACTCGACCGCACCCGCTGAGCCCGAGCCGGCACCGGCTCCCGCACCCCAGGCAGCACCTACGCCTCAACAACAGCCTCAGCAGCAGCCCCAGATGCAGCCCGGAATGGGTGGTATGGATCAGTCTATGAACGGTATGCCTAACATGGGAATGCCGAATATGGGTATGGGTATGCCAGGCATGATGATGCCCGGAATGATGCCGAACATGCAGCAGATGAACGTTCAGCCTGCACAGTTCCAAAGCTTCAATCCCGAGTACGCAGCAATGCAGGCAAATGAGAACATCGGATTAATTATGGACGTTCCGCTTAACGTAACGGTTGAGCTTGGACGAACAAGCAAGTCCATATCCGAGATACTCGATTTCGCACCCGGCACAATCATTGAACTTGATAAAATCGCCGGTGAGCCGATTGATGTATTGGTTAACGGCAAGTTCGTGGCCAAGGGCGAGGTTGTAGTTATTGAAGAAAGCTTCGCAGTTCGTATTACGGAAATAATTAAATAATCTAACCGATAGGAGAAAAATTATGGCAAAAAATATTTTAATCTGTGATGACGCAGCCTTCATGAGAATGATGATTAAGGACATTCTTACTAAGAACGGCTATGTTGTAGTCGGTGAGGCTGAAAATGGGCTTAAGGCTGTTGAAAAGTACAATGAGACCAAACCCGATCTTGTACTCATGGATATTACCATGCCCGAAATGGACGGAATTCAGGCTCTTAAGAAGATTAAAGAAGGTGACCCCGGTGCCATGGTTATCATGTGTTCGGCAATGGGACAGCAGGCCATGGTTATTGAGTCAATTCAGTCAGGTGCCAAGGACTTTATCGTTAAGCCTTTCCAGGCAGATCGTGTACTTGAGGCGGTTAAGAAGGTCGTAGGTTAATGTATTATATAATCCTTGCTTCCACGGCGGGAGGAATAGGGCAGCTTATAACGGTACTTTTGATATTTGTTTTTGTACTCGCCCTCACTTTCTTTGTCACCAAGTGGATAGCCAATTATCAAAAAGAAAAAGCTCCCGGGGAAAATGTCGTGATTCTTGAATCCAAGAGAATCGCCCCCGGTAAGCTTATTGAGGTTGTCCGGATAGGAGACCGATGCTTTGCGATAGGTATAGGCAAGGATGAAGTTACATTACTTGGGGAAGTCAATGAAGACTCCCTCAAATATGACGCTATACCTCAAGGTACATTTTCTTTCAAAGACTTTTTGAATAAAGCCAGGGATGACGGGGAAACTGACAATAAATGAAAAGACTGCTTAGATTGATATGCCTGCTCGTTGTGGTAGGCATATTGTTTATAAGTCAGAAATCTACAGCGTATGCGCAAAATCTTGAATCTCACATTGACTCTCACTTAGCGGGAGAAACGGAGACTCGTACCAACATTAACGATGCGGGTACGGCGCAGACGCCGGATGAACTGAAGGAATTAAATATATCGAATGATTTGACGATTACCTATAATAACGGTAACGGAGAACTGGCCGGGTCGCTTCGAATACTTCTGACCCTTACGTTAATAGCCCTTGCTCCGTTACTTCTTGTGATGCTTACATCATTTACAAGAATTATTATAGTTCTTCATTTCACCAGATCGGCCCTCAATACGTCCACGGCTCCGCCTAACAACGTGCTGATAGGCCTTGCTCTTATTCTAACTTTTTTCATTATGCAAGGTACGCTCACCAAGGCGTATAACGAAGCAGTGCTTCCTTTTGACAGAGGCGAGATTACCCAGGCGGAAGCCATCGAGAAGGTTATGAATCCGTTCAGAGACTTTATGTACGGACAGACTCAGACCAAGGATGTGCGCCTGTTTATGGAAATCGCCGATGTGGAATGGGACGGAGCGCTCAGTTCCATACCCAATTACATTCTGGTACCAAGCTTCGTAGTCAGCGAGTTAAGAACTGCTTTTATCATAGGCTTTATCATATACATACCGTTTGTGGTAATCGATATGATTGTCGCGTCGGTGCTCATGAGTATGGGTATGATGATGCTGCCGCCCACCACAATTTCGATGCCTTTTAAGGTGCTTCTGTTTGTGCTTGCGGACGGCTGGAACCTGATAATAGGTTCATTAGTAAAATCCTTTTATTAGGGGAAAGGGGTGTAGAAGATGCAAATTGATGATGTTGTAAAGATTGTCAGTCAGGGTTTATTTCTCGTTATTAAGCTTTCTGCGCCCATTCTGCTTATTTCTTTGATAATCGGCTTGATTATCAGTATTTTTCAGACCGTTACTTCCATTCAGGAACAGACGCTTACTTTTGTACCTAAGATTGTATGTGTATTCCTGGGCCTTATGCTTCTCGGCAACTGGATGCTTACAGATATGAAGGACTACATGGTGGAACTTTGGACGGATTTCGCGGTGTACATTCATTAGGGAGGGAGTAGATGTTCAATTTTACTTTTTCTCTGCGAGATCTTGAGTTCTTTCTTTTGATAGTCGTAAGAATTACATGTTTTATTCATACGGCACCGTTTTTCGGAATGACCAATACTCCAAATCGCGTTAAGATTGGTCTCGGTGTGCTTATATCGGCGCTTGTATATCAGACGCTGACTCCCGTACATCCCGAATATTCAACGGTTCTTATGTATGCTCTCTATGTGCTCAAAGAAGCCGTTACAGGCATTATTATCGGATATTCCGCAGCCATCTGCGTAGCTATACTTAACTTTGCGGGTCACCTTGTGGACATGGAGATTGGTCTTTCCATGGTTTCGCTTTTCGACCCTGTATCAAGAGATTCCGTAACCATAAGCGGTACATATTATCAGTACACCGTACTTCTTATGCTTATGATAAGCGGCATGTACCAGTACGTGCTCGCTGCCATTATCGAGACGTTTAATCTTATACCGGTAAGCGGCGCCGTTTTCAACTCGGATAAGATATTGAATGCAATGCTTACATTCTTAAGAGATTATCTGGCGCTTGGCTTTAGATTGTGCCTTCCGGTATTTGCTGCGATGTTACTGCTTAATGCAATCCTTGGTATTCTTGCCAAGGTTTCTCCGCAGCTTAACATGTTTGCCGTCGGTATTCAGTTAAAGATTCTTTTGGGACTCGGAGTGCTTTTTTTGACAGTGGGAATGATGCCCGGCGCATCAACTGCCATTTTAAGCGAGATGAAGAAGATGATCACTCTTTTTGCGGAGGCCATTACATGATTAAGTATAATCTTCAGTTCTTCGCAGAATCACCCGGCGGAGAGAAGACAGAACCCGCAACCGAGAAAAAGAAAAGTGACGCGAGAAAAGAAGGTCAGGTCGCCAAATCCAAGGAGATTGAGAACGCCTTCAGCCTTATGGCGCTGTTCCTGCTACTTAAGTTTTGGTCGACGACGCTTGGCAGCAATCTCGTGAATTTCTTTCACATATGCTATGACGACATGTCCGAGTACATCAAGAATTACGACGGATATGTTAATACCAACGATATTATCAAGCTGGTGCTTCAGTGCATCTTGCAGATTATTATTTTGCTTGCGCCGGTACTTATAGTCGCATTTATCGTATCGTTCGTATGCGACGTGGCTCAGGTGGGATGGAAACCTACCGCCAAGCCCTTGCAGCCCAAAGGCTCCAAGATTAATCCCATAAGCGGATTTAAGAAGATTTTTTCCAAAAACGCTGTTGTAGAGCTCATCAAGGCCATACTCAAGATAGTTATTATACTTATTGTTGCATGGTCTTTCCTTAAAAAGAACGTAAACGGACTCTTTCTTTTGTATGATGTGTCCCTTTACGAGGGAATCGGCGATACCTTAAAGCTTGTGGTGGACTTAGGCATAAGAATTGCCGCAGCTTACCTGATTATCGCGCTTGCCGATTTCGCATATCAGCGTTGGAAATACAATGACGACTTAAAGATGACCAAACAAGAGGTCAAAGACGAATACAAACAGCAGGAAGGCGATCCTCAGATTAAGGGTCAGATCAGGCAGAGGATGCGTGAAGCCTCAAGGCGCCGCATGATGCAGAACCTTCCCAAGGCTGACGTAGTTATTACGAACCCTACCCATTACGCAGTTGCAATTATGTACGATGCAGATCAGTACAGCGCACCGGTAGTTGTGGCCAAGGGTGAGAACTTTCTTGCACAGCGTATCAAAGAGCAGGCAAGAGAGTACGACATTGAGATTGTGGAGAATAAGCCTCTGGCACGTATGCTCTACGCCAATGTCGAAGTCGGGGAAATGATACCCCCGGAGTTATACCAGGCGGTTGCAGAGGTTCTTGCCTTTGTATACAAGCTCAAGGGAAAGATATCATAATAAATCGAAAGGAGCATGAGAATGAAAAAAGCCGATCTTGGTGTTGCAATATATATTCTTGCGGCATTCGTAATGCTTATCGTGCCCATTCCCTCATGGCTTCTTGATATATGTCTTGCAATTAATATTTCCCTTGCATTCTTAATAATGTTTGTGTGTATGTTTTCCAAGGAAGTACTGGATTTGTCATACTTCCCGACCATACTTTTGTTTACGACCATTTTCAGAATTTCACTTAACGTATCGTCGACCAAGCTCATTCTTTCGACAGGTCAGCCCGGTAACGTTGTCGAGACCTTCGGTAGTTTCGTAGGCGGCAACAACCTCGTGGTCGGCGTTATCGTATTTATCATACTTGTACTTATTCAGTTTATCGTTATCAACAAAGGCTCCGAGCGTGTAGCTGAAGTTACCGCAAGATTCACCCTCGATGCCATGCCCGGTAAGCAGATGGCTATCGATGCCGACTTAAATACCGGCGCCATCACCGATACAGAGGCTAAGATTCGAAGAGACAAAATTCAGCAGGAAGCAAGCTTCTTCGGTTCCATGGACGGTGCTGTTAAGTACGTTAAGGGAGACGCAGTCGCAGGTCTTATTATTACCGCAATCAACATCGTCGGCGGTATTGTAATGGGTACGCAGAGAGGCGAGGCATTATCTACCGCGCTTTCCACATACACTATCCTTACTATCGGTGACGGTCTTGTGTCGCAGATTCCCTCGCTGCTTATTTCCCTTTCGACAGGTATTCTCGTTACCAAGGGCTCGGGTGCCGCAGACTTCGGCAATGTGCTTGTAAGCCAGCTTTTCGGTATTCCGAAGGCGCTTTATATCGTAGGCGGAACCATTGCATTCCTCGGACTGGTTACACCTCTTAATAAGGTTATATTTATCGTGCTCGGTGTTTCTTTTATCATTGCCGGACGTGTGATGCAGGGTACCATCGAGACTTCGAAGATTGAGACGGAGACAGAACAGGAAGAGCAGGAAGCTCAGGAGATAAGGCAACCGGAGAATGTCAATTCGCTGTTGCAGGTTGACCCGATTGAGCT
Source organism: Lachnospiraceae bacterium YSD2013 (assembly GCA_900100895.1). Taxonomy (GTDB): domain Bacteria; phylum Bacillota; class Clostridia; order Lachnospirales; family Lachnospiraceae; genus UBA1258. The sequence continues at coordinate 126,232 of FMTX01000011.1, forward strand.
TGAGTTCGGTTACGGTATTATTCCTCTTGCCAATGTCAGCCAGGGCGGCGACCTTCTCGACCGTGTTGTAATGATTCGTAGACAGATAGCTCTTGAACTCGGTACCGTCGTACCCATAATTCGTTTAAGAGATAATATACAGCTTAACCCCAATCAGTATATAATAAAGATAAAGGGTATTCAGGTAAGCGAAGGCGAGATTTTGTTCGACCACTACATGGCCATGAACCCCGGTTACGTAGAGGAAGAGATAACCGGTATTCCCACTTTCGAGCCTTCTTTCCACCTTCCCGCAGTATGGATTACAGAAGGTCAGCGTGAACGCGCAGAGAGCCTTGGCTATACCGTAGTAGACCCGCCCAGCATTATCGCGACACACCTTACGGAGATTATCAGACAGCACATCGCAGAGCTTCTTACCCGTCAGGATGTTCAGTCGCTTATCAATAACCTCAAGGAATCCAACCCTTCCGTTGTGGACGAGCTTTTCCCGAAGCTTTTGTCCCTCGGCGAGATTCAGAAGATTCTGCAGAACCTGCTCAAAGAAAGTGTCTCTATCAGAGACCTCCTTACAATCTTCGAAACACTTGCCGATTACGCGGCTTCCACAAGAGATACGGATATCCTTACGGAATATGTGCGTCAGAGCCTTAAGCGCGTTATTTCAAGCAGGTTCTTCCCTCAGAATGAGACCACAAGCGTGGTTACGCTCGATCCCAAGATTGAGCAGGAGATTATGGCAAGCGTCAAGCAGACCGAGCAGGGAGCATATCTTACCCTCGATCCCGAGCGTTCCAAGGCCATCATCGATGCTACCGGTCGTGAGCTTAACAAGCTTGAGAACCTAGGCAAGGCTCAGATTGTGGTAACATCGCCCATCGTGCGTATGTATTTTAAACGTCTTACGGAAGAGTATTACAAGGATATGGTTGCGATATCCTACAATGAAATAGAATCAAACGTAGAACTTCAGTCGGTTGGGATGGTAACGGCATAAATGATTATCAAGAAATTTCAAGCAAAAACTGAAAATGAAGCTGTAGAAGCTGCCAAGAAGGAATTGGGGAACAACGTTGTGGTAATGAACGTCCGCAACACCAAGAAAAAGGGACTGTTTTCTTTTTTACGTCCGCAGCTTGTAGAGATTACCGTTGCCGTCGAGGAAGATTCCGAGCGTAAAGAGCCCGTTAAGTCCGCCGATGCCCGCAGCATCACCGAGGCCCTCGGTAAGATTGCGCCTATTGTGGAACGTTCCGAGAAGGAAAAAGAAACCTCCGGCATAATCTACGACGAAAAGCCCCCTAAGACCGACAAGGTTATCGAGGCTCGCCTTAACAGCATCGAGAATCTTATAGAAGAGAAACTTGTTAAGCCCGAGGAGCCTGTTCACAAGGAAGAACCTTCGGACAAGAAAGAAGAAGATACAGAGCTTAAGAAGTTCTTTGACCTTCTTTTGTCGACAATGCTTGATAATGAAGTGGAACGCGAATACGCTTCGTCGATTATCGATGAGACTGCCAAGGTTACCAAGCCCGGCACGCCTATCGATGTTGCACTTGCAGGAATATATCAGAAGATGATTCTTAAGTTTGGCAAGGCTTCCGTGATTTCGCCCGCCGAGAACGGCCCCAAGACCGTATTCTTTGTAGGCCCCACAGGTGTAGGCAAGACCACCACCATAGCTAAGATCGCTTCAAAATTCTCGGTTGAACTTAAGAAGAAAGTAGCGCTTCTTACCGCCGACACTTATCGTATAGCGGCAGCCGAGCAGCTCAGAACTTACGCCAATATTCTGGAGGTCCCCTTCAGAATCATATACACCATCGAAGAGATGGAGTCAGCGCTTCGCGACTTTAAGAACTTTGATTACGTATTTGTAGATACCGCAGGACATTCTCATCAGAACGAAGAGCAGAAGAATGTAATGGGCAGCTTCATCCACTCCGTAGACGGAATAGTTGAGAAGGAAGTTTACCTTGTGGTAAGCGCGACTACCAAGTACAGAGATTTAATGTCGATAGCCGATGCTTATTCTACCATTACCGATTACAAGCTTATATTTACCAAGCTTGATGAGACCACGGCTCTCGGTAATTTGCTTAATTTGAAATTATATACAGGCGCGGATTTATCATACATAACCTGCGGACAGAACGTGCCCGACGACATTGAAGACTTCAATGCCCAAAGCACAGTCAAAAATCTTCTTGGAGGCAAAAAATAATGGATCAGGCCGAACAGTTAAGAAACATTATTAAGGCCCAGAACGCGCAGCCAAGACCCGTAGCAAGAGTCATGACCGTTACCAGCGGAAAGGGCGGAGTAGGTAAGTCCAATACATCCATTAACCTTGCCATTCAGTTTAGGAAAATGGGGCAGAGAGTAATAATACTTGATGCCGATTTCGGACTTGCCAATATAGAGGTAATGTTTGGTGCGGTTCCCAAGCACAACCTCGCAGACCTTATTTATCAGGGCAAAAGCATTAAAGACATTATCACCTGGGGACCTATGGACGTAGGCTTTATTTCCGGCGGCTCAGGTATAGCAAGCATGTCCAATTTAAGCCGCGAGCATCTGACATACATCATTCAGAACCTCGCTCAGCTTGACGCAATTACGGACATTATCATAGTAGATACCGGTGCGGGAATTTCCGATGCGGTTTTGGAGTTTTTGGTTGCAAGCGGAGAGATTCTTCTTGTTACGACTCCCGAGCCCACGTCCATCACCGATTCCTACTCGCTTCTTAAAGCTCTGGCCAGACACTCACGCTTCTCAACCGACAACTCACAGGTTAAGATGATTGCCAACAAAGTAGAGAACGCCGAAGAGGGTCAGGCTTTATACAATAAGTTAAATGCAGTGGTGGCACGTTACTTAAAGCTTCCGGTTGAATATCTCGGTGCGGTACCCGAAGACAACCTTTTATCCAAGGCTGTCATGCAGCAGATGCCCGTATCCATCCAGAGTCCCGGAGCCAAGTCTGCACTTGCCTACGAAGCCATCGCGCACACGCTTATGAACAAAGAAATCGTTCAAACGGTCAAAAAAAGGGGAATGGCTGCTTTCTTTAGCCATATAGTGGTAGGTAAGAAAGCCAAGGAATCCAAATAATAATTAATGGGAGGTTCCATATGTTATCTAGTTTGGTAATGGACGGGGACAAAGTTGAATTATCATCGGTTGACCATCTTTTCGCTGCGGAAGGCGAGACGGTCAAGAAATACTCTACGAGGGTATATACCGTATTGTCCGACGATAAGCTTGAAATAATGATGCCCATGGAAAAGGCCAAGTTAATCCTTCTTCCGGTGGATGGAGAATATGACCTTTGTTTCTATACTTCACAGGGGTTATATCAGTGCTATGCAAGAATTTACGATCGCTACAAGAGCAACAACGTATATGTTCTTGCTTTAGAACTTACCAGCAACTTAAGAAAGCATCAGAGAAGAGAGTATTATCGATTCAGCTGCGTGCTCGACATGAGATCGAGAGAGCTTAAGAAAGAAGAAGTTGATTCTTTAAATACTATGAATCCCATTATCGTGCCGGGACTTCCCTTAAGAAGAAGCCTTATCTGCGATATAAGCGGCGGCGGTATGAGATTTATCACAGACGTACAGTACGAAGAGAACGCATATATCTATTGTTCGTTCCCACTTAATTTAGAGAGCGGTACCAAGGATTATGAAATTATAGCCAAAGTCTTGACCGTCAAGGAAGTGGCGAATCGTCCCGGTGAGTTCGAACATCGTGTTCAGTACGAGCACCTCGACAGGGATACCAGAGAAGAAATTATTAAGTTTATTTTTGACGAAGAAAGAAAGCTTCGTCGCCGCACGAGAAACTAAGTTGAAAAATGATTGCGGTGGGGGTATAATAAAGAAAATTGACAGACAATTTACATTATTAACCACTAATTAACAAGAAAAGGTCTAAATTTGAGGAAAAATTATGAAAAATATTCTTGTGGTTGATGACTCTGCACTCATGAGAAGCGTCATCTGTGATATAATCAACTCAGATTCGAGATTCCGCGTAGTGGATCGCGCAACGAATGGCGAAGAAGCGTTGGCCCTTCTTGAACGCAAGACATACGATGCAGTCGTGCTCGATGTCAATATGCCGAAAATGAATGGGCTTGAACTTCTCAAAGCATTAAGAGACCGCAAGATAGCTGCCAAGGTGGTAATGGCCAGCACCGATACGCGTGACGGTGCGAAGACCACACTGGATGCATTGTCCTTAGGCGCCATCGATTTTGTCCACAAGCCCGACAGAGCATTCGAATGCAAGAACGGAACTTTTGATAAGAAGTTAATGAACATTCTTGAAGTCGTATGCAACAGTAAGGCTTCTTCTTTTAAAGAAGAGACGGAAGAGGAAAAGAAAGCCAAGATGGAAGCTTCCAAGAAACTGGTTGCTTTAGTCAGTGCTTCATCCAAATCCTTCACGGGCAAACAGATAGTGGCGCTTGCAAGTTCCACCGGAGGTCCTAAGGCCTTACAGGAAGTGGTACCTAAGCTTCCCAAGAATTTAAAGGCTCCGATGGTAATTGTGCAGCATATGCCGGCCGGTTTCACACAATCACTTGCCGATCGTTTGAATGACTTAAGTGAAATCACAGTCACTGAAGCCAAAGACGGCGAGATTTTGGAAAACGGTCATGTGTATATTTCTAAGGGCGGTAAGCATCTTAACCTTGACAATGTAGGTGGCAAATTGAAAGTTCGTTATTCCGATGAACCTACAAGAGAAGGCGTTAAGCCTTGTGCCAACTATATGTTTGAATCTCTTGCAACTTACGATGCGGAGAGAATAATATGCGTTGTTTTGACAGGAATGGGCGCCGACGGAACTGAAGGAATCAAGAATCTCAGTAAATCCAAGAAAATTTTTGTAATCGCACAGGACGAAGACTCCAGCACCGTTTACGGAATGCCCAAGGCAATTTACAATTCAGGACTTACCAATGTGGTTGTTCCGTTAGACAAGGTGGCTCAGGAGATCATTATGAACGCGGGGGTCAGCTAAGATGGATGTTAGTCAATACCTAGAGATCTTCCTTGACGAGACCAAGGAACACTTGCAGAACTTAAACACTCAGATTCTCGAACTCGAACAGGATTCCGAGAACATGGACACCGTTAACGAGATTTTCCGTGCCGCACACTCCCTTAAGGGTATGGCAGGTACCATGGGCTATAAGAGAATGCAGAATCTTACCCATGATATGGAAAATGTATTTTCAGAGGTTAGAAACGGTAACATCAAGGTTCAGCCTAATATGATAGATATCCTTTTCCAGTGCCTTGATGCACTTGAAGGTTATCTTGCAAACATTCAGGAAAGTTCCGATGAAGGTACCGATGACAACGAGCCCCTGATTAAAGCCCTTAACGATATCCTTAACGGCAACGCGGGCGCCGCAGCTCCCACGAAAGAGGATGCAGGCGAAGCCAAATCAGAAGCCAAAGAAGAAAAGAAAGAGGCACCTGCTTCCGATTCAAAGGAGAAGTGGATGTCTATTAAGCTTGGTGAGACGGAGAAAGGCCTCTTTGAGAAAGCCAAAGAAGAGGGCCAGCATTTCTACGGTATCACAGTTTATGTACAGGAAAGCTGTATCCTTAAAGCCGCAAGAGCATTTCTTGTATTCAAGGCTTTGGAAGAGAAGGGCGAGGTTGTTCTTTCCAATCCTTCCACACAGGATATTGAAGATGAAAAATTTGAATTCGATTTCAGCGTAATCGTGGTAACACCCGAATCCTTCGATGATGTTGTTGCCGCTATTAAGAGCGTTTCCGAAATTGAAGATGCATTCGGTCGTGAGCTTACAGAAGCAGACTTTGGTAAGGCTGCAGACGGCGATTCCGAAGAAGAAGCAGCCGAAGAACCCGCCAAGGAAGAAGCTAAGCCCGCAGAAGCCGAAGAAAAGAAAGAAACTAAGGAACTTCCCGCCAAGGCCGGCGACAAGAAGCCCGCGGCTAAGCCCGTTGTTAACAGAACAGTTCGTGTAGATATCGAAAAACTCGATGTTCTCATGAACCTTGTATCCGAGCTTATTATTGCCAAGAACTCTCTTGTTTCTTCCACAAGCGGCGAAGATACACATAATTCCAACTTCAACGAGCAGATTGAATATCTTGAAAGCGTAACCACCAACCTTCACGAATCCGTTATGAAGGTTCGAATGGTGCCAATCGAGAGCGTTGTAAGTAAATTCCCTCGAATGATCAGAGATATGCAGAAGTCTCTCGGCAAGAAGATGGAACTTCACATGACAGGTGAAGAGACAGAACTTGACCGTACCGTAGTAGACGAAATCGGTGATCCTTTGATGCACTTGTTAAGAAATGCAGCCGACCACGGTCTTGAAGAAACCGCTGTACGTCTTGAGAGAGGCAAGCCCGAAGTCGGTAACATTTACCTGGATGCTTATCAGGACGGTAACAACGTTGTCATCGAGGTTAGAGATGACGGTAACGGTATCGATGTTGCCAAGGTAAGAGACAAGGCTATTTCCCGTGGTACTATCACAGCCGAGCAGGCTGAGAACATGTCCGACAAGGAAATCGTAGACCTTCTTTTCCTGCCGAGCTTCTCAACCAAGGAACAGGTATCCGAAATTTCCGGTCGAGGCGTAGGTCTTGACGTAGTTAAGTCCAAGATTGAAGCGTTAAGCGGTGAAGTAGAAGTTAAGACAAAGCTTGGCGAAGGCAGTACATGGATTGTAAGACTTCCTCTTACCCTTGCTATTATCCAGGCTCTTATGGTTATCGTGGGCGATGAGAAATATGCTATTTCCCTTGGCTCCATTCAGACCATAGAAGATATTTCTCCAAGCGATATCAAGCTTGTACAGAACAAAGAAGTTATTCAGCTTAGAGGAACGGTTATTCCTATTATCAGACTCAGCGACGTTGTGGATGCAACATCTTCTAAGGCTCCCGAAGACAACATGGTTGTCGTAATCGTTAAGAAGGGTGACCGCTTAGCGGGTCTTGTGGTTGATGAACTTATCGGCCAGCAGGAAATCGTTATTAAGTCCCTTGGCAAGTTTGTAAGCAAATGCAAGTTCATCAGTGGTGCAACGATACTTGGCGATGGCGAAGTAGCATTAATCCTTGATGCCAATGCATTGATTTAATAGGGGAGGGATTACCATGGATGAATTAAGAGTTGCAACAGAACTTGACACAACACAGTATATAGTAATTAAAATCGGTGAGGAATCCTACGGCATCAACATTGCATTTGTAGACAATATCGTAAGAATGCAGCACATTACACGTGTACCCAAGGTTGCATCCCACATTAAGGGTGTTATCAACCTTCGTGGTATCATAGTTCCGGTAATGAGTTTAAGACTTAAGATGGGGCTTGAAGAAGACGTTATTACCAAGGCTACAAGAATCATCATTCTTAAGCTTGAAACTCAGGGAACAGTCGGAATAATTGTTGATGAAGTAAGAGAAGTAATAACACTTGATTCGGAACACATCGAGAAAGTGGCTCAGGACTCCACCAAGTCACCCGAGCACGTTAACTTCGTATCCGCAGTCGGCAAGACCGGTGACGAACTTGTATCAATTCTCGATCTCAACACGATAACGTTGGAAAATGAATGAGGTTAATGGGAGAGAACCTATGGGCGAAATTAGTTTGGAAAGCATGTCCGAGCAGTATTATGACGTGCTTAAGGAAATCGGAAACATAGGCGCAGGTAACGCAACCACGGCACTTGCGCAGATGCTCCAATGTAAAGTTGATATGAAGGTACCCCAGGTTAAGCTTCTTGACTTTAACGAAGTCGGAGCCATGATGGGCGGCGAGGAACAGATAATGGCCGGAATCTACCTCTGTGTAGAGGGAGACATTACCGGAAGTATAATGTTCCTGCTTAGAAAGGATGCGGCCAAGCACCTTGTGTCCAAACTCATGGGCATGGAGCTTCCGGGAGAAGATTTGGACGAAATCGGTACCTCTGCGCTTAAGGAAATCGGTAACATTATTACGGGTGCTTATTTGAATTCCTTATCATCGCTTACCAATTTGAAGATTTTCCCGTCGGTTCCCGACTTGACCATTGATATGGCCGGAGCTATCCTAAGCGTTCCCGCAATTGAATTCGGAACTCTTGGAGACAAGATTTTACTTATTCAGACCCAGTTTACCGATGACTGTGAACTGGACGGCTACTTTATTTTGGTACCGGACCTTGAGTCATACGGTAAGATTTTAGGAGCACTTGGAATATCGTTCTAAATTTGCGGGAGTTAATATTCTATGAGTGAATGTATAAAGGTTGGCATGGCAGACCTAAAGGTGTGCATAAGCCCCGACAGCGTCACAACGTTGGGGCTTGGCTCCTGCGTAGGTATAGCCATAAGAGATCCCATAACCAAAATCGGAGGCCTTGCGCATGTAATGCTTCCGGATTCGGGAGCAATCAGAAATAACACGAATGTATATAAATTCGCAGATACCGGCATTGAAGAACTCGTAGTTCAAATGGAGAAAGCCGGTGCCAAAAGAAACAGAATGGTTGCCAAGATTGCCGGCGGTGCTCAGATGTTCTCGTTCCAGAACAAGACCGATCTCGTAAGAGTCGGAGACAGAAACGTCGAAGCCAGCAAAAAGAAACTTAAAGAGTTGGGCATTCCCATTCTGGCAGAAGATACGGGTCTTAATTTCGGACGTACCGTAATCTTTTATCCTGAGTCGGGTGACTATGTTATCCGTGCAGTGGGTAAGGAAGAGAGGGTTATTTGAGGTGAACAGAAAACAGTTACCGCTGGTTCTTATGTTGATAGCGGGCGCAATTACCACGCTTACGGTTTATTTTAAGGGGCTTGGTCTTAAGACGATGCTTATAGCGCTTTTAGCCGCTATGGTTGCCTTTGGATTTATAGGGTCACTGATTGAATACGTTCTTAATTCTTTTGACAGAAACGAGACAACATCGGAAGTGTCCGATGAAGGAGAAGTCATAGAAAAAGAAGCTGTAGATCAACCGGTTACTGAAGCGCAGGCGCCTGAAGCCGAAGAAACAGTTGAGTAAACCGTGTTCTTTTACCAATAGAAATGCAGGGGATGGCGTAGTTACATGGACGAACAGGGAAGGAAAAAGCTTTGGGAGAAGTATTCTTCCGAAAAGACAGCTGAATTAAGAGAACAACTCATACTAGAGTACGCTCCGTTAGTCAAAGTAGTAGCGGGGCGCCTTAGTATGTATTTAGGTTATAACGTGGAGTACGATGATTTGTGCAGTTACGGCATTTTCGGACTCATTGACGCTATAGATAAGTTTGATTTTTGCAAGGATGTTAAGTTTGAAACTTATGCAAGCCTTCGTATCAGGGGCTCGATTTTAGATCAGATTCGTAAGATGGACTGGATTCCCCGTACCGTGCGCCAGCGTCAGCGCGATATCGACAAGGCAATGCATGAGATAGAGATTGAGACCGGCCATCCCGCATCCGACGAAGAACTCGCCGCGAAACTTGGTATTTCCGGCGATGAGCTTAACGACTGGCAGTCTCAGCTTAAAGTAACGAATGTTATTTCATTAAATGAATTCATGGAATCGGGAGCCGAAGTGCCCAATGAGCGTAATCTCGCTTCTCACTTTGAAGGTCCCGAAGAAGTTCTTGACAAAAAGGAACTTAAGGAGAAACTTATGGAATCCCTTGAGAGCCTTACGGAGAAAGAAAAACAGGTTATTTTACTGTATTACTACGAAGAACTCACATTAAAAGAAATCAGCTATGCTCTCGATGTGTCCGAGTCGAGAGTATCACAGTTACACACAAAAGCTTTGTCGAAAATGAGAGAAAAGCTTGGACGATACATGGGAATTCTGTTAGAATCAAAGTAGGATATAATTTGATTCATGGGGGTTGTTTATGAATGGTTATTTTCAGATAGTAGCAAATAATAATAGGTGCTGCGTCAAGCTGTTTCCACCTAAGGACGGGGGTAGTCCGATTAAGCTTGAAGAACTCACCGAATATCTTTCCGTTAAGAATATCGCATATGATTTAAAGGCCCTTGCAGCAACGCTTTCGGGTCTTTCTGAAGTTTCTTTATTTCCTACCAATACTCCTTTTCAGACCAAAGATTCAGAATATGTAAAGGTTAACTGCGCACCGGATAATATGTCGGTGTCTGTTTTTATGGTTCCTCCTTTTGAAGGCGGCGCCAAAATGCCCAAGGAAGAGTTCATGCGTGAATTTTCTTCAAGAGGCATCTGCTTTGGCTTTGATCAGGCGGCTATCGATAAGTTTCTTAACGAGCGTCATTACTGCACTTGGGAAGTGCTGGTTAAGGGTCAGCCTCCGGTTCAGGGTACAGATGCAAGCATAGAATATTTCTTTAACACAGATCCCAAGGTTAAGCCTACGCTTTTGGAAGACGGAAGCGTCGATTTCTTTAACCTTAATACCATTAATCATTGTAAGGAAGGCGACCTTCTGGCAAGACTTACTCCCGCTACGCTTGGTGAGTACGGCACCAATGTTAAGGGCGAGAAGATTAAGCCCCGTGACGTTAAGCAGGCATCGCTTAAGTACGGTCACAATATCGATATTAACGAAGAAAAGACAGAGTTAAAGTCACAGGTATCGGGACATGTTTCTTTGATTGAAGGCAAGGTATTCGTATCCAATGTCTTTGAAGTCGAGAACGTTGACAACTCTGTAGGTAACATAGATTATGACGGAAGCGTACGTGTTAACGGTAACGTCTTCGAGAACTTTACCGTTAAGGCCAAGGGTTCCATCGAGGTACGTGGCGTTGTTGAAGGCGCTTATCTTGAAGCGGGTGAGAATATTACCATCGCCAGAGGCATGAACGGAATGCATAAGGGTGTTCTTAAGGCCGGTGGCAATATCGTTACCAAGTTCCTCGAGAACGCAACTGCAACCGCAGGCGGATTCCTTGAGTCTGAATCGATTCTTCACTGTAACGTTACCGCAGGTTCCGATATTAAAGTTACCGGTAAGAGAGGATTTATTTCAGGCGGACGTTCAAGTGCGACCAATTGCATAGAGGTTAAGACCTTAGGCTCCGAGATGGGTACCGATACGGTAATCGAAGTTGGTATGGACCCGACGGTTAAAATGGCTATTGCCGATCTCCAGAAGAAGATTATGGAGATTAACAAGCAGCTTGGTACCATAAGACCCGTTCTTGCGGGAGCCAAGCAGAAGCTGGCTCAGGGTATCAAGATGACCACTCCTCAGCTTATGCAGATTCAGCAGCTTGCCAAGGCCAATAATGCACTTACAGCAGAGTTAAACAAGGCCACCGAAGAACTTAACCAGTTCCAGGGCGCAATGGATGTTACAAGTCCCGAGTCAAAGGGAACTGTAATCGTAACAGGTAACGTATATCCCGGCACCAAGATTTGTATAGACGACGTATCAATGGTGGTCAAGCAAGCCATGAAATATTGCCGCTTTATAAAAGAGGCCGGAGATGTTAAAATGGTAGCGATATATTAACGAGCAGTTCAAATGGGGGAATTTGAATGGGATTAGGACCGTTAGAATTGTCGGGTGCAATCCAACGATCACAGGATTTTGCAGCCATAAGGCACAATGAAGAACACAAAGGCCAGACCGACCAGGCCAATTTTGTCAACCGCCTGCAAAAGGAGGTTAGTGATAATGCCAACACCGTTAAGAGCACAAGCGAAGTTCTTAACGAGCAAAAGAAATTCGATGCCAAGGAAAAAGGCTCCAACGAATACACCGGCGACGGCGGTAAGCGCCGCGATAAGGAGGAGGACGCTCACGGTCACAAGAATGACAAGGACAGCGTTCATCTTAAGATGTCGGAATCAAGTTTTGATATAAGGATTTAAGTTTCATGAGCGTAACAGAAATAGTGTTGTTGGTAATAGGAGGCTTATTTTTCGGAGTAAGCTTCTTTTTACCTGACGGGAAGAAAAAAGAAGAAGAGCACGTTACCAAGGAAGAGATTAAGAAGTTAATCGACGAGGAAATGGCCAACGCCAAGACCCGTATCGACGATATGGTGGATGAGACCGTTAACTACTCAATCGAGAAGACCGAGCGCGCGCTTGAAAAGATTTCCAATGAGAAGATTATGGCGGTGGATGAGTATTCGGAAACCGTTCTTAAGAAGATTAACGACAATCACAACGAAGCCGTATTCTTATACGACATGCTTAACGACAAGGACGAGAAGCTTAAGAATGCGGGCGAAGAATTAGAGACTACCCGCACTCAGATAGAGACCGAGAAGAAAGAACTCGAAGAGCAGAAGCGCATAGAAGAAGAGGCCAAAAAGAAAGCCGACGAAGTGCTCAAGGAAGCCCTCAAGGTCGAAGAAGAGAAGAAACCTGAGTTTGTTCCTTTCGTACCCGAACGTCTTGAGATTGTCGACGGTGTAGCTGTACCTGTCAAGAAGGACGAGGAAGCACCCGCTCCCAAGCCTGCGACATCAAAGACCCGTAAGAAATCCACCAAGGAAGCGTCTGTACCCGTTCATTTCGACTCCGACAATGACGGACGCAAGAACTCCAACGAAATGATTAGAAAGCTCCATGCCGAAGGCATGTCAAATATGCAGATAGCAAGAGAATTAGGCCTCGGAGTAGGCGAAGTCAAGCTTGTAATAGATTTATTTGCATCGCAAAAAGAAGGTAATTCATGAAACTTAAGTCATATTTAAGAGGAATCGGAGCCGGAATGATAGTTACGGCTTTGATAATGGGTGTAGCTGCTCCGAAAGGCAACGCCAAGGCGCAGGAACCTGTAAATAACGAAACATTGTTGGAATCGGTTAAAGACGTGTCCGAGGACGAGAGTAACGTAGTTTCGATCTCTGATACCGGCAAGGAAGTGGTGTCAGTCGAGACGCCGTCATCCGTATCGAGTGAAACATCGGTTAGTTCTGAGACTTCCACGGAAGAAGGCAAGACAGAATTTGTTGATGTATCTGCTTCTGTCGAGGAGCCCGAACCGGAGTCCGAGCCCGAACCGGAAGGCCCTCCCGCCATCAACCCTATGCCCGATGATGAGACCGGCTATGTGAACAGCGGAGAGACCGTACTTATCAAGGTAATCAAAGGCGACAGCTCCGTAAGCGTAAGCCGCAGAATTTTCGAAGCGGGACTTGTGGAATCCGCAGTCGAATTTGACAATTACTTATGCGACAATCACTACGATAAGTCCATCAGCGTAGGCGAGTATGAGATTGAGCAGGGCGCGGATTTTGAAACCATAGCCAAGACTATTACGAGAAGAAGATAATATATATTATTCAAGGTGCAGACTGATGTCTGCACCTTTTTCTTGCGCGCAATTCTTTAACGCGCCGTTATGTTTCTTTGATTAAAATATCTTATGTAAATTCAAATCAGGCATTTCCTATAAAGGATTAAGACGTTGGCTGAAAAAGATTCTAAAAAACCCCCAATTTATGATGAATACGGGTACCCTTCCGAGAATTACAGCTCCTGTAATGAAGAAGCTGACATCGGGCATGAGTATGTCCCGCCCAAGGAAGCAGACTACGTAAATAAAAAGAGCAAAGCCGGTAAGAAATTTGTTAAGCGGCATGGCGTCATGATTATGCAGACCGCCGCCGTCTGCCTCGCAGTTGTGGTAGTAAAAGATGCTTTCGGCTATGATGTGCTGGCGCATGATCTGTTTAACGACCATGAATACGAGCATTCTACAATGTTGGCTTATGACGAGGATTTTGTTGAGCCTGAACCGGAACCTGAGCCTGAACCCGAAAAAAAACCGAAGGAAGAGGTTAAAGTCGAAAAAGAAAGAAAAGATAAGCCTGACAAATCCTTCCCCACACTACAAAATCTTGAACCAAACGGATATGTTCCGGACTGGGGAGTTTTGGACGAGGAGTACGTAAGACTCGAGCATCCGGACGGTACTATCGATTACATTTACTGTACCGACGGAGTCTGGAACCTTGAAAGAGAATGGTGGATAGACGAGGAGGGAGTACATTTCGATAACGGAATAATAATAACGGATTACTATTACGCACCGAATTCCGACTATGAGACTGAACACGCGAAATTTGAAGGAAAAGTAAACGGACCATGGTCAGCTTGGTACAATGGCTACGATTATCTGTGGGTCAACAGAGTGGGAACCGAGGATGAAGATCTCACAGAGCCACTTCGAAAGCGTATGCCTATTGGCCCGGTAGGTGGTGCTTCTTATGATGAGGCAACCAATACACTTACTCTTGAAAACTTTAACATGCCCGATGCATTTATAAATGTTAACCTCATGGGTAACGGCTTCAAGATTAAACTGGTAGGACAAAATTACGCCAAAGGACTTCTTGCATGGGGCTTCTACTACGGCGGCAGCGTAACATTTACCGGTGACGGAACATTGAAGCTTTACAATTCCGGAGGCTACGGAATCGATTTAAGAGCAGAGGACAGCCAAAGCTGTATCATGATAGAACCCACGGTAACCCTTGATGTTGAAGGCGGCTACGGCGCAATCATTATAGAAAATTCACGAGCGGATAAGGGCATTTATTATTTGGAACCCATGATTATGTATGACGCTACGGATATTGACGATACGGAAATAGTAAGGTCATTCGGACCGTTCGACGGATTAAGCGGCGACGACCACGAGTTTTACTCGGTTAAAGATGAGGATAATCATATAGTAAAACATCTTATATTTACTTCCAAGGAGGTTGAATAAATGAGCGACGAAATCATCAAAAAGGAAAAGCAGCCTGTTAAGGCAAGCAAAATTGTGGGACTGATTGTAGTTTTCTTTATATTTTTGGCAATCACCAACCCGGCGATTATACCTTTTCTTTCGCCGGAGACCAAAGAAAGCCTTCAGGGCACCTGGAGCAGAATATTCGGCGACGTAAGCAAGGTATCCCAGACCTTTAAGTTTAATTTCGCAACGCTCTTCCAGATTATTGCGATTATTCTTTTGATGGTTACGATTACGCAGATTGTGCTTTTCATCGCTGACAAGGTTAAGCCTAAGAATCCCAAGGGCAGAAGTCTTGTAACACTTATCAAGAGTGCCACAAGCTATGTAACGTTCATCGTTGGTTTCTTTTGGTGCCTTGCGGCTATTGGCGTTAATGTAAGTACGATATTTGCAAGCGTAGGAATTATCACATTGGTAGTAGGCTTCGGAGCACAGAGCCTCGTGGAAGACCTTATCACAGGCGTATTTCTGGTATTTGAAGACCAGTTTAATGTAGGCGACATCATCGAAGTGGGCGGCTACAGAGGAACTGTCGAAAGCATAGGCATCCGTACTACAGCCATCAAGGATGTGGGCGGCAATATAAAGCTTATCAACAACTCAGATCTTCGTAATATTTTAAATCGCTCGGCCATCGACAGTGTAGCAGTAACGACGGTCAGTGTATCCTACAGCACGGATTTGGAGAAGGTTGAGAAAGTGTTCGAGACTTTGCTGCCGGCAATTCGTGAAAAATATTCAGACGTTTTCTTGGAAGATCCGAAATATCTCGGTGTACAAGAACTCGGCGAGAGCGGAGTCCAGCTTAAGGTTATCGGTAAGGTAAATGAGAAAGACATTTTCTCAGCCGCACGTCTGTTAAACCGTGAAATAAAGATAGGCTTCGACCAAAACGGTATCGAAATTCCTTTCAATCAGATTGTGGTTCATCAGGGCAAATAAAGAGTTATGTCGCGGAGGCTTCGGCCTCCGCTTTTTCTTTTGATGGCAAATTGACTAAAAAAAGAGGTCGCAAAATACATTACGGGATAATTGTATACAATAATCCAAAATTTCGTTGACATCAGCACTTTAGTCGGCTAAAATGAATAACGTTAGGAGTTTAGGGAGGTAATTAGAAATGTCATTAACGTTATCAGAAAAAGCCAAGGCGGTTAAGCCTTCATCAACACTTGCAATCACTGCAAAGGCCAAGGAGCTTAAGAAAAGCGGTGTGGACGTAGTGGGATTCGGAGCAGGCGAGCCTGACTTTAACACCCCCAAGAATATTTGTAATGCAGCTATAAAGGCTATCGAGACAGGATTTACGAAATACACGCCCGCGTCCGGTACCAATGAATTGAAGGCTGCCATCAGTAAGAAGTTCAGAGACTTTAACGGACTTGATTATGCGCCCAATCAGATTGTAATTTCAAACGGCGGTAAACATGCCCTTACCAATATATTTGATGCTATTTTAAATCCCGGCGATGAAGTAATCATTCCCGCGCCTTATTGGCTCAGCTATCCCGAAATGGTTAAGCTTTCCGACGGTGTTCCCGTATTTGTATACGGGGCCAAGGAAAACGGATATAAGATTACAGCCGAGCAGCTTGACAAGGCCATTACGGATAAGACTAAGGCATTTGTACTTAATTCTCCCAGCAACCCTACCGGTATGGTGTACTCTAAGAAAGAACTTCAGGCTCTTGCGGAAGTAATTGTTAAGAGAGATATCTATGTAGTTGCCGATGAAATGTACGAGTACCTTACTTACGACAAGGCTAAGCACGTAAGTATCGCTTCACTCGGTGAAGATATTTATAAACATACCATTACCTGTTCCGGTCTTTCCAAGTCTTATGCGATGACCGGCTGGAGAATCGGTTATACAGGTTCTTCTGTTGAGATTGCGAAGCTCATGTCAGCAATGCAGTCCCATGCTACCAGTAACCCCAACTCTATCGCTCAGTTTGCTTCCGTAGAGGCTCTCACAGGCCCCCAGGATGACATGCAGAAGATGAAGGAAGAGTTTGACAAGAGAAGAGTGCATATGTACGAGCGCGTTAAGGCAATGCCTTATGTGGACGTTATGAAGCCCGAAGGTGCATTCTACCTCTTTATCGATATGTCCGAAGCCCTCAAGAAGAGCTATAAGGGTGAGAAGCTTGAAACAAGCGCTAAGCTTGCCGAGCATCTCCTTAATGACTATGCTGTAGCCGTTATTCCTTGTGCGGATTTCGGTTTCCCGACACATATTCGTCTTTCCTATGCCATCAGCATGGAACAGATTGATAAGGGTCTTGATCGAATCGAAACATTCCTTAAGGAACTGAAGTAAGTTTGCATAAAAATATTACGGAAACCAATGTTATGTTAACCGCATGGCATTGGTTTTTTATTTTTTTCAAAAAAATTTTTTTGGCATATCTAGTGTGAAGGTTCACATAATAAAATAGATTTTGTGCTTTCTATTCTTTTGGGGGCAAAATCAATCAAAATCTAACAAAATTGGTATTTGATTTATTAATTGTCACCCTATATAATAAGACTTACACACCGAAAAATGGTTTACAGAACATAACGTTTAACTGAGGAAGAGGAAGCATGCAGTCACAAATTGATGCCTTTATTACTTATTTACATAACGTTAAGAAAATGTCAGAGAATACCGAGCTTTCCTATAAGCGCGACTTAAGTAAGGTATGTAAATATATGGAAGATCAGGGTATTCATGACCCTGCGGATATTACCGCTACCAATCTTAATTCTTATGTTCTTTTCCTTGAGAAGAACAAGTTCAGTGCTGCCACCATTTCTCGTAATATCGCGTGCATTAAGACCTTCTATCATTACCTTTACAAGGAAGGTAAGGTAAGAGAAGACGCATCCGAGAGTTTAAAGGCTCCCAAGGTTGAGAAGAAGATTCCTGAGATTCTTACCACTTCTGAAGTGGTTCGCCTTCTTGAACAGCCTCAGGGTAACGGACCCAAGGATATAAGAGATAAGGCGATGCTGGAGCTTTTGTATGCTACCGGCATTCGTGTAAGTGAGCTTATTTCTCTTAAGCTTGATGATGTGAACATGCAGATGAGCTTCATCATCTGCCACGACAGGACCAAGGAACGTGTCATTCCTTTCGGTCACGAGGCCAAGGCCGCTGTTCAGAATTATCTCGATCATGCAAGAGAAAGCATGCTTGATGATAAGAATGAGCAGACTCTCTTTGTTAACTGTTCCGGGCAGCCTATGTCGAGACAGGGCTTCTGGAAGCTTATCAAATATTATGCTAAGCAGGCTGGCATTGAGGCAGATATCACGCCTCATACATTGAGACATTCTTTTGCGGCTCACCTTGTGGAGAACGGAGCGGATTTAAGAAGCGTTCAGGAGATGCTCGGACACTCCGATATCTCTACCACGCAGGTATATGCCAATATGAATCATTCGAGAATCAGAGATGTATACAGCAAGGCACATCCGAGAGGATAGATAATTAATAAAATGGATTTCACGGTCGGGTTACTTATTGAAGTGGCCCGACTGTTTTGTTATCATGATTAATATGAAAAAGACAATTTATGCGGACAATGCAGCTACCACCAAGCTTTGTGACGAAGCTTACGAGGCGATGCAACCATATTTTAAAGAAATATATGCCAATCCTTCGCAGAGCTATGCGGCGGGTTCTCTTGCCAAGAGAGGACTTAATGACGCAAGACGTGTGATTGCTGAGTCGTTGTCTGCTTTTGACAAAGAAATAGTGTTTACTTCAGGAGGCTCCGAAGCCGATAATCTTGCGCTGATAGGGGTAATGGATGCGTGCCGGGATAAGGGCAGACATCTGATTACGACGGATATAGAGCATAAAGCGGTGCTGGAGACGGCCAAATATCTTGAGCGTAACGGTGTGCGCGTTACATATGTGCATGTCGGCGCCGACGGCAGAGTTAATCCTGAAGATATCGAGCGTGCGATATGTGGTGATACAGTCTTGATTTCGGTGATGACTGCCAATAACGAAACCGGCACACTTCAACCGATAGAAGAAATCGGTAAGATTGCCAAGGCTCACGGAGTACTGTTTCATACGGATGCGGTGCAGGCTTACGGAAAGATTGAGCTTAGCCCCGAGAAGATGAATATTGATTTGCTTAGCGCATCGGCACATAAGTTTAACGGGCCGAGAGGTGCGGGATTCCTGTATGTTAAGCGGGGTACACCGATTAGCTCGTTTATACATGGAGGAAGCCAGGAGTACGGACTGCGTGCCGGCACGGAGAACGTGCCGGGGATTGTGGGCATGGCGGTCGCTGCGACGATATCGTTAGAGAAGATGGCTGAACGTGCCGAGTACGAAGCCATGCTTACAAAGCGCCTTCATGACGGCGTTTTGAAACGACTTGAAGGCGTAAGCGTTAACGGCAGTATGGATTACAGACTTCCGGGTGTTATTAATTTTTCTTTTGCCGGGGTAGAAGGAGAATCGCTTTTGATATCCCTTGATATGAAGGGCATATGCGTCTCTACGGGCTCTGCGTGCGTTATGAGCACAGATACACCTTCACATGTCATTACGGCGATTACAGGGGACGAGGAGCGCGCAAGACAGTCTATTCGATTCTCACTCGGTCACGAGAACACTGTCGAGGAAGTTGATTACATTATCGACGCGCTTGGTGAGAGCGTTGAATATTTAAGAAGATTAAGAGAGTAATAATGGACAGGAAAAAAGTTGTTGTCGGGCTTTCGGGAGGTGTTGATTCTTCCGTTGCGGCCCTTCTTTTGCAAAAGAACGGATACGAAGTTATAGGCGTCACAATGAAGCAGTTTAAGGAAGAGACGTTTTCGGGTGATGCGGCTGAAGTGGCGCGTGTGCTTGGGATTAAGCATATTATTGAGGATGTGTCCGATAAGTTTAAGGCTACGGTTATGGAGTATTTTGCAAGCGAGTACGAAAAGGGCAGAACGCCCAATCCATGTACGCTTTGCAATCCTGCGATTAAGTGGGACATGCTGACGTCGGTTGCCGACAGAGAAGGCGCGTATTACGTTGCGACGGGGCACTATGCCAATATCGATATTGTTAACGGGCGCTATTCGGTTAAGAACGCGACAACGGCCACCAAGGACCAGACGTATGCGCTTTGTAATCTTACGCAGGAGCAACTGTCGCGGACTTTGATGCCTCTGGGACAGTACGAAAAGAGCGAGGTTCGTAAGATGGCTGAGGATGCCGGCATTCCTGTCGCTCACAAGGCTGACAGTCAGGATATCTGCTTTATCCCCGACGGCGATTATGCGGGATTTCTGAAGCACTTTACGGGCAAGAATTTTAAGAATGGTTCTTTTGTGGATAAGGACGGTACTGTTATCGGAGAGCACAAGGGAATTGTCAATTATACTATAGGCCAGCGCAAGGGACTTAATCTTGCAATGGGGCATCCGGTGTTCGTGACGGGAATCGATGCGGCTCGCAATGCGGTGGTTATCGGGGAAAATGAAGATTTGTTTACGACTTCTTTTGCCGTGAAAGATGTGAACTTTATGGCGGGAGAGGAGAGCATGCTGCCAAGGACTCTTATGTGCAAGATAAGGTATGCACATAAGGGCGAGGAGTGCGTTCTTTCTAAGAGCGCAGACGGTGTATTCAGGGCAGAGTTTAAGAATCCGGTTCGTGCCATTACACCGGGACAAACGGCGGTTTTCTACGACGGAGAGTATGTTTTTGCAGGTAGCGTAATCCTTTGATTCGGTAAATTTTAGTAAATTTTCTTGGCTTTTTGGGTAGGAAAAAGCAATACTTGGTTAGTAATGGGAACTTCCTCTTAGGTAAAATCTAGTAAAAGGATTTACAAGAGGAGGTTTCTTTTTATGTTGGATACACTTAAGCAGGCGGTTAATCCGTATCTTCCTTCGTGGGAATATGTGCCCGACGGCGAGCCTTATGTGTTCGGCGACAGGGTTTATGTGTACGGCTCGCATGATTTCTTTAACGGCGATGTATATTGTATGGGCGATTATGTGTGCTGGTCGGCACCTGTAGACGATCTCGGAGCTTGGAGATACGAGGGTGTGATTTATCGAAAGGACCAGGAGCCCGGCAATGATGATTTGCAGGGTAACCTTTACGCACCCGATGTGGCTGTGGGTCCCGACGGAAGATATTATCTTTACTACACCATCAGCAATGACTGTACAGTTTCTGTAGCAGTATGTGACACTCCCGCAGGTAAGTATGAGTTTTATGACCACGTTCATTATAAAGACGGTACACTTCTTGGTAAGAGCGGTAAGGAAGACCCGCAGTTCGACCCCGGAGTACTTCGCGAGGGGGACAAGGTTTATCTTTATACCGGTTTCTGCGGATACGGAGACAAGTCCAGACGTGGTCCCATGTGTACTGTTCTCGGCCCCGATATGGTTACGATAGAAGAGGATCCCGTATTTATCGCCAAGAGCTCCGCTTATTCATCCGAGAGCGATTCTTACTTCGGACATGAGTTCTTCGAGGCTCCTTCGATTCGTAAGAAAGGTGAGTATTATTACTTTATTTATTCATCGATTAAGTTCCATGAGCTTTGCTACATGATGAGCAAGAATCCGCGTGAAGGCTTCGAGTACAAGGGCGTTCTTGTAAGCGGTGGCGACCTTCATATCGATACTTACAAGCCTGCAGAGAAATGCGCTTATTATACAGCCAATAACCACGGCAGCATGGTACAGATAAAGGATGATTGGTTCATTTTCTACCACAGACATACCAACGGCACCAATTACAGCCGTCAGGGTTGCTTTGAAAAGCTTACCCCCAATGCGGACGGCACCTTCAAGCAGGCTGAGATGACCTCTTGCTGCGGACTTAAGCCGTTAGCGGGCAAGGGCGAATATCCTACTTATATCGCATGCAACCTCTTTAACGACATAGATATGACCTACGTTGCATGGTCCGGATGGATGGACGACAGATTCCCCAAGATTACTCAGGAAGGCCGCGACGGCGACGAGAACTACGGCTATATCGCCAACATGCGCGATACCGCTACCGCAGGCTTTAAATACTTCGATTGCAAGGGCATTAAGAAGATTTCAGCCAAGACCAAAGGCTACGCCACCGGCGAGCTTCAAGTTAAGACATCCTGGGACGGCCCCGTTCTTGGCTCCATTCCGATTGGCTACGCTAATGTATGGCACTACACCGCGGCCGACATCACCGTTCCCGACGGCATCAATGCTTTGTACTTCACTTTCAAGGGCAACGGACATTTGCAGTTCGCGGCGTTCGTACTTGAATAATTAAGCATATAAAAAGAACCGGATGTTAATATCCGGTTCTTTTGCTACAGTTATCATAACTTTACATATGTAGGAATTCTGTCCTTGAATACGCTGTAGTACTTGAAGCCGCAGTCGCGAAGAATCTGCTCGGCTACGTCGAAAGCACCGGCAACATTCTCGGGCTTGTGAGCGTCGGAGCCGACGGTGATTATCTCGCCGCCTTTTTCCTTGTAGGCGCGGACGATGTCGATGCAGGGATTGGGCTGAGACATACCTTTCTTCCAAAGAGCGGAAGTGTTAATCTCGATACCCTTTTCGTTCTCAAGGAGAATGTTGATTACTTCGTCGGTGTAGTTCTTGTAATCCATGGAGTTATACACAGCCTCGCCGCCGGGAACCGTGCGGACAATGTAGTCCATGTGACCGAGAACGTCGAAATTGGTGAACTGCTTAATGTTTTTAAGCATTGCTTCGTAGTATTCGTTTACGGCTTCTTTGACCGTTTTGCCTTCGTAGTAGCGGGGCTCGTAAGTGTCGATGCCGTTAACTACGTGGATGGAACCGATTACGAAGTCGAACTCGTGAGAGCGGGCAAGTACCGCGTTCTTACGAAAAGCGGATTCTACCATTCCGATTTCGATGCCGAAACCGATGGTAATCTTGTCCTTGTACTGTTCGCGGAGACTTAAGAGTTCATATAAATATGAATCTACGTTTAAATCCCAGGCGCCGGCGGGAAACATTTCGGTCTCGCCGAAATCAAAATCGTTATGCTCGGTTATGTTGATGTGGGTAAGTCCTTTGGAAATGGCGCTTTCCACCATATCTTTAAGAGGCGCTTTGGAATCTGCGCTGAAAGAAGAGTGCATGTGCTGGTCTGCAAGAATTGGCATATCAGTGTCCTCCATATATGTGATGAAGCGGTATGAGAAAGCCGCTTTGAATAATTTACAAAAAAATTATATCATCGAATTCTTTTTGGTAAAACCATAAGATTTTACTAAATTAATTAAGAGAAGTATTGAATTTTGTTTCTAAATACTATAAAATAATGGCGCTGACAAAATTTTGACAATAACGTGTAGCAGCGGAAGCGTCAAAATAAAATATATTTATATTCCAGGAGGAAATTAAAAATGGCAGTAAAAGTAGCAATTAATGGTTTTGGCCGTATCGGTCGTCTTGCATTCAGACAGATGTTCGGCGCAGAAGGTTTTGAAATCGTTGCAATCAACGATCTTACCAGCCCTGAAATGCTTGCACATTTGTTAAAGTATGACTCAACACAGGGTCGTTACGAACTTTGCGACAAGGTTTCTTTCGGTGAAGATTCCATCACCGTTGACGGAAAGAAGATTACAATTTACAAGGAAGCAGATGCTCACAACCTTCCTTGGGGCAAGCTTGGCGTAGACGTAGTACTTGAGTGCACCGGTTTCTATACAAGCAAGGATAAGGCACAGGCTCACATCGATGCAGGTGCTAAGCACGTTATTATCTCTGCTCCCGCAGGTAATGACCTTCCTACCATCGTTTACAACGTTAACCACCAGAATCTTACCAAGGATGACAAGATCATTTCTGCAGCTTCCTGCACCACAAACTGTCTTGCACCTATGGCTAAGGCTCTTAACGATCTCGCTACCATCAAGTCCGGTATCATGTGCACCATCCACGCTTACACCGGCGACCAGATGACACTTGACGGACCTCAGAGAAAGGGCGACAAGAGACGTTCTCGTGCAGCAGCTTGCAACATCGTTCCCAACTCAACAGGTGCAGCTAAGGCAATCGGCCTTGTTATTCCTGAGTTGAACGGTAAGCTCATCGGCGCAGCACAGAGAGTACCTACCCCTACAGGTTCTACCACCATCCTTACCGCTGTTGTAGAAGGCAACGTTACAAAGGATCAGATCAATGCAGCTATGAAGGCAGCTTCTAACGAGTCCTTCGGTTACAACGAGGATGAAATCGTTTCTTCCGATATCATCGGTATGAGATTCGGTTCTCTCTTCGATGCAACTCAGACCATGGTTCTTCCTCTTGACAACGGAACCACACAGGTTCAGGTTGTTTCATGGTATGACAACGAGAACTCTTACACCAGCCAGATGGTTCGTACCATCAAGCACTTCGGAAGCCTTCTTAAGTAATTTGGTTTCTTAAAGGTTAAGAACTAATGTGGGCCCGGTCCGGCTAGGGCCGGGTCCATCTTTATGTAATAAAATAAATCCAATTGGAGGACATTCATCATGGCATTAAACAAGAAAACTGTTGATGATTTTAGTGCTAAGGGTAAGCGCGTACTTGTACGTTGCGACTTTAACGTACCCCTTAAGAACGGTGAGATCACAGACGATACCCGTATCGTTGCAGCTCTTCCCACCATCCAGAAGTTAATGAAAGACGGCGGCAAGGTTATTCTTTGCTCCCACCTTGGCAAGGTTAAAGAAGGACCCAACGAGAAGGAATCTCTTGCACCTGTAGCTAAGGCTCTTTCCGCTAAGCTTGGTAAAGAAGTTGTTTTCGTTGCTGATTACAACGTTACCGGCGAAGCAGCTACCAAGGCTGTTGAAGCTATGAAGGAAGGCGATGTAGTTCTTCTTCAGAATACCCGTTTCCGTATGGAAGAAGAGACCAAGCCCGCTAAGGCAGGCGAGAAGTTCGCTGAAGAACTTGCAGCTCTTTGCGATGACTATGTATGCGATGCATTCGGTTCTTCTCACAGAGCACACGCTTCTGTATCCGTAGTTACCAAGTATGTTCGTGCAAAAGGCGGCAACTGTGCAGTTGGTTACCTTATGCAGAAAGAAATCAACTTCCTCGGCAATGCAGTTGAGAACCCTGTACGTCCTTTCGTAGCAATTCTCGGCGGTGCTAAGGTAGCTGATAAGCTTAACGTTATCGATAACCTCCTTGAGAAGGCAGATACCCTCATCATCGGTGGTGGTATGGCATTCACCTTCTTAAAGGCTCAGGGCTATGAAATCGGTAAGTCACTTGTTGATATGGAGAAGATTGATTACTGTAAGGAAATGATGGCTAAGGCTGAGAAGCTTGGTAAGAAGCTCCTTCTTCCTGTTGATACCACCGTTGCTGCAGGTTTCCCCGATCCTATCGACGGACCTATCGAAGTATCTGTTGTAGCTTCCGACGCTATTCCTGCTGACAAGGAAGGTCTTGATATCGGACCTAAGACCGCAGAACTTTACGCTGACGCAGTTAAGTCTGCTAAGACCGTTGTTTGGAACGGACCTATGGGCGTATTCGAGAACCCCACTCTTGCAAAGGGTACATTATCTGTAGCTAAGGCACTTGCTGAAGCATCAGCTACCACAATCATCGGTGGCGGTGACTCCGCAGCAGCTGTTAACCAGATGGGTCTTGGCGACAAGATGAGCCACATCTCTACCGGTGGTGGCGCTTCCTTAGAGTTCCTTGAAGGTAAAGAGCTTCCCGGCGTTTACGCAGCAGATGATAAATAAAATACGGAGGAATTAAATATGTCCAGAAGACGTATTATTGCCGGCAACTGGAAGATGAACAAGACTCCCAGCGAGGCAGTTGCACTTTGTGCAGAATTAAAAGACTTAGTTAAGAACGATGCAGTTGACGTAGTATACTGCGTACCTGCAATCGATATCGTACCTGTTGTAGAGGCTGTTAAGGGCACTAACGTTAAGGTTGGCGCTGAGAACTTCTACATCGAGGACAAGGGCGCTTTCACAGGCGAAATTTCCGCTCCCATGCTCAAGGACGCAGGTGTTGAGTACATCATCATCGGCCACTCCGAGAGAAGAGATATCTTCGGCGAGAACGATATCCTTATCAACGCTAAGGTTAAGAAGGCTTTTGCTGCAGGCTTAAAGCCCATCCTTTGCTGTGGTGAGTCCCTTGCACTTCGTAAGGCAGGCACTTACAAAGAATGGATTGAAAGACAGATTAAGTGGGACCTTTCTGACGTAACTGCAGATCAGGTTAAGAACCTTGTAATCGCTTACGAGCCTATCTGGGCTATCGGTACAGGCGAGACCGCTACAGCTGACCAGGCTGAAGAAGTTTGCAAGCTTATCCGTGACCTCATCGCTAAGATGTACGATGCAGCTACTGCAGAAGCAGTTCGTATCCAGTACGGCGGATCCATGAACGCAGGCAATGCCGCAGAGCTTCTTTCTAAGCCCGACATTGACGGCGGCCTCATCGGTGGCGCTTCACTTAAGCCTGACTTCGGTCAGATCGTTAATGCTTAATTCGCGTTACACACATAAGACATACAACAAAGGCCATCGGCGTTATGCCGGTGGCCTTTTATCATACCCATAATTATTAATACCTTTTACACAGCCTGCGCTGTAGATAAGTTGTAGTACATGCCTTTGCGTGCAAGTAACTCTTCGTGAGTGCCTTCTTCGACGATACGGCCGTCGTCGACTACGAAGATGCGATCGGCACGGCGAATGGTAGATAAGCGGTGAGCAATTACGAAGGATGTACGTCCCTTAAGAATTGCTGCGATGCCGGCTTGTACCATGAGTTCGCTCTTGGTATCGATGGAAGAGGTAGCCTCGTCTAAGATTAAGATCTTAGGATCGGAAAGGATAGTACGGGCAAAAGCAATAAGCTGGCGCTGGCCTACGGATAATCCGCTGCCACGTTCTGCAAGCTCAGTGTCATAGCCCTTTTCGAGCTTCATGATGAAGTCGTGGGCATTAACGGTCTTGGCGGCGGCTTCGATTTCCTCGTCGGTAGCATCGAGCTTACCGTAGCGGATGTTCTCGCGAATGGTACCGCTGAAGAGGAAGTTGTCCTGAGTCATGATGCCCATCTGGTTACGAAGGCTTTCGATGGTGACGTCTTTAACATCGTGACCGTCGATGAGTACGCGACCCTTTTCGGCATCGTAGAAACGGCTGATAAGGTTGACAACCGTTGTTTTACCGGCACCGGTAGGACCTACAAGGGCTATCATTTTGCCGGGCTTAATGTCGAAGGATACGTCCTTAAGTACCTTAACACCGTCCTCGTAAGAGAAGGTTACATCGTCAAAAGTAACCGAGCCTTCGATGTCGGGCATAATCTCTACACCTTCACCGTCACGAATCTCGGGCGGTGTATCCATAACTTCAAATACACGCTCAGCCGCAGCAATATTGCTGATAAGCTGATTGTAGAAATCACCGAGGTTGGCAATAGGCTGCCAGAAGAGACTTATGTATGTACCGAAAGCAAGAAGAGTACCGATTGAAAGCTTATCAATACCGATTACCTTAATGCCTACAAAGTACATTGCAAAAGAACTTACAGCCCAACTGATTTCGATAAATGAGTTGTACATATCGTTGATACGAACAGCCTTTAAAAAGCTTCCCTTGTGTTCGCCGATAAGATTATCGAAGGTATCAAGGGTTTCGCCCTCGGCATTGTATGACTTAACGATACGAATACCTGCGATTTCTTCGTGTACAAAAGCGCTTACGTTGGAAGATTTCTTTCGCACGATTTTCCAGTTCTTGTGGCACAGATTCTCAAGGGTGAGAAGTGACACAAGAAGGATGGGAAGACCGGCCATGGCTGCAAGAGCAAGCCTAAAATCCTTAACAAGCATAACTACAATAATTGCTATAAGCATAACCGCATCGGGTATGAGAGTAAGCACCAGCTTCTCAAGCACGCCCTTAAGTGCGTTAACGTCGCTGATTACTCGCGACAGTATCTTGCCGGTAGGTCT
This sequence comes from Lachnospiraceae bacterium YSD2013, assembly GCA_900100895.1. Lineage (GTDB taxonomy): Bacteria > Bacillota > Clostridia > Lachnospirales > Lachnospiraceae > UBA1258. The sequence goes on from FMTX01000011.1 coordinate 153,973, forward strand.
TGAATCGAAGAACTTAAAATCAAGCTTCTGCAAATGATCGAAGAGTTCTTCTCGAATTGTCTTTATTGCACTGTTGGTGACCTTGGCCATAATGTGCATACGTAGTTTAACTAACAGAATCCATACGATATTGACGGCCAAAGCAATGCCTATGAGTACCGCAAGTCCCTTGAAATCCTTAACTGTAATATAATCGTCCACCGCGGATTCGATAAACAGCGGATTTATGATACTTACGGTGACACAGTAAGCCATTATTAGAAGCACGGTCACGATAGACTTCTTATAATCGAGAAGATAAGTAAGTAATCTCTTTACAGTGACCGACTTCTTAACGTCGCTTTGCCATTCGTCTTCTTTAAAGGAGTTGACTGCCATAAATTACGCCTCCTTTCTTAACTCTGATTCAGGCTCGCCGTACTGAGACACGTAGGTCTCGTAGTATAAGCCTTTCTTTAAGAGAAGCTCATCGTGTGTACCGCGCTCGGCGATGCGACCCTCATTAAGAATAATGATTTCGTCGGCATCCTTAACGGCGCTGATACGGTGAGCGATAATAATTTTAGTAGTGTCTTTAAGTTCGGAAAGTGTTTCCTGAATCTTTCTTTCGGTCTCCATGTCGAGAGCGGAAGTGGAGTCATCCATGATGAGGATGGGGTGCTTCTTGGCAAGAGCACGCGCAATGCTGATACGCTGCTTCTGACCGCCGGAAAGTCCCACGCCACGCTCGCCTATGATAGTCTCGTATTCGTCGTCCATCTTCTCGATGAAATCGTCCGCGCAAGCCTTGCGGGATGCTTCACGAATTACCTTATCGCTGATGTGGGGCTTGTCACCCATCCTGATGTTCTCGGAAATTGTGTCGGAGAACAGGAACACATCCTGCATGATAAGCGAGATGGAACCGCGAAGTGTACTTAGGCTGATGTCCTTAATATCAACCCCATCGAGACATATACGACCGGAAGTAGCGTCATAAAGCCTCGTAAGAAGCGATACGACAGAAGTCTTGCCTGCACCGGTAGCTCCCATAATGCCGAGAGTCTTACCGCTCTTAACTTCAAAAGAAATATCCGACAAAATTTCGTGCATATCCTCCTTGTGGAAAGATACGTTCTCGAAGCGAATATCGCCGTGTACTACAGGAAGAGCCACAGGATTCTCGGGCTCAACGATTTTGGAAGCCTCCTCGTAAATCTTGTTAATCTTCTTGTAAGAAGCAATAGCGCTTGCGAAGCTGTTGGTAAGCCATCCGAGCATTTCCATGGGCCAGACGATGTTCTGTGAGTATGCAACGAATGCGGACACCTCACCGAGAGTCATTTTGCCCTTTAAATACATGTATCCGCCCCCGAAAAGAATAAGGAAGGGTAAGATACGTGATATGAACTGGAAATACGGATAGTACTTAACGAATGTTTCGGTTTCTTTGATGCTAAGCTCGCAGTATTTCTCATTGTGTTTCTTGAACTTTTCAATTTCGTGCTTTTCTCTTGCAAAAGCCTTAACGGTTCTTACGCCGCCGATGTTTTCCTCGGCAGTAGTGTTAAGTACCGCGTTTTCTTCGGAGATGTCTTCGTATACTTTATCAAGCTTCTTTTCAAGTAAGAAAGCAAGCACACCGCAGATACCCATGGAAATCACGGGAATGACGGTAAGAGGAAGACTTAGTCTCGACATACAGAAGATGATGATAACCGTGTGGATGAACACCTCGATAATAAGCATCGATACGTAAGAGAGCGCATCCCAGATACGGTCGATATCATCCTTAACGCGGGCCATTATTTCGCCTGTGTTGTTCTTGTCAAAAAAAGCTGTGTCCAGATGCTCCACATGCACGAACAAATCGCGCCTTAAGTGGCAGGCTATGTTAACGGATACATAATCGAATATGTACTCCTTAATATACTGGAATATAAATCGGCCTACTCCTATAAGCAGTATTCCCGCAAGAAGCAGGTTAACATATCGATTGTCGCCCCCAAGGATTACATCATCCACCAGATGTAAGATGATCTGTGGGGAGAGCATGTCAAGTGATACAGACAGTACAAGCGCAAGTACAGCGCATATATAATGAACCGCATACTTTTTGATATAGTATTTCAGTTTAAATTTTGTTTTGGTGTTACGTGTTTTAATAAAAATCCCTCCTAAATTGTCCCCAAACAGGTATTTTGAGCGTTTTTTTGCACAAAAAAACGGCGGGAACATAAACTGCTTCCGCCGTGAGTGTACGCTTTTAAATTAAGTCTTGTGGCTTCAAATAGCCCTTTCCAATTCGGACTCAATCAAAATCCTGTCCGGAGGCAGCAAAAATGTTTGTATTCACTGTAGGTGCAAATACTTTGGATGCGACAATCGCGTAAGTCATGTTAATCATTTTTTTACCTCCTTTTCATAATATTATCCGCGGTGAACGGACACGTTTACGATAACCCGTTATTTGACTGTTGTCAAGCACAAATTATAGTAATATATTTATTTTTGTCAGATAAATTAAAAAGAAACTCGAAGGAGTCATGAATTTTCATGCTTAAACTTATAATAAAACTGTTTGTCAAAGATTCAGAAAACGTTACCGATCAGAAAGTAAGAGAGCGCTACGGCGTAGTCCTAAGCGGATATGGAATTTTCTTAAATATCCTTCTTTTTGCAATAAAATATGTTGCCGGAATACTCAGTGCATCCATAGCGATGACGGCGGACGCCTTCAATAACTTATCCGATGCGGGTTCGTCGCTGATTTCCGTAATAGGATTTAAGTTCGCGGGCAAGAAGCCCGACCCCGACCATCCGTACGGACACGGGCGCATCGAGTATATTGCGGGACTTATAGTTTCACTGGCGATTATCCTCATGGGATATGAGATTGTGAGGGATTCTTTTAAGAAGATCATCCACCCCGAAGATATCAATTTTTCCTATGTTTCTGTTGCCATTTTGTTAGCAGGTGTTTTGGTAAAATTATACATGTCGTTCTATTTGAGGCATTACGGCAAGCTGATAGATTCGGCGGTACTTACGGCGACGGCGACGGATGCTCTTTCCGACACAATTTCCACGGCAACCGTTATACTTGCGACTGTTCTCTATGCGGTTTTTGGATGGAGACTCGATGGTTACAGCGGCTTACTGGTAGGCGCGCTTATTATTTTTGCGGGTCTTAAATCGGCCAAAGAAACCGTGAGCCCGCTCCTTGGTGAACCGCCCACAGCGGAGTTTATCGATAAGGTAGAGGCGATAGTCACAAGCTACGATGAAATCCAGGGTATGCATGATCTGATGGTTCATAATTACGGACCCGGAAGACTTATTATTTCGCTTCACGCCGAGGTGCCGGACAGCGGTAATATCAACGAACTTCACGATGTTATCGACAATGCCGAAGCAAGACTGTCGCGCGAACTTAACTGCTCCGCGGTAATACACATGGATCCCGTAAGAGTAGGGGATCCTTTTACCGACAGCCTCAAAGAAATGGTTAAGGGCATAGCTGCGTCTATCGATGAAAAAATGACCATTCATGATTTCAGAATAGTTACCGGCCCTACCCATACAAATTTGATATTCGATGTGCTTGTGCCTTATCATGTTAAGATGAGTGACGATGAGGTGATTGAGAATATTAAAAAAGAAGTATACAAGAATGACAAAAAGTTTAATTGTGTGGTTACCATAGACAGAGATTATGTCAACAGATAAAATGTCCGAAAAATCACAAAAATTGACTGAATTTGTTGACATAATAGAATATTATGGTAAACTAGATTATGTCAACAGCAAAACGGGGGATTTTCTATGATTTCACTTGAAGAGGTTTTAAAAGTTGCTAAAGTGGCTGGTGCCAGTGACGTACATTTAACTGTAGGCTTACCGCCTAAGATGCGTGTTAACGGAGATCTTATCAATATGGACTTCCAGAAGATGCTTCCTCCCGACACTCAGGCAGTAGCCGATGAAATCATGAACGACAAGCAGAAGGCAATATTCGCCGAGAAAGGTGAATTCGATATGTCCTTCTCTATCCCTATGCTCGGAAGATACAGAGTTAACGTATATCATCAGCGTGGCTCTGTTGCCATGGCATTCAGACTTGTAGGTACTCAGGTGCCTTCACCCGAATCTCTTGGCATTCCCGAGAGCGTAATTGAACTTGCACAGCGTAAGAGAGGTCTTGTACTTGTAACCGGTCCCACCGGTTCCGGTAAGTCAACGACCCTTGCTGCGATTATAGATAAGATTAATCAGACAAGAGATGCACACGTTATTACTCTTGAAGACCCTATCGAGTATCTTCATCAGCATCAGATGTCAATGGTTAACCAGCGTGAAATCGGTATTGACTCGGGTAACTATGCCAATGCCTTAAGAGCTGCGCTTCGTGAAGACCCCGACGTTATTCTTGTGGGTGAGATGCGTGACTTTGAGACTATCAGCGTAGCCATTACCGCAGCCGAGACCGGTCACCTTGTTCTTTCGACGCTTCATACCATCGGTGCAGCCAGCACTGTGGACCGTGTAATTGACGTATTTCCGCCTCATCAGCAACAGCAGATACGTATACAGTTATCTAACGTATTAGAGGCAGTTATTTCACAGCAATTGATACCTACTGCAGACGGAAAGGGACGTGTTGCCGCTTTTGAGGTAATGCATGCCAATCACGCAGTACGTAATCTTATACGAGAAGGAAAGTCTCACCAGCTCATGAGCGTTATTCAGACGAACAGGAAGGCCGGCATGATCACAATGGACGAAGCCTTGACACAACTTTACTATAGTGGTAGAATCGCCAAAGATAGCGCAATCGAATTTGCACAGGACGTTGAGGGCATGGAAATTAAGCTCGGCTGATTGGGGAGTCAGTCACGTTTGCAGGAAAATCCTGTTAAAATCGGTATTGAGAGGTCACTCTTTTACGGAAGCGCTATCGCTTTAACGGAAGATGATGACAAGTGAGTTATGCGGCAATCGTAAAGATTGATAATAAACTATGGGGGTAGTTTATGGCATACTACGGTCAGAAGAAAATAAGGTTAGGGGAACTTTTGGTAGATGGTGGCGCCATCACCAGAGAGCAACTCGAAACAGCACTTGCTCAACAGAAAGTATCCAGGCGCAAGCTTGGTGAGATTCTGGTTGATTCTAATATGGTTACGGAAGAGAACATAGCAGAGACTCTTGCGGGGCAGCTTCACTATGCAATGACTGACCTTGTCAATGCAACTGTGCCTTCCGAAATCTTAGCTTTGGTACCTGCTCAGGTACTTCGTAAAAACAAAGCTTTACCCATTGGATATGCACCGGATAATGTGAATATTTTGAGGGTGGCTATGGCCGACCCTTTGGATCTTGATGCCATTGATGATATTTCCATCATCACAGGCTGTCAGGTAGAACCCGTCGTTACCACTCCGAGAGCCATTGTGCTTGCTCTCGACAGGCTTTACGGCTCCGAGGATATGGACTCCGCACTTGAAGAGTACACCAAGGAAAAACTCGCGCGGGTTACCGAAGTGGATGACGATTCTTCGGATGACGTCAACAACTCGCCTATCGTAATGCTCGTTAAGGATTTAATCGAGAAAGCGGCACTTAAGCGTGCTTCCGATATCCACATCGAGGCACTGGAGAGCGGCGTACGTGTTCGTTTCCGTATTGACGGTGCTCTCTACGAATACAGAAGATATCCCAAAGAATTATTACCCGCAATTGTAGCCCGTATCAAGATTATCGGCGGCATGGATATATCCGAGAAACGTAAGCCTCAGGACGGTCGTATCACACAGACCGTTGAGCGTACCGAGTACGATATCCGTGTATCCGTTCTTCCTACGGTTTACGGCGAAAAGATAGTTATGAGACTTCAGGTTAAGAAGTCCCTTACACGTAATAAAGCGGAACTTGGCTTAAGAGATTGGGAAATGAAGCATTTTGACCACATCATTTCCAACCCTCACGGAATCTTGCTTGTAACCGGTCCTACAGGTTCAGGTAAGTCCACAACCCTTTACACCGCACTTTCTGAACTTAACAAAGAAGACGTTAACATCATAACCGTTGAAGACCCTGTCGAAGCCAATATCGACGGCATCAATCAGGTACAGGTTAACAACAAAGCAGAGCTTACCTTTGCATCCTCCTTGCGTTCCATCTTACGTCAGGACCCGGATATCATCATGATCGGTGAGATTCGAGACAGAGAAACGGCGGAGATAGCAGTTCAGGCTTCCATCACAGGTCACTTGGTAGTATCTACACTGCATACCAACTCTGCAGCCAGCACCATTACCCGTCTTGAAGACATGGGTGTGGAAGGTTACTTGATTGCCGATTCTGTAATCGGTGTAATTGCTCAGCGACTTGTCAGAAGACTCTGTCCCGAATGTAAGCAGGCTCACGACGCAACAGCAGAAGAGAGAGAGATTCTTAACATTAAGGACAATGAACCTCATATGATTTATGAGCCCAAAGGATGTCCGAAGTGTGACAACATGGGTTATAAAGGCCGAATCGGTGTATACGAAATCATGGAGATGACTCCCGACCTTAGACTTATCGTAGGTAAGGGCGGCACCGCCAATGATATCAAGAAGAAAGCGCTTGAAGAAGGAATGCACACCTTAAGAATGAGTGCTACCGAATATGTGCTTGACGGAATTACATCTCTTAGCGAGATGATTAAGGTTTCTTTTGACGAGTAACCTAAAAGGGAGAATTTATGGCAGCATATGCGTATGAAGCGGTGGATGCCCTCGGTAATCTCAAGAAAGGCTCCATCGAGGCAGACAGCTTAGAACTTGCAAGGCAGAAGCTTAAGTCCCAGGACTTAATGATAGCCAAGCTCAAAGAACAAAGCGTGCTCACCAAAGACATAAACATCGAAATCGGCGGTTATCCTACCGCAAGAGACTTGTCGGTATTCTCAAGACAGTTTGTAAGTATGACAAGAGCCGGCGTTTCGATTCTTGAATGCTTAAAGCTTTTGATTGAGCAGACAGAGAATAAGCAGCTTAAGAAAGCGCTGATGGGCGTCAGAGCCAATGTTGAAAAGGGTGAGACTTTATCGGAATCTCTTAGGGCTTATCCAAAGGTTTTCCCTGAGCTGATGATTAATATGGTAGCCGCAGGCGAAGCTTCCGGACAAATGGATGTATCGTTTGAAAGAATGGCCTCTCAGTTTGAAAAGACTGCAAAGATTAAGGCCATGGTCAAAAAAGCAATGATATACCCTGTAGTGGTAATGATTGTTGCGGTTATTGTGGTAGTCGTTATGCTGGTAGCCGTTATTCCAAGGTACACTTCAATGTTTAACGAACTTGGCGCGGAACTACCCGGAATAACAGTGGCTGTTATGAAGATGAGTGATTTTCTGATAGCCAACTGGATAATAATTCTTCCGATTGTGGTAGGTGTGATATTAGCCCTTAAGGCGTGGAGCACAACTGACTCGGGTAAGCATTTTTTCCATAAGCTGAAGCTTAAGATTCCTGTTTTAAAGAATCTTGAAATAAAGAAATCGTCATCACTCATGGCTCGTACGCTATCAACGCTTATGGCGGCAGGCGTACCAATGTCGGAAGCTGTTGAAATGACTGCAAATACCATGGAAAATGTATATTTCAAAGAGGCCATGGAGCAGTGTCACGATGATATTACAATAGGTCAACCGTTATCCAGACCTCTCGAAGAGTGTAAGATGTTTCCACCCATGGTATATCATATGGCTCGAATCGGCGAGGAATCCGGTAATGTAGAAGATATGCTTACCAAACTCGCAGATTACTACGACGAAGAAGTTGAAATGGCAGTTCAGTCACTTATGGCTGCGTTAGAGCCTATGATTATTATTGTACTTGCGGTGATTGTCGGAAGCCTTATAGCGGCTTGTCTTGCACCTATGCTAAGTATGTACAACGCACTTAACACTTTATAAAGAATTAACCGCTTTCGCAGGGAGAGCGATTAAGATATATTATCATCTACTTAAAAAGGAGATATGAAAATGAAAGAAAGAAAATTAAACAACAAAGGTTTTTCACTTGTAGAGCTTATTATCGTTATTGCCATCATGGTAATTTTGGTAGTTGTAATTGCTCCTCAGTACACAAGATTTGTTAACAACTCAAGAATATCTGCTGACGTTCAGACTGCACAGACAATGGCTACTGCTATAGATGCAGCAGTTGCAGACGGAAAGACGCCTTTTACAAGCGGTTTTGGTGTTGTAACAGGTATGGAAAATACTTTGCCTACGACAAAGCTTAGCGGTGGAACATTTGCAATTTCAGGAAACGATACAGAAGGCGTTTCGCAAGTTACTATTAAGATTGGCTCAGATGTATATGAGTGCTATCCTAACCCTGACAATACTACAAATGGCGTTAACGCTAAACTTAAGAAATAATTACGGAGTAACCAATGCCCGCAGAACTTCTAATCCCAATCTATATTTTCGTATTCCTCTTCGGAATCGTAATAGGCTCGTTTCTTAACGTATGCATGATACGTATCCCAAGAGGCGAAAGCATAGTCACGGAAGGGAGTCATTGTATGAAGTGTGGATACCGCTTACGGTGGTATGACCTCATTCCTTTGTTTTCCTGGTTGTTCTTACGGGGTAAATGCAGGAAGTGCGGGGAGAAAATCTCCCCGCAGTATCCTGTGGTTGAATTTATAAACGGCGCGGTTTACGTGTTCGTATTTGTGTTAAAAGGCATAACAATAGAATCCCTGCTTCTTTGCCTTTTGTTTTCGGCACTATTCACACTCAGTGTCATCGATTTTAAGACTTATGAAATACCCGTCGGCTTTAACATTTTTATAGCCGTACTGGGACTTGTGAGACTCTTTACCGATTTATCGAACTGGAAGGATTACTTAATCGGAGCAGTCTCGATATCTTTGTTTTTACTCATTCTTTTGCTTGTATCAAAGGGGCGTGCAATCGGAGGAGGAGACGTTAAGCTTATGGCAGCCGCAGGGCTGTTCCTAGGCTGGAAGTGCGCAATCCTTGCATTTATGGTCGGTTGCATATTGGGAGCCTGCATACATTTAATTCGCATGAAGGTGAGTAAGGAAGGAAGCGTTCTCGCTATGGGACCTTACCTTTCGGCCGGGATTTTTATCGCGGCATTATGGGGAGTAAATATCATTACCTGGTATCTCGGTTTTTACGCATTTTAGCCGGGTAAAAGGAGAATTATGTCAAAAGTATTGAGTATTGAGGTAGGAAACTCTCTTACCAAGATAGTTGAAATGGACTATAAGTCCAAGAACCCCAAGGTGTATAAATGTATCAACATTCCTACACCCGATGAGGTATTCGACGACGGTTACATATCAGACAGCAAGGAATATGCGGGAACCTTAAGACAGGCTCTTGCAGACAATAAGATTAAGACCCGTCAGGCAGTGTGTACCATCACGTGTTCGAAGATTGCGAACCGTGAGATTATGCTTCCCAACGTTAAGCTTAATCAGGTTGACGATCTTATCAGGGCCAATGCAAGCGAATATTTCCCTGTTGATTTGTCACAATATGAACTTGGTTACATCGTGCTCGGACGCGAGAATGCCGACACCGAAGCTGCCAAGTTAAAAGTAATGCTTCTTGCATGCGAGAAAGAACTTATTCAGGGCTACGACACTTTATTTGAACAGGCAGGCCTTAAACTCGTCGGAGTTGACTATGCCGGCAACAGCGTAGTTCAGATTATGAAGAAGGAAGTCACCGAAGAAACCGAAATGGTAATCAAGGTGGAAGAGCAGTCTACCATCGCTACCATTATTCGCTCCGGTGAACTTATGATGCAGCGTAACTTAGGCTACGGTATCGACAATACCGTACAGACCATGATGAGCTACCACCTCTTTAATGAGGACAGTTACGGCAAATGCATCGATTTGCTCAAAGAACACAATTGTATTTACCCTACACTTTCGGGCGAAGACGAGGAGACTCTTAAGTTAAAAGAGACTCTCGATAAAGGCGACCGCAAAGCAATGACCGACATGACCGAGGCTCTCGGCCCCTTAGTCGGCAACGTGGGAAGAGTACTTGATTTATATAATTCCAAGAACGTAGAGCATCCTATCACCAAGGTTTCCATGATAGGCTTAGGCTCTCAGATTGCAGGACTCGACAAACTCTTTACCAATGAACTCGGAGTAACCACAGAGTCCGTAAACTCAGTTAAATCCGTAACTTTCGCCCTTAATGCGCAGGTTAAGGATACAGGCGAGTATCTTACAGCCATGGGCGCTTCCATAAGCCCCGTAGGCTTTATAGAAGACCAAAAGAAAGCAGATGCCAAGAAGACAAATTACTTAAGTCTTTCCATTCTGTGCCTTCTTTTGATTGGAGTAATTATCGCGGCTATGTATATTATGGCCAAGAAACCATATGAGGATGAAGTACTTCAAAAGACTACCCTCGAGTTGCTGGAGAAAAAATACGAACCCGCGTTGAAGGTTAAAGAACAGTGCGACAATGTCAGCAGGTTATATGAAGAAGTTGTAAAGGTAGCTTCGCTTACCGACAGTAATAATGATGGCTTGGTAGCCTTCCTTACGGAACTGGAGGCAAAGCTTCCTTCCAATGCTACCGTTGAAGCATTCCAGTCGGACAATAATCAGGCTACATTCACCATCAAGGTTCCTACTATGATGGATGCGGCAGGAATTATTAATACCGTTCGTGAATTTGAAACCCTTGCAGATGTAAGAGTAGGTTCAATCAGCAAGACTACTGATAAAGAAGTTGCGATTAAGCACGAAAACAAAGAAGTCGACGATGACTTTGAAGAAGATGTTTCTGAAGAAACCTATTATACATTCAATCTTGAATGTATCTATCATTCAAACGGAGCAACGGGAGAAAAATAACGATTAAGGTAATATCGGGAGATATCAAAATGACTTCAAAGACTAAGAATAAGTTTGACATAAGTGTTTTGAATAATCAAAAAGTTTTTTTGTATGTAGTGCTGGCAGGCCTTTTAGCGTTTCTGGCTTTTTATATGTTGGTGTTCCAAAAACTGCAGGAAAAGACTGATACGCTTCATACGCAGAATGTGGCGTTAAGACAAAAGGTTAATGAACTTAAAGAAGTATATGACAATATGGAAGGCTACAATTTAATGATTGCAGCTATGACTGAGTCTATTGACACAACTCTTTCTTCTTTTCCCGCAGATGCGCGTGAAGAGGATGCGCTTGTAATAGCTGTTGATACTCTTAAGAGAGCATATGTTGAATATTCGACCATAAGCATCAAAGACTTTGAAGAGGTATTCGTCATTCCTGCCGAGACTGTGGCCAATGCAGGACTTGAAGATTATTCGGATGAAATTAAGATTCTGAGAAGAGACGTATCATACGTTAACAGCACGGACTACATCAATTTAAAGACCATAGTTAATACAATCCTAGAGTATGGTGGTAAAAAGAAAATCAAAAATATAGTATACTCTAAGGCTGCAGATGAAACAGACGGCTATATTACCGGTACTATTGAGGTTACCGATTATGTGGCACAGGGAACCGGTGCCGAGTACACCGCACCTGATTTGAAGGAATACGAGGCAGGTCTTTATGACCTTTTCGGAATTATCAAAAACCCCAATCGTAGATAAAGGTTTGTTAAGTTCATGAAGAATGATTCATGTAAGAATAATAAACTGAATAATAAAGGCTTCAGCCTTGTGGAAGTGCTTGTGGCCGTGATTATACTTGCGCTTGTTGCAGGGCCTATTCTCATGGCTTTTGTAATGAGCGCGCGCTTTAATGCCCGCGCAAGGGAGACTCAGAGAGTAAGTGCTGTTGCAGAAAGCGTGATGGAAGAGTTTAAGGGTATGAGTATTGCCGATGCCAGAGTGGCGTATGGCACAGCTCCCGACGCGCTTGTTTTTGACAGAAAAGATTTCATGGTTGAAGCGGGCTCGCTTTACTATGATGTTAGGATTGTAGCTACACCTTTTGACGATAAGAGAAAAGAGACGACGGCAGAGGTAGTTAAGCCTGCACTTATCAATCCATCAACCGATTATGTGTTCACGCAGGATATGTATCAGGACAAGACTGTTTACGACTCAATCCTTACAGAAGTGTACAACTACATTGACGGTGTGGCTCACATTTCGGCTTCGCATCCCGAAACCACCCCATCACACCTTAAGAACAGTATTACGGTTAAAAGATATGTGACACTTACGGTTAACGGTGATGATTCAACTCAGAACGCAAGAGTGGATATTAAGTACACATATGATGTGGCAGCTTATGGCGTAGACGGGACTGTTGTTCCGGCACATTCTTTTGCTGATATAGAGTATCCCGGAACGGACAAACCCTATACCGATTTATCTTCCGTATATCTGTTCTATTCGCCCGGGTATTCGAGCCTGGCTGCGAGTGGCGTAGCTAAGATTAATGATGATTACATTACCATCAAGAACAACACATCCCGTGAAATAACAGGATATGTAGTCAAACAGGAGAATCCCATATACGGAATGAATATTACTTCCTGTGAGACCGAATATTCTCCTCATGTATCTTTTGTGGATGTGACACCAAGACAATATGCCGAAGCTTCAGATTCGCTTGCAAGCTTCAACGCGCATGAAGATGAGAATCTTATGTACAGTTTGAAGGTTCAGGTATATGCTGACGGTTCTTACGAATCAGGCTTTACCGGTTCTCCGCTATATGAACTTAAAGGTACAATAAATTCTGACAGAGACGAGTAATGAGAAAAGACAATAGACTACGTAAACTGAATAATAAAGGCTCGGCTATTGTTACTGTGTTGATTGTAATTATCTTTATCAGTATTTTGGCAACAACTGTTTTATATCTTGCGGGAAGAAACGTTAAGATGAAAGCGACCGACAGACATACCAAGGAAAGCTTTTATGCTACCGAGACTACGCTCGAGGAAGTCAAGGCGGGTCTTGTCAGGATTGCTTCTGACTGCTACGACAAGGCTTTTGCCGAAGTTATGAAACATTATGCCGGATCGGACAGTTCAAGCAGAAGATATCTTTTTGTACAGACATTTGTACAGTCTTTTATAGATACATGGGAACCTGAAGGTGATATTTATCCTGATATGACTGTTGCGGATTTGGTGACTAATCCGACAATGTTTGAATCTGTCGGTACATTTGATAAAAGTGAGAGAAATTCGGGAATTCTGTACATAAAAGACGTAGAAGTCTCACATACAGTAGGCGGCTATACTACAAAGATTAAAACTGACTTTGCTATCAGGGTTCCCGATGCGGAATTTGATGTCGGCGCAGATACGTCGGTGCCGGACTCACCGGAGGCCACGAGAACAATAAATATTAATGATTGTGTATTATATACTAACTGGGAAAAACGCTAATGACTAGAAAAAACGGCGGTTATTCGTTAATTGAATTAATAGTAATTATTGCAATACTTGGTATTATTGCTGTTGGGTCGATTATCGGGCTTGGAATGATAAACGGAAAGCCTGCCGACCAATGTGCCAATGCTCTTAAAATGACGCTTACGAGCCACAGATTATCCACTATGGGTAAAAATGAAGAAAGTACATATATGGAAATATATATGGAATCGGATGGTTCTGTGTGGATAAAAGAGGTGCTGGACGGAGTGCCGACCGTCAGCAAGGCTTGTGACAAGGGAGTTAGCGTTTCATACCATGTAAGAGGTACAGATGACGCCAATATGGTACCGCTTAGCCCGGGCGGAACTGCTTTAAAGATAGGATTTAACAGAAGCAACGGAAGCTTCAGAGCAGGGTGTGGCGATAATATTGAGTATTTAAGAATAAGTAAAGCAACTCATTCTTTTAAACTTACTTTTTTTAATCTGACGGGGAAGGTTTTACTTGAAAGGGAATAATTTCCGCGAGGTAATGACCGATGAGAATAGTTAAGAGTTTACGAAAATGCAAACTGAATAACAAGGGGTTGACGTTGGTCGAACTTATCTGTGCAATAGCTATTCTTTCTTTGGTGGGAACGGCTGTTGTCGGAATTGTGCTTGTTGCCACCAATTCGTATCAGAGAAGCGTTAGAGAAATTGAGGTTCAGCAGGAGGCTCAGTTTGCGGCCAATTTGATTGGTGACCTTCTTAAAGATGCCAAAGAAGAACCTACGGGTACAAATCCAATCACAATCAAAAAAGGCACAGATGTGTATGCGATTGAATATAAAGCCGATACCCGTACCATTTGGATTTCCGAGAATGGCGGAGCCAAGCAGCTTATGGCCGAACATGTAAACGGAATACCGACTATTACGCATGCCAGAGTAGAAGGAGTGGAGGTAGGCGATAATACATATACTATCGGGATTAACGTTAACAGAGACGGAGCGCCTAACGGACTAACCGTTTTTAATTCAAATAACGCGAGAAACCAGGAAGCAGGCTCGGCAATAGCAGTGGGAGAGGTTTCGGCTACAATCATCGGACCTTCCGAAATGGTTCTTGAGCCTAATCAGAGTCGTGCCATAGAGTGTGCTGTTGTGGGCATTACGGACCAAAGAATTAACTGGAACCTTACAGGTAATAACGACGATAATACTGTTATATCCGGTTCATCGATTTTTGTGGCGGGAGGAGAAACTTCTGACACATTGTATCTTACAGGAAATACCGCTGTCACCAAATCAGATGGCTCCCCCGCGGGAAGTACCGTAATTGTTGTGCACGTAAGAAGAGTAACCGATATGGCGCTTACTACACAAATCTTATCGGGAAGCGATAAGATGGGTGGTGCCGTTTACAGGATTTATGCCAATGTTTCGGGTATGAATCTTAACAAAATGGCTACTATTGAGACTGATTATCTTTCTCCATACAGAGTGAATTGGACGTATGGCGCTACCATCAATGGTGTTGAAACGGATTGGAATACATATTTTCAGGTTTTAGGTACACATTCAGGCGATGGCGCAAATGAAAATTACTGTGATATTCGCCTAAAGAACAATCTTGATGTAGGACAGAAAGTATATGTATCGGCAACAGCCATGCACCCGAAAGGAAAATACCCCGGCGGCAGTAATGCCAACAAGTCGGGACTTCAATACGCATCAATTTCCAAGACGTTTTCAGTAGAGGGTGAGTCTCACCTTTATAATTGGGAGCCCGGTAACTTCTACAGAGGTTCAGAATATAATCAGGGCACGTTAGAGGAAGATACTGTAAGACAGCTTATTCGAGCACAGTACAACTTACCCAATTACGAATATCTGGTTGTTTTTAAGGAAGTCAGATACAGAGAAAGAGGCTCGGCTACATGGATTCCTTCGAACAATAACTGGATCTTAATGAGTGAAGGCGGAAACGCTATTCGTATCAGTGAAGACAGTTGGATATTTGAGTGCGATAAGGACTACGATATTGAAATCAGATTCGGTGCCAGAACGGGAGACGGACGCAAGTACTTCCCTACATCGTTGCCTCCTTCGGCATATACCATCACAACCGGTCTTGAGCATGCGAAGTTAAGATTTAACGTAAGTTCCGATAAGTTCAATGAAACAGGTATTTACGGTTACGGGCCTCAGACCAATCCCATCAAAATGAGCGCCGGAACAAGTCTTAAGTTTAATGTCAATCCGGATGAAAAGAATAAGCAGGCTGAAACCGGTATTAGATGGGAGAGATTCAACCAGAGTTTGATTATTAAGGTTCAAAGGCTTGACGGATCCACATGGAAAGATGTAAATCTTAAGTATAAGCAGGAACAAGGTGATGCCGAAGTGAGAGTCAATGTAGACAACCCCTCACATATGGCGGAGATGGATACATACGATAAGGCATTTACTATCTATCGAAAGGGAACATATCGAATCCTGGTTGGTATCGGAAGCGAGACCGGAGGACATGAGCTTAAGTTAAGAGTTTACAATGAAGGCGCAAGGAGATTCGAAGACAGAAACAATATGAACTATCATCTCTGGAATGAAGCGACCGGCGAAGCTATTTTCTACATAAAAGTTGAATAGTGTTAATTGCGGCTTGGTATTATGCATAGTACCAAGCCCTTTTAATACTCTTTCTTTGGCGCAAAAGCAATTGACATGAAAGGCCGTGAAAGGTATACTTGTTACGGTTTGTAATCAGTAAATATTTATAGTTTGAGAGGAATAGATAAATGGCTAAGAAACCTGCAGTTTTATTGATACTTGACGGTTACGGTCTTAACGACAAGACCGAAGGCAATGCAGTAGCACTTGCCAAGACACCCGTTATGGACAGACTTATGAAGGAATATCCTTTTGTTAAGGGTAATGCATCCGGCATGGCAGTAGGTCTTCCCGACGGTCAGATGGGTAACTCAGAGGTAGGTCACCTTAATATGGGCGCCGGCCGCATCGTATATCAGGAGCTTACTCGTATTACCAAGGAGATTCAGGACGGAACCTTCTTTGAGAACGAAGCTTTACTTAAGGCTGTTAACAACTGTAAGAAGAATAACAGCTCACTTCATATGTACGGACTTTTGTCCGACGGCGGTGTACATTCACACAACACTCACTTATACGGACTTTTGGAGCTTGCCAAGAGAAACGGACTTGAGAAGGTTTATGTACATGCATTCTTAGACGGACGTGACACTCCTCCCGCAAGCGGTAAGGATTATGTGGCTCAGCTTGAGGAAGAGATGAAGAAAATCGGCGTAGGCGAAGTTGCTACAGTCAGCGGCCGTTACTACGCTATGGACAGAGACAATAACTATGACAGAGTGGAAGTTGCATATAACGCTCTTACCAAGGGCGAGGGCGTAGAGGCCGCAAGTGCTACCGCAGGCATCCAGGCTTCTTACGACGAAGGCGTTACAGACGAATTTGTTAAGCCCATGGTAGTTAAGAAGAACGGTGCTCCCGTTGCTACCATTAAGGACGGAGATTCCATTATTTTCTTTAACTTCCGTCCCGACCGTGCACGTGAGATTACCAGAGCATTCTGCGATGATGATTTCAAGGGCTTTAACAGAGGCAAGAGACTTGATGTTACATACGTATGCTTCTCTGACTACGACCCTACAATTGCCAATAAGGACGTTGCTTTCCACAAGATTTCCGTTACCAATACTTTCGGTGAGTGGCTTGCGGCTAAGGGCATGAAGCAGGCTCGTATCGCCGAGACAGAGAAGTATGCTCACGTAACATTCTTCTTTAACGGTGGCGTTGAGACCCCCAATAAGGACGAAGAGCGTATCCTTGTTAATTCACCCAAGTATATTCCCACATACGACAAGAAGCCTCGTATGAGCGCTTACACCGTATGTGATAAGCTTAGCGAAGCGATTTCCAAGAAGAACGAAGACGGTTCCGCATTCTACGACGTAATCATCTGTAACTTTGCTAACCCCGACATGGTAGGCCACACAGGTGTGCTTAATTCCGCAATCGAGGCTATTGAAGTAATTGATAAGTGCGTAGGCGAAGTAGTAGATCTTATCAAGGAACACGACGGTGTAATGTTCATCTGTGCCGACCACGGTAACGCTGAACAGCTCATCGATTATGAGACAGGCGAGCCTTTCACCGCTCATACCACCAACCCTGTTCCTTTCATCCTTGTTAACTACGATCCTTCTTACACATTAAGAGAGGGCGGATGCCTTGCAGACATCGTTCCCACCCTTATTGAGTGCATGGGCGAGACCCAGCCTGCAGAGATGACAGGTAAGAGCTTGCTTATCAAAAAGTAATGCTTGATTTAGTAAGATTTGTGTGGTAACATACATAATGCTTGGCATTGGAAGATAATCTTCTTTTGCCGAATGAGCCGTATTTGGAGGTGTACTAAATGGCTGCATTGAGAATTGTTGTAACAATAGTATTTATAGTGGTTTCTTTAGCACTTTTGGTTGTTGTACTTATGCAGGAAGGTAAGTCTGCAGGACTTGGCGCTATTTCAGGCGCAGCTGAGACATACTGGGGCAAGGCTAAGGGTAAGAGCATGGAAGGCATGCTTCAGAAGGTTACCAAGATCCTTGCAACTTTATTCATCGTACTTGCTGCAATTCTTAACATCGGAAAGTTTTAAGGATTAAACATTTTAGGCCACTCGATAGATTCGGGTGGTCTTTTTTTGTATAATGGTGATATGGAAGAAAGTAAGAGAGATAAGAGAAAGAAATTAATAACTGAATTATTCAAAGACGATTTATACTCGCCCATGAAGCGTAAGGAACTTGCAATATTCATGCAGGTTACCGAGGACAATCGTTCGGAATTTGATTCGATAATAGATGAGCTTATAAACGAAGGCGTTATAGAGCAGACCAAGCGCGGTAAGCTGGTGCTTAGGGATGTTAAGGCTTCTGACGGCGCTAAGGCTGAGAAGGGAGCTCGGAAGGCTGCAGGTGCGTCTTCTTTGTCCTATACCGGTACGTATATCGGTAATGCGAGAGGCTTTGGATTCGTGGAAGTAGAGGGGCTTGGCGAGGATTTGTTTGTGTCCGAAGGGGATTCTTTGAACGCTTGTCACGGTGATACTGTGCGCGTTGAGATTCTTAACGGCGGCAGAAAGCGTGGCGCGAGACTTGAGGCCAAGGTTGTCGAGGTTGTAGCCCGTAGCAATGACGCTATCGTAGGTACGTATCAGGCATCCAAGAACTACGGATTCGTAGTTACGGACAATTCCAAGTTTTCAAGCGACATATTCATTGCCAAAGAAAACTCCATGGGAGCCGTGGACGGTCACAAGGTCATGGTCGAGATTAAGGACTACGGTGACGCAAGACACAATCCCGAGGGTAAGATTGTACGTATTATCGGTCATGCCAACGATCCGGGAGTGGATATACTGTCGATTGCGCTTGCTTTTGGCATAGAGAGCGAGTTCCCGGAGAAGGTCCTTAATCAGGCTGAGTCTATGAATAAGCCCGTGAGCGAGGCTGATATGCTCGGTCGAAGCGATTATCGTGACATGGTCATGGTGACGATTGACGGTGAGGACTCTAAGGATCTTGACGATGCCGTAAGCCTTTCCATGGAAGGCGAGGATTATGTGCTCGGCGTTCATATAGCGGACGTGGCCAATTATGTGCAGGAGAGCTCAGCACTTGACCGTGAGGCCATTAAGCGCGGCACGAGTGTGTATCTTGCGGACAGAGTTATTCCTATGCTTCCACATGCGCTTAGTAACGGTATTTGCTCGCTTAACGAGGGCGAGGACAGGCTTGCTTTGTCATGCATTATGAAGATTGATAAGAGCGGGCGTGTTAAGGATTATTCGATAGAAGAGTCTGTGGTGAATATCAATCACAGAATGACTTATACAGCGGTTAAGGCCATTATTGAGGACAATGACGCGGAGACGATAGATAAGTATTCCGATGTTGCGCCCATGCTTATGAAGATGCAGGAGTTATCGCTTATTCTCAGGGCTAAGCGTGAGAAGCGTGGCGCGGTGGACTTTGATTTCCCCGAGACCAAGCTTGTGCTGGATAAAGAAGGTGTGCCTGTAGAGATTAAGCCTTACGACAGAAACGAAGCCACCAAGCTTATCGAAAGCTTCATGCTTGCGGCCAATGAAACCGTTGCACAGCATTTCTACTGGCAGGAGATTCCTTTCCTTTACCGTATTCATGAAAATCCGGACGAGGAGAAGATTAAAAAGCTTTGTACGTTCATCAAGAACTTCGGATATTATATTAAGTCGGCGGGTGAAGATGTGCATCCCAAGGAATTCCAGAAGTTACTCCATCGCGTAGAGGGTACCAAGGAAGAGCCTTTGATAGCGCGATTAACACTTCGTTCCATGCAGCAGGCCAAGTATTCGACGGATTGCCTCGGGCATTTCGGACTGGCATGTGAGTATTATACGCACTTTACATCGCCCATAAGACGTTATCCTGACCTTCAGATTCACAGAATCATTAAGGACAGCCTTCGTAACCGTCTTAACGACCGCAAGAAGGAGCATTACGCGTCGATATTGCCTGAGGTGGCTGTTTCTACCAGTCGCGCCGAGAGACGCGCTGACGAGGCCGAGAGAGAGACTGTTAAACTTAAGAAGGCTCAGTATATGTCTTCACGCATCGGTGAGATATACGAAGGCGTTATCAGTGGTGTCACAAACTGGGGCATCTATGTAGAGCTTGAGAATACCGTTGAGGGTCTTGTGCATGTATCGTCGCTTCGTGGATATTATCGCTTCGACGAGGCCAATTATGAATTGGTCGGTGAGGATACCGGTATTGTGTACAGACTCGGTGAGCGTGTGAAGGTTATGGTTCATGATGTGGACCTTGCACTTCGTACCGTAGACTTCATCATTGCCGACTTCGAAGAGGGCAGCAAGACGCATGATTTTTACAGGAACGGAAGAAAGTTAAAATAATAAAAATTTTAACTGTGAGTTTATTTACTTTTTTCTTTTTCCATACTAAGATAGTCTATGTTGAAAAGAGGTGAGTTGAGTGGCTAAGTCAGAGCCTCGTAAGCTTGTATGCAATAATAAGAAAGCTTACCATGATTATTTCATAGAGGAGAAATTCGAGGCTGGGTTAGAACTCTTCGGTACGGAGGTTAAGTCGCTCAGACTCGGTAAATGTTCTGTCAAGGAATCTTTTATAAGAATTGACAAGGGTGAGGTATACGCTTACGGAATGCATATAACTCCTTACGAAATGGGTAACATATTCAACAAAGACCCGCTTCGTCCCAAGAAGTTATTGCTCCATAAGAGCGAGATACTTAAGCTTCTTACCAAGATATCCGAAAAAGGATATACACTGGTACCCCTTGAGGTCTACTTCAAGGACGGTCGCGCCAAGATGGAGTTCGGCCTTTGCAAAGGTAAGAAACTCTACGACAAGCGCGAAGACACTGCCAAGAAAGATTTAAGACGTGAGCTCGAGAGAGACTTCAAGGTCAAGAATCTTTAAATAAATCACGGGGCAGTCAAGGTTTCGACGGGGATTTTGAAGCCGGAGAAGCGAGCCGCATGGTGATGCGTTAAATGGCCAAATTAAAATTAAACGCTAACGAAAATTTAGCATACGCTGCCTAATGACAGCAGTCGGCTCTAGTGCACTCACACACTAGAATCCCGGCTTCGACTATGTGAGAAACGACACGTGCAAAGCTTTGAGCACGCGGGCGTATTATGAAGCTACCAAGACCCTTAGGGTGCATGCTCTCGACCGGTTGCGGGAATCTTAAATAACATGCTACGCTCGTAGAAGGACGGGGGATGGATTTTCGGACATGGGTTCGACTCCCATCTGCTCCATACAAAAAGAAGGGTCTGTAGGGACCCTTCTTTTTGTATGGAATAATGAGTCTTGCTGTACTGAAAATCCACAGAGATTTTCGGGCATGGGGCGCTAAAGGTCCGGGGGACCTTTGTTCAGCGCCGACCGGAGTGAAACGGAGACCGACTCCCCTATCTGCCTTTTTTTACGCAACCAGGAGTGAAACGGAGACCGACTCCACTATCTGCATTTTTCTATGGGGCAGATGGGAATTAAGGCTAAAAGATGCTATAATTTAAATAACAGTAACTAAACATCAGGGGGGAGGTTACAGCATGGAACATGAGGTTACAAAGGTTCAGAAACTCTTAAACGAACAAGGGTTAATAAGCGAGCCCGGCTGGGCACGATCGGAAGTGTGGGAGTATAACAGAGAAAATATCAAAGCGCCTTGGTATCGTAAGAAAGAATGGGACTATTACCTGTTTAATACCGAGGATTTTGCTATTGCTTTTACCATATCCGACCTTGGGTATATCGGTATGCTAAGCGCTTCTTTTATCGACCTCAAAGAAGGCTGGGAGAAGACCGATTCCGAGCTTGAAGTATTCACAAGGGGCAAGCGCTACGGCCTCGGAACAACTACCAAGGATGCGGGAGCTTCTTGCAGTACAAAGCGTCTCGATATGGCTTTTGACAATGCCGAGGGCGGACGCACCATATCCATGGAGTTTAGAAATTTTTGCAAGGAAGGCATAACCTTCAACGCTGAGCTTTTCGTTAAAGAACCGGATATGGAAGCGGTATATATAGCAACTCCTTGGAAAGAGAAGCCTACAGCATTTTATTACAATTGCAAAAGAAACTGCCTAGAAGCAACGGGCGTAGTTAAGCTCGGAGACAAGACCTACGAAATCAAGGAAGGCACCTGCTATGGCGTGCTTGACTGGGGCCGCGGAGTGTGGACTTACGATAACACATGGTACTGGGGAACAGGTAGCGGGCTTGTAAACGGAGAACTGTTCGGATTCAACCTGGGATACGGATTCTCCGACAGATCGAGCGCTTCCGAGAACGGATTTTACTATAAGGGTAAGATTAATAAGCTCGAAGAGGTAGAGTTTGTAATTCCTAAGGACGAAGCCGGTAACAGAAAGTATCTTGAGCCCTGGACGGTTAATTCGGCGGATGGGCGCCTGAAAGCTTCTTTTGCACCCATACTTGATCGTTCAAACTTTATGGATTTTAAGGTTATCATCAGCGACCAGCATCAGGTATTCGGGCGATTAAGCGGTACCGTTACGATGGATGACGGCGAAACCGTTAACTTTAAAGATTATATCTGCGCTCTCGAAGTGGTAAGAAATAAATATTAAGGATAAATGCAACAATGACAGAGAAACTTTACGACAATGACGCTTACGCAAGTAAGTTTACCGCGACCGTACTTAGCTGCGAGGAGGACAAGAAAGGCTTTGCGGTCGTGCTTGACAAGACTTTATTTTTCCCCGAGGAGGGAGGCCAGACGCCGGACCACGGAACGATTAACGGTATTGACGTTACGCATGTAGCCATTAAGGATGATATAATCACGCATTACCTGGAGGCTCCTATAGCAGCAGGAACCACAGTAGAAGGTGTGATAGATTTCACTCACAGATTCCGAAACATGCAGATGCACAGCGCCGAGCACATTTTTTCGGGGCTTGTGTTCAAGCACTTTGGATTCAATAACGTGGGCTTCCACTTAAGCGATAATTCCGCGACCATGGATTACGACGGAAAATTTACGTACGAAGATGCTTTGAAGCTGGAAAAAGAAGCCAACGAGATAATAATAAAGGGTAAGACAATCACCGCCGAATATCCTTCTTCCGACGTACTTGCGACGCTTGAGTACCGTTCCAAGAAAGCATTCAGCGGACCCATCAGAATCGTAACGGTTGAGGATACCGATATTTGTGCGTGCTGCGCGCCGCATGTACACAATACTCATGAAATCGGGCAGTTCAAGATTGTTTCTTTTGAAAACTACAAGAGCGGTGTGAGAGTCAGCTATCTTGCGGGATTCAGAGCGCTTGAAGATTACGAAAAGAGACTTTCTGACTTAAGGGAGATTTCAAGAACAATTTCAGCCAAGGCAGGAGAGGAGCTTAAGGGCGTTGCCAAGTTAAGCGAGGACCTCGGCACCTATAAATTTAAGGATATTGAACTTCGTAATAAATACATAGAATTAAAGATTCAGTCGGAACTAAAGAACGGCGATACAGGAATCTGCATACTCCCGGCAGATTTTTCATCATGCATGCAATTTGCGTCCGATGCGCTTAAAGAACGTTATAAAGGTGTTTCGGTTGTGTTGTGCGGGGATGACGACAACGGATACAGATTCTATGCTGAATCAGATACAATTGATTTGACAAAAATCTTAGCGGACATAAAGAATTCCATGAATGTCAAAGGAGGCGGTAAATCCACGGCTATTCAGGGTACAGTCATGGGAAAAGCTGAGGATTTTTGCAAGGTTTTCTAATTTGTTGTTAATGCTTTTTTGCGAAAATGTCTTTAATGACTGCATTATTTTAAATTTTTCACACAAATTGGTACAATTTACTTTAATGCATACACAAAATATAGTATAATTTTACCTGAGAAACTTCGTATACATCCGGGTGCCGGGGAGTACATTTAGTTGATAACACGGAGGGTTATTCAGATGGCAAATGCTAGAGCAAAGAAGCAGACAGATCCGAACAAAGTTAATTTCTTTAATTCCATCAAATTTAAGGTTGTTATGATAACCTTTCTTTCGGTGCTGGTTACGTTCCTTATCATTGAACTGATTCTTATTTCCAACACCAAGAAGACCATCGCCAAGACCAATCAGAATTATCTTTATGATATGGCAGTTCAGACCGGTTCGCGACTGGATAAGGAATTTGATGTCGTAGGATATGATACCGCTATGACCTATGATAATCTGGCAAAGATTTTCAAGGGCATGGGTATTATCGATATGTCAACCAGTTACATTTATGTAGTAGCTGCAGATTCCACCATGATGTATCACCCGACTCAGGATAAAGTAGGTAATCCCGTTACCAATGAAGTGGTTAAGGGCGTAGCCGAAGGCCTTGCCAAGGGACAGAATTTTGAACCCAAATTCGTTCAGTATATTTTTAAAGGCGCAGCCAAATACGCAGCTTACTATGTAGCAACCGATGAAGCTTCGGGACAAAAAGCAATTGTTGTTGCGACAGTAGACGAAGCGGAAATCATGGCTTCCCAGACTAAGCTTACAAAGACTTCAATCGCTGTCGGCGTTGTTGTATTGCTTTTGGCGGTAGGTATCGGCTTTATAATCGCATCCTTTATTGCTAACCCGATTGTAAGCATTACAAATGTTGTTAATAAGACCGGCAACCTTGATTTTACCAAGGATACCACAGTAGATAAATTAAGCACACGTAAGGATGAGACAGGACTTATGGCCAAGGCCGTAAGCTCCATGACCGGCAAGATGGTAAGCGTTGTTTCGGACATCAAGCAGCAGGAAGAAGACTTAAAGAAAGCTTCCACCGATCTTAACGGAGCAGCTGCAGAGACTTCATCAACGGTTGAGCAGGTTGAAAAGGCCATCTCCGAAATTTCAGACGGCGCAAGCAGCCAGGCAGATGAGACTCAGAAGGCTACAGAATCCATTATCCTTATGGGTAACATGGTTGAAGAGACCAATGCCGAGGTTAGTAACCTTTCAGAGACGGCAAGTGTCATGAAGGAATCCGGCGATTCCGCAACAGTTACTTTGTCAGAACTTGCTGAGATTAATGAAAAGGCCAAGCACTCCATCGACATCATATACGAGCAGACCAACACCACCAACACTTCGGCCAATAAGATCCGTGAAGCTACGAACCTTATTACATCCATCGCCGAGGAGACCAACCTTCTTTCGCTGAATGCTTCGATTGAGGCGGCAAGAGCAGGTGAGCAGGGTAGAGGTTTCGCGGTTGTTGCTTCTCAGATTTCTAAGCTTGCAGAACAGTCCAATGAATCCGCAAGACAGATTGAAGCAATCATCGATTCGCTGATTACCGATTCCGCTAAGTCCGTTGAGACAATGGACGAAGTTCAGAAGATTATGGAAGAGCAGTCCGAGAAGGTTGGCCAGACGGTTGAAATGTTTAACCAGGTTAAAGAAGGTATCGATACTTCCATTACCGGCATTGCCAATATCGCCGAGAAGACCAAGAAACTTGACGATGCACGTGTTAACGTAGTCGATGTTGTGCAGAACCTCACGGCTATTGCAGAGGAGAATGCCGCAAGTACAGAAGAGACAAGCGCTTCCGTTACAGAGGTTACCAATATCGTATACAACATCTCCAAGGATGCCAATGACCTTGATGAGATTGCAATCAAGCTTCAGGAGCAGATAAGATTGTTCACGATCTAGGGTTTGTTAAGACTTCAATCCCCGGTTAACTCAACCGGGGATTGTTTTTACAGAGGATACAAAGAATGGAGAACATTGAGGCATTAACGGTGGACGGATACATATTCGCCACCCCCGAAGACGCAGAAATAGCCAAGAACGAGATACGAAAGATCGAGTACATCGAATCCCACACGGATATGAGCAATCTTGCGATAGTCAAAGGCATATACGAGAAAGCTCTGGCCGAGAGGTTTTTTCAGACGCCCATCGGCTTTGAATACATGCGCGATTTGCAGAAGATTCTTTCTTCGGGAGGAGTTAAAGACGAGCTTATTAAGCCGATTCCGCTTTACACAACTTTTAAACGAATTGACTTAAAGCATAGCGAGAGTGTCAAAAAACGGGTAACCAAAGCCGAAAAGAAAGAAATGTCGCTTAAGATGAAATATCGTAACGCGGTACTGGTGGCTGTAATACTCGGAGTGTTGTGTCTTGCCATGCTTCTTATCACGTTTCACGGCACAACTCCCAACGCACTTAATTACAAGAGCGCAATCCTTAATCAGTACGCGGAGTGGGAGCAGGAACTCAAAGAACGCGAGGCGGCAGTAAGGGAAAAAGAAAGAGAATTGAACATAGGCAATTAATTTCACAGAATAAACATAAATAGCTGATAATATTAGTCCAAATTACAGGACGGAGATTAGACATGGATAAACTCAAGGTTTTGGTGGTAGATGATGAAGCCAGAATGAGAAAGCTCGTGAAGGACTTTCTTGTTAAGAAGGATTTTGAGGTGCTTGAAGCCGGTGACGGGCGGGCGGCGCTTGATTCTTTTTACGAGAACCCGGACCTGTCTCTCATAATACTTGATGTGATGATGCCGGTGCTTGACGGCTGGCAGGTGCTAAGAGAGATTCGAAGCGAGTCGAAGGTGCCGGTCATAATGCTTACGGCCAAGAGCCAGGAGCAGGACGAACTTTTGGGATTCGAGCTTGGAGTTGACGAATATGTGACCAAGCCGTTTAGCCCCAAGATTCTGACAGCCAGGGTGGAGGCACTGCTTAGGCGAACATCAAATGTTTCGGCTGATTCAATCATCGAAATAGGCGGAATAAAACTTGATAAAGGAGCGCACATCGTCTTATGCGACGGCAAGGAAGTAGAGCTTAGTTACAAAGAATTTGAGCTTCTTACGTATTTTATGGAGAATAAGGGGCTGGCGCTTTCAAGAGAAAAAATACTTAACGGTGTCTGGAACTACGATTACTTCGGTGATGCGCGCACCATAGACACTCACGTTAAGAAGCTTCGAAGCAAACTCGGTACAAAGGGCGAACTTATAAAGACCGTTTGGGGAATGGGATATAAATTCGACGTGTAAAGGCGTTTTTTCGGAGGAAATTTCATGTACAACAAAGAGCATGCCGAGCATCTCATGGAACAGTTCGCGGACAGAATATCCGGCGGGGCATTTGCTTACAAGGATTCAAAGAACCACGAACTTCTTTTTGCCAATCATAACGTTGTTCAGTTGTTTGAATGCAACGACTACGAGGATCTGTTTTCTTATGTCAAAGAATCCTTTGCAGGCATGATTGCGGATTCTTCAAGGGAAGAAGTGCTCAAAGAAATATCTTCGGACATCCACGAGCACAAGAAAAACGCAGGTTATGTGTTCTTTAACATACTTACGAAGAACGGCCATGTTGCGCAGGTAGAGGCTCACTGGAGAAATGTACATGACAAAGAAGAAGGAAACGTAATTTATGTATTCCTGGTATCAAGAGATTTTGAAGGCTCCGATACGGGAATCGACCCCGTAACCGGTCTTAAAGGCAAGTCTCAGCTTAAAAAGCACGTTGAAGATGAGATGTTTAATGCCGCGAAGGGCAGTAAGAGCGAGTATGCGATTGTATACTATAACTTTGTGAATTTTAAATTCTTAAACATCAATCTGGGTGTTGCGGAAGGCGATAAATGTCTTAAATGCATGGCGGACATCATGAATGAGTTATATGAAGATGCTTGCATTTCGAGACTGTCGGACGATCACTTTGCGGTATTTTGCAAGTTTGAGAACGTTCATATTAAGACAAGAGAAGTAAAGACAAGATTTGATAAGATATACGGCGAAAACTACGGCGTATCGGCCAAGTGCGGTATCTATAAGTTTAAGCCTGATGAAAAGTTTGATTTTGAGTCAGCGCTTTCTTTTGCCAAGGTGGCATGTGACTATATTAAGTATGATGCCAAGGCCGATATAGTGGATTATTCCGAAGGAATAGCCAAGAATATGATGGTATCGGAGTATGTTGTAAGAAACATCGATACCGCCATCAGCAATGAATGGTTAAAGATTTACTATCAGCCCGTGGTAAGAACCCTTACGGGTGAGATATGCGGGGCAGAGTCGCTGGTGCGCTGGATAGATCCCGATATTGGATTTCTTGCGCCCAATATGTTTATAGAGACTCTTGAAAAGAACAGGCTCATACATAAGCTTGACTGCTTTGTGGTGACTAAAGTCTGCAGGGATTTGAGAGAAAGAATGGATAAGGACCTGCCGGTATTCCCTGTTTCCGTCAATTTCTCGCGCCTTGATTTTATTATGTGCGACATGCTTGAATATGTTGAGAAAGAACGTAAGAAATATGACATTCCTTCCGAACTTATTCATGTGGAAATAACAGAAAGCATGATTGCCGAAGACGAAGAACTCATGAAGAACATAATCGAGAGCTTCAGGCAGCTTGATTATGAGGTATGGATGGATGACTTCGGAAGCGGCTATTCGTCTTTAATGCTTTTGAAAGACTATGTCTTTGATGTAGTCAAGTTCGATATGCGTTTCCTTAAGCCGTTTACGAATACGGCTAAGGATATTTTGCGTAACCTTGTAAGCATGTGCAAGGACATCGGTATCAGAACGCTCGCTGAAGGCGTTGAAAATCAGGAAGAGATTGATTTCCTTAATTCGATAGGCTGTGGTCGCATTCAGGGTTATTTTTACGGAAAGCCCGAGCCGATTGAAGATTTATTCGCTCATGCCGAGGAAAAGAACCTTAAGGTTGAACCCAATGAAGTTACAAGATTCTACGACGCGGCCTGCCTGCATATCAGGATGACAGATGCGCCTCTTGAAATTATTGAAGATAGCGGAACCGAGATTAAGACTCTGTTTATGAACGATGCGTACAAGAAACAGATATTTGACGACTACCCGGATTTGCAGGAAGCTGACAGGCGTATATACGGAACTCCTTCACCGCTTCTTAATAAGTATCGCCAATACCTAAATGTTATGGAAGGTACCGGCAGGGAAGAAGAGTTCTTTTACACTGTTGGCGGGAGTTTTATGCATTTTTCGGGACAGTGCATATCTTCTTTGAACAACAGATATATTATCAAGGGCTCTCTTAAAAACCTTAATCTTGATAAAGGCAGAATGGATGAGATTCACATCGGTAACAAGCTCCGCGAGCTTAACCAGCTGTTTGATGTTGTCCATCTTATAGATACCGAAGCCAAGAAGATTACGCCGCTTTTGGGTAAATACAAATACATGAGCAACAATGCGGCCTTCGATACAGACAGTGAAGCACTTATGGAATCCTTTATGGAAGAAAAAATCTTTGCCGCCGACCGCAACAGATTCAGGGCATTTATAGATCCCAATTCGCTTTATGAAAGAATTAAAGCGGGAGGCAAGGGCTACATTTCGGGTGTATTCGGCGTAGGTCAGCCCGACGGAAATTATATTTCGGAAGAAATGTTTATTATGTCAGTTTCGGGAAGCGGTGGCAGAGAATATCTTTTCTGCATGAAGGATTATCAGGACCTTAAGAAGAATCCTTATGTAATAGACTTCAACGGAACCGTCATGGAAGAATACGCGAAGCTTTGGGACAGCATTATCTGGAACTCAAGCCTTAAGTTCTACTGGAAAGACAAGAACTTCGCATACAGAGGCGTCAGCCAGGCATTCCTTGATTTCTTTAAGATGGAATCACCTGCGGAAGTGCTCGGCAAGACCGACAGAGAGCTCGGGCTTTGCACCGATGCCGACATGGACATGTACGAGCTTCATGAAAAAGAAATCGTAAGCTCCGGCGGCAAGATACTTAAACTTCCCGTAGAGTGCGTGGTCAAAGGTGAGCGCGTGATGACAATTTTAAGCGAAATTCCGGTATACGATGACGGTAAGCTTGTGGGCACAGTGGGCGTATTTTCGGTGGCGGGAGACTCGCTGTCATTATAGTTATTTTGAAAGGTACGGTTATGTCAGGGAAAAGTACTAAAGGCAAAAGGAAAATTCATTCTTTAAATCGAGAGATTACCGTAATCTTTGTGGCGATTATGGCACTTACAATCGGCGCGTGCATACTCGTAAATACGCTGTTTCTTGAAAAGGTATATGTTAAAGACAAGAAGAATACTTTGATGTCGGTATATATGAAGCTTAACGGTATCGATACGCTTTCCGATACCGATACCGATGAATTGACTGCTCTTTCGGGAACTCATAACCTGGGAATTGCTTTGTACAATGTAATGGTTAATCCGTTTACGAATACATACATTTATGATCCCGTTGCAATCATTTCTTATGAGCCTGATGTCATAATGCAAAATGAGTTAAGAAGAATTGTATCTCATGAGGCCAAAGGCGAGATTCTTGCAAGAAATGAATCCTTTGTACTCTTTCAAACGGGAAACGGCGGAGGAAGAACAGAATACCTTGAGATGTATGCGTCCCTTAATAATGGGCAGGTGATGTTGCTTCGTACACCTATAGAGAGTATCAGGTTAAGCTCAGAGATTGCCAACAGATTCCTTTTGTATGTGGGACTTGGCGGTATTTTAATCAGTGCGGTGGCAATCTATATATTCACCAAGAAGATTTCGAAGCCCATTCTTTCTTTGGCAGAGATATCGGAGAGAATGTCGGAAATGGATTTTGAAGCGCGCTACGAGGGCAAGGAAAAGACTGAAATTGCAGTTCTTGGCGAAAGCATAAATAAAATGTCCGATAATCTTGAGAAAGCATTCAATGACTTAAAGAATGCCAACGCCGAGCTTCAGAAGGACAATGAGCTTAAGACAAAGATCGATAATATGCGTAAGGAGTTTATTTCGAACGTATCTCACGAGCTAAAGACTCCCATTGCGCTTATACAAGGTTGTGCGGAAGGCCTCAAAGAAGGAATCAGCGAAGAGTCCGAGCGCGACTACTACTGCGACGTAATCATGGATGAGTCGGCCAAGATGAATTCAATGGTTAAGAAACTGCTTGATCTTAATCAGCTTGAGTGGGGCGACGATGTTTTGAATACGGAAGTGTTTGATATTTGCGAACTGGTGCGTAATCAGACGGCTTCTTTTGACATAATTACCAAGCAAAATAATATTACGGTGAACGTATCGGGCGAAGAAAAGTGCCTTGTCAGAGCAGATGAATTTAAGATAGAAGAGGTATTCAAAAATTATTTCTCGAATGCCTGCAATCACGTTAAGGGCGATGGTTCGAAACGTATTGACGTAACCGTTGAAAAAGAGGAAAATGAAGTTAAGGTATCAGTCTACAATACGGGTGACCCGGTTCCGGATGAGAGCCTGCCGCATCTGTTTGAAAAGTTCTACAAGGTAGACAAAGCACGTACGAGAGAGTACGGCGGAAGCGGAGTGGGACTTTCGATTGTTAAGGCGATTATGGACGCTCATCATAAGGATTACGGCGTATATAATGCCGAAGGTGGCGTATGCTTCTGGTTTAAATTGGACTGTGCCGATACGGAGGAAATATAATGAAGAAGATTGTGAGCGTAATTGCGGTGAGTGCCTTTCTTTTGCTGACACTTGCAGGCTGCGGGGGGATTCCCGATATGGATGCCGAGCAGGAAGAAATGGTGTCCGAATACGCGGTTTCTTTATTACTTAAATATGACAGCGAGAATCATTCAAGGCTTGTGAATGTGGATAATTTCGTTACGGCGTATGAGACGGCGAAGCGCATCCACGATCAGGCCGAGGAAGCATATTACAACAAGCTTGCCGAGGAGGAGAATAAGCGTCGCGAAGAGGCGGAGCGCCAGGAGGAGCTTAACAATTCGTATTCGCAGGAGACACCTTCGCAGGGCGGAGACTACGAATATTCGGAGGAAGGTTCGGGCTCCGGAAGTGGCAGAGGCGATGGTAACGGCGGTGCGACTGTAGTGGATACGCAGACGATTGAAGAGTTTCTGGGAGTCGGCGCGTTTAACTTTGCGTACGCGGGGTTTGATGTTTTGAGCGATTATCCCGAGGATTCCATGGACTTTGTTCCTTACATTTCCGCTTCGGAAGGCGGTGAGCTCTGCGTTGTATACTTTAACGTTACCAACAACAGCTCAGAAGCTGCCACACTTGATATTATCGATATCGTACCGATGACGTATTTTAAGCTTGCGATTAACGGAGGAAGTTTTAAGAGCGTGGTAAGAACCATCCTTGAAGACGATATTGCGGTATACTCCGGAACCTTTGCGGCGGGGGAAACTAAGCGGCTTGTACTTATTGCTGAAATAAGAGAAGGTACTATAGTGGACAACCTCGAGCTTCGTATCAACAAGGGAAGTGATACATTAACTAAATCTTTAAGGTAAAATGTTACAGTTGTAAACACAATTCCGACAATTTGGTAAAATAACATAAGTTTTTAGAATGTTCAGTGGCTTGCTTATGGCTGAAAATGCCGTAAATAAGCCATTTTTCATGTTTTTGAAAATTTATTTAAAAAAATAAAAAATTCTTGTTGACATTCCTAAATAGGGGTGCTATAGTAGT
The DNA here is from genome assembly GCA_900100895.1 of Lachnospiraceae bacterium YSD2013. Classification (GTDB taxonomy): domain Bacteria; phylum Bacillota; class Clostridia; order Lachnospirales; family Lachnospiraceae; genus UBA1258. Next base: position 186,462 of record FMTX01000011.1, read on the forward strand.
CAATGTTCCGAGCGGGACAGCCACTTAAAAGCTTCCGCGAGGGGCACAGAACCTTGACAATCAAACAACAATGCAACCCTGAAAATCTTTGAGATTATTCAGAAGTGTGAAAGCGAACACACTATAAAAAAATACGACCCAAAGACAGTAAACGGAAAGAAAAGCTAGACGCGATTCTTGACAGACAAACTTTAATACGAGAGTTTGATCCTGGCTCAGGATGAACGCTGGCGGCGTGCTTAACACATGCAAGTCGAACGGAGTTTATATGAAACCTAGTGATTATAAACTTAGTGGCGGACGGGTGAGTAACGCGTGGGTAACCTGCCTTATACCGGGG
>FMTX01000043.1 GCA_900100895.1 Lachnospiraceae bacterium YSD2013
GTGTTTTCGTGCATAAGCGGCTTGAAATACAGCCGCTAAGCGCCGACGCTCCGATAGAGTTTTTCCGAAAGACTTTTGCCCGCGCCGGGACGCTGAATGTTAGCCGAATTGTAATAAAAAAAGGGCCGACGTGGGTCGGCCCGGGTGGGTGTTAGGAAAGGGTGATGAAGAGGTCGTCGATGAAGATGTCGGCGTTACCGGAGGTTTCGACGAAGAGGGCGGCGGCGCGGAGGCCGTCGGGGATGGAGGCGGGGACGGTGATGTGGGTGAAAGAGCCGGTGGCGGAGGTGAACTCGCCGAGGGGGTCGCATCCGTCTATGCCGACGCGGATAGTGGTATCCGAGGTCTTGACGTATAAGGATATGTTGATGTCGCGGCCGATGTAGGTGGAGATGTCGAACTTGACGGTGGCGTCTTTCTCCTGGCGGGATACGCGAAGAGATCTGGTGCCGGGGGTAACGGCTTCGGTATCCGTAACGGATAAGAAGGGTAAGTGGCCCATGCCACGGATGGCTGCGATGTTGGTGTCGCCTTCAAAGCTTTCTTTGAGACCGATGAGGTGAAGGGATACATCGTCTACGTAGATAGGGCTGAAGGTGCCTTCGGAAGCCTCTTCTGTGTAGAAATATACCTTTACGGAGTGACAGTCTGAAGGAAGGGTGCATTCGCCTTCGAGGTAGCGCCATTCATCGACGGAACTGTCGACAGCTGCGAAAGATTCGGCCTTGTCGGGTGCATTCGGGTGCTCGACGTTGAGGGTGACCTTCTTAGCGGGGCTCTTGACCCATGCGCCGATTTTGACGGTCTGGCCGATGAAATCGGAGACGTCAAGGAGTATGCCGCTCCAGCCGTCGAAACGAGTCTCAAGTGCAAGACAGTGATTGCCGGAGTGTCCGTCGCCTTCTTTGAGAAGGTCGATGGGGAAGAGACCGCGATTCTTAAAGCCGACGGCAGCGTAATCGAAATTGGTGCCGTTTACGGGCTCGAAGTCGTAGAAGCGGTCTGAAAGGTCGAGAACAACGGGCTCGGGCTCGCCGAGGCTCTCGCCTGTAACTGCGTATTTGAGAGCGGTGCAGGCAAGCTTGGGCGATAAATCTCCGTTAAAAAGCAAGGGATTGGCGCCGCGAATCCATGAGTTGTCGTCGGTAAGACCCCATACGGTTACGCTTGTGACCTTGCCGCCGTTCTTATTGGCCTTGAGGATTGCTTCGAATAATCTCTTGTAGAAGTCGGCCTGATAGTAGAAGGCGTTGACCCCGGAAGAGGTGCATTTAACATCAAGCTCGGTGATATGAACTTCATCGACGAGAGCAGAGTAGTCCATAATAGCCTGATAGTATAAGTCAATATCGTTGGTATCGCTCAAATGACCCTGCATACCGATACCGTCGATTAAGTGCTCGGAGAATACGCTTCCGTGTTCAGAGGTGGAACGGCCGAGGTTTTCAATGATTGCTTTCTTTTTCTCGGGGTCGAACTCATTGTAGTCGTTGTAGAAAAGAAGGGGCTTGCCGTAATCGTAACCTGCAGAAATCTCGTCCACAGCGTCGCGGGCGAAACGGAATGCCCAGTAGATGTAGTCGGGACCGATAATCTCGGACCAGTAGCTCTTACGCACGCCCGTTTCAGTCTTGTCGGCAAGCTCGATGGCTTCGTTGACTACGTCCCAGGCATAGATAATCTGCGCGAAGCCCGACTCATAGGTCCACTTCACGAGATTGTATATATAGCTCTTAATGCGCTTAAGAAGTACCTCGCGGGATACGTAGCACTCGGGATTGAGCTTCTCGAAGAACTTAAGATGCGGGTTGGCTTTTAACTTCTCGGGATCGGTGGGGATGGTTACGGCGTTGTAGCCCTTGGCAAAGATTTCCCTGGGACACTGGCTGTGCCATACCATAACGTGACCGCGCACCTTTAGACCGTTGGCCCTGGCAAAAGAAAGCATTTCGACAGCGTTTTCATTGGGCACGAAGGGTAAGAATTCCTCGGTGGCGTCGGGAGAGTTAAAGCCCATATTGTACATAGGCTTAAGCTCGTTGGCGCAGGTCATGCTGTTAAACTGCTCGGCCATAAGAGCTTCTTTGGCGGGATTGCCGATTTCGTGATTGGTGAATCGTCCGTTTATGCGCTCACAGGCAACACCGATTTTGAAATAGTCTTTGTAGATATCTTTGAGTTTAAAATCCATTAATGTAAGCCCCCTGATAAATGCTATTTAAATTGTATCCGCTGCATTTTCCGCTCACTTATCAAATACCACAATTATCTTATCAACGCTTGCTAAGTTTCTGCGCATTTGTTGACCGTTTTTGAGACGCGAGAGTAAAGTTAGAGTAGAAAAAACGATTTTGCAAATGTAAAATAAAGGAGGATTCATCATGGGGATGAAAGAAAGCCCGAGCGTCATTACAATGACCGGGGCCAAGTATTGGGAACACGAATTTAAGAACTTTAAAGCAGGCGTGTATGTGCCTGACTGTGACAAGATTTACGATGTCATTAACTTTGGATATAAGGCACCGTACCTGATTGTGTTCGAGGAAAAAGAACAGACGGCTGAGGAGCGAGCTTCTTTGGCCGAGAAGACAGGACTATCTAAGATCGCAAGTGCTAAGGGCGGCAGCGTGGTTTTTGTATTTCCGACATCGGGAGACTGGGACAGCGCGTCTGACGATTTGTTCAAGGATCTGATTGCCGAGTCGAAGATTCATCAGTATTACAGGGACGGAATGGTTACTTTCAGAGACCGTTTTACGGGTGAGTACAAGGATTTCTTTATCCGCGGTGCCATCTTCAGAACTTGTATCTATGCAAGCGGCAAGAGCGCCGATTATGCAGCCCGTAATCTTCTTAAGAAGGTTGAAGGTGAGTACCTTTGGGGACCCGGCGATATTACGCCTGCGTGCCTGGTACTTGAAAATCTCAGTGTGGTGCCGAAGGTTGAGAGAGACGATATTCCCGTGCTTTCTGTGGGTAATTCCGCCGAGGTAAATGCTACGCTTGAAAACTGCTGTAAGTATTTCCGCGCAGAGAAGACTGTTGATTATATCAAGGCTTATGAGGAGTTTACCGGTACGTTTAAACGCTGGTGTGGCGACCTTGAAATTGAGCCCGATTTGGCCGGGGAAGGCGTGGTTGAAGAACCCGCGATTTGTGAGGTTAAGACTTCGCCCGATAACTGCGGCGACGATAAGGGTACCGAGAGACACAAGGTCGGATACATCGCATATTACAACAAGGATCTGTTTGATAAAGGACCTGCGCCGTTGCTTCTTGCTTTTCACGGCGGCGGAGATTCTTCTTTGTACATAAGCTTCGTATCGGGATGGTGGAAGGTTGCGCATCGTAACAACTTCCTGCTCGTTGCGATTGAGAATCACTTAAACAGCACCGCTACCGAGATGATGGAGCTTATAGAAGAGCTTAAAAAGAAATATTCGATTGATGAGCACCGAATCTATGCGAGCGGTTTCTCGATGGGCGGCTGTAAGTCTTGGGATATGTTCCAGGAGTATCCGAAGGTGTTTGCGGGACTCGCTCCCATGGACGCAACTTTCGAGGTGGGTCTTAATGTGTTCGGCAAGCCTGCGCCTACAGAGATTAATCATGATACGCCCGTGCCTGTATTCTATGCGGGCGGCGAGATTACGCCTCTTCCCGAGCTTCCTTTCCAGGCCGAGAAGTGCCATGATCGAATTAAGTATGTTTTTGAAGTAAATAAGCTTGTGACGCCTTATAATGTGAAGTATGAAGACCGCGAGAACTGGCCTAACAAGATTTGGGGCATCGACGGCGACAGAGTTGAAAAGTTCTATGATGAGACGAGAGACAGTTATCTGACCGTCAATTATTTCAAGGACGCGGACGGCGTTGAGACGACTGCTTTGGCAAGTATAAGCGGTCAGGGACATGAGTGCAGAGAGCATACCTGCGAGCATGCTTGGCAGTTCCTGTCCAAGTTTACACGATAAATTATTCAGGGGATTTCAGATGTTAAAGAAGGTAATCATTATTCCGGACAGTTTCAAAGGAAGTTTGTCATCCGCGGAAGCTGCCGGAATTCTGAACGACGTAATACTGCAAAAAGAAGGACACGAAACGCTTTGCGTTCCGATGGCTGACGGCGGAGAGGGAAGTACCGACTGTATCATCAAGGCTATGGGCGGCGTGATTAAGAAGACTAAAGTGCATGCGCCCGACAGCAGGATTATTACGGCAAGGTACGGCATAACTCTTAATAAGACCGCGGTAGTGGAAATTGCCGAATCAAGCGGTATTACGAAGGTGGAAGATAACAGTGCGCCGGATGCCACGACGTATGGCTTCGGTGAGCTGATTCTTAAATGCCTGGATGAAGGACTTAAGGACTTTTTACTATGCCTCGGCGGCAGTGCCACAACCGACTGCGGTTGCGGAATGGCCGCGGCTCTCGGCATTAAGTTCTTAGATGCTTCGGGGCAGGCTTTTGTTCCGACAGGAAGAACGCTTAAGAAAGTAGCTGAGATTGATACATCTGAAATTGACAAAAGAATATGGCAGAGCCGGTTCACCGTCATGAGTGACGTCGAGAATCCGCTGTTTGGCCCGCTTGGAGCCGCGTGCATCTACGGACCGCAGAAAGGCGCCACGAAGGATGAAGTGGCGATGCTGGACGCGGGCCTTATGCACATAAGCAACGTCTGCCGCCGCGCCGGGTTCAAGGACCCGGGCAGCGTCAAAGGCGCCGGTGCCGCCGGCGGTGCGGGCTACGGCTGCGTGGCGTTTCTTAACGCCACCATCGAAAGTGGCATCGACGCTATGCTCGACATCTGCCACTTCGACGAAGCCCTCCGAAACACCGCCTACATCGTCACCGGCGAGGGCAAGCTCGATGAGCAGAGCTTCATGGGCAAGGTGATAGGCGGGATTCGCAAGCGCTCCATGGGCAAGCCGCTCTACGTATTCTGCGGCAGAAACGAGGTGCCCGAAGAGCGCCTCAAATCCCTTGGTATCACCGCCATCGAGATTGCTCCCGGCGTACCCGCCGAGGAATCGATAAAGCATGCCGAGAAGTATCTAAGAGAAGCAGCAACAGCTTTCCTGAAAGAGAACCCCGAATTATAATATGTGACTTAGAAAAGGGCATAAACCCGATCGGGTTTATGCCCTTTAAATTCTGTAAGTTATGAAATAACTTCGACTGTAAACTTAACCGTTTCGCCGCAATCAGTGCACTGATAAGGCCCGTTCTTTAAGTTGCCTCCGCGCCTGAAGGCGTAGATGAAGGGATACAGCGCGTTCATTGCGACCATACATACTTCGTCGCTGTTTTCTTTGTCCAGAGAGCTTCCTTTGAAGCATATCACGTCACCGACCTTGTACTTGGGACAGTGACTTTCGATTACGGTTACTTTTACTTTGTTGTCTGTGTAGTCCATTTTTCTGCCTTTTCTTAAAGTTTATGCTGCTTTGGCTTCTTCCTTTTCTTCGACCTGAACCTTGCCCACATTACCTGCATTGCTTAAAATTCTCTCAAGCGCATGGAACACAATCGGAACAAGAATGCAGCCGGTTGCGTAGAATGCATAGCCGATACCAAGAGAGAAGATAAGCGCCGGAATCATTTCGCTGACTACGGTCTTTCCGCTAAAGTTCTTGTTCATGAGAACCGACTGGAAAATCATACCTGCAAGCCAGACAAGAGCGGTGATAACAACACTCCAAATCGTATTGAGGCCGCGCTTCTCAAGAAGCATGATGACAAAAGGCATCATCATCGCGCGCTGAGGAACTTCCATTAACGCACCTGCCAGGCACTGAAGCTTCAATTCTTCGCCTGATATTTTCTTTGTCTTATCACGGGTAATGATGACGATAATGCTTGATACGATTACCGCAGCTACAGCAATGCCCCATACCGAAAGGGCGCCTAGCTTATCGAAATGAAAAGGATGATCCTTTACAATCAAATAAATGATGAGAGCGGGAATTGCTCCCGAAATTGCGGGTGAAGTAACCCAGAAATTCTTAATCTTTTTGTTAAGAGCGCCGTACAAAAATGTGTTAAGCGCAATCCAAACCCCACTTAATGTGAATCCCAATAAAAAAACCACTATTGCTTTCATGTTTTCTCCTTTAAATAGTTTCTACCATTCCCTACATTAACTTCTCTACGTCACGGCAATCGTTGAACTTGCCGAAATTTGCAAGCGCCTTATCAAGCGCAGCATTAAGTTTCCCTGTCTGCCTGATACCTCCTTCCCACCACATTCCTCTTACATAAAGTACATTTTTCTTTCGGTCCGGCACAGCCTCGATACGCCCCACAAATCCGTCTCCGTAGAGAACCGGAAGAGTGTAATAGCCGTACTTACGCTTGTCCGCGGGAGTGTAAATCTCCCACGAATACTTGAAATCAAACAGCTGAAGAACAAGCGCCTTATCCCACATAAGCGGGTCGAGCGGCGCGATAAAGGACATTCGTGGCTTCACGTCCGCCAAGCCATCGACAACCGCCTGCATCAGTTCCTCATCCTCAGCACGGTAAAAGAAAGCGGGTTTCATTCCCTCAATCGTAACCGCCTTAATCTTTCCCTCAGCTTCAAGCTTCGCAAGTATTTCTTGGCGCTTCGCTGCCTTTAAATCGATACCGAGAAAAGCAGTACTGTTTTTATCCCACAACAAGCCAACAGCTCCGATGCGCCTGAATACGCGCCACGCCGTGAACTCATCATCGTTCTTACAAGGGTTCGGAGCTTCGAGCACCGATTTCGGAAGATGACGCTCTGCGAGGTCATAATACTTACGGCTTCCCTGCTTATGATGAATCACAAGAACTCCGTCTGTATACAGCTGTTCAAGTACCGACCTTGCGGCAAGAGATTTCTTGTGCCAGTTGCCGCTCCAGTGCATGGAAGAGTGCCAGAAAATCTCGCCCTCAATGGGGAGCGAATCGCTCGACACGGGACCATGCTCACGAATGTAATCAACAGCCTGTCCGATTAACGGTTCAAGTTCTTCAAAAGTCTCGCCCAGCTTACGGCTTCTTTCTCTGTAAGAAGAGAAGTAAGGCCAGTCCTCGGCGGGCCAGATGGAAAGCTCCTTATCGGCATAGTCCACGAGTTTCCTGTCCTTGTACAAAAGATCCTGAAGCATAGACTTCTTGAATCCCTTGACTCTTGATTGGAGCGTAAGCTCTGCGTTTTTGCCGCATACATCCACCGGGTCGTACTGAATACAACCCGCCTGACGCACATATTCGTATGCTCCTTCCTTACCCACAAAACGATAAGAACCCAGTAAACCTTGCTTTATAAGTATAAATTGACGCGCTTGCTGCTTGGTAATAGTCTGCATTTAAACCTCGAACGATTGACTTATTTGTTCGTTAATGATTCATAAACTTCTATAAAGCGCTTTTTGTTAAGAATCAAAAAAGAATACTTGTCGCCCGACTTTAAGGTGATGGTGGCAATAATGCCCTTCCACGTAAGACTTTCGATATCAGCGATATCCATCTTAAGATTCCTGATACGATCGGCTACAGTCACCTTGCCGGTCTTAAAAGTAATCGAATTGTCATCGACCACCAAAGCTCCGCCCAAAACGCCACCGTAAATGATACTGCACATAAACTGAGTTTTCATGTTATACCCTCCTTTATTAACCCAATGCATTATTTATAAATCAAAAAGATATGAGACTATGGCATAGTCCTTAACGCCCCACTTGTGAAGACTGATTCTGTACTCACGGCCTCCTATTTTCTCATAGAACTTTCTCGATTCAAGATTATCCTTTAGACACCACACAATCATGCTTTTCTTGCCAAGCCCCCTAAAATGCTCAAAAGCATGCTCCATCAAAATTCTTCCGATACCGTTCTTCCTTTGATTGTATCTTACGTACAAAGCAATAACCTCGCAATCCGCCGCCTCATCATCAGCCTCTTCTAACCACGAGTACCCCAGAACCTTGTCCCCATCAGTCGCCACAAACTGCTTATCATACCTCTTAACTTCAATCTGATATCGATCATCCACATTCATGGAATCAAGAAAATCATCGCCTATAATCCCCTTATACGCAATCTTCCAATCCTCCACGCAAATCTCCGCAATATCCCTAACATCATCCTTTTCGGCAGGTCTTACGTAGATTTTGCTTTTAGATTCGCTATTTGTAGTTGCACTGGTAATATCAATCATATTTCTTGCTCCAAAAGTCTTATCATCTTGTACTATCATACTATTTTTTCGAGCAAATACAAAGCGAAAAATGCACTAATTTTGATTTATTCGCAATAAATTACTGACTACATGGAAAGGAGGACGAGCGGAGTGGTGGGGCTGAACTCTTTTCCTCGGACTCTATCGCAGTGTCGGCGCTTAGCGGCTGTATTTTAGCCGCTTATGCACGAAAACACTTTTGTTTGAGTTGCAAAAAAGGGCTGTGCTG
>FMTX01000019.1 GCA_900100895.1 Lachnospiraceae bacterium YSD2013
ATATGCGCTTTTCAACGCCACCAAGTTTGTCTGCAAATGGGACGAATCCTTTGGCGTCTATCTGGGAAGAAAGATATCCGAAGGCAAGCACTATAACGTGGCGGTATCTCACGCCACAAAGAAGTTGCTCCGAACCATTTACAGGATGGAACTGACCGGCGAAGTATACTCGCCAAGATAACCCTCTGATAATCCTTTTCTGTTTGAGCACCCAATCGGATGCTCTGTTTATCATGCAATTTTCAAAGAACTGATTGCAGGGAATAAGTCCCTGCCACTATGCAAATCGCATTTCTGCGTTTTGATCAAAAACATCTTTTTCTACTTGACTTTTAATAGTTAGTCTCCAAAGATTATATAGTATAAAGAACAAGCTCTGAATATCGGTTGACATTTCCCGATTCTCTATTCTATAATGACATAGTTATTAAGCACGGAGTCGTATCGAAGCGGTCATAACGGGGCGCACTCGAAATGCGTTTGCCCTCCGGGGCACGAGGGTTCGAATCCCTCCGACTCCGCTTATCTATTAAGGATTATTTCAATTTTGATTGGAATAATCCTTTTTTATTTCTACGGAATTACTATCTTGGTAAGGCTTGAAATCCACGGGATTCCGTCTGCTCTTACGGTGTCGTTCATATCTGTGATGACAACTGTATTTACCTCTCTCTGAACCGCCACGTTGTCCTGTATCCTGGCAAAGTTGCCTACAGAGCTGATGCAATAAGCCACTCCGTTTTCGTTTCCGAGGTACAGCATTATGTGTCCCGGGAAATACAGAAGCGTTCCTATAGGCGCATCCTTAAGTATCTCCATTATATCATCAGCGCTCTTTTTTACGACATCATATGAAGCGGTACATTCCATATCTGCCTGAGCCTTCGCGGATCTCGGCATGTTGTAACCGAAGCATCCGTAGATTTCTCTTACATATCCCGAGCAGTCCTGACCGTTATTATCGCCGGCCCAGCCATATCCCGCGCCGAGGTGCTTAAACGCAAGCTTGGCTACGTTTTCCTCTGTGAACGGCAAGTATCCGAGGTTAACATCTTCGGATGCAGGAATCAGCACATAAACGTCTTCGACCGTTCCGTCCTGCTTTCTCTTTGGAAGCTTGGCAATATAGTTACCGAAGCCGATTCGATTATGAATATCCTCGGGTGCATCCTTAAGCGCCACTACAGGAAGTTTGGTTCCCATCGGCACGAGCGTGCCCGAAAGTTCCTGCTCGTAAGGGTCTGTGGGCAATCTGAGTTCTTTGCCCGTAACTATTATAAAGTCTTTCGCCTCTGCAAAAGAAAGCCACTCATCTTTAGTCTCATATAAAGCAATGCATTCCTTGCGAATCCATCCGCCGTACCCGTAAGTAAGTACATAGTACCACTCACCGTCCGCAGACTCATGCAGCACTGCCACCGGCATAAAAGGAATCAGGTCGGACTGTGCAATCTCGTCATAATATAAGTTGGAGTCTACAGAATATATTTTATCATCTGTCGGGTATCTTCTTAATACGCTGTTACATACGGAAACACCGAATTTGACAGATATTCTTGAGTCAATTGCTTCTATGTTTGCTTTTTCCTCGAGAGACTCCCAGTATTCTTTGTCCGTGGGAACGCCGTTTAAGAGGAATTTCTCGGGTGCATTGACAGTTTTCATTGTATCTTTTACGAAGGTTTTTGCAACCTTGTAGTAGAACAAGTCGCCCACATCATAAAGCGAGAACGATGTGGTGGCAGTGGTAATCATTCTGCGATTCAGGTAATTGAGTCTGTCGATTTCGGCCAAAGAAAGTCTTTCCCCGCTTGCTTTGGCCTCACCGGTATTCCTCAGATTAATCCAGTAATCCGCCGACATCATTTCGCTCTTGATATTAGTGTTCAGGCGTACGAAATCATTCGGGTCCTGAGGCTCAGCTTCGTAATCGGCCACATACCTGTATTTTTTGTCGCTTTCGGTATAGGCGCGATATGTGATATAACCTACCGCCGATATACCCAAAATGACGCAAAGCGCAATTATTATTCTTACTTTAATGCTCTTTTCTTTTTTCCCCATAGTTCCTTCAAGACACCCCTCGCCCACAAAGAAATAAAACGAAATCGGATAAATAACATAAAACGGAAACAGAAATGCTTCTACCATAGCGTTTACCACTGCAAGCGCGGGCAGGGACGCCAGAATCTTGTCCTGCGTCGTGGTCTTCTGCCACAGAACGCATATGACGATGCGTACCATCCATATACATAGCAGCAGTGCCGTAATAGCCGCGCCCGGAATTCCGTATATGAACAATTGCTCCAGGTATCCGTTATGCACCGACATAATGGTTATCTCGGGTCTGCCCTCATATATGTCGAGAACGTAAGTCTCCGGAATCTTCTGAGGAGTAATGCCTATAACCCAGCGCCTCGGCTTCTCATCAAGCATGTTAATCGTAGCTGTCCAGATCTGGGTTCTGTCGGTAAGTGTGGTCAGACCGTACGTGACGTCCGCCACTTCCATTTTTTCTTTGACCAAATCTGCCAGGTCTGGGCGCATTTTCTCGGCGTAGTTAGTAACGCACACATCAAACACAGGCTTTGGAACAAGACATATTCCCAGGCTTACCAACGCGACACCCGCGCATACGGCCGATGCTGCGAAGAAAGCTTTTATTTTATTGGTCTGTATCCTGTCATAGATAATTGTGAAAAAGAAAACGCCCAAACCGATTGACGTAGCAATAATGGCGCCTCGCGAGCGACTCAGTCCCAGTGCTATCCAGCCTATTACAATGTATATTCCCCAAAAAACGTTTGTTAAAATCCTGAATCTGGAGCCCTTCAAAAGGTATATCAAGATCACCGACAAAAGAATCAGTATCGCTGCGGCGGGCCCGGCAGTGTTGGAAGAAGAAAATGTAGACAATCTTCCGTTGACAAAGGAGCCGAATCTGTGAAATACCTGATAGTCGGGATTAAAAAGCTTTTTGGTGGCGCCTATAACGGATATTACGAAAACAATTGCAAGTGCTGTGGTCTGAACCGAAAAGAGTATAATTAGCCATCGCATTTTCTTTTGCTCCTTTAAGGTGCGCGCGACCACCATTGCAAGAAGGTAAATGTACCAGTTTCTGTGAACGGACGATCCGAAAGTTCTCATGATACCGAGTCCTTCGACAAACCCGCTTATGTAGGTCATAACGAAGAACACCGCGAAAACCCACCAGACAAATCGTTTATAAAGACTGTATCTAAAAGAAAGAATCATCAGCAGCACGAACGCCGCCAAGCCCACATACTTGTCGCTTTCAGCCAGTCCGTACAGTCCGTTTTTTATCATAAAAAGGCACAGAAATACCGTGTAAATCTGTGCCAAAACAATCCATATATCCGTAGTCTTTGCCCATAACAAGACCCGTTTAATCATAACTCCTCCAAAAGCGCCATCCCCTAAGCGCCCCAATCTAATACCCCTTATTTGTTATTTGATGAAAACCAAATACAGTATAAATCCTAACATTAAAAACATTCCACCGCAAGCAAGAATCAATCCATATGAAAGAGAACGTTGCGCAAGGGACTTATTCTCTTCATTCTCCATGTGCTTAAGTGCAAGCTTATGCTCGATATCGTAGGACACTTCGCCGGTTTTAACCGACTTGGCAAGGTCTGCCGCATGTCCGATAAGATGCGTGTACCAGGTACCCTCGATTCGCTCGGGCGCCCAGTTCGCGTCACGATAAATCGTCTTTCTGAGAAGAAGAACGATTCTGTCCGCGAGTTCATCAAGGAAACGCATCAGGAATCCGAACGCTGTAGGAAGAAGTGTTACCAGCAGGGGCTTGTAAACCTTCTCTTCCATATCGAGCCACTTCGGCCACAGATTGAGGTAAGCCGACTTGCTCATAAGGAACTTGCGCACGAATACGAAGTACATAAACAGTCCGATAGCTATCGAAATAAAGCTTCCCGACATGATTTCCAAGTTAAAGAACGAGTACTCGTCACGAATTGCAATAGTAATTCCGAGTCCGAGCACCAAAAGCGCAGGAATAGCTACTGCCGCCTTCTGTACAACGCCCATATAATCGGTGATTCCGTCATACTTTTCCTGCTTGCCCGCATCAACGTTCTTTTCCACAAATACGCATGTAAAAAGCTTGAGCATGTATGCCAGCGTACATCCGCCGGAGAAGAGGAACATAGCCTCAACGCCTTTGACAATCACTTCATTACCGAGCACTTCTCCCGCTTCGAGCAGCCCTTCGTGAAGCGCAGTCTTGGAAAGGTATCCGAGGAATCCCGGAATACCCGCAAGCGACATTCCGCCGAGTGCAAAAGAAAATCCGAGGAATGGCTTCTTTTTACCAAATCCCCTGATAACGTTCAAATCAAGAGAGTGAAGATTCTGATATACTACGCCGGCAACAAGGAACACGCACAACTTAACGACTGTATGGTTAACCATATGAAGTACGATTCCGTAACGTACAAGCGCAGCCTCGGCACCGAGAAGCGTTCCGCAGGCGCAACCGACAATAATAAATCCTATCTGTGACACGGACGAGCACGCAAGTGTTCTCTTAATATCCGTACTGAAAAGCGCAAGCATGGCACCGAGCACCATCGTAATGATACCGATACCCATCACGAAACTTCCCCAGAGCGCATCCTCAGGAAGAACCGTGTAACATACTATCAAAATACCGAATATACCTGCCTTGGTAAGCACACCTGAAAGAAGTGCCGATGCAGGTGCGGGTGCAACCGGATGAGCCTTGGGAAGCCAGATATGAATAGGGAATGCACCTGCCTTGGCCGAGAATCCGAAAAACATGCAAAACGCAGCCGCATATATTCTTCCGCGGCCGAATCTGCCGCCGGTCTCGCAAGCCTCTTTAAGTTCAGACAACTTAAGCGTGCCCACATTTGTATACAGCAAAAGAATACCCATGAGAAGCACAAGTCCGCCGATAACCGCTACGGCCATGTAGGTGTCCGCAGCCTTAAGCGCCTTGTTCTTTTCCTCCTGAGCCACCCAGACATAGGAAGCAAAGGACATGATTTCAAAGAACGAAAACAGCGTGAACAAATCTCCCGCCGCAAAGACTCCGACAGTAGCCGCAAGCGTAATAAGGCTGAATGCGTAGAATCTGCCCTTATGCTTATCGTGACTTAAATATCGGGGCGCAAAAAGCAGGCTTATGGTCCATGCAAACAGGCTCACGATAATATATAAAGTTTTCAATCCGCCGAGGGTGAACAACAATCCCTCGCCAAAAAACTCACTAATCGCCATTAAATCAATCCTCCGGCAACCTTTTCAAGGAACGCCACAACCGGCGCGTTAAATACACCGAGCAATATACAAGCCAAAGCAAACAATGTAAGCGGAACGAGCATGCGCCATGAAGGATCGCACTTCTCGCCTTCCGTCTCTTCCACAGGGAAGTATGCTCTCAATACCATCTGCATCATATAAATTGCGGTGAGAAGCGCCGAAATCAATATCGCTCCCACTCCTATGTAGCCCATAGTCATACCCGACTCAACTCCGGCCTTGGCAAGCTGCCATTTGCTGAAGAATCCGCAGAGTCCGGGAACACCCATAAGCGACAACGCGCAGACGGTAAATATTACAAAAACCTTAGGCATTCTCTTAGCCATGCCTTCGAGTTCATAAACGTAATTCTTGTGCGCCTTGGCAATTACCGCGCCTGCACAGAAGAACGAACCTATCTTCATAACTCCGTGGAATACCATATGTGTAAGCGCACCGGTCATTCCGAGAGGTGTCATCATCGTAGCTCCAAGCAGAATGTACGAAAGATTTGAAATCGTCGAGTAGGCGAGTCGCCTCTTGATATGTCTTTCTTTGACCGCCATGGAACAGCCGTAGACAACCGTGAAAATCGCTACGCCCATGGTAAGATACTGCGCCCAGGTGCCACGCAAAAATTCTGTTCCGAAGCAGTAATATATAAGTCTTATGATGGCAAAAGCACCCGACTTAACCACCGCAACCGCATGAAGGAGGGCAGTAACAGGAGTAGGCGCAACGCCCGCCTGCGGAAGCCACGAGTTAACCGGCCACAAAGCTGCCTTAACACCGAAGCCAAAGAATGCAAAAACGTACACAAGTCTCAATACGTTCTCGCGCCCATCGGGAATTTCTCCGTGAATAACGCCGCCGAGAGTGAACTGAATCGTATCCCCGTATGCCATAAGGAATATCAGCGAAATAAAAGCAAAAGCCGCGCCGCCGAGCGAATAAACAATGTACTTTCTCGTAGCTGCAATCGCCGCATCGCTTAACGTGAACAGAATCAGCGGAATCGTCACAAGTGTAAGCATTTCATAGAAGCAGTACATTGCGAGCAAGTTGTCGGCAAAAGCAATCGCCATGGTAACGCCGAAGGTGATGACGTACATTCCGAAGAAAGTCTTTTCTTTGAGCGTCTTTTCGCTCGCTTCGTGCTCCATGTACTCAGTCGCATATAATGTCGCGAGCGGCCACAATGAGGAAATAAGCGCGCCGAAGACTCTCGACATTCCGTCTATCTTGAAAGAAATAGTGTATTTATCTACGAATTTAAACAGCACCACTCCTGTCGCGGGCGGATTGATGATAAGCATCCACGCAACAACCGCGGTAATAATTGTAATAGCTTCTGCAATTACCAGCATGGTATTACGCTTCTTAACAGGCGCAAGAATAAGCAATACACCTGCAAATATCGGGAAGAATATGGCAAAGTAAATCCAATATGCACTCATCACATGCCACCTCCCATAAACAGATTGGGAATAATTCCCACAAGGACGCACAGAAGCATTAACACGCCAATCGGTACGTAAACAGTCAACGGCAACTTAACCTTCTCTCGTCCGTCATCAACATAGTCCTCGCCGGGGAAGAATCCGCGCATTACAATCGTAAAGAGATATCCCGCGGTAAGTAAAGCGGATATAAGTAGGAACACAGGTCCCGCCCAGTCAAAGTTAGGTCGCCCGGTATCAAGCGAACCCACTATCAAATACCACTTAGCCAGGAATCCACCTGTGGGCGGAATTCCCACCATCGAAAGCGAGCAAATCGTGAACATCCATAAAAGTACCGGGTACTTCTTGCCGATTCCTCTTAAGCTTTCCACGTTCTTAGAACCCGTAAGTATGATAAATACACCGGCAATCATGAACAGCGCGCACTTAGCAAAAGCATGTGCAAGAAACTGCATAAGTGCACCTTCGTAAGCCGTCGTATTAAACATTGCAAGTCCGAATAAAATGTATGCAACCTGGCTTATAGTCGAGTAAGCCAGTCTCTTCTTTAATTCTTTTTCAAAATAAGCAAGAGTCGAGCCCATCAAAATCGTAAGCAGAATAAGGATAAGCCATGTATACTGCACCCATGTGCCCCTCACAAAATCCGCTCCCACAAGATAGAAAATCGCACGTATAACACCGATTACGCCCGCCTTAACAATTACACCGGACAGCACCGCACTCGCAGGCGATACTGCAATAGGGTGAGCAGTCGTCAGCCATGAATGAAGCGGCCACATACCTGCCTTAACTCCGAAGCCGATTACCATAAAGAATACCGCCAGAAGCACTATCCCCTCATGACCCGACACAAGCGTCATGTCAAGTCTTCCGCCCCCGGCAAAAGTAAGATCCACACAGTACTTATTGAGTACGTAAAATCCGAACAGTACGAAATATGCGCCAAAGAACGAGTATATAAGATACTTAAATCCCGCAAGTCTCGCTTCCTTGGTCTGCTCATGCATTACAAGGGGCGACGACAGCAGCGTCATAAGCTCATAATTCACATAGAAAGTAAAGAAATTCGCGGAGCATGCCATAAGCGAGATAATACCCAGCACTCCCACAAAGAATGTCCAATATCTCTTCAGGTGTTCCTTGCCCTTCATATAGTAGCAGGAATACACTCCGGCGCACGCAAAAAGAATCACCGCCGCCGTGAGAAAGATAATACTGATTCTGTCTATCTTATAAGAAAGAGCCAGTCTGTCATTAAATTGATAAAGTGTAAACATCGTATCCAAAACTGCCTGCTTCCTTCCTACGCAAACATCTCAAGACCCTTACCGATTAACTCAAGTATAGGTTCCGAACAAAGGCCGAGCGCCACATTAAGTGCTATAAAAAGAATAACCGTGCAAGTATATTCAATCTGCTCACGGGTATGTATAACCTTGAATCCCTCGCGACCCTTATACAAATCTCTCTCGGGCGAGTAGATTCTTACAACCGTCTTCATAAAGTAAATCGCATTAAGAATAGTACTGATTGCAAGCACTATCATAGTCGGCAGCATCTTACCGTAATTGGCAACCGCCGCCTGCATAAACAAAAGCTTACTGATAAATCCGGAGAACAGCGGAATACCCACCATGGAAAGCGCACCAGCCGCGAATCCCATGCCCGCAATCTTATTTCTGTAAGCCGAACCCGTCAGGTCCTTAAACTTTCTGCTGGTGTTGGATGCGTCCGTAAGACCGATTGCCGAGATAAACAACATCGACTTCGTAGCCGCATGCGAAAGAATCTGGAACACAGCCGCCACCATTCCGGCCTGAGTACCGAGGCTGATTCCGAGATAAATGTATCCAATCTGCGCAACCGAAGAGAAAGAAACCATTCTTCTGATATCGTCTTCTCTCATCGCGCTGATACTTCCGAATATAATTCCGAGTCCTGCAAAAACAAACGTAACGTTAAGAAGCAACGACTCGCGTACCACTTCAAATCCGATTACTCTGTAGATAATTTTAATAAGTAAGAAGATATATCCCTTCGATACCAAGCTCGACAAAATCGCCGCGCTCGAAATCGTAGAATATCCGTAAGCATCCGGCAGCCACGCATGAAACGGGAACAGTGCACTCTTAATCGCAAGGCCCATCATCATAAACGCAATCGCAATAAGGAGCGGCTCACCGTACTCTCCCGACTCCACAAGTGCCTGCACACTTTCTTTGATATTGCTCATAAGAAGGTGTCCGGTAATATCGTAGAGCAGACATATTCCCACAAGGAACAGACCGGAACCGAGCAAGCTCATAATCATATATCTAACCGCCGCCTCAATGGTACGACCGTTCTGTCTGATCATGATAAGGCCGCAAGCCGAAATCGTATTAATCTCCACAAACACATAAGCCGTGAATAAGTCATTCGTATACACAAGCGCAATGAGCGAGCACAGCATCAGATTAACCAGGATGTAGTACAGGTTCTGCTTGGTATCTTCGACTTCTTCGAGTAGTTTCTTTCGCCCGCCGGTCATAGAGAGAAGCATGATAAGGCAAAAGAAAGTGCCCATGGCTCCCTCAAGCACACCGCCACGCACCTCGTTGCCCCAAGGCGCAGGAACGTGACCCATCGTATAGGTGAAGCTTCCGTGAGCAAGACAATAGAACGTAAGTGTAAGCGACATAGCTCCCACCACGCATATCAGCACGGTGTTCACCCACTTGGCCGCCTTGCCCTTAAGAAGCGAACTGGCCGATGATGAAACCAGGCAAAGGATTATGGAAAAAAGAGGAAAGTTTTGCACAAAGTCGCGCATTATAATCCCTCCTTTTTAAGTCTTAAGGATATCTCATCAAGATCGAGCGTGTGATATCTCTTGTAAAGTCTGATGGTAAGCGACAGCATAAGCGCGGTTACCGAAACCGACACAACTATACCCGTAAGTACGAGTCCGCTGGGAATCGGGTTAATATATGCTTCGGGCTCCACCACACCATCGATAATGATAGGCGCAACATGTCCCTTAATATAGCCTTTCAGCGCAAGAAACAGATACACCGCCGTATCCATGATATTAAGTCCGATAATCTTCTTGATAAGATTCTTGTGAAGCAACAGATTCGTAAAACCGATTGCAAATATAATCATTGAAACCGCTTCAGCGTAGTTGTTAAGAAGGTTCGTATTCATCTTACAGACCTCCTTTTCTGAACATCGCATAGAAAGCATACATGGTACAAGCCACCACGCAACCAACCGCGATATCAAGCGGCAGAATAAGACCCGCACTCAAAATGTGTCCGGGAATACCCTTTGAAATATGTGAATCGAGACCGTTCGCACCGCAGAAGAACGCATAACACTTAGCCAGTGCGTAAAAAGCAAGTCCCGAGAAAATAACAGTCTTATAAACCTTTTCATTAAAAAATCTCTCGGTCTTTTCAAATCCGAAAGCATTAAGATACAGAATTAATCCCGCACCTATAATTGCTCCGCCGGAGAATCCGCCGCCGGGCGACAAATGTCCGTTTAGTATTACATATATTCCGAACAGAATAATAATCGGTACCAAAAGCATCGCTACCTTCTGAAGTATAGCGTCGTGGTGCGGCTCAAATATCTTATCCTCTTCCTCCGCCTCTACAATCGTCTCGGTAATCTTAGTATCCTCGGGATCTCTCTCGCTCTTATCAAGACGAAGAAGAATAGTTACCGCAATAGCCGCCACAAAAAGCACATGCGACTCTCCCAAAGTATCAAAAGCACGATAATCAAGAATCATGCCCGCAACAATATTGGTAGCACCGGTCTCCTCCAGACCTTTCTCGATATAACGCTTTTCAACCTCGTTATTGGCAGGATTATTGATGTCACCAATCTTAGGAAGCCGGCCAACAGTAATTAACAGGACAGCGCTAAAGAATATAGCAAATACCACCGCAAGAATCTGATAAAGGAATCTCCACTTTCTGAAGGAACCTCTGTCGGCGGCATCAAATACTTTTTCTTTGACTTTTTCAATATCTTCTTTGTGCTCGGCCTTGGTGATGATATTTATTTCTTCATCGTCATCCCTGATGGTCATGTTCTCATAAAGGTCGTTTCGGCTTTCCCACACCCAGTTAAGAAGGCGACTAAACAGATTCTTTTTCTTCATCTTTTTTAACCTCCTTCTTCTTGCCGCTTGCGTCCTTGAACATGGAATGAATACGGTTTAAGGTCACAAAGAACAATACACTTGTGATTCCCGCGCCGACTGCAGCCTCGGTAATGGCCAGATCCGGAGACTCAAGAAGCATCCAGATTACGGACATAATAAGGCTGTAAGACATAAATATCAGTACCGAATTCAACAGATTTTTTGAAAAACTAACCGCTATCGCACACACTACCAGGAACGATAACAGCACACACATAAGTATTGTCATTTTACTGCACCATCATTCTTGTCTATAAGTTGATGTGATTCTTCCTCGCTACATACATGGAAATGCTCTTCCTTGTTCTCCTCGGTATAATTGATAAGCCTTGAAATTAAATGGCTCGAAACCGGAGATGCGAACCAGAAGAATATAAGTACAAGCACAAGCTTCGCGCTTGTGAAATCAAAACCGTTTATAATAACCGCGCCCAGTATAATCTCTGCAAAAGCAAGCGTGTCGCCGCTGCCCGCAAAATGCATTCTGTCGAGCACGTACTTAAGCCTATACACTCCCAACACTTCAACAAGAAAGCCGCCGATTCCGAGAGTGATAAAAAGGCATCCGATTATCAGTCTGATAAGATTAACCGTTTCCATTCTTTCGCTCCTCCAACACTTTCTTTTTCGTAAGGTAGGCGCCCACGTACACCTTGCAAAGAACTATCACCGCAAGGAACGATATAAGTGCGTAAATAAGGCAGATATCGGCAAGATACCCTTCGCGAAGCTTAACAAGAAGTATCGCAATCATCGACATCGTAATAGTACCGAGCATATTGATGGACACTACTCTGTCCGCGGGTGTCGGACCGATTATCGCTCTGAACAGGCACAAAAGCGCAATAATACCGAGAACGATAAGGGCTACCGTAGCAAATACGCCGTATACTTCATAGAACGCTTCAATACTCATACGCTAGTCCCACCCTTCCTCAAGTTTCAAAAGTTTCTTTTCAAATATTGTATTATCGAGGCCTTCTGCCAGAGATTTATCGTAGCAATGAATCGTGAGCTTGTTGCCTTTCACCTTAACCGTGATGGTACCGGGCGTAAGCGTGATTGCATTGGCAAGAAACACTCTTGCGGTGCGGGTCTTAAGCTTACTCTCGAATGTAACCATGACAGGCTCACGTTTATCTTTAGAATGTAAAAAGAAAAGTCTGAAGAGATTGAAATTGGCTTTGACGATTTCGCAAATCAAAACAAATGCATATGCGAGCATTGCGGGGAACTTTTTTAGCAAAACAAAGTCTTTCTTTATGGAATAATCCATAAATTTGCATACAAAAGCAAGCATGAGCGCCGCCAATACAACACCGAATATTGCGATTTCCAAAGTGAACGCCTGATTAAAGACTATCCAACACACAAAAAACAGTATAAACACGCCAATCCTCCACAGAATCTTAAGCACTAACTTTAATTATATAGCACCGCTATTATCAATGCGCAAGCGTCAAAATGCACTATTTTCCGACTATTTTCTTTTGGTAAATTCATTTGTGTTATAATGATAGGTGATGGTTGTGTATAGCTTTTCACAATCTTTTGGAGGTTACATGAATAAAAAGGGAATTTACAAGAGGATGCTCGCGCTTGCGGTCGTCCCTATACTTATTTTCGGAATAGCTCTGACTATCTTTTGCTACATAAGATTTAAGGAGACCCTTTACAATACCACAAAGACCAATATGGCCGACATGGCTCACTATATAATCATCACCTACGATAAGACTTATCCGGGTGACTACTCTCTTGTCCCCAATTCAAGCGGCACATATGACGTATACAAAGGCGACGAAAATATCACCTATGACTACTCAATCGTAGATGCCTATGCTCGTGAGACCGACACCGAAGTTTCGTATCTATATATGGATGTGCGTGTTCATACCACATTTAAAACCGAGACAGGAAAGCGTTATTCCGGCATAAGCGCCAATGAAGAAACTTCCGCCATGGTTATCGGAAACGGCGCCGAAGCCTTCTATAAGAACGTTCCCATCCTTGGCAAGGAATATCTTGTATACTACGCTCCCATCCGTAACTCAGACCACTCTGTTGTAGGTATGGTCGAGGTTGCCAAAAGAACAACCGACATAAAGAAAAAAGTTATGCTCGCCGTATGGCCCATGCTCCTTCTTGCTATACCCGGCATGGCGCTTGTTGCTTTCTTTTCCTATGGATACACCAAAGGCGTTACCAATACATTAAAGAAGATTCAGGATTTCCTCGGACGTATCGCAGCCGGTAACCTTTCGGCCGAAATGCCTCCCGAGTGTATACGCAGAACCGACGAGCTCGGTGATATTACGAAGTCTTCTATCCAGATGGCCAAGAGTATTCGAGCCTCTGTCGAGACTGACCCTCTTACCGGCCTTAACAACCGTCGTTACGTACATTCCGCAGTTGCAAGAATTGCGGCCCGCTCAGAAATGACCGGTGTCCCGTTCTCGGTTGCAATCTGCGATATCGACTTCTTTAAAAAGGTTAACGATACTTACGGACACAATGCAGGTGACGAAGTGCTGAAAGCAGTTGCCTCCCAGCTTAAGAAAGCCATGATCGGTAACGGCTTCGCAGCTCGATGGGGCGGTGAGGAATTCGTCCTCATATTCGACCGTTCAAACGTTGAAGATTCCGTCAAGATTCTTGAAGGCCTCGCGGACAACATCCGCGCGATGATAGTCTACACCGAAGGATACGAAATCAAGATTACCATGACCATGGGTGTAAGCCCCGGCACTTCCGGTGATGTCGAAGCCATCGTCGAATCCGCCGATGCCAAGCTCTACTACGGTAAGGAACACGGCCGTAACCAGATTGTGGCAGAGATTCCGGAGGAAGACAAAGAATAGTTTGAAGATAAAATCAGCGCCGGCTTTTTGTTAAGCCGGCGCTATTATTATGCTTTTCTCTATTTTATTTTAAGCTCAACCTTAGTCGGTTCCTTTACATGCTTGGCGAACTCTTCACCGTCCTTGGCAGTTCCAACCAGATTTCCATAATGCACGGGAATCGCAACCTTCGGTTTCATGGTATTAATCAGTCCCGCCGCTTTCTTGGCATCCATTGTATAGAAGCCACCTACAGGAACCAGTGCCACATCGCACTTAACTTCCTTGGCTTCTTTGATTGCATCGATATCGCCTGCGATGTAGATTCTGCTGCCGGCAACCGTAACAATGTAACCGACCCATTCGGCTACCTTCGGATGAAAAGGCTTCATGATATTGTACATCGGTACAGTCTCAAGCTCGAGGCCGTCAATGTTCTTGGAAATTTCAGGCTTAACAGTCTCAATCTTAGCCACAAGTGACTCGACTTCACGTGCCTTCTCCACCATTTTCCTGGGCACTACAAGAACGGTGTTCTTATTAACTACCTTCTCAATGTCCTTGACCGAAAAATGGTCGTAGTGGTCGTGCGTAATTAGCACAAACGTAGCATCATGAGGCGCTTCGTCCATTTCGAACGGATCGACATAGACTGCGCCGACTTCAGCATCAATCTTAATGCTGTTATGTTTGAATACAGTAATATTCTCCGTCATAATTCCCCCCTTTTATGACTTACAATATCTGCGGATACTTCTCCTTAATCAGACCGATTGCTTTCTCCTGAACGGCATCAAACAGATACATATCTGTTGACGGGAACTTGTCATTGGCAACAAAGCCACCTGCCATGGAAGCATGTCCTCCGCCGTTGCCCCAGCCTTCGAGTACTTCTGCCGCAAGAGTGCCTGCATTAACGTCGGAGCGCTCGCTTCTGAAACTGAACTTGTATCCGCCGTCACGCTTCGCAAAGATTATTACAACTTCAGCCTCTGCAAGCGCAAGGAAGAAATCGCTGAGTGCCGCCACAAGTGCATCGGGGCAAAAGAAATCGAGGAAGGATAAGCATACCTTACCGAATACTCTCGCATTCTCGATAGCTTCTCCGTAAGCCCTTAAATCGGTAAACTCCATGTTATTGGTCTCAAGCTCCGCAAGAAGCTTTCTGTCTGTATACGGGAATAAGAATCCCAGCATATCTATATCAAATTCCGTAACACCGCGGCTTAACTGAAGCGTATCCATTCTGAGACCATACATAAGTGCCGTAGCCACCTTGGTCTCGGGAACCAAATCCAGGTCCTTATAATACTCGGCAATTATAGAGGCACAAGCTCCTGTAATACGTAGGTCCGAATACTCGTAATCTATCTGCACTACCGTGGGATGATGGTCGATTGCCGCGAGCTCGTCACCTACAAAATCTGTGGTATTGCCGTTATTCTTCTGACAATCCACAAGGATTATCATGTCTTCGGGCTTCATCTCATTAACGATAGCATCATACGGACTCATCTCGATTCCGCAGAGAGTAAGAAGCTTAACACTTGATAGCTTATCTATCTGACCTTCGTGGCAGATTCTTGAATCAATATTATATTCTTCCAGAAGTTTCTGGAGTCCGAAAGCTGTGGAAATCGCATCGGGATCGGGAAAATTATGAGTCTGAATCCAAACTACTTTGTTCTTGCATAATTCAATCAGTTTATCGGGTTTCATCAGCAATCCTCCGTCTTAATAGTTTTCCCTAAGTACCGAATTATCCCCAAACTATTTAATCTTAAGCTTTTCGCATATTTTCTTTTGCTCATCGTCGGCTGCTTCTCTGGGAGTCCAAAGCATCTTCTGCTTATCACCTACGAATCTGGGAATTACGTGAAGGTGATAGTGAGGAACACTCTGTCCTGCAGCTTCCTTATTGTTCTGAATAATATTAACGCCGTCGCACTTTAATACTTCGGTCTGTCTGGTGGCAATCTTCTTGGCAAGAATCATGGCCTTGCCGAGAGTCTCTTCATCGATTTCAAAAACGTCCTGATAGTGCTCCTTGGGAAGGATAAGTGCATGTCCCGGATTGGCGGGAGCGGCATCAAGTATTACGTTAAATAAATCATCCTCATAAATGCTGTTGGTAGGAAATACTCCGTTAGCGAGCTTACAAAAAATGCAATCGTCTTTTTTCACTTTAGATTCCTCCTGAAATGGATATATAGGCAGGACGCTTCGGTCCTGTGTTATGCAAAAACAAACAGTGTGTCAAGAAGTCTTAATGCTTTGAAGTCGCCCTTCATGCGCATGTCGCCTGCCATGAAAGCACGCTGGAAAGTCATGTTGCCCTTGGTTATGGCTGTTAACTTCTCGTCTGAAATCGAAATTTCAACATCGGCCTTGGGGGCTTCTTTGTATACACATTTAACCTCGCCACTCTCTACCGTGATGTAGAGAGGAAGCTTGTGGCCTTCTATCTGGAAAAGATATGTAACATCAGTGCTGTCTTCGGGATGGAATGCCTTCTCGAAGTCAGCGATGAATTTCTCGGAATCTTCCTTGTCCGTGACGCCCATCATATTACGGAACATGCTCGCAAGTTCGGAGATGTCTTCTTTTTGCTGTTGAACGTATGCATCATCAGCAGCGTACTTGGAAAGCTGCTCTGTCTCCTGAGGAGTGAGATCGGAGTTCTTGGTCATGTTGACTTTCTGCTTGACCGCCTGGTTGGAAGCGGGAAGGCTCGGGAATTTCTGGCTGATGGTACGATACATGTTCTCAGCCTTCTTCTCGATGAGTCGAATGTAGTCTTCGTTCTCCAGAAGCTCGACATCCTCTATATATCCGCAGATACCGCTGCAGGGAAGTCCGCCCAGAATCTCCCATGCGTTGGAAAGATTAAGCTTACCCTCGCGCTCGCCGTAGGTAGTCGCCATGACGATGGGGCACATGTAAATCTTAGACAGTTTTTCCTTGTCCGCGTAGAGCCAGCAGGCATCGAGGAAAGACTGCATATATCCGCCGATTCCGTACCACTCAACTGTCGTCGCAAGGATTACTCCGTCGGCCGACTTAAGTGTCTGCGGAAGGGTGGTGATGGTATTCTTAAGTTCATGAAGATCGTATCTCTCAACAGTTACGTGTAACTCTTCAAGCACCGCCTGCATTTTATTTATTACAAATAGTGTGGGGTCGTCGATAAGCCCGCGACCGCCGTAATAAATATTAATCTTCATCGGTTATTCTCCCCTTTTTAGGTTTTAAAAGGCAATAAATCACGCCGAATATAAATCCTGCAACAAGGCCACCTATATGCGCCCAGTTAGCTACATTTGTATCGGAAAATCCGTTTAAAACACTCAGCATTATAACCACCAGCACTCTGCTAAGCGGCATGGTCTGCTGCGTAACTCTCTTAAAAAGAACAAGTGCAAAAAGTACTCCGAGCAATCCGAAAATCGCTCCGCTGGCTCCCACCACCACAATGTCCTGCTTGATGACCATCTCGTAGATGAACATTGAGATATTGGCCCAGATACCGGAAACAAAGTACATCGCGGTAAAAGTAAGCCACCCAACTTCTCTTTCCACTACATTGCCGAGGAAGAAAAGAAGTATCATATTATTGACTAAATGAAGCAATCCCATGTGTAAGAACATGGAAGAAATAATTCTGTATACGGCTATCGGACTGTCAATTAACTTAAGTCCGCATCCTCCTACATTATATAACACTGTACCCGTCAAAGTACATATTACGAAGACAATTACATTCACAAGAATTAGGCCTGCCGTAACCTTCGGAAGTGCCTTAATCGCAGCGACGGCTTCCTTCATATTGTCCTTAAAAGAAGGCGCTTTGTACTCATCATACTGATCAGGTTCCGCCTCACCTTCGTAACTGCCTGCATTGTCAAGGATTCTTCTTAATCCGTAGAAATCTTCAACCTGACCCTCATAAATGTATATCTTATGCTGAGCCACATCATATACCCAAGAAAATGCATTATCGGAGCACACCTGCTTGGCCACCGATAAATCGGAAGTATATGCCGGGCTCTCGGAATCAAGACATACAACCGTCATATAGTGAGTCGTATATCCCGCATTGCCCATCTGGAGCGTAAGACTGGTACGAAAGCTTTTAATAAAATCGTTATCGTACTTGCCCGCGTCCACAAAAATAACCGCGTTTACGAGCGACTTCATAACGTCGTAGTAAATACGGCAACCTTCTTTCTCCTCGGACATTATCATCTTCCGATAACCGTTTTCAGTTAATGCTTTCTCCATGCCTTTTGTCATAACTATACTCCCAAGGTTATTTTACCAATTGGCAAAAAGGTTTTCAATTAATTCCTTAAACATTAATCATGGAGAGATAAACATTAAATCCTATCAGCACCAGTCCGACAAAGCACATCGCCAGCGCTCCTATCTCACTTAAGCTGGGAATATATCTCGGAACATGCAGAATAATATTGTCGGCATAGGCGTCGGTTGTGGCAGGTTCTTCAATAATCTCCGGTAATTCTTCTTTGGTTTCCGCCGTAAAGAACTCAAACGCCACACCGAATCTTGTAAAATCGCTCTGATACATCTCATGCATCCCATATATTGCGCTTACAAGTTTTTCGTCAGAATTATCAATGTGTGCCACAACAAATTGCAGGAGTTCCTTCGTTTCTACTTCCTTATATTCACTTTCTTTGTGTGGCATTATCAGAAATTCGTATTCTTTGGTTACAGGATTTCTGAATATGAACTCGGGCCTTAATACTATATCGCTTTCTCCGATAAGATACTTGGAAGCATTTTCCACTACCAGGTATATGCTTTCCATAAGTGCCTTTACCTCCTGCCTGTCCGCAAGACGGGAATTAAAACGGCTCAACAAGCTTTCTTTGCCTGAGATATCCACGTATAATTTTCTGTCATTGTTAACCGTACGAATCTCGGGTACAAGAACATTTTTGATTCTGTTCTTTTCAAGCATCTTCCGCCTATAGTCATTGGCCGGTTCCGATTCGTCGATATCTATCTCCATATATGTGTTGTTAATCTCGTATATCATCTGAGTCTTCATCTTCTGTTTCCTCCAGCAAGCTTTTGATATTTTCGGTTAAATACATTTTGGTAACCGGGTTAATTCTTTTAACCTCTCGTTCCTGAGTCATCTTGCGACTGTATCCTTTGTATAGAGGCATATTCCAATCACCCGTAAGTTGCAGATACACTTTACTTCCTTTTACCGTTACCACCAGTTTCAGGTTACTCATCGAAAGATATGGGTGCTCTTCTTTAATCTCGTCAAAAGCACCCTCACAAACCGAAACAACGTCATCTCTTTCAATCGAGTTTTCGTCTCGAACCATTGCGGCGATTGCATTCACATCCTGAATCATAAGTGTTTTATCGTACGCATAGATTCCCAGATAAATGAATATGACCGTCACCGCCAGAAGAAACGGCACCAGCACCGACGCTTCAACGGTAAAAGAACCCTTAAGCTTTCTCAAATCAATCCTCCCGCGATTACCCCTATGGAAAGAAAAGGGAGGAAAGGAAGCTTGGTATCTCTCTTTACTTTTTTGAGCACCAGTAACACACTCGACAAAATTGCTGTAATCATCAGGGAAACAAACAACGCCGAAAGTACTGTCTCAACTCCTGCCACAATACCTACAAAAATCAAAGTCAGGGCATCTCCCTTACCGATTTTTTCTCCGGAAAGGAGCGCCACAACGTACATCACTGTTCCCGGAATCATATCTGTCATGAGTCTCAAATCAGCTTCGCCGAGCATCCTTTCACGTACAAATATCGCTGTAAGAATTCCTGCTAGGCAGATGTATCCGTTTATCCTCTTAGTTCGTATATCCCTAATCGTGCAGGGAATTAAGACTGCTGCCATCAATATCCACTGCCACATCTCAAGTTTGCCGAAAATCATTCGCAATAAAAGCATTTTCTTTTGCCTCCAATCTCACTTTTGGGAATCTTGAATACATTCAGTTTCAGTTCCGGACAGTCGCGTAATGTATGATATCTGTTCCCGTAGGGTGTTATCAGAACCGTTCCGTGACTCGCTTTCTTTCCGCATTTTTCACAGGCATAATATCTGGCTCCGTCATTGCTCCTGTATTCATCCAGTTTGTCAAAAGAAACCTCTTCTATAGTTGTCTTAAGAGCGGTACATCCAAGGGATGTGTGATACACCTTCGAACCCTTGGTGACATAGACCATCTCCGTATCGGTCTCCGGAGGTGTGTAGCCCGTAAACTTCTTCGAGTAAAATCTGTTATGAAGCCTGATTCCTTTGTAGCCCGGTATTCTTACAGGCGGCTGTATCTGATACTCCGCCCACATATCCACGCAGTCCGAAACACCCATAATATTGATTCCGCAGAACACATCTTCCATAAATGTGTAAGCATAACTATTTTTAATTCTCATCATCAGATCGCCTTCCGTAATAATATCTTCACATATATCCGACAAAGCCAATCCCGCGTCTTCATCGCCTTCTAAGGCATCATACACGTATGAATTCTCCACATAACTTGCTCCCACATCGTTAAGTATTGCTCCGATTTCGCTGTGAATTCCGAAGATTCTTACAAGCCATATCAGACACATAGCCAAAGAAAACGCTATCGGCATAACAAGTAGCGCTTCAACCGTCGCAGAACCTTTTTGTTCTTTCATATTTTCACAGGGAGTAACGGCGACATCCTTCCCGGCCAAATGGTTTTTTCCGGGAGATACTTATACCTTTCTGTATATTAATGTTTCAATTTGGGAAGGACATCGCTGTTACCCCCTACTCCACATCGTATAGTCTTTTTAGTGTGTATCCGTATCCGTACCCACTTTCCAAATAAGCCGTCACTGCCCATTTATCGAAGCAATAGTCCAGCCTGAATCGCTCATTACCCGTCCATTCTCGTACGTTTAACTCGCATATGTCGCAGAACCGCTTGGTAAGAGTCTTTGAATCCGTCAAATCTATGAATATCCTCAAATAATCTTTGTAGGCCAATCCGCTATCGTATTCTTCTTCCTTACCGATTTTGAAGATATCCCTTAATGTAGTTCTCCATTCGTCATGAGTCTTGATTAACGGTACCTTTCCGCCACTTAAAAGGGTCTTTACATCTTTAACGCTCTCGGCAAAACTCCATATACTTACAATCGCCGCTTCAAGCGCAGGCGCAAGTTCCGGTTGTAATACTGCTGCCGTTGCCACTTCCGCAAAGCTTCTCACCGCATCGATTCTTTCTTCGTCCTTATAAAGCGAAGCCATATTCATAGCTTCTCTGGTAAGAAGAAGTCTGTTCACCACAGCTTCCAGATTGTGAGAATCCATTTTTTTACCGGCTATGAGATATTCGGTCTCATAACTCAAAACGGTATCTTTTTCGTCATTTAAATAATTATTTGTGTAATTAATCAGATATTCTTTGAAAAAAAGATTGTCCGCTAAATCGAACTCTTTATCATTCTTTGAATTGCCCTTGTTAAGCGACCTTCCGCTCACCAAACGCGTTCCGTCAACACTTGTTCCCGATATATTGTTTACATCTTTGCATACAAGCCTCAGAGTACTTAAGAGTGATACTTCTTTTTCCTCAGTGAGCATGCTCCCATAAGCATCCTGCCACTCCTCAAAAACAGGACTTTCGAGTACTTCTTCCGCTATTTCTTCCCGGTCCGAAACTTCATCAAATGTCGCTTCGTATGTGGCGGCCGATTCATATAATGACTCTATGTAGCCCACCGCGTACTTATGCTTCATAAAGTTTACGGCCTGCGCCCTTATTGCAGCGCCGTTATTATCTGTCGCAAGTCTAATCTCATCAGTTTCCGCATAATATGCCTCAAGCTTCAATAAATCCTTTCCCCCAAGAAAGGATACTCCTCCCTCGTCGAAGTTCTCGTTAAGATATCCGACGTAATGCTCCTCCGGCAAAATAAAAGAATCCGTTTCATATCCGTAAGTGGCATCCACAAATATCAAATTATATTCCTGCCACAATTCTTTCTGATATTCACCAAAAACCGATCTGAGTGACACCTCGGCCGCTTCCTTGGCTCTCGCTCTTATGGCACTTTCTCTCGCCCCATACATTAAGCCGATAAACAGCGATAAGCAAAGGTAGATTGCAATTGAGAAGAAAACCGTTACATACCCCTTTTTCACAGTTTGTCAGTCTGCTCGGTAATCTTTTCAAAAAGTGAATTTACGATTTTTGTAATCTGTGCTTTAAAGATGACTACAAGCGCCACCAACACAACGATAATCAAAATTACCTCGACAGTTCCCATTCCGTCTTCTTCTTTTAAGAAGTCCTTAAACGTCTTCATTCTTTCTCCTTTCTATATCCCTCTGAATGCGGGAATAATTATGATAATCATTACATCTATCAAAAGAAGCATCATCGGCAGTAACATCTTTGTTCCCGCCTCTTCGCCTTCTTTGATTGCTCTTTGTTTTTTGTCCATAAATGCTTTCGATACCTCCTCGTTTAACAGTTCTTTGAGCCTGCTGCTGCCCTTCTTCAGATTCTGCGACAAAAGTGCGGTGAATCTGATAAGTTCGGGTTCATTTATTCTTTCGCCGAATCTGGTGTAAACAAGCCCTTCCGATATTCCGCTTGAAAGTTCGTTAACCGACACACCCATTTCTTTATAAAATGGGTGGTCTTTCCCCTTTTTCTTAACACCTTCCTCATATACCGCCTGCCAGATGTTTCTTAGATTCATGCCGGAAGACAGGTACAAAGAAATCTTCCTAAGGACAGTCGGGTATTCTCTCAGCACTGCTTTCTTGTACTCTTTCTTTTTAACTTTTTCATCTCTTGTCGCGCCTAGGAATACTGCTGCCGCGGCCACTGTTCCAAGAAGCAGGAATGCGGGCTCTCGCTTTGCTCCCGCGGTAGTATATTTAACAGTTTCTCCGTCGATTTCTCCAGGCAGCAAAACGGCCTTATCTGCCTGCCCCTGTTCTCCGATTCTCTGAAGCAGTCTTCTTTTATACACTCTTTCTCTGACCGCTTGACTTGGTATAACACTAATTTTGACAGTATAGAAATTGCTGTAATCTCCATAAGTTCCTGTAATTCTTACTATTGCCCGGAATGGCTTATTATACGTAATCGTTCCTTCGGAGCCTATCTTATCGGGCGAATCTGTCTCGTATTCAAAATAAAACGGATACCCCTTTATTTCCTTTACAAAATTCAAGTCATCTGTGACTTTGCTTAAATCTGCATTGGTTGATAGCACTGCCTTAATAATCTTGTCTTTGCACTCGTCAAAAAGCGACTCGCACTCATCAGTCGTGTATTCTCGCTCCTCGACCCTGACATCGATTCCGTCAATATGTATATCCTCAATTGTCGCGCCCAATTCAAGATTCTTAGATCCCTTACCCGGCTCGTTTCTTTTTATTTCAGCGGACGTTAACTCTGTAGGACTTCGCCCCGAGGTAAGAAACAATACTATGCCAAGGCAAAGCAAAGCCACTGACAATACAATTGTCTTCTTCTTTTCCTGCTTCATACATTAATCCTCATAACTTTTCTTCCGAGCATCAGAGCGGCCACGTATACAATAAGCGCAGCTGTCATAAATACTCGTCCGAAGATGCCTTCGTAGAGGACATCGAAATATCCGACGGAGGTTATATTCAGATACAAAAGGATGGTAAAAGGCATCCCCTCCATGATACGTAACTCCAGCTTTTTTTCTGCCATAATAGTTTCAATTTCCGCGTCAACACAAATCGATTCCCGTATCCTTGAAGCTGTATCCGCAAGCACCTCCGTGATATTTCCGCCGTTTCTTTTAGCGCTTTTAAGAACATCCGAAAACATTTCTATCTCTTCAGCCCCGCTTCGAGCGGATAGATTGTCTACGAGTTCCTCCAGGGTAATGTTAATTTCCAGTCCCCTCCTGATTCGTAAGATTTCCTCTCCCATGAGACTTTCTTTGCCATAAAACAGCTTGATGTCCTTATAGGCTTCCAGAAACGCATTTTCTATTGAATAACCGGCCCTCATATTTACGCTTACGCTGTTGAGGGTTTCGGAAAATTCCTCCAAAAGTTTTTTCTTTCGCTTCCCGTTTAAATAATTCTTGTAAATCCGGCCAAAGAAAACGAATCCCGGGAGCAGTACCGTAAATACGACCACCGACCTGTAAAAGAAATATGCCACTACAGCACAAATACTTATATAAATCAGCGCTCCCTTTAAATATTCTGTTTTAGACAATTCGTATGTTTTATAATCCATTTTCCGTTGCCTCTAGTTTGTCGGCGTTAAGAAGTGTCCCAACAGGTTTCAGTACGCCATCCTCGAAACGATACAGGGGATTAAGCTTTACTTCTCCGTCTTTAAGTCCTTCAATTTCAGAGATTTCACTTACCACTCTTCGTTTATTTCGCAGTCTTGCAAGATGAATCATTATATCTATTCCGCTTGCTATCTGGCCCCTTATCGCGTAAAGCGGTATGTCCATTCCGCTAAGCACCATGGTTTCAAGTCTTGCAATCATGTCTTTGGAGGAGTTCCCGTGCCCGGTTGAAAGTGACCCGTCGTGTCCGGTATTCATTGCTTGTAACATATCTACCGCCTCAGCACCTCTGACCTCGCCGACAATTATTCTGTCGGGGCGCATACGAAGGGCCGATTTTATAAGACTTTGTATGTCTATCGGTGTGCATCCTTCAGCATTTTTATTTCTGGTCTCGAGCCGTACAAGATTCTCGGCTCCGAGCAGCTGAAGTTCAGCGCTGTCTTCGATAGTGATTATTCTTTCGTCCAAGGGTATGTACATCGACAACGCGTTAAGAAACGTCGTTTTACCCGTGCCTGTTCCGCCTGATATGAAAATGTTATATTTGGCTCTCACCAGCCTTTTAAGAAATGCTGCCGCTTCTTCAGTTATCGACCCGATTTCTATGAGTCTGCCCATGGTAATCGGATTCTTCGGAAACCGTCTGATTGTCACCGTTGAGCCCGATAAAGAAACCGGTGACAACACTATATTTACTCGCTCGCCGGTACTTAATCTCGCATCTGCTATCGGGTAGGCTTCATTAACGGTTCGGTTGCATTCACCTACCATTTGCTGAATTACATCCTCCAGTTTCTCGGGTGATGCAAAATGCTTATCTGTCTTAATAAGCCTCCCGTTCTTTTCGATGAAAATCGCTTCGGTACCGTTTATCATAATTTCCGTCACGCTCTCATCATCAAGGTACTCCTGAATAACGTCGTATTTCTTGATTGAGTTATAGACTTCCTTTCGAAGCATAAGAGTCTCTTCAAGGGTTAATTCTTTACGCTCAGGCAGCGCTGTAATTACATCATCTATTAACTTCAGAACTTCTTCTTTGGACATTTCATCGGCAAAGTCAATCTTACTTAGCACGATGCTACATGCTTTTACTTTGATATTTTCCGTCACACTACTCATTGCCTTCACCGCCCAAATCGTACCGAATCAGCTTCTTTACAAAATCCGCAAGCTCTGTATGCGGTAATAACTCATAGTTGTGTGGAATCTCTCGAAGTACAGGTATCTTAATCGTTTCTGTCCTGGAGAGAATGTCTTGGTATCCGCTTTCTCTTAAAATGCTTTCGTACTGGCCAATTTTCGCCGTCGCTACTTTGTCGGAATCCGTAATGGTATAGACCACGGAGCACTTTTTCAAAATATCCAGCAGCCCGCTGACATTTTCTGAAAGGTCCAGAATAACCGTCTCGTAATCCGTCTTTTCTATGATCGAATTAAGCAGCTTCTCCCACTGTTCCGCAGTTACAAGCGAGAACTTCACGAAAGCCTTTGTAGGCGAAATATAGTCAAGCTCGCCCAACCTTTCTTTAAGGGAATCGACTCTGTAAGCGAAATTTGCATCGTCGCACTCGCTGAAGTACAAAAGATCCATTAAGTCGCTTCCGCCAAGCTTACCCGACATGTTATCGAATCCCGAAAAACTCTCGAAATTCAGATACAACACTTTCTTGGTTCTCGAAAGCACCTGTCCCAAAGTCAACGCAAAACTTGTCTGGAAGCTTCTCTTTATCGGAGTATAGATTCCTATCAGTTCCTTCTCTCCGGAATTAAATATATGCCCCGAATTCCCGCTCTTTTCAGCACAAAGTGCCAGTGCATCACCGTAAATTCTGTCACAGGACATATACCTGAAAACTTTACCCGGTACGTTTTCCTCTTCGCTAAGATATATCAGAGTTCCCACGTTGCTTAGGTCTTGTACCTTAAAATCCTCAAGAGATAAACAAATATCTATCTTTTTGCTTTCGAGATACTCACTTATTGCCTCGGAATCTGTAAAAAGAAGTACTTCCGTATCTTTTCCGCACATTCTTCTAAAAGCTTCGGCAAGCCTCGTCACATATTCTTTTTCCAAACCGCATATAGCAAGAGTTTTCATATTCGGTCCTCTTTAATGCCACAAGGGTAACGAAACCACGCAATATCCCGCGAGAATCGGAAGCGCCATGTGCACTATTCTTTGTCCTCTGTCGTTAACAGGTTTTTTGAAAATAATCTTGATTACAGATACGAATGCGCCGATTGCAAAAACGGCCATCAAAAAATAAATCGGACTTGTAACCGATAAAACGGTCACCGTCAATAACTTTACATCTCCCGCGCCCAGCCCGCCGATTTTGAAGAACGGGTACAAAAACATAAACACCACCGCAGCCGCAAGAATTCTATGCAAAATCTCGCTACCCGACAATAACGGCTTATTAAGCACTGCTTGGGATATTAATAAAAAAACAGTCTGAAATAAAATCAGGATAATAACAAGAATGTTCGGTATTCTGCCTCGTCGAACATCAGTAATCGCTGCCGATATAAGTACCGCTACGGTACCGACAGTCATAATCATTTAATCACCGCCTTACGCGGCTGCAAGAATGGATTCTAATCCGCTCCCGGAAATTTGTAAACCCCTTTTTTCCAAAATTTCTTTTTTTTGTTAAATCTCCACAAAGAAAAAAATCAAGTTCTCCCGGATAATCCGAAAGTCCTTGATTTTCTTAAATTTATATGTGTCAAAAGAATCTAAAACTCAAACTTTTTCTTCTTATGCTTAGTGTTATGCCAGAAAACCTCTGTTGGATGCTCTGTCTGTCAGAATTTCATTCATGAGATTTTTGTTGTAAGTAAGTCCGTTATAAACGGTCTCAGTGTTGGTCATAACTGCAGCGCTTTTGTCACGTGAACTTGCTACCTTGTATGCTTCTCTTAACTCACCGAAAATTTTAATAACATGCCTTGCGGGCGCTTCGTCGTAATTGATAAAAGCTTCGGTAAGTTCACGATTGCAGTACACATAGAGCTTAAGGAGCGTAGCCCCAAGTTCCGTAGACGTATCCACAGAATTCATAAGCTCTTGTACTGTACTTTTAGTCCGATTAAGCTCAGCTCTGAATAACGATTTGTTGTCGTTTTCTAAAGCCGATACACTATCATTGAGGTATGTGATTGCTATGTCGTATAGAATCACTATCATCTCAGTTTTGTTGGCTGAGCTTACTCGGAGGGTAAAAGCCTGTATTTGTTCTTTTGTCATATATCACCTTATTGTAATAACTGTAATACCGATGAAGGTCTTTCATTGGCCTGAGCTACCATGCTGGTGCTGGCCTGTACGAGTACCTGATTCTTGGAGTACTCGGTCATTTCGTCAGCCATGTCGGCATCCATGATTCTGGAGTATGCGCCGGTCATGTTTTCTTCGGAAATATCAAGCGTGCTGATGGTATGCTCAAGTCTGGTCTGGTATGCTCCGAGACGGCTTCTTGCACGGTTGATATATAATAAACTGTCGTTCATCTGACCGAGAAACTCTTCGGATTTCTCCTTGGTGGTGCAGTCAAATTTCTCGATTCCGAGAGTTCTTAAGTTGATTGCGGATATTCTTACACCAAGCTCCTGGCCTTCGCCTGTTCCAATCTGAACGTTCATGGCGCCAAGTCCGGTAATGTCTACCTTTACGTTGGTTTCATTGAGGTTCTTTCTAACCTGAAACTCCATCTCGAAGCCCTTTTCGCCGGTCACGATAATGGTATCGCCCTTAGCGGTATACTTAAGATTATCGGGATTTTCAAAACCTGCTCCGAACTGCATTTTAAGCTTCATATCATCGGGAGCGGGAACCATAGCGCCATCTTCAAGAGTGTCGTCGTATTTGGTTCCGTCAGGCTTTAAATTCTTAACCTTATCGACAATTACGTTTCCTTCTTCATCCAAGGTAGCTGCGATGGATGTAATTACATAATCACCGCTTCTTACATCGTCTGAATATGTAGAAACCTTTAAATCATCAACGTTTGTATAGCCTTTAACATCGAAGTCGCCGTTAAGAAGAACGGAGCCGTTGTACATTGTTGTATTGGCGATTCTCTCGGTTTCTTCTTTTAACTGCTTGATTTCGTCGTTAATGAACGCTCTGTCTTCGTCACTCATGGTGCCGTTGCAGGCTTTAACTGCGAGCTCGTTCATTCTCTGAATCATTTCTTCGATTTCGGAAAGCGCACCTTCCGCGATTTCTATAACGGACACACCGTCGTTGGAATTCTGGTTGGCGGTCTCTAAACTTCTTATCTGGGCTCTCATTCTCTTAGCCATTGCAATACCTGATGCATTGTCTTTGGCGTGGTTGATTTTAAGTCCCGATGACAATCTTTCGATTGAATTGGAAAGAGCCTTGTCGTTATTTGCCAAAGCACCGTTTGCAACCATTGCCGAAACGTTATAATTAATTCTCATTCGTTATTCCTTTCAAGTTGTCCAAAAAAAGTTTTGCGATGTTATAAAGTTCTTTGGAAGAGACTTCTTCGGTATTGTCTCTCATAGGGATTTTGGAAAGTGCCGTGTCGGTGTCGGAAGTCTTGCTTAATACCACACTCACCTTACTGTTTAATTTATCGGCTACTTTCTCCATTTTTTTAACGGTCTCTTTAAAATTACATGCAATATATCCGGAAATATCTTTCTCGGTACCACTAAATCTTGCACTTATGCGTCCAAGATCGTCTGTCTCCATCGATACCACAACGTTAGCTTCCTCGGATGAGTTATGCACAAGCTTCACGTTAACGGAGGTGACTTGTCCACCGATTTCCATGGGAACTTCGTAGTTTTCCGCATCGGCATAAGCTCTTGCGACATTGAGCTGTCTGTGAACCAGCTGAAGTGCTCTTACGTCGAGGTACGAATCCTTGCTCATGCACTCTTCGTATACCGCACTCTTGCAGGCAGTTGCCATATCTTCGTAAGCATCAATCGTTTCTTCTCGGCCAAAGAAAGCGTCTGTAAGGGACAATGCTTTTTCTTTGGCTACGCCACCCTTGGCATCGGTAGCCTTCTTGTATGCGTCTCCGCGCTTAGCTCGTAACATGAGAGCTGCTTCAAGGTTGTCGGCGGTAACGGGAACTGCGCTCATAATAAGTTCGGTTACGCTTTCCTCCGGAGCATCCAGTGCCTGACGCATTTCTGCGAATTTGTGTGAAATCCATTCTGCTTCGAGCGGATCGTCCTTTGCGGGATTAACCAGTGTGTCGTATACTTCGCCGACTGTAACGTCCATTCCGCGATGCTTGGCGATCTTCATAGCTGTCTTAAGGTTAGAAAGAGTCATCTCTCCGCCGGCATTGATAACGCTTCCGACTGCCGCATAATCTGTCTTCTCGAGCTTGTGAATGAAGCGATATACTTCGATGTAATCTGCTCTTTCTTCGGGAGTAATGTCCTTGTCTCTTTCCAGTTTGTATAAGAACTTTGAGTATTTCTCTATCTCTTCGCTCTCGGAAGTGTCCTTCTTATCAAGATACTCGTTCAATTCATCAACGCTCATTCTGATGGGAGACTTTTCTTCTCTGATGAGCTTAAGAGTATCTGCGGGAGTAAGTCTTGTGAGTACTGCCTGGAGCTTCCTGTCGGCTTCTTTGACAGTTTCAAGGGATTCCTTGGTAATAGGCATGCTGTTGTAGCCAAGGATTCTTACGCCACGTTCGTTTTCTGCTGTATCTTCAAGACCCATGCTCTCCAAAATTTCGGGCACGTTTCTGAAGGCCTTCTTAATAGAGTCACCGAGGTCTCTTCTGACTTCTGTTCCGACCTGCTCGTAAGCGATATTTGCGGCTTCGAGTCTTGACTTGATGGGTGCTGCGGTCTCGTGAATCTCTTCAAGGGACGCCGTAGCAATCTTATCGGCCAAGGGAGCGATAAAGTTTACAGGCATGCTCTTAATAGCTTCAACGGTATCGCTTACCTTAACAACCTCTGCAGCTTCCTTGAATTCGGGCGTCTGCTCGATTTTCTTAAGCGCTTCCACGTAAGCTTCCATATCCTTGGTATCGATATGGAAACCGCTCTTAAGCAAAAGAAGGTTCGCCTCGGTAGTCATCTTGAGTCTTGTTTCTTCAAGTACTCTTGCAGCCTTGATAAAAGGTGTATCGATTACTTTCTCAAGTTCGTCGGTAATGCGAACGGCTTCGTCGTAGATGCTTTCTTCGGCCGTTACAAGCGCGTCCTTAGGCTCTTTGCCGTCGGCGATTGCGATTGAAATTACCTTAGAGATTTCTTCATCCTTCATGGGAAGGGATATCGATTTAACTTCTTTTAAGCTTTCAAGGTTTTCTTCGTTAACGTACAAAGAATTCTTAACGAGCCAGATTCCGTCTTCAACGTTCTCGACCGAAGGTTCTATGTTTAAGTTCAAAAGAAGGTCTGTAACTTCGCCTTTAAGCGACTCTTCATTGACCGATGCACCTTTCTCGGCAAGGTAACCGGGTGCCTCGATTGTGAAGTACTTACCGCCCTGCTCTCTGGTGTCCTGGCAATTTGTATGTTTGGAAAGATAGAGGTTATCGATTGTAAGAGGCTTGCCGGTGCTTACGAAATCCTTCATCATGCCTTCAGTCATCTCGGTTACTTCGGAGATTTCCTGAACTGCAACAGAAATTTCTTTGCACAGGTCTTTGCTAAGTGTAATGTCTGCCTGTCCTGCTGCCGCTTCCATGGATTCAAGACCGGTCATGGCCTTGATGGTTTCTTTGTCCAGAGTATCGGTGTAACCCTTGATGTCCTGACCGGAGCGGGCCACCGCAAGCTTAATCTTATCGACGATTGTTACGGAGTCTTTAATCTCTATGCTGCCGGGATTGCCACCGTTAGCTACCAGCTTGCCAAAGTCTTCCTCGGACATGGCGTTAGACATAACGGTCATGTAATCCTGACATACCTGAACGTCGCGTGCCTTTACGGAATTCTTCAAATCGTTGACGGACATCTTCTCGCCACCGTATGCCTTGGAATCCGTAAGAGATGCGGTTATATCATAAGAAGAACCGATTCCTCTTATATTCTGTGAAGAATCGGACGTATATGCTTTTTTTGCTTCCTGAAATTTCTGAAGGTTGGGGGTATCAAATGTAATCTTCATTAAGACCTCGCGTTTTATTTATCCTCGTAAAACGCATCCTTGCAACAAAAAAGATGAGCGATTCCGTTCACTCATCTTTTATTTCGGCATATTTTTTTCTTTTCTTAACCTAGAATTCCAAAACAAATGCAGAATAGGGAGGAATATCCAGTGTAATGGAGTAATCCTTGTAGTCGCACAGGTCTTTAACGGCTTTGTACTTGGTCTCGACCGGAGTGCCGCTGCCGCCAAAGCGCGCGTCGTCGCTGTTGAGAATCAACTTGTACGTACCATCCTTGGGCACGCCGAGCTTGTAGCCTTCCCACTTCATGGGGGTCATGTTGGTGATAAAAAGAAGGCACTTGGAATCGGCTTCGGTTCTTCTTATGAAGGAATAAGTACTACGATCCTTGTCGTCAGCATTAATCCACTCAAAGCCCTTCCAGCTGTTGTCGTCGGTATACATGCAAGGGTATTTCCTGTATATCTTAAGAAGCTCGCAGACATAATCCTTGAGGCCTCTGTTCAAAGGATTCTCAAGCATGTACCAGTCTAACTCACGCTCCTCGCTCCATTCACGCTCCTGACCAAAGTCCTGGCCCATGAACAAAAGTTTCTTGCCACAGTGACCGAACATAAACGTGTAACCGGTACGAAGGTTTGCGTACTTATCTACCTTGTAGCCCGGCATCTTCTCAACCATCGAACATTTAAGATGTACTACCTCGTCATGAGAGAGCGGCAGAATATAATTCTCGTACTCGTTGTAGCTCATGGCGAAAGTCATGTTGTAATGATTGTCTTTTCTAAAGTAAGGGTCGAGCTTCATGTACTCACAGAAGTCATGCATCCAACCCATATTCCACTTAAAGGAGAATCCGAGTCCGTCTTCTTCCACAGGTCCCGTAACCTTCGGCCACGCGGTGGATTCCTCGGCAATGGTCATGAATCCGGGATATTCCTTATGAACAATTGAATTTAAATGTTTAAAGAACTCGATTGCTTCGAGGTTCTTATTGCCGCCGTATTTGTTGGCTACCCATTCGCCGTCTTTCTTGCCGTAGTCAAGATAGAGCATGGATGCAACCGCGTCTACACGCACGCCGTCAATGTGGAACATATCAATCCAATAGAAGACGTTCGCAATAAGGAAGTTCTTTATCTCGGTCTTTCCGTAGTTAAAAATCTTAGTGCCCCACTCCGGATGCTCGCCGAGTCTCGGATCGGGATGCTCATATACCGCACCGCCGTCAAAATTGGAAAGTCCGTGAGCGTCTTTGGCAAAGTGAGCGGGAACCCAGTCAAGGATTACACCGATACCGTTATTGTGAAGTGTATTCACAAGATACATAAAGTCCTTGGGCTCGCCGTATCTGGATGTGGGCGCATAGTAGCCCGTAACCTGATAACCCCAGGAACCGTCAAAAGGATGCTCTGC
Organism: Lachnospiraceae bacterium YSD2013; assembly: GCA_900100895.1. GTDB lineage: Bacteria > Bacillota > Clostridia > Lachnospirales > Lachnospiraceae > UBA1258. The sequence continues at coordinate 32,708 of FMTX01000019.1, forward strand.
TATACCCATAAGCTCTATATGGGTATACTTCATCTCCTTCAAATATTCAACTATTCTGTCTGTGAATTCTCTGTAAGAATAATATCCGCCGTCTTCCTTACCGGGGTGCTTCATAAAAGAACCTATATGGCATTCGTAGATAGCGAGCGGTTCCTTGAACATGTCACTCTTGTCGCGGTTTTTCATCCACTTGGAGTCTGTCCAGTCGAAGCCTTCGAGATTATAGATTCTCGATGCGGTACCGGGACGTTTCTCAGCGAAATTGGCATAAGGATCGGCCTTGTAGAGTGTAGACCCATCCTGCGCCTGTATAAAGAACTTGTAATACTGATATTCCTTAACACCTTCCACGAAGCCTGCCCAGATACCGCCGGGGCCAAGCTTTGTAAGGGGTATGTCCCATTCCTTCCATCCGTTAAAGTCTCCCACGACATATACAGCCACGGCATTAGGGGCGTATACGGAAAAGTATACGCCGTCCTTGCCGTCCATTTTACAAGGGTGAGCTCCCATTTTTTTGTATATTTCGTAGTGTGTACCTTGTGCAAAAAGATACTGATCGGTTTCGGTAATGGCTATTGATTTCATTTCTCGGCAAAATCCTTTTCTTTTAATACCACCATGTCGTTCTCGTCATAGCGTTTTCCCATTAAAACATCCAGGAAATATTTGGCGTTTTTCTTGGTGGAGCGGGCAATCGCTTCGTCCACCAAGTCCCTAACCTCTGTTACCGTTACACTATGTTCATTGGTCTGCTTGCTGTCGATTCTTGTGTGAAGCGCAAGCATACCCATTTCATCGATTGTATAATCGCGGCTGAGCGCATATGCCTTGGCGTAAGCGGCAAGTTCTTTGTTATTGAGGGCTTCAATATCGTAGCTTACGTCGAAATTACCGAGCATATCGCTGTTGTCGGATATGAATTTGTGCTTGGAGCGTCTTAAGCAGGTAAGCACAATGAAAAGCTTCTTGTCATCTGCCGAAAGAATACGTCTTACAGCATCGAGAGTCTCTCTTCTTAACTCGTGCGCATCCTGAATAATGAGCGCGCCACCGTAAAGCTTGGAAAGTGTCTCGCCGGCATCCTTGGCATTTAAGGTGCTTGCCTTAATCTTGGCAACCTTACCGGAAATCTCTTCTTTGGAAGAAAGCTCCATGATGAGTCCCTTGGCAAGTTCAATTGCACTGTCTAAGTCTTCGCTGCCGATAATAACGTTACCGTGCGAAGAATCAGTGGAAATCTTCTCAATGGCTTCTTTGAGTCTCTTACGTCCGTCTTCAAGCTGAATGAAGGACTCGAAACGCTCTTCCTGCTCGGCTGTGAAACCTGAAGGTCTGATTACGGGCTCTTCGGGCTCGGCAGGCTCTGCATCGGTTTCATAAGATTCTGCGGTGTCTGCTTCCTGCTCAGGCTCTTCCACCGGCTCCTCGGCTACAGGTTCTTCAACTTCGGGAGTCTCAGGTTCTTGCACAGGCTCTTCCTGAACTTCTTCAGGTTCTTCCTCTACGGTGTCCTGCTCGGGCTCTGCTTCCGCAACTTCAGCTTCTTCTGCAAAAGAATCTGTCTCTTCGACAGGAACTTCTTCAGAAACAGCTTCTTCTGCTACTTCAACTTCCGCTACAGTTTCTTCTACAGCATCGAGTGCCTTGAATTCATATAATTTAACGTCGGTCTTGGGAAGTTCGGCCTCAACCGGTTCTTCCTCAATCTCTTCCGTTATTTCTTCCTGTATCGCTTCAATAGCTTCTTCTGTTACCGCTTCTTCGGTTACTTCCGGCTCAGCTACGACTTCCTCAGCGGGTTCTTCTTCCTGTAAGAACTCTCTGTCATACGCATCTCTTTCTTCACTTGCCTCGGCAAATGCTTCAAGGTATCCGTTGTCTTCGAAGGTCTGCTCTTCGGTAGTTTCCTCGGTTACAAGCTCTTCTTCTTTAGCTTCGGAAACTTCCTCTGTATTATCTTCTTCCTGAACATAGGGAGTTCTGTCAAAGAACAATTCCTCGGCAGTAGGCTCCTCTTCGTCAATAACTATCTCTCTGATGTCGCTTGACGACGAGTCGGAGTCGGTATCGGTATCAACATCGGATACTGTAAGTATCTCCTCGGGAACAACATTCTCTGCAGCCAAAGAAGCAATTACTTCAGATGCCGGAAGCACCTTGGTAACCTCTGTATCGTCAAAGAAAGATTCCTCAACTGTTGTGGTCTCAGCAGTCTCAGATGTCTCTTCAGTATCTGCTGTCTCATCGGGCTCGGCAACTTCTTCTATCTCTATACCGAGTCTGGCTGCTTCTTCGGTAGTAAGCTCTACCGTGGGACTTGTCTCAACTTCTTCTTCAAGCTGCTCCAAGAGTCCGTTTCTTGCGGATTCGTCGAAATCCTTGAACAAAGTGCTGGTCTGCTGTAATACCTTGCGGTGCATGTTCTCGCGCCATGCTTTTTCATTGGCACTTCTTAAACGCTCCCACTCGGCGAGGACATCTTCGATACTTATCTGACCGGTAATCTGCTTGTCTACTATTTCCTGATCGGGGATGTTGAAGCTTATCTGACCGTCACCCTCGAGAGAAACCATATCGTCGTAATTGGGGAATACAATTGCGGGATTGTTGGTAGCCTTGGGCATAACTTCGTGCATGTCGTCGAAACGGCCTTGCTTGGGTATAACCGTACGGGCTACTCCGGGTTCTTTCTTAAGGGCGGAATCAAGATCGTTGATATTATAGATAACAGTCTCATCGGAAGGCTCTTCTTTGTCTTCTTTGACAGGTTCGGTTATGGGAGGAATGACAGTGGTAATATCATCCGCTTCAGCTTCCTCAACCTCGAGTGTTTCCTGCTCGCTTGCGGGTGCTTCCTCAATAGGAGGAATCATGGTGGTGATGTCGTCATAAACCTCTTCCACAACTTCTTCGACAGGCTCGGAAACTTCCTGCACTACCGGCTCAGCCTGAGGCTTCTCATTATCGTTAAAGAAAACCTCCGCCATGCTGTTGGCAAGTTCTTTCTGCAAATCTATGGTGTTGAACTTGCTGACATCCATATCCTTAACAAGGATATCGTTCTCCTTGGGGCCGGTGAGGCGTCTGTAAAGAGCATCCTGCTCGGCGGATAACGGCTCATGAAGTGCTTTAAGCTCAAGAGCCTTAACCACGTACTTACCTTCACCGAAGTAAATGGCAATCTGGTTACACTCTTCAACGCACTTCTCACTTACGCCCTGCATATGATAAAGGTATGCAAGCTCGTACATCCATTTTTCTTTACAATCGTACTGCTGGAGTTCTTCAAGAACTTCGATACGCTCTTCGAGGCTTACTTCCTCGGCGGTATAGAGTTTATACTTTAAGATAAGTCGGCCCGGATCTCTCGGGGCAACCTGCTTGAATTCTTTCAAATATTCAATGGCGTTAACGATATCTCCGAGCTTGATGGATAGCTCGCACAAAGAATAAAGTATCATTCTTCCGCCGGGATTCCGCTGATAAGCCAAAAATAAAACATCACGGCTGTCCTCAAAGCGCTTACACATCTTGTATAAGTCACTTATGGTACAGAGCATCATGCTGTTCTTGACATTGCGCCAATCTATGGTATCCGCTATTTCAACGGCTTCTTTGTATTTTCTTTCCTGAATAAGTGCCCGGATCTCGTCGGCCCGGACTTTATACTCGTATTTATCCAATTCTTTACACCCTTTTCCTAGGTAAATAATACTTCCCCTATCGTAAAAATTGTATCACACCATATGGTCAAAGGCAACAAATAAGACCACAAAATATTGTGGTCTCAGCTCGAATTTATGTTCTATATTGAGTTATACTGTAATACAAGATTGAGCTACCGTCACATCGAAAATACCTCTGTGACGGCGGAATTTTTTACAAAAAAAAGCCGCAAACCTGCACAAAGCTAAGCTTACGACTAATGCGTGCGCCTTCAGGGGCTCGAACCCTGGACACCCTGATTAAGAGTCAGGTGCTCTACCAACTGAGCTAAAGGCGCATGTCTTATTCACAACGCAAGAAAGAATATATCACAGGTATTTTCTTTTTGCAAGTGTTTTTTTAAAAAATTTTTAAAGTATTTTTATAAGTACAATTTTCAACGTTTTGTTAGTTTTGTTGACGGCCCCTTTTTAATTTGCTATAACTAATTTCGGATTATAAAAGAGGAGGATTTTTCTATGATTACAGCTAAAAAATCTAAAGCTTGGATCGTGCTTATTGCCTTGGCAGTATTCTTTCTGTTCCTTGGCGTGGTCGCAGGTGATGATGCCCTGGGCGTAATGATGATTTTCTGCATCGCATGCCTTGTTATCGGCCTTATTATTATGGTAGTTTCATCCAAGAACTTCAAGAAGAAATCCGCATTGCTTGCACAGATGAACACAGACGGAACCATTGACCGCATCAATAACGGTATCGCCAATGGTACGGCTACTTATTTTAAATCATTAAAGCTTGCGCTTACTTCCACAGAACTTGTTGAGAACTCCAACAACCCCTTCATCATTAAATATGAAGACATTGCCAACGTATATCGCAGCAATGTTCGTGAGGGCAAGTACGATTACACTTATCAGTATATTCGTATAGACTTAAAGAACGGACAGACCGTTTACGTAGCTACCGTTCCGAGAGTAAGAGTTCCCGCCGAATTCGGCAACGCTATCGGAACCATCAAAAAGAATATGAGCGCTGAAGGAGGATTCTAAACATGGTTATTGTATACGGAAGCAAGAACAGTATTAAGATAAAGAAAAACCTCGGCGTGAATGTCTGCCCCAACTGCGGTATGAATACCGAGAAGGTTTTGGCAGCCGAGAAGCAGCAGTTCACTGTTTTCTATATCCCGATTTTCTCACACACCCTGAGAAAAGGCCTTATCTGTCCCAACTGCGGCATGTACAAGACTCTTACCAATGCCGAATTCAAAGAAATGGCCAATAATTAGATATATGCATGTAACCTCGGGGCTTAGGCTTCGGGGTTTTCTTTTTCCTTTCATATGCTATAATAGACGTGCTTTTAATAGACGCGGAGATATTTTATGATTTTTGATTCACATTCGCATTACGACGATTCGGCCTTCGACGAGGACAGAGACGAAGTTCTCACGGGCCTTTACGACAAAGGAATAGATAAAGTCATTTCGGCTTCTTCAAGCTGGGATTCCCTTGAAAAGGTATTGGATATTTGCCACAAGTATTCTTTTGCCTATCCCGCACTCGGAATTCATCCGGAGAACGCTACAGACTTAACTTTCGAGCGCCGACCGCTTCTTGAAGAGCTTATAGCTTTGGAAAAACCCGTGGCTATAGGCGAAATCGGCCTCGATTACCACTATGACGAGCCTCCGCGCGACTATCAAAAGGATATTTTCGAATATCAGCTTGAACTTGCGAAGAAGCTCAATCTTCCTATCATAGTTCACTCGCGCGACGCGGCTGAAGATACATACGAAATCATCAAGGCTCGCAACCCCGATAAGAAGGGCGTAATACATTGCTTTTCCTCTTCATATGAAATGGCGGTTAAGTATATTGATATGGGCTACTATATCGGTATCGGTGGCGTAGTTACCTTTAAGAACGCTGCCAAGCTTAAGGACATTGCTTCCAGAATCCCGCTTACATCGATACTTCTTGAGACAGACTGCCCTTACATGGCGCCCGTTCCTTTCAGAGGTAAGAGAAACGACTCATCTCTTCTCACCTACGTAGCCGAGGAGATAGCGAGTCTACGCGGAATCTCTGCAGAAGAAGTAATCGCAACGACGCACGCCAACACCTGTACACTTTTTAACGTCTGACAGAAAGGACCTTTATGGCTAATCTCGGCATACCTTCCAATACACTTAAGGTACTTGAAAAATACAACTTCAGTTTTCAGAAGAAATTCGGACAGAACTTCCTTATAGATACTCACATTCTTGAGGGAATAATCAAAGGCGCCGGTATCACTGAGGATGACTGTGTGCTCGAAATCGGCCCCGGTATCGGTACTATGACTCAGTATCTGTGCGAGGCTGCAAGATTTGTCATTGCTGTCGAGATAGACAAGAACCTTATTCCTATCTTAGGCGACACTCTGTCTGAATACGACAATAAGATTGTCCTTAACGAAGATGTTTTGAAGGTAAATATCAACGAACTCTGCGACAAATATAATGAAGGTCGCCCTATTAAAGTAGTAGCCAATCTTCCTTATTACATTACTACCCCCATCATCATGGGGCTTTTTGAGAGCCATGTTCCGCTTGAAAGCATCACTGTAATGGTTCAGAAGGAAGTTGCCGAGAGAATGCAGGTAGGTCCCGGCACCAAGGATTACGGCGCGCTTTCTTTGGCCGTACAGTTCTATTCCAAGCCTGAAGTTATTATGACGGTATCCGCGGGATGCTTTATTCCCCGACCCAATGTTGACAGTGCAGTTATTAAGCTTACCGCACACAAAGAAAACCCCGTTTCCGTAAGAAACGAGGCCTTTATGTTTAATATAATCAGAGCCGCTTTCAACCAGCGCCGTAAGACTCTTGCCAATGCGCTTGTAAACGGCGGTATCAACGTCACAAGAGATGACGTATACGAAGCGCTTTCAAAGATGGAGCTCTCCGCCACCGTAAGAGGCGAGGCCCTCACCCTTGAACAGTTCGCTACACTCAGCGATTTGCTGAGTCAGTCTTAACATTATTCATTATGGTTCTCTTGAGCTGTCCCATTCCGAACGGCTTCGAAATATAATCTGCGAAGCCTTCAGCCAGATAATCTTCGATGACGTCTGTCGCCGCATTGGCTGTCATTACCACAATCGGAGTTTCCTTGTTAAGAGAATCCTTCGTGTTCTTTATCTTATCCAGCGTTTCTATTCCATCCAATCCCGGCATCATGTGGTCGAGCAGGATAATATCGTACTTGTTCTTGTCGCACAGCCCAATGGCGTTTTCGCCGTTAAGTGCACAGTCTACACTTACTTCCGTATTCTTAAGTAAGCTTCTTACTACCTTAATATTAAGCTCTACATCATCCACAACCAGGAGTTTAAGCTTGGGAAGCTTAATACGCTCATCGCTCTCATAATGAACATCTTCGCCGATATTCCCGGTACTTACGTCAAAAGAACCGACTTTATCCCAGGACATTACGCGCATGGGTATCTGTACTCTAAACTTCGAGCCGACTCCGTAAGTACTTTCAACGTCTATTGTTCCGTTCATGAGCCCTACTATACCCTTCGTGATGGCAAGTCCCAGTCCGGTACCCTCTATCTGGTGATTGGCATACTCGTCTGCCCTGTAAAAATCGGTGAAGAGAGTTGCGAGATCTTCCTGCTTAATACCGCGTCCCGTATCCGCTACGGAATATTCAAGCTCGATTTCCCGCTCGTTCTTTCTTTCAAAAGAAAGATCTACGGCAATCTTTCCGGATTCCGTATACTTAATCGCATTGGACAAAAGATTGATTATTATCTGCTGGATTCTTATCTCATCACCATACAAAAGTGAAGGCATATCTTCCGCTATGTTGACCGACACCTCCAGCTGTTTGTCCTTGGCTCTTGTCTCTACAATGCTGTAGCAAGCCATCATGCATCGCTTGATATCAAAAGGCTCGGGAACAAGCTTCATATTACCCGAATCAAGCTTGGTGAAATCGAGTATATCGTTCACAAGGTGCAAAAGAAGCTTTCCTGCTTTATCCACATCCTCGGCATAACTCACAATGCTTTCCTCGGTGCTCTCATGCTTGATGGCTTCATTCATACCCATAATTGCATTGATGGGAGTACGCAGTTCATGTGACATGGAAGCTAAGAATCTGGACTTGGTCTCTGCGGCTTCTTTCTCCACGCGAAGGTGCATAAGCATGCGTGTGGCGTTCATAAATACCATGATTGTCAGTATCAGAAAACCGCTTCCGAGATATAAACCATCCATTCTCTCAAACGCCGACAAATAAACAACAATTTGTGCTACTCCGCCGATAGCGGCTGCCACATATCCGAAAATGACTTCCGAATAGCGCTCTCTCTCGTGATTTCTTAAATCCTTAATATGTGTATAGATTCCGATTGCAAATTCTGTGTAGAGAAGCAAAAATGCTACCCAGACACTGTCTTCCGGACTTGCAACATTGGCAATAACAAGAGCTGTCCACAGCAAAAAATCAGCAAAGCAAACCAAGACAAATATTCCGTGAATCTTCTGATACCGTCTCTGCTGAATCCAGTCTAAGTATGTAGACAAAAACATCGGCAGCACAAGAAGGCAGAAATACGGAACAACCTTGGCCATTCCCAGGTTAGGGAAGAAATACTCACGATAAGTGGACTGTGTCATGTTCCAGATAGCAACAATCAGCATCGCCCAGCTTATGGAGTCTACCTTAACACGTCCCTTGGTGGCGAAGCGTAATACCTGTCCCGCAACAATTCCGATGATTCCCATTGCAAGAAAAGCTATACCGAAGACTATGCCCACCATCTGAGATCCTACGTAGCTATAGAATATGGCCACCTTGTCTCCGTAAAGTACCTTTGTAATGGTCCTGTCTCCGTTTCTCGGCGCAACTCCTTCTATCCTTAACTGCGCCCTTGAATCTTCGGGAGTGAGTTCCACGTAAAAGTATCGACTTATGGGATTATTCCACTTAAGTCGTTCGTTGGACAAATTGTACTCTTCTCTTAATTCCCCGTTGATATAAACTTTAATGTTTTGATGGATTTCTCTGAATGAAATACAGTCGGTTCCTGCGATTCTGTCGGGAAGAATTCTTTCAAGCACAACAACGTCCCCTGCTCGCGCCGGAATTCTCATGGGAAGTTCAACATCCTCATAAGTCTCGTCGGGCGTCGACAGAGTCCATTCATTCTTAAGTTCGAAATAATATCCCGTTTCTTTGTGATCCGTAGGAAGAAAGAAACAAACAAAGCTTACATAGAGTATAAGGGCTATGGCCGCTAAGCCTGCAATCACCTCATACACTGTTATATGAAAATTCCCCTTATTTGAATGTTTAATTTTCATATATAACTACTTTATCATAACAGAGTAAAAAAGTGAACTTCTTTTACGTAAAACCTTTTACGTGGCACCTTTTTTTATTGACAATTGAAATAAATGGGGACATAATATAAGTCAACGATTTAATTCGTTAAAGAATGAAAGAAGGGAGCTTTACGATGGAAAAAGCTAATATCGACTGGGCCAATATCGGATTCGGTTATATGCCCACAGCAAAGAGATTTGTATCCAACTATAAAAACGGAGCATGGGACGACGGTGTCCTTACCGAGGATGATAAAGTCGTCATTAGCGAGTGCGCAGGTGTGTTACAGTATGCGCAGACTTGTTTTGAAGGCTTAAAGGCCTACACAACAGAGGACGGCCACATCGTGTGCTTCCGCCCCGACTTAAATGCAGACAGAATGATTGACAGCTGTAAGCGTCTTGAAATGCCTGTATTCCCCAAGGAACGTTTTATTCAGGCAGTTACCGATGTAGTTGCTGCCAATGAAGCATATGTACCTCCGTACGGTTCAGGTGCAACCCTTTATATCAGACCTTATATGTTCGGTTCTTCACCGGTTATCGGTGTTAAGCCCGCTCAGGAATATCAGTTCAGAATGTTCTGTACTCCCGTAGGTCCTTACTTCAAGGGTGGCGCTAAGCCCATCACTATCAGAGTTTGTGACTTTGACCGTGCCGCACCCAACGGAACCGGCCACATCAAAGCAGGCCTTAACTACGCAATGAGCCTTTACGCTATTTCCGATGCTCACAGACAGGGCTTCGATGAGAATATGTACCTCGATGCAGCTACCCGCACTAAGGTTGAAGAGACCGGCGGCGCTAACTTCATCTTCGTTACCAAGGACGGAAAGGTTGTTACTCCTAAGTCTAACAGCATTCTTCCTTCCATCACCCGTCGTTCTCTTATGTATGTAGCCAAGGAATATCTCGGACTCGAAGCTGAGGAAAGAGAAGTATACTTCGACGAGGTTAAGGACATGGCAGAATGCGGTCTTTGCGGTACAGCAGCCGTTATCTCTCCTGTCGGTAAGATTAACGACCACGGCAAGGAAATCTGCTTCCCTTCAGGTATGGACGATATGGGTCCCGTTACCAAGAAGCTCTATGAAACCCTTACCGGAATTCAGATGGGTCGCCTCGAGGCACCTAAGGGCTGGATTCACGTAATTAAATAATTCACCGAAATGATAAAGCCGTTGACTGCTGATGCAGCCAACGGCTTCTTTTTATTTTTTCCTATAGAAGTTCCAGTATGTTCCCTGAATATCCAAAGCATATTCGTCAGCTATCATATCGGAAAGCCATTCCGGCGGATTACCTTCTTCAAATCCTTCCCAGCATGGTATAGCTATAACAGTCGGGACTCTGTCGGGATTCAATTCCCAATAGCTTTGAAGGCCTTCTCCGTATGTGGGGGTGCTTATCGTTGAATTGGTAGCTGCTTTGGCATCCGTAAACATGTAATATATCGGATCGATATCAAATGTCTTGACTATCAGTACTGCATCGGTGTCCGTTACCGCTTCTTTCCAGTCGTCGACACTTATCTTGTTCTTATTGCAATCGGCAAGCGTGCTTACACACCACTTTCTCGGACCGGTTCTGATATAATTCTCTACACTGCCAATATTCGCCTTTCCCTGTGAAAAAAGAAGAATAACCAAAGTAGCCACGCATAAGTAACTCAGGGTATGCGTTTCACTTTCTTTGGCAATTCTGAGTGCCCTAAGTGATAAAGACATAATCGAAACCATCGCCGCGATATGCAAATATCCAAACGCCGTAATAAGCGAAAGGTTTGTAAGCAAAAGCACAGATACAACGGTCAATATCGATATTGTCATACCGATTATATAAATCTTCTTCTCCGCGTCTTCGAGATATCTGTATCCAAACAGCCCGAAAATCACCACGGCCGGCAGGCATATTCTGTCCAAGCTCCAGTACGCCATGTTGGGATCGTCAAATACGAGCGGTACTACAAATGTTTCCGCAATAACAAACACTGCGTAAAAGGGGGCTAATATTGCTTCGAAGCTTTTCTTTTTACCGCTGCGATTGATTAATAAATATGTCAGGAAAGCAAGTATAACACTCGCAAGAATTACCGCTGCGCCAATCGCAAACTCTTTAAAATACGCAACTCCGATATAAAAGCTCTCCTCAGAATGGCTGTCCGCGCTTACGATATTGCCGACACTGTCAATTAGATTCTTGAGGCCTATCGTAATTGCGAAATACCCCACATAAGCACCGCCGAGAACAAAACAGGTTCCGGTTGAAACTAGGAAGTCCCTGAGCCTGTGCTCCGAGTATGCAAAAATGCAGACGAGCATGCCTATATACAGAATCGCCGCCGTAGGATAAGCCAATACGTTAAGGCACAGGAACACCGCAGACAGGATAAGCGTCGACATCTTGTGTTCGCACACCATATATCTGATAAGCAGTAAAAAGAACATCGCCGAAAAGATTATGGTAAGATTGGCATAATCAAATGTCTGCGCAATCTTGGGTCTCAGTACCAAAAGCACGATTCCCAGCATGACTGCCGTATTCTTACTTACGAACTTCGTAAATGTCTTGATTGCAAAAAGGGCAACCGCAAGATATAAAAGAAAATTGACAGTATTAAGAAACAACACAACTCCGTCGGTCGTCGCAAAAACTGTCTTATATAATTTCATGAAGACTGCCGTAAATATAGCGGATGTCTGATGCGGCTCCCACATCCCGACAAACATTTTATCTCCGTTTAAGAGCCTGTTTGCCATGGCAAAAGCATATCCCGCGTCACCGTTATAATCCACGAAAACAGATTTGATGTTAACGAGTATTCCCAATATAAACATAATTTTTACGGAAATCGAAGTTTTTTCTTTGTTCATAAAACCATCCTAACAAATTTCTTCTTATATTTTACAGCTTTACTCCCAAATTTCAAACTTTATTGACTTAATCCGGCTCACATATTATATTTCCTTTGTAGATTCTTGTGAGGTGTATTATGAATACTTGTCTGATTATTTCCGGCGGTGAGTTTGCGCCGCTTCCTCTCGATCTAAAATATGATTATGTAATCGCCTGTGACCACGGATATGACTATGCGATACGTCTTGGCATCACTCCGGACCTTATTATCGGGGACTTTGATTCGTGCGATACCGATGTTAAATCGATTAAAGGAATTCCCGTTGAGACCTTTCCCGTTGCCAAGGATGATACGGACACAATGCTCGCCGTGAAGCGCGCCATTTCACAGGGTTTGTCTCATATTGTACTGGTATGCGCGCTTGGTGCAAGATTCGACCATACCATGGCCAACATTCAGAGCATGGCTTATGCTGCTTCACATGGCTGCAAGTGCGAATTATATGCAGGTGACGAGTATTTTTGCACACTGACTAAAGGCTCTGCGAATTTCCCGGCCAAAGAAAATCTTTCTTTCTCCGTTTTTTCTCTTACCGACTCCTGCACAGGTGTAAGCATCTCCGGAGCAGAATACGAATGCGGCGATGTAACGCTTACCAACACATTCCCGTTAGGGGTCAGCAATAAATGGAAAGAAGACGCCATAACGGTTTCTTTGACCGAAGGTATCCTTCTTATAGTCGAATCGCGGTACCGATAACACAAAACATACAAAAACACTTGTTACCACGCGGTTTTCGTGCGTTAATTTGTAAAACTTTTCATTGACGGCGCCGCGCTTACGTATTATATTCTTTGTTGTAAATTTAATATTTGGCTAGGGGAGCATTTGCTGAGACTGAAGATTATCTTCTATACCCTCATCACTTGAACCGGATAATACCGGCGTAAGGAAGCATACTTTTCTTTACCATCCCCTCCATATCTATAAGGAGGTTTTTTTATGTCTAACTCACCGGCAAAAGGCGCCAGACGCCTTGTCGAATCTGCGCTCATGGTAGCGCTCGGCGTTGTTTTATCAATGCTAAAGTTTATCGATCTTCCCTTCGGCGGATCGGTAACAATCGCAAGTATGTTACCCATCTTGATAATTGCATATCGTCACGGTATGGCTTGGGGAACGCTTACAGGCTTTGTATACGGCCTTTTCCAGATGTTACTCGGACTTAACACATTCTCTTACGTCACTACCTGGCAGTCCGTTGTGGCGGTCGCATTACTTGATTACCTTGTAGCTTTTCTTGTACTCGGATTCGGCGGCGTATTCAAAAAGATTAATTCGCAGCCCGTAGCCCTTACCGCAGGTACAATTGTAGCGTGCGTATTGAGATATCTTTGCCACGTAATTTCCGGGGCAACCGTTTGGGCAGGTCTTTCAATTCCTACCAACGCGGCACTCATTTATTCTGTAGGATATAACGCAACCTACATGATTCCCGAGACACTTATTACCGCAATTCTTGCTTACTACGTAGGATCGATGCTCGATTTCAGAAGCGCAACCATCGACCGCTTCAGCAAGGACAATTCCAAGAAAGTTTCACTTCTCAAGATTATCGCTGGTTTACTCGTATCCGCAGCTCTTGTCTTCGATATTCGTCAGATATTCGTATATCTTCAGAATGAAGACGGCGTATTCGATTTCTCCGGTCTTTCAAACGTAAACTGGATGCCCGTAGCAATTGTAACCGCTGTGGCAATCGTCGCTGCAATAGTCTTATCCGTATTCGACGGCAAAAGAAAGCAAGCCTAAAAATAGTTATACTATATACTATCCAATACAAAAAGCCCGTTGCCTCCTAGGAGGTTACGGGCCTTTTATATCCATTAAAACTTATGGCTGATTATTTCTTTTTAAGTCCGAGTACCTTATTGGTGATGATACCAAGGATTAATGCGCAAGCTACTTCGGTAATGGTTACGGAACCGAAGCTTACTGCGAATCCGCCGATACCTGCGATTAAGATAACAGATACGGTGAAGAGGTTAGCATTGTCATCAAGGTCAACCTTCTGAATCATCTTAAGACCGGATACTGCGATGAATCCGTAAAGAGCTACACATACGCCACCCATTACGCAAGAAGGAATTGTTGCAAGAAGTGTTACGAAAGGTCCGAAGAAAGAAGCAACAATTGCAATTATTGCAGTTGTGAAAATAGTCACTACAGAAGCGTTACCGGAGATAGCTACACAACCAACTGACTCGCCGTAAGTGGTGTTGGGGCATCCGCCGAAGAATGCACCTACCATGGAACCTACGCCGTCACCAAGGAGTGTTCTGTGAAGACCGGGCTCCTCAAGAAGGTCGGATTCAATGATGGATGATAAGTTCTTGTGGTCTGCGATGTGCTCAGCAAATACTACGAATGCTACGGGAACGTAAGCTGCTGCAACGGTTCCTACGTAAGCGGGAGTGATAGATGAAAGACCTTCAAAAGCCTTCATGAATGTGAATTCGGGAATCCACTTCATATTCTCGAATGCAGAGAAGTCAATAACTCTTAAAGCATCATTACCGGTAGCGTTACCGATTAAAGTAAAGATTGTTGCTACAACGTATCCTGCGCAAATACCGATGATGAAAGGAATCATCTTCATCATTTTTTTGCCGAATACGGAGCAAATCATGGTTACGAAAAGTGTTACAAGACCGCATACGATGCAAACATATGTGGAAGTGGTCTTGCCACTGCCGAGAACATCGCCTACTGCGTTACCTGCAAGTGAAAGTCCGATGATTGCAACTGTAGGTCCGATTACTACTGCGGGCATAAGCTTGTTAACCCAGTTAACGCCTACTGCCTTAACGATAATAGCGATTACTACATACACAAGACCTGCAAAGAACGCACCGAGGATGAAGCCTGCATATCCTGCTGCTGCGGAAGTAGCTCCTGCGAAAGCTGCCAACATAGAACCAATGAAAGCAAAAGAAGAACCAAGGAATACGGGGCTCTTAAATTTGGTGAAAAGAAGGTAAACGATTGTACCTACACCTGCACCGAAAAGTGCTGCGGAAGCGGACATCTCGCTACCTGCGCCACTGTTGATAATTGCGGGAACAGCGATTGTTGCGGCTAAGATAGCAAGCAACTGCTGAAGCGCAAATACCACAACTTTGCCGAAGCTCGGCTTGTCTGATACGCCATAAGTTAGTTTCATGAAATTTTCCTCCATAACTCTGCCACATATGTGCAGTTAAATTTATCATAGAACGGGGTCACCCGTAACTATCCGAATAATTCTACCGAGCGGATTTCTTCGAAGGGAGGTGTCTTGACCATAACCCTCTCGGTTCTTGAGGTGGGAACATTCTTGCCCACATAGTCACCACGAATGGGGAGCTCTCTGTGTCCTCTGTCCACGAGTACAGCCAGTTGAATCTTAGCAGCTCTGCCGTGTCTTAAGACCGCTTCCATTGCGGCTCTTGCGGTTCTTCCCGTATAAAGAACATCGTCCACAAGCACTACTTTCTTGCCTTCTATTTCAAACGGAATCTGTGATTCATGAATAATCGGGTCATTGGAATCTCTCTCCAAATCGTCCCTGTAAAACGTAATGTCGATGGTTCCGATGGGCACTTCAACGCCTTCAATCTCACGAATGTTCTTAGCAATCGCTTCGGCAAGAGGAACTCCTCTTCTCTTGATTCCCACTATGCAAAGGTCTTCGCAACCTCCGTTTTTTTCTAGTATTTCGTGGGCAATTCGCTTTAAAGCTCTGCCGATTGCCGCATCGTCCATTAAAGTTGATTTATAAACAGCCATGATTTCCTCATAATGTTTTTTGATTGCATCAAAAAAACCATGCACTCTAAGCGCATGGTTACTCACACAAAATCAGCCCGAAACTTCCGGACGCACTATATGTCGCAGCCTTTGTGACCTCTCTGGGTCGCGCTTAAAGGATTACTTTTCTTACACATTATCACACACGTGTCAGTTTTTGTAAAGGGGATTTTTTTGTCCATTTTTAGTGTTCAGCGCGACACCTGTATACTATATCTAGTGTTTTAATAGCTCTTTCATTAAAGTAAGTCTATTGTGTATCATCTTCTTAAGAGGATAGTGGTGGAAGGGGTCCGAAGTATTATCGCCGTGACGCTTAAAAAGAATGAGCCTGTCGGTAATAAAAGCAGGTTTACCCATTCTTTCGCCCATAAGACCTATCCACTGATCGTGCATCTCTATATCATCGGGAATAGGAATCACACGCTTCACCAGCTCCGAATCAAATGCCATGCAACAGCCCACATAAGAGTTCTTGATAAAGTTCTTAATCCTTCCGGGGCCGGACTTACGGTATTCGTAAAAAGAACCCTCTATCTCCTGCTCTTCTTCATCCACCACAATACAGTCATGCACTACTACCGGACAGCCACAGTCATGAAAAGCATCCAAAACCGCATCAACCTTTCCGTCCATCCAAACGTCGTCCTGATCCGAAAGAAAGATATACTTACCGCTGCAATTCTTGATAGCGTTCTCGAAATTCTTCTTAACTCCCGCGCCGGGACCCTGCACCAGCTTAATGCGCGGATCTCTGAAAGACTCTACTACCCGAACGGTTCCGTCCTGTGAACCATCATCCGATACTATAAGTTCATCGGTTGCAGAAAGATTGCGAAGAATACTTTCAATCTGCCTTCCTATATACTTTTCACCGTTGTAAGAAGCAAGTGCAACTGACACTTTTTCTCTCATCATTTGCCTCCGATTTCGGAATATGCCCTGATAATCTCGCCCACACTCCAAGCCTGCGTGTAACATCCGCGGCTTACGTGAGGCGCATCTCCGTCAAATATCTCTGCGATTCCGCCTATACAGCCGTCATTCAAGTGACGCTTCATAGGCTCAAGCAACGCTTTTGCATACTCGCGTGCCTTGGGTGAATTGTCATTGACCTTAAGATAAGCGCTGATAAATGCTCCGAGCGGATACGCCCATGCGGTTCCCTGATGATAAGCGAGGTCTCTGTCGTAAAGCTTACCCTTATACAATCCATGATAATCAGGGTCGTCTTCCGGAAGTGTCCTCAATCCGAAATCTACATACAGCTTCTTAAGTACCACATCCACAACCGCACGTTCTTTGTCCTTATCTAACATAGTATGGGGTAGCGATACTGCATAAATCTGATTGGGCCTGATGCTGTCGTTGTCGGCTATCGTCACATTGTCGCGAAGTGTCTCGTCCACAACGTCATAAAGGCATCCTGCTTCCTTGTTCCAGAAACGCTTCACGAAGGATTTCTGAACCTTAGCCGAAAGCTTAGAAAGCTTCTCGGCGTAGTCCTTCTCACCAAATCGTTTCGCAAGTTCTTCCTGCGTCTTAAGTGCATTGTACCAAAGTGCATTAATTTCAACCGGCTTACCGTGTCTGGGCGTCACCACAAAATCACCCGTACGCACATCCATCCACGTAACCTGATCAAGGTCGGAACCCGCATGAATGAGGCCGTCTTTGTCCATGTATATCGAGAAATCGGTTCCCTTTCTGTACGCCTCGATAATGTTTTTAAGGCAGGGATAAATTGTTTTTTTGACAAAAGAAACCGCGTCCTTGATCCCCACATACTGAAGATACATTTCGGTACAGTAGAAATACCAAAGCGCCGCATCAACCGTATTGTACAAAGGCTTCTGATCTCCGTCAGGAAACATGTTGGGAATAAGGCCATTCTTCTCATAACGCGCAAATGTCTCAAGAATACTCTTCGCATCCTCGAAACGTCCCGTCTCCAACGTCAGACCCGTAAAGGCAATCATAGTATCTCTGCCCCAGTCCGCAAACCACGGAAGTCCCGCCAGAATCGTCTTACCGTCGGTAGATTCACGCTTGCAGATGAAGTTATCCGCATTGACAGTAAGTCTTTTTAAAAATTCGTCTTTAAAGCCCGCAACATCAAGAAGTGCCTTGGCTCTGTTGCGCGCCGCCTTTATTGTCACAAACGCATTTTTCTCACAGTCATGCTCTATCGTACACACCAGAGAAATCTTCTTGCTCGTACCGGCCTTGACTCCGACCTGAATATTGTAAGGTGCATAACCCGTATCCGCGGATGACATTCCGGTATCGATTTCGGTCTGTAATTCTATATTCTCGTCGTACTGCTCTTTGGGCTCCGTAAATCCTACGGTTCCCTCACTTGCAAAGAACCTTATGATATCTTCCTTGTCCCCCTTGGGCTCAAGAAGAATAGAATCCATAAGCGCGTAAGCCTCAAACTTCAAGCTTTTCTTGGTGCTTGCGGCATTGGCATCTCTATAGTTGAATACAGGGGTAAAAGAAAGTACACAGTCCTCTCCCTGATTGTCTATTTCATAGCCGATTGCAACCGTGTTCTTTTCCCACTCTAGGGCAACTGTCTTTTTAACAAGCAATCCCTTGTAAAAGTAAGTAAACTCGGGCACCGCATCAAAAGAAAACGCAGTCTGATACAAATAACCGTCGCTGCACTTGCCGCCTTTCTTTTGCTCGCTTGACAAAGAAATCGTCTTCTCACCGATAATAACGTCTTCTTTGATTCTGTTAAGAATAACCCATCTATCGGTCGGAGCTTTAAGACTCGCTATTAATAATCCGTGATGCTTGCGTGTGTTGGCGCCGATAAGAGAACTGCCCGCGTAGCCGCCGAGGCCGTTGGTAATTACCCACTCTCTGCGAATAGCTTCCCTGAATGAATTGGTATATTCTCTGCCGTAAGTTTTCTTAACAAGTGTACCCATCAGATACTCCCTTTATTTTCTAAGTCTGAGTGCGTTGGTTACCACAAAAAGCGAGCTGACGCTCATACAAGCCGCTGCAATCATGGGTGTAAGTGTAATACCGAAAGCATTGTAGAGCGCTCCCGCCGCGATCGGAATGCCGAGTGCGTTGTATATAAATGCCCAGAACAGATTCTGCTTAATTATTCTGATTACGCGCTTACTTAAGCTGAATACGTAAGCCACGTCTTTAACGCTGTTTCGCATGAGAATAAAGTCTGCGGAATCGATGGCGATTCTCGTACCGTTTCCGACAGCAATTCCTATATCAGCCTTAACAAGTGCAGCCGCGTCATTGATACCGTCACCTACCATGGCAACGTGTCTTCCTTCGTTCATAAGAGCATCAATCTTGTTGTGCTTATCTTCGGGAAGAACCTCACTGATAACCGTATCTATACCGATTTCTCTGCCGATGGACTCAGCCGTCGTCTTGTGATCGCCTGTAAGTAAAATCACATCAAGACCGGCTTCCTTCATGACTGCAATTGCTTCCTTACTGTCAGCCTTGACCACATCCGCAATCGCAAAAAGTCCGAGCATTCCGTCACCCGAGAAGAACAAAACGGTCTTGCCGGCGCTTTGAAGCGTTTCGGCTTCTTTTTTCAAGGGTTCAACCGAAATATCGTTTTCTTTAAGAAGCTTCTCATTACCGCAAAAGAAAGGTTTCTCTTCTATACTTCCGCATATTCCCTTGCCCTGGATACTGATAACTTCTTTGGCAAAATGAGCCATAATGTCGGAAGGTTCAAACACGTCAAGAGCCTTCGAACGAATAGCCTTGGCGTAAGGATGATTGGAGCCTGCCTCAAGCACTGCTGCCATAAGAAGCATTTTCTTTTCATCGGTAGAACTGTCGGTAACAATATCAGTAACGTTTAACTCGCCTTCTGTCACGGTTCCTGTCTTATCAAGCACCACTGTATCAACGTTTCTGGCCGTTTCAAGACACTCGGCTGAACGAATCAATATTCCGTGCCTAGCCGCATTACCGGTACCTGCCATAACTGCAGTCGGTGTTGCAAGTCCCAACGCACAGGGACAGGAAATAACGATAACGCTGATGGCCATATTAAGCGCAAAGTTAAAGTCCTTGCCAACCGCCAGCCATATTATCAAAGTAAGTAAACTGATTCCTACAACAACCGGCACGAAGTATCCGCTGATTCTGTCCGCCAGTCTCTCGATGGGCGTCTTCTTGGCGGCGGCGTTCTTAACCATGTCGATTATTCCGTAAAGAGTAGTCTCGGTGCCGGTCTTCTCGGCTTCAATCAAGAGATAGCCGTCCAGCACAACCGAACCCGACACTACTTTATCACCTACGTAAGCTTCTTCGGGAATACTCTCGCCCGTAAGAGCTGACTTGTCGATACTTGCATTTCCTTTGACCGCGGTACCGTCCACGGGAATTCCCTCGCCCGTGCGCACAAGAACAATATCACCTTTTTGCAATGCTTCAAAGCCGATAGTTCTCTCCTCGTTATCTCTTATAACCGTTACTCTTTCCGGCATAAGCTCCGAAAGCGCCTTGATGGCATCCATGGTATGAGCCTTGGACCCTGCCTCCAGTGCTTTTCCCAAAGTAATCAGCGTAAAAATCATTCCCGCCGACTCAAAGAAAAACGGTCCGTTTGAGCGGATAATTAAAAGATATGTACTATAGATAAAAGAAACTCCCGCACCGATAGAAATAAGCGCATCCATTCCGGGAGCCTTATGAATCAAACTCTTAATACCCTTATCAAAATATGTTCTGTTGATAATTAATATACCGAGCGAAAGCACAAACTGAATATATGCATGAATCTTCTCGGGATAAGGCCAGCCCATCATTCCGGCCATATTAAGATACACCAACGGCAAAAGAAGAATTAATGACGGTAAAAACCTTGTCACCAAGACTGATTTGTCCTTGGATTTTTCTTTGGCAATTAAACCTGTATCAACCTCGGCACCGTAACCGGCACCTTTGACGGCATTGATAATACATTGATTATCGGTAGCATTCTCATCAAAGTCCACAGTCATGGCATTTTCTATAAGACTGACAGACACATTTGTAACCCCATCTGTTGCCTTAACGGCTTTCTCTACCGCAGCCACACAAGCGCTGCACCCCATACCCGTTACTTTGAACTTTTGATTCATTAAATCCTCCGAATCTACTCAAGAAGTCCTGCCATGACAAATACGAAAGGCGAGTTCCAGTAAATCGTAATTTCGTTAAGTGAATAGCAGTCGATGTGGTCCAGATAGCATTTCATCGGAGCGGAGTCCGCGGGAACTTCTTTGGCACGCTCATCCTGAAGACCTCTGTTGGGTCCGCCGGATACAAGTCCGGGCCAGGGCTCGTCTATACCATCGCAGGCAGTCGGACGAAGGTGAGGATTCTTGTAAGCCTTTTCACCGTTGCCGGTTACATAGCTTGTATCCATGCTGTTGCAGCCAAGCATATAATCAATGCCCGCATAAATAGCGCTCTTGTACTTATCCGCCGGTGAAATTCTGTCCGCCATCGTGAGTACCATCAAATATTTAAGCAGTTCCATGTTGCTTCCCCAGATAAAATCTTTCTTATCCATGACAAGCCCGAAACCGTTTCTTGCACCATTATCGCACAATCGGTTAGCTTCGTCTAACCATTTTTTCTTAACTTCTTCTAAAATTTTTATATCCTGACCTGTCAAAAGAAGGGACAGACATCCGAGTCCGGCTACATCTCCCCAGCCAAGGCAGGTAAGGACCTCGCCCTGATAAAGCTTAAACTTGGTAACATCATTAAAGCCTTTAAGTCTTTCCATTTGCAAGGCCGCGTCTCCGAGATAATCCTTATTGCCGGTCGCCTCATATAAAGCTGATGCCGCCCAGAATCTGTTGGAAATATCCTCAAACTCACCGTATTCACCGGTATTGGAGCCGGGCGCATTCTTGAAAAGAAGCGGATTGGGATTGTCTACCAACCATTCGTATGCTTTCTCGGACTGAGTTAAAAGCTTGTCAGCATAAGCCTTATCGTAATCTTTGTAAATTGTGTATGCCAAAGCAAACACTGCAGCAATGTCAGCGGTCGCAAGTGACGATACATTAAAAAGAAACAGTTCCGCGGTATCTTCTTCGGGCATAATAAACGGCGCATGATTAAAGGTCGTAACCTTATGCCACACCGAACCGTCTTCTCTTTGCATCTTTAATAAGAAGTCAAGCTCAACCTTAACCTCAGCCAGAATGTCGGGAAGCTCGCCCTTATCACATTTAACGGGAGGAATGTCAAACTTTACATCCAAAAGATTCTTAAAAAATCTCACACCATATAAAAGATGGGCTACCGCAACCGAACCGGCAGTCGAATATCTTCCATAGTCACCTGCATCATGCCAGCCGCCGCTTACATCAACGGGCGGAACATCCTCGCCGTAAACCGTCGCCTTGCTTAAGTGGCAGGGCTTATGATAATACTCACCCGCATACTTGGGATCGAGTGCATCACCGCAACGAAGGAAATAGAAGCACTTACACATATCCTTCATAAGCTTATCGTATGCGGTGTCAGCTATTTCAAAAGAAACTGACTTAGTACCGTCAGCCACAACTCTATACTTACCGGGAGTTGTAAATTCGCTAAAATCCGCAACATAAGTATCCTCACCCGAAATATCGTCCGTTCCGAAATGAGTTACCTTGCCACTGTACACAACCTTTTCTTTATCATCAATTACATCAAAAGCGGCAGCGTTGAAATTCAGCACTGCCTTCTTATCACTGCCTGTTAGAAACCCTACCTGGTTAACAAAGACCTTATTCATCAATAACCCTCCCATAAACTATCTGATTATAGTATATAATTCAGACAATCTCCGCGCAATAAGAAAGCGTCGCAATTTTGTCGTTGCGACGCTCACTAGTTATTTTCTGTTATTACCTTTTTTCTTGTCTGTAAGACCCATCAATATTACTATGGTTCCGCATGCAAATGCAAAAGCAAGAATCCTTAAGAACCACTTGATGAACTCTGCAATATCGTCGTCCGAAGGTTCCATTTCTGCCGAAGCGGCCTTGGCGGTTTCTTCGTCAATTACCTCTCGCACGGCCAGTGCGTATGAGCTGAACTTATCGGTTTCAAAAGAAATCGATCCGTCGGAATTAACCGTAACGGGAAGTATCTCTGCAACTCCCTCGTGAACTCGGATAACTACATATTCCATACCTGTGGGACATGCAATATCCTTGGGCTTGGGAAGTGTAAATGTAATCTTCTCCGTAAGTTCATTGTAGGTACCTAACTTCTCACCGTCTTCCGTGGTAATCATGATGCTTAAGTTTAAGTATCTGCCGATTTTTAAATTTGTTACCTCATTATCAACGGTTACCTGCTTAAGAATCTCCATATCCTGCTCGGGAATGGATTCCTCGGAAGCACGTTCTACCGTTACCTTGGCAGAAATGCTTTTTCCTTCGGAAAGGGCTCTCTCGATGTTGGCATATGTTTCTTCAGAAACTCTTTCTTTTGCCTTCTCGGGATTGTCGGAAATCTCTTGAAGTAAGTCGCTGAGGGTTTCCGAAACCTGCTTACGGAAATTGGCTATTTCTTCTTCATCGACACCTACGGGAACTATTGCCACGATTACATGGTCACCTTCATCACCGATGGTGGTTATCGTTTCAGGTTCTTTTTCTTTGACCTGAGGTTTGGGCTTACGCATTTCATCACTGAGCATCTGTGTCTCATGCCTTACTTCAGGCTCGGCAGGCTCAGGTTCAGGCTCGGGTTCAGGCTCTGGCTCAGGTGCGGGAGTCTGAACTTCCTCCTTTACCTCGGGCTTTACTTCGGGCTGTTCTTCCTTGGGCTTGGGCTCTTCTGTCGGAGGCTCGGGATCCTTGGGCTCTTCAATAGGCTCTTCAGGCTCTTTGGGGAGTTCCGGCTCAACCTCTTCCGCACCGGCATCCTTGATAACAACCTTAACCGTTACCATAGAATCTGCATAATCTGATTCGTTTATATTAAAGTAGTAAGTTCCTTCATTCTCGGTCCACTGAACCTCTACAGCCCCCACCAGGACTTTATCAAGAACCTTGCCCTCGGGTGTGTTGACAGAAACTGTCATTACTCTGTCTGCGTCGTGGAAACTATATCTGTACCTGTGATTACCGTTGTCTTCAAAGGTATCTTTGGTAGTATAGCTGTACATATCATTATCTGAAGCAACGGATACAAAAGGCGGAATCTCAATATCAACGCACGAATTGCCGGGAATCTTTGCGATTGCGTCAAAAGCAGATTCGGGTGTAGTATTGTACGAAACGACCATCTGATTGTATACTTCGCGGTATGCTTCCAGATATCTGCGGACGTTTCCGAAGAAATCGTAGTTCTCATACTCGCTGTCATACTCATAGTAGAGGTTGTTACCGCTTTCATCCGTAGGATACATGTACGTGCCGCCACTGATTTCATCATTGGAAATCTCTGTACCTATATTATTGAGAACACAGGTGCCGTCTTTAAGAATCACAGCGTCATCGTGCCTTGTAAGCTCAGCATTAATAACTGCGCCACCGATAATGATATAATATTTCTTTTCTCTTTTTTCTAATTTTTTGGTAAAGGGATTGGGCGCCCATGAATCGTTAAGGTCATCTGCCGTAAGATTGACGGTAAGACCGCTCGGGGCTGCGTTGCCATCAAAAAGATGTATTACTATCTTGGTGTTACCCACGTAATACTCTCTTTCCAACCACGGACCGTTAAAAGAAGGCCGAATTTCGGTATCGCCGTCTTTGGCCGTTAATGCGTATGAAGTTTTAGAACCGACCAGAAAGGCCAAAGCAAAAGTCAGCAGTATGAAGCCGAGCTTTATTTTGCTTTTAAGCATACCGACGTATCCTCCGTATGTACCGATTGCGCTTCTTAGAAGCGACACTAGATTATATTATCGGATAGGTATTAATATTTTATTAGAAGTATGCACCATTATATAACGATTATTACATATTTGTAACATATTCCGTTTTATTTTAGCGATAATTACGGTACACTGTCTATATAAAGAAAGACTATTATTATATACATAAAGGGTCATAACATGTCAGATTTTATTAAAGATGTAGTAGTAACGTTAAAAAAAGGCGAAGGCCGCACCATAAAAGCGGGTGGCGCCTGGATATACGACAATGAAATTGCTTCCATAACAGGAACCTTTACAAACGGCGATATTGTGCGCGTTCACGACTTCGACGGCTATCCTATGGGCGCCGGTTTTATCAACCAGAACTCTAAGATTAGGGTTCGTATGCTTACACGTAAAGATGCGCAGCCTGTTGATGAAGCTTTCTTACGCGGTCGTGTGCAGGCGGCTTGGGATTATCGTAAGACCGTTATGCCTGCTACCGACCTAAATTGCTGTCGCGTAATCTTCGGCGAGGCCGACTGGCTTCCCGGACTTACCATAGACAAGTACGATGATGTTCTTGTAGTGGAATGTCTTGCGCTCGGAATGGAACCGTTAAAGGTTCTTTTGGTAGATATGTTAAAAGAAATCTTAGCTGCTGACGGCTATAAGATTCGAGGTGTCTATGAACGCTCCGATGCCCCCGTTCGTAAGAAAGAAGGCTTACAGCCCTATAAAGGCTTCATCGGTGCTGAGTTTGATACTAATGTAGAAATTGTTGAAAACGGTATTCGCTATATGGTCGATGTCGTTAACGGCCAGAAGACCGGCTTCTTTCTCGATCAGAAATATAATCGTCTTGCCATGCACAGAATCTGCAAGGGTAAGAAGGTTCTGGATTGCTTCACGCATATGGGAACGTTTGCTTTAAATGCCGGAATTGCCGGTGCCTCTTCTGTTGAAGGTCTCGACATTTCCGAGTTCGCAGTCGCTCAGGCCACCGAGAATGCTCGTCGCAACAATCTTTCCGACACGGTTAAGTTCCGGGCCGCCAACGTTCTTGACGAACTTCCGAAGCTTTACGAGCAGGGTGAGTCTTACGATGTGGTCATCCTCGACCCTCCTGCTTTTACCAAATCCCGCGAAGCTACCAAGAACGCTATCAAAGGCTATCGTGAGATTAATATGAAGGGCTTAAAGCTTGTCCGCGACGGCGGTTACCTCGCGACCTGCTCATGTTCCCACTTCATGACTCAGGAGCTTTTCACCGAAGTCATCGGCCAGGCAGCCAAAGCCGTACATAAGCGTCTTCGTCAGGTCGAGTTCCGCACTCAGGCCTGCGACCACCCGATACTGTGGGCCGCGGATGAGTCGTATTATTTGAAGTTTTATATATTCCAGGTTGTGGAAGAAAGGTAACAATCATATGGGGAATCAACTTATCAGCAAAAAAACTAATATCGGTATCAAAGGATGGATGTGCATCTGCATACTGGTTCACCACCTATACCAGTTTACCGGTCTGTTTTTGCATACTTATTTTGGGCACTTTTTAAATTTGCTGGGAAGTTGGGCTGTTGCTGTTTTCTTGTTTCTGTCAGGTTATGGCCTTTACTGTTCCTATTCTGAAAAAGGTCCCGAGTATATTAAAGGTTTCCTTAAAAAACGATTTTTGCCTTTATACATTATCTATGCTATAGCCGTACTTATTTACTTTATTTATGATTTCGGCCCAAGTATGACAGTTACGACCGTTCTTCGTTCTTTAACATGGGGCGGCACGATTGTAAGTTTCGGCTGGTTCTTTCAAATGCTTTTTGTACTTTATCTTTTGTTTTATTTGTCTTTCAGATTTATAAGCAATAAATATGTAAGAAGCGCAATAATCGGCGGATTTTCTATCATCTATCTCATTGTTGCACACTTGTATGGCCAATATGATTACCCTATATTGGCATTTCTCTTCGGCCTCATTGTTGCTGTTCACAGAAATGCATTAGCCAAAAGCGTTGAAAAAAAGACCTTATATTATTTTATTTTAAGTTTTTTGACCTTCTTTTCCATGTATTTAATATATGTATTTGGCGTAATTATGGGGAAATTTACGGTTGGTCCCTTTTTCCTTAATACTATACTGTGCTTATCCGGCCTTGGGATAATTGTATTTGTAGTTTCACTGTCGTTCATTTGCGAAAGAAAGAATATTCCGCTGTTTGTTAACCCGATAATCAATGTCATCAGCAAGTTTTCTTTGGAAGTTTACATTCTTCAGGGTTTAGTTTTGAGACTCTTTGTTCCGTATAATAGTAATCTTCCTCTGTATATTTTATCAGTCTTATTAAGCCTGACTGTTTTATCGGTGATTTATCACTATGTTAATCTATTTATCAGAAAAATGCTTGTTAAATGCCTTAAAGCATAATCTTAAAAGGAGCAGTAATGAACAATCCTGATTTAAAAATAATCCCCCTTCCCAAAGACAAATGGAAAGGGACCACGATACCGCTTACTACTGTGAGCGACAGCTACTATGATTTTGATATTAAGCCTCTGGGCAGCGAAGGCTGCACTATAGTTCTTACTAAAAAACCTGCGGGCGAGACCATAGTTCATACGCCGGAAGAGTACGACTTTCCGGATTCTTTGTACCAGGATCACTGGGAGAATGCCGAGGCTTTCGGCGTAGTAGACGATGACGGCAAGATGAAAGCCTGCATTGAAGTATGTCCCGAGGAATGGTCTAACAGGCTTTTGGTTACGGAGCTTTGGATAAGTGAAGAACTTCGTGGCATCGGTCTCGGTAAGCGTCTTATGGATAAGGCCAAAGAAGTTGCGAAGGCTCAGAAGCGTCGCGCAATCTTTCTTGAGACGCAGTCGTGCAACACTAATGCTATAGGCTTCTACCTTCATCAGGGGTTTGAACTTATCGGGTTCGATACTTGCTGTTATACAAATGCAGATATCGACAGGCGTGAAGTGCGCATAAATCTGGGCTTTTTCTTTCACCGCGAGCCTCGCAGAAATTGAGCCGCGATAAACGAACTAAAAAATTTTTTATTTTTTCTATTGACATATCAACTTAGTAGGTTTATGATATGACAAAATTCAGTAAAGGAGCAAGACAAATGAAGAACGTGTCATTACATTCAAATACTTCAATGTGTATGTGCATGTGTCGAATGCTGTTCTCCCAGGCAAGTAATGTGGCCGGGTGTATGGCTCGTTTGTCGTGCACCCGAAAATAATAGTAACGTATTATTTTGAAGCCAATGCCTGGGAGTAAAGACATCCCGGGCATTTTTTATTGCCCGAATTACTCAACTCACAGACAAAGAAAAAGTAACAAGGGAGACTATCAATCATGAAAAAGAATGTATTTAAGAAATTGGCAGCCGGCATTTTAGCCGCAACACTTACAATCGCATCTCTTACAGGATGCGGCAAAGCAAAGACCGAAGACAAGGTCGATGCAGCAGACAGAATTTACAAGACAGTAGATGAAATCAAAGAAGCAGGAACAATCAACATCGGTGTTTTCTCCGACAAGAATCCATTCGGATATGTAGATGAAAACGGTAAGTATCAGGGCTACGATGTATACTTCGCAGAAAAGATTGCCGAAGACCTCGGTGTAAAAGTTAATTACGTATCCACCGAACCCGCTAGCCGAGTTGAATACCTTGAAACCGGTAAGGTAGACATCATCTTAGCTAACTTCACGGTAACCAAGGACAGAGCAGAGAAAGTTGATTTCGCTCTTCCTTACATGAACGTAGCACTCGGCGTTGTATCTCATGAAGACAACGTAATCACAGACTTAAGTCAGATTGGTCCCGACGATCAGGTAATCGTAATCTCCGGTACCACCGCAGAAACTTACCTCGAAGAGAACTATCCAGGCATCAAACTTCAGAAGTTTGACAGCTACACAACCGCGAAGACTTCTTTTGAAAACGGTACCGGCGTAGCTTGGGCCAATGACAACACCGAAGTTATTGCTTTTGCAATTGAAAATGCCGGTTATGTGGTAGGTATTCCTTCACTCGGAAGCCAGGACACCATCGCTCCCGCAGTGACCAAGGGTAACGAAACACTTCTTAAATGGATAAACGAAGAAATTGAAAAACTTGGAACAGAGAACTTCTTCCACGCAGATTACGAAGCAACATTACTTAGCACCTACGGCGCTGATTATGAAGATACACTTGTTGTAGAAGGCGGCAAGACTGCTGCCGGCGCTCCTGTCGCTACTTCAGCTGCAGGCTCCATCGAAGGCATTGTTCCCGGTAACGGCGAAGTTATTAAGATTGCAGCTTCTCCCATTCCTCACGCAGAGATTTTGGAAAAAGCAGCAGAAATCCTTGAAGGTTACGGTTACAAACTTGATGTAGTAGAATTTGAAGATTATGTACAGCCCAACCTTGTAGTTGAATCCGGTGAATTTGATGCCAACTACTTCCAGCACGTTCCTTACCTTGACAGTTTCAACGCAGAGCAGGGTACTCATCTTGTAGATGCAGGCGACATTCACTACGAGCCCTTCGGAATTTACCCCGGCACCAAGAAGTCACTTGCAGATATCGCCGAAGGCGACAGAATTGCACTTCCCAATGACACCACCAATGAAGCAAGGGCCCTTCTTTTGCTCCAGGACAACGGTTTAATCAAGTTAGCTGACGGCGCAGGCCTCACCGCTACCGTTAACGATATTGTTGAAAACACCAAGAACCTTGAATTCGTAGAACTTGAAGCAGCTCAGGTTGCAAGAGTAGTAGGCGAAGTTGAATACGTGGTACTTAACGGTAACTACGCTCTTGAGGCAGGCTTCAATGTAGGAAAGGATTCCATCGCTTACGAACTTAGCGATTCCGTAGCAGCCAAGACCTACGTTAACATCGTAGCCGTCAAAGAAGGCAACGAATCTTCCGACAAGATTAAGGCTCTCGTAGCAGTTCTCAGATCCGATGAAATCAAGAATTTCATCTCTGAAAAGTACGAAGGCGCGGTTGTCTTCTTCGAGAAATAGGATTAAAGGTTCAGGGGCCTTCACGGGCCCCTTATCTTGCGTAGGTGAAACATGAGCGAAATAGAAATTAAGAATCTGAAAAAAGTATTTGAAATAAAAGGTCACTCTATAATCGCCCTCGACAACATCAATCTTTCAATCGAGAAGGGAGACATCTTCGGAATCATCGGAATGTCCGGTGCCGGCAAAAGCACTTTGGTCCGCTCCATCAATTATCTCGAGAAACCCACGGAAGGTCAGATACTTATTGACGGAACCGACTTGTTCTTTTTATCAGAGAAAGAACTTCGCAAGAAGCGCAGCGACATCGGCATGATCTTCCAGAACTTCAATCTCTTAGAGCAAAAGAACGTGCTCGACAATGTCTGTTTTCCATTGGAAATCGGCGGAGTTAAGAAGAAAGAAGCCAGGGCTCGCGCAAGAGAGTTATTAAGAACCGTTAATCTCGAGGACAAAGAAAAAGCTTATCCCTCACAGCTCTCCGGCGGGCAGAAACAAAGAGTTGCCATTGCCAGAGCGCTTGCCACCAATCCTCGAATTCTTCTTTGCGATGAGGCAACAAGTGCTTTGGATCCCCAGACTACAAGCTCAATCTTGACTCTGCTTAAGGAGATTAATCATAATCTCGGAATTACGATAGTAATCATTACTCATCAGATGTCTGTTGTCACTGAGATTTGTAACAGAGTGGCTATTATAGATAATGGCAGGCTTGTCGAGGAAGGTTCGGTAGATACAATCTTTGAGAATCCTCAGTCGGATGCGGCCAAAGAACTTATCTCCGGCAAGGATCTAAGATTTACACCACTTAAGAAATATGAGACCGACAATCGTATACGAATCGTCTTTAAAGAAAATTCCGCATACGAGCCGGTCATTTCCAACCTTATCCTTAAATTTCAAAAGCCGGTCAATATCCTTAAAGCCGATACCCGTAACGTAAACGGCAAGGCTGTCGGAGAAATGATTTTGAGCGTTCCCGACGATGCGGTTACCCGCGGTGAGATGGTTTCTTACCTCGAAGAAGAAGGATTAATAGTTACGGAGGTGACGGACAATGCTTGAACCTAAAGTAGTACAGATGCTTTTGGAAGGCATCAGGGATACTCTGTATATGACTATTGTTTCAACAGTTGCGGGCTACGTCATTGGTCTTCCGCTCGGAGTTCTTCTTCATGTGACGGGAGAAAACGGTCTTAGACCAAACTTTGTGATTTACAGAGTTATAGATTTTATTTGTAATATTATTCGAAGCGTTCCGTTTCTTATATTGCTGATTCTTTTGATACCATTCACAAGATTAATTGTCGGTCAGAGCTACGGTTCTACCGCTACTATCGTTCCGCTTGTGATATGTGCGGCTCCTTATATCGGGCGCGTGGTCGAGTCTTCACTTAATGAAGTCGACAAAGGTGTTGTGGAAGCGGCAAGATCGATGGGCGCAAGCAACATACAGATTATTTTTAAAGTATTACTGGTAGAAGCCAAGACTTCTTTACTTACGGGCTTCACTATTACCACAGGTCTTCTCCTCGGTTACTCGGCAATGTCCGGAACTGTCGGCGGAGGCGGCCTGGGAGATATCGCCGTCAGATACGGTTATTATCGTTGGAAGACCGATATCATGATTATTACCGTTGCGTTACTGATTATCATTTTCCAGATTATTCAGTATATCGGAACGAAAGTTGTTACTAAGTTAGACCACAGAAAACGATAGGAATATAAAAATGGATCCAAATGTTTTGTCCTCATATTTGCCACTGTATGTACAAGCATTTCTTCTGACCGTGAAAATCGGTTGGATAGGAATTATAATCGCGTTATTGATAGGTGTAATTGTTGCTTTTATCATCCATTTTAACGTTCCTGTCTTAAAACCGATTGCGAAGGCCTATGTAGAGCTGTTTCGTAACACACCTCTGCTCGTTCAGCTCTTCTTTATCTACTTTGGCCTTCCCAAAATCGGTATTGCTGTCTCGGCTGAAGTATGCGGAGCGGTGGGACTGGGCTTACTCGGCGGAAGCTATATGGCGGAAAGCTTTCGCAGCGGCCTTGATGCCGTACCCGTTTCGCAGTCGGAAAGTGCGCTTGCCCTCGGTATGTCAAAAGCCCAACTGTTCGGGAATGTCATCCTTCCACAGGCTTTTTCAATCAGCACACCCGCAATAGTTGCCAACGTCATCTTCTTACTCAAAGAAACAAGCGTATTTTCCGCAATCAGCCTTATGGACCTGATGTTTACTGCCAAGGACCTTATCGGTCTTTATTACAACACTACCGAGTGTCTTGTACTGCTCGTAGTATTCTATATCGTAATGCTAGTGCCGGTTTCAATACTCGGCTCAGTTCTGGAAAAGAAAACGCGTTACAAAATGTTTGGAGTCTAGACCATGGGATTTGATGTTTTATTTAAAGGAACCAACTTCATAAGACTTTTGGCCGGACTCGGTGTCGCACTTAAGATAAGCCTGATTTCTGTGGCTATCAGTATTCCTCTCGGAATCGTGCTCGGAATGATTATGACGACCAAGAACGTTGTGGTTAAAGCGATTACCAGATTGTATCTCGAGATTGTGCGCATTATGCCACAGATGGTGCTTTTGTTTATCGTTTTCTTTGGCGCAACGAGAGCACTGGGAATTAATCTTTCCGCTGAGACGGCTTCGATAATAGTGTTTTCTTTCTGGGGCACTGCTGAAATGTCGGATCTGGTAAGAGGCGCACTTACGGGTATTCCCGTGATTCAATACGAAAGCAGCTTCGCTCTCGGACTCAGCCCTCTGCAGACTTATCTATACGTAATCATTCCGCAGATTGTAAGGCGCATGATTCCTCTTTCAATTAACCTGATTACTCGTATGATTAAGACCACGAGCCTGGTCATGATGATTGGAATCGTCGAAGTTTTAAAAGTCGGCCAGCAGATTATCGAGGCGAACCGAAAATCTTCGCCCAATGCGGCATTTGGTGTGTTTGCCACTGTTTTCTTATTGTATTTCCTGGCATGCTACCCTATAAGCTGCCTTTCCAAGTATCTCGAGAAGAAATGGGAAAATTAAGATGAGTGAAATATTAAGCGTTAAAAACCTTTCAAAAAGATTCGATGACCTCACGGTACTCGACAATATAGATTTATCGGTCAGGGAAGGCGAGGTCGTAGTTATTGTCGGACCCTCCGGCTGCGGCAAAAGCACATTCTTACGCTGCCTTAACGGTCTTGAAGATATTCAGGACGGAGAAATAATCTTAGACGGCGAGAACATCAGCCACGACAAGAAGATTCTTCAAAAGAACCGCGAGAAAATCGGCATGGTCTTCCAAAGCTACGATTTGTTTCCTCACAAGACCATTCTTGATAACGTAACTTTGGCACCTATAAAGGTTAAAAAGAGAAATAAAAAAGAAGTTGAAGAAGAGGCTCTCGCACTCCTCGAAAGAGTCGGCTTACTCTCCAAGAAAGACAACTACCCTCGCCAGCTATCCGGCGGCCAGAAACAACGTGTCGCTATAGTACGTGCGCTCATCATGCAGCCTAAAGTTCTGCTTCTAGATGAAATCACTGCTGCCCTCGACCCCGAGATGGTACATGAAGTTTTGGATGTAGT
This sequence comes from Lachnospiraceae bacterium YSD2013, assembly GCA_900100895.1. Lineage (GTDB taxonomy): Bacteria > Bacillota > Clostridia > Lachnospirales > Lachnospiraceae > UBA1258. The sequence goes on from FMTX01000019.1 coordinate 65,960, forward strand.
ACTTTCTTTGGCCAAAGAAGGTCGTACGATGTTAATCGTCACCCACGAGATGCAGTTCGCTCGTGCCGTTGCCGACAGAGTAATCTTCATCGATGGCGGAAAAATCGTTGAGGAAGGAACTCCGAACGAGTTCTTTGACAATCCTAAGACGGACAGACTTAAGAAGTTCTTACAGACGTTTTCTTATAACAAATAATCACTTTGTGACGGTGTGGCCGCAGGAACGGCATAGGTTTGCAAAACCGAAGATACCGGTTCGAGTCCGGTCACTGTCAGCATAGTTCTCCTAAATAATAAGAAGAGGCGGGGCAGTTTTACTGTCCCGTCTCTTCTGTGGCTATTTCTTCACTTTCAATTTCTATAAGAGGAAAAGAAAGCTCTACAATAAACAAATCTGCATCGGCTTGCATCTTGAGCTCGCCGTTTTGAAGATCCATTAGGCTTTTTACTATTGAAAGCCCCAGCCCGTGACCTTCGGTATGTCTTGATATGTCACCCCTTACGAACCTCTCCGTGAGTTCTTCCATAGTAAAGTTCAAAGGTTCTTTGGACATATTTTTAAAACTGATGACTGCATTATTATCAAGTTTCTTGGCACTGACATATGCTCTGGAGCCGGGCATTGCGTACTTACATATGTTGGTTAGTAAGTTCTCAAAGATTCGGCTTAAAAACTTCGCATCTGCAGATATCATAAGCTTCTCTTCGGGATATGATTCCATGAGTGTTATATCTGCCAGATTGAGCTTATGCTCATACTCAACTACACACTGCTCCAAAAGAACATGAACATCACAAGGCGCCATATTGAGCTCAACCGCACCGGTAGCTGCTTTGGATGCTTCTATTAACGCTTCGAGTAATTCTTTAAGTCGCACAGATTGCTTGTGAAGGTGGTCTGCGTACTCGATACGCTCTTCTTCAGTGGTTCCTTCTTTGACTATAAGGTCAGAGAAATTGATGATTGAGGTAAGCGGTGTCTTGATATCATGAGAGACGTTGGTGATGAGTTCCGTCTTAAAGCGCTCACTTTTAAGTCTTTCGCTTACGGCATTGGATACACTGTCGGAGATAAGGTTGATTTCTTCTGCGAAATTTTTGAGAGAGATGGGGTATTTTTTGACATCCATCTTTAAGTTTGTGTTTCCGTCCGCGATTTCTTTAACCGCTCTCTCAAGTTTAGAAAGTTTCTTTATATAGATAGCTCCCGGTACTACACTGATTGCCATTAATCCGATTGCGGTAACTATTATTTCCTCTTCATCGCAGTCTCCGCCCATAATCGCAACTATAGAAATTACAGACAGAATAAATCCCACAATTAACACATATTTGACCATCGTCGATGCATACAAGACAAACAGTATCGTTCCGCAAATAAGTGATGCAAGACTTACTACGCTCCAAATAATCTCTCTATAAATATGCTCCCTTATAAACAACCAGGTCTTTCCCCAAAAACTGTTACTGTAATTACTCTTTTTTTCACCAAAATAAAGTCTTACCGTATAATCGTTATTCTCTGTACTATAGTCTATCTCCTTGGCAGATGATTCTTCGTTGGGCCCCATAAGTCGACCTACAGGTCTTCCATTTTGCTCATAAATTGCAAACTTGATGTCTCTACGATTACATAGAGATTTAAGTTTTTCGATGCCGTTCTCTTCCATGTAATCAACCATAGTTTTAACAAGCGAATATGAAATGCTGTTATTTTTTGGTTCATTTAGCGATATTTCCAGTGTTCTATAATTTCCACCAAATTCTCTATCATAAAAAATCGCCATTTCAAACATTATTCCGCAAAGCCCAATGACTATCATCATTGCAAATAGAATCGAAAGAAGTGTTTTCTTCATAGCCTGTCTCCTTTCACCTCGGAACTGTTAATCTTATAGCCCTGCCCCCACACAGCAGTAAGATACCTCGGATTGGCCGAATCTATTTCTATCTTCTCTCTGATATGACGAATATGCACAGCAATGGTTCTTTCGCTGCCTATAGCATTTTCTTTCCAAATCTGAGAGTATATCTCCGCCGGAGAAAAACACTTACCCTTATTGTTCATCAGAAGTTTAAGTATCTCGTATTCTGTATTAGTAAAGGTAACCTCCTCGCCGTTAAGCCGTACTACCTTTTCCCTGTCATCAAGCTCAAGACCGCCTACCAGCAAAGTTTCGCCGAGAGCGGTATTACCGCCGAGTCTGGTATAACGCCTCAACTGCGCATTTACTCTTGCACGAACTTCCAGTGGGTCAAAAGGTTTCGTGATATAGTCGTCCGCACCCTCTTCAAGTCCTGCTATCTTATCGATGTTCTCACTCTTGGCAGTCAAAAGAATGATGGGCACATTGCTATACTGTCTGATATTCTGCATGGCAGTAAGGCCATCCATCTGCGGCATCATAATATCAAGAAGTATCAAATCGATTCTGTTTTCTTTGACCGCTTCAATAGCCTCGTGACCATTCCTTGCTTCGAAGAATGTAAAGTTCGGATCTTTAAGATAGATTTTTAATGCGTAAAGGATATCATCCTCATCATCGCACAGCAAAATGTTGTACATTACCCTATGTCCCCTTACTGTAAATTACTCAGGTACTCTGAAACCCTCTTCTGGATTGCCTTAGCAGTTTCTTTTTCTGTAACTTTTCCGGCATACATTTTCTCGACCTCTTCATTCATAATATCGTACACAGGACTAAAGCGTTCATCAATTAATCTCATGCTCTCGAAATACTTCATGTACTCATCAACATATGATGTTCCATCACTTCTGCCGGCCAAGAGACAGTATCCGTTATCGTCCATTTTGAGCGCGGGTTTACCGCTGTTGGTAATAAGCTCTGTTTTTATTTCTTGGTAATCATCCGAAATATCTTCGTAATATAGCTTAGAGCTAAAATCGTACTCTACATCTTTATATTCACCATATATTATTTTCTCGTCGAAGTAGTCCTTTGTTGTCGGGATAACATTCGCATAAGCACTTGAGTAATAATTCTTGCTAAGATAATTCAGAAAATCCTTTATCGTGTCATAATTCTTGGCTTTCTTACCTACAACCAAGGCTCTGGAATATGACATTACATTGCCGCTTTCAGCTGTAGTCGGATATCCTACAATTACTGCATCATCACCGCATACTTCCTTAAATGTGTCAAAATTATCAAACGACATATATTGTATTTCCGCAAAAAGAATATCGCCATTCATAAGTGCCTTATAGATATCCTTCTCTCCTGTAGGCTCTTTGTAATTTTTGTCTTTATACTCTTTACACATTTTGAGGATTCTTACAAATGCGTCTGTATCGTAATTACAGGTTTTTTCCTCCAAATCAACGAATTCTGAAATATCCATAGCTTCGGAAAAAACAATAAACGGATTGGAACTTACGCCACCGGCGAAAAGACCTTTATATGCTTTTCCTTCTTTTTCTCGTTTTTCTAAGAATTTTAGCAAATCTGTGGCGGAATACGATGAACCGCCAAATGTACCCTTTAAAGTCACCAAAATTGATCCCGAACCAAAAGAAGGATATCTATATATCTTTCCATCTACGCAGGCAGCTTCCAGAAAATAGTCAAACATATTGTTCTTTTCTTCCTGCGTGAATATATCTGAAATATCTTTAATACAGCCTGCCTCGTAGAAATCTTCAAAAGATGAGGCTGCTATACTCACAAGATCGGCACCTGTTCCGTTTGAAAGAGCTTTGAGAGTAGTTTCAAGTCTGTCTTTATCATTTTCGTCGGCACTTACTGATACAGTCTCAAATGTTACACCCGGATGAGTTCTCTCATATTCTTTCATTACTCTGTCAATATTGGGATCCCACAACTCATATTTTTGTATTTTTATTGTGACTCTTTCTTTGGATGACTCTTTCGAAAAAACTCTTATATCTCCGTCTTTTAGTACAAAGATTTCACCTTTATTATTAATTGCAACATTCGAATAGCTAAGATATGCAGATTCAAAGTCGCATATCTTTTCTCTCTCACCCGTCTTAGTATTCCATTTAACATATGTTCCGGATGATTCTGTCCTATAGATAATGTTTGAGTCAGGTGCCTCGACAAGTGAACTTATGTATAGGTTATCGCCGGTATATAAGGTTTTTTGCTGATAATCATCTAACCAAAAATATTCTGTTGATTTATCATCGCCGCCACTTGCCTTAAATATCAAAGTTCCGTTACGAGTCTGACCTAAAAGCTTAACTGTTTTCTTGGTATTATAAGCGTGTAAGACTTTTCCCAGTCGATTTGCCACCAATATTTTCCCATCATCGCATACGGCTATAAATCTGTCTGATGCTCCCTCATAATATATTCCTTTATCTTTGACGGTTCCTGCAGACTTTATAGTAAAATCCAATAAGTCTACTCCCATCTGAAGCGTTCCGTCTTCTCTGGCAATAGCCGCGTAATGGTTCTTAGAACAATCCTCCGCGTAAACTGTTTGTCCTTCTTTTAAGTCTGTGGGCCAGACTATTTCTGAGTAAAAGAAAACCACCTTACCGTTACTTACGGTCATATAATCTACCCGAATATCTTCGAAGTAATATATTGTAGTTATTTCTCTTGTATTACAATCAAATATCCTCAATCTCTGGGCACATATTTCCGTAGAGTCTTTCTTGCTCTTAGCATACATGTTTTCTACAGCATATAGCTTATTTCCATCAGCCGCGCAGAGATAGTTTTTGTTTTGCTCTGTAAATGAGAGCCTTTCTATCGGTAACACATCTTCATAATATTCCGAAAAAAGAAGCTGCTCACCGGTCCCGATTTCATCGGATATTTTCCACTTTTGCGAAATAGCGGTGGCCACTAACTCATCTTTGGAAGCATCCGCAACGGAAGCTGCTTCACTTTTCTCATATAGAATTATGAACAGGATAATTGTTGCCAGAATCAGGCAAGTGATAATAGACTTTAGATTAATTTTCATGCTAACCCCTCCGATTTGTAATACCCTTAATCCTCTTATATCTTCTTATTAATCTTAGGTAATTACAAGGGGTTTAACCACAATTTAAACTATCTTAACAATTGTTAAGAAAACCCCGGGCCGGTAGTTACGACTCGGGGTTCTGATTTTTCTTTTGCTCTATTTTCTAGCCATTTTAGATGCCACCTTATTGGCGTACATCAACTCGTCCGCGCGTTTGAATACATCATTCATGCATTTGTCTGTGCCCTGGTTGTATTCAGCCATGCCGGTTGCAACCGAGTAGCGCTCCCATGGATCTTTGGATTCATCATGGGCTGTTGACTTGAAAATTATCTTTAGCTCGGAAAGAAGTCTTTCGCGATTATCGTAGTCACTTCTTTCGAGTAGTATTACGAACTCGTCTCCGCCTATTCTGAAAACGGGCGAGTGGTCGAAAGTTACACAGATTAAGTGGCAGGCGCCGAAGATATAATCGTTACCGTGCTCGTGGCCGTAATTATCGTTAATCTTCTTTAAGTTGTTAAGATCTGCCATGATTATACCGAAGCGGGCGGTACCGTTTTCGATATCCTCGTTCACACGCTTCTCGACTTCGTCGTACCATGCTTTGTTCTTAACGTGCGTAAGTGCATCCTGGTAGGCAAGCATATCCATGCGGCTTACTTCAGTCTTCATGATTTCGACTTTGCCCTTCTCGTCGAGTATGCTTCTTACATACTGTCGCATGTCAGCCGATAATTGAGTTACGGCATCGGAAAGGGATTCGACTTCATTGTGAGTAGTGATTACCGGGGCTTCGTACTTCAATTTCTCCGGGTCGGTCTGGTCATGACTTCTTATTGCAAAAGAAACCACACTCTTTTCAAGCTGCCTTATCGGCTCCGTGATATTCTTGTTCATCCACAGAATAAAGAATGTAATAAAGAGAACACCCAAAAATACAATCAGTACAACATTCATGCCTGTGTATGTCTTAATTACATTTTGAAGATCTTCAACTTCTATATCGACGCAAAGTGCAGCGTAGCGTTCACCGTTGCTGTTTTTAAGCGGTAAGAGTGCCGTATAGTCATAGCCCCAGTCGGAGAAGTTTTTGAAAAAAGAAATCTCGTTCTTTTGATAAGCGTTGTTGTACTTAATTACGTCAGCTTCTTCATATACATCATCAAGAATCAGGTCAAGATAATATCCGTCCGGATCGGTCGCGCGACCTTCAGCTGTATCGGCAGATATGACATTCATTATTACTGTCTGCTCGTCATTAACTATGGGGGTGACTATATACAGGAAATGTATGTCGAAGTCTTCCATGATGGAATCCATAAACGTTACAAGTTCTGTATATTCTTCCGACTCCTCGCCGGTCTTGACGCACTCAAATAGATTATCCTTATCAATATGACTCTCCACAAACTTAAGGATATCCGTCATCCTTCGATTATAGGATTTGTAAAGCGTATTGGTAAACGTTGTGTAAGTAAGAATACTTAAGAATAAACACAGTAAGGTAATGAACGCGAGCGTAAAAATAAAGATGCTTCTCTTGATTGGTCTTCTGCTTTTATCCACTTGTTTTCTCCGAGTTTTCTTTTACAAATAACAGTTGCTATCATATTCCCCCTTCTATCATCCATTATGAGCGTTAACACAGAATTACTTGTCTTTTATGCAAAAAAAGAGCAAGGCACAACTAAATGCACCTTGCTCTGTATTATAAATATTACTTAGTTCATCTTGCTGATTTCAACTGCGGTCTGTGAAGCAACCTTGGCGTTGTTGTATACGAGCTGGATGTTGGATTCAAGTGAATCGCCACCGGTAAGCTCTACGACTCTTGCAAGAAGAAAAGGAGTGGTAGCCTTACCCTTAACGCCCTGCTCAACGCTTTCTTTGATAGCCTGGTCGATTGCTTTGTTGATGGTATCGTAGTCCATTGCGTACTGCTCGGGAATAGGATTGGTAAGAAGCATACCACCTGCCATGCCGAGTTCGCGCTTAGCTACGAATGCAGCTGCAACTTCTTCGGGAGTGTCAAGTCTGTAATCTACCTTAAAGCCGGACTTTCTGGTATAGAAAGCAGGAAGCTCTTCGGTACCGTAACCGATTACGGGAACCCCCTTGGTCTCAAGGTACTCAAGTGTAAGACCTAAGTCAAGAATAGCCTTGGCACCTGCACATACTACCAATACGGGGGTCTGAGCGAGCTCTTCAAGATCGGCTGAGATATCCATTGTGGTCTCTGCTCCTCTGTGAACACCGCCGATACCGCCGGTAGCAAATACCTTAATACCAGCCATTGCTGCGATAATCATTGTAGTGGCAACTGTGGTAGCACCATCCATTTTCTTGGAAACGATAACGGGAAGGTCGCGTCTTGAAACCTTGGTAACCTTCTGACCTGTCTTGCCGAGGTATTCGATTTCTTCCTTGGAAAGACCTGCCTTAAGGCGTCCGCCTATAATAGCAATTGTAGCGGGAATCGCGCCGTTGTCTCTGATTACCTTTTCAACGTTAAGAGCTGTCTCAACGTTCTTGGGATAAGGCATACCGTGTGAGATGATGGTTGACTCGAGTGCTACAACCGGTTTTCCTTCTTCAATAGCCTTTTTAACTTCGGGGGCTACGTCCAAATACTTGTTTAATTCCATAATCTTTTCTTCTCCTATCTATATAAACCTTATGGGTTTATTCTTATTTAATCTAAACCGGCTCTCTTAAGAACTGCTTCAATGCTCATGGATTCATTGATGGTGGTGGTGCTTTCGCAGGCAATAGCTGCGGCTGCAAGGCCTACCAGTGCGGTTTCTTTTAACGACATTTCCTTAGTGTGGGCGTATGCAAATCCGGCCATCATTGCATCACCGGCACCTGTTGCATTCATAAGCTTGCAAGGAAGGTTTCTTACGTGGAAGCCGTTTTTCTTGTCAGCGATGTAGATTCCGTCTTCGCCGAGTGTAAGGGCTACTGTCTTAACGCCGGCGTCGGTAAATACCTTCACTGCTTTCTCAAGCGTCTCGTCAGAAGCCGACTCAACTTTAACTCCCGTAAGAATACGGGTCTCAAGTGCGTTGGGCGTTACTGCATAGAGATTGGATAAAGAAGGCAGAAGTCTTGCCGCTTTGGTACAAGAAACGGGGTCGGCAAAAATCGGAACCTTACATTTCTTGGCAAGAAAAGCAATACTCTCGGTAGGGATGTTGGTGTCAACCACTACAAGCTTAGCCTTGTTAATCTCAGGAAGTCTCGTCTCGAGATACTCGGGGGTGATGTTCTTGTATATGTTCATGTCGCTTATTGCAACAGACATATCTCCGTTGTTGTTGGCAATAAACAAGTAGGATGATGTTGCATCATTGGGACACTTGCAATATCCTTCAATATCAATGCCGAGTTCATTACAGCTGTCGATGATTTTCTTACCGTTGTCATCATCTCCGATTGCGGTAATGAGCTTAACTTTCATACCTAACAGTGTCATGTTGTGCGCGATATTTCGCCCTACACCGCCGAGCGAAATAATGATTCTCCCGGGATTGGAATCCCTGGGAATCAAGGGGGCATCAGGCTTACCGCCTATATCTACGTTCACGCCTCCTATTACTACGCAATATTCTCTGTCCATACTCTAACTTCTCCATGTCTCTTTATTCATAAGAAATAAAAAACCCGTGACAAAGCCAACTGGAAAAAGGCCATACCCCGGGTCTTTACTAGCTTATTCGTTTGTATAATTATCAAAATAGCCCTGAATCAAAATAATCGGGGTTCCTTTATCGCCGGAACCGGAAGTTAAATCACACAGGGAACCGATTAAGTCGGTAAGCTGTCTCGGTGTAGTACCCTGGGAGGCCATGTTGCCCTTTAAGTTGCCGTCCTTGGATTTGATCTTCTCGGAAATGGCTTCTTTGAGCGCATCACCCGAAAGGTTCGCAAAATCATTGTCGGCAAGGTATTTGAGCTTTAATTCATTGGGCGTACCGATAAGTCCGTCTGTATATGCAGGTGAAACAACAGGATCTGCAAGTTCCCAAATCTTACCCTGAGGATCCTTGAAAGCACCGTCGCCGTATACCATTACTTCAACGTGCTTGCCGGTCTTCTTAAGGATTTCGTCCTGAATGCTGACTACTAAGCCGTCGCAGTCTCTGGGGAAGAGCTTAATCTTCTCTTCAGTGGACTTGTTGGAACCGAGAAGTCCGTACTTCTCGTTACATCCGCTTCCGTTAACGGGAGCTGTCAGTAAATCATCCAGTCCGCATACCACTCTGGCACCGCTGTTACGAAGAATTCGCTTGGTGCGTACTCTTGTGTGAATGTCACAGGTAATAATCTTATCTACATAATCAAGAATGGTCTTGGCGCGGTTGGCAAAGATAATCTCGACCTCACAGCCTTCACCCTTAATAATGTCAGAATAATACTGAACATAGTCAACACCGGTAAATTCGTGCTTGTTCTCTCCGAAGAGTTCACGGTACTTCTCTAAAGTAAGTACGTCCGAATACGGATTAACACCGGCATCGTCAAGCTGGTCGTAAGTAAGAAGAGCATTGCCTACTTCGTCACTGGGGTAGCTTAACATGAGAACAATCTTCTTACATCCTCTAGCGATACCTCTTAAATTGATGGCAAAACGGTTTCTTGAAAGTATCGGGAAAATTACACCAACCGTCTCACCGCCGAGTTTCTTCCTAACATCCTCCGCGATATCATCGACTGTAGCGTAGTTACCCTGAGCTCTGGCGACAACAGATTCCGTAATGGCAATTACATCTCTGTCTCTTAACGAAAAGCCTTCGCTCTCGGCCGCAGCAAGAACGCTGTCAACCGTAATCTTAACCAGATCGTCTCCTTCACGGATAATGGGGCCTCTGATTCCTCTAGAAACTGTTCCTACTAATCTCTCCATTTTACTCCCTCTCGCTTTTGTGTAATCCCCAATTGCACAAAATACTACTTTTACATTATACACAATATGAATTAAAATATAAAGTTTTTTTGAGAGTACAATGAGCTAAAGCCCGATTCTACGCTGTTTTCTCGGTCTTCGGCTTAAATCTTTTAATCAATGCCGCATACGCAAGTATCAATGAAAGGTAGTTTGTTGTCAGATAGTATGAGCTTGCATATGCAGGCACCACTATTGTCAATGCGGCATATTCTGCCAAAAGAACGATTCCAAACAGGCCAAAAGAAAGTGATGCGAAGTCCTTTCTTTTGACAAACTTGATAATTCCCGAAATGAATAACCACAATTCTATAATACACAAGGCGATAAATGCGTAGAGCAGTCGTCTTGAACCGGTCAGCAAATCATTATACTTGCTTTGGAACTCTATCGATGTTTCACCGACTTTAGTCTTGGACACTAACTCATTCCATACGTACGTGTGATAATTACCGTAAAGATCGTTTCTTCCGATGTCCCATGCATCGTATTTGTAAGGAGGAATATCTGAAGGCTCACCGGCATAGTAAGGATTGGGAAAAACGTACTCTCCCGCAAAGCTGACCGTTATGGTATTTACCAATGTCCTGAAATAAATCTTCGGATTGTGTAAAGCAATGCTGTAATATGCTTTCAGAAAATCTTTTGTTATATCTGCCGGAACACCGGACTGATTTATATCCGAGTATCCCTTAACTTGCGAATTGTATCTTAAATATGAAGCCAGACCGTACTCCGCAATCAGCTGATGAGGAATTACGGCGTCGATGGCTTCCAAATCTTTCTCGGCGCCTTCATACTGCAAATTGACTTCCTGTGTGTTTAAGAGTGTACGCAATTTTGTAAGCGCATTCACTATCTGGTAGTCTTTACCGTAATATGTCTTCATTCCGATTTCTTGAGGAATGGAAATCAAAAGAAATAGCACGGCAAATATCAGCAGTTTACAAATCTTTGCGCGGATTTCTTTGGCAGATATACAAAGAATGTAGATAACATACCATGCCGTTGCCCAGATTATTCCTTCACTTCTCCAAACTGCAAGGAATGCACCGAGAGCCGCAATGAGAATGGTTTCTTTGAACGTTCTTTGGCGGCCTTCGATTATATCAAACAATACAATTGCCGCATAAATCAGCGCGACAATCAAATATTGGAATATACGATAGCTGTCTCGCATAATTACGAGAAAAGAAGGTAAAAGGAATATTGCAAGGGTTATATACTTTAACTTGGGAGTTACCTGCTCTGCACGATAGAATGTATACGCTATCATAAAAATAAAGAAGAGCCACTGGATTCCCAAAATCATAAAATCTACAGGGAAAAAGAGCAGACAAGCGCCATAGATGTAGCTTGAATACGCGCAGTGCCAGTAATCCGGCGTAAGTCGAACTGCGCAGGAGTACGTAACCAAATTATCGATTGAGTATGCAAATACGTACGGCCAGCAAAGAGCAAGAAAAATTAAGCCTATAAAAAAGAGGCTGATAAATACAATATAAGACTTCTTGAAATTCTCAATTATGTAAAAAAACAGTTTCCAAAACAAAAAAACAAGTAACAAAGCGATAAGCTCAGTCATTATATATGTTAAAGTAGTTTCACTCTTATGTGTAATTACTCTGTTAAGAGGTATCGTACCACTGGGGTTAAGGCCAACATTTTTAAATACCTTACCATGCCATGCAATTGTCAATAACGAGTGAATAATCGTAATGATTAGTCTTATTCGCTTTATCGATATTTTCTTACCCATGTATCTAATCTCCCAATATATTCTTTGAATCAGGTCTTACTTTTATTTAGCTTTGACAATCTTATGAATATCAGCTTTATCAACTCGGAATGATTCTTTCATTTTCTGTATCGATTTATTATATGTCCATTCATCGAGATGATTATTTGGTGAATTCATGTAATCAATGCATTTTGCAGGGTACTTTGCCATTACTGTGGCGACAGCCCATGCAACACCCATCCTGGAATAATATGAATCTGTATATAGAGAGTTAAGAACGTTTATAACTCTATCAATATACTCATCATTAAGGAACTGGCTCATAAGCATAATCGCTACAACTCTGACTTCATACTCTTTTTTGGAGTCTTTAAATTCCATAAGTAAATTATATGTTTCCTGAGGATATTTTTTTGCAATCTTGAATGTTTGACAAAGAGAATCATTTACGGACCAATCATGGATTGTTGGAATAATTTTCCTTAAATACTCCAATAAAACGTTAATATCATCCTTAGCATAACCTATTACAAGAACCTGAAGTAATTCCATCTCAAATGAATCCAGAGGATTATTATCAAGAAATTCGCGATAATTATCTTTGGCTATTTTCTTAGCTAATATACGCATCTGAGGAATTCGTACTCCGGCACAAGGTGTCTTGGCCGTAGGGTTAAGTTTTAAAAAGAATTCTGCATTTTTAGGATCTGATAAAGCATCTATCTCCTTTTTAATTTCTTCTATTTTCACGGCCTGATTCCCCCTTAGTTTTATATTTAAAAGTAAGCACCTTTTAAATTATATCAAAAAAAATAAACCCTGAGAATTCAAGGTTTAAAATAAAAACATGCCCAGAACCGGAATCGAACCAGTGACACGAGGATTTTCAGTCCTCTGCTCTACCAACTGAGCTATCTGGGCATTGAGTAGCGGGAATAGGATTTGAACCTATGACCTTCGGGTTATGAGCCCGACGAGCTTCCAGACTGCTCCATCCCGCGATACCATATTAAACGTCCGAAGACTAGTGGATGGGGGTGGATTCGAACCACCGAAGCAATTTGCAGCAGATTTACAGTCTGTCCCCTTTGGCCACTCGGGAACCCATCCATATTTTATTAAGTGGGGCCTATAGGGCTCGAACCTATGACCCTCTGCTTGTAAGGCAGATGCTCTCCCAGCTGAGCTAAGACCCCTTTAGCGATCTTGCAAAAACTCCGCAAGAAAGCGACCCCGGCGGGACTCGAACCCGCGACCTCCGCCGTGACAGGGCGGCGCTCTAACCAACTGAGCCACGAGGCCA
>FMTX01000024.1 GCA_900100895.1 Lachnospiraceae bacterium YSD2013
ATTGTATAAAGAAAACCACGCGATAGTCGCGTGGTTCCGTTGAGCTTAAGAGATGTATTCAGTTTCAATACTCCTAATGTGTATAATCAAAAGCGTGACCTGCCAGTTACGCAAGAAAATACACATTAGGAGGACAGTACATTGTCGGGACAAAATACTGATGCACAAAGTTTAGCACATACGAAATGGAACTGCAAATACCATGTGGTGTTTGCGCCAAAGTATCGAAGGAAGGTATTCTTCAACGAAAAAAGAGAGGATATCAGAGACATAATAAGGACTCTATGCCAATGGAAGGGTGTCGAAATAATAGAGGGCGAGGTATGCCCGGACCACATACACCTTTTACTAAGTATCCCGCCCAAAATGAGCGTTTCGGGTTTTATGGGATACCTAAAAGGAAAGAGCAGTCTCATGATATATCAAAAGTATGGGAATATGAAATTCGCATACCGAAACCGCGAATTTTGGTGTAAGGGATACTATGTAGATACTGTAGGGAAGAACACTGCAGCAATAAAAAGTTATATAGCCAACCAGCTAAAGCAAGATTACGAAATGGATCAATTAAGTATATTCGACCCACAGGACCCGTTTACGGGTAGCAAGTAACACGACGCGTGGCTGGCAGGCCAAATATAAGACCCACTTGTGGGTGGCTAGTAGTATTAGGGCTATGCCCGAAAAAGAAAAACCACCCGCTATGCGGGTGGATGTTTATTTGAAGCCGGAAACGACTTTTTTGTTTGTCAGCGGGGGCAAAATGTGGTACGATTTTTTGTGTTTTAGATAAGGATTATGAGGCGTTAAAAATGGACAGAGACATAGTTAAGAACCCGTTGGGCGTGGACCCTGTGGGCAAGTTATTGAGACAGTTTGCGATTCCCAGTATCATAGCGATGCTTGTGGGCGCACTTTACAATATTGTAGACCAGTTTTTCATCGGTCGAAGCGTGGGACCGCTCGGTAACGCGGCTACCAATATAGCGTTTCCTTTTTCGATTTCATGCGTATCTCTGGCGCTGCTTTTCGGTATAGGCGGAGCGTCTGCGTTTAACTTAACCTTGGGAGAAGGGGACAAAGAAAAAGCTCCTTTCTACATCGGTAACTCAGCGGCGATGATAGTAATCTTAGGTACCATCCTTGCGGTGGTGGCTGAGGTGTTCTTACACCCGTTTCTTAATTTCTTCGGTTCACCTGCGGACGTATTTCCGTATGCTTCCGAGTATACACGCATAACAGCCATAGGCTTCCCGGCGCTGATACTGCAGGGCGGAGGCGCTCATCTTGTAAGAGCGGACGGTTCGCCCAGATATTCTATGATGTGTAACCTTGTGGGCGCTATTATTAACACAATCCTTGATGCACTTTTCGTATTCGTATTCGGATGGGGCATTCAGGGTGCGGCGCTTGCTACCATTATCGGTCAGTATATCTGCGCGGCTATGGTAATCTGGTATTTGTGCCACTATAAGACCGTTAAGCTTGAGCTTAAGCACTTTGTTCCGAGACTTCGTTATTTCGGAAGAAGCGCATCACTCGGTACGGCTTCTTTCTTTAACCAGATAGCCATGATGGTGGTGCAGATTGTTCTTAACAATTCACTTAAATATTATGGCGCCAGAAGTGTCTACGGCGAGTCCGTTCCGATTGCCTGTGTGGGTATTATCTCGAAGGTGGGAATGATGTTCTTTTCCTTCATCATCGGTATTTCGCAGGGACTTCAGCCGATTATCAGTTTTAACTACGGAGCCAAGCAGTTTAAGAGAGTTAAAGAAGCCCTAATTCTGGCTCTTAAGATAGGATTCTTACTTTCAATCGGAGCTTTTGCGGTGTTCCAGATTTTCCCGCTTCAGATTATTAAGCTCTTCGGAGAGGGAAGTCCCGAGTATTTTGCTTTTGCGGTTAAGTATTTCAGAATATACTTCTTCTTTATATTCTTAAACTTTGTGCAGCCTATAGTGTCCAATTTCTTCACGGCTACGGGGCGTCCGCAGAGGGGTATGTTCTTGTCCCTTACAAGACAGATAATATTTTTGCTTCCGCTTCTCATTATTTTACCCCGCTTCTTCGGAATTGATGGTATAATCTATTCGGGTCCCATCGCGGATGCGGTGGCGGTTGCTACTACGATACTTATGGCGGTGTTTGAATTTAAGAACCCGCGTTACAGGGAGATAAGCGTTGAATAGTATTTCTGCGTTTTTGCACAATACAGTTTTAATAAGCGCGATACTGGGCTGGCTTTCGGCTCAGATTGTCAAGACCATACTATATGCCGTTACGTCTAAGTCGTTTCGCGGCGAGAGACTCTTCGGAGCGGGCGGCATGCCGAGTTCACATTCTGCAACGGTGTGTGCACTTACCTCGGCGGCACTTATGATTTACGGTGTGGGAAGCTTTGAATTCGCAATTTGCGTGATAGTTGCTTTTATTACCATGTACGATGCCATGGGAGTAAGGCGAGAGACCGGCAATCAGGCCAAGGTTCTTAACGATATGATGGAATCCTTCAAGAGGCTTTCGGACGAAGAGATGACCGATGACGAGAAGCTTAAGGAACTCATCGGACACACCCCGCTTCAGGTAGCGGTGGGCGCACTTCTCGGAGTGTTGATTGCGGTTATTATGTGTCGTATAAGAGGTTATGTATAATAAAACCGTCGGCGGTAGGCCGGCGGTTTTCTTTATGTTCGTTATGATGCGCGCTAGTTCTTGGCGGCTTCGCAGATGATGTCGATACACTTCTCGTACCCGAGGGCTCCGGTATCAAGCATCAGATTATAGTTCTTATAATCGCCCCATTTTTGGTAGGTGAAATATGTGTAATAAGAATGCCTGTCGTGATCGCGCTTCTTGATGGTCTTCTGAATAAGCGCTTCGTTGTCGCTTCCGATAAGCTCGCCGACTCTCTTCATACGGGAAGCGGTATCGGCATAGAGGAAGACGTTAAGGGTATCAAGGCCGGCTTCTTTGAGCAGGATATCGGCACAGCGGCCTAAGATTACGCAAGGGCCTTTCTTGGCAATATCGATTATCACGTTTCGCTCGGTCTCGAAGATTAAATCCTTCTGATCGTAAGAAATAGGCGTAATCGCGCGAATAATAGACTCCGCAGTGGAAATCTCCTCACCCTTCGAAGCGATGAGACTCTCATCAATACCGCTTTCACGAGCCACACCCGCAATAATGTCTTTGTCATAGAACTCAATTCCTAAGCGCTTGGCGACTTCCGTACCGATTGAATGACCGCCGGCGCCGTACTCTCGACTTAAAGTGATTATCTTCATAGGCATTCTCCGTGTTCTTTTTCTTTAATTGTAACTTAATGATACGGATATTTCAATGATATGGTGTCATAGTTTATTTTTGAATTGACATGACTTTTTCTGAAATGATAATATTGCTTTATCGCGATTGATTCGCACGAATTTAGATAGAATATGGGGTAAATATGAGAATGGGTAAATGGTATAAGTTTGCACGACTTTTTGTTTTGTCGATTGCAATAACACTTATGGCGGCATGCGGGACGGGAGCTGAGTCCGGTTCCAAAGGGTCCGGCAATGGCAGCGTGATATACAGATGTACTGTCGATGAGAATATGACTAAGTCAATTTTTAGTACAAGCTATAACAGCAACGGTATTTCTCAGAGTGGCGCATGGCAATTTACGGTAGGAATAACGGATGGTCCGGGTGATGAACCCTGCGAGATTATTCATGCGCAACCGGGAATGGCTGTTAAGAAGCAGCTTAACACGTTTCCCAACACAGATTATTCGATTATTGCATTCGGACCCGTATCCGACTCCGACCGATACATTATGGCCAAGGCGAAATATGACGAGGAATCGGTCAAATTGTCGGCAGAATATCTTAATGCCGAGGGTGAAGTGTTGTCCGTGACCGAGCTTGAGACAGATGACTGCCGGTATATTATGCCTTATAACGGAGCTATTCTTACGGATGCAGACGGCAACATCCATATTGCCAATATGGTGATTCAGAAAAAGAATACAGACTATTACGCCCCCTTCTACGAGATATATTCTTCGGACGGAAAGCGAATTAAAGAGATCCCTTTGAATGTGGAAACGAAGGTCAAACTGTTCATTATGCCTGACGGAACGGTAGGTGCCGATATGCTGACGATTAAAGATATAAACCGTGGCGAGGCTCATCATAAATTAATTAAAATGGACATGAAAACCGGCGAGGAAACAGTTATTACCGAGTACGAAAACGACGGAGATACGCAAAAAGAACAAATATGTGCCCTCAATATATTTGATGAAGACAGATTTGTTTATTTTACCGGGGAAGGTGTATACATAAGCGACCGACGGCTTGAAAATACGGAAAAAGTTTTTGACTGGTTCGAGAACGGTATAGCCGAACCCTATCCGGACTTGTACAGTCCCAAGAACTTGGTATACGCCGACAAAGAAGGATGTATATATATTTATCTTTCCGGGAGCAATGAAAGTTACTTGAAGCTTGCGCCGTCTTCGGAAGATGTTTTTGTTATGAAAATAGCTGCCCGTAACTTCAGTGACGGTGTGCTTGGAACGGCCGTGCGGCGTTTTAACAGTAACCATCCCGATTGCCGAATTGAAGTTGACGAAGGTCAGGATAAGACCAAACTGGCCATAGAGCTTACTGCGGGAGAAGGTCCCGTAATTATCGAAGATTTCCTGATTGATGCAGCCGAGCACAAAGATATATGGGAACCCCTTGAAAATCTTGTGTCGGGGGACACTATAGCGGCACTCAACAAAGGTGGCAGAGTATGCGGAACCATAGACGGAACGATGTACGGAGCATGCTCCGCGTTTCAGCTGGATACTTTGGTTTCGGGGGCAGACTTAAACGATTGGGACTATGATACATTTATCGAATATGCGTGGAGCAGCCCCAATCTTGAGACGATAACAGGCACAACGCTTTTGGACAGAAAGACGTTATCGACACTGGTTCTTTTTGCCATGGATTACAAAGATTGCTATTTTATAAATCATTCCAAGGAGGGCGAAATTGTAGACAAGGTCAAGCTAAAAAAAGTTATCGACCTCATGGACAGATATCAGACGGACAAAAACTATGAAATGGCTTTATTTGATATGATTGCGGACAAATCGATGCTTGTAGGAAGGTTTGTGGTTTCGACTCCGATTGATTTATACAGTTTAAAGTATGCATTCAAAGAAAACGGCAATGTAATCGGCTATCCCGGAACAAACGGCTCCAAGCACTATCTTCAGCCGATAGGAACCTTCTATGTAAGAAATAACGCAACCGACAAGGAAAAAGAATATGCCTCGGAGCTCCTCGAGAGTCTTTTGTCGTATGACATTCAGAGTGAGATTTATAAAAGTTATGCGTGCTACGGACTAAGCGCCAGAGAAGATGTTTTAAATGAACAAATAGAGGACATCAAAAGGTACGAAGGTATACCATCAGTTTATGGTGGAGTGATGTTTAAGTATGCTAATATCGATGTTGAGGCGACAAAGATTGCTTTTGACAAGCTAATGGAGGAGAGCATCCCGAGGGAGCGTGTGGAGGATTCTTTTGAAGACATCGTATTTGAAGAACTGGACGAATACTATACAGGCAAGATCGACTTCGAGACGCTTTACGACAGGCTTAACAAAAGAATCGGTCTCATTGCCGGAGAGAAAGAATAAAGCGAATATCGGCTGTGCTCTTTGACGGGCACAGCTTTTTCGTTGGAAAGGAGAGTGTGCGATATTATTACAATAAAGAAAGATTTTTATGTAGTCATTAATTACTGTTTTGCTACAATCACATTATACGGATGAGAATGGATTTGATGAGGAGAATGAGAAGTGGCAAGAAACGAATCTAAGGAACAGAAGAACAAGTTCCCCGTGTCCAAGCTCCGATGGCTTTGGATGAATATGAAGGGGACGAGGGCCATGTTCATACTGGCTCTTTTCGGTACGGTTGTTTATAACGTTATGCAGTTAACCGTGCCGTTTTTTTCGTCCAGAATAGTGGACGAGTATTTGCAGGGCGAGAACGCAGCTTACAATCGTGCGACCAATATGCACGGATTCTATGTGCTTCTTGCTTGTATGGTAGGGTTTACGATTTTCAGAGTTATTGTGGTATATCTTGACTGTATGGCTTATGAGCATTCGTCTCAGAAGGCGCTGTATCGCATCAGAAATTCACTTTATGACAAGATACAGAGACAGGACATGAAGTTTTACTCCACTTACAGAACGGGCGATTTAATGACGAGAGTTACCGGTGACCTTGACGCTTGCAGACATATGATTGCGTGGGTAATCCGTAACATCATCGAGTCGTTTGTGCTGTATCTTTCGACGGCGGTTTACCTTTGTATGCTTAACTGGAAGCTGGCGCTTTCGGTGCTTGCGATTTCGCCGTTTATCTTTATTATCATTGTGAAGTTTCGTAAGAAGGTCGGCCCCATGCACAGGGAGTTGCGTGAGAAGCTTGCGGGCATGAACACTTATGCTCAGGAGAACATCTCCGGTAACCGTGTGGTTAAGGCCTTCGCGCGTGAAGATTACGAAATCGACAAGTTCGATACCTCGAACGTTGATTACAGAGACACTAATAAGAGGACTCAGATGATCTGGATAAGATTCTATCCTTTCATCGAAGGTCTTGCGAATATGCTCAGCCTTGTGCTGATACTTGTGGGCGGTATTTTCCTTATCAACCATGAGCTTACAATGGGTGAGTATGTTGCGTTCTCAGGCCTTATGTGGGCGATTGCGAACCCCATGCGTAACCTTGGTAACATCATGAACGAGTTCCAGCGTTTCGATGCGGCTTCCAATAAGGTTATGGAGATTTATTTCTCAGAACCCATCATAGTGGACAAAGAAGACTCGATTGCTCATCCCGCTCCCTTCAAGGGCAAGGTTGAGTTCAAGCACGTTTCCTTTAAATACGACGATGGTAAGCTTCCGGTTTTAAAGGATATTTCTTTTGTCGCAGAGCCCGGTCAGACGGTGGCTATTATGGGTGAGACGGGTTGCGGCAAGACTTCGCTTATCAACATGATTCCGAGGTTTTACGAGCCTATCGAGGGTGAGGTGCTTGTGGACGATGTGAGCGTTGATAAGTACAGACTCACGGATTTAAGAAAGCATATCGGTCTTGCGACACAGGACGTTTTACTGTATTCCGATACGATTGAAGGCAACATTGCTTACGGTGTGACGGGACTTACCGCAGAGCAGGTGGTGAAGTTCGCGCGTTACTCCGCAGCAAGCGAGTTCATCGCCAAGATGCCCGAGGGCTACGACACCATAGTAGGTGAGCGCGGCGTGGGTCTTTCCGGCGGACAGAAGCAGAGAATTTCTCTTGCGCGTGCCCTTGCCATCGAGCCTTCGATACTGATACTTGACGATACTACCTCAGCGGTTGACATGGAAACGGAAAAAGAAATCCAGCACAGCCTTCACGAACTTGATTTCCCCTGCACGAAGATTATTATCGCGCAGCGTATTTCCACCACCAAGGCGGCAGACAAGATTCTGGTGCTGCAGGACGGCCGCATTACGGAGGAAGGTTCTCACGAGGAACTTATAGCCAAGGGCGGCTACTATGCAGAGCTTGTTAAGCTCCAGACGGGAGGTGAGGAATAATGGCAACTAAGCGTAATACTTACAGAGTCGATGAAGCCTACGAAGAGGAGTTTAATATAAAGCATATCCTCCTTGCTTCCAAGTACATCAAGAAATATTTAAAGCGCATGATTGCAGCGATTATCTTAAGTGCAATCGGCGGAGCCACAGCTTTGCTTGCTCCCATGATTACCAAGAAAGCACTGGACGAAGCGGTGCCGAGCGGTGACGTTAAGAACCTTGTGGTGCTCGTAAGCCTGCTTGCCGGAGTGTTTGTGGTAAGTATTCTTTTTACAACATTAAGATCAAGAGTAATGGTTAATGTCAGCCAGAATATTATTTATGATATTCGTCGCGACCTGTTCGCTCACTTGCAGAAGCTGTCATTCCAGTATTATGATGACAGGCCTCACGGTAAGATTCTGATTCGTGTGGTTAACTACGTAAACTCCGTGTCAGATATGCTTTCGAACGGTCTTATCAATGTAATACTTGAGTGCATTAACCTTGTAATCATCGTGGCTTATATGTTCGCGGTGGATGTGCAGTTATCGCTTGTGGTGCTGTGCGGTGTGCCTATCCTTGCGATATTCATGTTCTGGATTAAGGGTAAGCAGCGTAAGGCCTGGAGAGCGGTTTCCAATAAGAATTCGAACTTAAACGCTTATCTTCAGGAGAATATCGTCGGTGCGAGAATCACACAGATTTTTGCAAGAGAAGACGAGAATGCCGAGATTTTTGCAGGTCTTTCAAACGATTGCAGACGTACCTGGATGGGTGCGGTACGATGGACTAACCTTGTATGGCCCGGTATCGATACGATTTCGGTGCTGGTTCGCGGCGCGATTTTCCTCTTCGGTATCGCAATCTTTATTAACGGTGACAAGACAGTAGGTACCATCGTGGCTATTTCAGGATACGCAAGCCGTTTCTGGCAGCCTATTATGAACCTTGGTAACATCTTTAATAACTTTATCAACAACATGGCTTATCTTGAGAGAATCTTCGAGACCATGGACGAGCCTGTAACGGTTGATGATGCTGAGGGTGCTACAGAGATGCCTCCGATTAAGGGTGAGGTAACATTTGAGAACGTACGCTTTAGCTACGAAGAAGGTAAGGAAATTCTTCATGATGTTTCTTTTACCGTCAAGGCGGGCGAGAGCGTGGCGCTTGTGGGACCTACCGGTGCCGGCAAGAGTACGATTGTGAACCTTGTGTCGCGATTCTACAATGTGGATAGCGGACGGGTGTTAATAGACGGAATCGATATTTCGAAGGTGACGCTTAAGAGCCTGCGCAGTCAGATGGGCATCATGCTTCAGGACAGCTTTATTTTCTCGGGTACCATCGAGGACAATATCCGTTACGGTAAGCTTAATGCGACATTCTCAGAGATTGATAAGGCCAGTCAGACGGTGTGCGCGGCGCCGTTTATCGATAGGATGGCGGACGGCTACAATACTGAGGTTAAGGAGCGTGGATCCTTACTCAGTCAGGGGCAAAAGCAGCTGATTTCTTTTGCAAGAACGTTGCTGTCGGATCCTGCGATACTGGTGCTTGATGAGGCTACTTCCAGCATCGACGTGCAGACCGAGAAAGCGCTTCAGCAGGGACTTAACGCGATGCTTAAGGGACGCACTTCCTTCATCATCGCCCACAGACTCTCGACCATCCGCAACTGCGACAAGATTATGTACATCGACGACGGCGGCATCGTAGAGTGTGGCAACCACGAGGAACTCATGGCGCGCAAGGGCTATTATTATAAGTTGTATACGGCGCAGATGGATGACATTGCGTAATTTAGGTTGAATTTTTCAGCAGTATTGGGGGGTGAAAGGCCAAGTCTTACTAAGGTGGGACTTGGCTTTTCTTTGGCTATATAATACAATGGTAAAAGCTACAAAGAATGGAGGGTACATGGATGAAGTGTAATTATTGTGGGGCGGAAATCGCTGATGACAGCGTTAAGTGTCCGTATTGTGAGAAAGAAGCAGCGGGAGATGACGGGCGAAAGAATGCGTTTGTTGCGGAGGAGAGCAGAACTCAATTTAATGGGTTCAGAAGCTCCGCGGGCTTCGGAAAGCAGTCGATGAATTATGATATCGGCAATTTTTCCAGGATTTTCAGT
Source organism: Lachnospiraceae bacterium YSD2013 (assembly GCA_900100895.1). Taxonomy (GTDB): domain Bacteria; phylum Bacillota; class Clostridia; order Lachnospirales; family Lachnospiraceae; genus UBA1258. Next base: position 9,765 of record FMTX01000024.1, read on the forward strand.
ATGATTCTTTTGCTTAATGCAGTTATTGCGGTGCTTAGTGCTTTAAGAATTTTCGGCGGACGCATGTATACGGATGTTTCGGCAGCAGAGCTGTATGCCTATTTCGGAAATTCGCTTAAGTATACGCATTATCTGTATGGCGCTATGTGCGTGGTGATTGCGTTGTTGTGTGTATATGCTTCAATACGCGTGAAGAAGGAAGCTCCCAACGCATATAAGCTGGTGATAGCCGTTTATGCCATTGGCATTATTGCAGACCTGGTGTACGGCGGACTCTGCTGGAAGATTATGGGAGTCAACACAGTATTTAACGTAAGATTCTTCATATCAATCTTATTCCGTTGCGCTGTTGGCTACGGATACGTATTCACAATTAAGCAGATAGGCGAGCAAAAGAAAAATTGAATTATAGGGAGAATATTATTATGAGATGTAACGTATGTGGTGCTCAGCTTGATGATGGCACCAAGACATGTCCTTATTGCGGATGCGCGACAGAGGGCGATGGCAAGCAGGTTACGGTTTACACTGCTTCCGACGCTTCTGCCACAGAGAGCGCGGGCGATAATGCCAATGCAACTATCAGCCCTGCTTTTATGACAGACAGTTCTGTGGGACGCGAAGTAGGTCCGAGCGTAGGACTTAAGTGGGCGCACTTTTTGGGATACTTTGCGCTGTGGATTGGTGCATTGGCTAACCTTGCCAACGGAATCAGACTGTTAAACGGTTCACTTTATGAGGAGCAGGGTGTTACTGCTGAAATGGTATATGCATTCTGGGGCAACAGCCTTAAGTACGCCGACAAATTCTATTCGGTATGCCTTATTATACTCGCTGTACTTGCTGCTTGCGGTGCGGTAGCCATTCTTAAGTACAAGGCAATTGCAGGCACTTTGGTAAGTGCGGTTTATGCTTTAAATGCTATTTCGGGAATCGCCTACATTGCAATGACCACGCATATTCTTGGCCAGAGCACACTCGATCCCCAGACTGCTGTAAGCATTATTGTGGATATAGTGTTCTTCTGTGTTAATATTTTCTACTTTAAGAAGCGCAAGCACATATTTGTCAATTAAATATATTGAATCACCGGCCTCGGGCTTTAGCCCGGGGCCTTTTCTTTGGTGCACTTTATTATTTTTTTATAACTACTATCTTGCATTATAGAATAGCATGTGATACAATGCAGTTAATCGCGAGAAAAGTATTTACAAAGAAAGGAGAGCAATGTGAACGCACAATTTAAAAAAGGGGCACTGGAGTTATGCGTACTTACAATGCTTGCGGACAAGGATCGTTACGGATACGAGCTTACCGATGAGATTTCCGCAAGAATGGATATTGCGACCGGTACATTGTACCTGGTGTTAAAGAGGCTTAAGGATGACAATCTGGTGACCACATATTTGCAGGAGTCCGAGACGGGACCCGCCAGAAAGTATTACCATTTGTCTGACGAAGGCAGAAAGTATCAGACAGAGTTGAAAGAAGAATGGACACAGTTTGTTAAAGCAATTGACGAGATTTTAGGAGGACGGTATGAATAAACAGGAGTATATGTACAATCTCTTCGAGGCATTGAGACCTTTCGATGAGGATGTAAGGAACGAAATCATCAGTGATTATGAAGAGCACTTTGCCGACGGACTTGCAAACGGTAAGACCGAGGAGCAGATTGTTGAGGAGCTTGGCTCCATAGATGAACTTATCGCAGACCTTAAGGAATTAAAGGGCAAGGGCGGCGACAAGAAAGGCGTGGGCTTTGACTCCATGGATATTTCCAAGGCAGCAGACAGCCTGGTTAAGGGAATCGCTAACTTTGTAGGTTCTTTTGCCGGCACCGTTACCAAGGGCGCTGAGAAGATGGGCGAGGGATTTGCCGACGGCGCAAGCGACTTCGCAGATTCTTTTACCAAGGGCGTTACCAATGCGGCCAAGGAAGTTTATAACAAGGGCAGCGAATTTGCCAAGGATTTAAGCGATAGCTACAAGGCTACCAGAAAGACCGCCGACGGCGCTTCTGATGTAACCACCGAGGAAGGAAGCGGAAGTTCCGCAGATTGTAACGAAATCGTCGTTGAAGGCGACTGCGCGAACATCTATGTAACCGCTTCACCCGACAACGTAGCCAGAGTTCACTACACCAATCACGGCACCCCCAACCAGCAGCTAGCATATGCTTTCGAATGCTATCAGAAGGGTAGCACTCTTTACGGTACTGCCAAAAGAAAGAGCTTCGGCTTAACCAACTTCTTTAAGAGCCTCACAAGTCCCAGAATCGACTTACACGTTGAGGTTCCCAGAGACTATAAGTCAGTAACCTTTAAGACAGCATCCGGTGTAATCCAGGTAGAGGGCATCTCCGCAAGAAACGCTGTAGTAGGCGATGTAAGCGGCGATATCGAGATTAAGTCTTGCGGCTTTGAGACTTTGAAGGTTAACAACATCAGTGGCGACATTACAATTGACGGTGTTAACAGTGATGTGATTACCGCAGAGGCTGTAAGCGGAAGCGTAAGAACAGCTGCATCCGTAGCTGAGCTTAAGACCGTTACCACCAGCGGACGCACCAACATCATCACCAGAAACGTTAACAAGATTCAGAGTAACTCCGTATCGGGCTCCATCGAGATGACACTCGACGGCTGCGACGGCTTCAATGCCAACGCTTCATCCGTAAGCGGAAGAATCAACCTCTTATGCGGTGAGTCCAACGTTAACGGCGCCAAGAGCGGCAAGTACAACTTAGGAAGCGGAAGAGTACAGATTAAGGCTTCCACAGTTTCCGGTTCTTTAAGAATCGAGACAAGATAATACGACTAATGCAACTATGCAGGCGGGAGAAATCCTGCCTGTATTTTTGTGTGCTCAAATGTGTTGAAACGGCATATTTGTAGTATAATCAAAATGATGGAGGGGTTTTGATTATGGAACAGAAGAATGTCAAGAAAACTGCGGGCTTCTGGGGCTTTGTATGGGCGCTCGGACTTGCGGGTCAGCTGTGCTGGAATATGGAGAATCAGTGGTTCAATACATTTGTGTATGAGAAGATTGCCAAGGATCCGACGATTATTTCCTGGATGGTGGCAATTTCAGCGACCGCTACGACAATTTCTACGTTTGTGACGGGAACCGCTACAGACAGGCGCGGAAGAAGGCGCTTGGCGGTTTCGATAGGTTATATATTGTGGGGAATATTCACGATACTTTTCGGAACGACGGAATTCATTATGAAGGGCGCAGGCTCGGGCACCGCTTCGGTTCTTATGACTGCGGGCGTGGCCGTTGTGGCGGCGGATGCGATAATGAGTTTCTTTGGCTCCATGGGTAACGATTCGGGCTTTAACGCTTGGATGAACGACCACATGAATGAGCGTAATAAAGGGCAAATCGGCGCGGCTCTTGCGACTCAGCCGATTATCGGCACTATCGTCGGTACCGTTGCGGGCGGAATGCTCATCGGCAGCGAGAACAATTACATGAGACTTTTCGTGGTGATGGGTGCTTTCGTAATATGCTGCGGTATCTTTTCGCTGGTATTTATGAAGGATGCGCCGGACCTGGAGCCTCATATAGAGGGAACATTCTGGCAGCAGTTTGCCTCAGTTTTTAACTTTAAGAAGTACTTTTCGCTCAAAGAACTCGTGTGGGTTAACCTCACACTTTCCGCGTATTTTATAGCATTTAACATGTACTTTACGCACCTTGGTAACTACATGATTTATTATCTCGGATTCACCGCCGACATGATGGGCTTTATGGAGGGAATCGGACTTATCCTTGCGATGCTCCTCGTGTTCCCGGCTACTAAGCTTATCAACGCGGGCAAGCATGTGCCGATTGCTTTTGCCTCGATATTCTTTAATATCACGGGGCTCTTGGTGCTCGGTTTCCTGGTTCGCCCGGAGAACGTTAATACGGGAAGCATTTTCAATCCTGTGATGCTTATCGGCGTATTCTTGATCGGTGTGGGATATGTAGTGTTCTTACAGACCGTTTCGGTGTGGGCTAAGGGACTGTATCCCAAGGAAGCGAAGGGACAGTTTGAGGGAATCCGAATCCTTTTCTTTGTACTGATTCCCATGGTGGTGGCGCCTTTGATTGCGAACCCCATTATCAAAAAGAACGGCGAAATTATTAACGAATACGGCCTCAAAGAATATCTTCCTACGGAAGTGCTCTTCCTGGTCGGTGCAGGTGTGTCACTTATTACGTTTATTCCGCTTATCATGGCGGCAAGGTACAGTAAAAAGGGAAGTGCAAAATGATCGGTCATTATATTGCCAACTTTATTATGCTGTCTCCGAAGACTCCGCGGGAAGAGCTTATAAAGATTGATACGGAGCGGGGATTCGGCGACGCTATCGAGGACTACGAGAAACGCTGGGACAAAGAACCCTTTACGATTGCAAGCGACGACGCGGAGATTAAGGGCGAGATAATACTTAATCCGGCTCACGTTCATAAGCGCAACAAAGTAGCCGTCATCGCTCACGGCATCACGGCGGCCAAAGAAGCCGACATCAAATACGCCAAGATTTTCTATGACCTCGGTTATAATATAATAATATTCGACGAGCGGTATTTCGGCGAATCCAAGGCCAAGTATTGTACGCTCGGCATGAAAGAAGCCGACGATATCAAGCGAATCTGCGAGAGCGCCAGGGAACGTTTCGGAAGCGATTGCCTGATAGGGCTCCACGGCGAGTCTATGGGCGGCGCGAGCGTCTTAAGAATGCTTTCAAGCTTCAGCCCCGATTTCGTGGTGGCGGACTGTCCGTTTATGGACCTTGAGCTGCTTATTAAGGAACTTGCATATAAGAGAGCGAGTATCCTTGGGGAGCCTGCACGTTACGTGGCGCGCCTGATAGGATATTTAAGATACAAATATGATTATTTCAAAGTAAAGCCCATAGATTCCGTCAGAAACTCGGATGTGCCCATCTGTTTCATGCACGGAGAGGACGATTCTTTGATTAATGTAAATCACAGCAAGACAATGTACGAACTGTGCAAGAACCCCTTGAGCGAGATACATATCTTCAAGGGCGCGGATCATGCTTTGTCCATTACCGAAGACAGAGCGGGATATACAAAAGTTATTAATGAATTCATTGAGAAAGTAGAGCGCGCGGCGGGAATTTAACCGGGCAGGCGCGTTACGGAGGATGGTATGGAAGATTTCTGGAAACAACTTCAGCAGATAGGAACCGACGCGGGTCTTAAGATTCTGCTCGGTCTTGTAATTTTAATTGTGGGCGTTAAGCTTTCCAAGTGGCTTATTCGCATCATACAAAAGGGCAGAGCCTTTAAGAAACTCGAGAAGGGTGCGCAGAGCTTCATTACAAGCTTCATCCGCATCGCCCTTTATGCGCTGGTAATTGCAACGGCGGCTATGTGCATCGGCGTGCCTTCGACTGCGTTCCTGACAGTCTTTACATCCGCAGGCGTGGCTATCGGCCTTGCGCTGCAGGGTGCTTTGTCAAACTTCGCGGGCGGACTGATGATTTTATTTTTCCACCCCTTTAAAGTCGGCGACTACATCGAGAGCGACGGCGCTTCAGGCACCATCACGAGCATCACGGTAATCTACACGATTCTCACGACCCCCGACAACAAGGTCATCACGGTTCCCAACGGCAAGCTTACTAACGCCAACATCATCAACTACACCACCGGCGGCAACCGTCGCGTAGACATAACGGTATCGGCTTCCTACGACGCTGACACCGAGTTCGTCAAAAAAACACTTCTCGAAGTGGCCGACGCCACCGAAGGGGTTCTAAAAGAGCCCGCGCCCATGGCGCGCTTAAAGGAGATGGGCGCCTCCTCCATCGACTACACCTACCGCGTCTGGTGCAAGAACTCCGACTACTGGAACGTCTACTTCGACAGCATGGAACTTATCAAAAAAACCTTCGACGAAAAGGGTATCGAAATCCCTTATACGAAGGTCGACGTCAAACTCATCAAAGATTGATAATGATTATGAAAAATGTCAGGCCGATGGATTATCCATCGGCCTGAAGTTTATTGTTCGGATTTTAATGTTATTATAGCCAGTTCGGGCTGATTGTTGAAGCGGAAGGGAATGATGCTTTCGCCAAGACCGCGCCCGACTACCATTGTGGTATGGCCTTCGGTAAACAGTCCTGCATCGTACTTAGGAAACAGTCCTTGGGCAGGTGCCACTAAACCGCCTATAAACGGTAACCTGAACTGACCGCCGTGAGCGTGTCCGCTAAGTACCAGGTTCATCTGCGAAGCCACATAAGCATTAAACAATTCGGGACGGTGAGAAAGAAGTATCGTATATTCATCATTTCGCTCTATCGCAGAAAGCTTCGTCTTAAACATACTTTCATATACGGCAACATTTCTCTCGGTGAACAGCGGGTCATCCAATCCTATAAGCATGACCGAATCCGTTCCATTAGATAAAAGCGTTGCATCATCATGCAGAACAGAAACGTTCGCTTCAATGAGCCCGGCTTCGAGCTGTTGATATCGCTCTTTCAAACGAAATTCATGATTGCCGGTTACATAATAGCAAGGTGCTATTTGCGATGCATTCCTTACAAAATCAAGAGCTACAGCAATGTCTGTATGGTTCGAATCCACCAAGTCACCGGTTATCGCTATAATGTCAGGACTTTCCTTTTGTATTGCAGAAAGTAAGTCTATATTATCTTCCCCGAAAACCGCATTATGCAGATCGGTAATAAGCGCGATTCGGTAATTGTCAAATGAGTCGGGCAGATTGTCGCTCGAAACTTCATAATGTGTCACACCTACCGTATTGTTCTGGTATATGGTCCATACTATGGTGACGACCAATATTATGAGGAGAATAGCCCATGTTATCTTCTTTTTCATCAGTACCCCTTTATTCCGTTCTACGTGATAAGCTTTGAGTACACAAAGGATAAAGATTAATAGCCGGTTTTAAGACTATTTTATTAAGCCGTCTCCGTTTGTAGTAAGCCTAAGACGACGTGAGAATTTCTTAATCCACCATTTTCTACAAATGACTTGATATATACTTCTTGTTTGAACTCCGGAGCACCGGGATGAGCGATGAGATATTCATGCAAGACATGAGACAAAATGGCTAAATCAGTATAAGATGTCACCGCTTGTTCGAATTCATATTTAATCTCGGACGATACAACATTGCTTTGCGAAGTTGCAGCGAATGAACGGGTAGTGAATGCATTTGAAATAGTGAGAACAGAAAACGATAATGCGAAAAACGCACGAATTAGATTACTTTTTTTCATAGATAATACTCTCCCTATATAGTATAATAAATACTTGGCATTATAACAACGCTTTGGCTGTTATGAATAGCATCAATATAGTTGCAACTACATATCGTAGAGTAACAATATTGCTATCATTAGTAAATTGAATTATAGTTCTATTATATGATGCTAGGGTGGAAATATTGTTGAGAAAATGGAAGCGTTCAGACATCAAAGTCTGCATGAGAGTAGTATTATGGGGATATCAATTGGGAAAGTTATACAGTATTGTCGCAATAGTAAGAATATGACACAGAAAGAATTGGCAGCAGACCAATTATCTGTCAGATATATTAGTAAAATTGAAAAAGGAGAAGCTAATCTGACTGTTGACATTTTGTCATACATATCCAAAAAACTTGCCACAAATCTATTTACCATGTATGGGAAAATGAACGATTACGAGACGATAGAGACTTATTCTGCTTGTCAAATGATTAATGATGCTATAGGGCGACACTCTATAGACGATATAGAGTGCTTTTGCCATCGCTATGAGAATGATAAGCGGTTTCAGCAGGGAATTGAGAAAACAGTTTTGGGTTATGCCCGAGCACTTATGTTGTCAAATCATCATGAATATGAAGCTGCAGTATCGGCAGCAGAAGCAGCTTGTTCAAAACCGTTTAATTGTGATGAAGGTGGTTTGTTCCGCTCGGAGACTATTTTTAGTACAGAATATGCGTTAGCTCTTTCTCATGCGGTCAACTTATGCAGGATTAACGAGTCCGAAAGAGGAATTGAAGAACTGCTTGAATTATATAAGGCGGCTATGAAGCGTGTTGACAGTGGCTTGGCAGAGGTAGAAGGTGATGAAGATTTTTATATAAATATCCTTTGCAGCTGTCTTTACAATATATATGTATTTTCGGACAAAGTAGTGGTGGAAGAAATAGATAATCTTCTCGATACGCAAAAGAAAAAAGGAAAAATGCATATGGTATGCGAACTTTTGCTATGTAAGAGTGCATATTTGATGGTTGATAATAAGGTAAAAGAGGCACTTAAAGTATATTCATCAGCCAAAGCAATCGGTTTGCTTTTTTATCCTGAGAAATTCTATATACAGCGAGCTATGACTACTATAAATATTAAATCCGATTATTCATTATTTGAAAAGGAAACTTCATAAGTAAAAATCATAAAGATGGCTGCGGTTATCCAGTGAAAGGGTGAAGCTGGATAACCGCAGCCATTTTGATTGTTATAAGTTGTTCCTAATTGTCTGAATCATTTGACGACACATCATCAAATCGAATGTATTCATCACCTAAAGGCGGACCATCGCCACCATCGCCGGCATAGGACTTCTGAGACGGAACAAAAGAAAGCATAATTCCGATAGCAACAGAAACCAGCAAAAAAGAAATTACTTTTTTCATAGCCACTTAACTCCTTCCATTTCTTTACACTTCTACGAAGTATAATCATAATAGTGATGCATACATCTGTAAATGGAAATATAGTTCTGCTTCATAGCATATGAGCTATGGCATTATGAAGAGAACTATAATTCTATTTACATGCCTATCCAGCGATAATATCATTATGGCGTAGGAAATAGGAGACGAATTAGACTATGATAATTCGTTTCGGTCGGCCGACTCATTCTACGAGTTCTAATACCAAAACGATAGGAGCATTTCAGATGAAAAGATTGATTAAGAGATTTAGCGCAATTGCTGTCGCTGTACTGATGCTTTTGAGCCATTCAGAAAATGTGGCAGCAGCGGAAAGAATGGCTGTGGCGGAAAGAATGGCTACAGGATATAGTAGCTATGCGTATTCAGTAGGAACTGATTATTCGTATTTTCTTCATCCCAACATTGACACTTCGAAAGATGCAGAATATGCATCGACTGCTTGGGGAATGGCCGGATATACATCTTATTATTCCCTTAAACCGACAGTATCGTATATGAGAGGTAATGCTCCGGACGGGAGAAAAAGAATGGAAAGCGGTATTGTATTTTTGAGCGGTCACGGAAATTATCAGTGTGTTTCTTTTAACTATAAGGGAAATGACGGTGAATACAAGACCGGTATTTATTATGGGGAAAATCTTGACAGTACAACCGGTTACAAATATGTGGGAGTAAAGAGCTTAGATCTTTCCCAAACAAAGCTTATGGTATTTGCAGCTTGTCAGACCGCTTCCGGAACCACAAACATTGCAAAGAATGCTGCTGACATGGGCGCAGATGCAACTATTGGATGGACAGTTTCTGTAGGCGCTTCAAGTCATACCAAGTGGCTCAAAAGATTTTGCGATGAAATTGCTGCAGGTTCGACTGTTAAGAGAGCCAAGGAATACGCTGATTCTTTCAACTATTCAGATAACGACGTAAAAAAAGGAAAAATATATGGTTCAGACTCCACCACCGTTAAAAGCGTATCCAATTTTGACGTCATGGCGGTAAGAAACGACGAAGACAATAAAAGAGCAACCAAAATTGCTGGCAGAGTGGCATTCACAGAAGATGACCTTGAAGGATTTGTTAAGAGAGTAGTTTCTGCCGGAAAACTGAATATCAACTTAAAAGATTTTGAAATACAGTATAATGGTGGCACTGTCGATCTTATATATGTAATCAATGGAGTTGAAACTTTATATGGTTACAGCATTATCCTTGACAATGGATATGCAACCAAAGTATACAAGAATATGGGTGATAACAATTCTTCTTTTGCGAGAATGACCATTCAGAAAAGAACATTTTCGGAAATCGCCGATTCAGTCATTGAATTTGAAAAGTCAGAGTCGGTTTCAAGACTTGATCCCTCTTACACTGTATTGGGTCAGGAAACTAAACATATTTTTGATATAGAAATGAACAAAGAATACCTTGTAATTCTTACGGATTACATGGATGAAAGTGGAGCATATGGAAGAAGTGAAGACCTTATCGAAATCAAGGGTAGCAGTTATTAGTTCGGTTATTGTCCTTGCAATAATAGTTCTTTTATTGGGGGTGAGGGCATTCGGACAGCCTTTACCTGATAAAAGCAAAATAACGGATATTACGATTTCCTATGAATTCTCTGATAAAACGGCTACGGTAAGCGACAAAGAAGCCTTTTTTGCAGCCGTTAAGATTGAGGATTGGAAGCCTGCGAGGAACTATGAAGAGAAATTCGCTGCAGTAGCTTATATTACCTTTTCGCCGAAAAACATACGGGTTCAAGTGCTCGGGTGTGACGGAAACTTTACTTATCTGGATGTGGATGGGAAGGTTTATACGGCGCCTTCGTATGTATATGAATATATAATGTCTTTTGAAACTAAGTAAACTTAAATAGGCCGTCGGGTGTACCGACGGCCTAAATTTTATTGATTTGAATCTAGCGGTATATCTCGATGAGGTTGAGGATGATCTCCACAGCCTTGTCCATCTTGTCGATGCTGCAGCATTCGTAGGTGCCGTGGAAGTTGCAGCCGCCGGTACCGAGGTTAGGACAGGGGAGACCGTCGTAAGAAAGGCGGGCGCCGTCGGTACCGCCGCGGACAGGTACGTCAATCGGGTTAAGGCCGGCCTTTTTAAGGGCGAGGCGGGCGTTCTCGATTAAGTGCATGTGGGGCTTTATTTTTTCAAGCATGTTGTAGTAGGAATCCTTGATGGTAAGGGTTACGGTGCCGTCGCCGTATTTCTTGTTGATAGCAGCGACTGCGTCCTGCAACATCACTTTCTTGGCTTCAAACAAATCGTGGTCGTGGTCGCGGATGATGTATGACATCTTGGCGGATGATACCTGACCGGTGAAGGATGTAAGGTGGAAGAAGCCTTCGTAGCCTTCGGTGTTTTCGGGGCGCATGGCCTCGGGAAGAAGGGAGTGAAGCTCCATGCCTACCAATGCGGCGTTGACCATGATGTCCTTAGCGGAGCCGGGGTGAACGGAGACGCCTTTGATGGCTATCTCGGCGCCGGCTGCGTTGAAGTTCTCGTACTCGAGGGCGTTAACATCGCCACCGTCGACGGTGTAAGCGTAGGTAGCGCCGAAGTTCTTAAGGTCAAAGAAATCTGCGCCCTCACCGATTTCCTCATCGGGGGTGAAGCCTACCCAAATCTCGCCGTGAGGGATGTTCTCGGTAATGATGGTGTCCATGGCGGTCATAATCTCTGCAACACCGGCCTTGTCGTCGGCTCCGAGAAGTGTGGTGCCGTCGGTGGTGATGATGGTGTCGCCGATAAAGTCCTTAAGCTCGGGGAAGCGGCTGACGCTTAAGATGTCGCCGGTGCCTTCAAGGACGATGTCGGAACCGTCGTAGTCCTTACGGATAACAGGCTTAACGTCCTTGCCGGATGCTTCGGGTGATGTGTCCATGTGGGCGATGAAGCCGAGCTTGGTAGCGTTTTCATAGCCGGGAGTAGCGGGAAGATATGCATATACGTAGCAGTGCTCGTCTACGCGTACGCCCGACATACCGAGTCCTTTTAACTCATCGACAAGGACATGGGCCAAATCGAACTCGCCTTTGAAGCTGGGATGGAGACCGCTTTCCTCGTCGGAAGTGGTGTGTATCTTAACGTAATTTAAAAATCTTTCATATGCTCTTTGCATTTTGAAACCTCTCTTTCTTCCCGATAATTTTATCTTAGATATACATAAATGTCTAATAAAATATGCTTAACAAATTAAGATGTATTTTGTATAATGAATTGGAAATTTTGAGAAGAGGTTGTTAGATGAAGAAGCACTTTTATTATATAGGACTTATAGCACTTTCGCTGGGACTTGTCGCATGCGGCAAGGATGCTCCCGCGGAATCGATTGAAGACGAGATTATGCCGGAAGTGAGCATAGAGACACAAACTGAGACCGGCGGCGCTACAACCGAGCAGGTAGCGGACCAAGAACAAGAGCCGGTTATCTTAGAGGCTACACACGTAGGCGGATTCACGATTTCCGGCGACAGACTTACCGCAAGAGGCGGCGCTTACGATCAGGACGGCAATACCGATAACGGAGCCGAGCCCATCGACTGGATTGTAATAGCAGATGACGGCGATCATCTCCTTCTTTTGTCAGAGAAGGTTCTGGAACAGAAAGAATTCAATGATCAATATACCGAGACTTCCTGGGAGACTTGTACTTTAAGAACATGGCTTAACGGAGATTTCTATAACGCGGCTTTTAACGATGAAGAGAAGTCCATCATACTTGATTACCCCACGGTTGCGGGCGATGTAAGTGCCGGCACGAGCGATGTAAGCGATAAGGTATTCCTCTTAAGCAAAGGCGAGGCAGAGGCTTATATCGGAGCCGAGGAAGGTACTCCCGGCAATAAGCTTTGCTCCAAGGTTACGACACGCGCCATCAATGCAGGCGTATGGTACATCACCGAAGATTATTATGACCTGTTCGGATTCAAGGCCAAGGGCTTCAGCGACGAGATGATAGGCTGCGGCAACTGGTGGCTTCGTACTAACGGCAAGGATGCGACCAGAGTTATGGATGTAGGTGCTTCGGGCATTATCAGAACTACAGGACACGAGGCTGCGTCCCATCAGGACGGAGTCAGACCCGCGATATATATTCAGATATCGGGTGGAAATAATTAAAATTGTGTGATATAATGGTGGGTACACGGGAGGTTACTTAATATGGGAGCAGGAGTAATTGTGGGAATTTCTGTTTTTGTAGTGATCGCGCTTATAGCGGTTGTAGTTGCAGTCGCTGTAGTTGCGTCTGTTTCATCTGTCGAGACAAGAGACGGCGAAGGTGAGAAAGAATAACATTAATTCGCAGACATGGCCCCGCTCATAGGCGGGGCCGATTTTTTGTGCAGGCGACGAGCCAAGCGGCTTCTATGCTTGCATAAGAAGACATTTGGCGACCGCATACAATCTCGAATTTCATCTTTAAGAAATCCGAGATATTTTACAGGAGAATGATATATGAAGAGAAAAACATTGGTTATGGGTATTATACTCGCAGTTTCTTTGGCTGCGGCATGCGGATCCAAGGCACCGGTTCCGATTGAGGCACCTGCTTCTAACACCGAGGCAAGCGCTTCCGAAGGTTCCGAGACAAGTGAGTCCAAGAAAGTCATTGCCGGGGCAGAGCAGACCGAGGGCAATGAGCAGAGCAACAGCATCGTTAAGAAGACCCCTCAAGCACCTCTTACCGCTCCCGACGCCAAGAACGAATACGACAGCGACGGAAGAATCGTTAAGAGCGAGGTTGAAGGACAGGGCTACGATACATTCGCTTACGATGAAGCGGGCAATCTTTCCGAGCAGAAGTGCTATGATGAAGCCGGCGAGCTCATTACCACGATAACAAATGAATATGATGCAAATGGTAATGTAATAAAGTCACAGGATGTGAACAGCGATGGCTCCGAAGGTTGCGTACTGACATACAAGTACGACAACAACGGCTATCTTATCGAGATTTACTCAGACTACGGCAACGGCGACTACGAGAAAGACCTTTATAAGCGTGATGCGGCAGGACGTGAGCTTGAGTATACATTCATTTCCGGTACCAAGGACGGTGAGACCGAGGTTCAGAAGCTTGAGTCAGAGTACGACGACCACGGCAACGTGATTCACGAGACCTTCTACTCTATGGGTAAGAAGATGGGCGAGAACAAGTACGTATACACTTACGATAATGCCGGCAACATTACGAACAAAGAAACCTACAGCAATGACGGACTTACGGACGAAGAACCCGTCGAACCCTGATTAATACGTGTAAGAGCGGGAATATAATGGATAACCTGATTACCTATGTGAAGTTTAGGGGCGACCTAAGCTTCAAGCAACAGAAATTTAATGAAAATGACGCGATGGTGCTTGTTATTGTGACCAGCATCGACTACGAGGACCTCGACTGCACCGGCATGACGATTGCCGAGCTTTCAAGGGCTTACACAGACCTTAATAAGAAAGACGAGCAGGACGAATGCTTAGATGACAAGGAAGCGATTCTGAAGCTTGCCGCGGTGAGCGCGCGTTACAAGGATATACCGATAGAGCGTTATGTGCGCGATATCGACCAGTCGGAAGAGAAGACCTTCTATGCCATGACATTTACCATGGGAAGATTCGAGAAGATTGTAGTGTTCAGAGGCACCGACGGCTCCATTCTTTCGTGGAAAGAAAACTTTAATACGATTCATACCATGCCGACTCCCGGTCAGTATTCGGCACTTAAATATCTGCAGGAAGATCTCAGTAAGCCTTTCGTGAAGGTAAGCGTGGCAGGTCATTCCAAGGGAGGCAACCTTGCGGTTTATGCCGCCATGAGCCTCGACGATAAGCTCCGTAAGAAGCTTAAAAAGGTGTATGCTTTTGACGCTCCGGGATTCCCCGAGGACATCAGCGAGAAGCTTGGATATCTGGCAATTAAGGACCGTCTGGAAGCATACGTTCCGGAGAGCTGTGTCATCGGAAACCTTATGAAACCACCCTTTGAGAAGATTGTGGTAAAGGGCATCGGCAAGGGTGTGTACCAGCATGACATGTTCAACTGGGAACTGACCGCCACAGGAATTTCTATGGCAGAATCAACAAATTTATTCAGCACCGAATTGTCCGCCAAGGTCAATAACTGGATAGAGGGTATACCCCTTGAAGACAGGGGCAGAGTGGTGGGTGAGCTCTTTGATGTTTTTTCCAAAAACGGTATCACACACATCACCGACCTCATGCATATGGACCTCAAAAAGATAGTCGGAATCATCAAATGTGCGACCCTTTTGTCGTCCGAAAACAGGACTTTGCTGGGCATCATAATCAAAGAACTTCGTTAGTTATATTTAACAATACATATTCGTGAAAATCACTAAAAACGGCAAAATATTCTTGTATATTTTGCCGTTTTCGCTATTTAAATGTTAATGGATTAATCATATACTAAAACCCGTAAAAGGAAACCGATTTTAATGACGGGGAGGTCGATCGGGATATGTTCAGAGAGAACAACAACAGCTTAAGAGAGATAGTAACCGGTATGGCATTTATGGCGCTGTTCGTAGGTTTTATTATCTCGGCCGGACTTCACTTATAACTAAATTTTTCATAGTAAACCCTTCTTTAGTGAGCACTGTCATAATTTAATGATAGTGCTTTCTTTTTGCATTAAAAACGTTTAAAATTGAATGTAGAGAGGTTTATGCCTATGGATAAGAAAGTTAAAGTTAATGACATAGATGAGATAGTTAAGATGCTTGATGAGTTCGCGGACTCGGATGTGTCGAGACTTAAAGTTAAGGTAAGCGAGGAGCTCGAGCTTGGTAAGACCAAACGCGAGTATCATCTCGGGCGGTGCGACATCGGCAGTCCTTTTGCATGCGGCACGCCTTTTGATGTGGAAGACGATAACGGCAACGAATAGTTGATGGTAGAGGAGAGTATATGAAGGCAGTAAGATCTGTGGCATATGCGGTAATTGTTATTTGCGCCTTGTTGTGTATAGTGATTGCTTTTTACGCGTCCCGTAAGCCTAAGGAAGGTGACGAGACTAGCGGTACAGAGGCTTCCGTGACCGAGAGTGTTTCAGATTCTGCAGGCGGCTCAACGGTTCCCAATCTTGCGGATTTAATCAAGGATCATCCGAGCAGTACGTCTGCGAAGACTTCCATCAGCGGCAATTTAACCGGCGAGATAGACTACGACGAGATAGTTAAGCGTCAGGACGAGGAGCTCGACAGAGTCTTCAGAGAGACCATTGCCGAGTACAACAAGAAGTATGGAATCGTGACCAGCACCACCACTTCCACCACGACCACCACTAATAAAGACTACAAGTATTTTGTCAACAAAGCCACCAAGATTATTCACAGAATCGACTGTTTGCTTAAGCCCGTGAACAGCTCTGATACGATTTATTACGAGACCATCACGGATGCCAATAAAGCGGGATACACCGAGCGTTGCCCCGTTTGCAGTCCATAAATTGGGACGCAATTTAAAAGTTTTGGTTAATAGCCCTTAGATATAATGTTCCAAGTATTAAACTTTAAAGGGGAGAATAATATCTTGGAAAAATTATCAAAAGAAGAAGTTGATGTCCTCGGCGAAATCGCCAACATCAGTATGGGCAACGCGGCTACGAACCTTAGCTTAATGGTTAATCACAAGGTTGAAATTACGACCCCGAAGGTTCAGTTTATCAAGAGAAGTCAGGCCCTCGACGACTACGAGAAGACCTGTATCTTTATTCAGATTCACTACATCAAAGGCTTAAGCGGCAATAACGTATTCGTGCTCAAAGAAAACGATGCGTTGGTACTTACCGACCTCATGATGGGCGGAAGCGGTGTCGATGTTCAGGGTGAGATGGGCGAGCTTCAGTTAAGCGCCATGTCCGAAGCCATGAACCAGATGATGGGCGCCTCGGCAACATCAATGGCCACGATGCTTGATATGATGGTTGATATCGGCACTCCCGAGATTAACTCTATCGACGTTGAGTCGGTTAAAATCTTTGAAAAGATGTTTGACGAAGGCAAGGATTCTTTTGTCAAGATTACTTTCAAGATGGACGTGGAAGGCCTCATCGACTCCACCATGATTCAGCTCTACCCCGTGCATTTTGCCAAGGAAATGTGTGATATATTCAACAAAGAAGCTTCTAAGTAAAATCATAGCCCCAAGTCTTTCTTTTTGAAGAAATACAAGGGGCTATTTTTCTGCCTTGACGGTATATTTGCGGGGGTACTTGCGGTATTCTTTATACATAAGATTTAAGTAATCTTACAGGAGGTATAAAGAATGATTACATTGTTATTAGGCATAGCCCTTGCGGTTTTAGGTATAAGAATATTTCTTGGTTTGATAGGTATTTTCGGAAAGCTTTCACTGATCTTCATCGGTGTGTGCGGACTGGCACTTATCGGAGCCGTAATCGCACTCGTATTTAAACTTGTATTTGCGGCAGTTCCGATCCTGTGTCTCGCAGGCGGATGCTACTTAATCTACAAGGTATTTGCTGAAAAACAGACCGCGTAGGCGGCAGTCTTAATAATCCTTTTCAAAGAGGCGTCGGGTTTAAGCCCGGCGCTTTCTTTGTGCGTATTTGCGGGCGGTTGCGGGCTTTTAGACGCGTGCGTGGCGGTAAAAGAAAACGATTGACAACGCGAACAATTGTTCGTATACTTATATTAAAGAGGGCGAACAAATGTACGAGATAGTTAATGATTATACTACAATGGATAAGCTTAGGATTCTT
This sequence comes from Lachnospiraceae bacterium YSD2013, assembly GCA_900100895.1. Lineage (GTDB taxonomy): Bacteria > Bacillota > Clostridia > Lachnospirales > Lachnospiraceae > UBA1258. The sequence continues at coordinate 27,251 of FMTX01000024.1, forward strand.
GCCGACGCGGCCAAGTACGACGTGGCTTGTACATCGAGTGGAGTGGATCGTAAGGGCAAGGAAGGGTTCCTCGGGAATTCCTGTGCGGCGGGCATATGTCATTCTTTTGCGGCGGACGGAAGATGCATATCGCTTCTTAAGATTCTTATGAGCAACCATTGTATTCACGACTGCAAGTATTGTCTTAACAGGCGCTCTAACGACGTGGAGAGGGCGACGTTTCTGCCTGATGAGATATGCAAGCTGGTTATAGAGTTCTATAAGAGGAATTATATCGAGGGGCTTTTCTTAAGCTCCGGTGTGCTTAACAGTCCCGAGTATACGATGGAGCTTATATGCAGGACGCTTAGCATGCTTCGTAATAAGTATCGCTTTAACGGGTATATTCACGTTAAGGCTATTCCCGGTGCCCCGGCGGAGCTTCTGGCTCAGGCGGGCTTACTTGCCGACCGTATCAGTCTGAACATAGAGCTTCCTAACAGCGAGAGCCTTAAGAAGCTTGCGCCCGGTAAGAATTTCAACAATATAGTTAAGCCTATGGCGAGCATCAGCAGTACCATCGCGGCTCACAGGGTTGCTGCGGGTAAGACGCCCTATATGGAACGCAGTAAGATTAATAACAGGCTTGAGAACAATATCTTTTCCAAGATGAGGATTGAGGCGGCGCAGAGCAATTCGATTCTGGTGCCGGAGAGGGCGCTGGATAGGGATTTGAGCAGACCTTTTGCGCCTGCGGGCATGAGTACGCAGATGATTATCGGCGCGACGCCGGATACGGATTTGGAGCTTATTACGGTGACGGAGCAGTTGTATAAGAGCATGGATCTTAAGCGAGTGTTCTATTCGGCATACGTTCCGCTTAATGACGATGCGGCACTTCCGGCCAAGGGCACGGCGGTTCCGTTACTTAGGGAGCATAGGCTTTATCAGGCGGACTGGTTGCTTAGATACTATGGGTTCGCGGCATCGGAGCTCTTAAGCCCCGAGAGACCCAATTTCAATGAGGTAATAGACCCTAAGTGCGACTGGGCGGTAAGGCACCTGGATGTGTTCCCGGTTGAGGTTAATACTGCGCCTGCGGATATATTGATAAGAGTGCCCGGTATCGGCCCTAAGAGCCTTGAGAGGATATTCAGGGCGAGACGCTACGGCGGGCTTACTTTTGACGCGCTTAAGAAGATGGGTGTGGTGCTTAAGCGTGCCAAGTACTTTATTACCTGTGGTGGCAAGATGATGGACAGAATTCCTATCGAGGAGCGCTTTATAGTCAACAGACTTACTGATGTGGATCGAAGAGAAGTGTACAGCTTCACCGACAGGACTACGTATAGGCAGATGAGCCTCTTTGATATGGGTATGAAGGCGGTGAGCGGATGACGGTATTTACGTGCGGTGACAGTCTTGAGGCTATGCTTACTTGTATATACGATGCTTGGTATAGTAGGCTCGGGCACGACAATGTGAGACTTGAGATTGAGCCTATAGAACAGCTTAATATGTTTGATACTTACGTACATGTCGAGGCTGACGAGCGCAAGGCTATGGCTGTTGCCGATGCGGTCAATATGAAGATTTCGCCGGCCTTTTACGGGGAGATTGTGTATTGTCTCGGAGCATATGAGAGAGATGTGTTGGATACGGTATACAGAGTGCTGGTGTTAGGGTTCAAGCACGGCGCGGGTGTACTGGACGCATACGGGTATGAGGCAGTGTCGCGCTTTAAGGCTATCAGAATCCGCTATGGCAGGGAGGCAAGCAGCTTCCTTGAATTCGTGCGCTTTAATCTGGTGGAAGGCGTCTATGTGGCTCATTTCGAGCCTAAGAGCAGAGTGTTGCTTACAGTGGCGGAGCACTTCGCCGACAGGATGCCTTCGGAGCATTGGATGATTATAGACGACGTTCATAGGGAGGCGGCGGTTCATCCCTGCAATGAGCAGTATTATATTCGCAAGCTAAGCGCCGAGGAGTATGACAGACTCAAGGCGACGGAAGACTACGATGATTCTTTTACCGAGCTTTGGAAGGTGTATTTTAAGGAGATAGCCATTAAGGAGCGCGAGAATTATCGCTGTCAGCTTACACATTTCTCCAAGTGGAAGCGTAAGCATGTTACGGAATTTGCGTAACCGATAGGTAACATATTTGTAAGAATTCGTTTTTGCTGTGGCTTTTTTCCCAACCGTATGATACAATCGTCTCAATAAAAACGTTTTACGCGTTCCGACTGCGGAACGGGCGGTTCAGACCGCCGATGGGGTGAGAGTATGAAACAGATGGATGGGTATCTCAGAGGAGTTAACCTGGGCGGTTGGCTTTCTCAGTGCGGTCCGAATTATACGGAAGAGCACTACAATTCCTTTATAACCGAAAGTGATATTAAGACCATTAAAGAGTGGGGACTCGATCATGTAAGACTCCCCCTTGATTATAATGTTGTGCAGCGTGAAGACGGAAGCTTCATTGAAAGCGGCTTTAAGCACGTCGACGACTGTATAGCATGGTGTAAGAAGTATGGTCTTAAGATTGTATTAGACCTTCACAAGACTTGCGGTTTTATCTTTGACGATCCCGAGTATTGCAATTTCTTTACCGATGAGAAGCTTCAGAAGATGTTTAAAGATCTGTGGCTTGAGTTTACGCGCAGATACGGTAAGGAAGAGATTATGGCTTTCGAACTTCTTAACGAAGTTACGGAATACAGAATGGCCGAGGCTTGGAACCGTATTTCCACCGAGACCATTAAGATGATTCACGACATAGTTCCCGAGAAGACCATTATCATCGGCGGTATCTACAACAGCAGTATTGTAGGACTTACATTACTTCCCAAGCCCGTAGATGATAATGTGGTATATACATTCCACTGCTACGATCCCATGATTTTCACACATCAGGGAGCAGGCTGGATTCCCGTTATGCCTCGTGACTTTAGGACTGCCTATAAGCGTAAGGTAAGCGAGTTAAGAGACGACTCCAACCGTGTATTCGGTCCCGATTATGACGACCAGTACAAGGACTTACCGGACGGTATCATAGATTCGGGCTTCTTCTTTAACGACTTTAAGAAAGCTATAGAAGTAGCCGAGAAGTACAACGTTCAGTTATATTGCGGCGAGTACGGAGTAATCGAACTTGCAGATCGTGAGAGCACCCTTGCATGGTATAGAGACATTCACGCAGCACTCGATAAGTACAATATCCCCCGCAGCGCATGGTCATTTAAGCGCATGGACTTCGGCCTTTCAGACAGTCTGAACGACGGAATAAGAGAAGAAATTTTGAAGAATTTATAGTCAGAAATTGACTTTGAAAAATTTTTTTTAAAAAGTTTTTCACATTAATTATTTTTTAATACCTATATTGCATAATACTATCATACCCCATAACCCCAATGTACCATTCTCAAAGAGAGAGAGAAGATGCTAAGTATCTTCTCTTTCTTTTTGCTTTTTTAAGGGATAAAATGAAGGAAATACAATACAGAGGAGGTATTTATGAGGGATTTTAAGAAACTTGACAACCTGCTTAACACATTTGTGGAGCAGGGCACCAACCCCGGTTGCGCGGTTGCGATAATGCAGGGGGACGAAATGATTTATCATGGGGAAGCGGGTTATGCGGACATTGAGGCCGGCAAGAAAGTGGATGTACACAGTATGTTCAGCCAGGCTTCGACGACGAAGCTTTTTACTTACGCAATCCTTGGCATGATTTTTGAAGAGGGAAAGTTCCTCTTCAGCGATCCGCTTTATTATTATCTGCCTGAGTGGAAGAACACTCAGAAGTATATTAAGCTTCCAAACGGCGAGATTGATACGGCTCCGCTTGATAAGCCCATCACCATTCGCGACGCTGTAGCTATGATGTGCGGACTGCCTTACTGCATGATGCCTGCTATCAACCCTACAACGCCTACCTTGGCGGCTATGAGCAAGCAGATGGAGGAATTGCTTAAGAAAGGTCCCAGCACGATTCAGGAGGAAGTACGGGCCATGTCACAGGTGCCTGTAATGTTTGAGCCCGGCTCACACTGGCTTTACGGCTTCGGCTCCGAGATTACCGGTGTGCTGGTAGAGACCTTCGAGGGCAAGCCTTTGAGAGAGGTATTCAAGGATCGCCTTATCGACCCGCTTGAGCTTGAGGACGCAGATACTTTTGCGAGACCTCACAACAGAGACAGAATCGTAACGAACTACGCCAAGAAGGGACCCGGACAGTTCGAGCCTACTAAGTATTTCTTAACACCCGAGCCCGACAGCGTTCCCGCAGGCGCAAGACCGAACCTGCTTATCAGCGCGCATGATTTTGCAGTATTCATGCAGATGCTTGCTAACGGCGGTACTTACAAGGGACGCAAGTTCTTAGGCAGCGGCACCGTTGCTATGCTTCATGAGAATCAGTTAGGCCCCGTACAGCTTAAGGACTTCGAGAACGATTATCTCGCAGGCTACGGCTACGGCCTCGGCTTCCGTACACTCATGACTCAGAAGTACGGCCACAACGGCCACCTTGGCAACTTCGGCTGGACCGGCGGCACAGGTATCTGGGTAGAAGCCGACCCCACCGACAAATTCGCGGTAGCCTACATGCACAACATGGCTCCTAACGAAGAACTCTATCACCACCACAGAGTTCGCGCAGTGGTTAACGGCATAATGCTGTAATAAAAAAGAGGGTCACAACTGTGACCCTCTTATTATGTCTAGAGAAATCTAGCCTTTAGTCTTATCCTTCGGCAGATACTTAAGCAACATCCGCTCTAACGCCGCACTCTCGATCGGCTTGGTAAGGTAATCCGTGAAGCCTTCAGCCAGGTAGCGTTCTCTCGCGCCGGAAACAGCATCGGCGGTAAGGCACACGATAGGAGTTTCTTTGTTAAGACCGCCATCCTGGGTGCGCATGATAGGAAGGGCCTCAGCGCCGTCCATACCGGGCATACGGTTGTCGAGGAGAATTGTATCGTATTTTTTCTCCGTGGTCTTAACAAGGGCCTCAGCCGCGCCCGTAGCGGTATCTATCTTAATCTTGGTCTTCTTAAGAAGCGCGCGCACGACAGTCAGATTAATAAGCGTATCGTCCACCACCAGAATCTCGGCATCGGGAGCATGGAACAGCTCCTTATAGCCGCCATCCGAAGCGGAAGCCGAGCTGAACTTCTTTCGATAATCGCCGATAGCATCGTCCTCGTGAATCTTCTGCGGAATGCGTAAAAAGAAAGTGGACCCCTTCCCATATTCACTCTCGACACTAATCGTACCGTCCATCATAACCAGAAGCCGCTTAACAATCGTAAGACCGAGACCGGTACCCTCGATAGTCTTATTACGATCCATGTCGGCACGGTCGAATTTCTCAAATACCTTGTCTATATCCTCGGGCTTAATGCCTATGCCCGTATCGGTAACCCTCACAAGCAGATTACAGTCATCGCCCGAGCGATTATAATTTACCGAAAGCGTCACGCTGCCCTTCTCGGTATACTTAACAGCATTGTTCAGAACGTTCGTAATAATCTGCCTGATACGAATCTCGTCGCCGCACAGACCGTCGGGCAACGTTTCATCGACGTTAACGTTAAAAGCAAGGTTCTTTTCCCGTGCCTTAACGGATATCATAACGACCACATCATTGATAAGCGAGCTGAACTTGTAAGGCGCCTCCGTAAGCTCCATCTTGCCCGCTTCAATCTTCGACAGATCCAGAATGTCGTTGATTATCGAAAGAAGGCTTCGACCGGCGCTCTCGATATTACGAGAATAATCCGCAATCTTCTCATCCTTCGCCTCACGCATAATCATCTCGTTCATACCGATGACCGCATTGATGGGGGTACGAATCTCGTGAGACATATTGGCGAGGAAATCGGACTTGGAGCGATTGGCCTCGTCGGCCTTAAGCCTTGCCTGCTCAAGTTCCTTCATGGTGGCGATGAGGTTCTTGTAGTCGGGAGTCTCAACGCCCATGTAGAAGATGTAAAGGCCCAGAATCGCGCCGAAATAGTTAAAGTAAATCTCCGTAGGATTGAACACCTCGAAGACTATGACACCGATAGTCACACTGAAAGCCGCTATAGCGGTAATACGTGCACGCCGGTTCAATTCCTTACTGTTGACAAAGAAAACAACCATCGCGTACAGCAAATAATAAATCTCCGCGAAGTACGCCAGAATATATTTGGGAACCGTAGGAAGCAGATACGAGTACTTATCCTCACCGATATTCGGAATAGTGACAAGCGCGCTCACCACAGCCAGCGCGAAAAGCCCTACCAAAAGTATCTCGTTAACAACAGAAAAAAACTTCCTGCGCTTCGTAGTCACAAAGAAACTCTCCGCATAAATCGCGAAGAAATAGGTTAACATAACATTGGAAAAGAAAGATAACACATAGACAATAAGCCTTACGTAATAAGGCACAAAGAAAATCGGAGTGCGCCTGAACAAGACGTCACAGCACGTTATTATATTGCCCAAAAGCAGAATGTAGGTGAAGTTTCTGAAAGTCAGATTCTTTTGCTTTACTTCAGTGCCGCTGACGGTTACCAGAATACAAAGGGTAACGTTAAATACAAATGCGGCAATCATGAAGGAAAGATCGTACAGTGCCTCGCTCACTTCGGTCCTCCTGATTTAAAGTGATTAAATTGTATCACATTATTAATTAACAAAGAGAAAAACTGTCATATTTGTGACATTTTGAATTATTGGTTGCTTGCTATTGATTACAATATACGAAATGGGGAATGCATGTGTAAAGGAGAAAATTGAATGGAGAGCAGCGCTTTACTTGATGATTTACGTTCAATGCCCGCAGAAGCAAGGATTATGTACTTAGAAAATGCCGAGGAAGAGGACTTGCAACAGATTATGGAGGAACTGTTAAAAGAAATCTACTCCGACGCCAAAAAGGCTGAGGAATTTGAGGTAATCGATAAACACAAGGGGAAAAGTGCGGACTTGTCCACGGCTAAGTGGATACAGATTCTTTTGGACTTATAGACGGACCGCTTAATGGTGAACGGAATGAACCTTAATCAAAAAGATGCCAACATGATAGCAACCGCGCTGGCGGGGCATTTTGTCAGCATGTATTATGTCGATATCGAGACCGGGCACTTCAAGCAGATGGTGCAGCCGCACGTTACCGGCGTGAGCGGCATGCCCGAAGAGGGGGACGATTTCTTTAGCCTGGCCAAAGAAAACGCGCCTTCTTTTGTCGACGCCGCCGACCTTGATAAATTGCTGGTGGTCTATGGCAAGAAAGCGATTCTTAAGCGGCTTGAGAATAATGTGCCGCTTGTGGTCGAATGTCGAGTGCTGGCCCACGGAGTGGTGGAGCATGTGCGCCAGGTTACGCTGCTGTGCGAAGATAAGAAGCATATATTATGCTGCCTAGAAAATATAGACAGGGAATACCTCGAGAAGGCGGAGCAGGAAAAGAACCTCCGGTCGGCAGAGCGAAAGGCAAATATCGATGCGCTTACCGGAATTAAGAACCGCAACGCGTTCCTCGAGAGCCTGGAAGAAATCAACGGAGACATTATCAAGGGAAAAAGCACGAAGCCCTTCGCAGTGTTGGTGTGCGATGTCAACGGATTAAAACATATAAATGATACCAGAGGCCACAGCTTCGGCGACGAGGTTATTAAGAGAGCCGCCCGAATGATCTGCGAGACCTTCAAGCACAGCCCTGTATTCAGAACCGGCGGCGATGAATTCGTTGCAGTGCTTACGGACGGGGACTATGAGAAGAGAGACAAGCTGTTAGAGGCGCTTAGGGAAGTGTCGCTTAAGAACGCAAAGACCCGCACGGGCCCGGAAGTTGCAAGCGGCATGGCAGAATACCGGGCTGGCATTGATAAGAACTTTAACAATGTATACGAGCGCGCCGACGCCGAAATGTATGAAAACAAAAAGGCCATGAAAGCCAACAAAGTCGCGGACAGCATCAGGTATACGGGAGAAAAGGACAGCCTTATTACCGACGAAAGAAAGCGCCTCCTCGACGGAATGTTCGGAGCACTTTATACCGTGGCGGGCGAAAGCTATATATACATCAACGATTTGAGATACGACTATTCACGGTGGTCATTAAAGCTGGTTAATGATTTCGGGCTTAAGTCCGAGTACATGTATCACGCCGATAAAATCTGGCATGACTATATCCACCCGGATGACATGGAAAGCTATGACGAGGCCGTGGAAGCGGTTCTGCGTGGCGATATGGAGCTGCGACCGCTAGTGTATAGGGCTAGAAAGGCGGACGGAACCTATGCCATTCTCTCTACAAGAGGATTCGTGTTAACCGACAGTGCCGGGGAGCCGGAGTACTTCGGGGGAATAATAATACCGCATTAATGATTGTGTCGGGAGCACCGGTGGGGGCTCCCGATTTTTTCTTTTGTTGCTTGTGGAGAAATTGTGATATAATCGAATAAATGTGAAAGAAACTGAAAGGAGAATGGTAAATGGTAGACAACTATATGATGATCGGGGGAGCTGACGGCCCCACATCCGTATTTATCGCGGGAGAACTGGGGAACACTTCGTGGCTTAATATATTCGGGCTGATTATTGTCGCGCTGATATTGATTCCCAACATTATTTATGCTATAGCAGTTAAAGGGCAGAAGAACAAGTGCAAGAACATGTTCATGAATATCCTCGAGCAGATAGGCAGATACGCCTGTATGCTTCTTATGATTTTCAATGTGGGAATCGCTGAGTTTGGATTCAGCAATGTGGCGCTGTTCCTGGCTTACCTGTTCGGAAACGCTGTATTGCTCGTGGCTTACTGGGTAGTGTGGATGCTGTACTTTAAGAAGCCTTCTTTTGGCAAGCAGATTGCGCTTGCCGTGATACCTACAGCGATTTTCCTGCTGTGCGGCGTGACGATGGGACACTGGCTGCTTGTTATATTCGCGGTAGTGTTCGGCGCGGCGCATGTGTATGTGACTTGCAAGAATCGAGTGTAAGGCAGTGGCCGGGCGGCCTGCGGTGACCGGGGCAGCCCGATAATAAATTGACGGAGATGAAGATGAAGAAACGAATCATATGCTTTGGCGACTCCAATACCTGGGGATATAACCCCACGAACGGAAGCCGCTATGACGAAAACACAAGATGGCCCATGGTACTTCAGCACTTGCTGGGCGATGACTATACGATTATCGAGGAAGGCCAGAACGGCCGCACCATCGCCAATGCCGACCCCTGGGAGTGGGGCTGCAAGTGTGGCATGGACTACATCCTTCCCATGGTGGAAAGCCAGAAGCCTTTTGACCTTTTAATAATCATGCTCGGTTCCAACGACCTTAAGGCTAAGTTCCACTTGCCTGCCGGCGACATCGCGGGCAGCTTGCAGAACATGCTCATGAAGACCAAGAGCTTCTTACAGTACCAGTGCGGCATTCAGCCTAAGATTCTTATCGTGGCGCCTCCGCACCTCGGCGATGACCTGGCGTCATCCCCCTTCGCGCCTTTCTTTGACGTGGATACCGTAATCGAGAACTCCAAGCATCTGGCATACTGGTACGAGCTCGTCGCCCGGCAATTCGACTGCGACTTTCTCGACGCCGCCACCCTCTGCACCGCAGGCTCCGCCGACTCCCTCCACCTCATGGAAGACGGCCACAAAGCCCTCGCCGAGGGCGTGTATAGGAAGGTGAAGGAGATGGGAGTGTAGTTACAGCCTGCTGTGGGGCTTTCGAAGCCAGTTTTCGGGGCAGTAATGCATAAATTCGCGATTTTCGCCATTTTATCCATTAAAAATCAGGGTAAAAAAATAGGTGGGATGGATAAAAAGTCCGATTCCGCCTTTTTTATGCATTGTTTTTACAGAATACTGGTTTAAAAGTGTAGCAGACAAGGGATAAAAGTCTTAATTTCCGGCTTTTATCCCTTGCTTTTGCCCCAAATCGGCCTAGTATCGGTTTCAAAGCCACGCTAACAATGGATAAAAAACTGTTTTTCGAGATTTTATGCACTGGTGCCCGAAAAAAGGCCTCCAAAACAATGGATAAAATCAGGGATTTTGAGGATTTTATGCATTATACTCAGTTTTGGCGCGTATATTATTGATTTGGCAAAACATCCTTGGCACATATGCATATTATGATATAATTTAACTATAAAGGAGGCTGCGGTATGTATACTTACGAAGAATACAAAAGAATGAAGGCTCGGCCAGAGCTTCTGGAAATGTTGACGGAAGCTGAAGACGATGTTCGAAATGGCAGAGTGGCTCCCATTGAGGATACATTCGATAATCTTCGTTCGATTCTTAAGGAGAAAAAGAGTTGAAAGGTATGATTATCCGAACGGAGATTGATGACGAACATAAGCTAATCACGATTTATGCAGTCTTCGATCAGCGACAGGATTACGTCAATATCATGCGTGGGTTATGATAATGACTATAATATAGCATTTCCCAAGGGCTCGGCTTTACGCCGGGCTCTTTTTTGCGTCAAAGAAGGACTTGATAGGTGGCGAACGGGGCCGAAAAAGGTCAATTGGGGCAAAAATTGCTGACCCTGAAGTGAGTTTTTGACGCTGGGGGTCAAAGAAAGTGTTTTTTTAGAGGATCATCCTTGATATAATCAATTCCGAAAAGCTGTCGAGGAGGATCTGTCGATGTCCATCAACGACAAGCTTAACATCCACCGGCAAGAGCCTAGCTACATATGGAACTAAAAGCACAGGGGTACACATGAAGACCAAAGAAGACGTTATCGAAGCGCTTAGACAGATACATTATCTGGAGCGCACAGCCGAACTGGCGTATAAGTACAGACGGGACCCGAAGGGCAAGAGGGTGCCTAAGGCGAAGAAGGAAAAGGTAATCGAGATAGCCAATAAGCTTGGATACCATTGCGAATACGAAAGGGACCGGTACTATTTGGGCAAGGACGGTATCGGCGATTACCACGATTGGCCGATATTGGTGTTCTTTAGGGAGTCATGGGTCCTTTTTACGATTGGGTATCGCGAGAACGGTGAGTGGATATATGGTAATCGGTGCGATGCGTTGAAAGTAGCGGTAGCGGGGGATGATTCTTACAGAAACGGCTCCCCGGCATACACTTCTTACGAAAAACTGGAAGAAATCATGGCGGAAATAGTGTCCATTTATGAAGATGCGGGGAAAGCGCTGTATGGCCTTGACGGGATAAGCGATAGAGGCAGAGCCGAATATGAGAAGCCGGATTTTGAGCTAAGTGTTACCAAGGACATTATTCTCGATGCACTCAGGAAAATCAACTTTTTGGAGAGGTCGCAAGAACTATCTAAGCAATTCCGTAATCATTTTCCCGAGATTATGCCGAACATTGATGTGGTAAGGGTAAAAGAAATAATACGCAAGCTCGGCTATGAACCGGGCAATACGGGCAAGAGTTTTTATTTAAAAGAACAGGCTCCGGATAACCTTGATTTTCGGTTCGCTTTCGGACTAAAATATGGATTGTTTAATATTTCGTGGACGGTAAGCGACGAGGGAGAATTCGTATACGGAGGACCTTGGCTCATTTTTAAGCGGGCGTTGCTCGGTTCGTTAGAAGTAAGAGGCGATAGCGTAAGCTTCGGCTCATATGAAGAACTCGAGGAAATCCTGAAGATTGTGCTCGAAATGTACGAAGAATTTAAACAGGCAGTGCTTAAGAGACGGAGATGATTAAATGAACAGAAATCTCACGGAGGGAGAACCGCAGAAGGTGTTGTGGAGGTTTTGCCTCCCTCTTTTTGGAAGTATTATTTTTCAGCAGTTGTATAATATCGCGGACAGTCTGGTGGCGGGAAGGTTTATCGGTGAGAATGCGCTGGCTGCCGTGGGGAATAGTTATGAGATAACGCTTATATTTATTGCTTTTGCTTTCGGGTGCAATATAGGGTGCTCGGTGGTGGTGTCGACGTACTTCGGAGGGAAGCAGTATAAAGAAGTGAAGACGGCTGTATCGACGGCGATGATTGCGAGCGGAGTGCTGTGCCTGGCGCTGATGATTGCGGGGGTGGGACTGTGCGGAGAGCTGCTACGGCTTATTAAGACGCCTGAGGCGGTGTTTGCGGATTCTAAGCTGTATCTGGATATTTATATTCTGGGATTGCCTTTCGTATTCTTTTATAATATTTCCACGGGTATATTCTCGGCGATGGGAGATTCGAGGACTCCGTTTGTGTTCCTCGCGGCGTCGTCGTGCTCGAATATTCTGATGGATATATGGTTCGTGGCCGGATTTCATATGGGGGTCGCGGGCGTGGCTTGGGCGACGTTTATATGCCAGGGAGTGAGCTGCGCGCTGGCGGTGCTGTTCGTGTTGAGGCGACTGCACAAGGTCGAGACGGCTGAGAAGGCGCCGGTATTCTCGTGGAACATCCTCAGTAAGATTGCCAAGATTGCTATACCCAGCACTTTGCAGCAGAGCTTTATTTCGGTGGGAAACATTGTTATACAGGGAATTATTAACGGCTTCGGGCCCGGCGTTATGGCGGGATACTCGGCAGGCATTAAGCTTAATAACCTCGTAATTACGTCTTTCACCACGCTCGGCAACGGAGTGTCCAATTATGCAGCCCAGAACCTGGGCGCCGGCAAGTACGACAGAATCTCTAAGGGATTCCGCGCGGGACTGAAGCTCGTGTGGATGCTGTGCGTGCCGCTTTCGGCGCTGTACTTTGTGTTCGGACGAAACCTCCTTATGCTGTTCATGAAAGAACCGTCGGCGGAAGCCGTGGAATCGGGGCTTATGCTGCTTAGGATAATCGCACCGTTTTATTTTGTCGTGTCAGCGAAGCTTATCGCGGATGGCGTACTACGGGGCAGGAGCCTGATGGGCAAGTTCATGATTGCGACATTCACCGACCTTATCCTCAGGGTAATCCTGGCAGCAGTACTCTCCGCAACATCGCTTGGCTCCACCGGCATATGGTGCGCTTGGCCCATAGGATGGGCCGTGGCCGCGGGATTGTCGGTTGCGTTCTATAGGCGAAGCAACCGAGTGCAGTAGCGCCGGCAGATTAAAGAATCAAAAAGAGTCCGCAAGGAGCTGAAACCGTATGTTTTGCTTAACATTCGGGGTCGCTTCGCAAGGACTCTTTTTCTATGGCCTTAATATTCTATTTCTTAGCGCGTCTCCGAAGCTTCACCGCAATCAACCCAACAATTCCAATCACCAGCGAACTTCCCCCGAGGAAGTCCAAGACCAAAATAGCCGGCCTGCTGCCCGCGTACTTAGACGTCGAATACACGGCATAGGTGCACACGCCTAACACGATAGCCGCGACTACACCTGCGAATATGGACATATGGCAGTTGTCCTCTATCTCCTCAAGCAGATTCTTCGATTTCCCAATCAGAATCCCCCACAGCAAAAGAAAAATCACCGCAAGCCCCGCCGTCACCACCTGCCCCCGGGCTACGCCCTCTTTAAGGTCGTTGATCGTGGCTATTATCGGGTTGCCGAGGCCTTCCATGCGCTTAAGGCATAAATACGTAAGCGTCCCACATATGTACGCTCCCCACGCGCAAAAAAGTCGTAGCGAATGATAATCTCCGCGAGATACTTCTTCTTCAATGATTTTAAGTCCGGCTCCGCCTGAGCTCATGGTTAGTGTCCTTTCTGTGGTGTGAGTGGTATTAATACAAAGAATGAGGAGACGTTTGCACTATAGAATAACGTTCTATTTGTACAAATAATGAATCCGTGGAATGAAAAAAACAAGAAGACGACATAAGCATCTTCTTGTTAATATAATCCAAATTTTTAAAATTCAAAAAATAAGACCTAGGTAATATATTAGCACTGGGTTAGTTGGCTTGTCAACGCGTTTTCTTGCAATTATCTGAGAAATGGCGTTTTTGCTGAAACAGTACAAAATTCGTTTAAATTTTCGTACAATTGCCTATGGTGCGTAACGCTTCGAAATGATATAATTATCCCGAAAGCAGAAGACATTCAAGCTAATAAAAATGTATCTCAGCATAGGTGAGTATATGAACATGCAAATGCTTAAAAATTTGATAAAGTTTTTTAAAAGCAGATACTATTGCAGCTCGTAATAATAAACTGGTTTATTTAGTTTGTTAAATCGGAGATGCTGCGAACATCTCCGATTTTTTATGTCCTTCTGCTCACAACCTTTCACTGTCATTGAGAGGTGGACGCTATAGCGCGTCAAAATGAACGCGCAACAACATAATACCATAGCGTCTTCCTCTCGTCAACAAACTTTTACTGGAGGAATACTATGGATAACTTATTAGCTGAACGCTTTGGCGAGACTTTGGCGGACAAAATGTCTCTGGCTGACATTAAGGCGATGCTGGATCGTCTTAATGAGCAGGAACTTTACAATTTTCTCGTTGCGCTTATTGATGGAGGAGTACCTTCTTCCGGCTGCTTGTGCAAAGAGTATAATGAATGCAAACTTGGCTTATCAGGCCATAGCCCCACAGATTGGTTTTTGGGATTAAAGATGTCTCATACCAACATTCGCATCGAAACTTTTGGCTCTGAAGAAAGTCTCAAGTCGTTCATACTTATGCTTTTTGAGAGTGCAAGACATGAACAGTAGCCTAAGCAAACCTGTTGTTATAGTAATTGACCGTAAGGTAGAGACCAGGGGGATTTCGTTTAACCCAATATTGATATTGGGGGCAATCATTTTTGCAATTGTTGTCCTTGTAACAAGTCGGACAAATAAAAAGGATGATACGCCAAACACCACTCACTATGATACTCAGGTTGAAGCATATGCAGGTGGTGTCGTTGAAACGAGCTATGTGGTAACATTACCGGATGAAGAACTGCTGATTAAGCGCCTTACGGAAGAAACTATTGACGATAGTTTTATTGTAGAATACTACGATGAGTACTATTCAGATGTTTATCCAAGCTTACGCCGGTTTGTGCAGTACCTCATAAATGCTATCTATGCGAATAGAGGACACTGTTTTGACGATTCGGATGTCCAAGGCTTTTTTGATAGCAAGAAGTGGTATGTAAGCAAGGGTGCAAAAGTTAGATGGGAAGACTTTAGCTGGAAAGAGCAACATAATCTTACCGTACTTACAGAGATGCGAAAAGAACTTAAAGAATGACCGCCCAGAAATGGGCGGTTTTTATATATGGAAATATGTCTAAGAACCGTTCCTCCCTTCATATCAACAAAGAGGGATATGCTTATGTTTGCTAATTGAGACGAACTTAATCGTGAAGTATAGCATCGACTAAACAGAATTTGTTTAGTCGGTGCTTTTCTACAGAATTATTCGTTGATATTGAATTACAAACAGAATAAAATAGTATTGTTATATTCTTTATGATTTCAGTTAAAAAATGGCAGTTTGCTTTTCTCGGAGAAACGTGTATGCGCATTCCCTATGATGATAATCTGAAAGTAGAATATTTGAACAGCGTTTTTAATCGTGATCGTATTTCTACTTGTTATAAGTATTTCTGGCTATTGGCTATTCTTAGCAAGATTACTCCGCAAAAGACTACTTTTACATATGACGAATTGATCACTGAAATGGTGGCAGATGCTTGGTATATGGTATCTGAGTATCACCTAAGATTAGGACCAAACAAAACGACAGATAATCTCGAAGAGGCTGTAAAGTATCTTTACACAGAACTCAATAAGGGAAGCAAATCGTCTACAGAAAAAAGAGAGAAGCTAATAGAGTATCTCACGGAATTAAAAGATCCAAAATACTTAGAATATAAGAAAAAGCTCATTAATAATGTTCCGTACTGCTTACAGTCTCCATTCTATAGATTCACAGGAAAATCAATTAAACTATCGAGTGCCGCTATAGGAAAAATAAACGAGCAATCACAGTTAATATATTACTTTAGTGCATTCAAAAATCTTCAAACGCAAATAACGATTAGCGATGAATGGGTGGGATACCTGTGCAAAAATAGGTACATATTGCAAGACTGGACTCGATATAATTTAATCGGCTACTTGCAAGACAGAAACCCTAGTGTTCCGGGAATTGCTGATAAAATATTGCCGCCTGAAAAAAGAAATCTTGAGCGTGCTAAAGCTTATTGGCATACAGTTATTATGGCAGATAAATCTCTTGAGGATATTTATGGTCATAATACTTTGAGTGAGATTAAGATATCAATCGATCATTTTGTGCCTTGGCAGTATGTTGCGCATGATGAACTCTGGAATTTGCATCCAACAACAAAGAACATTAACAGCAGCAAGAGCAATAGCCTGCCTGATTGGGATACGTATTTTGGCGCTCTTTGTGATATAGAATATAAGGCCAATGAATTACGATATACAAACAATAAAGTCGCTGATGCTTTTAATAAATGCGCTGAATACCATGTAAACAATAGCGAGATTCGCAGGGCGTTGTATTCTGACAGATTAGCGCGAGCTGAGTTTTATTCTCGATTAGATAAAGTGCTGAGACCTGTATATGAGTCAGCTGTAAATTGCGGATTTAGAGAGTGGGTTTATACAAATGGAAAATAAAAACATAGAGTACTACAACGAAAATGCCCAATCTTTTTATGAGAGCACAGTCAATGCCGACATGTCCTTTTGGCGTGACAAGTTTGAAGCATACGTTACCGAAGGTGGTCGTATCCTTGATGCAGGTTGCGGTAGTGGTCGAGATAGCAGAGCCTTCAAGCACCATGGATATTCAGTAGTAGCTTTTGATGCATCACGAGAAATGTGCAGAATGGCTTCAGAACTTCTCGGCCAAGAAGTGTGGCAGATGCGTTTTGATGAGATAGCTTTTGATGAAGAATTCGACGGCATATGGGCATGCGCATCATTGCTTCATGTACAAATGGAAGAGTTGCCTGAGACAATTAGTAAATTGAGGAAGGCACTTAAGAAAAAGGGCGTCATGTATGCTTCTTTTAAGTATGGCGATGGCACTGCACAGAGAGGCGAGCGTATATTCAGCAACTTCACAGAGGCTTCAGCACAAAAACTTATGGAGAGTGCAGGATTTAAAGTTATAGAATGCGGTATTACATTGGATATTCGCCCTGGTAGAGGCGAAGAAAAATGGGTTAATGTAATTGTTGGGAAGGAATAAAAACCGAAATGATTGTTTATGATGGTTTAAAGACGGATTTTTTGCAGAGTGTTGAAGATGACAGTATAGCAATGCAAATTGAAGCTAATATACTGGCAAAGATGGGCAGACACACTTCGAAATCGGAGTTTCGCTCATGGGAAAACTCATTAAGTTACATGTATAGAGTACTTAACGATGATGAGATTCCGTCAGATGCCGGAATTGCTATAGAGTACAACATACCACAAACATCTAAACGCGTTGACTTTATGATAAGCGGATATGACGATAAAGACGCTGCCAATATGGTAATAGTGGAATTGAAGCAATGGGAGGAGTTGGACTCGGTAAGTGCTGTCTCAAGCGTAGACGCACTTGTAGATACTTTTACGGGTGGGGCTATTAGACGCGTTGTGCACCCGTCCTATCAGGTGTGGTCATACGCTCAGTTGATTAAGGACTATAATTCTACGGTACAGGATAATGATATAGAAGTTCATCCCTGCGCTTGTCTTCACAATTATATGAGACATGAAAATGATCCGCTTGATTCTGAGCAATATCGTGACTACCTAGATGAAGCTCCTGCATTTACCAAAGGCGAGCTGCGAAAGTTAAGGGATTTCATTAAAAAGTCTGTTAAAAGAGGGGACAATAAAGAGGTTCTCTATTTAGTTGACAAGGGCAAAATTAAACCTTCAAAGAGCCTTCAGAATTCCATTGCCTCAATGCTTGAAGGAAATCGAGAGTTTATTATGATAGATGACCAGAAGGTCGTCTATGAAGAGATTCTTAGACTATCGCAAAAGTGCATGGATGATTACAAGAAGCGTACAATAATAGTTCAAGGTGGCCCAGGAACAGGCAAAACTGTTGTGGCTATAAATTTGCTTGCTGAATTGACACAGCGTGACCAAATGGTTCAGTATGTCTCAAAAAATGTTGCCCCCAGACAAGTATATCTTAAAAAACTCAAGGGTCATTTTAAGATGAGTAGTGTAGATAATATGTTTAAAAGTTCGGGGCAATATACAAATTGCGGCAAAAACGTAGCCCATACATTGCTGGCAGATGAGGCGCATAGACTTAACGAAAAGTCTGGTTATTATAAGAATGAAGGAGAGAACCAGATAAAAGAAATAATAAATGCGGCGTACTGTTCGGTGTTCTTTATTGATGAAAGCCAGCGAGTAACATTGGATGATATAGGTTCAGTAGCGGAAATTGAAAGATGGGCTAAAGAATTAGGCTCGGAAATATCATACATGGAATTAAAATCTCAGTTTCGGTGTAACGGATCAGACGGCTATCTTGCTTGGATAGATAACGTACTTGGAATTAGAGAAACGGCAAATTATGACTTAGAAGGGGTAGATTATGATATTAGAGTGCTTGATTCCCCTAACGAGGTCAGACAGATAGTAACTGAGAAAAACAGAGTCAATAATGCATCACGAATGCTTGCCGGTTATTGTTGGAAGTGGATTACAGAGGGCAAAAACAATACCGATTGCCACGATATCAAAATTGGTGATTTTGAAATGAGTTGGAATCTGGATAGTGGTGAGCCGTTTGCAGTTAGTGATACTTCTATTAATGAGGTTGGGTGCATTCATACATCGCAGGGTTTAGAGTTCGATTATGTTGGGGTAATTATTGGCGATGATATGCGATTCGAAGATGGAAAGGTAATAACAGATTATACGAAAAGAGCCAGTTCTGATAAATCGCTTAATGGTATAAAGAAACTTGCTAAAGCAAATCCCCAAGAAGCGGAACGTAGGTCAGAGGAGATAATCAAAAACACATATAGGACGCTTATGACTCGCGGAATGAAGGGGTGTTATGTGTACTGTACGGATAAGAAATTGGCACAATATTTACGGGAGGAAGTAACCCATGCAAAAAGAAACGATTGAACGAATAAGAAGATTTACTGAGGATCGCGACTGGGACCAGTTCCACGCTCCGGAGAATCTCGCAAAATCAATTGTTATTGAGGCAGCAGAACTGCTGGAATGCTTCCAGTGGGACAATGAAAAATACGATATAGCGCATGTCAAAGAGGAGCTGGCAGATGTTATGGTATATTGCCAGAATCTCTTAGATAAATTGGGACTTGATGCTGATGAAATTGTAAATGCTAAAATGGACCAGAATGAAGCTAAGTACCCTGTGGCGAAGGCTAAGGGCAAAGCTGACAAGTACGATAAACTGTGATGATATATTCCAATTCGGGTTGGGAAGATTAAATGAGAAAGCGTATATATGAAATAATCGAAGTGGCTGCTGATAATGACATAGCAAGTAAGATTTATGATGTTACTATGCTGATTGTTATCTTTTTGAGCCTTGTACCTATAGCGGCAAAGAGAAGTGATGGAGCAATGGCCATCGTTGATGTTGCGGCAACTGTAGTGTTCATAATAGATTATATTCTTAGATTAACTACGGCTGACTACAAACTCCAAAAAGGACGTTTGTCCTTTGTATTATACCCTATAACACTAATGGCTATCATTGATTTGTTGGCTATATTACCTACGCTTATCCCGGTTAGCGGGACATTAAGAGTTCTGAAAGTGTTTAGATTACTAAGAACACTGCGAGTATTTAGAGTTTTCAAAGTTATTCGCTATTCCAAGAGCATCGCTATTATCTTTGATGTTTTCAAAAAGCAGAGGGATTCTCTTCTTGTGGTATGCGGATTGGCAGTGGGCTATATTTTAGTTTCTGCACTTATAGTTATAAGCGTGGAACCGGATACGTTTCCAACTTTTTTTGACGCTATATATTGGGCAACGGTTTCACTTACCACGGTTGGCTACGGCGATATTTATGCTGTATCAGGCGCAGGAAAAGTAATAACGATGATTTCATCAATATTCGGAATTGCTATTGTTGCACTACCGGCTGGCATTATTACAGCGGGATATATGGATGAATTGAATGCTCGGAAAAGGGATAAGGCCAATAACGGAGACAGTATGTCTGACAAAGTATCTCATTGATTATGAGATTTTGAATATTTACTTTGTTTATCAAAACTTAATGGAGGCTTATTTTTGTGATTAAAAATGTAATTAAATGGGCTTTTGCGGCTTCTTTTGCACTGATGTCTTTGGTGTGCATATTAATGGGGACGAAAGTATCCGCCTTATTGTGGCTTATTATTGCTTTTGGTGTTAGTCCTCTTTTTTCAGAATTGATGTCGCGATTGAACATACATATCAGGTTGAAGACATATGCTATAGGCCTTATAAGTTGTATATTGGTGGCAACTTTTGCTATTGGTATAGAGTACTCTGAAAGTGAAGATGAAACTATTCCGAAGAGCGTTGAAACGGTTTCTGTAGAAGAAAGAGTAATAGACTCAGATGTTCCGGCGGTCGAGGAAGTTGCTGATGAAGTTGAGAAAGATGAAATTCTTCTGGAAGAGGAATCGCTTGAACTTAATGTGCACTTTATCGATGTCGGCCAGGGTGATTGTACACTGCTCGAGTCAAAGGGTAAGTACATGCTTATAGATGCCGGTCCTGATAATGTTGGTACGAAGATTCAAAAATATCTTTCTGATGTTGGCGTGACTAAGTTAGATTACTTTATCCTTACGCACCCAGATTCTGACCATATAGGAAGCGCAGATGTAGTGGCTACAAAGTTTGATATAGACACTATATATATGAGCTCATTTATCAAAGATAACAAGTATTATCACGACATGCTTGATGCTTTTGCATATAAGAATCTGAAGTGGAGTATTCCTGAAGAAGACACAGCCTTTGAGCTTGGAGATGCTACTGTTACTATACTTCATACTAAAGAATATGATGATCCCAACAACTCGTCATTATGCGTTAAAGTTACATGTGGAGACACTGCTTTTTTGTTCGCAGGAGATGCTGAGGCGACTGCTGAAAAGGACATGATAGCGCAGAATAAGGATTTATCAGCGACGGTTTATCATGTATCACATCACGGAAGTTACACATCATCGACAAAAGAGTTTCTTGATTTAATAAATCCTAAGTATGCAGTTGTAAGCTGTGCCAAAGATAATGAGTATGGACATCCACATCAGGAGACGTTAGATACGCTCAGAGAGAAAAATGTTGCTTTATTCAGAACGGATTTACAAGGTGGCATAACTGCATTTTCGGATGGCAAAGAAATTCAATGGAGCACTATACCAGAAAAGGAATATAAAGGCGGAGATTCGGCACTTGAGAAAAAAGCCAAGTCACAAGAATTTTATACTCTCGACAATGAAACACAGGGTGATAGTACAAACGTTACGAAAAGTGTACCCAGCGATAACACTGATAATACCAAAGCGTCTGAAAGTACAGGTAAACAGGAGAGTAAGTCATCGAATGGAGGCTCATCGAACTCCAATGGAGGAAATGGTGGAAGTAACCTGAAAGGATTTCAAAATGATCCGGTTCCTTCTGAAGCAGTATACATTGGCAATAAGAATAATATGAAGTTACATTGTGCTGATTGCAAAGGAAACCTGCCTAAAGAAAAAAACAGAGTTTATTTCAACTCGTTAGAGGAGGCAGAAGCAGCGGGATATACAAAGGAAAAGCAATGTCATAATTGTTATCCATACGGTAAATAATAAAAGATATTATGTGGCAAGCTGAAAGTACTCGTTGAGGAGAACTTTTAGCTTGCTTTTTTTGTTGTGTAAAGTATCAAAATATATTGAGAAAAATGGTTACTTGCGATAAAATGAAAGTGAAATGTTTCATTTTTGCGAATAATTCAGAATATAGCAAAAAAACAATAAATATTGGGTACGACATAACATTATAAGAATGATTTTGGAATAGTTTAAATCGATTAATAGTCAGATTCTCTGTGTATCAACTATTATAGTTATCCGCTTGAATGAACGTTTATGAGTATATTTAATTATTGAATCGGATGTTGTCACAATCAAAAATTACCTACCAATAAAGGAGATGGGAAAATGGGATTAGTTCAAATTAATTTCTCGGGTTTATTAGCAAGTGCAAATCAGGTGAATTATCGGGAAAATTCAGTCTTGGTTGATTCGTTTAATGCTAGTATTAGATTGTTTAAGCGGTTTCAGGAGTTGAAATTGGCGGGAGACAATGAATTAGCGCGAATGAAGGCGATTGAAGCTGGCACATCATTATACCAATGTTGTGAGTGGACTTTCAAAAACTATTTATTTAGAAGGTATATAGAACTGGTGGCTGACGGGAATATGACTATGACCGAGCGAGTTGAGAAAACGAACGCACTCGATTCCAAACGTACAAGGCTAAGCGATCTTATAGCTTCATTTAAAACTTACGCGTCTCCGTCATATTTATCATTTGAAATTGATACAGATATTTTGTTGAATAATTCTCAAAATGTAAATAACGACCCTAAGCATAGTGCTCGAATCCCAGATCCTAACAAAATGCGTGAGAGTATTGGCGAGTTGCGCAAAATAATAAGAAACTACATCGATTCAAATGCTCAGCTCGATTTAATTGAGGACTCAATTTATGGGGATGGAAATGGGTGGTATCAAATTCTTGACGATACATGTGATTTTTCTGAATCATACGCATATGTTTTGGTTACAAAACGAATGCCATCAGTAGACTTACAGGGGCTATTTTCAAAAAAATGGGATTTGATTATAGATTTTGACCCGGCTTCCGATGTTGATGGACTGGCAAAAGAGTATGAGTCTATTACAAAAATTACGCCTTGGAAACATCTATTGAATCAAGTAGAAGCAAAAAAGAAATTCACGTTTTCTGGAAAAACACAATGGGTAATGGCTAATGGTGTAGCTGATGTCCCTGAATCTATTGGCCCAACTAATAAATGGATATCACTATATGGTAGACATCTAAGTACGATGTTGGAAGAGTTTCATAAAGTATATGCTAAGCCTGTTAAGATTTTTATTTATCCGGTTGACTACGAAAAAAATTTGGAGAGAGTAGTGCAGGCTTTTAATGATATTTATAATGACGGAGCCGATGCAGATTTCTATGTGCTTTCTTCAAAAACAGAATATTCCAAAATTGATTCTGATAACTTTAATGTGGTTGGACTTTCGATTGAACAGTTTTGTAAGAATCTTAATATTTTGAATAGTGATAAGATTATTGCAGATAAACCATACGGCAGAAAATTTCCCTCTACGAAAGCGGATGATGCAATCATAGAGGATGGCTTTTTTGTAGAGTTACAGGACTCTTTTGAAGTGCTGTACGCGGGGATAGAGGCCGAAGAAGAGGAGGATGCGGTCGCAACATCGCGACGAAATTTTTATTGTGGTAATAACGATATTAGTTGGTATGGAATAAAAGAAAGATTCGATGTTATAAGAAATGAAACAGAAATAGTAAAGGGAAAAATAGTTAACGATTTAAGTGAAAGAAAAGGCAGATTACTGACTAAAGTTTGCTATGAGCCAGGTATGGGTGGTACGACGATGCTCAGGAGACTGGCAAAGGAATTGTCAAATAGATATCCTACGCTCATATTAAAGAAAATAAACGATCATACAACTCGAAATGTGCAGAAAATCTATGACTTGACCGGTATGCCGATACTAATCTTTGCGGACAGCAACAAAATAGAGTTTGAAGATGCCAAAAAGCTACATTTTGACTTAAAAACCATGGGGTTCGGTTTTGTGATTTGCTTTTTTGAAAGAAAGAGCCGCGGAAAGGAGACCAGTTCTGACGGAGCGGTGTATACAGTAGTGGGTCAACTGAGTGATGGTGAGGCCCGTGAAATGGCTCTTAAATTGCAAGATTATGCTATATCGGAGGCTGCAAAAAGCAAGATTGATGCAATAGTTAAAAATCCGAATTCAAGTGAACGTTCTCCGTTTATTATGTCCATGTATGCTTTCGACTCAGAATTTAAAGGCGTGAAACCATATATAAGTCGATTTTTAAGGGAGATGAATCCTCAAGCTAAAAAAATAGTATTTGCTCTTTCGCTTGCAGATTACGGAAATGTTTCTTTAGACGTTCAATATTTCTCTGATTTGTACGGGAAAGATAGCAACAATTTCCTGATTAATCAGATGCCGGAAATTCGCGACCTTGTCAAAATTGAAAAAGACAATGGGAAATATTTGATAAAGATAAAATACCATTTGTTTGGAGAGGAAATACTTAAGCAGTTATCGTTAGGCGAAACTGCAACAGAGATTTCATTTACTGCTCTGGTGGATAATATTCTTGCATTTATAGAAGATTCGAAATCCTATATTGTTAATCAGTCGGTATTGAATGCCCTTAGAAGCCTATTTATTACGCGAGTGGCCGATACGGACTCTGAAAAGCCTGCATTTTCGCCATTAATTCAGAGATTGAAGGAGGAAACTAGTGTAGTAAATCAGACGAAATATGATGATTCTAATGATGCAATAATTCGAATATTTAATAAGTTGGTAGAAACTTATCCTGAAGAGCCTCATTTTACTGCACATTTAGCTAGGTATTATTTCTATATAGACAGAAACTATGATAAAGGTTTTTCCAATATAGATGCTGCTATTGAGATGTCAGAGTCATTAACTGGGTACGTAGATCCATTCCTCTACCATATGAAAGGAATGGGGTACTCTTCTAGGATAACAAATGAATATATTAAAGAAATCTATACAAATGAAAGGGAGGGAAGGCCAGAAGAAAATCAGGCCATAATTGAATTAATAGAGGAAGATGCTGAGAAGGCGTTTGCTTTATTTAAGCTTGTCAGAGAGGGAAATACTGGAGTCGCTGGTCATGTATCGGAAATCAATTTGTGTATTCAAGTTGCAACCATGGCTAGAAATATGCTCGAAGAGTCAGAGGAATCTTTTTGTCAGTATTTGTCAACGGAAAATGGTGTATGGGCAATGAAGTATGTAGATCGGGCAGCAGATCTCTGGGAAGAGTGTAAAAAACTGGCGCTAGAGAGTAATGTTGATGATTTAGACGGTATTGAGGCTAGACTTAATTCTTTGACACTAAATTTGGATGATTCAATAGACCTTTGGGAAAGGTATATCGATAATTCGGAGGGAAAGAATAGAATTCAAGCGCGCCGTATTTTGGCGAGGGCATATGAAAAGCGCAGACATAAGGCGAGCGCATCTGAGAAGCAGAAATATCTGCAAAAGATAGTTTCCTTAATGGAACAAAACATGGTCGAAGAAAGTCAACATTCAGGAAATATTCGGATTTGGTTTGACGCAATTATGAAATTGGAATATGAGAATCAGGATGCTCTTATTCAAGATGCTATATTGAAATTAAATCATTGGGTAGCATTAACTGATTCGGTAGAAGCACATTATTATCGATTTGTTTTGAAGTTTTTGCAGGCTGTTGAAGACAGTGCTTCGGCGCAAACTGACTTGCCCAAATTATTACGTGAGCTAAAAGGAAAATCATACAATATATTTAATAGAACAGCCGTTCAGCATTGGTTAACTTCCGAGGGAAAGGGCTTAGGCTCTTTGATGGTCAATTCTAGGAGTAAGAAAGATGCTTTGTCAGAGGATGAGATGGCTTCTAAAATGCTTTTGTTGA
Organism: Lachnospiraceae bacterium YSD2013; assembly: GCA_900100895.1. Classification (GTDB taxonomy): domain Bacteria; phylum Bacillota; class Clostridia; order Lachnospirales; family Lachnospiraceae; genus UBA1258. The sequence goes on from FMTX01000024.1 coordinate 52,873, forward strand.
CAGGAAGAATTAGCAATAATTATGTGAACGATAGCCATGCCTATATTACATATAGAGGAGTTGAGGTTTATTTTAATCCATCTGCAACAAAAGGAGAGGTAGATAAAAGCAAGATTAATCAAAGGGTAAAATTTGGCGTTGGTTTTAGCTATGATGGTCCTAGAGCATATAATACTTCGATTAAAATAATAGACGGAAGCGCTGAAACTGTTGAGATTAAAAACTTAGAGGCTGGTAAGATTGTAAAATGTGAAGTATTAAAGAATGTTGCACATTTTACTCAAGTTCGCATTATGGGATATCAGGATGAGCGAGGGTCAATTCATATTAATGATTTGAGTGGGGCTTATTCGGCAGAAAACAGACCTCAAAACGGAGAAATATTGGAAGCAGTTGTTTTGTATGAAAGCTTTGATAATAAGATACAGAGAAAAGTTTGGCGATTATCGACGAATTTGTCAGGCCAGACAAATGATTCTGAGTCAGAAAGCCAAATGTCAGTTGCACTAAAAAAGGCTGGCTTTGTTAGGGGACGGGAAGACGTTTAGTACTTTATATATAAGTCCGTCATGAGGCTGATGGTTGATGCAACTGGGAGCAAATATTAGAATAGATTGCTAAAGGAGGAAAGGTGTTGATTAATACAACATCTTTCTTTTTGTTAAGATAAGTTCATGCGAGCTTTGGAGAATAATCATTAGGGGAACTGTTTTTGGGTAAAGCTTTAAGATCTGAATTATGACGGATTTTAAAAGGTCCGTTCCATCATGGGTGGCGGGGTTTATTCGATTAGGAATAGATGCTCAAAAAGAACAAAAAGAACTAAAAGCAGTATTGACAAATAGAATCATATAGATTATCATACAAATAACAAGACGATGCAAAATAGCGAAATATAGCTGCAGACAAGGAGGTAATCATATGGAGTGGCAAGTAGTAAAAGTAAAAAATGGCAGTGGTAAAAATGTTCCTTTTGTTAGCATTGGAAGAGGTCAATTGGACTTCAATGCGGTTGCATGCGAGCTTATTGGGGATGAAGGAAGTTATAAGTACGCACAGTTTCTCATGGGCAAAGACAAAGGTAAACCAGTAATAGCAGTAAAATTCTTAAATGAATATGAAGAAGATTCGGTTCCAATCACTAGGAAAGTACAGAAAGAAAAAATAATAGCAGGAATGACAGTCAGAAATAAAGGAATTGTTGAAGAATTATTCGGAAAAGATGGAGCCAACGATGGAATGGTTCGTCATAGTGTTGAACGCGTTTCTGATAATATTTTGAAGATATTGGATTAATTTGATATATGAGGTGATTACACTTTCGCTGTATTTCTTAATGGGAAGTGTTTTGGCGTATATGCATTTATATATTTCGAATAATACATTGGGGAGTGGTTATATATGGATTTAGAAAGTATAGTTAATGTGACTAAGATATTGGCGTTTGCGGCGGCAACACTCGGCGCCATCATAGGAATAGGAGTATTTCTGAATCAAACACGAATTTCGATAACACTCATGTCGCATGAAGAAAGAGAGCGGCATAGAGTTTTTCGGACGATCGCAGTTTTCTTGTGTTTTGTCGTTTTTTGTTATGCAATGGGATTCCTGGCTACTATTTTTAATATTTCGACAGATTTAATCCTACAACAGAATAATGCGGAAAGCACAATTACGGGACAAAAAGATATAGGCGCAAGTGATAATGATATATCGGTGCAAGTAACGCAAGGTGAGCAGATTATTAAAGAATTAGATGTCAAAATAATTATCGGCGGGATAATCATTCTTCTTCTTGTGGCGATAATCGCAGGCACAATTTATGCATTGGATATCAAGAAACAGGAAATAGGCAGAACTCAGTATTATAAAGTCAGAAAGTGGCATAGATATTTAGTAATCGGCTTTATGCTATTTTTGGCAATAATATTACTTGAGACAAATATGATTATAGGCTTTGCATCAACTATAAAAGATTATGCGATTATAGGAATAATTGTTTCTGGCCTCCATGGTTTCTTTTGCGCTTGTACAATTTGTTCTTCTGCAAATGAATATACCGGAGAAATTTCTCATTTAAAGAGTTTTTATGAGGGCAAAGTTGTATATTTGTTTGAACTGGAAGGTAATAGCTTTGTAGCTGGAGATAATATGTATGTTTCCGATTGCGAAGAGTTCTACTTAATACCGATGACAAATTTGAAAGCGCCTTTGGTTGATGCGCAAAGTGAGGACGATGTTTACTTAGAAAAGAAAAAAGTCGAAATATGTAGCGGCCTCAAGAGTAGAAAAAATAGAGTTCTTAGAGGAATTGCGGCAGATTGTAAAAAGAGAAACATTGACCTGAATGGCGGATGCGAACTAAAGGTAGAGTTGGTAGATAAGAGAATAAAATATACTGTCAAAAAAGATTCTGATGAGAAATGTATAGTTATAGAGGATAAGCCGGTTAATCATGAAGAATGGGACGGAAATGTTCTTTTGCTGTAATAATATAGATAGTTGTTTGATATCTTGAGAATCATGGAGAACTAAAGTGAAAGAATTCATTGACGCCTTCAAGCATCTTGAAAAACTATGTAACGATATATATGGCGAACAGCATGGAGTGACTCTTTATATCAAAGAAATGGAAGATACTCCGAATTATATGGCGCAAAAAGTATTTGGCTGGGACCATGACTTGAAGGCGCTAAAACGAGTGCGTCTGATACGTAATAAATGGGCCCACCCTGATGACGAGATGGATTATACGTTTGAGGATATTGAGTTTTTGAAGAATTTTTATAGTCGAGTAATGAATCAGCAGGATCCATTAGCCATGCTTAGGCAGAAGAATAAAGAGGTAAGATCTAAGAACAAGGCAATTTCGGAGCCGGTTATTCCATATAAGCCGCAAGATAGTGCGAGGGCTTACAATATCGAGGAAGAAGGCGCAGAATTGAATAGGCTTAAGACTATTGCAATCTTTTTCATTGTTCTGTCGGCTATAATTATAGTGGGAGCGTTGGGCTGGCTTCTTTTTTCTTAAAGTAATATTTGAGAGGTATATTTATGACTTTACTTGGCAACATCCTCTGGATCCTCTTCGGTGGCCTTCTCAGTGCTATCGGGTGGTGGATTACGGGAGTGCTTTGGTGCATTACGATAGTGGGAATACCGGTGGGAGTGCAGTGCTTTAAGCTGTCATCGATATCGTTGGATCCGTTCGGTAAGGAAATTGTGGACGAGGGCGGAGTGGGCTCGTGCTTGCTCAACGTGTTCTGGTTTTTCTTTGGCGGACTGGAGATGGCGTTGGGGAATCTGATTATCGGGGCGCTTTTGTGCGTGACGGTAGTGGGGATTCCTTTTGGAATGCAGTTTTTTAAGATAGCGAGGCTTTCTTTTAGCCCGTTTGGTAAGAGAGTGGTAAGGAGATAGTGAATACGATGGAACTACTTAAAGGCCGCCCGACGCCGGCGGAGGCCGAGGGCCGGTTGCCCCGCGAGATGCGGACGTATGATTTCCTGGATGGGCTGGGAATTGAGTATATGAGGACGGATCATGAGGCGGCGGGCACTATGGAGGTGTGCAACCGGATTGATGCGGTGCTCGGGGTTATTATTTGCAAGAATCTGTTCTTGTGTAACAGGCAGAAGACGCAGTTTTATCTCTTGATGATGCCGGGGGATAAGAAGTTTAAGACCAAGGAGTTGTCGGCGCAGATTAATTCGGCGAGGCTTTCTTTTGCTGAGGCGGAGGATATGGTTAAGTACCTCGATATCGAGCCGGGGGCGGTGAGCGTGATGGGGCTTATGAATGATAAGGAGCACGCGGTGCAGCTTCTGATTGATGAGGATGTGCTGGCGGCTGAGGAGGTCGGGTGCCATCCGTGCGTGAATACGTCGAGCCTCAGGATGAAGACGGCGGATGTGCTTGAGAAGTTCCTGCCGGCGACGGGGCATGATTATGTGAAGATTAAGCTGGTGGGGGAAGATTGAGTATGGGGTGGTTTGAGGTTTGGAAAAAGAAGAAGGCGGGCGCCGCGCCGTCGTACGTGTACGACCCGGAAATCGAGCGCCCGGTAATCCGCGCCTCCATCTGCACCGGCGAGCAAGTCGCCGGCTTCAAGAACCGCCACACCGGCGAGTTCCACGAAGTCATGCTGATCCGAGGCGAAGCGGACAAGGCGCAGTTCATGCGGATGTATGGGCTGGAGAAGGTGGAGAAAGAGTATTAGATAGTAGCGGGCAGAATCAAACTGATTCTGCCTTTTTTCGTCGTAGTGATTATACAAACTGTATTTTTTTCTCTTCCTTAACGCACTCGTCAAGGTAAAGGTTAATAAGCACTTGATAAGGAATGCCGGACTCTGAGGACATAGCCTTGAAGTACTCGATAGTAGTCTTATTGATATTCATCGTAACCTGTTGCTTAACCTTGCTTGCGTAAGGGTTCTTACGGGGATTAAGTGCTTTGATATCGTATTCTTCTCTCATGCTCATCACCAACCTTTCTTGAAGTCTGCATATGTTTGTGTTTCTGACTTAGTTGCCTTTCTTGCTGATATAATCCGAATAACCGAATCGCCGTCTCTTAAGCAATGACAAACGATTAGCATATTAGCTTCAATGCTCATCCCCAATAGGATAAATCTGTCTTCTGTCTCGGAGTGATCGGGGTCATCGAACAGGATACCGTCGGCATCGTCAAAAACGGTTGAAGCCTCTTCAAAACTAATTCCGTGCTTCTTTAAATTGATAATAGCTTTATTATCATCCCATTCAAAACGTAACTCTCTCATACTTATATCATAATTATATCATCATTATTTGTCAAGACAAGAATATGCTTCTTTGGCTCCGGTGACTTGACAATATAAATTGCGCACAATATAATGTTGATTATAAATAACAGGGCAAGGAGGAATCATCATGATTAAAATTTATGGAATGCCCACGTGTCCCTACTGCGATTATGTGCACGAGCAGATTAAGGGGCGCGAGGATGAATTTGAATATATCAACATCGGCGAGAATGTACGCAACATGTCCGCGTTCACGAGACTGCGCGACACGTCGCCGGTCTTCGACCACTGCAAGGAAGTCGGCGACATAGGCATCCCGGCCTTCGTCTTCCCCGACGGTCGCGTCTCCGTCGACCCAGCCGACGCCGGCCTCATCGAGTACGGCACCCCCGGCGCCTGCTCAATCGCAGATCACAAGAGCGGCAAGAAGGGCTGCTGACATAATATAGGTATTTAGTCCCTGTCACTGTGAGTGATATGTACCCAGAATCCTGGACACATATTTATAAACTAGGCTGAACAGATGGATGATTTCCTGTATTCCGCAGGAGTCATCCATTTTGTTTTTGCCTGAATTCGTTTATTATTATAATAATCTATGTATTCTTCAACACCTTTTGAAAACTCGTCAAACGAGCGATATTCTTTTTCATAACCATAATACATTTCG
>FMTX01000033.1 GCA_900100895.1 Lachnospiraceae bacterium YSD2013
CAAATGTCCAGTATTTCTTCGTTTTATCTGCTATAAATCCGGATATGAGCCTTAGTGAATACCCGCACAATTCTCCTATACCGGACACAAATCCGATGGTTGCAGCGGATGCCCCTGCGAGGTTCAGATATTCGCCCAATATGCTTCTGGCGCCTTCATGAGTCATGTCCGAAAACAGACTTACGATTCCCATCAGGGTTATAAATATTATGGCGCCAGACAAAGCCTTTTTTTTATCCATGTTCTACTCCACTAATTCCAGATTTGCTTAACCGTTTATACTGGAATATAACTAATTATAATTCATCCCCGGCTCAAAATCACCTCAATTCTATAATATTTTTCTTTTGCCGGCTTCGATCAGGAGTGGGCTTTACAGGAGTGCCCTCGAAGCTTTTTAGGCAAAAGAAAATCGGCAGGTTTTGTATGTCCCTACCGATTTGCTAGTTTAATAATATCACACCTTTTTTTCTTTGTATATACTCAAAACGTGAGCAAAACGTGAGCATTTTTTGAAAATAGGATTTTTTTGCACTTGTCAAGAAAAGTTTCCTGCTCAAAGGCCAAAACTGATATAATTGTCCTTGGGTAAAAGAATTATCTTCTAGGATAATTTAGAACAAAAAACCGGAATATAATCAAATATAATCCTCCAAAATCAAAGCGACCTTCACTACATTTTTACGATGTAATGAAGGTCGTATTTTTTATAACTTTGTGTACACAATCGCGATTTCGACTCCGAAAATCGGTCATTTTTAATCAAAATTCGTCGAAAGGCGATTGCCGAAAACCCCAGTAAAATCAAGGGTTTCGGGGCTCATCCTACTTGTTTGCGATTGCTGCTTGTGCTGCTGCAAGTCTTGCAATCGGAACACGGTAAGGTGAGCAGCTTACATAGTCGAGGCCAATCTTGTGGCAGAACTCAACAGATGTAGGATCGCCGCCGTGCTCGCCGCAGATACCGCAGTGAAGGTTAGGTCTCTGAGACTTACCTTTCTCGATAGCGATTTCCATGAGCTGGCCTACACCGCTCTGGTCAAGCTTAGCGAAGGGATCGTTCTCGAAAATCTTAGCCTTGTAGTAAGCTTCAAGGAACTTGCCTGCGTCATCACGGGAGAAGCCGTAGGTCATCTGAGTTAAGTCGTTGGTACCGAAGCAGAAGAATTCAGCTTCCTTGGCAATTTCATCGGCAGTAAGAGCTGCACGAGGGATTTCGATCATGGTACCTACTTCGTACTTAAGATCTACGCCGGAAGCTTTGATTTCAGCTTCAGCGGTCTCGTTAACGGTCTTCTTAACGTATGTGAACTCCTTAACGTCGCCGGTAAGGGGAATCATAATCTCGGGCTCAACCTTCCAGTCAGCGTGTGCCTTCTGAACGTTGATGGCTGCACGGATGATAGCCTTGGTCTGCATAACTGCGATTTCGGGATAAGTTACGGTCAAACGGCATCCTCTGTGACCCATCATAGGGTTGAATTCCTTAAGGTTCTCGATGATAGCCTTAATCTGTTCAACAGTCTTACCCTTAGCCTTAGCCAGCTTCTCGATATCTTCTGGAGCTGTGGGTACGAACTCATGAAGCGGAGGATCAAGGAAACGAATGGTAACAGGGTTACCTTCCATAGCGAGGAACAACTTCTCGAAGTCGCCCTGCTGAAGAGGAAGAATCTTCTCAAGTGCTTCTTCACGCTCTTCCTTGGTATCGGAACAGATCATCTCACGGAATGCATCGATACGGTTCTCTTCGAAGAACATGTGCTCTGTACGACAAAGACCGATACCTTCTGCACCGAGTTCGCGAGCCTTCTGTGCATCACGGGGAGTGTCTGCGTTAGTACGAACTTTAAGCTTGCGGTACTTGTCAGCCCAAGCCATGATACGGCCGAACTCACCGGCGATGGTAGCGTCAACGGTTCTGATAGCGCCATCGTAGATAATACCTGTGGTACCGTCAAAAGAAATCATATCGCCTTCGGTGTAAGTCTTACCGCCGAGGGTGAATGTCTTAGCTTCTTCATTCATGATGATATCGGAGCAACCGGATACACAGCAGGTACCCATACCACGAGCAACAACTGCTGCGTGAGAGGTCATACCGCCGCGAACGGTGAGGATACCCTGAGCGGCCTTCATACCTTCGATATCTTCGGGGCTGGTCTCAAGACGAACAAGAACAACCTTCTCGCCTCTTGCTGCCCAATCCTTGGCATCGTCTGCAGTAAATACAATCTTACCGCAAGCAGCACCGGGAGCTGCGCCGAGAGCCTTACCGATAACCTTAGCTGTAGCAACTGCATCCTTGTCGAACTGAGGATGAAGAAGGGTGTCAAGGTTACGGGGATCGATCATTGCAACTGCTTCTTCTTCGGTTCTCATGCCTTCATCTACAAGGTCGCAAGCGATCTTGAGTGCAGCCTGAGCGGTTCTCTTACCGTTACGTGTCTGAAGCATGTAGAGCTTACCGTGTTCAACGGTGAACTCCATATCCTGCATATCTCTGTAATGGTTCTCTAAGTTCTGGCAAACTTTCTTGAACTGCTCGAAAGCTTCGGGGAACTTCTGCTCCATTTCAGTAATCTTCATAGGTGTACGAACACCTGCAACTACGTCTTCACCCTGTGCGTTGGTAAGGAACTCTCCGAAAAGTCCCTTCTCACCTGTAGCGGGGTTACGGGTAAATGCAACACCGGTACCACAGTCATCACCCATGTTACCGAATGCCATGCTCTGTACGTTAACAGCGGTACCCCATGAATAAGGGATATCGTTGTCGCGGCGGTATACGTTAGCACGGGGATTGTCCCATGAACGGAATACTGCCTTTATAGCTTCTTCAAGCTGAACTCTGGGATCGGTGGGGAAGTCCTCACCAAGCTTAGCCTTGTATTCAGCCTTGAACTGATTAGCGAGTTCTTTAAGATCTTCGGCTGTAAGCTCAACGTCCTGAGTAACGCCCTTACGAGCCTTCATCTGATCGATTAATTCTTCAAAGTACTTCTTGCCGACTTCCATAACAACGTCGGAGAACATCTGAATGAATCTTCTGTAGCAGTCCCATGCCCAGCGAGGATTGCCGGACTTCTCTGCCAATGTATTAACAACGTCTTCATTCAATCCAAGGTTAAGGATTGTGTCCATCATACCGGGCATGGACGCACGTGCGCCGGAACGTACGGATACAAGAAGAGGATTCTCCTTGTCGCCGAATTTCTTACCTGTCATTGCTTCAAGTTTAAGCACATACTCATCAATCTGTGCCTGAATTTCGGAATTGATCTTCTTTCCGTCTTCGTAGTACTGGGTACAAGCTTCTGTAGTGATTGTGAATCCTTGGGGTACAGGCATGCCGATGTTGGTCATCTCTGCAAGGTTAGCGCCCTTACCGCCAAGAAGATTACGCATGTCAGCGGAACCTTCCTCAAAAAGGTAAACCCATTTTGTCATATTCTTTTTCTCCCTCTATGAAAATTGCCGATGCGTAGAAAACATCCTGTACATGTGTACAGGATGCTCGCACAGAACATATTATATCATAAGAATGTCCGCCATGCAAGAACATGGCTCTTGACAAAAAAAACGAATTGAATTGTCGCTTTTGTATCTCGTATCGTCAAAAGTTCCAAAAATTTTATCAATTCGAAAAATTTCATACAGCTTTAACCGAGTCGCGAATGATTATCTCCCCGCTTATGACTCTGCGGATGCGGTCGGTATTCGGGTTCTTAATCTTCTCTTCCATAAGACCCACCGCAGCACGGCTCATTTCGCGCATGTCTACGCTGAAAGTGGTAAGCTTCGGGTCGCAGAAAGTGGCGAATATATAGTCGTCAAAGCCCACAACTGAGGCGTCTTCGGGGATGCGGAGCCCTTTCTTTTGCAGGAATTTCACAAGGTGGTAGGCGGTCTCGTCGCAGTTGCAGACAAAAGAATCCGGCATGTCTTCCGGGAGTTTAAACTCGTCGGTTAAGATGCCTTCAGCGTCGCGGTCGGGGATAAGGTAGTCCTCGCGGGTCGCGATTCCGTGCTGCATGAGAGCCTTAACGTAGCCTAAGTATCTGTCGGTGATGGAGTTAGTCGCGCTCACGGTACCGACAAAAGCAATCTTGCGGTGACCTTTGTTAATAAGATAAGTGGTGAGCATGTGGGAGCCGTAGACGTTGTCGCCGACTACGCAGTCGATGATGTCTTCGGGGGTGTAATTGTCCACAAATACCACGGGAAGGTCGAGGTGAAGGACCTTGTCCATGCAGGGCTTGATGATGGGGCCTAAGACTATGGCGCCGTCAACCTTGCCGGAGGTGATTGCGCCGGGCAGATTGCCGCTTGTCTCGGCCTTGTGGCTTAATATCTCGAGGGTGCAGTCGTGGCCCCGCTTCATAAATTCTGAGGCGATGCACCCAAAAAGTCTTGAATAAAAGGAATTCTCTGAGAAATATGTCTCGGATACCATGACGCGGATGCTTAAGGATTTATCGGGGGACTTGGGGGCGTAGTTGTAGCCCAGTTCGTCGGCAATCTTAAGAATCTCGGCGCGAAGACTGTCGCTGACGCCTTCGTGGCCGCTTATGGCCTTGGATACCGATACGGCACTGATATTCATTTTCTTCGCAATATCGCGCATCGTAACGTTCTTGCTCATGATGGTCGTGCCTCTGTTATGCCTCTCTTCCGGGAGTGGCTGCGATAATTGTCATGTTACCTGTAAGTGTAAGGGGCGCTTGTCCTGCGGTTAAAAGGAAGCTATCGCCTTTCTTAATGGAAATTCCGTCTGCAGCGCCTTCGCCTTCGGTAACAAAGAAAGTAGCGAAAGTGTCGCCTGCTTCGAAGGTCTCGGTGCCGGCTACGTTGATACGGTATTCGTCAAAGTACTTGCAGGATGCTATCTTGTGGGTTCCGGGGGTGTCGGGGGTTGAAACTGCCTTGCAGTCGTCGCCTTCGACGTTGATGGTGGCCTTGGCCTTCTCGGTGTGGAGCTCACGCTTCTTACCGTCGCGGATGCGGTCGTAGTCGTAAATTCTGTAGGTGATATCGGAATTCTGCTGGAGTTCTAAGAGCATCACGCCGCCTTTGATGGAATGTACGGTTCCTGCTTTAATGAAGAGGCAGTCGCCGGGATTGACCTTGACGGTGCGGATGAGCTCGCAGGTGCGACCTTCGTCGATGAGCCTGTTAATCTCCTCCCTGGAGTGAGCGTTGTGACCTGCGATGAGTTCTGAGTCGGGTTCGCAGTCGAGGACGTACCAGCACTCGGTCTTGCCCGAAGCGCCGTTTTCGTGGTCTCTGGCGTACTCATCGGTGGGGTGAACCTGTACGGACAAGTTGTCCTTGGCGTCGATTACCTTGAGGAGTAAGGGGAACTCGCCGGTGGCGTTGCTCTTGCTTTGGCCCGTGGTGAAAAGTTCGGGGTGCTCGAGCCAGAGTTCGGAAAGCTTCTTACCCTTGTAATCGCCGGTGATGCAGGTGCAGTCGCCGTGAGGGTGGGCACTTATCTCCCAGCACTCTCCTGTCGTGGATGAGGGGATTGGATAGCCATATTCTTTTGCCAATTTATCGCCGCCCCAGATGAGGTCTTTAAATACCGGGGCGAAGAAAAGAATGTTATTGTTCATTGTGTTCAGAGTATATCCTTTTAGTCGTTACTGGAGGCCGAGGCTTGTGTCTACGGCGTTGGTAACGGAATTTTTCTTAATGTAGTCTACGACTTCGTCGACCTTGGTGAATGCGAGGCCTACGTAGGAGTCGGCGCAACCGTAGTAAAGGGCGATGCGGCCGGTCTCTGAGTCGTGGATGGTGGCACAAGGGAAGCATACGTTGGGTACGAATCCGCGCTCTTCGTATTCCTCTTCGGGAGTGAGGAGGAAGTTGGTACAACGATACTTAACAATCGAAGGGTTGTCAATGTCTAAGATGGCGCCGCCGATGGAATATACGTAGCCGCTGCAGGTTCCGCATACACCGTGGTAGAAAAGGAGCCAGCCTTCGGTGGTCTCGATGGGAGCTGCGCCGCCGCCGATCTTAAGTGATTCCCACCACTCGCTTCCGCGGCTCATAACGTGGCGATGATGTCCCCAGTATTCCATGTCGGGGCTTTCGCTTACGAAGATGTCGCCGAAAGGTGTGTGTCCGGAATCGGAAGGTCTGGAAAGCAGCATGAACTTGCCGTTTATCTTACGAGGAAACAGCACTGCGTTTCTGTTAAAAGGAATGAAAGGATTCTCGATTCTGGTGAAGGTCTTGAAATCCTGAGTCTTAGCCATTCCGATTGATGCTCCGAAGAAATCGCCGCACCAGATAATATAATATGTATCTTCAACTTTAACAAGTCTGGGATCGTATGCGTAATTGGGCATGAAGGGCTCGCCTTTTTCATTGACGAACCGGACCTTCTCGGGCTCGAACTCCCAATGAATGGCGTCCTTGGAGCGTCCTAAGTATACGTAAGGGATACCGTTGGTCTGCTCGCCTCTGAATACGCCGATGAAGCCGTCTTCGTAAGGAGCTACCGCGCTGTTAAAGATACGTGCTACGCCTTCGATGGGGTTTCTCTTTATAATTGGATTCTCGCTGTATCTCCAGACAGGAGCGTTCTTAAGTCCTGCGGGCTTGTCCTGCCAGGGCATGTTCTTAACTGCGGGGCTGTTTAAAATCTTAACTTCACTCATATTGCATAATCCTCTCACATTTTGTTGTATTTGTCTTGTGTTGAATTCTTAATAATAACTTAATTTAAGTTACAGTCGCGATTTGTTAGGTTTTTGTAACTTAACAAATCCCTTCCTATATCACAGTACTATCTTATCGGCGCAATTGCAAGTGTTTGCGGGCAAGTTTGTCAGAATGTGGCAATGAGATTTTGTCGGGATTGTAGAGAATTGACAGGGGATTTGATTTTTGTTAAGTTACAAAAGTTTATTTGCGGCGTTGCGCCGAAATTGGGGCGGTGCAGGTAGGATGCGCAGACTTTTTGAGGCAAAAGAAGCCCCTTCCATCAGGAGCAAGCAGGCCGAAGGAAGGGGTATTCGCTATTTATGTGTGATTATCTAGACTTCTTCCAGGTGGATCAGCGTGGACTTGAAGTCGCCCCAGCTACGGGGGATGGGGAGGCCGGCGTACATTAGGGTGTCAGCGCCGTAGGTGCGGCCGGATTCGCAGTCGCGGTAGGTCTTCTGCGGGTCGAGACCTTGTAGGCAGAGGGTACGCGACTTGAAGTTCGGGTGGTTGAGCACCTGAACGAAGGTCACGAGAATCTCGCGCTCGTCCTGCGACTTCACCATCCAGGCGTCGTATTCGCCGTTGTCGGCCAAAGAAGCCAGACGGTAATAGTCACCTTCGCGAACGAGGTCATTGTATTTGTGATACTGCGCTACCTGAATCGGTATCTGGGCGCGGTCTTCTACAGAAATCTTGGTGATGTCGAGTTCGTAGCCGAAGGTGCCTGCGAGGGCGACGTGGCCGCGGGTCTTGAAAGGTGTGACACGGCCGACTGCGTGGTTGGGGCAATCGGAGACGTGGGCGCCCATGGTGGAAAGCGGATAAATAAGCGCAGTTCCTTCCTGAATGGAGAGACGCTCGATGGCGTCGATATCGTCGGAAGTCCAAATCTGCGGGCTGTAATAAAGCATGCCGGGATCGAAGCGAGCGCCGCCGCCGGAACAATTCTCTATCAATAAATCAGGGAACGTGGTGACAAGCTTCTCCTGCAGGCGATAAACCGCAAGCACATATCGGTGATAAAGCTCACCCTGTCTGTCAGCGGAAAGGCCTGCACTGTAGAGGTCCGCAAGCTGGCGATTCATGTCCCATTTAAGGTATTCAATGTTGGCACTCTTAAGAACCGACTCGATGCTGTTCCAGGTATGTTCCCACACTTCGGGGCGGGTTAAGTCAAGCACGAGCTGGTTGCGCGAAAGTCCGGGCGCGCGGCCGGGTATCTGAATCGCCCAGTCGGGGTGCTCTCTGTAAAGGTCGGAATCGGGGCTCACCATCTCGGGCTCCATCCAGATGCCGAACTTAAGGCCGAGCTTGTTCACCTCATCCACGAGGTAGGCAAGACCGCCGGGCAGCTTCTCTTCATTTACCGTCCAGTCGCCGAGAGCTCTGTTGTCGTCGTAACGATTGCCGAACCAGCCGTCGTCCATGACGAGCATCTCGATGCCGAGTGCCGCCGCATCTCTTGCTATAGAAAGAAGTTTCTCCGTGTCAAAGTTAAAGTAAGTCGCTTCCCAGTTATTAATAAGAATAGGGCGCTTTTTATGTAAGTATTTGCTTCTGATTAAGTGATTTCTGTACAGATTATGAAAGCTTCGCGTCATCGCGCCGAGTCCTTCCGCCGAGTACGTCATTACTGCTTCAGGCGCGGCAAAAGAATCTCCCGCTTCAAGCTTCCACTTAAAGTTATAGGGGTTAATGCCCATCTCGGCGTGAATAAATCCAAACTGGTCGAGGTCGGCCTGAGCTACAAAGTTGCCGGAATATATAAAATTGAAGCCGTAAACTTCGCCTTGCGTCTCCGTTAGGTTCTTGTCGGTAATGGCCATAAAGGGATGTTCCTGGTGGCTTGACTCGCCGCGTCTTGAAGAAACTCCCTGAAAGCCGTGGGCAATCTTTCTAAACTCTTTGTGTCGTTCTCGAGCCCATGAACCGTGAAGAGTAAGCAAATTATAATCTTTGTTTTCAAGGTTTAATGTGGTTGACATAACTCGAGTGAGATATATCGGACCGGTACCGTCATTTATAATCCGTGCGCTGCGCGTAATACAATCGGTATCGGCGAAAACTGAGTATGAAAGAATGACTGTTAGCTTGATAACAGGATCTCTTAAAGTCACTTCCAACGTCTCAACCGACCTCTCGTCACCGAAAGTTACGGGCAATCCCTCGATCGGATTCTTGCCCTTATAAATCTTATGGCTTACATATTGAAGCTCGGTGGCAGTTGTCCCGTCGGCAAGTTCAATCTCAAGCGCGTGGCTCCTGTAATCGCCGATTCCGCCCGTAGAATACTCAAAAGGAGCAAAATCAAGAAAGCTGTTCTTGTCCTTAGTATTGACTCCCGGAAGGATATCGCCGTCGTAGAGTCTTGATAAATATCGCGTGTTATCTCTGTCGTTTCTAATCTTACGTCCGTAGTAATAGTGCATCAGGTAGCCGAAGTCATCGTCTATACCGAAGATATAGCTGGTATGAGGAGTGTCTAACTTAAAGATTCTTTCTGCGTCGTTGTAAGTAATCATGTGAGTGTCCTCTTTGTTAGTTATGTAAACCGCTGCGCGCGGTCGAATATTTGTTATGTAAACTAGCTAAACCGCCTTGTTATGTTAACCGGTTGTGACATTATGTTAACCTGTCTTCTTTTTACAAATTTCCTTCCGGCTCCCTGTACTCCCTGCCGAACTTCTGTGACAGATACTCTCCCAGCACTCGCGCCGACTCAATATGCGACTTGTAGCCGGGGTGGCCGTGTGAGCCGACGGTCACTTCATCGATATTGGGAAGGTCGAGAAATGCTACGTTGTCATCGCCGGTGTCCGCGCGGAACTTGTCCATGGCTTCCAGAATTGCGGGCTTCATTTCGTTGCCGAGCATTCCGTATGCCCACAAGATGTGGCTCGTCGGATTCAAGCGACGAAGCAGCCTAAGAAAGTCGTACACCGCATCAATAAATTTCTGCAAATCTTCCCTGACAAATGACCCGTCGGGATTGCGACGATTCTTAAAGGTTCCCATGCCCGGAATCTCAAGCGGGGGCGTGTTAAAAGAAGAATTATCATTAGTGCCGAGGTTAACGATTATAGCATCGGGCTTCCATGCCTCGTAATCATTGGGTTTGCCGGCGCCGAGGGCTTCATTAATCGGGCCCCGGGACAATCCACAGACAGGCTCATAAACCTTGGGAATCTGATGTCTCACATCGTTGTCCCAGCCTGAGTATACGCCCCAGCCGCCCTGGGAAATAATACGTACATCAGCCTTCATTGCTTTCTCGATGATGTTGGCGTAGTGACGACTCGAGCTCATGTACATCGCAAGCCAGTCAGTATCTCCGTTGGCGCCGTAAGTGCCTTCGCCGGAAGTTACACTGTCGCCGATGAACTCGAGTTTAAAATCATTCTCGGGTACCGGAAAGAAGTTGCCGTCGGTACGAAAGCCCTTAACCAGCACATGGCACAAATCATCTTCGCTCATGGCCTGAAGTTCTCGGTAGAACTTAACGTTCTTGACCACTCCCGGAGTCATGGAGCGGAACAGGCAGACCGACCTGTCTTCCTTGAGCAACATGCGGCGGCTCATGAGGGCGCCGTTTAACTCTATTGCAATCCAGGGCTCGTGGAAGCCGTGGTCCACCTCTAAATCTATCCAAAGTTCGGAACCATCACAGTTCACCTCAACGCCGGAATGGTTCCAAAAAAGCGGAAGCGGCGATGCATCCTGCACCGTGCGGCCGTGAACCTTTTTATTTGCAATTTCCCGAATATCGTATGCTTTAAGCACTTGTAACCTCCCACGCCCGAGAAAGGGCTTCTTTTACTGACAATTCTGATTATATCAAAAAACGATTCACTTTCTACAGGGGACTTGCAAAAATCACGATTTTCTGTAAAATAAAAAAGGTTAAACGTTAATTGTATTATTTATAAGAAAGGTTTTTACATGATTGCAGCTAATAATGTAACCTTCAGAGTGGGCAAGAAAGCCCTTTTTGAAGACGTAAATATCAAATTTACCGAGGGAAACTGCTACGGTCTTATAGGTGCCAACGGTGCCGGCAAGTCCACATTCCTTAAGATTCTCTCCGGTGCGCTTGAGACCACTTCCGGCGATATCACCATCACTCCCGGCCAGCGTCTCTCCGTCCTTGAGCAGGACCACTTTAAGTACGATGCTTTCCCCGTTATGGATACGGTTATCATGGGTAATAAGCGTCTTTACGACATTATGAAAGAGAAAGACGCTATATATGCCAAAGAAGACTTCTCGGACGAGGACGGTATCCGCGCTTCCGAGCTTGAGGCTGAGTTTGCGGAGCTTGACGGTTGGGAGGCTGAGTCCAATGCGGCTATGCTTCTTAACGGTCTTGGTATCGAGACAGAGCTTCATTACTCCATGGTCGGCGATCTTGACGGTAACCAGAAGGTGAAGGTTCTCCTTGCGAAGGCGCTTTTCGGTAACCCCGACATTCTTCTTCTCGACGAGCCTACTAACCACTTGGATCTCGACGCTATCGCATGGCTTGAAGAGTTCCTTATTGATTTTGAGAACACCGTTATCGTAGTCAGCCACGACAGATACTTCCTTAACAAAGTCTGCACACACACCGCAGACATCGACTACGGCAAGATTCAGCTCTACGCCGGCAACTACGACTTCTGGTACGAATCTTCTCAGCTTCTTATCAAGCAGATGAAGGAAGCCAATAAAAAGAAAGAAGAAAAGATCAAAGAGTTACAGGAATTCATCTCCCGTTTCTCCGCCAACGCTTCCAAGTCCAAGCAGGCTACTTCACGTAAGCGTGCTCTTGAGAAGATTGAGCTTGACGAGATTAAGCCTTCTTCACGTAAATATCCTTACATCGACTTCAGACCCGAGCGTGAAATCGGTAACGAAGTCCTTACTGTTGAGGGTCTTACCAAGACTATCAACGGTGAAAAGGTTCTTGATAATGTGTCATTTATCTTAGGTCACGACGACAAGGTTGCTTTTGTCGGTTCCAATGAGCTTGCCAAGACTACTCTTTTCAAGATTTTAGCCGGCGAGATGGAGCCCGATGCGGGAACATTTAAGTGGGGCGTAACGACTTCTTTGGCCTACTTCCCCAAGGATCCCGGCGATGAGTTCAACAACGACTACACCATCGTGGACTGGCTTACAGGCTACTCTCCCATCAAGGACGTAACTTATGTGCGCGGTTATCTCGGTCGTATGCTTTTTGCGGGCGAGGACGGTGTTAAGAAGGTTAAGGTATTATCCGGTGGTGAGAAGGTGCGCTGCCTTCTTTCCAAAATGATGATTTCCGGTGCGAACTGCCTTATCTTCGATGAGCCTACGAACCACCTCGACATGGAATCCATCACCGCTCTTAACAACGGTATGATTAAGTTCCCGGGTGTTGAGCTCTTCTCCTGTCACGACCACCAGGTTGTGGAGACTACCGCTAACCGCATCATCGAATTTCTTCCTAACGGAACCATCATCGACAAGGTTACCACCTATGACGAATACCTTGCCAACGACGAAATGGCCAGAAAGAGAACCGTCTTTGTGGCTAACCGCGAGGATGACGAAGAATAATAATTTAAAGGGAAGCTTGCGCTTCCCTTTATTTCTAGCCAAGTTTATCGATAGGGTCCGAATAAAAGATTTTTCCGTGGAGACGCTCTCACTCTGTTCTTTGATGTAACGGATACGTAAGCGGCTTGAGGGACACCCGCTAAGTACCGACGAGTCGAAAAGCTCCCCGGAAAAACTTTTATTCGGCCCCTTGCCAAGCTTTTGAAATAATAAAGGGAGGTCAGCTTATGGTTGACTTACATGTACATTCAACTAAGTCAGACGGAACATATACACCGACAGAATTAGTTGACTACGCAATTGAAAAAGGGTTATCTGCATTTGCTCTTACTGACCATGATTGTATAGATGGTCTTGATGATGCTATCGAATATGCGGAGTCGCTTCGTGCTGCCGGTAAGAATGTGCCCGAGGTTATACCGGCGATTGAAGTGTCGACGGATTATGAGGGTACCGAGGTGCATATCGTCGGATTGTATATTAATCACAAGAGTGATGCGTTCCGTAAGTATCTCGTAGACTTTGCAGAGTCCCGTGAGAACAGGAATCGTACAATGTGCCGGAAGTTTACCGAAAACGGTATGCCTATGGATTTCGATGAGTTATGTAAACTATCTCCCAATTCGGCAGTTATTACTCGTGCACATTTCGCAAGATACCTGCTTGAGCATGGATATGTTAAGAGTATGAAGGAGGCGTTCGACCGCTATATCGGTAACGGTAAGCCTTTTTATATTCCGCGCGAGAAAGTTACACCCGAGAAAGCTATTGAACTGATTCTCGCTGCAGACGGAATTCCGGTACTGGCACATCCTATGCTCTATGCTATCAGTAAGGATAGACTCGATGCACTGGTAGGTCAGTTAAAAGAAGCCGGCCTCTGCGCCATTGAAGGAATCTACAGCACTTACACTACTGCGGATGAACGCTTTGTGCGTGAGCTTGCAGATAAATATCACCTGTTATTATCCGGTGGAAGTGATTTTCACGGAGCCAATAAGGTTGGTATAGATTTGGGTGTGGGTTACGGCAAATTATATATTCACGATTCAATCCTTGAGAATATTAAGAAGCTTCGTAAGAATGTTCTTTTTACAGATATGGATGGTACTCTCCTGCTTAAGGACAGTACAGTCAGCGCCGATATGAAGGCTGCGCTTGATAGAGCGGTTGCTGCCGGACACAGATTGGTGCTTACCAGCGGAAGACCTTTGCCCAGCATTAGAGAACGTATTGTTAAATTAGGATTTAATTACCCTGATGCATATATTATTGCTTTCGGCGGTGCTCTTATATATGACCTCGAAGCCGGTAAGGTAATTCATTCCTATAAAGTTCCGCAGGTAGCCATTCGTGGCATCGCAGAGCTTTGTAAGGAAGCGTGTATCTATATTCAGGGATATACTGATGAAGAGATTATCCTGACCGCCGCTACAGAGGAGACCGATTACTACAGGCAGCGCGTCAACATGCCTTATCGCGAGGTTCCGGATCTGGCAGACTATCTGGTCGACGGTTCTTCCAAGCTTCAGATAATTCATCTTACCGACCACGATAAGCTTGAGGCTCTCCGCGCTAAGATTGTGGCTCAGTATGGCGAATATGTGGACACTTTCTTTTCCAGCCCCCGCTATCTTGAGATTCTGCCTAAGGGCGTGAGCAAGGGTGTGGCTGTGAAGTTTATGACTTCGTATCTTTCGGTTCCCGTTTCGCATACTTTTGCCGCGGGCGACGAGGATAACGATATTCCGATGCTTAAGATTGCCGGTCACGGAGTTGCAATGGCCAATGCCTCTGAGCAAGTAAAAGCCGCCGCAGACATTGTCACCGAAAATGACAATAACCACGACGGGCTTTTGGAAATCTTAGATAAGTACTTTTCTTAAGTCAAAAAATAATGGCCACTGTCTTATGGCAGTGGCCATTATTTTTTCTATTGTGGAAACCCATTTATCAGAACATATATCACAAATGTGATTACATCTGCCAGAATGAATACTCCCAATGCAATTGCGGCTATCTTAAGCCCTTTTTTGGCTCTTTTCTTATTATCATCCGTTAAAACATGTTCTTTAATGTCACTGTACAGTTCGGAACGTACTACCTGTACCGACGGCTGTTCTTTCGCCGGCGTTCTGTCCAATACCAATTCATCCAAAGAAACACCGAACAATTCGCTGATACTTACGAGGTTATCCATATCGGGCGTGGACTCTCCCACTTCCCACTTTGAAATCGTCTGCCTGGAGACGTTTAACCGTCCGGCAAGTTCTTCCTGCGAAAGGCCTTTTTGTTTGCGCAACTCATACAGTTTATTGTTAAATTCCATATTCTGTCCCGCCTTTCTTTTGCTTTGTAACTGCCATTAAGACTAATGCCGCAGTTAAAACCACAGCAGTAATAACACTTGCCTCTATACCGTAGTCGCCACCGTTTAAAATGTTATTGCCAACCGTACGCATATCAAAAATCGCTGAAGTATTTATGTCATTGCCGCTTAGGTTCAGTCCCATAATATTATAAAGAATGAAGTTCCAGACTGTGTGCAGCCCGCAAGCGGCGTAGATGCTTTTTAGCCTTAATGTAAGAACTGACAGTACCAAAGAAATCAGAATCAGACAAGCCACAGCAACAACAGCAATGCTCAGATCTATTCCCTTCATCCCTGAAAGGTGCGGTATCACAAACAACACAGTGTTGACGCCTAAAGTAACAGCAATCGGTGCCTTGTCATTAAGAAGCAGCAAGACTACGCCTCTGCAAAGTACTTCTTCGAAGGCTCCCTGAAAAATAAAGCCGCCAAACATAAGACATATTAAACCGTAATCAATGTTTTCAAACACACCGTTACAGGTAATCGCGCCGGCAAGCATGACCGGCGTTACAGATGCTACTATCAAAAAAGCCCCAATCAATGCCCCGACAAAATAAGTACCGATGCTTCGTGTAAAGCCAAGCTCCGGCAACGTCTTCTTTTGGAATAGTCTCCAGTACAGGACCACAATTCCTATCAACAGACCATAACCGAAATAGGTTATCAACACCATCGTATTATAGTCAAACATTTCACCCTTCAACGGATTCTTACCGCAGGCAAAATGAATCACCATAGCAAAACCTTCACCAATCAGTTCTGCAGTGAATTTAACAAACCAGAATACTATGATGACCTTAATTACATAAAGTATCACAGGCATTCCGATTCGATTGTTTAACGGACTGATATCCTTAATTAGTTTCCGCATCTTACTCATGATTAACGTTTCCCCCTAAGGTTTTTTGTTGAATCAATCGTAAGATTATTACTTAAAAAGCACCACCAATTAACCGTGACAATCCTGCTACGTCGGTTAACAATCCGGTTAAATGTTGTTGCAAAGCATAATTATGTGGCCTTTTATACGGTTAAATCGTCTTTTAATCACGCTTCGATTACCAAATATCTTCCGTCCCCAATATCAAATACTTCATCCGCTTCGAGGACGGTTTTTTTGTCATAATCGATGCCCTCTTCTTCGAAGTAGTCTATAACTTCCTGCTTACCGTTTAACACCTGCGCGAAGCACTCCTCCAGGAACTCTGCCGCCTCTTCGTGATTGGTGGCAACGGGCTTGGGAAAGAGCTTAAGCTGGTTGTCGATAAAGCACTGAGTTACTTTCTTGTCAAACATTTGTAATCCCCTTTGATTAAATCCTGATTTACGCGCGGCCCAAAGCTTCCTTGCAACCGAGCTTTTTTATCTCGTGATAAAGTCTTGCGATGGGAAGTCCCACAACGTTGGCGTATTCGCCGTTGATTCCCTTGATATATTTGCCAAAGAAACCCTGGATGGCATAAGCGCCGGCCTTGTCCATGGGCTCACCTGTTGCGATGTAAGCCTCGATTTCCTCGTCTGTTAAATCGTACACGGATACTTCGGTCTTCTCAAAGAAGCGAACCTGTTTCTTTTGTCCTTGGTTGACATAAGCCAGGGTAACACCTGTTATTACGTCGTGGACGTCGCCGGATAGTTCCTTAATCATGCGGAATGCGTCAGCCTTGTCCTTGGGCTTGCCGAGGCGCTCGTCCTTGAAGAATACGAGGGTATCGGCGGAGATGATAAGTGTCTCGCCGGCCTTGTCGATGCGGCCTTCGCGCTCCAGCCTTTCATATACGTCCTCACCCTTACGTTTCGAAAGCTCCATTACGATTTCCGCGGGAACGGTCTTGGTAGGGGTCTCGTCGGCATCCGAAGTGATAACTTCGAAGGCGATTCCTGCCTGAGTCAAAAGTTCTCTTCTACGGGGCGAACCCGATGCTAATATTACCATTTCTAAACCTCTCTTTATCTGTTACCCAGTAAGTACTGGATGAATTGCTGTGCACATCTGCCGGAGGGACCGCCGTGGGTAATCTCCCATTGATTGGCCTTAAGAAGTAACTCGTCCTCGGGCATCATAATCTCGTTACGCTTCGCAAGCTCCGTCACAATGTGGTTAAACTCCTTGTGGCTCGGTGACTCAAAGAAAATGGTCACGCCGAAACGATTGTAAAGCGATAACTTCTCCTGCATGGTATCTCTGAAGTGTACCTCATCGTCCGCGTTGCCGCGCTCGGAGAATTTCTCGTTGATAAGGTGGCGGCGGTTGGACGTTGCATAGATTAACACATTCTTCGGTTTCTTTTCAAGACCGCCCTCGATGACAGCCTTAAGATACTTGTATTCAATCTCGAAATCTTCGAAACTTAAATCGTCCATATAAAGAATGAACTTGTAATTTCTGTTCTTAATCTGCGCGATTACGTCGTTAAGATCTGCAAACTGGTGCTTGTAAATCTCTATGATGCGAAGGCCTTCCTCGTAGTACATGTTGGCAATCGCCTTGATGCTCGAGCTCTTACCGGTGCCGGCGTCACCAAAAAGAAGACAGTTGTTGCAAGGCTTACCCTTCACAAAAGCAGAAGTATTGTCGATAAGCTTTTTCTTGGCACTTTCGTAGCCTACAAGGTCGTCAAGCTTCACATGCGCGATATTGGTAATAGGCACAATTTCAGCGCCGCCAGCCGTATGCTGAACTCTGAAAGCCTTGTGCAGGCCGAACTTGCCTACACCGTAGTCGCGGTAGAACTCTGTAAGCACACGCTTCATCTCAATGGGCGTCGCAGCTTTATTGAATCTGTCGGCGAGCTCAACTATTCTCTTGCAGATACGGGTATTGTATACCTTACTCTCGCGCGTCGAGCAGCTGTAATTTAGAGCCAGTTCGAAATCATGTATGCCGAGCGCATTCACCATGTCGGAGAAATCATAGTCGTAGAGTTCCTTGAGGATTACGATGTCGTGAAGCACCGCTTCATTTATGGTACCCTCAATCTCGCCTACCACCTCGCAAGCCATGGAGTAGCTGTTCTCGTTGTTAACAAGAAGGTTCGACAGATAGCAGTGCCAGAGATTGCCATAGAAGCCGTACTGCCCCGCAAGTTCAAGCAATTTATGGAAGCACTCATAAAATAACGTCTGTAATTCAAGTGTATCACGGTCATTCTTTTTGTAATTCTCGATTAAATAAACCATGTCTTTAAGCAGAGCGCCGTCTTCGAAGTCTCTGTATACTATCAGTTCCTGTTCTCTCATGGAAATCTCCTTTTTGGCAAAAGAACTTCTTTCGCAGATATCTAATTCTACATCTTTTAAAACTTGATAGCAAGCGCCACTAAGGGGTATAATCTAATTAAGAAAGGGGGGTATAGTTATGTCGAGTCTTTCCAAAAAAATAATAGCAATAGCCGGCGCGATTCTGCTGATTGCTTTTACCGTATTCTACATAATTCGTACTACCCATAAGGTCGACATTCCTCCGGGAACCGTGGGTGCCACTGCAGGTAACCTTTACAACGACGGATTGTTCTGTGAGGAAGGCGGCAAGGTTTATTTTGCCAATTCTTACGACGATGGATGTCTGTACGTTATGAATCCCGACCATACCGAGATGAAAAAGCTCTACAATCTCGAGTCCAAGTTCATAAATGTGGGCGGAAATTTCGTGTTCTTTTACGGCAAGGTCATCTCTCAGAGTCAGGGCCTCGGTTCAGTGGTATCCAAGCCCGGCATGTACATGATTAACAAGAACGGCAAGAATCTTCTGACGCTTACCAAGGATAAGTCCCAGTGCATGCTGCTCGTGGACGATTACATTTATTACCAGCACTACACGCAGAAGGGCGGCGCGGACTTCGAGCGCATCAACCTTCACAAGCGCGAAAGTGAGCCGTGCCTTGATTATTTCATCACTCCCGCGAGTTACTATAACAGCAATATCTACTTTAACGGTCAGTACAGCGACCACCATTTATATACCTACAATGTAGCTACCGGCGAGGTCACCGATGTCTGGGGTGGCGATATCTGGAACCCCATCTGCACCGGCGACTACGTCTACTACATGGATGTTCAGCACAATTACAGGCTCTGCCGCTACTCGATGTCTTCCAACACCATCGAGATTCTCACCAAGGACCGCATCGATTTCTTTAACGTATACGGCAACATTATCTACTACCAGAAGTCATCGACCACCGACCCCGGCCTTCACCGCATGAACATCGACGGCAGCAACAACGAGCTCATCGCTGAGGGCGTATATAACAGCATCAACATCACTTCTTTGTACACGTACTTTAAGGAATTCGGCAACGACGTGACCACTTACTACACTCCCACCGTCGGCCTCGTAGATGTAAGGGAATTCAGCGCTGCCAGAGACGCAGCTATCGAGAACATTAAGAAGAATAAATAACTTTTGTAAAAAGAAGCCGCTCCGCAAGAAGCGACTTCTTTTGTATTGCAATTTTATTTCTGAAGCTTCGCAAGCATTTCGCCTGCTCTTAAGCCCGTTATCGGGTGTCTTACATACGGGTCAACCTCGGCCAGAGGCTTAAGCACGAACTCGCGGTTAGCCATGTCGATATGAGGTATCGTAAGTCTCTCCGTATCTATCACAAGGTCATCGTAATAAATAATATCGAGATCGATGGTGCGCGGGCCCCAGTGAATTACACGCTCGCGACCGAGTCTGTGCTCTATCTCGTTAAGCTTCTTAAGAAGGTCATACGGCGGAAGAAGCGTCGAAATCTTCCAAAGTCCGTTGATGAAATCGGGCTGGTCTGTTACTCCATAAGGCTTAGTCTCGATAAGCGTCGATTCAGCCAGCAGTTCATTGCCCTCTACCTTGAGTAGCATCTCCTGCGCCGTCTTGATGGTGTCTTCACTCTCGCCGAGATTGGAACCTACAGCTATGTAAGCTGTGTGGCGCGCGCGAGTTATGTAAACCGACACATTCTCAAAATCAAGCGGAATAGGCGCATGAGGCTTGAACACCTCAACATCCACACGATCCAGTAACGAATACTTAAGTAACAGTGCGGCGGCCACTTCCTCGGCAGCGGTCTCTATGAGATTGTAGGCATACTTGGTAAATACTTCATGGGCAAGCTCGCACGCTTCGGAATAATTGACAGTCTTCTCCAGATTGTCGGTTATCCCTGCCGGCGTAAGATTAAGGTGAAGCGTGATATCAAGAGTAAACTCCTGACCCTTCGTACGCTCCTCCTCAAGGCAGCCGTGGTAAGCATATACCTTAAGCCCTTTTATGTTGATTCTGTCGCCATAATCAAGCATTCTTTATAGCCTCCATCATGGTGATAAAGCGTTTGTTTTCTTTGACATCGTGCACGCGGACAAAAGAAGCCTTATTAAGCACTCCAAGCGCCGTCGTAGCAAGCGTACCCTCCAGACGCTCATCCGTAGGAAGATCGAGTGTCTTACCGATTACGCTCTTGCGGCTGGTACCGAGGAGCCACGGGCATCCGTAACCGTTCATGACATCCAGATGATTAAGCACATAAAGATTGTCCTCATAAGTCTTGGCAAATCCTATGCCCGGATCGAGGATAATCTTATCCTTGCCGATACCCGCTTCAATTGCGGCATTGTAAATCGTCTGCAAATCCGTCACGAATTCTTCTTTGAAATTCTTGTAATTGTACTCAGCCCTGTTGTGAGTAAGACAGCATACGCACTCAGCATCCGCAATAACCTTAAGCATTGCAGGCCAGTCGCAGATATTCTTAACATCATTGACGATATCCGCTCCGGCTCTCAGCGCCGCAGCCGCAGTCTCGGGCTTGTATGTGTCTATTGATACAGGGATGTTAAATTCTGATTTAATTCTCTCTATTACAGGTGCGGTTCGCTCGATTTCCTCGGGCGCAGTAACCTCGATAAATCCGGGTCTTGTGGACTCTCCGCCCACATCGATAATATCCGCGCCTTCATTAATCATCTTTTCCGCATGCTTAAGCGCCGCATCCAGAGTATTATGCATGCCTCCGTCGGAAAAAGAATCCGGCGTGACATTCAAAATCCCCATAATATATGTGTGATTACTTAAATCAAACTTCTTGTTCCCAATAATCATCGTACCGATCAGTCCTTAATCATATCGAAGAATTGTCTTCTTAAATTCTCGCTGTCCTTAAACTCGCCGCGAGTTGCAATAGTCTGGGTCTTGCTGCCGGGCTTCTTGATACCGCGCATAGTCATGCACATGTGCTCAGCCTCAGCTAACACCATAACTCCCTTCGGATGAAGATTTTCCATAAGCGCATCCGCAATCTGAGCCGTCATTTGCTCCTGAATCTGCGGACGCTTCGCATACACCTCCACCAAGCGCGCAAGCTTACTTAAGCCCACAACCTCGCCGTCAGGAATATATGCGATATGAATCTTCCCGTAAAAAGGAAGCAGGTGATGCTCGCAGGTGGAATAAAAAGTAATATCCTTCTCAAGCACTATCTCGCTGCCCGTCACCTTAAAACGCTTCTTAAGAATCTCCGCGGGATTCATATCGTAGCCGCCGTAGATTTCCTCATACATCGCAGCTATACGCTTGGGAGTCTCTTGAAGTCCCTCTCGGGTCACATCCTCGCCGATTCCCTCAAGCAATAATTCAATTGCCTTTTCAACTTTACTCTTGTCTATCATCGCTTCGCTCCGTGACAATCTATTTTAAATGATTTTCTGTTATCAACCGTTTCCCTGATACGCTTAAGATGTGACAGCGACCCGAATGCCAGAATCACCGTATCCTTGTCCTGCGACGCCATCATGAAAGCCATCTCGACGGCTTCCTCAATCGAGTCTACGCTTGTAACCATCGGATTAAACTTCCTCACAACGTCCGCAAGTTCATACGCCGAAAGCGTCCTCGCCGCATTGGGCGTCGCAACCGTGAACACACACTCCGCCAGGTCGACGGTGTTGCGAATCACGCTCGTAACATCTTTATCACGTAACATTCCCATTATATAAATAATTTTCTTCTTTGTAAAATAAGTTTTAATACATTCCCTAAGCGCAATCGACGCCGGTTCATTGTGCGCTCCGTCTATATAGAAAAGCGGCTTGTCGCATATCTTCTCGAACCTTCCCGACTCTCTTGCTTCCGTGAGCCCCTTCCTTACAGCCTTCTCAGCCAAAGAAAGCGCCCCGGCCACCTCCAGTGCAACACAAGCATTCACAACCTGGAACTGTCCGCGAAGGTTTATCTCAAGCCCCGAAAACTTCTTATAAGCGAAGCTTGTTTTGTTTAATCCTAATTTAACTTTGCTCACAGCACCGCTGTCGACTGCAACACACTCAGCCCCAACTTCCGCCGCTTTGGCCTTAATAACCTCCATAGCTTCAGGCACTTGCGGTGCCGTCACCACTACACAGCCGGG
Organism: Lachnospiraceae bacterium YSD2013; assembly: GCA_900100895.1. Classification (GTDB taxonomy): domain Bacteria; phylum Bacillota; class Clostridia; order Lachnospirales; family Lachnospiraceae; genus UBA1258. Next base: position 22,054 of record FMTX01000033.1, read on the forward strand.
CTTGATAACACCTGCTTTCTGCGTGGCAATCTCAGCTACTGTCTCGCCAAGGTAATCTCTGTGATCCATGCCGATAGGAGTTATCACCGCCGCCACTGTATCGGTCACAACATTGGTAGCATCCATAAGTCCGCCCATGCCGGCTTCAATAACCGCTATATCGCAGCCTCGCTCCTTAAAGTACACGAAAGCCATAGCCGTCTCAACTTCGAACCTGGTGCACCCAAAGGTATTGGCCCCGGCAACCGCCTCCACCAGCCTAGCGTAATCAGCCTTGGAAATCGCACGACCGTTTACCTTAATAATCTCTCGATCATCAAATACCGCCGGCGACGAATAAAGTCCGCAACGTTTCCCCGAAGCCTTAAGCATCTCGGAAATAAACAGCGCCGTCGAACCCTTACCGTTGGTACCCACTACATGCACTACCTTGAGCCCCGATTCGGGATTACCCAATGCCGCAAGCAGCTTCTTAATTCCTTCAAGTCCCGGATGGATACCCCTTTTATTCAGTTGAGTAAGTGCTTCAAGCGCCTCGTCAAACTTCATGGAAACTCCTTCTTTTGCGTACACTAATATAACAACAAACAACCACTCAAAATGCAAGTAAAATTTACACAAAATCCGCGAAAATTCACACTATAAACTTATCAAATAATCGTCCAATTTTAAGTTGAACAAAGCCATTTTTTGTGATATCATTTCTAAAAATAGGGCTTAAGCCAGTACACAAGGAGGGGCTACATGGACGCTTTAGAATGCATTAAAGGCAGACGTTCTGTCAGAGAGTTTAAAGATACACCCGTTTCCAAGGAAGTTTTGGAATCAGTAATTGATACAGCCCGCTTCGCTCCCAGCTGGAAGAACACTCAGATTTCCAGATATGTGGCGCTTACCGGAGACAGTAAGAAGGCTCTTGCCGACACCGCTTTTGAAGCTTGGGTCGGTAATGCCAACATCGTTAACAACGCTCCCATGGTAATTGTTCAGACTTTTGTTAAAAATCGTTCCGGTTTTGAACGTGACGGTTCTTTTTCCACTTCCAAGGAAGACCGTTGGCAGAATTACGATTGCGGTATCGCAGCCGAAGCTTTCTGCCTCGCAGCTTATGAGAAGGGTCTTGGTTCCGTAATCATGGGCATCTTCGATGAAGACAAGGTTGCCAAGGTTCTTAACCTATCCGACGATCAGGGCGTAGCAGCCATTATCGCCATCGGTTATCCCGTTGCCGACGCTACCGCACCTAAGAGAAAAGAAGTATCCGATCTTCTTACATATTTAAGTTAATTAAGAGAAGGCTCAGCCTTCTCTTTTTATGGGTTCGCCGCACACTGTTGCGCAATCCTTAACTACATAGCAGGCCCGGCCGCCCTAAAAGCCCTCTTTCATTAACGAAATACAGAGATATTCCAATAAGGAGAAGATTTATGAGACATTTGATGAGTCCTTTGGACTTCAGTGTTAAGGAGCTCGACACGCTCTTTAACCTCGCAAGCGACATTGAGAAGCACCCGGACAAGTACGCCCACGTATGTGACGGCAAGAAGCTTGCCACCTGCTTCTACGAGCCCAGCACACGCACCAGGCTCAGTTTTGAAGCCGCCATGCTTAACTTAGGCGGCAGCGTATTAGGCTTTTCCGAAGCCTCCAGCTCTTCCGCCGCCAAGGGCGAGAGCGTTTCCGACACCATCCGCGTTATCTCCTGTTACGCAGATATCTGTGCCATCCGCCATCCCAAGGAAGGCGCTCCCATGGTAGCAGCCTCCAAGTCTTTAATCCCTGTCATCAACGCAGGCGACGGCGGTCACCAGCACCCCACCCAGACTTTAACCGACCTTCTTACCATCCGCTCGCTCCACGGTAACTTAAACGGCTTTACCATCGGCCTCTGCGGTGACCTTAAGTTCGGTCGTACCGTGCACTCTCTCATCAGAGCGCTCCTCAGATACAACAACATCCACTTCGTATTCATCTCACCCGAGGAACTTCGCATCCCCGACTACATCATCGATGAATTAAACGAGCAGAACGCCACCTACGAAGAAGTCATCAAGTTAGACGACGTAATCGGCAAGCTCGACATCCTCTACATGACCAGAGTTCAGCGCGAACGCTTCTTTAACGAAGAAGACTACGTAAGACTCAAAGACTTCTACATCTTAACCAAAGAAAAAATGGACATGGCCAAGAAATCCTGCATCGTCCTCCACCCTCTTCCGAGAGTCAATGAAATCTCCGTCGAGGTAGACGACGACCCCAGAGCCTGCTACTTCAAACAAGCCCAGTACGGCGTATACGTGCGCATGGCTCTCATCATGACATTGTTAGGACTGGAGGTTAAAAATAATGCTTAACATAGGACAAATCGAAGAAGGCTTCGTGCTCGACCACATCCGCGCCGGCGAAAGCCTCGACATATACTACAAGCTCGGTCTTGATAAGATTGACAACACCGTAGCCATCATCAAGAACGTACGAAGCGACAAGATGGGCAAGAAAGACATCTTAAAGGTAGAATGTGACGTTGAAATGCTCGACCTTGACGTCCTCGGCTTCATCGACCACAACATCACCGTCAACGTAGTTAAAGGCGGCAAGATTGTGGAGAAAAAACGCTTAACGCTTCCCAAAGAAATCGTGAACGTAATCAAGTGTAAGAACCCCCGCTGCATCACTTCCATCGAGCAGGAGCTTCCTCACATCTTTGTGCTCACCGATTCCAAGCACGAAGTCTACAGATGCAAGTACTGCGAAGAGAAAGCAGTTAAGAGAATCTGACGCGACAACCGCGCAACATAAACATAAAAGCGACCCGGTCCGACTGATATGTACCCAGAATCCTGGACACATATTTATGAACTAGGCTAAACACATGGATGATTTCCTGTATTCTACAGGAGTCATCCATTTTGTTTTTGCCTGAATTCTTTTGTTGTTGTAATAGTCTATGTATTCTTTGACACCTTCTGCAAACTCTTCAAACGAGTTATAATCCTTTTCACATCCGTAATACATCTCGTTCTTCATGCGCCCAAAGAAAGTCTCCATGATGCTGTTATCATAGCAGTTCCCCTTGCGAGACATAGACTGAATAATGCCATGCTCCTTGAGGCGTTGCTGATAGTAAGCATGCTGATATTGCCATCCTTGGTCAG
>FMTX01000026.1 GCA_900100895.1 Lachnospiraceae bacterium YSD2013
TGCGGTAGGAACAACGGACCAATCCACAGCATCTTTAACAGCATACCCTAACCTGTAGAAAAGGTAAAGAAGGGGTATGACTATATAATACGAGGTAACTCATGAGGAGGAGTCCGAATTACATTCTTAAAGAAATGCAAGGACACTATTATCTTATCCCCTTTGGGCAGGCAAGCGCCGATTTTTCAAAGGATGTTGAGGTCAATGAAGTAGGTGCATTTATATGGAATCTGCTTGAGAATGACATGGAAGCATCGGAAGTTGTGGACGCTTGTATGAAAGAATACGAGTGCCCGCCCGAGCAGTACGACAACGTGAAGGCTGTTGTGGAGACTTTTTTTGACCAAATGTTTGAGGGCGGACTGCTTGTTTGGACCATAAAGCGTAAGCCGCTTCACGGCGATATTCTGCGTAAGTATGCCATCGCAGGCTTTAATGTGCATGTTACCGGAAGCCCGGATATAGATTTGTCGCCCTTGGATGATTATATTGCCAAAAGAATAAGGCCGGCGGATACACTGACGGTTAATATGGTGCGACTCACCAGAGAAGAAATTGCTGAGAAAAGTGCAATTACCCCCGGTGAGACATTTATAACACAAAACGAAGCTGCGAATATTTACAGAGGTCCTTACGGATACAGGCTCGAGATTAAAGATTGCCAAAATGTTGCGAGAATATTGATTAATGAAAAAGGCGACTATGCCGTTATCGAGTATACGGAAGGCGATATTGCGGAAATGAGTCAGGAACTGTTTCTGGCAATCCGTGTGCCTTTTACATATTTCGCGGCCAAACACGGGTTGATAGCCATTCATTCGGCTTCCATTGTATACAGAGGTAAGGGCTGGCTTTTCTCAGGAAGGGCCATGATCGGAAAGTCTACGCATACGAATCTTTGGAAAAAGTACGCGGGTGTAAAAATTTTTAACGGAGATATGAACCTTTTGGGTGTCGAAGACAGTCTTATACATATGTACGGTATTCCGTGGTGCGGAGAATCAGGCATTTCGGAGCCCGGCAAATACTCTGTTGCCGGAATAACGTTCCTAAAGCAAGCGCCCGATAATCGGGTTACGGAATTGATAGGCAACGAGAGAGTATTAAAGATACTGAGGAGACTTTTCTCTCCCCTATGGAATGAAGAACTTCTTGGAAACTATGTTTTTTTTGCTCAAAACATTGCGGAAACTGTTTGCCTGTGCGAGCTTGAATGCACCGCTGATAAAAGGGCTTTTGAAGTAATGAAATCTTTTATCGACGAACAGGTTTTGTGATTTTGGGAAAATGTTACGTTTTCGTTAGAATTGTCTGAAAGCGTTGACACTTGATTCTCATGTGATATAGTTTATACAAGATTATAGGGGAAATGGTAGCGAAGGAGAATTGTAATGGCAAAAGAATTTATCAGTCCAGCAATAGTGTCGTTAAGCCTTGAAGATACTGAAGGCTTCTTTTGCGTTCGTGGAAGCGGTCAAATTGATGAACCCAAGGGAGACTGGGATATCACTTGCAGATACGACGGACATAACACAGGTCACCACTCGGTAGTACATGTTCAGGCCAATCATCACGGCGATTATAGCGGTGAGTGCCTTACGATGACATTCAGACTTAATAACGGATTTAAGATGAAGGAAGTTAAGAACGCAAGCGGTACATGGGTAAGAAAGCTCTCCGAGAGCAGATTTACCATTACCAGAAACGGTCACTTCAATCCCACTGAGAGTGTTGGCTTCTGCTTTGAAATCGTAGTTGAAAACAGCCCTTATTACGGATCCATCGGTAAGACCGGTGAATACAGACCTTGCGATATTGAATGTGTAAGTTACACTTCGGCGTAATTAAATTCTATTTTTATATGACTATATTTCGGACGCACCACTGGTTCAGTGGTGCGTCTTTTGAGGCTAATAATGCTTAAAAAAGTTAATCATTATGCCAAAAGAATAAAAGAAGGCCGACTGAAAGAAGTTATCGCGCAGTTAAAGTGGATTTACAGATATGCGCGGTCTCATAAGTTCGCGATAGGAATCTATACGCTACTAGGTTTATCGGGAACAGTTGTATCTCTTTTGGGAAGCTTGGTTTCAAGAGACCTGGTAGATATTATTACCGGTCACAATACGGGTGCGCTCTTGACAACATTTTGCCTTATGATAGGCACGACCTTGGGAGGAACATTTATCGGACAGGCGTCCAGTTACATTTCTACCAAAGTAGGCATGACGGTTGACAATGAGATTAAGGCAAGTCTGTTTGACGATATAATGAATGTCGAGTGGGAATCGTTGTCCAAGTACCGTTCGGGCGAACTTGTCGCCAGATGGAACGGTGATGCATCCAGAATCTCTTCCGGTATCCTTAACATGATACCGAACCTTGTTATTTATATTTTCAGATTCTTCAGTTCTTTGATTTTGGTAATAAGATACGATGCTTCTTTTGCAATATTTGCGCTTGCAGGCATTCCCATCAGCCTCTTTATTTCCAGAAGCAGTATGCGACGTATGCAGAAGAATAACATGGGTACGTTAAAGGTTTCTACGGAGCTTTCGGCGTTTAATCAGGAAACATTTGCGAATGTTCAGACGGTTAAGGCATTTGATATGCTTTCTTTGTACTCCAAGAGACTACGCGTCTTACAGAAGGAATATCTGAACGTTCAGTTAAAATATCAGAAGGCAGAGATACTTAACGCTATTATTATGACTTTTGTATCGATGCTTGTTTCCTATTCTGCGCAGGGATGGGGAATTTACAAGGTGTGGAGCGGAGCCATTACATATGGTACCATGACAATGTTTATTACGTTGTCGACGACGCTTTCTTCCACAGTTAACAGTCTTCTCGGACTGTTCCCTACTGCCATAGGTATAGCTAACTCGTCAAAACGACTTATGGATCTTACAAATCTTCCCAAGGAAGATTACGGTAACCGTGATGAGGTTAAGGCTTTCTTTGAGAAACATAAGGATGAGGGCGTGGGTTTGTCTATAAGAGACGTGACCTATGCGTATCCCAAAAGCGATATAGTATTTGAGAAAGTTTTCGCTGAAGCACATCCCCATGAAGTTGTCGCATTTGTAGGCCCTTCCGGCGAAGGAAAGACTACGATGTTAAGGTTTCTTTTGTCAATTATCCGTGCTCAGAACGGTGAAGGATTTATATGTGCCGGTGACGGAACGCCCGAAAACGGCGGAGAATGTATGAAGTTGTCAGCTTCAGCAAGACAGTTATTCGCATATGTTCCACAGGGCAACACCATGTTTTCCGGTACGATAGCCAGCAATATGCGTAATGTTAAGGAAGATGCAACCGATGAGGAGATAATTGAGGCATTGAAGCTTGCCTGCGCCTGGAGATTTGTTGAGAAGCTTCCCAACGGAATCAACAGCGAGATTATGGAGCGTGGCGGCGGATTCTCGGAAGGTCAGTCGCAGAGATTGTCCATTGCGAGAGCTTTACTCAGAAAATCACCCATTCTTTTGCTGGATGAAGCAACATCTGCGCTGGATATAGCAACAGAAAGGGAAGTATTAAAGAATATTATGTGCGATAATTACCCTAGGACTTGTATAGTTACAACACACAGACCTTCGGTGCTTAACATTTGCTCAAGAGTTTATTCCATAAGCGACAAGAAATGTACGATTATGGACAAGGACGCAATCGAGAAGATGATTTCGGATTTTTAGCTCGCTTTGTGCAGGCGGACTCGATTGTATAGATGAATAATCGACGGAATAAGATAAAATATCGATATAGAGAAATTAAACTTGTTAGTGAAAAGGGAAAGTGAGGATGGTATGAGGAAGTCAATTAAGAAATTTTGCATGTTTCTTATTGCGGCAATTTTCATGGGCCGCGTTCTGATTAATGACATCGCATATACCAGAGCAGACAGTCTTTCGGAAGAGTCGCAGCCCGCAGTGGAGACTACTGTTGAAGATGCAACAGATGGTGCGCCCGCGGTTGAAGAGGATGCAGATGAACCGGAAGATATAGTCGATGTTGAAGAAGATGAGGTTCCCGAAGCACCCGCTCCCGGTGAAGAGCCTTCAGAAGGAGATGTTTCATCCAACGATAACGAGGATGCAGAGCCCGCAGAAGGTGATGTTTCAGATAATGAGCCCTCCGTGGATGTATCTGAGAATGCACCCGCCGAGGAAGTGTCCGGTAACGAGCCTGCAGAGGGCGAGGTTTCGGGCAATGAGCCTGCTGCTGAAGATGTATCCAATAGTGACCCTGCGGAGTCCGACGTTTCAAACAATGAGCCTACAGAGGATGTTTCTGAGAATAATCCGGGAGAAGAAGAGCCTGAGCCCGTGAAGCCTGTTGCTCCTACTACCGTGAAATTCTTTGTTATCATTCAGCCTGAAATGGCCAATATTGATCCTGAGGTATCAGATGGTACCGCAATAGGTAATCCTTCGGAAAAATATGTTGACGGATATCGTCCGTATTATATCTATAAGGATTTTGAAAGCGCAGTTAAGGCTGCAAAGGGTGATAAGGAAGCCTTAAAGAAGAATTTACGTACAGGAATACTGTCTTATACATATTCCGGCGAATTTACCGAAAGACTTTCGATTTCCGAATATCTTGGTTCCAATAAATTGTATGAAGAGGGTGCCACTGCAGACAGAACCGTTGAGAACTTACTCGGTGTGGATTTAAACAAAATCGGAACATACCAGTTTGAGACCAAGGACGGCGCAGAGACCGGCAATATCATTTATGCATACGGTTCAATGATTGACTGGTATGTATTAAAAGATATGGGTCATTCTTACTGGCACGCAGACGGCTTCTATAATACCGCTAAAGTTTATCTTTTAGACAAGTACAAGGACTTTGGTGAGGCCAAAGAATTTGAATATAACGGCGCTTCCAAGATTTCTGATGAAGCTGTTGCTATTAAGAGCATTGTAGCAGGAGCTGCCGGCGAGCTTCCCGGTGAGTTTGTTGTCGTTAATGTTTTATATTACGACGCTGACAATAACCCTTCTGAAATGATTGAAGAAGGCGACTACAAGGCAATTGCGACGATTAAGTATGTGAATAAGGTTGAAGGTGTTGATTTCTATCACGATTATGATTATGAAAGTGATACTTTCCCTGTAGAGTTCCCGGTTAAGGTTAAGGCTGCTTCAACGCCAACACCTACACCTACTCCTACACCCACACCCACACCTACACCCACACCTACCCCTACGCCGACTCCCACACCTGAGCCGACTCCCACTCCTACTCCGGAACCTACACCTACACCGGCGCCTGTTCCTACACCTACTCCTACGCCTGCACCGGTTCCCGCGCCCGCGCCTGAAGAGGTAGTTGAGGAAGAGCCTGTTCCTATGGTTGAAGTTATTGAGGCTGTTGAGCCTGTAGAGGAAGAAGAGTCAGAAGAAAAGACAATCGGCGACGGAGATGTTCCGCTTTATGACGGGCTCGAGATTGAAGATGATGAAACGCCTCTTGCGGCTTTCGGTGATTGCTGGATTCACTGGTTAATTCTTCTTTTGACTGTATTGTATGCAGTATATGTAATTATTCAGGCTATCAGAAATCGCAAGACCATTCAGGAACTTACGGAAGAGGAGGAATAAGTATGGAGAAGGCTAAGAGACAGAACTTAATAAACTGCATAGTAACACTGGTCTTTTTCATTGCTTTGGCTGTTTGTTACTTCTTTTGGAAGTGCAAGTTAGACCTTCCTATAACAATCGTTGCGGTAGCTATAGGAATCGCCGGATTGGTACTGTTATTCGTGCAGAACAAGAAGATTAAAGATTTATCTTCAGACACAGAAGAATAGTTAAAAAATACTTAAGGGGGCTTCTGCTATGAAGCCTCCGATTTTTGTGTTATAATATACAATTGTTAAGTTATAGATTTGAGAGAGTGTAACGGGAAATGGAAATCAAGGAATTATTAGGGCCATTTTTGTTGAAGCTACCGTCATATGCTTATTCACACATATACGATATTGTTGTATATGAATTGGGCATTCTGGCGGCTGTTTTGGTGTGCTTTTTTAAAGACCCCATCAAATCGTTCAACAGAAAACTGGTTTTTGGTAAGACAGAAATTGATGTTAAGGCCAAGAGAGACCCTGAGGAAGAAAGCACATCCCCGGTGCGTTCCGCTGTAATGAATTACCGCAGACGTAATATGATAATAATAACAATTGCCGGTTTTATCAGTGAGGCTTTGTTTCAAGTCTTTGCAGTATATTCCAAGAGAATAGAGCCTGTTTACAGTTGGTCGTTCATAGCGTTTATTACACCGGTTGCCGTATATTATTTTGTTGAGGTAATGTGCAGCTGGATTGGCCGCATCGTAGGCGTGGTTTCCATTGTTGCCGTATTCTATGCCAACAGATACTACTGTTTGATTAATGAAAACCATCATAAGACCTGCTATGCAATAAAGGCGCTTGTAATTATATATGGTTTGTTGGGAATAATTGTTCAGTTCTTCTATGTTAAAAAGTACAATAAAAAGGTTAAGAACGAAGTAAAATCGCTCGAAGAAGAATAATTCGCAGCGTTTGCCGGATTTAGGCATATAAAGAGTAAATCGGAGGAATTTGAGGATGAAAATTGCAGTTGCAGGTACAGGTTATGTGGGATTATCCATATCGGTACTTCTTTCACAGCATAATGATGTTACTGCTGTAGATATTATTGAGGATAAGGTTAAGCTTATCAACAGCGGTAAGTCACCTATCCAGGACAAGGAGATTTCGGAGTATCTTGCTGAGAAGAAGCTTAATCTTAAGGCTACCACCGATGCTTCGGCAGCATACAAGGACGCTGATTTTGTAGTTATTTCCACACCTACCAACTACGATCCCAAGCTTAACTACTTTAACACGGAATCGGTAGAAGACGTTATCGAGAAAGTTCTTGCGGTTAACGACAAGGCTACCATGGTAATCAAGAGTACCGTTCCGGTAGGCTATACCGCTAAGATGCGTGAGAAATATAACACTAAGAGAATCATTTTCTCACCCGAGTTCTTACGTGAAGGAAAGGCTTTGTACGATAACCTTTATCCCTCGAGAATTATTGTGGGCGTTGTAAAGACAGATTCCGAAATGGTTGAAAAAGGAAAGACATTCGCTAACCTTTTGCTTGAAGGCGCGATTAAGAAAGACGTTACCAGCCTTGTAATGGATTCTACGGAAGCTGAGGCTGTTAAGCTTTTTGCCAATACATATCTTGCGCTTCGCGTAAGTTTCTTTAACGAACTTGATACCTATGCAGAGGTGAGAGGACTTAATACCAAGGACATTATCGAAGGTGTCTGCCTTGATCCCCGTATCGGTAATCATTACAACAATCCTTCTTTTGGCTACGGCGGATATTGCCTGCCCAAGGATACCAAGCAACTACTTGCCAATTATCAGGATGTGCCCGAGAACCTCATCGAGGCAATTGTGGCAGCTAACTCCACAAGAAAAGATTTCGTAGCCGAGAGAATATTGGAAAAAGCAGGATACTACGAAGGTACCCACGGAAGAGACGGCACACCCGGTCACTCAGTTGTAGTAGGTATCTACAGACTTATTATGAAAGCTAATTCCGACAACTTCAGACAGTCCAGTATTCAGGGTGTTATGAAGCGTCTTAAGGCTAAGGGCGCCGAGGTTGTAATCTACGAGCCCACACTTTCCGATACAGAGTTCTTTGGAAGTAAGGTTATCAATAACCTGGATGAATTTAAGAAGGTCTCCAAGGTTATCGTTGCGAACCGTTTCCAGCAGGAGCTTGAAGATGTAGCCGATAAGGTATACACGAGAGATCTTTATTCAAGAGACTAAGAATTTGTGCGGAGAGATAAAAGTGGATAATTCGGTTAAAAATGTATTTATCATAGGCTCAAAGGGTATTCCCTCCAATTACGGTGGATATGAGTCATTTGTGGACAGACTTACTGCTTACAGAAAGTCTGATAAAATCGCTTACACGGTAGCTTGCGTTGTCGAGCCCGAGAAATGGGACGGAACGGAAGGCTTCAGATACAATGAAGCCGACTGCTTTAACATTAAGTTCAAGAAGATTGGTCCCGCAAGAGCAATTTTCTATGATGTTGATGCTTTTAAACACTGTATCAAGATTATTAAGGAGCGTAAGATTGAGAGCCCGATAGTATACGTGCTTGCGTGCAGAATGGGCCCGTTCTTTAAGAAATATGTTAAGCAGGTTCATAAGCTCGGCGGTAAGGTATTTGTTAATCCCGACGGCCACGAGTGGCTTCGCGCCAAGTGGAGCGCTCCCGTAAGAAAGTACTGGAAGTTCTCCGAGCGCCTTATGGTTAAGAGTGCAGACCTTTTAATCTGTGACGCCAAGGCCATCGAGAAGTACATTCACGAAGAATATGACAAATACAAGCCCAATACCACATTTATTGCGTATGGCTCTAATATAGACAAGTCCGAACTTTCGGACAACGACGAGAAAGTTGTTAACTGGTACAAAGAAAAAGACGTTCGTCCCAAGGACTATTACCTTGTGGTAGGACGCTTCGTTCCCGAGAATAACTACGAGACCATGATTCGTGAGTTCATGAAGTCCGATACCAAGAAGGATTTCGTGTTGATATCGAATGTTGAGAATAATGCTTTTTACGCAGACCTTAAGGCCAAGACCGGTTTTGATAAGGATAAGCGTATTAAGTTCGTGGGAACCGTGTACGACAGAGAACTTCTTAAGAAGATTCGTGAGAATGCTTACGGATACTTCCACGGTCACGAGGTGGGCGGTACGAACCCCAGCCTTCTTGAGAGCTTAGGCAGTACCGATTTGAACCTTCTTTTGGACGTATGCTTTAACAGAGAAGTCGGAGCCGACGGTGCAATATACTGGTCCAAAGAACCCGGCGTACTTGCGTCACTTATTGAGCGTGCCGACAAGATGACTCAGGAAGAGATTCACGAAATGAGTGTCAAGGCCAAGAACCGTATTTCGTCAGAGTACAGCTGGGACAAGATCGTTCATGATTATGAGGAAGTTTTTTTGAAATAAAGGCCGATTAGGGGGAATATCGGATTGAAGATCTTAATGGTCAATAAGTTCTTTTACATAAAGGGCGGCAGCGAGACATATTATTTCGCGCTTAAGAGACTGCTTGAAAGCAAGGGGCACGAGGTTATCGATTTCTCGATGAAGGATGAGAAGAACTTCGAGTCGCCTTATGCGGATTACTTTGTAGATGCTGTGGATTATAACGGTCCCAGCGGTGCCAAGGCCAAGATTCGTGCGGCACGGAACATTATTTATTCGAGAGAAGCCCGCGACAAGTTTGAGAAGCTTGTTAAGGATACGAAGCCTGATGTAGTGCACCTTCACATATTCCAGCATCAGTTGTCTCCGTCCATTCTTGATGTGTGTAAGAAGTATAATCTGCCGGTAGTTTATACCGCGCATGATTTGAAGATGTTATGCCTCAATTACGTTATGATGACTCATGGCAAAATCTGTGAGAAGTGCAAAGGCGGACACTATCTTAACTGTGCACGTCAGAAATGCGTTAAGGACAGCTTCTTCAAAAGCATGATTAATGTGTGTGAAGGATATCTTCACAAGTGGCGTAAGAGCTACGACGCGATTGATTATATAGTGACACCGAGCGAATTTTATCGTAAGAAATTCATCGAGTTCGGAGTTGATAAAGACCGCGTGATCCACCTTGCGAACTTCCTCGACAGAGAGTGCCCGACAGTCAATAAGACTGAGGACAGCGAGCAGTATTTCCTGTATTTTGGAAGATTGTCGCGCGAAAAGGGTATCAATACGCTGGTCAAAGCATATGAGAAATATCTTGAAGCGGGTGGCAAGTCCGAGCTTAAGATTGTGGGCAAGGGTCCTTGCATGGACGATATAAGTGCGCTTGTTGCTGAGAAGAAGCTTGATTCGGTTAAGCTTTTGGGCTTTAAGAGCGGTCAGGAGCTTATAGATATAGTCGGCAATGCGAAGGCGGTCATTCTTCCTTCCGAGTGGTATGAGAACGGACCTTATTCCGCTATCGAGGCCATTCAGTGCGGAAGACCCATAATCGGTGCACAGATTGGCGGTATTCCGGAGCTTATAGACGGAAACGGTTATTCTTTTGCCCACGGGGATGCGGACGCATTGGCTGAGATATTGAGGATATTTCCTGAATCGGGTACGGATGAGTATAAGGTATTATGTGACAAATCACGCGAGCTTTTTGCGCGTAACCATATGGCTGATTCGCATTACCCGGTTCTTGAGAAGATATACGAAAGAGCAATTGAATTACACAAATAGGTGAAACTATGAGAATGAAGAAAGCATTAGCAAGCATATTGGTGGCAGGAATGATGGCCCTTACTGCATGTACTACGCAGAGCGGACCTGATTATACGGTTTGGATTCCTGACCATAGTATAAGCGATTTGGAGCTTGGCGATGATACCATCACTACGCAGAGCAGCAGGGTTATCCCGTCGCAGGAGGAGTATACTTCTGTTGATGAGATTGCCAAGAAATTGCTTAACAATGAAGATGTTTTCGACTTGATCTATAAGAATCAGCTTATTAACGGAGCATACAAAGACGTATCGGAAGCAGTTTCTTCGAAGCGTACGATTATCTATGTTTCTTCGAGCGAAGGAAATGACTTAAACGATGGCAGAACACCTCAGACGGCCAAGAAGACGTTTGAGAAGATGTCCCAAAGTGCAGGTATTGCGGTACTCCTTAAGTGCGGTGATACATTCGATATGACCGATATGTTCTACGTCGGAGACAATACCGTATTTTGCAGTTACGGAGAGGGTCCGAGACCGGTACTTGATTTTTCGCATAAGATAGAGGAATCTTTTTTTGAGGTAAGAGGATACGAGAATCTTTGGGCTGTGGATTTATCCAGAACTGAGTTTAACAATAAAGAGTCCAGCAGTAATTTGAGCTATAATTTCGGACAGTTATACGTTGATGGTGAGTGTAACTGGAACAGAATTACGATTCCCGTTGAGGAGATGGCTGAATGCAATTTCGCTCAGGTTGTAAGCGAAAGAAAGGATAGTAGCTGGTTAATGGACTGGATGCACGGAGTATTGTATTTGTACAGTGAATCCGATCCGAATGCACATGAAATAAGGGTATCTATCGGGCGACACGGCCTAAATTTCAGAGAAGTCAGAAATGCAATTGTATCCGATCTTGAGATTCGCAATGTGGGTGTAAGCGGTGCAACCATATATAACAGCGAAGATATTTCGGTTAGCAATTGCTTGTTTAGAAATATCGGTGGCGCGGTAACGTCTGAAGGCATAAGATACGGTAATGGCATTCAGATTTCCGGTGTTGCTAAGGAAATTTCGATTTTAAACAATGTCTTTGACCAGGTATATAGTAGCGGATATTCGGATGTAGGCATAACTGTTACAGACAGACAGGAAAATGTGACGGTTAAAAATAACCTTTTTTCGCATTGTTATTGCGGAATTGTACAGTATGATGACTTCCAAAGCTTAGTTCCGGCCAGCAAATTTGTAATAGAGAACAATCTGGTATTCGAGAGCTGTGATGTAACCAATCCGACTCAGCCTATGTATGCGGATGCTAAAGGTGCTTTGGTAAACGGTGATACTGATTACCATACGTACAGAAATCATTCCTTGTATGATGGCTGTTCGTCTGCTATATTTGCAGCTGTTCAGGTTCCGAGCGAATTCTCTATTACAGGAAACGTGTTCTGGCAGACCAACAGGTTCTTATTACGTATAGCTGCCAATAACGGATACCCGGAACTTACCGGTAACTACTTCTTCTCCGGAGTGGATAATATGAATGCATGCCTGTTCTCTACCAGAATTGACAACGGTGAGGTTGAGACAATAACTTATGCGAGCAGATTGCTGGATGAGGGCAATGAAGAAGTTGTTGTTGAAAAGGCGCAGGGAACATCCGATTTGTCATATATCCCGTCTGAATCGATGAATAAACTTAAGAATATACTTAAAAGTATTGTTGGAGAATAATGGACTAGGGAGCACTCGGGTGCTCCCATTTTTATCTGAGGTTACGCAAATTAACGGAGAAAAAAGGAATTATTACAGGAAAATTAACTGTAATTAGTACCTATCTCCCATTGCTTGCGAGCAATTCATCAATTATGATATGACCATAGAATAAGCGACAAAGGCAAACCGCACGAAAGTGTGGGACGCAGAACTAAGGGCCTAAAGGGGTATGGAAGACCTTATGGCAGCCTGGTAACCGAACTATTTTATGGAGCAGTCACTTGTATTCTATACAGGTGATTTTTTTATGAGTTGGATTCTTATAAATGCCCATAATTAGTTGGTAATTGATTAAAGGAGCATGAAGATGAAGGAAAAGAACAATTCAACAAAGATTTTTAAACGAATTCAAGGCTTATTTCTTGCAGTCGCTATTACAGTTACTCTGTTTCCTGCTAAGCCCGTTGAAGCTGCCAGTGCTTCAGCTAAGAACCAATTTAGACAGGAATTGGTTCAAATGATTAATTCGGTAGATCAGTCGTCACACAATGTGTATCAGTACAGACTTACTGCTTCGGAAGTAAACAATATTTTCAACGAGTTAAAGTATGCTGACGATACAAAGTGGATGGTAGCTGCTTATTATTCCAATTTGTGCTTTAAATATACAACAAGCGGGAAATATGTTAAATCGTTTTCTTTATCAAATGTTGACTCTGATGTGGCAGCAAGATATAAGAGACTAGAGTCTAATGTGTCAAAGATTAAAGCTGGCATCGAGCCCAAGATGACAGACCTTGATAAGGTAATGTATCTTCATGACAGTATTGTTGAACTAGCTTCTTACAAATATGTTGCATATCAGTCATACGGCGCGGGCGGTATTCTAGGTGACAAGATTGGCGTATGTGCGGGTTATACCAAGGCATTAAACTTATTATTGGCTGACCAGAATATTAATGCAATCTATATGTCATCAGATGCAATCGACCACGGTTGGACAGCGGTTTATCTTGATGGACAGTGGTATCACATTGATTCAACATGGGATGACACCAGAAGCTCTAAGAGCGGATTGACTTCACGTAAATTCTTTTTAAGAAATGACATAGAATTCGTTACAAATGATAAAAATTCTCATGTGTCATGGGCACCATGGAATTTTAGTGGAGCAGTGGCATCTACATCTACCAAGTTCAGTAACTGGTATGTTCATGACATAGTTGGAAAGATGGCCTTTGAAGATGGTTACTGGTACTACGTAGACACCAAGACTAACAGCATTATGCAAAACACCGCAGAAGGTGGCGCAGAGAAGGTAATTCTTAACGGTAATGGTAAAAGCGCTATTACACTTGTAGATGCAACATCTGCAGGCATAACTTATAAGCAGGATGGAACAACCAAGACTGTAGGTTATGAAGGAGAAAAGCCTGAAGTTAAAGAAGCCGAAAAGAGCGAGACGGCAACAAAAGAAACTACAAATTCGGTAGTTAATGAAGGAAAAACAGTTAATGTTTGTGTATTAATCAATGGAAAGTTTATTACTGTGGGACAAGGAATCATTAGAGAAGCAAAGACAAGTAAAGATCCTGCCACTGTAGTTGATAGTATTGTTAGCTTACCTGTAATGGACAAATGGGTTGATAGTGATCACTATGTTGAGTGGAGTGCTATAACCAAAACGTCTGATGGTGCAAAGTGGTTTTTAAAAGGTTCTTTGCGAGCACGTTAACTAAAAAAGTACACAAAATAAAAAGGACTAGAGTAATAACCTAGTCCTTTTCTTTTAACATCTGAAGCGTTTCTGAAATACCCTCTTTAAGTGAAAAGCGTCCTTGCCACCCAAGAGTTCTCAATTTTGAATTATCCAAAATACAGTTCTGAGGCCTTGAGAATCCCTTGGCTTCAGTCGCATCAGGAAGGTTCATGACAACTTTTCGTCCGGATAATTCAGCAACTGTGCAAGCAAATTCTTTTATTGAACAAATAGAGTTTTCATTTGAAACGTTATATGCTTCGCCGGTTCTACCATTAAAAAGAATAGAGAGGATGGCAGTTGCTGTATCTATAACGTAACAATATGTTCTGCGAGGAAGGCCTTCGCTCTTAAGAACTATATCTTCGCCGTTGACACCATTCCTCAGAAACTGGGCATGTGCCTTGCTGTCTGAAGGAATCATGGTAGGACCATAAATGCTTGCTAATCTTGCAATAACTACGTCGACACCATATTCATCACAATAACTGCACGCAAGCATTTCGGAACAACGTTTACTTTCGGTATAGCCGTTTCTTAAAAGATGAAAGTCTACAGCTCCATACATATCTTCGGTATATGTGTCCACACCCTCTATTTTTCCGTACACTTCAAAAGTAGAAGTGAGAAGGATGCGAGTGCTCTTGTGAATGCGAGCATACTCAAAAACATTCTTGCAGCCTTCAACGTTTGTAAGAATGGTTTCCACAGGCTCGATTGCATAACGAACGGGATCCGCATTGCTGGCGGCGTGAATGATGTAATCGTATTCAACGCTTGTATCAAGCGGCATGCGAATATCCTGCTCAATGCAGATCACATCTGAACCGAAACGCGCCTTAAGACGGTTTTTGTTACGACCGAGTGCATATATTTCAATTTTGGAATTGTTAAGTGCGTTGCACTCTTTCAGAATATCAATAATACAGGAGCCGACCAATCCGGAAGCTCCTGTAACCAAAATTCTCTTATTCGAAAAATCATACTGCCGGGCGGCAGTTTTAATGCTTTCTGCATAACTCATCTTTTCAGCCATCCTTCATCTTTGGACATGAGCAAAGCCTTAAATATTTCAATATCTTCAACAGAAGTAAGCTTTAAATTCTTTTCGGAACCCATAGACATAAACAGTTTCTTGCCTAACTCAATATACATGGTACAAGAAGCTACAGAATTGGTAATGCCTCTTGATAATGCTTCCTTGTGAGCTGCCACAATATCCTTGATAAAGAAAGACTGAGGGGTCTGTGTGATTTTAAGATTGTCACGAGGAACCTGTTCTTCCGAGGACAAAGAATCAAATGTCTTAAGCATGGCAGCAGTACAGGGTACTACTGTAATAGCATTACCATGAGCACGGCATACACGAATGTTGTCGGAGATTACATCCTGGCTGACCATAGGTCTTATGGCATCATGGATTAAGACTATGTCATCATCTGATGAGAAGCGTTCATAAATATCGTACAAACCGTTTCTGATAGAATCCTGACCGTTCTGACCGCCGGAAACTACGCTGTCTAACTTAGTAATGCCAAACTGCTTGGCATATGCTCTAAGTACGTCGTGCCATCCGTCGAGACATACAACGGTAATGGAGTCGATGCTCGGATGTTTCTGAAAAGCTTCCATGGTATATACAATAATCGGTTTATCAAAAACATTTAAAAACTGTTTGGGAATGTCCTGATTCATGCGGGCGCCTACACCACCTGCAATAATAAGTGCTATATTAGCCATGTAATTACTCCTTTATAAACTATTTCTCGTTAAGACCGCGGTAACCGACAGAATTGGCTTGCTTAACAAGCTCTTCGTCGAGTAATGGTGATTTAACGCTGTCATAGTCATACAAATATTCAGGTAACTGCTCTTCGATTTTCTTAATGTCTGCTGCATATTGCTCATAAACGGAAGTTCTATGAGTATACTTAACAGAGACTGTGGGATTAAAGAACTTAAATTCTTTGTCCGGAAGAGATTCAATACCTAAAAAAGTGCGAATCGCTTCAGCGGTTTCTCTGTACTTATAAATTAAATCTTCATATCGAACGACTAACGTATTGGGAGATGATTTAATAAATCTCTGCATGCTCCTATAGTAAGAAATGAATTCGTCAACAGAGCCGTTGGGCATGAATCTGGAATCTTCGGGATGAACTTTAGATGACACATATACATCTCTGGGCTCACGATTAACGATAATGGCCTTCGCATCATCAAAGAATTCCATTCCACGGGATGTATCTGTGGAAGAGAAGAGCATATCGACCATTACTTTGTCGGACAATGAGAGATTCAGAAGTCCAAACAACTCAGAAATGTATTTTTTAGTGACAGAATCAAATTCTTCTTCGGTCATCATGGAAAAATAACGTTTTCTGAGGGAGGTTAATTGTATGCGATAAGGAGAACCGGACGACTTCGCGCGTAAAATCAACTGACGATAATAAAGCTTCCTGTACCAGCGACCACGTTGCAATTCGGTTCCGTCGTATAAACTGTCCTCTCCGTCCCAGGATGCCTGAATGAGACTGTTTATATAAGATTTCCACCATTCATCGTATCTTTCGCCCAGAATGGAACGCATTCCCGAGGCAAAAGAACCTTTTTCCTGCAGTTTTATAAAACGATGAATAGCAGTATTACAAGCAATTCGCTCGCGATTGCCTGTAAGATAGTATTTTAAGTCGTTAATTCCGTCCACTTCATGAAGTAACTGGAATTCGAACCTATTAAACATCTTAATGTTTGAATATCCTCTCAGATAGTCAACTATGGCGCTGGCGCCGGAGTTGCCGTATCCGCATATTCCGAAAACCATAATAATTCCACCTAAATTAGAGTATAAGAACGTATTTAAATAAAGTTATATTCTTCCATCTTGCCAAGAAAATCCATTACGGACTGTTCGCATTCTTCGCGACTCACATCGTATTCGGCAAGTAACTTATCTATAATCTCAGCGGGAGAAATCTCTTCGCTGAGCATATCCCAAATATCGTTACCACAACCTTTGATAATGAAATACTTACCTGTTTCAAAATCAACCATAACCTTTTCGCCGTCAAGCTCGGTAATATTAATATCTTTCGTAAGCTTGATCTTCGTATTCTTGTCCATTTACACAATTCCCTTTCTTATCCCTTATTTACTAAACTTGTCGACCATCGCATAACCTTCGCCGTTGCCGCCGGTTATGTATTTCTCACCACATCTGAGCCAGGAATGAGCTACCATTTTCTTGTTCTCGTCATAGCCGCAACCGAGATATAGCGTGCTATGAATACCCTTTTTGGCCAATAGTGTCTGAGCGGTCCAAGCTCTTACGAGACACTTGCTTTCCCAAGAAGTCTTACCGCATACCTGAGATACATTGTATGACACTTTCCAGGCATAGGTGTAATTCTCTTCGGTGTCCGTAGCGGGTGATTCGACACCCCTTTCGCCCCAATTGTCCTTAAGCTTTTCCGTATTCATATGAAGAATCTTGAATCGATAAACGGCGGAATAATACCAGCACTGGATTGAAAGCCATTTATCATTATTGTAGCGAAAAAACCGATAAACTCTGGTAAAAGGGTTACGCATAACCACCTCATAATTCTACATAATCACGACACGATTATATTACAAATGTGTCAAAAAAACAAGGAATATCACGCGCCTAAGGCGCGGCCTGCGGTGTTTGCAAAAAGACCTCCATAGGTTATAATAAACAGTGTTTGAGGGAAAGAAAGGAATACTCGGAATATGTACAATTACAGAATGTATGGTATGCGAATAGTATCGGACAGAGAGATTTTTCAGCTTCTTACCGAAGACCGAGCTCTTGAGCTTGACGCGGCGGAAGGAGCACAGAATTCGGATCTTCCTGTTGTTTATATTAAAAAAGGCGTAACCGATGAAATGAAGACACGCGATAAGGACGGAACGAAGTGGGGTATCGATTCCACCGACAGCTGGATATCAAATAAGACCGCGTGGATTAACGTTCTGAACGGTGACCATATATGCTATGAGGTTAAGCCTGAGGGTGAGGATTCCAAGCTTAACTCATATCTACTCGGTTTTGGCATGGCACTTATCGCATTGCAAAAGAAAATACTTCCCATACATTCAAGCGGAATCATGAAAGGTAACAATGCAATCTTGATTTCGGGTGACAGCGGTGCGGGCAAGTCTTCTTTGACTGCGGCATATATAGAGAACGGCTTTGATCTAATGGCTGATGACGTTACCTACATTAAGAAGGGCGAGGACAATATGCCCTTTGTATATCCTGCTTTTCCTTACCAGAAGCTTTGCAGGAACGAAGTCGAGAAACGTCACCAAGGCGAGGAAGGTCTGGTATATATTGGCGAGGAAAAGGACAAGTTCCTGGTTCCCTGGAGGGGTAATTACACGGCCGGCTCGAGACGGCTTAAGGCAATTATTTATATGTCCAAGTATCAGGGCGATGAATTGCTTATCGAAGAAATAAAAGGCTTTGAAAAGTATCTGGTATTATCCAAGGCCTTATTTATGATTGCGCTCATAGGTGAAAAAGCCTATCAGAAAGAAATCGGCGAGAACGTAATGTGGCTTGCTTCCAAGATTCCGGTTATCGGAGTATTAAGACCCGACGGTAAGGATACTCTTGCGGAGATTACCGAGAAAACAACGCAGATGATTGACCGATATCTTGTAAAATAGTGTTGTTTTTTTGTGTGTAATAAATCATTAATTCTACAGAAACAAATCATTAATGGAGTCTCTGTAGAATATGCCTGTGTAAGGTCGATGAGGCACATAGAATTATTCAAAGAGCGTTGATTATTAGAAAAATTTAACAAATCTTTCAAAAGTGTATGAAATTTTGAAATTAATCAACAAATTTTGTATAATTTCATTGACAGAGTTTACATAAGTGTGGTAATGTAATAGAGTCAACCGAAACGGCAAACTCATTGAAAAGTGAGGACGCAAAACCGAGGGCCTAAAGCGTGACGCTATGGCAGCCTGGTTTCCGAAGTGTGTTTTTAGCGGAACTTGCCGAAGTGGAGAATAGGCAAGTTTTTTTATTTTAAACTCACTTCAGGATTTTTTTCAATTTAGGAGGCGGAGTAATGAAAAAATCAAGAAGATGTGGGTTGGGCACGACTGTATGTCGGGGTTTATTGTTTGTTTTGTTGGCAGTATGTCTTTATACTGCACCTAAGGCATATGCATTAGGCGGAGACCTTGCAGATGCTAATCTTAACACAGCTTCTGTTTGGACGTCGGGAAGCCTGGACGAAAAGACAGGAAATGAAATCGATTACTACAGAAGAACGCGTACGAAAGACACCTTTGCACTTGGATATGATAAGTACGAAGTGTCTATTACAAATAAGAACTTTTCTATTTGTGCTTTTTATTATGATTCCAATATGTCATTTTTGTCATATGAAGCCTTGTATGACGGTTCAGTCATTAACAGAAGCGACAATGCCAAATATGTTAAATTCTACTACAGACACAACACATCCGAGAAGTCTATGTCTCCCGGACAGTGGGGCAGATATATAGGCTCATCTTTGGAAGTTTTCTTTAAGGCTGTTGTTCAGCATGAATCAAATGTCACGATTAGTGATGAGACTGTTGAAGTCGAGCAGTATGAATTATTTGACGATTTGCAGATATCTTCCTCTGCAGGATTGATGTCCGGAGATATTGATGTTAAAACCGGTGCAGTAGTTGAGAACAGAAGAAGAATGATTACCAAGACACTTCTTCCTGTTTACGATCAGACATTGGAAATATCTATTAACAAAGCTGATTTCAAAGTTGGTGTTTACGAATATGATGGTAACGAGAAATATATCAGAATGACTGTTGCTTCAGACGGAAGTGAAGTTGATGTAACTTCTGAGACCAGATACGTAAGATTTTGTTTGTACAGAACATATAGTGAGAAGAGTTTATCGCCCGGACAGTGGGGCAGAATATTCGGAGGTGGATTATCACTTTCTATTACTTCAGAAGTAGAAGAAGTTGAAAGCACAATCGATAATGATGTGTATGTAACCACACCTGCACCCGCTCCCAAGCCTGAACCTGTTCCTGAGCCTGAACCGGAACCCAAGCAGACCGCTACACCTCACGATGAACTTTACAATGAGATGAAGCAGATGCTTGTTACAGGTGACAGATCTGTTCATGACATTTCGAAGTACGGAATGGATATATATGAAGTCAGAGCAATTGAAAAAGAACTCAGACAGGGTGAATGCTACTACTACTTTGCTAACTCCTGCGTGATGTTTTTAAGCAACTTTGGTCTTAAGAACAATACCTGCACTACCATGCAGTTTGAGGGAATGGATGCAGATTTCATTAACAGATACAACCGTATGATGAGTGCACTTAATGAGATTAAGTCTATGACCACTTCTCAGATGACCGATCTCGATAAAGTTATTCTTGTTCATGAGTATATTATTCAGCATGCATATTATGAGAAGACTTCTATAGCTCGTGGATGTACCGGTGGTATTCTCGGTGACGGACACGGATTGTGTGCAGGCTATGCAGATGCATTCAATGATGCTTTGAAGTATCTTGGAATAGAGGCAAGATATGTAAGCAGCAATGATATGAACCATGCATGGAGTCTTGTTAAGATTGATGGTCAGTATTACCATGTAGACTGTACTTGGGATAATACCACAGAAGAAGACAAGGGATATCTTGGTCATAATTATATCCTTGCAAGCGATACCAGATTTGCTAAGAGCATTCCCAGCAGACATTACAACTGGTCTGTTTCGGAAGAAGATGTTGCAGGCGGAGTAAAGGTGCCCGCTACCAGCACCAAGTTCGACAACTGGTTTGTACATGATGTTAAGGGCCTTATGGTCTATGCAAACGGCTATTGGTATTACGCAGACGGAAAGAACATTAAGAAGAGTGACGCTTACGGAAATAGCATGAGTACTGTTTTGACAGAAGCAGCCAACGTTAGTATAATAGGTGTGTCTCAGGGAAAATTACAGTACAAGGTTAACGGAGTAGTTAAGTCAATAAGCGTTAAGTAAGGATTTAAATAATCAGAGCCCGGGATTCTTATGAATCTCGGGCTTCTTTTTGAGGAGGAATTGCCATGTCGGCCATATGGGGAGCCATAGATTTTTCGGGCAAAGAAATAACAGAGAAGATTAAAAGCGTTCTGAAGAATGCCTTTGATGAATGTGCGATAGATAAGACATCCGAAATCTCGAACAAAAATGTATATATGGGATGCGGACTCCAATTCTTTACTCCCGAGAGCAAACATGAAGAGCTTCCGACAAAAACGGATGGGATATACTATACAGCAGATGCTGTACTGGATAACAGAGATGAGATGTGCGCCCGCCTTGGCATTACAAACACCCCGGAATTGGGAGATGCTGAAATCATCAGACAGTGTTTTGAACGTTTTGGCAAGGATTGTCTCAACGATTTGCTTGGCGCATATGTGTTTGTAAGGTTTGATGCTGCTAAGGGAACTGTGGATATTGTGGCAGATGCTGTGGGAAACAGGTACATTCAGTACTTTTGTGAAGACGATATCCTTTATTTTGCGTCGCTCAGAGCTCCTCTCGAGAGCCTTAAAAAGGAAGTAAGGCTTAATAAAAAATGGATTGCATATTATTACGGCGTCAATACCCTTGATACCTTCAATGACAGTGAGAGCACTATTATTGACGGAATATACAGAATTGCACCGGCGTCTCATGTTGTAATTCAAAACGGTCGGGTAGCGGAGAAGAATGAATATTGGGATGTGACCAATATCAAACGTTGTCGCAGACACAAAAACGACAGTGACTACCGCAAGGAATTTGTGGATTTGTATCGGAAGTGTGTGAGCGATACTCTGCGAACAGAAGAAGAGGTCGCTATATTCCTAAGCGGCGGTTATGATTCTACATCTGTAGCCTGTCTGGCTGCGCCTATATTAAAAGAACGTGGCAAGAAGCTGTATTCTTTTACATCAGTACCAGAGTCGGACTATGTTTTTGACGGACCGGAGACCAAAGAAGCCGATGAGTACGAAAGCGTAAAGAGAAATATGGAGTTCCTCGGAAACGTGGAATGCGACACTTTGAGCCTGAAAGGCGTAAATCTATGGGACATTAGGCATGAGTACAATAAGGTTGTCGAATTGCCTTACAAGTCTCCGGAGAATATGATCTGGCTGTATGAAGGCTACAAGAAAGCAAGAGAAAAGGGCGCGAGACTGATTCTTTCAGGAGCTTTCGGTAATGGAACCGTATCATATAATAATATTTTGCAATACCTTGTGTGGCTGGTTAAACACTTTAAGTTTAAAAAATTTATAGAAGAAGTTAACGGATTTAACAGAAGGCTTGGCTCGAGCAGAAAGCAGATTATTAAGGCTACGCTTGACGGAGTTTTTAAACCTTCTTTACCAAGTACAATAAAGTTTGATGCTTATAAAGACTGTTACGCATACGAATCCTTCTTAAAAGAAAACGGAGCGATTGATGCGGTAAAAGAAAATGACATGATTACACGAAAATCATATCATAATGCGGCTAAACACCAGGATATGTTTCTGCCGGCGATTAACTTCAGACATTACGGAGAGTTCCCGCTTAAGAATTCATTATATACAGGTGTTTTTTTCCGTGATCCAACAAGAGATAAGAGAATGATTGAATATGTCAAATCGTTGCCCTTTGATCAGTTTACCCATAACGGTTATACCAGAAGATTGATAAGAGAATACATGGAAGATATTATGCCTCCGAAATTTTTTATCAGACATCCTTTTGGCGTGCAGAGTGCCGATATGAAGTATCGTTTTGAAAAATACGGAGATGCGGTATTGGAAGAATGGCGCAGAATAGTTTCAAAAACTGATGGAAAGGGAATTGTGGATACAGCGCGATTGCTTAAGGATATCGAGCGCAAAAATGTGAAAGACTTTGGATATGGTGATATCTTAAGATTGTTTTATACTATAAACGCACTTGAATATATAAGTAATTACGAATTGTAACAGTTGTGTAAGAATCGTTTACATTATTCGAGCAAAATGTTTTACTTAATACAACAAAACAAACACCACATTTGGAGGATAGTACAATGAAGAAATTTGAAGTAGCTGAACTCGTAGTTTTAAACATTGCTGATACAGCTTTTGGTCCTGATGATCCCAATCACGTTGATGATTACAAGCACGCAGTAGAAGATCCGATTACTCACGAAGTTCTTGGTTATGAGGAAGAGTACGGCCAGGCACATTCCAGCAATCAGAACTAGTCTAAAGAGGAGGAGTAGAAAATTATGAAGAAATTTGTTAATGCAGACATCCAGGAAGTTGCAATCGAAGAGACCGCATTTGGCCCTTTAAACCCTGAAGATGTTGATGAAACCAAGTATGCAGTAACTGATGAAGAAGGTAACATCATCGGTTACAGAGCTAAGTTCGGTAAGGCGGACGCTAGCAGACAGTAATTATTGTTACAGAAGAGAGACCTTTTGAAGGTCTCTTTTTTTTGCTCAAAAAATCGTTAACAATAGCGGGGCTTCGGCTATTAAGAAGTGTTCATCAGATTGAATTGGTATGCGAAATATGGTAAAATTAGAAGTCAAAGTGTATTCAAGAGCGGAGAATTTTCGTGAAGATTAAAATATATAAGAGACATATACTTTTTTCAATTGCATATGTTGTTACGCTTATGACATTGTTGCTCTATCAGATAAATGAGTTGCCTATGGCGGAAACACTTAGGAAAGTAAAGTTTCCTTACGTTTTTTTCGTTTTTATACTGGTGCTATTTAATGCAAGGGTAAAACGAGGCACAAAGGCAGCAATGCTTGTAATAATGTTGTATTTAGTACATACATTACTCTTTGGTTCTGTCTTTGTTAATGATATAGCTGCCTTTGAAATAAACGAGAATGCGTTTCAAATGCGCTGGTTTTTACTGTTTGTGCTTGTCACATTTCTTTATGTTTCGCAGAATAATTTTTTCAAAGGCTTTATTACGTTAAGCTTCTTTACATGCGGGCTACAGTTAATCATAGCGATGGCCAAGCATAGAGGTGATATAGTTAATCCTATTTGGGGATTGGTACATGCCTTCACGGCTACATTCAGAAACAGGAATGAGTTTGGATTTACACATGCCGGATATACGGCCAATGCCGCATTTTTGGTATTATCTCTTTCTCTTTTTTTCTTTGAAATATATCGAAAGACTGATGAGATTAAAAAGCCTTGGTTTTGGATATCGTTCTTGACAATTGACGGCGTTGCGGGAATCGAGTTGATGTCGGCTGCGGAGCGGTCTGGTATTATCAGTACTTTTATAGTTTTCTTTATCTATGCGGTATTTGTGTTTTTTCGTATTAGGATTGAGAAAAAAACTCTTTGGTTTGGAATTTTTATGGCAATACTTGTTGTGGTGGTGCTGGTAGCTACAGGCGTATTTGCCGATATATGGGGCAAATCAAACAGAGACCTTAATATTACAGTCAATTACCCTTTATTTAAGGCTTATGGAAGCCCATGGACCGGCTTGGGATTTATAGAGAATGCGGCTTTTCAGTCTGACAGATCGGTGTTTCCGATGGCAACCAGTTCGTTGGATATGTATTTTGTATATATCTACTTTGCCACCGGATTGATAGGCTCGATAATGATTGGCTTGGCGTTATTGATAATACTAATAAAGTTGTTGGTTAATAAAAAGACAGATATGAATATACTTGCGTTAGGATTTTATCTTGCAATGCTTTTCTTTGCATTTTGGCAGTGTAACTTGTTTACGCACAGGTATATTTCGTCCTATGTTATTTCGACTATTTTTTTGTGTACTATGAGTAATGACTGTTGCATGGGGGATATCGAATGTACAAATACAGAATCTATGGGATGACTTTTGAAACAGACATAGAACTTTGCGAGTGCGAGAAGGCGGATGATTGCGAAAGGGTTGATGTAATTGTAAGACAAAGTGATTTACAAGATATGGTCGATGAAATCGGCGACAGAGAGAAAGCCATTGCCGAGCAATTACAGCCCGATGAGCCATTGCCATCTAAATATACCAAGAAAGACAAAGAGACCTACTCTTCTTACATAGTAGGTATGATATATGTAAGGATTATCGGGGACAGTATTATAGAGTATAGAGCAGTAAGAGATACCAACGATATAGTGTTTCATCAGTGGCTTCTTTGCTATGCTATGACGCTTGCGCTTATCAGAAGGCATGAAATAATTCTTCATTGTGCAGGATTGTTGATTCCGAATAGTGATGACACCATTCTTGTGTGTGGTGACAGCGGAGCGGGTAAGTCTACTGTTTCGAACGCTCTGCTCAATAAGGGATTGTTATTCGTATCCGACGACTCAGTCAGAGTAGCGACTGTAGATGGTGAAGCGAAGGTATACGGATCATGCATGCAGAGAAGATTGTGCGAGGATGTTGTTGAAAGCGGCCGTTATGACAAGTCCGTGCTTGAACATTTTGAAGAAAACAATAAGAAAAAATGGGTCGTGAATATGGGTTCCGAATATTACGGAGGAGTTCCCCATACACTAAAAAGCATTTTCTTTCTTTCATTAAAACAAACAGGTGACCCGGCTATCAAGGAAGTGTGCGGTGCGCAGAAGATTACTCAAATAATGCGATGCCTCTACAAGATCGGTGCGTACAAGGATGAGGGGTTAACAACCGAATTGTTCATGAAGTTTACCGCTATAGCTAAGGATGTAAGGGTTTTCATTATTGAGAGACCCGAAGATAAGATGACGGTTGAAGCAATCACTAAAATGATAATAGACAAAGCGGAAGAAACTGCGTAGACCAAGGAGCATGGGTATGAAGAAAATATGCGTAACAGTTGTATGGATGGGCCCTTTTCCCAAAGATTATCGTTTGTGGCTTAATTCCGTAGAGAAGAATCCTACAGTAGATTTTTATATGATAACGGATCAGGAAGCTCCTGCAAACAGCCCGGCTAACGTTTTTTATATTAAGAGCTCTATTAAAGAGGTTAAAGAAAAGTTTGAAAAAAAATTGGGCATGAAAGTATGTATCAAAAGACCATACAAGTTATGTGATTTTAAGCCTGTCTGGTGGATGTTAATGGACGAGCGCCTTAACAATTACGATTATTACGGGTACTGTGATATAGATATGGTATTTGGTGATATAAGGCATTTCCTTCCGGATGAGTTCCTTGAAAAGTACGATAAGATTTTTGACAGAGGGTATTTTACTTTGTACAAAAATACAGAAGAGATGAGATATTTCTTCAAAAAAACAGCGGACAAAGATAATATGGCTTACTCATACAAGAAAGCCTTTAAGACCGGTTATGCCTGTTACTTTGACGAATTTATGGGGATGGGTATTCTCAGTTGGAAATACAAGAACGGATATGTCGACCAGTTAGATGAGAAGATGATCCAGGACCCAGATTGGAAGCGCCTCGACTTTAGTTCATATGTAACTCATAAATCATTCATATTCCATTGGGAGAACGGTAAGCTTTATAGGATTAATGTTGATGAGCATGGCATAATAACAGACCTCCTTTCTGATGAATACAAAGGGGAAGAAATACTCCTTGCGCATATTCAAAAGCGCAAATTTGAGACGGATTTTGACATTACGGATCGAGAGGTTGCATCAGAGTATTGGATAGTACCTAATAGGTATACCAAAGACAAGCCTAGCGATGAGCTATATAGCGACAAGGACAAAGCTGAATTTGCTGAGGCTGTTCGCGAGTCCGATAAGAATAAAAAAATTAAAAATCTTAAAGAGAACGGAATAATTCAATACATCCCTCATTTCTTAAGAACCAGAAAAATCAGACAATTCACCAGAACTGTTAAGGGATACTATTAGGAGGAAGCATGTTAAAAGAAACAAAAGAATTTATTATGATTGACCTGACCGGAGTGTTTAGGGCTATATTGAAGAGATTCTGGATATTGGTTCTTTGTGCAATTATCGGAGCGGGCGCAGCAGGAGGATATGCTGCTTCAATTAAGACCACGCCGATGTATCGTTCCACAGCCAAACTATATGTTACCGGCGTTTATTCGGCAACCGTTTCTTCACAGTCTATTGCTGCAGGACAAGCTATTCTGTCAAGCTATTACAACATATTGGAAAGCCGCCCGGTGTTGACTACGGTAATAGAGACATTGGGACTCAACATGACATACAGCCAGCTTAAGTCTTGTATAGAAGAAAAAGGAATTTCCGGAACCTGTATGGTTAATATTTCGGCTTCTTTCCCGGAACCCGAGTGGGCTAAAACTATTGTGGATGAGGTAATAAAAATATCTTCGCAGTATTCATATGACATAATGGGCATGGCTCCACCTGTTGTAGTTGAATCGGCTTCTGTTCCAACATCACCATATAACATTCATTCAAGAGTTAAGAAGTACGCCTTCTTTGGTGGTGCAGGCGCAGGCTTTCTTGCTTTGGTTATTGTAGTGTTATTGTCGCTTACAGATAACAAGATTCGTGATACCAAAGATGTTAATTGGAGAACCGGTCTTGATGTTAAAGCTGTAGTTCCTGCTGACAAAGGCGAAAAAACAGCTAAGTATGTTCAGAGTTCCATGAGGTATTTTTATTCCGAAATATGTGCGGAAGAAGAAACACCTAAGGTACTAACGTTTGTCAGCTACAAAGAGGCAGAAAAGCGGAAGGCAATTAAAGAACTTTCCAAGTTCCTTGAAGAAATCGGAAAGAAAGCTGTTGTCGTTAATACCAACATGATAATGGCAAAAAAAGAAAAAGCGTCCAACGGATCAGAAAACGGAACCGAGAATAAAGAAAGCAAGGATACGAATAAAAAGAATAAAGGCAATAAAGAAACCAATAAGCAGAGCAATCCAGGAACCGATAAAATGGGACTTGAAGACTATCTTAGCGGCACTACCTCTAATATCGATGATATTATTAGCGACAAGGATGGAATCGATTACATAAGTGTTAAAACTGAAACTCTTAATTCTTACGAGCTTTTAAAGAGCGAAAACTGCAAGAAGATGTTCGATGAACTCAGGAACAGATATGATTTCGTGTTGGCAGATACAGTAGGATTTGAGGCGGCCAATGACGCGGAGGCAGTATTTGCTTATTCAGATGCTGTATTTTCTGTATTTGCTTGTGGAAAATCCACTTATAAGCAGGCAACAGATCTTTCGGCAAGATTTAATGAGAAAGAAAAGCAAAGCGGAGCAATTCTTACTGATGTTAAATTTAGCAAGAGTAAAGCGTTCGCCAAGGAATTCGGTAAGTATGTAGGATTATTTAACAAGGGTGGTAAATAAATATGCCTATACCTCATATAATTCATTACTGCTGGTTTGGCGGTAATGAAAAGCCGGACAATATAAAGGCATTTATTCAGGGGTGGAAAGAAAAACTTAAAGATTACACTTTTGTTGAGTGGAACGAATCCAATTTTTCGATAGATGATGCGCCTGAGTATGTCAAAGAAGCATATAGTGTCAAGAAGTATGCGTTTGTAAGCGACTATGCCAGAATCAAGGCTTTGTGCGAACAAGGCGGGATATATTTTGACACCGATATAGATCTTGTCAGGCGTTTTGATGATCTTTTGGAAGGCCATGAGATGGTTCTTGGCTTTGAGAGCGACAGACAGCTTGAAACAGCCTTTATTGCGTCTACGCCGGGCAATAAATATATCAGTACCTTTCTTAAGACGTACGATAACAGGCACTTTATAAACCCGGATGGAAGTTATGATATGTCTGTTATCAACAAGCATTTCAGCGATTGTATGGAGAATTTCGGAGTCAATCTTGATAATGAAGATTTGCAGGCGATAGATGGCGGAGCGGTTGTTGTATATCCAAGAGAGTACTTTGCGGCATTCGATATCAGTAACTGGCATATTAAGCCTACGGAGAATACATATACGGTTCACCATATGAATTCCAGCTGGAGCACATCCAAGAAGAAACTGTATTTCGGAGTAATACATTTCCTTCAAAAGATACTCGGATTTGACGGGTATGATAAGTTAAAGGCTAAATACGACAAGATAAAGAAGAGACGCTAATGGATACATCAAAGGGGAACAAAAGAATCGACAGCGTTGATATTTTGCGAGCGCTCGGAATACTCATAATGGTAATGGGACATGTGGGATTCGGCGGTGTGTTTGACCGCTATATACATTCGTTTCATATGCCTGTATTTTTCCTGATTTCGGGTTATTTATATGTTTCGAAACCTGAGGTCGGTGTAGGAACTCAAATATTAAAAAGAGCACAGCGACTATTAATTCCGTATGTCTTTTATGCAATTATAAACTACCTGTTTTGGCTTGTTTTGAGTCATAACAGTGAGTGGTATGTTCCGCTTGTAAGGCTTGTCACTTATAATACCGAGGGTCTTCCGATTAGCGGGGCATTGTGGTTCTTAACGGCCATGTTTTTGGCAGAAGTCTATTATATAATTTTGGACCGTATAATTAAGAGCAGCATTGCAAGAACAATAATTGTTATTTCAATAGCTGTTATTGCTTCTTTTTTGCAGACCAATACAGGCTTCAGGCTTCCGCTTACGATTGATAATGCGGTAGTATGTATGGGCTTTTTGGAAATCGGACGGGCCCTTAAAAAGATAGACGGAAGCAAATTTGCAACTGCTATAAAGAGTAAAAAGTCAGTTCTTTTGCTGTTTGGATTGTTACTTCTCGTCGGTAATGCAGCTCTTTCTTTTGTTAATGATTACGTAAATATCAAATCCGGATGGTTTGGATTTGTGCCGCTTTTCTGGATAAATGCATTGATAGGTTCGGCAGCATATCTTGTCATGGCAATTTGGTTTGATAGTATTACTGAAGAAAGCAATATCATAAAGAAAATGCTCGTAAATATCGGACGCAAATCGATGATATTTTTGGGATTCAATCAGTTGGTGATTCTTTTGTTTTCCAAAGCTTATGCTTTACCGGAATTACCACAGAATATTTATATAAAGGGTGCAGTTATATTCATTGCCACAACTGCAACGTTGTATTTGATCAGTTTTCTTGTGGGATTGATTAAATCAAAATCAATAAAAAGAATTTTCGGGGTATAAGGAGAAATCATGGACAACAATATTCTTGTTAGCGTAGTAATACCTACATATTCAAGGAACACAACACTTAAGCGCGCCATTGGAAGTGTGCTTAATCAGACATATACGAATTTTGAAATAATAGTGGTAGACGACAATCCTAAGGATTCCGAGTGGAGAGCCAGCACCGCGGCTATTATGGCTGAATACACGGACGAGCGTATCCGCTATGTTCAGAATGAAAGAAATATGGGTGGCGGACTTACCAGAAATCATGGTATTGAGGAAGCCAAGGGAGAATATATAGCATTTCTTGATGATGATGATGAATATTATCCGGAGAGGCTTGAGAAACAGCTTAAGAAATTTTTGGAGAGTAATAACGATAAACTTGCACTAGTATATTGCCATGCGAAATTTATTAATCCTGATGGCTCATCAACATATTCTGATAGAAGAAATTTTCATGGCAATTGCTTGTATGAAGCCATGGCTGAAAATTGTATTGCGGCTACTTCACAGTGGATGGTTAAGAAGTCCGCACTTGTAGATGTGGGTTGCTTCCCTGATGTTCCTTGCAAGCAAGATTCACAGACTATTTTAAGATTGTTAAAAGCTGGCTACGAAGTAGACGTTGTGCCGGAAGAACTCTCATTGTACTATAACGTTTCTCACGTTATAAGTGGAGCGAAGGAACGCAATATTCGAGGCGAGGAGATGTACAGAACTGAGTGCAGAAAACTGTACTACCTTCTTGAAGACTGGCAGATAATGAAAGTTGAGTATAAATTCGCCGAACAGTTCTATAGATACTTTTTCCATAATAAGTGGAAAGATAAGATGAAGCACGAACTAGATATTATGAAGAAACTGGATCCTAAAGCGGCTAGAATATTTATGCTCAAGGAAATATATCACAAGATTAAGAGATAGGTTTATTGGTAATAAGAATAATTACATTTTTGGAAGTTTCCTTGATTCTGACAAAAAATTATTATAATATCATTTAAATTTATGGGTGTATAGAGGAAAGCGCATGGCAGGGTTATTTAGATTGAGGGACTTTATAGCAAGGCATGCTTATGTGAGTCTCGGAAGGTTACACAGGGTAGATAAGAAAGTTGAAGATAAGGTTTGTGAGAGAAATAGTGGGGCGATAGATAAGATTAGAAAAATATATCGGCCCGCAGAGTTTTCGTGCTCTAAAGAGAATACTCTCGGTGA
This sequence comes from Lachnospiraceae bacterium YSD2013, assembly GCA_900100895.1. Classification (GTDB taxonomy): domain Bacteria; phylum Bacillota; class Clostridia; order Lachnospirales; family Lachnospiraceae; genus UBA1258. The sequence goes on from FMTX01000026.1 coordinate 31,091, forward strand.
GAAAAAAAATAATCTGCAAATAATAATTCCCATGTACAATGCGCAGAAGTACATTGTTAAATGCCTTGATTCGATTTTTTCGCAGAAAACTGACTACACATATAAGGTTATAGTGATTGATGACGGTTCGACTGATTCCGCATCGAAAATTATTAAAGAAAAGTACAAAGACAAGAATTTGCAAGTCATCTTGCAACGTAATAAAGGAACCGCATCTGCCAGAAACGAGGGAATAGCGACAATTGAGGCTGACTATGTGATGTTTGTTGATGCCGACGACATGCTCAAGCCCGGAGCGATAGATTGCTTGCTTAATAAAGCTTATGAAGAAAAAGCTTGTGTTGTAGAAGGTGGATATGAATTGTTCTCAAGAGGTTTTTCCTTTGCAATATGTCATTTAGACAGAGAGGTTCCGGAACTTTGTGGCAATCTGTGGGGATTTGCCTGGGCCAAGGTATTTAAGGCTGAACTTTTGAAGGATATTTGTTTCCCGCAGGGATATTGGTATGAAGATACAATTGTGTCATATATTCTTTATCCCAGATGTATTAAGGCATATACCATTAAAGATGTTGTATATAGATATCGTAGAAATCCAAAAGGATTTTCGCGTATAAGAGGCAATGATGTAAAACTTCTTGATTCATTCTGGGTATTGTATTACACAATTAGAGAGATGCAGGCCAGAGGAATCGTAATTACTCAGGGCAAATACGAGGCTATTTTACGAAGCATGATTACATGCGGTAAGCGTGTAATGTTTATGAATGATGATATTCGTAAAGAGGTACTTTGTGTTTTCTCTGAACTGATCGATACGGATTTCGCCGATTTTAGGAGCGAGGATTCGGATCTTGCGATATTTGAAAAAACATTACGTAACAATGATTACTATAAGTTTCGTAGAGTTTTGGTATGTATGAGAGAGTAAGATATGAAACGTGCTTATATTACAATTCTCACCTCTGATGATTTTGAGCCGGGAGTCAGTGCTTTATATAAAAGAATCAGGGAATATTCTAGAGAAGACTTCTGCGTACTTGTAAGTGATGATGTTTCCTCTTCTGTAAAAGATAAGTTAAGTTTACTCGGAGCAATTGTAGTAGATGAAAAGAATTCTTGCTATTTATCGGATTGCTTGACTGATATTCAAAAGAATGATCGCTGGGCAAAGACCCTTTTCAAACTGCAGGTTTTTAGAAATCGTGGATACGACAAATTGGTTTATCTTGACAGTGATTTGCTCATAAGAGCCAGTCTTGATGATTTGTTTGAAAAGCCTTCCTTTTCCGCGGTTTCTGACAAAGATTTCTTTCCTCAGTATTCTCGAGGAGGACTTAATGCCGGAGTAATGGTAATAGAGCCGTCAAATTCAGTGTATGAAGGATTGATTAAAGAGGTTTCCAAGGTTGCGGCTACAGGCAAGCCATTTGGTGATCAGGATGTAATAAACAGCTATTTAGATAAATGGGATGAGTTGACGAACTTGCATCTGGATGTGTCATATAACACTTGCTTTTATGATTCAGAAGATGTAAAAGACCCCAAAGTTGTTCATTTTATTTTGGGTAATAAACCTTGGATGAGCAATGCTGTAGTTAACTATCTAAAATGTTTAAAATGGTACATGACTAGGAAAGGGTTGCAAGCAAAATATATGCTTGAGTATTTAAAAATACTTAGGGGGTAATATTGGATGGATGAATTAATATCGGTTGTAATTCCGGTATACAATGTAAAAAAATACTTGAATGATTGCTTGGAAAGCGTGGCCAAGCAATCATACAGGAATTACGAAGCGATTCTTGTGGACGACGGATCCTCGGATGGCTCCGAGTTGATTTGCGATGAGTGGTGCAAAAAAGATTCTCGTGTGAAGGTTATCCACAAGGAAAATGCCGGAGTGAGTGCTGCCAGAAATGATGGAATTGCAGCTTCTAACGGTGAATATATAGCGTTTCTTGACAGTGATGATTTATTACAGCCCGATGCCTTAAAGATTCTGTATGATTGCGCAAAACGAAATGATTCAGATATGGTAATAGGAAATATAAGGTGGGTGTCGGAAGAAGGTGCTCCGCTTAAAGATGAGCCTTTAGACAGGAGTGAAGAAACATATATCTCAAGAGAGGATTTTTGGTGCCGTTTTTGCGATGAACCTGACTTTGTAATGGTATGCGGTAGTCTTTATGACAGGCATATTTTTGATACGATTGAATTTTTTGATGGAAAGATTAACGAGGATTATGCAATTCAAAGATATATAGTTGAGCGGACTAAGAAAATAATGTTCTGTAATAAAATTATATATAATTACAGAATGAGTTCGAATAGTATAATGCGGAGCGCTTTTACTGAGAAGAATCTATTTTTGATTGGAGAGCGCCTTAACGTGATAAATTATATTCTTGGTCAAGATTTTTCTGCCGAGACAAAATATTACTTTTGTAGAAGACAGTTTCCTGATGCAATGGATGGATTGGGAGATGCATATAAATACCTTAACACAAAGGATTCCGCAATAAAGAAAAAACTCAATGATTTGTATTGCTCATATAAACCTATTGCGAGAATCATTTTGAAAGGAATAGACGGAAGTATAAAACCGGATAAATTTACGAGAATATCGTTTACCTTATATTTAGCAAGCAGAAAGGGGTTTTTCCTGCTTCGCAGTTTAAAAAAGGGGAAATAGGATGCACATTAAACAAATATTGAAAAGAATAATGAGTATGTGCTTCGAATTGATGATAAAGCACCACAAAACATCAGCGTCAAAGGTTCCGCCTGAAGACGCGAGGCGTATTATTGGTGACGTATATCAACCTATAAAATACGAATGCACAGGTCGCGTTTCCGAAGAGATTGAGTATGAAATCAGTTTTATTGTTCCGGTTTACAATGGCGAGAAATACCTTGAGAAATGTATAGAGTCGCTTGTGAATCAGAAGACGGAGCGCAAATATGAACTCATATTTATTAATGATGGTTCTAGAGACTCTTCAATGGATATACTTAATAAATATGAGTCACTTCCGAATGTAGTTGTTCTTTCGCAGGAAAACAGTGGAATATCAAGAACCAGAAATAAAGGTATTGAAATATCAAGAGGCAAATACATAGGTTTTGTAGATAATGATGACTACGTATCTGAAGACTATGTTGAGAAGATGATGTCTCTTGCGGATAGGCTTCAGGCTGATGTAATTAAGTGTGGATGCGTGGAGTTTGATTCTGATACAGGCAAGTTACTTCATGATTTTGGTACTCACGAAGATGCGACATATGAGAATGGTCTCGGTAAGGATTTACTTAAGTATGATGGATTTATCTGGGGCGGATGCTACAGAAAGGATTTCTGGGGCTCGACGATATTCCCTAAGGATTACTGGTATGAAGACATGATTACTCGATTTTTACCGTATAGAAGAGCCAAGACGTTTGGATACATCGGCGAGAGCATGTACTATAAGCGAGAGCATGCGACTAACTCGGCCAAGAAGATTTGGGTTAGCGGAAATGTTAAATCCTTGGACCAGTACTATCTCACTAAAGAACTCATAAGAATGAACGAGGAGCTGGGGCTTCCTAAAGATGAGGTTCTTTTCAGATTAATAGTATCTGAGTTTGGATTTATGCTTGGACATAGAACTAAGCATCTTGAAGATAATATTCGAGAGGCTATTTTTGTGATGGCATCAGAGGAACTTAAGAACTTCCCTGAAAGTTATGACTTTGACGACTTGTTCTGCAAGAGTCTTCGTAAGAAAGATTACAAACTTTGGAAGTTGGCAACCTCATTGAGAGAGACAAGATATTAGCGCGACTTGTGGGGGTCGATATGGGAACGGTATCGATTATAGTTCCGGTATATAACGTATCGGAATACTTGGACAGATGTTTGGAAAGTCTTGCAGGGCAGACGTATCGGAATATTGAGATTATTGTGGTTGATGACGGCTCTACGGATGATTCCGGTGCCAAATGTGATACATGGGCACTTAAGGATAAACGTATCAAGGTCATTCATCAGCCTAATAAAGGCCTTTCCGGTGCCAGAAACACAGGACTTGATGCTTCTCAAGGGGAATATATCCTCTTTGTGGACGGTGACGATTATGTTGGTCCTGAGTATGTGGCAAAACTTCACGAAAGCGCCACCGAACACAAGTCTGATATTGCAATATGTAATTATTCTTTTGTCAACGAAGCGGGAATAGAGATCAGTAATGACAACTATTCTTGTTATACATCAGATTCTGTTTTGGACGGAACAGACGCCCTTTTACTTTTTGAGAACAAATCTTACAGAACTTTTTTTGATGTAGTATGGAATAAGTTATTCAGGCGGGAACTTTTCGACGGAGTCAGATTTCCGGAGGGTGTATCGGTAGTTGAAGATATTACCGTTATGCCTGTTCTTTACCATAAAGCAGAAAGAGTTTCAGTTATTCCCGACAGATTGTACTATTACGTTTATAGGGAAGAAAGTCTTTCTCATGCAAAGAGGTCACAGCAAGAAGACTTAGATATTCGCATTCCCATGATGGAAGACCGAATGGTACATTATCTGGAGTGGGGAATTAAGGAAATAAGTCTGTTACACATTACACATATGTACTCTATGTACAGACGCCGAATCGGCGACTATAACGATCGATTACATGAACTTCAGAAGGAGTTCAGGAAGATATATTTTAAGGGAAATTATTCAAAAGATATAGGCTTTTCAAGGCGAATTAAGTTCGCGCTTGGAGCAGTAAGCCTTCGATTATATGACAGAATCGTAGCGCTGAGATAAAGGAGAATCGGAATTGAATAAGCTTTATGAGAATGTGTTTGCACTTGCCAGAGCAGGTATATGGGGAGAAGAAGTTTCAATTTCTTCGGAAACCGACTGGAACAAATTGTACGATAAGACCAGAAGAAGCAAGCTTCTTCCGATAACCTATAAAGTTGTATCCCAACATGCGACCGAATGGAATATTCCTGAAGCTGTATTGAACAGATGGAAAAAAGAAAGTACCGGCAAAGCGCTCAATCAGATGTATAAGTTTTCTGAGATTAAGAAAATAATAGCAGAAGGCGATAAGAGAAATCTGAAGCTTATTATGTTTAAGGGAATAGGTGTTGCTTCACTTTATCCCGATCCCAATCAGCGTTATTCGAGTGATTCGGATATTCTTGTATATAAAAACGAGCAGAAAAAAGCTGTAGAGCTTTTGCAGGATTTAGGATATGTATCAACCGAAGAAGGCGCCAAGGAGCACGTTCCTGTTTTCGAAAAAAACGCCGGAGTAATGTATTCAAAAATCGAGCTTCATGATTGTCTTTGGGAGGACTATGAAGGCAAACAGGCCGAAGTTCTTGAGTCCTTAAAGCTTGATGCCGAGGAATCTTTAATCAGAGAAACGTTCATGGGAACGGAATATTACTCTCTCGGAATAACAGAGCACTTTATTTATCAGATTTTCCATATAGTTAAGCACTTGTTCTTTGAGGGAATTAGTCTTAGATACTTTACCGACATTTCTCTTTTTGCCAATAAGTATAAGGACAAGATAGATTGGAAGAGAGTTGTGGAATCCATGAAGCTTCTCCATTACGAGAGGTTTATGGATTGCATCGTTGAAATATGTAAAGAGCATCTTAACATGTCTAGGGACATTCCGGTTAACGAAAGTGTCACCGAAGAAATGAAAGAACACCTTATAGAAGATGTTCTCGGCGATAAAGACAAAAGCGGAAATGTTGATGATTATGAGACCATCAATTTTCTTGAAACATATTTTATGCGTTCATCTGCAGTCAAAGAATCCAAATTCCAGCAGAGAAGAAAGCAGATACTTCCGCTTCCGTCCGAATTGCACGAGAGATATTCTTATGCCAAGAAATGCCCGATTTTACTGCCGATAGCATGGGTGCATCGTATCATTTTCTTTGCCGATTATGCCATAAGAGGCAAGAAGAAGGGCAAGAACGGAACCGTAGCCATGAAACGTTCGCAGACAAGGCTGGACCTCATGAAAGAGTTCGACCTTATGGATACAGATAAGGATTTGAAAAAGAAAAAGGGGACAAAATAGTGGGACGAGTAAAGGAATTATGGAACGACAGAGATAACCAGTTAAGATACTTTAAGTGGCTGATGTACTATTCAAAGCCCTATGCGTGGAAAATAATGCTACTTATGAGCATTGACCTGATAACCACCTTAGTGTCTCTGAAAATGGTTACGCTCTCAAAGACCATTATCGATAATGCAACTAACGGACAGAGCTTTAAGACTGCCATTATTGTGTATATCATACTCATGATTTCTATGCAGGCAGTAGGCGTTTTCAGTGGCATTTTTTCAACAATGCTTAATGAAAAGTTTGGATTCGGTATTCGTAAACAGGTATATGAGAAGATAATCCGTTCACACTGGCTTGATATTAAGAAATATCATACCGGCGACCTTATGACCAGACTTACTTCTGATGCAGGTGCGATAGCTGACGGTATTATTAATACTATTCCAAGCGTAATCCGTCTTTCTATAGAGTTGGTGCTTGTGTTCTTTACTTTGTTCAGATATTCTCGGATGCTTGCACTTTTCGCTCTGCTTGTAGCTCCGGTATCTGCCGTTACATGTTGGTGGTTGGGCCGAAAACTTAAGAGACTTCAGGTTAAAGTACAGGAATCAGAAGCATTATATCGTTCGTTTTTACAGGAGAGTATGGCTAACCTTCTGATTGTTAAGGCTTTCGCCAATGAAGATTATGCGTCCGAAAGACTTACCAATTTAAGAGAGAACCGTTTTTACTGGGTATTCAAAAGAACAAAGCTTAGTATGGCGAGCTCGGTTATCATGGGATTCAGCTTCCAGTTAGGATATATAGCAGCGTTCACTTACGGTGCATTGCAGGTTTCTCTTAAGGCTATTACTTACGGTACTATGTCAGTATTCCTTGCACTTGTTAACAGAGTTCAGTCTCCTATTATGGGTCTTGCCAAGACTGTTCCTCAGGTGGTATCGATTCTTGCTTCCGCAGGACGTGTAATTGAGATTCAGAATATTCCCGAAGAGAAGAGTCTTCCTACCGATATGGCTCGTGAGAATATCGGTGTTAAGGTTAATGACCTTACATTCGGTTATACCGACGAGACAGTATTTGAAAACGTTAACCTTGACATTAAGCCCGGTGAGTTCGTGGCTATTATCGGTGAGTCGGGTATCGGTAAGACGACATTGGTTCGCATCATAATGTCATTCACCAGCAGTCTGACCGGTAGTGTTGACTTCTATAACGCATACGGAGAGGGCGTTGTAGCTAACTCCGGAACGCGTGAATTTATAGCATACGTACCGCAGGGTAATACATTATTCAGCGGTACTATCAGAGAAAATATCAGAATGGGTAAGCTTGATGCCACCGATGAAGAAATGTGGGAAGCATTGAGACTTGCATCGGGAGAAGAGTTCGTAAGAAATCTTCCCGGTGGTCTTGATTGCGTTATCGGTGAACGCGGACACGGTATATCGGAAGGTCAGGCACAGCGTATCGCTATTGCCAGAGCTTTTGTAAGAAAGTCACCTTTCCTTATTCTTGACGAAGCAACGTCTTCTCTTGACGAGAATACAGAATTACAGGTACTTAAAGGTCTTCAGGAACTTAATCCGAGACCCACATGTCTTATTATTACGCACAGAAAGAGCATTCTTCCTATCTGTGACAGAGAGATTAAGATTGAGAACAAGAAGACTATCATTACGGAGTAATTATGGTTAAAAAATGGATTACAAGAGTACTGGTATTAGGCATAGTACTATTTGTGATGTTTAAGACCAAAGGATTCTTTGACGATTTAAAAGACGGAACATATGCACATGAAATAGTACCTGTTCTTGAATCGCAGTCAAAGAATAACTCTTCCCAAAAAGAGAACAAGGAAAAAGAATCTGTCTCATCTTCAGCTGAACCGGCTGAATCGGTTGTAAGTGTGCCTGAAGAGGTATACGAGCCTTCGGACAAGACCGGCGATGATTTCTACCTGGATTTAAGCCAGATAAAAATGTGGGAGTCCGGTGAGTACGAGGAGACAACGGGAGAGAAGGTAGAGCATAGAAGAAGGTTGCGCTATCCCGATTTGATTGCTATAGAATGTCCCAAGTATAACATTAATGTTTCTGATGGATACAAACTTCGTATATGCGAGTATGATGCGGAGGAAAGCCTTATTCGAAGCATGGAGTTAACTGATGGAGATGTTTTCGAGCCTAGCAAAGAGGGCGAGTTCTTTTCAGTTACAATAATGAAGATTGGCAATGAGAATAGCCTTTCTCCGGGGCAGTGGGGAAGAGTATTTGAATCAGGAATTGAGGTTATAATCTGTACTGATAAGTGGCAGGATTTCTCGGGCGAAGAAGTCGGCGACTTAATAACAGGTGAGAAAGATACTCAGACAATGGGCAATTTATCAGAGTATTTGCTCGCCGGAAAAGATGATGAACTGGCAGATATTATTTGGGATAAACAAATTGTTAATGGACTATATACATTAACGGCAGAAGAACTGGATAATGGCAATCCTACATATTATGTTTCTTCTTCAGGCGGAAATGATGCCAATTCCGGTCTGACACCCGATTCGCCTAAAAAAAACCTTGAATTCTTTTCGGGAATGTCTAATGTTAATGTTCTTTTGAAGTGCGGAGATACATTTCGTGTGTCTAAGGGAATCAGCCTTGGAAATGATTGTATTTATGCTGCATACGGGCAGGGAGTAAGACCGACCATAGATTACTACGGTACACTTGATGTAGTCTTTACTCCCACTAAAGGAATAGCCAATATGTGGGAGGCGGATCTTTCTGCGTTGGATATAGTTACCAATCAAGAGGATAAGAAAAACTGCAATATTGGGCAGCTATTAATAGATGGCGATGTTAACTGGAACAGATACTCATGGTATGGGAATGATGAGTTAGACCCTCATACGGTAGAAGCGTTTGGAGAAGGAACATGGGCCGTTGACTGGCATACGTCTAAACTATATATATATTCTATAAAAGACCCCAACAATAGTACAATTGAATATGCTCCGCCGGTAACGGGACTTTCCGGGGTGGGAATTAAAAATACAATTATAAAAGGACTTGAGATTAAAGGTGCCGGTTATCACGGGTGCTATTTACAGAATTGCTCAAATATTGAGTTAAGTAATTGCTATATTAACCATATCGGGGGCTCATTGCATAATCGAGGAAGCCGCTATGGTAATGCTGTACAGGTTTGGGACAGTGGCGAAGATATAAGGGTTTATAATAATTACGCATCCTGGATATTCGATACATGTTTCACCAATCAAGGTTCGAACAATCAGGCGGTTGACGAGCATATTCACTTTACGGATAATATCGGAGCACATTTTTTTTGGGGTATAGAAGTGTGGGGCGATGGGTACAGTGAGAATCCATTTAATGATATTACATATACGGGTAATGTTCTGTTTGACAATGTTGATGTTACCAATCCGGATACACCGATGTACGTAAAAGGTAATGCCAGACTTCTGGGCATATCTGATGAAGATTATATTTCTTTCAGAACAGGATATAAGTATCATCAAATGTCAGGAATTAATGTTTCCAATTCCGGAACCGGGCAGATTACAAAGATTGAGAACAATATTGTATGGAATTCAAATAGATTTCTCGTATGGGCCGGTAATCATAGGCATGAAGAAGACTTTTCAGCCTTGATGAATAATTTCTTTTATGCGGAAGACATTTTGCCAGGCGCATGCCTGTTTCGATATGACAGCGATGGAAAGGCATATTGTGAGACTCCGCAATTCGCTGACAGGTCTAATGCGTGGAGCGTTCATGTAATCGGGGAAAAGTATGATAACAGCGCAGAGAAGGAAAGACTTAATGAAGCATTGTTGAGAATTGCGGGAGAAAGCAACAGATGAACAAATTCATTAAGCTTGCAGCTCATAGAATTATAAGAGTTGTGGGACGAATGTTATATAGAAAACATATTTGGCTCATTTCTGATAGATTTTGGTGTGCAGGGGATAACGGAGAGGCTTTTTTTAAGTTTTTGCAATCAAAGCCGATAAATTCGGTATTTGCAGTTTCTAAATCAAGTAGCGACTATGAGCGATTAAAGAAAATAGGTAAAGTAGTTCCTTATGATTCACCGGAACACAAATTACTGCTGTGTATTGCAGATGTAAGTGCATCTTCTCATGATTGTCATATAGAAGGACACCCTGAAACGCCACAGTTCTTTTTATCACATGGTATAACGACAAGAGATTATCATGACTATTATAACAAGATGAATCATAGAAATTACCATACGATAGTGGCGTCGGAACAGGAAATGGACTTAATTACGAAGCCACCGTACAATTTGAATGCTGAGCAGGTTTTTCTTACCGGCTACCCGCGATATGACTATTTGGTTAATGAAAGATCTGAGAAAATAATTACGGTAGCATTTACTTGGCGGTCTTATCTATGGAATTTGAGGAAGGAAGATTTTAAAAAAACTGACTACTATACAATTTATTCGTCCATTTTTTACAGCGAAGAATTGATTCGAATGATTACTTCGCACGGCTATTCTATCAGGGTAAAATTGCATCCTGAGACAGAACGATTTAGAGATGAGTTTTCTCTGCCGGTAGGAATTATTCTCTGGGACGAAAACACTTCATACAGCGAAATATATGAAAAAACAAGTTTGATGATAACAGATTATTCTTCCTGTATATATGACTTTGTTTATTTGAAGAAACCGATTATATATTATCAACCTGACTATCAACATATCGTTGATAGCGGAATAGGACCTCAGTATATTTATGACTATAAAGATAGTGGCATGGGAGAAGTAACTACCACTGTCGATGAACTGAAAAAATGTGTTAAAGCATATTTGGAAACGGATTGCAAAATGAGGCCTATTTACGAAAAAAGGGCGAATGATTTCTTTGAATATAGGGATAGGAATAATTGCAATAGGGTGTATAAGGAGATGCTTAAAATTCTTTGTAAAGAGTGATAGACGCTATTTCAATCACTTTATATAATACAAAAACCTCATACTAAACTAAGATGACAAATGATTGCAAGAATATTGATTTAAGAAAGGTACGCTATAGGGCTTTTAATGAGGAGGATTGGTCGAGGCCAAGGGAAATAAAAATAAGATGTATAAGCATAAAAAGATATTATTATTGGCAATAACTATATTTTTGGTGTGTTTAGGGATAGGGGTTGGTCTGCTTGCCAATAAAGATAAGAAGTATTTGGCATTAATTACAGATGATGGAAAAAAAATAGAGTCGTGGTACTCTGAAAAAGATGATATTTTCTACTTTTTCTTGCCTTCATACATTGATATGGAGAATGTTTCTTTTGATTTGAGCAGACAAGATACCGTTACTATAAATGGAAAAAGCTATACTAGTACGGATAGACTTGGAGACATTTCAAGGAACGAAACTCTAAAAATCCAATATGACAATTCGGAGAAGAATCAAACTATTAGATTTGTAAAATCTTCGAATCTTGCGACTATATATATAGATACAACGACTGATGTGGCCAATACTATTTTAAAAAGAAAGGGTAAAAAAGAGGTAGTTAGAATTACAGTTATCGATGAAAACGGTAATTTGAATTGTATTAGTACAGATGCAACAGTAAAGAGCAGAGGCAATTCAACGTGGTATCACTCTAAAAAGCCGTTGGGGATAAATTTTAATGACAAACAATCGCTGTTAGGTATGCGAGCTGGGTCTAAGTGGGTGCTTTTGGCGGATTTTCTAGATAAAAGCGCAATCAGAAATAAATTAGTTATGGATGTGGCGAAAGAATCCGGATTAGAAAATACACCCGACAATGAGTGGGTAGATTTGTATTTAAATGGAGATTATTACGGGTTATATTTGTTATGCCAAGCACCAGAAACTTGGTATGAGTGGTGTGATCAAGACACTGATGGATTGTATTGCTTGAAAACGCAAACATTCGGACGATATAAAGACACATCGACGCCAATTGTGCTCCCTAATAAGACGATAATAGACGTTTGCTATCCAAAAGAAATTACCTGGGTCCAGCGCGATGAAATTACAGAGTATATTAAATATATAGATGAAAATATAAGAAATAATGATTCGTTTGATTTTAGCACATACTTTGATTTAGAATCGTGGGCAAAAAAATACTTGGTAGATGAGATTTTTGAAAACTATGATTCGGGTGTTATTGGGTCATACTTTTACGTAAAAACTGATAATAAACTTTATGGCGGTCCTATTTGGGATTATGATAATTGTATTGGAAATGAATCGGGGCTGACTGGGGGAGCTATAAATCCTCAAATATTATATGCCAATAAAAAATATAGAAGTGAAGATGCAGAAATTCTTTGGTATTCGAATCTATATGATAATTTAGAGTATTTAACGGTGGTTAAGGAGGAGTATAAAGAAGTTTTTTTACCGATAATAGAGAGGTATCTCGATAAAGAAATTGATGAATATATAGAGGAAATATCGAATTCAAAGCAGTGTAATGATATTCGCTGGGGTGTAACAGTACAAAATGCAGAGGTTGAATATTTAAAAAGATACTTACAGCAACGAATAGAATTTCTTTCGGATGTTTGGGTTAATGGCAGTGAATATGTTGCAATAAAATATTATGAAATTGATAGTGATGCCGAGTATAAATGGGTTTATCTAAAACGGGGAGAAGCGGTTACTGATAGTTATAATTATTATAAATGGTTTGAGAAGATTGAAAATTTATACTTGGAAGGGACAGATGAATTGTTTGATCTTGAAAAGCCAGTTACACAAGATGTTACTTTATGTTATAAATCTAGTAGAACAGATGGAAAGATAAAAGTATTAATTGAAAAGTATGTACCTGATAAAAAGTTGTTAGTCTGTTTGGCATCAATATTGCTTTTGCCAATATTGCTTTTTTTATTGACTAGAAAAAAGATACAGAGAATTTGATATGAATGAGTATGGAGAAAAGTACCGACATGAATTTAAATATCCGATTTCTGACTTGGAAGCCACAGTTCTGCGGGAGAGACTGAAGGCAATAATTCCGATTGATAAACATGTCGGAGAAACGGGCAAATATACTATTACCAGTTTGTATTTTGACGATAAGTGGGATTCATGTTTTTACGAAAATGAAAATGGGTCGGATCCTCGTGAAAAGTTCCGTATCAGAATCTATAATCATAGTAATGAAAGGATAAGTCTTGAATGTAAGAGGAAAGAAAGAGGCAAAACATTAAAAACAGCCTGTCTAATTACCGAAGAGCAGACCAAGGCTTTGATGCGCGGAAATGTTTTGAATATGTCGGAAAAAGAAAATCCGCTCTTGATGAAGTTTACGGATCTTATTATGCGTAAGGGATATGAGCCAAAGGTTATCGTTGAATATGAAAGGATTCCCTTTGTATATCAAAACGGAAATGTGAGAATAACGTTAGACAGCCGGTTGACTTCTTCGTACTATACTGACAGGTTTTTGGAAAATGATTATTTAAAGAGGCCTGTTATGCCGATAGGAACACAACTGTTGGAAGTTAAATATGACGAATTCCTGCCTGACTTTATCTACAGAATAATGCAGCTTGGCGATTTGACTCAAACTGCTTTTTCGAAATATTACTTGTGCAGAAAGTATAATACATTTTAGGGGGACTTAACCATGTATTCAATTAAAGACATAATTAAAAAATCATTTCTTGAGGGGTTCTCGGCCAACGATATAACGTTAAAAACCGTTATAATAGCGTTGTTACTAACTACGTTGTTGGCTATATACATTTTCTTTGTGTATAGAGCTTTGTGTCGAAAGACATTTTACTCCAAGAATTTTAACATTTCACTTGTAGGTGTCGCACTTATTACTGCAGCGATTATTATAACTATTCAGTCAAGTATCGTGGTTTCTCTCGGTATGGTAGGTGCGCTTTCTATCGTAAGATTTCGTACTGCGGTTAAAGATCCCATGGATTTGATGTTCCTTTTCTGGTCTATCAGTACCGGTATAATCTGTGGTGCGGGGTTCGCAGAATATGCGGTAATACTTGCCGTTGTACTCACTGTTGTAGTGATAGTACTCAATTTTGTTCCTATTGCCAAAGCTCCGCTGATTCTCATCGTCAATTCTGCCAACACAGATTCCGAAGGGAGCATAATCGGTGCTGTTAAAGAGTACTCATCCGCTTATCAGGTTAAGTCCAGAAATCTGACGGCAAATTCACTTGATATGACGATAGAAGTCAGAAGCAAAGCGGGTTCGGAACTTGTAAAGAATGTTATGAGGGTTGAAGGTGTAAAGGGTGCTTCACTCTTGGCTCATGACGGTGAAGTAACGTTCTAAACATATATTGGTTCGTTGATATTTTGAAGCTTCCGCAAGAGCGTAATAGGTGCTTTTGCGGAAGCCTTTTTTGTGCGGGTAAAACGTTTTTGATATGATTTCGCAATGTAGGACGAAAGTACTAACAACACTGTAAGAATTATAGAATAATGCCTTCTATAGAGATAAATTAACAATATATTAACAGGTACAATGAAGTATTCTGTAGAAGGAGAAAAATATGGGAAGACAGGTTAAGAAATTTGGGAAATCTGCGCTCAGTGTATTGCTTGCAGTTTGCCTTGCAATACCTACAAGTTTAGCATTTCCCACCAAGGCTCAGGCCGCAACAAATGGCTTTGTTACACCTGAGGGGTTGTATCTCATAAGTTCCAAGGACTATAACATAGCTCCCGGAATCACTGAGAAGCAGATTATTACAAACACTGCTGACGGTAACGACCAGGAAGTCGGATTTGCCGTTACGGTTGATATGTCTAACAAAACCGTATCTCTCGGTGCGGGCTATGCCAATAATGACGGTTCGAAATGGGGTATGCAGACTACAAGAGCTCAGGCATATGCAGCAGAGAAGGCTAACGGCTATAACGTAGTTGCTGCGGTTAATGCAGACTTCTTTAATATGGCAACCGGTGCTCCTCAGGGTGCACTCGTTATGAACGGAAAGGTGTATCACAATTCACCCAATCCTCATTTTGCCATTCTTAAAGATGGCACAGCTGCCATCAGAACAGGTTATATACAAGGCGATGTTAAAGAAGCAGTAGGCGGTAGCGCAGTTATTCTGGTTAACGGCGAGCTTCCTGCAGGTTTATCTGATGCTTATTACAGACAGAAAGAACCTCGTACCGCAGTAGGTATCAAGGCAGACGGTTCTGTAGTTCTTTTCGTAGGTGACGGACGTCAGTATCCGTATTCAAGTGGTCTTACAATTGTAGAACTTGCCAAAATGATGAAGGGATTAGGATGCGTAACCGCTCTTAACCTCGATGGTGGCGGTTCCACAACGTTTCTTACAGAGAGAGAAGGTAGTGATGACTTAGTATGTCAGAATTCTCCTTCCGACGGTGCGGAGCGTTCCGTTTCGTCTTCACTTTTTGTTTATTCAACCGCCAAATCAGACGGCAAATTCAATCATGCAGTTTTATCACCCAATAACGATGCGTATACACCTTATTCAACTGTTAAGTTTACGGCAGCAGGTGTAGATGCAGCAGGTGGCCAGGCTCAGTTGCCCGAAGATGTTATATATGCTCTTGCAAGTGAGTCTTCAGATATGGGTACGATTGCCGCTGACGGTACATTTGTATCTAACGGCAAGAAAGGTACCGTAAAGGTTAATCTTTTAAGCGGCGGTGCAGTAGTAGGAACTACAGAAGTAGTTATTATTGCTCCCGATTCTATTTCTTTTACCAATGAAGAAGTCAGCATGGGCTTCTCGAATACAAGCGACCTCGGACTTACGGTTAAGGCAGCGGGTCGTGACGTTTTCTATGACTCAGATGATTTTGTGTGGACGTTAAGCGATCCTTCAATGGGTACTTTTAACGGAAATATCTTTACATCTTCTGATTCAGCAACTGTTACAGGTACCATTACTTGCGCGTACAAGTACGATACTGCAGTATCAGCAAGTATAACAGCTATCATTGGTAAGCTTCCTACAATCGTATGGGATTTTGAAGATCCTGAAGAGTATACAGGACTTTACACCTCCAACTATAATCGTGGAGGAATCCAGTCTCATGAAATAGTCAGTATCGATGACGGCGAGCCCGTAAGATTCGGACAGCGTTCGCTTAAGCTTAACTATAACTTCATTAACTGCGGCGCCGTTACCGAAGGTGCTTGCGTAGGTTACAGTGAGCCTATTGAAATTCCGGGTATTCCTACCGGTATAGGTATGTGGGTATACGCTCCTGAAGGAACCGCACCCAGCGCAGAAGAGAAGGCACAAGGTTATAAAGGCCTTTGGCTCAGAGGTTATCTGAGTGATGTAACGGGAAAACAGCAGGTTGCAGATTATACACTGGCAGATTCCGGTGTTGACTGGGAAGGATGGCGCTACGTTGAAGCCGACCTTACTAAACTTGCAGGACCTTTCACATTAAAGAAAGGTATGACTTTCCGTCTTATGTTCGTTGCAGGTGGTAAGAATGGTACCAGATCTGCAGGATCCGTATACTTTGACAACTTCCAGTTTGTATATGGAGCTAACATTGATGATATAGATTCTCCTGTAATCGATTCGATCGTGGGCAATGATACTGAGATTACAGATGGCATGGTATTTGACACCAATACGATTACATTTGCATCTACATTCCATGATGTAGAGAGTAAGTATATGACCGGCATTGACTACGATGTTGTTCGTATGTACATTGACGGCGTTAATGTAGTGGAAGATCCGATGTACGTTTTAGACAAGGGCGGTAACAAGTCCTGGTACTACGATGTAAAGCTTGCAAACGGAGCTCACTCCATAAAAATGCTTATTCGTGACGGTTTCGGTAATGAGACCACAGAGACCAGATTCTTTACGGTCAAGGCGGAAGCTAACGATACTACGACATTAAATGTTGAACCTGTAGGAAGTCCTGTTTTGGGTGAGACTTTCGCATTGAAGGTTACCTCGAATAATATTGCAGAGATTTCCGAATTCAAATTGGCCCTTAAGATTGATAATCATTTTGCTGTCAAGGGCGTTGAATTTGCAGACGGATTTACAGGTTCCTATTCATATAAGAGCAAGGAACTGACAATTGAAGCGACAGGAGCAGCATCCGCAGATGCAGACGCGCTGGCTACGATATATTTTGATGTTCCCGAGGCGCTTCAGGCAGGAATAGCATTTACTTATTACACTACTCTCGGCTCTTTCAAAACAGTGTCCGGCGGAAATACCACCTATTCATTTGCTGTGGCTCCGCAGACTATAAGTGTAGCTGCACCTCTTAACATTGTAATGGACAACACGATAATCGTCGGAACAGAAGGCGTAATCAGAGTCGTTGATTATAATGGCGAAGCAGTAGCTAATGCGGAGATTATTTATGCGGGTACATCTCTGGGTGTAACCGATGACGAAGGTATTCTTGTTACAAACGCATTTAGCGGAGCATCAGGAAAGTATGAGATCAGTGCAAAGTCCGATCGCGGTGTTTCATATAATACCTTTATTTACAGTGTAAACGCAGTGGGTACAAAGGCTCCTTATGATGTAGTATCCAACGCATCTGTAAATGGTAATACACAGAAAAACTTAACCTGGTTCTCAAATGTGCTTGAGTCACAGAATCAGGCAATTGCACAAATTGCATTAAAGTCCGATTACGATGCAAACGGCACAGCTGCTTTTGCTGACGTGAACGGTAAGACTGAGGACAAGGTATTCCTTGGCGGAGCAACTGAAGGTTATGCTATTGTCAGATTAAACACAGTAAATATTAATTCACTTGTTCCCGGAGCTACGTATGCATATCGTGTCGGGGATGGTGAGACCTGGTCAGAAGTGAATGAGTTTTCAGTAGATTCTGTTGATGGAGCAGTTAACTTCTTCATCATTGGCGATATCCAGGCCAAGGATCTTACAAATAATGCAAAGGTAATTAACGGAATTCTTTCCAAGAACAGCAGCTACGCATTCGGTCTTCAGACCGGTGATGCGGTAGACTCAGGTAATATATATGCATATTGGGATGAGTTACTTACTAACTTTGAATCCAATAATATCGGCAATATCGACCTGGTACATGTACTCGGTAACCATGAGTATGAAGGAGACGAGTTTGCACAGAATGCAGCAGATGTCTTTAATCTTCCTTCAGCTACCTGCTATTCGGTAGAATATGACAATGTTTATATGGCGGTTATCAACTACAAGAGTGCCTCTGCATCTGCTTTAGATGCCAGCATGGAGTGGCTTGCAAATGACGCTGCAAAGAGCAATGCAACTTGGAAGATTTTGACAATGCACCAGCCTCCGTATTATACAAATATTGCTGCAGCCAATGATTACTTAAGAAAGAGACTTTCTCCGGCAATTGAGGCAGCAGGAATCAATATGGTATTCTCAGGTCATGACCACACTCTTGCAAGAACAATGCCTTTAAGAGGCGGTGAAGTAGACGAAGAAAACGGTGTAGTATACTACATCTGCGGTTCTACAGGTGAGAAGTCTTACTCAGCTACTAATACGCCTGAGTTCCACCTCGCTTATCTCAACGACTCATTTGATGCTGTATATACTACAGTTCAGGCTACAGAAGATTATCTTAAGGTTGTTAACTATGACCTTGATGGTTCTATTCTTGATTCGTACACAATGGAGAGCGAGTGCAAAGAAGGACATTCCTACATCTTCGATGGCACCAAGCTCGTATGTGAGAACTGTCACAAAGAAACCGATGTGAAGACTTACATTGGATTTGCAAAGGATGCCGAGACAGGTAAGAAGATGTATTTGTACCTTGGAACCGTTAAGACAGGTCTTGTAGAAACATCTGACGGAGAGTACATCTTTGATGAAAACGGACTTGCCATTGACGGTGAATATACTATTGAGAGAATGAAGTATACACTTGAAAACGGTAAGGTTGTTGATAAGAACGGATTCCTTTCGTATACAGATATAAGAAGTAAGCATACATATTTGCGCTTATATATTGACGGTGAACTCGTTCAAGACGCCGGATGGCTTTTCTATGAAGGCAACTGGTATTACATTAACGGTATAAATGTGCAGAACAGAGGACTTACATATGAAGGAGTTAGATATAAGTTCAATTCCGATGGAACTCACACAGTGGGCACATTTAAGATGATTAAAAACCGTTATAAATACTTCTTTGCCGGAAAGACCGTTACCGGATTGTGCGAAATCGACGGAAAGACATACTACTTCAATCCTAAGGACGGATACAGAGTGGACAATAAGGAAGTTGAGATTGACGGCTATATCTATACATTTGATGAAAATGGCGTAGCAACATCAATCGTTAAGAAACCTACGAGACCCAGCACCGGATTCTGGAAAGAGGACGGTCATGTATTCTACTATGTAGACGATGAAATGGT
>FMTX01000042.1 GCA_900100895.1 Lachnospiraceae bacterium YSD2013
GTGATAACAAATGTCCAGTATTTCTTCGTTTTATCTGCTATAAATCCGGATATGAGCCTTAGTGAATACCCGCACAATTCTCCTATACCGGACACAAATCCGATGGTTGCAGCGGATGCCCCTGCGAGGTTCAGATATTCGCCCAATATGCTTCTGGCGCCTTCATGAGTCATGTCCGAAAACAGACTTACGATTCCCATCAGGGTTATAAATATTATGGCGCCAGACAAAGCCTTTTTTTTATCCATGTTCTACTCCACTAATTCCAGATTTGCTTAACCGTTTATACTGGAATTTAATATCATCACGCCCGTAATTATAACATATTCACTGGGGGAAATCTCAAAAATCTATCCGTTTGGTGCGCTGTCTCGTTTTGACATAGTATGACATGATAGATATAAGTCTGTCTTTGTCAACTTTTTCGTTTCCCCCAAATAAACGCACTTTTTTCTCATCATTTTATGCTTTTTTATATCAAACTATGCCAGCGATTTTGGGCAAAAAAATACCCCGAAAGGGATGTCCTTTCGGGGTGAAAATGCCGTATTTTCGGGCTTTCTCGGTTCTCTGATTATCTCTTGCTGAACTGAGGTGCGCGACGAGCTGCCTTTAAGCCGTATTTCTTTCTTTCCTTCATACGAGGGTCTCTTGTTAAGAAGCCTGCTTTCTTAAGTACAGGTCTGAAGTCTGCATCAACAGTAAGTAATGCACGAGCGATACCATGTCTGATAGCGCCTGCCTGGCCGGTGAATCCGCCACCCTTAACGGTAACGATTACATCGTACTTATCAACGTTCTCTGTAGCAACAAGGGGCTGACGAACGATAACCTTGAGGGTCTCAAGGCCGAAGTATTCATCGATGTCTCTCTTGTTGATAGTGATTGTGCCCTTACCGGGTACTAAATATACTCTTGCAACGGAAGACTTTCTTCTGCCGGTTCCGTAGAATTTAGCTGCTTTAGTAGCTTTCTTAGCCATTATGGTAATCTCCTTTCAGTCCTCTTAGAATGTTAATACTTCAGGTTTCTGAGCTTCGTGCTTGTGATCGGGTCCTGCGTAAACAAAAAGCTTCTTGCCCATCTGACGTCCAAGAGGTCCCTTGGGAAGCATACCCTTAACTGCGATTTCGATAACTTCTTCAGGCTTGGTAGCGAGCTTCTCTGATAAAGGCATGGTACGTACGCCGCCTACATAATCGGAGTGACGGAAGTATGTCTTCTGCTCCATCTTCTTACCTGTAACGGAAATCTTCTCAGCGTTAACAACGATTACATAATCGCCGGTATCAACATGAGGAGTAAAAATTGCTTTATTCTTGCCTCTTAAAACCTTAGCAACTTCAGATGCAAGGCGTCCGAGAGTCTTATCTGTAGCGTCAACCACATACCATTTTCTCTCGATGGTATCGGGATTTGCCATAAATGTTTTCATGATGTTTCCTCCATAAAAAATCAACTACGTGTAAATCTATGTTCATATGCCTTACCGGGGCTATGGCTGGGCATAGTAAACTCGTCGCACACTAAGACATTATAGCCTTGAGGCTCTGCGCTGTCAAGCAATTTTTCATGCCGGGTCAAAAAAAGAATTCGGCTTACCGTGACGCGTATATTAAAGTCCGTTACTTGGTCTTAAGTATCGAAAGAAGTCTTGTGAAGAATTCAGTCTCCGCCTCAACAATCGTTTCCATACGTTCAATTATTGTCTCGTTGTAATTCTCCTTCATAATGTTCTTGTAGATTAAATTCTTAAGTCTTACAAGATGCCCGAGGAGATCGTCGCACATGGCGGTGAGCTCAGTAAATTCTTCGTTGTTAAGTATACCCGTTTTCAAAAAATAGTCCAGTCTTTCACGCATAATACTTGCGTGTTCGTGTAAAAAGTAACCGGTACGCTGATCGTGCGTAAGTATATTTCTTCCGTGCTCCCTCTCAAGAAGAGCCTTTAGTGCGGAAATTCCGTACAGATACTTATTGGATACAAGCTGTGTGCTGAAGTCGTCGCCGGTATCTCTGCTTTCTACAAAATCTTCAAGTACCTTAATGTAGTGTCTTAAGTTAAACTCGAAAGTCTTAACGTCGGGTCTGTATCTGTACAGTTTAAAGGCGGATTGCTGGTCAAGCGCAAGCGCCACGTCTTCTTTGGTTATGGAAGCAATCATGACCTTGTTGCTGTAGCCGAGTCCGTATATCTGTGTCTCGTCCTCACTGTATCCGTATACCATGCTGTTATGAAGGAAATGGTTCTTCATGTAAGCAGCTCTGTTGTTGATATAGTATTCGTCAAAAGGAATCTCGAGGTAATATCCCTTACTTAAGAACCATATAAAAGCTTTGAATATATCGCCTCCGAAAAGTTCTTTGGCATCGGCAATCGGCACATGGAAGATGTCGAGGAACTGCTGCGTGTGGTTAAAAGAATAACACTTTCTGGGATAGAGGTAATAGTCAAGCCACACAAATGCGTCTTCTTCGCCGTAAGAAATCTGAGTATAGTTCATGTACTTCCAGTTATAGAACTGGTCTCGTCCCATGTTGCCGTTTACGCCTATCAAGAGGCCTTCTTTGACCATTTCCTCGGGAAGTGTCTCATCAAGAAGCTGCTTCCAGTTATCGTCCACATATGCGTATGTTGCAAGCTTGTTGCCTTTTCTTGAAATTTTAAGCTTCTTACACTCAATACCCGACTGCTCGCCTATGCCGGAGTCTCTGTATTCTCCGTCCACGGCATTGATGATGCCTCTTCCGAGCATTTTGCCCACGCGATAGATGTACTTATTTTCCGAAGCGCACTTGGCGTAATCTTTTGTACAAAGAATAAGATTAAGCACACCCGACATATCTTTTCTGTACTCACAGATTTCGATCTCAAGGCTCTCATCTTCACCGCATTCTTTGAGCATGAAGCATTCGGTATTCTGAGCATATTTCCCGGCCCATAACTCAATATAGCCTTCCCTGCTTGATACCGTGACGTCATTGAGGGTTCTTATGTTTAAATCATCCCCCTCGATATTTGCCCTGAATGACACAAGGCTTTTTGCGAGTCCCTGCTCGATTATGGCAAGCGGAAAAGAATGATGCGCGTATGTAATTATGGATGGATTGGTGTTAACGGGCAAGATCACGCTTCTTCACCTCCCAATATTTGGCTTTAAGCTCTAAGTATCTGTCTATGTCATATTCTGCGGCCACAAGATATACTTCTTCCTGACTCTTGAATCCTTCGTAGCCGAATCTGTTGTATCGATAAGTCTTCATCATAAACATATTTTTCTCCAAGTATTTGCTGAACATGTTCTTTTGAACGTTCATCGGGACATCGCCTCTTATATATCTGAGTGTCTCCGAGTAGTGAAGGTCCGCGCCTTTGGCAAGAAGGTTTCTTACCTCGAAAATCGAAAGAATGCGATCGTTTCCGTCTGCGATTGTAGTATTGACCGTGGAGTCGAATATTACCCACTTTCCAAGTTCTTTACAGTAAGCAATCGGTACCACGTGACAATCATCATCGTAGGGATTGGCCGAAAGAAGCCACATCGCCTGGCTTTTGATTCCGAGTGCCAGATAGCATTCCACAAGTATGCAGGCCGCCGCTCTGCAGTTAATCGCTTCTCCTCTGTACAATCTGTCAAGAAGATATATGGCGTTGTCTTTGGCTGAGTTGTGGTAGTCCGGCTTGTGAATCAGGATTCCGTACAGCCACACCATTACTCTGTAGCAGCGTTCGTAGTCGGTGCCTTCGCCTGCGATTTCTTTAATCGGGTACTTCTCCAAAAGTCTGTCGAGGCCTTCGGATTTTAATTCGTAAAAGAAGGTCTCCTCCGAGAAAGCTTTCTCGCTTACCGTAAACATGTCCATAAGTCCCTGATACATGTTCATTAGCAGGCCTCCTCTCCGAAATACTTCAAGGTTCTTTGATAGAGCATTCCGTACTGGTCGGCACAATCAAGCGTGAATACTTCTTTGCCGAGTCTTTCCTTGGCATTTCTGGTAAAGTCTTCTTTTTCCTTTTCGGTAATGGGACGTTTGAGGCCGCTGTTTCCTGCCCAGTTATTTTCAAATACCATCGGGAAGAGTGCCAGTGCGAATACTTTGGTATCGTATAGATTCTCAATAGTGAAAATCGTGCGGCGCAGATATTCGGTCTCGTCAAAGGCGTTCACACAAAGGATTACGCCGTCAGGTCTTGCACCCATCATGAATTCCATTGAGTAAAGCGGGATATTCTTTAAGTTCTCATAGTTATAAGGAACCGATCCCGACTGCGTTCCGGAAATGATGATGTCGCAGTCCTTCTTGGATACCTCAAAGAACATTCTGTTGACTGCCGAAACGAACTTGTAATCGCTTATTCGAACATTGGCGCCGTAGCCGATGGGGCACACCGCATCATATCCGTACAAAAGTGCCGAGGGTTCCGTTCCTACCTGGGCCACTTTGAATCCGTCACTGTCGAATCGGTCTCTAAGCTCGGTCTGGAGAGTGAACTTGCCCTGCGCGGAGCTGGTGCCGCATACCATGAGCACGGGCTTTGATATGTAGTAGAGTTTATCGAATGAGTTTCTGGGAACATCACACATATCAACCTGCGGATAATAATACTTGCAGCCGGCCTTTCTCAGTCTTGCAAGGTACTCGGGGTACTTGGACAAGTCGTCAAAAGCAAACACGTTCTTCTTATACTCTATGCATTTTTCTAAGACGAACTCGGTAAGCTTTCTTCCGGTAAGAAGCGACAATTCTTCGTTGTGACCGAGTAAGAATGTATCAAAGTCAGCTGTCCAGTCGATGCTGTCTATGTTCTTAATCACGTAATTCGTGCCTGCTATCTTAATCGAAGTGTTGGAGCCTATCATGCCCGACTCTCTTACATCATATAGCTCGATGGCAAAAGAAAGTCTGTCGTGGAATCTTACTACGCTGTGCATCTCCTTATTGAAAGGAAATACTGCTGCCTTCGTAATTTCAAAAGGAAGAGGCTTGTCGTCCGTACATATGGGCGAATAGTCGATTTCTTCGATTGCATTGGCCTTAAGAAATTCGGGTATGTCTTTATGGGATACCCCCGCATTAAGCGCTTCCGCTATTACACAGGTGATGTACGGAGTGGCGAAGCTGTTACCCTTTGTAATGATAAACTCGGGATCGCTCCATGCCACTCGCTGCACACCGCCTCTTGCGAGGATGTTAACGCAACTGTTTTTAACTACATGAAAGCTTTTGTTACTTCTGATTCCGGGCGAAGAATCCACGCCGATTACGTTGTCAAAAGCAGCCGGGAAGGATATCTGTCCGAAATTGTCAAAAGCCGAAATTATTACCGTTCCTCTGTCGTGAATCTTGTTGCAGAGGTCTTCGAGTCTGTCAAGCGACTCATACTGTGTTACTCCGAGGCTTAAGTTTAGAACGTCGCAGGGGCATTTTTCGTATACATACTCAAGTGCCGCAAGGAGCGCTTCCTCTTCCACCTGATAGTCCTCTTCGAAAATCTTTATCATGAAGAGTTCGTTGCCTGTACTGTTATTGGCTATGATTGCGCTGACGGCCGTTCCGTGTCCGTAGGAATCGCTTATGTCGTCGTTAGTCTTAACGTTTCCTTCTTCGTCTAAGAAAATGTGGATGCCGTCGATTGTTGTATTTTTAAGTTTCTTGTGTTCTTTATTAACGCCACTGTCTACTATTACTATTTTTGCCATGTTACGATACCTCCCCTACATAATATTTGGCCTGCATGTTAAAGAGTTCGTTGTAGCGTCCGCCCTTTTCCATGAGTTCTTTGTGTGTGCCGTATTCAATGAGATTGCCCTTATCAAGTACCACAATGTGATCGGAAATTAAGCAGTTGGACATTCTGTGTGAGATGTAGATTGCTGTCTTGCCATTCACCATTCTGCCAAAGTCTGCGAATATCTCGCTCTCTGCTCTGGGGTCGAGGGCCGCCGTAGGCTCATCCATGATTACGATGGGAGCATCTTTGTAAATAGCTCTTGCGATTGCAAGCTTCTGGTTCTGTCCGCCGGAAAGCTCTACGCCTTCGTCGTCATATATTCTGAAAAGATATGTATCAAGTCCGTGTCTTAAGGATTCTACCTTATTAAGCATTCCGACTTCGCCGAGGAGTGCTTTTTCCCTGTCTACCGACTCTTCCGAGAAGAGGTTGATATTCTGGGCGATGGTAAAAGCATAGACCTTGAAGTCCTGGAATACTGCCGAGAAGAGCTTTAAGTACTGTTCGTACTCGATTTCTTTGATATTGATACCGTTAAGGTAAATGTTTCCTTCGGTAGGATCGTAAAGTCTCATTATAAGCTTAACTAAAGTTGTCTTGCCGGAACCATTCTCACCCACTACCGAGAGTTTCTCGCCGGGGTAAATGGAGAGATTTATGTTCTTAAGAGCATAATCGTCGTTACCGGGATACTTAAAGCTTACGTTATCAAGTCTTAATTCGTATTCGGGAGCAGAAACCGTCTTGCCTTTCTTGCCGGTGAATATCGACTTGATGTCGAGGAATTCGAAGTAGTCTCTTAAGTGCATTGCGTTCTTTTCAATCTCGCCGCAGGAATCGATTACCTGATTCATGGCCCCCGAGAATGTTCTGATTGCCAGTGCATATGTGGAGAACTCTGCGATGTTCATATCCTGTGTCACAAGAAGTCTGTAACCAAGCAGGAAGTAAATCGCTACTTCCAAAATGTTGGATGTGGTGCAGGCCATCTCCTGGTTCTTTCTGTTGGCCGCAAATACCTTCTTCAAAATTTCGAATGTCTTCTTATAAAGAATTCTGTACTCGTCCAAAAGTTTCTGTGCGAATCCGAAAAGTCGTACTTCCTTGGCTACCGAGAAATCGGAGCTGATTCCCACGAAGTATTCAAGCTTACGGTTGATGGGAGCCATTTCTTTGTCCGAGTTATACTGAATCTTCTTGGCCTTGACAAGCTGCATGCCGTTTACCGCAACTATGACAAGTGCAAGAATCATAAGTTTCCAGTCTGCAAAGAATACCACGCCTACGGTACCTGCGATGATGATTGCATTGCCGACGATGGTCTTAAAGTACATAATGAGCATTGCGAGAGCGCCGCTTGCGAAGGCCTTGGTGGCCATTTCTTTTTTGTCCTGGATTTCCTTCATCTGAAGTTTTTCGAAGTCCATGTAGAGGCACTTTTCAAAGATGTTTTCATACATCTTCTGACCTATCAGGTTGCCCTTTATGTTGTTATGCGTATTGAGTTTGACCGATACGATGCCCAGTACAAAGAGCACTGCGATTACGATACCGACGATAATCAGGTAATTTCTGTATGTCTCGCCGGATGTAAGCATTGTTACGGACTGTTTGGTAAGGTAGAGCTGTACGAAAGGAAGAACTGCGAATACCACAGTCTCGATCACTGTTGTCACAAGAAATCTTTTGTCTACCTTAAAAAGAATCTTTAATAAAGTTCCCAAGTATTTCAAATCTTTCATGACGCCTCTCCTTCCTTAAATTCTTCGGTTGCTTCACGGCAGCTTACTATGCCTTCTCCGAAGTTGTTGTAGGATTCTACGGACATTGCCTTGCAGTGTCTGCAATTTTTATTGCAGTTGGTGCATCTGCCGCAGGATCTTAATCTTTTGAGTACTTCCGACTTTTCCCAGTATTCTTCGAGTGAATCGAATTTCTCCGGGTAATAGAGGTGAGTACAAGGTAAGAATTCTCCGTCTATACTGATATTTACATTTGAATATCCCGCCGCGCATCCGTCGTATTCGGTAAGCTTCCTGAATTCTGCGGTAAGCTGAGGGAAGCAGGATTCCGATGTGATGTTTACATCGGGGTTTTCTTTTATTAATCTTGCGATGTGCTTGATGTCGCCGTCGTCGATAGGCTGGCAGATCTTGGATTTTTTCTCCGCAAGCTTGTTACTGGTTACGGAAAACTGCATGACTTTGTTGTCCCTGCAGAACTTAATCATGTTTTCAAAGTCGTGAACGTTGTCTTTTCTGGCTACCCAGTTAACACCGAAGGGGCAATCATGTGCTTTCAGCTTCTCGATTGCGTTAATCGATACATTGTAGCCTTGTCTCGATGTGCTGTTAACTTCGTCTGTGGATCCGTTCAAAGAAATATAGAATCTTAACTGAGTCGTTTCTTTAATCGCCTCAATTATCTCGTCCGTAAGGCCATAGCCGCTGGAGAAGCAGTTGATGCTTACGTTGTCCACGCCCTTAAAAAGCTTTAGCGCGTCTATAAAATGTGGATACAAAAGCGGTTCGCCGCCGTTAAGTACGAAAAGCGATACACCGTTTCTGATACCATCGGTTATCATCTTCTTTAATAAATTGAAGTCCATATGCATAGTGCCCAGTTCAATCTTGTAGCACTGAGGACAGTTGAACGGGCACTCTCTTGTAATTTCCATTTGCATTGTCATTGGATATTTGTGATACCCGTTTTGCTTTAAAAAGTTAATTCTCTCTCTGTCTATCATTGTCATTTCCCCGCAATATTGTTAACAAACGGCTTCCTGTTATGAGCCGGTTTCCTGTTTCTGATTTCTATAGCTTTTCAGCTGCGGGCACATCTTGCCGATGCGCCCGCAATCATGCTGATTGTGATTAGCACATACCTGCGCTGTTGGTCTTGCTGATTTCGATGCTCCAGTAAAGGTTAGCTGCCTTCTTGTTTGCTTTCTTTGTTAACTTCATAATGATTTTCTCCTTTCAAATCTGTTGTTATTGTTTTTTAGTTAATGGTTGATTGGTGATTAGCACATACCTGCTGTGTTGGTCTTGCTGATTTCGATGCTCCAGTAAAGGTTAGCATTCTTCTTGGAATTCTTCTTTGTAAGCTTCATGGTATAGTCCTCCTTTCCCTAAATATTTTTCATCGTGACTAGCACAATCCTGAGCTGTTGGTCTTGCTGATCTCAATGCTCCAGTAAAGATTAGCGTTTTTGTTT
>FMTX01000030.1 GCA_900100895.1 Lachnospiraceae bacterium YSD2013
TTTTGCGTAGGGCGGACCGAAGTCTATACGGAGCGTCCGACCGGCCGCTACACGAGATCGAAGCGGGAGAGGGTTTTCGGGGAAGACTTTTGCCCACCCCAAACCGTGTCCGCGAAGCCAAAAACCTTGTATTCGACCTTGACCGGGCTGCATTAAATGTGAGGAATAAAAAAAGGGGGCCGGTGCGGCCCCCTGGGGTTGGTGGATTAACCAAGGTATTTGAATAAGCTCATGATGTTCTTCATGTCCTTAGGTAAGAACCAGTTGTAGGTCTTGGAGAATGCGAAGCATGCTACAACTACGAAGATTAATGCAGATACGATCATGCCGTATACGAGCTTGTTGGATGCGCCTTCGTATTTCTTGTTGAGTACGGCGAATACTTCGATGAATACGAGTACGCCTGCAAGAACGAATACTACGGTGCCCCAGCCTACATTGATGAGGTTTAAAAGAGCGGCAATTGCGATGCCACCGCTTAAAAGGGATGCTCTTACGCCGGCGATTTCAAGGCTCTGGTAAAGTGTTACATCGAGCTTTAAAAGCTTAAGCATAAGGAATGTGATGCAAGTGAATAAAAGTGTTGCAACCAAAGAAAACAGAATAGCCAGGAAGAAAGGCTTAACTACGGGAACCTTCATGAGTCCCTTGAGTGCTCCGTTAAACTTAAGTGCAAGTACAAGTGAAAATACAGCAGTCAAAAGTGACTGAAGAATGATTACAGCGATTGCTGTGATATAGTTGGAACCATTGATAAACTCAACGCCTTCGGTTACGGGCTTCTTGATGATTTCAAGACAGGTAACACCGGCCTTGCCTGCTACTTCACCGCCGGCCTTGGCAGCGTCCTTGAGCGCATCGGTAGCTGCAGCTACAGCTTCAGCGCCGTTGGCATTAGCCTTATTAGCCTCAGCCTGAGCCTGTGCACATGAGCAGGTTTCTCCCTCCTTAATCTCACTTCCGCAAAATCTGCAAAAAGGCATAATCAATTCCTCCTCTGAATCAATAAATATGCGTGAATTCATACATAACCCACGCTTCATATTGTAGGTGAAAAAACGTTTTTAGTCAAGAAAACGGGACGCATTCCTGCGTCCCGCCAAGATTTACAAACTATATTTTCTGCCCGCTTCCAAATCCTCGTGCATTACCTTCGATAATGCTTCGAAAGACTCAAACTTACGCTCCGGCCGTCTGAACTCAAGAAGCGTCACCACAATCTCTTTACCGTACAAATCGCCCTCAAAATCGTATATGAAGGACTCCGCATTCACGAAGTTCCCGTCATCAATCGTGGGACGCCTGCCGAGATTGGTAATTGCCCGGTACACAGTGCCGTCCACCGTTACCGTCGAGTAGTATACGCCCAAAGAAAGCGCCCCTACATCCTCCGCCGGCACGATATTGGCCGTGGGCATATCGATGGTACGACCCGCGCTTCTGCCGTGAGTCACCGTACCCGTAAGTTTAAAGGGAAGTTCAGTCATTACATGTTGCCTTTCAAAAATCTTGATAAAGGCTTATAAATAAGCATTGTGATAATTACGCAAGCCAAGCCCTTAATGATGGTAAAAGGAAGGTTGAATACAAGAAGGCACTGCATAATGCTCTTAGCCGAAGGCATAATAGCCTGATATGCGCCGAGTACAGCTTCCTTGGGCATGAAGTTGTAGTAAAAAGGATATACTACAAAATAGTTGGAAGGAACGGAGAAGATACCCATTACAACCGCACCTACGATACCGCCGATAAGCGCCGTCTTCTTGGTCTTGTTCTTCATATAGATGAGGCCTGCGGTTGCTACAAAAACCGCACCGAGCAAGAAGTTACTAAGCTCACCGACCGTCGCACTCTTGGTCTGGAGGCAGTGAATAAGGTTCTTAACAAGTTCGATTGCAACGCCCGCGATGGGACCGTACGCGAAGCTTCCTACAAGTGCGGGAAGATCGGAAAAATCGAACTTAATGAAACCTGGAATCAAAGCAGGAACCGGGAACTCCAAGAATGTCTGAAGCACTACCGCCAATGCGGCAAGCATGCCCGAGCCCACAATGACTCTTGTAACATAGCCTCTCTTAACATTTGATGTTGATGCGTTACTCATAAAAATTGTCCTTTCTGCGTGGGACGCCAGAAAGATGTGCGCGCCTGCATACTGCCTTCTTTTGCCCTCAGCAAAAGAAAAACCCCGTGACAAAACACGGGGTAATTGTACGCAAATAAAGCGCTCTCTTCTTTCATCCGGACTGTACCGTCGGTTTCGGAATCTCACCGAATCAGCCGTGCAAGCACGGGTCGCGGACTATACCGCCGGTAGGGAATTGCACCCAACCCCGAAGATTATTGTTTACAGTTAATATTTCTACCATATCTTAAGGGTTCTGTAAAGCACATTTTATCGATATTTCTAGTATTTTATTATCTTCTCGATCAAATCCATCTCGTCACCGCAATACTTCTCATACAGGTCCTTCATGGCATCGCGGAAACGTCTCTTCTCGTCCGCCGGAAGAAGTATTATTTCCGTGCCGTTTTGAACCGCAATCTTTCTCGAACTTTCCTCGCGCTCCTTCCAGAGCCTGCGTTCGTAGACAGCCGACTCCTGCGCGCATTCGGAGATAATCTGCCTGTATTCTTCGGTCAGCGAGTCCCACACCGCCCGGGAACAAATCTGCATCTCGGGCACGCGCACATGCTCGTCGATTGTGTAGTACTTGGCTACCTTGTAGTGCTTCATGGCCTCGTAGGAAGGCCAGTTGTTCTCGGCACCGTCCACGATACCCTGCTCAAGCGCCGAATACACTTCTGAATACACAACTTCCACGGGATTAGCCCCAAGCGCCGATACCATATCAGACATAATCGCCGACTCCTGCGCGCGTATGTTCTTGCCTTTTAAATCTTCAAGCTTGCGAATCGGCTCATCGGAACTGTAGAAGTTACGCGCACCCGCATCATACCACGACAGTCCCACGAGGTCGTACTCAGACGCCTTCTCAAGAAACTCATCACCTATCTCGCCCTCAAGCACGCGCCACATATGCTCGGAATCATCATAAAGATATGGCAGCAAAAGAACATTCATATCCGGAATCTTCTCCGCAAGCTGTGACAGCGACACACGCGCAAAAGCAATTCCGCCGTACTTAACCTGGTCGATTGCCTCCGCCTCACTGCCCATCTCGGCACCGTACTTAACGAGTATCTTAATGCGCCCGTCGGTACGCTCATTCACAAGATTTGCAAAGTAC
Organism: Lachnospiraceae bacterium YSD2013; assembly: GCA_900100895.1. Taxonomy (GTDB): domain Bacteria; phylum Bacillota; class Clostridia; order Lachnospirales; family Lachnospiraceae; genus UBA1258. The sequence goes on from FMTX01000030.1 coordinate 3,252, forward strand.
TTGCCCCCAAGCGTCGTCGGATAGTCTTCCGTCTGATTCTCCGCATACAGGAACACATACTCAGGCTCGGGTCCCGACCCCTTTCGGTGGTTCATAAACAGCGTCACACCGACAGCCAGCACTATGATAAAACATATTGAAATTGCAGTAAGAATCTTACCCTTTTTACTCATTACATGTGACCTCTTGCCATGCACTCATTTCTGTACTCAGTGGGCGTCATACCCGTCATGCGCTTAAACACGCGGGCGAAATAATTCTGTTCCCTGTAGCCCGCCTCAGTGCTTATATTTTTAATATTTATAAAAGGATTCGCAAGGGCTTCTTTGGCCTTAGCTATGCGCATCTCGTTAAGATGCACAATAAAGCTCTTGCCGAAGCTTTGCTTGAAAATCTTGCAAAAGTAAACGTCCGAATACCCGAGCACATCCGCAACATCCTGAAGCGAAATGTCTTCTTTGTAATGCTCCTCGAGGAATTTCTTGACAACACGCACCATTTCCGAGGTCTTGGCCTCATCGGGCTTGAACTTTTCGCCCTCGGCTTCCTCATTGACTTCTCGAGTCAACACCTCCGTAACCTCCTTATTTCCTCTCTCTCTGTTCAAATCGCAGATACTGAACGCCTCTTCAAGCGTCGTAAAGAGATCCTCATCGGTGGTAGGCTTAAGAAGGTACTCAAGCGCCTTTATTTCGATAGCCTTCTTGGCATAATTAAAGTCATCGTATGCGGTCAAGAAAATAATCGGGACAAGCGCGGATTCCTTTCTGATAAGAGTGCCCGCGTCAATTCCGCTCATTCCGGGCATCGCAATATCAAGGATTACCACGTCGCAACCCTTCTCGTTGAAAATCTCCACGGCCTCAAGCCCGTTGGCCGCCATCAGCACTTCTATCTCGGTGCCGTAGGCTTCTCTTATTTTCTTGCACACCACCTGTCTTTCGATGGGTTCGTCGTCTGCAATAAGTATCTTGTACATAGGTTAAGTCTCCTCACCTTTATTATCTTCCTTGTAGGGTACCAGAATAGTAATCTTCGACCCCACACCCAGCACGCTGTCCACCTTCATGTCGGAGCCGGGATACATGGACTTAAGCCGCCTGTAGATGTTGCCAAGCCCGATGCCGATGCCGAGGTTTCTTTTGCCATATAGGCTGTCGCGAAGGTCTTTAAGGTCCTCGGGGCTTATGCCCTTGCCGGTATCCCAGACCTCAATCACCAAGAGGTCGCCGTCACGCTTGATGTTGACCTTCACCTCGCCGCCGGAAATCTTAGGTGAAATTCCGTGAATAACAGCATTCTCAAGAAGAGGCTGCAACGTAAATGTCGGGACCATTACTCCGTCCGCGTCCACCTCGCAGTTCACCTCGTACTTAACCCGCTCGCCGAAACGCATCTTCTGAAGGTACATATAGTCGTCCGAAACTTTCAGCTCCCGTGAGAGTAAAACCTCTTTCTCCTGCGTTTTTAAGTTGTACCTGAATATTGAGCTTAGCGCCACCGCCATCCTCTCGGTCGTAGGCGCGCTCTCAAGATTGGCCATGCCGCCGATTACGTTAAGTGTATTAAAAAGAAAGTGCGGGTTAATCTGGTTCTTAAGAAGCTCAAGGTTCATGGCGTCGAGCTGCTTCTCGGCTTCAAGAGTTTCGAGTTCCTTGGCGTGAAGCCTGTCGAGAGCCTCTCTCTTCTCTTCAAGCGCATCTATATACTCGCCTGTAGCGTATTTCATCTTGTTAAAAGCAGTGATTAATTCGCCGAGCTCGTCCCGGTTATCGGCACGAACATCGTCGATATAGAAGTCATTGGCGGCAATCTTACGGGACGCGTCCGCAAGCTTAAGCACAGGCTCGGTTACGGACTTATTCATGGCCCTTGAAATTTCCAAGATTGCAAAGAACATTAAAATGCTGATAATTATAGTGACCGCGGGAAGAATAAACACCACGGGAAGAATTTCGTTGTATCGGTCGTTGCCTTCTTTGAGCGTGGTGTCGGCATAGCGACCTGCGTAGTCGTAGAGGTACTTCTGCATATCGTAGACGCAGTAGAGCTTCTCCACATACTCACGCCCCTCGAGGCCTCCGGAAATAACCTCGTCACGGTAATCGCAGTAGACCGTATAGAGGCTTTTTAAGGACTGAAGCTGCGAGAAACGGTTGTCCCCGAGCCTTTTGTAATCAAGGTTCATGGACTCAACCGAATCCTTAAGTGACTTAATTGCCTCATCAAGGCCAGTCTTAGAATCTACCGAACCGCTTCGTACATAAAGCGTAAAGGCCTCGGTCTCCTTGTCCACTGCGCTCACAATCTGACCGCCTTTCATGTTGTCGGTCATGATATCGTTAAAATCAAACATAAAAAGACGCACTATCCACGCATCAAAAATGATGGAGAACAGCACTATCACAAATACACTTCCCGTAAAAAAAGAAATCTTGGTTTTGATTTTACGCGTGGCCCAGAAGGACCTTAATTTCTTAATCATAAGGCAGAGAAAAGCCCCTTATCTTGATTCTTTTATTTTACCACAAAGATAGTCAAAGAACTCGTCTTTTTTGTCCCCGAGTACTCGGTCGGTGAGCATGTATCCGTGTCTGTCATCGGACATGATTACTACCATATTGAACTGTTTGTAGGCGTTTACGACGTTTTTCCAGTAGATTTTTTCATACTGACCGTTACAGTCAATAAGCAACCCCTTGTCACCGAAGTTTATTGTAACTTCACCGGGGAGGCCTTCAAGCTGCTTGACGCTTCTTGAATAGATGGCAAGGGGTTGAAGTATGGGGAACAATATTAAGAGGAAAATGAGTACTGTCCTAAGAAACGAGCCCACTTCGCCGTAGAATCTTATGCACAGAAATACCATGGCCACAGAGAACACGATATTGATGATTCCCGTATAGCTTTTGTATATCTTAAGCATCGCGATTTTCCAAAGGTCGACCGGTTTAACGTCTGATTTAAAACAGTACTCCATGTTGAGAACCTCTTTCTTTTTACTTCATAAGTAAGTTCGGTAAGAACATACTGATTTCGGGTATAAATGTAAGCAATATCAATACGGCAATCATGCAAAGGTAGAAAGGAAGCGTTGCCTTGACTACTCTTTCCATCTTAACCTTACCTACCGCGGAGCCGATAAAGAGCACCGCGCCTACGGGAGGGGTAAGGAGTCCGATACCGCAGTTAAGGATCATCATGATACCGAACTGGATAGGGTTGATACCGATAGCCGTTGCGATGGGAAGCAGGATGGGCGTTGCGATAAGAATGATGGGCGCCATATCCATGATGCATCCGAGCACCAGCAAAATAAGGTTGATAAGCAATGCGATAAGTATCGGGTTTCTGGTTACACCGATTATTGCATTGGCTGCAAGGTCCGGCACGTGAAGCGTCGTAAGGCAGTATCCGAAAATGCTGGAGGTCGCTATCAGGATAAGCACTATCGAAAGGGTGTCGATACATTTTTCAAGCGTCTTCCATACACCTTTCCATGTAAGACCTTTGTAAATGTATACGCTTACGATGAGGCTGTAGAACACCGCTATGGCTGCGGATTCGGTGGCTGTAAAAGCACCGCCTACCACGCCTACGACCACTATAATCACAGATGCCAGTGCCCAGAAAGAAGATACCAGCTGTTTGCCCAGTCCCTTAAGGCTGAATTTGCGGCCCTTGGGGTAGTGCCTTCTTTTGGAAATAATATATGAACCTACCATGAGCGAAAGTGCGAGTAACGCTCCCGGAACGTAACCCGCCAGGAATAAGCTTCCTACGGAAATGCCGCCGGCGCTCATTGCGTAGATTACCATGTTGTGGCTGGGAGGAACCAAAAGTCCCTCGCAGGATGAAGTAATGGTTACCGCTGTCGAAAAGTCGTCGTCATATCCCTGCTCCACCATCATGGGGATAAGAATACTTCCGAGGGATGCGGTATCGGCAGCCGCTGAGCCTGAGATACCGCCAAAGAAATATGAAGCAACAATATTAACCATCGCCATACCGCCGGTCATCCATCCGACGCAGGCATCCGCCAAAGCGATGAGTTTCTCGGAAATGCCGCCGGTACCCATAAGGCAGCCCATGGTGATAAAAAACGGCACCGCCATAAGGCTGAAAGAGTTTATACCCTTAACCATCTGCTGGCACACGGTGGTAAGCGGAAGTCCCTGGTAAAGTAAGCATAGTGCCGAAGAAATCGCTACGGCATATGCAATCTGGAATCTAAGTAAAATCATTACAAGGAAGCTTACAAGCAATATTAAAATGGCTGTTGTATTAACTGTCATTGCTTAACCACCTCCTTAACAAAGAAGCTTTTGATATGATTGTAAATTGCTTCGAGTTCAAAGATAATCATTGCAAGTCCCGCAACGGGAATCGGGAAATACATCCAGAATCTCGAAACCTTGGGCATTGAGAAATAGTTTCCTTTTGCGCCTATTTTAATTGCGTATTTCCAGCCCACAACAAGCATTACAACCGCAAGCGCAAGCACGCAGACATCGTTAATAATGTCAAGGGCCTTGATTACCTTGGTCGGTAAATATTTATCGAAAGCCGTCATTCTGATATGCGCCTTTCGTCTGATAGCCAGAGCGCCCGACAGCACTGCCATGTACGCCATGAGAGTCAGCACCACTTCCTCGCTCCACTTAGGGTCTGACAGGAAAGATACATACTTCCCCAGATATCTTCCTAACACGGCATAGCCCGTTATACATATATCCGCTATCAAAAAAATCTTGCAGACAAAAAGCATTACATTGTAAGTTGCGTCATACAATGGCTTAATCTTGTCCACAGTCTTAAAAAAACCGTTCATACACACATTCTCTTTCTTTCTATACAAGTAAGAGCACAGGCCGTCTGACCCGTGCCCTTACTGATAAAGTCGGTAATTATTTCATATTGACAATCTTTTCGTATAAGTCTTCCTGACCCTTGATGTTATCGTCAACAACCTTCTTAACGATTTCCTGCCAAGGAGTCTTGTCTTCAACTTCGATGATGGTTACGCCTTCGGACTTAAGAAGATCGAGAACTTCTTTTTCCTTATTCTCGGAGATTTCGCGGTTGTAAGCGGATGCAAGCTTACCTGCTTCTACAAGAATCTGCTGCTGTTCTGCGGTAAGGCTGTTCCAAGCATCGTCGGTGATGATAACCTGGATAGCGCCGAGGGTGTGGCCGTCGAGAATCATGTAAGGAGCAACTTCGGGGAATGCCTTAGCGCGGTAGTTGGCGATGGGCTGCTCTGCGCCGTCTACAAGGCCTGACTGAAGTGCTGAGTAAAGTTCGTTAAAGTCTACAACTGTGGGTGAAGCGCCGAGGCCTTCCACAAGACCGGTCATGATGGGGTCCATGGAAACACGAATCTTCATGCCCTTAAAGGACTCGATACCGGTGATTTCGCTTCTGGTAAAGAAATGACGGAAACCTTCCTCTCCGTAGAAAAGACCTCTTACGCCGCTGCCATTCTGTGAGGGCTCAAGCAAGAACTCTTCTGCAAGGTCGGATGTTGCGAAGTTCCAGAAATGATCGCGGCTTACGAAAGTGTAGGGAAGTGACAAAAGCATGGACTTCTGTCCGCCGTAGCTTGTAAGTGCGAATGCGGAAATACGGGAAATGTCGATGGTCTTACCGCCGCCGAGCATTGTGTCGAGTACGTCGTTCTCGGAACCGAGTACGCCGCCTGCCTGAAGGTCGATCTGGATGGTATTGTTGGAAAGTCTTTCAACTTCTTCTTTGAACTTGGCATCTGTCATACCAACGATGGTATCAAGAGGGTTAACCTCTGCCATAACGAGTGTGATAACTTCTCCCGAAGCGGGTGCGGGTGTTTCTTCTTTGGTTGCGGGTTCTTCTGTCTTCTGTGTCTCTGTCTGAGCTACACTTGCGGTACTTGCAGGTGTCTCGGGCGCCTTAACGCCGCATGCGGAAACGGAAAGAACCATTGCCGATGTGAGTAAAAATGCTAACAATTTCTTTTTCATAGTAGCCTCCCTTTTTCTTCTATTGGCTGTTGTATTGCCCCTTGCGGGCTCAATTAGAGTATAGATTAGGGCGGTGGAATAAAGAAATCGGACATTCTAAAGATATGTAGCACATTTTTAATTTGGGGTGGCCAAAGAAAAGTTATAATAATTTAATGATTGATAGTGCAAAATCGATTGACACTGCTTTGTCGCGGTGCCATAATGATGTGGCACGTGTGCGTGAGAGAGGCAGTTAGGTTAGAAGGCAGTTATGACTGAAGGTTCCATTACCAAGAAATTGGTGTTTTTTGCGGCGCCCTTGTTCTTAGGGCAGCTTCTGCAGCAATTGTATAATGTGGTCGACTCGGTGGTAGTCGGTAACGTACTCGGCAAGGAATCGCTTGCGGCGGTTACCATGACCGGCAGCCTTGTGTTCCTGCTGGTGGGCTTTATTACGGGCCTCTTCATGGGTAACAGCGTTATCGTGGGCAAGCGCTACGGCGCCGGGGATTATGCGGGATTATCGATTGCTGTTCATACGGGTATTACGTTTTCTTTTATCGCAGGTGCGGCGCTGACGCTTATGGGCGTGTTCGGTGCTCCCGTGATATTAAGACTTATGGGTACCCCCGATGACGTATTTCCCAATTCGGTTCTTTACTTAAGAATATTCTTCTGCGGTGGCTTCGCCAATGTCGTGTACAACGCTTCCTGCGGTGTGTTCCAGGCAGTGGGCGATTCGAAGAGACCGCTTTATTATCTTATTGTCAGCACGATTATCAATACGATTTTGGATATATTATTCGTTAAGTTCTTGGGTTTTGGCATTGCGGGCGCGGCTTTTGCGACGATTATTGCCCAGACGGTCAGCGCGATTCTTGCTTTTACCAAGTTATTAAGAGTTGACGGTCCTCACAGGATTGAGCTTAAGAAGCTTAAGATTGACGGCGATACGCTGAAGAAAGAACTTGCAATCGGCTTCCCTACCGGTATTCAGAACAGCGTTATCGCTATCGGCAATGTGGTGGTGCAGTCGAATATCAACGCTTTTGGTTCCACTGTCATGGCGGGTTCCGGAAGTTACTCGAAGCTTGAGGGATTCGTATTCCTGCCGATTACATGTATGTCCATGGCGCTTACGACTTTTGTAAGTCAGAACTTAGGTGCAGGACTTCACGACAGAGTTCGCGCGGGTGCAAGGCGCGGCATTGCCATAAGCGTCGCATGTGCCGAGATTATCGGTGTTATAGTCTTCTTCTTTTCCCCTGCATTCCTGCATATGTTCTCGCAGGACCCTGCGGTAATTAGAGTAGGCGCGACTCAGGCCACTACCGAGAGCTTATTCTACTGCCTGTTGTCCCTGAACCACTGTCTCGCGGGTATCCTTCGCGGAGCCGGCAAGACCAAGATTCCCATGGCCGTTATGCTGTCGAGCTGGTGCCTGTTACGTATTACTTATATAACCGTCATCATTCACTTTATCCCGAAGGTCAACGTTATCTTCTGGGCATATCCTCTGACTTGGTCAGTGAGCGCGATTATATTCGTGATATATTATTTCAAAGCCAACTGGATTCACAACTTCGATAATGAAGTTGCCACCGAAAGCAGATAATAATAAAGCGGAGCTCCTTTTCGGGAACTCCGCTATTTTTGTGTCTATCTTTATTTACTTGCCTGCGGGCGTCTTCTCATCAAGTCTCATGGTGAGGCTTATTCTCTTCTTCTGAAGGTCTACGTCAAGAACCTTAACGTCTACAACGTCGCCTACGCTTACTGCTTCAAGCGGATGCTTGATGTATCTGTCGGTGATTCTTGAAATGTGTACAAGGCCGTCCTGGTGAACACCTATGTCTACGAATACACCGAAGTCGATAACGTTTCTTACCGTTCCCTTAAGAATCATGCCGGGCTTTAAGTCCTTCATGTCGAGAACGTCGCTTCTTAAGATGGGTGCGGGCATGTCGGCACGAGGGTCACGTGCGGGCTTATCAAGCTCCTTAACGATATCTTCAAGGGTAATCTCGCCGATACCAAGCTCTGTTGCTGTCTTCTTAAGGTCGCCTACCTTGGTAAGAAGGCTTGTGGATGAAGCCTTGGGAGCTGCTTTCTGTGCCTTGGGCTCTTCTGCAGGAGCTACAAAGCTGTTACCGAGAGCTGCCGCAAGTGCTGCACCCATGGCTGTGTTGGTATTCTTAATTACTATCTTCTGTTCCTTGGGCTTCTGAGGCTTCGGAGTGGGAGCCTTGGCTGCTTCTTTCTGAGCTTGGGAAGTCTTCTTCCAGTTCTCCTTAACGTCTTCCATGGTCATACCAAGCTTCTTAAGAAGCTTCATGGCTGCTTCGTAAGACTCGGGGTGCACGGAAGTCATATCGAGAGGGTTGTCGCCGTCAGCGATGCGAAGGAAACCTGCGCACTGCTCGAAAGCCTTCGGGCCAAGCTTCGGAACGGATAAGAGTTCATTTCTGTTTCTGAAGCGTCCGTTCTTTTCACGGTATTCTACGATGTTTCTTGCGATAACCTTGGAAATACCGGAAATGTACTCAAGAAGGGGTGCGGATGCTGTGTTGATGTCTACACCTACCTTGTTAACACAGTCTTCTACTACGCCCGAAAGTGCGTCGGAGAGTTTCTTCTGATCCATGTCGTGCTGGTACTGACCTACGCCGATGGACTTGGGATCAATCTTAACAAGCTCTGCAAGAGGATCCTGAAGTCTGCGGGCCATGGATGCGGAAGAACGCTGTCCCACGTCGAAGTTGGGGAACTCTTCGGTAGCAAGCTTACTTGCGGAGTATACGCTGGCGCCTGCCTCGTTAACGATTACATATGAAACGGGAGTGTCAAGCTCCTTGATAATATCTACAATTACACGCTCGGACTCGCGGGATGCGGTACCGTTACCAAGGGAAATAAGGTTAACGCCGTACTTCTTGATAAGCTTCTTGATGGTAACTTTGGTCTCTTCTACCTTATTCTGAGGCTCGGTAGGATATACCACGCAGGTATCGAGCACCTTACCGGTAGGATCTACTACGCAAATCTTACAACCGGTTCTGAACGCAGGGTCCCAGCCGAGAACGGTCTTACCCACAATGGGAGGTGCCATAAGAAGCTGCTCCAAGTTCTTACCGAATACGTCAATAGCGCCGTCTTCAGCTTTCTCCGTAAGCATGTTTCTGATCTCGCGCTCGATAGCGGGAGCGATAAGTCTGTCGTATGCGTCCTCACACACTTCCTTGAGGATAGGTGTGGTAAATTCATTGTTCTTAGTAATGGTCTTAGTCTCGAGGAATCTCAAAATACGCTCTTCGGGAGCATTGACTTTAACAGTCAATACCTTCTCTGCCTCGCCGCGGTTAAGAGCAAGCACTCTGTGGCCGGCAACTTTCTTAACAGGCTCCTCGTAGGCGTAATACATTTCGTACACAGACTGAGCCTTCTCGTCCTTGGCAGTCGAAGCTATGATACCTTCGTCAAAAGTAATGTCTCTGATATATGTTCTGTAATCCGCATTATCGGAAATGCTCTCTGCAATAATGTCCTTGGCACCCTGAAGCGCATCCTCTGCTGTCTTGACTTCTTTCTCCTCGTTAATGAACTTGGCAGCTTCATTAATAACGGGCTCGGTCGCAGACATTTCAAGGATGAACTGAGCAAGGGGCTCAAGACCTTTTTCTTTGGCCACTGAGGCTCTGGTCTTACGCTTGGGTCTGTAAGGACGATACAAGTCCTCCACAAGCACCATGGTCTCTGCGGCAATAATCTTATCTCTTAACTCGTCCGTAAGCATGCCCTGTGACTCTATGCTTGCAAGGACGGTTTCTTTCTTCTCTTCAAGATTGCGAAGATATGTAAGACGCTCGAAAAGGTCGCGGAGCTGCTCGTCGTTAAGAGTACCCGTAGCCTCCTTACGATATCTTGCAATAAAAGGAATGGTATTCCCCTCATCAATCAACTTAACGGCAGCCTCAACCTGCCATTTCTGTACCTTCAGTTCTTCGGAAATTTTCTTACAAATATCCATTCAAAATAACCTCTCATACTCCAAAATCTTGCGCTTTTCGCACCCCTACATTATACAAAATTACGGGCTTTCGGGCAACAAAAAAATCCCCCGACACGCGTCGGGGGAGTGTGTTTTAAGTATCCCATTTGAAGGCTTTTATGCTTGCTATCCAGAAAACCAACCCTATCGCCAAAAGAATAATTAACGATGAAGCGTTGTCAGCCAAAGTACCGCCGTTCCAAACGGACTTCATAGCCTTTACGGAATATGTCATGGGCAGAATCTTAGCCACATTCTGAAGTCCCTTGGGGAAAATCTCATATGGCATGGTAGCGCCTGACAAGAAAAGCATCGGAAAATATAAAAGGTAAGCAATGGAGTTGGATGCCTTCATATTCGGAGCTATAGCACCCACAAAAAATCCGATGGCAAATATAGCAAACACCGATATCATAAATACCAGAAAACACTGCGGGAAGTTCCCGGTAATCTCGATGTTAAAGACTATCTTGCCCACGATAATAAGTATTGCCATGCCGATTATCGTCATGCATGTATTAATGATTAATAGCGCAACAATAAGGTACCCGGGGCGTGTGGGAGTGGCCTTATATCTCTTAAATATACCCTTCTCCCTGTATTCACATAAACTTATGGGTATGTTCATAAGCCCTGTAACCGCGATAACTATTCCCGAATACGCCGGAACAAACATATTGATTGCGCCTACTCCTCCGAACAATTCCGATGGCGCATTTCCGTAAATGCCTCCAAATATCAGAAGCATCATGGTAGGGAATACCAAAAGAAAGAATACCGTTATAAAATTTCTGAGAAAAAGTTTCAGTTCAAAATTGATAAAACCGCCTATTGCTTTAGAATTCATATCACCATCACCCCTTCTCGTTCATGATAAGGAAAGCATCTTCCATATTTGCCTGATGAACCATGAAATCAACCGCATGAATGTGGTGTTCCGAAAGCTTACCTGCCACTTCCAGACCGATGCTGTCGGAATCGGCAATTATTTCCACATTGTCATTGTGTTGAATAATATCTTTGATACTGCTTATTCCCTTAAACAATTCAAACGCATTATCTATCGCCGCTTTAAATGTAACTCTTCTTTCGTTGCAGAATGCTTTGATGATTTCCTGCGGCGTACCGATTTTAATCATTTCGCCGTTTTTCATAACAGCAACTCTGTCGCAAAGGTTCTCTATTTCATCCATAAAGTGAGTTATAAGAACCATCGAGATTCCCTTGCTTTTGTACTTTCTTAAAGTATCCCACACTTCATGTCTTGCCGAAGGATCGAGTCCCGTCGTAAGCTCGTCTAAAAATACAAGCTGCGGTCTTCCGAGAAGTGCGAGAAGAATTGAGAGTTTCTGCCTCTCACCGCCCGAAAGGCTTCTTACCTTCTTTTTAAGGTGACCCTCGAACCCGATTTCCGCCATCAGTTCCTTATAAGGTACCGGATTGTCATAAAAGCAGGAAAAGAGCTTGCATATTTCTTCAACGGTAGCATTGGCCGGATAAGCAGTCTCCTGGAGCTGCACACCGATTTTTGTATAAGCCTCGGTTCGATTTTTAAGCGGGTCAACGCCCATTACGCAAACCTCTCCGCCGCTTCTTTTTCTAAGACCTTCTATGGCCTCGACCAAAGATGTCTTACCTGCGCCGTTAGGTCCTATTATTCCAAAGATTTCTCCCTCGTTAACGGCAAAAGAAACATTCTTAACTGCGTCAAAGTCTTTGTACTTAACCACCAAATTGTTAACATTTAACACTGGTTCCATGAAGAATCTCCTTTATATCGTTATTTGCCTCCGTTGGCATAAAACCCCGCAAAAGAAGCATGTATTACAAAAGAAGCGATAACGTTCCCTGTAATTACTATAAGCAGGCAGCTTACAAGCGAAATGCAAAAGCTTGATACCCCAAGGACAAATGCCTGTAACCCGTTCTTGGTAAGAACCACCTGATTTATCACAAATAAAAGTGTCACGATAATCATTGCATATAGGGCAGGCATTCCCAGCGCGATTAACACCACAAACAGCACCACTCTGAAAAAGAACTCTTCACAGCATGCGCTTATACAGGGAATGAGCATCGGTATCTTGCCGGGAAGTCTGGAAATACCTGAAATCCAGTTAATATCTTTTATGGCTTCGTCAATTCTTACTTCCGGATGTAACACAGCATATATTACCATCGGAACTGCGACTATGCTCATAACCACCAGTTCCCCTGTCACAAAACAAAGGAATGTTCTCAGTATATTATCGCTTCCTCTATGAAAAATGTCAAAGAAATTAAGACCTGCCATTTTCATTATAACTATACCACCTATAAGCGGCATGATACAGTAGTAAATCGTTGCGAAAAGTGAATATGCATATGAGGCGGATAATCCTGTATGGGTCGAAATAAACATTGAAATTTTATTTTTGACTTTTGAGTTCTTGTATGTGAACACAAAAATCGAAAGCCATACTGTCATATAAATGACCGCAAAGATTAAAACTGCGATAATTCTATCCTTCATTTTTTCTTTTGCTCCATACTATCAATATAACGTTCTCAAACACATGCGCCAGGATTGGAACTATAATGTTGTATCCCGACAGTACATACATGGATGCCAAAAACGCACCGGTCAAAACTTTCTGCAAAGTCGTTACAACGCCCTCGTGGCAATGATTTATTGCATATAAAAGGGCCGAGATTACGATGCACACATAAATGTTTACATCAAGGCTTCCCAAAATCTCAAAGCATATGCCTCTGAACAACAATTCCTCAAGAATAGCCACAAGTATTACACAGAGCCATATAAAAGGCGATTCCTTGCCGATTCTTTCATCAACCGTGATTTCACCGATTTTCTTTTTAGCCGCAAGACTCGCAAGTATTCCCACGAGGATTTCCACAATAATCAAAAGCGGAGCCGCCAGTATTCCCACAAGTCCATGCCACACAGATGCGTTGATTAAGGTTAAGGATTTGCATCCCAGCAAATATGTCGGCAGCCATACCGTAAGGGTAAAAAACACTATACAAAAAATCCAAAAAGAGTATTTTTGCTTTGTCTTGTCATGTTTGATATTGTTGTAAATCATATTGGAAAGAATATTGGGCACCGCTACCGGGTAGACCAACAACAATAAACACAATATCTCAAGGTAAAGGATGCGGATATTCATTTTGGACACCTCCGTACTGCTTTACCCTCGGGTGATTCTTATACGGGAACCCGGGGAAGCACATTCCGCATATTTCGGGAATCAATGTTCTTACTACGCACCAGTCCTTGCCCGCCAGTTCGGGAGGAGTAATGTCAAGATAAACCGCATACTCACTTACTTTTCTTACCTGATTAAGGAGATGCTCAAGTTCCTCGTCCATAGTCATGGATTTTCTCTCAAACTCAGAAAGCTTTACCGTTTCGCCCACAAGCTTATCAAGTACCGCATCAATAGTCTTATCATTACCGGGCGTTCCGTAGAATAAAACGTTGGTATCAAGGTCGCAAAACGGTGATTCAAGATTTGAATAAGCAATCTTTCCGGGATCATACATAGAATCAAATATATTCATGTTAATGATTGCCGTTGACTCAAATATTCCTCTGAGTACAGCATTTCTTATATCCATATCACCCTGAAGTCCGAGCACCATCTGCGGAAGCTTATCATCCTTACGTCTTAAGATTACAACAACCGTCGGAAGTTCTAAGTCCGGAAGTGTTGTATAGAAAGGTATTATTTCGTAAGGACCGTCTTTTCCGAGACCTACGCCGTCAAGAAGCTTCAGAATGGTCTCATCATCTATTTCAATCCTCTTACACTTTCTTGCGGTGTACCAGGATATTACGAATGAATCGATCTGAATATACTCGGTCAGTGCATTTATAAGCGCTTTCTTCATGGTGCGATGCGCTGCAGTACCGGTGGAGAAAGAAGATGTCGTCCAAACTTCTTCTTTGTCCTTAGACTTGACGTATCCTACGAACATAAGCTCACGAGGTACCCATATGTTCTCACCCGGGTAAATAAGTGAAGGGCAGCTTATCCAGCTTATGATGTCGTTTTCGTCCACATGCCTTCCGGAGCATTCCGGAATAAGCTCATGTACACGCTTTTGCTGTTCTTCGTCAAAAAGATTAATATACTCAAGAGGCAGCACCTTACCCCTTTTCTTCATGTTGGCGTAGCTGTCAAATACAGCTTCTTTGGTGTAAATATTCTCCGTAACAATCGGAGCATATCTTTCCACGCTCTCGCCCATGAATCTTATGAAAGCTTCCTCATTGTACAATCCGTATCCGCTGATATGATAAGATACGTTTTTATCGGGATCGTCAAAAGTAAGCTTATGATAATGAGGCATATTGCCCGTCATGGAGCGAAGCCTCGGTTCCGGGGGAGTCTTTACCATAGGCGCTATTACACCCTGTAAAATTCCGCCCTGTCCACCCCCGATATGGCGAAATTCTTCCATTATATGGTCAAAATAAGGATAGTATGTAATCATAATCTTCCCCCGCAATTATCTGTTAAGCTCTTTCTTAATGATGTTGTTGACAAAGCTGTCCACCAAAGCTCTTGTAGATATGTTCTTTTCCTTTAACTGCTCCTGAGCCACCATTCCGCATGCCGGGCAGAAAGGAACTCTCAGTACATCCTGAACCTGAATTTCAAGCGTAGGAACAAATATGGTAAGAAGTCTTCCCTCGAATCTTGATGAGCCAAAATGCAAGTACAGATAGCTTTCACTGAGTGCAAGGTTAGCCAAAATATTGATAACGGGGATAATGCCCGCTTCATCTTCACCTACTCTGGCTCTTGAACCCATTTCAAATTTATGATAAAGAACATGGTCCTGAATTCTTGCGAGGGATCTGTTCTCAAAGCATTCATAGCATCCGACATCGAAAGGCTTGTATGAAAGAATCGAAACCATGGGGCCATCCACAAAGGCCACAACTACGGGAATTCTGCATTCAAGCGCCACTCTGTTTAAGTTGTGCATAAGTTTGGCAGGGACATTCTTAAAGCATGCCATGATAACACTGTATTTACCAAGTTCTTCGGCAAAAGCAGCCATATTCTCGGCAGTATGAAGTCCGTCCGTCTTGGTGGTAAGGTCTGCTTTAGAAAGTCTTTCATACAAATCATCGCTCATTATCTCAGCAGTAACCTTCATGGTGGCAGCCATCTGCGTTGCTGTTTCTTTGGCATATTTACAATCCGATATGACTAAGATTTTGCCGTCAGTATCTTCATTAACCTCTCCCTGACTTCCGTCCATAGCGTAGCCCAGAATTGCATAGGAAATGTCTCTGTTTAAGTCTCTGTTGGCTTTGTCCGTAAGATAGTTACCGGCCTCGAGCTGTTCAAGCACCTGATAAACGGTTCCTTCTTCCGTGGCATCAAGTTTATATTTAGCTACATTCTCGGCATTAAAGCCTTCCTCTGTGCACAAAGCATCCATTACCGCTCTGAAGCACTTTTTAAAGTCCTCCGTGAAACCCTGCATATCAAGCTCAGCTTCTTCGTAATTCCATATACCTTTGCGCAGGCGAATCTCATCCGCGCCGTTATCAAGTATTCTTACCCCGTCCTTAAGCACATATATTTTTTCGCTCATACCTATTCTCCTTTTCCAAAAATGGTGAAGTGGATTACCTGCTCGGATAATCCGTCTATTTTAAGCATTTTCTCAATATATCTCTTTTCATATCCGCCTATGTCGCATCCGCCGCATCCAAGGGCCGTCGCGCTAAGCTGTGCACCAAAGGCCATTTCACCTGCTTCGATAAAAGCATAGGCAGCTCCCGCATCTCCGTACTTGTGTGAATTGATATAGAGGTTATAGACATAAATAAAGCAAAAAGCCGAATTTTCAATTTTGATATCGCCAAAGCCTGCAAGATTACGCAGTTCCTCAAGCTCAAATCCTTCACGTACGCATCTTATGGAATGGTGATAAGGGTAATACTCGTATATGCCTCTTTCAAGCCCGTCGACATTCCATGCCACTATATAAAGCGTAACCGGGTAGAATCCTCCGCCCGATGCCTGGCTTCTTAAGTAAATAGCCTCAGCATCCTGTTCGGGCTCGTTTAACATCATCTTTCCGGTGACACCGCAGCTATGTAACAGTACCGTCGAGAGTTCCTGCAATGACATCCCGCCGCCAAAATTTCTAAGACTTCGCCTTGATTCCATTACCGCGCTGAAAGCAGCCTTGATTCTCTTGGGCTTCGGAAGCTTAATAGACGGCAACGCCTCTTCCGCCGTTTTCTTGGATGCAAAAGAAAGAAGCGCATCTCTGTTTGAGAATCTGCTTACACCCATTGCAAATCCGAAATATCTGTTATCAGCCCTGAAATTTAACAGATAATCTTCACTTGTAAAGCGATTGTATCTTGAATGATATATACCCTTTATTACCGATTCCGGTGTCTTTACTACCGTGGTATCCACATAAGGCGATGCCATGGTGTATTGTGTATTAAGTGTAACTATGTCGTTATAATACGCATGATCTTCATAATATTTTTGTGATTCTTTTTTCATTAACCAGCCCATCCTATAATTAGTATCTGCAGTACAGATAACGGTGTCCGACAAAAGAAACTGCAGATACAGTTATTCTCCTGTTTCAATAAGCCAACGGCTTAAAGTGTGTCGGAGTTATTCCAAATAAATACCTTCTTCTGTGATCTGTCCGCGATTAGCAGCAGCAGCATGAAGAACAGCAACAGCTGGAACCTGTACATGTAGTACAAGCACCGGGATTAACCTTAACTGCTGTAGAAACAATACTGGTAGCACAACTCTGTGTTTTGAATTTAAGCATGTTTTTTCCCCCTGTTTTATTTGAAAGTTTTTTGATTGGACAACATTTTCTGTCTAGGCTCATCCTTTCTTGAATGAATCCTCAAAACGAGTGTAGCATTGTCCTTTTTTGATATTCCTTTTGGGGAACAAAACACTTCAAAAAAGGAATAAAAAAGGCATCTCGCCTCTTAAGCGAAATGCCTTTCAAATCAGTCTATTCAGTTCTTAGTTCAAGCAAAATATTGATGCGAAACAAACCATCCTCCGCATATATTCTCATTGTTCCGTAATGGTTGCGTACTACCTCCTCTATGTTTTTTAGCCCGTAACCGTGCAGTAACTTATTCTTTTTTGTTGTATTAATGTGATTGTCCACTATCTTAAGCTTTTCATTGCAAGGATTAACTATTACAAGCTTCCAAAGATTATTCTTTGTTTCAGATTCAACACTTACCGCGGATCCCTCCGGCATTAGTTTGCAAGCTTCAATCGAATTATCCAAAGCGTTAGACAAAAGAATGGATATATCCATATTGCTGATACCGTTTTGGGGCATGTTACCGCAGAATTCAAGGCTGTTTCCATCTTCTTCCAGTTGCTTGGCTTTAATGTTCAGAATCGCATTGGCAACATAATTGCCCGTTTCATATTTCTCCGTTACCGAATCCGTTCTTTTGCCCATCTGATTTACATACTCAAGAGTACCCGACTTATCGTTCTTTTCAATCGTAGCCCTGAGTCCCAGCATCATATTGTCCATATCATGTTTAAAGGCATGTAGCTTTTTTTCTTTTTTGCCTATCTCTTCATAATAATTTACCAAAGATGCATTCTGCTCTTTTAACATTTCCATAATCGTCCCGGCCAGAATCTTGTCCTTGTTAAGAGAAAACAGATTGGCAGTAATAATCGTCAGTATTATAAAAAGCGACAGCCACATAAGCTTAAGAATCGTAGAGTTAACCTTAGATGTAATATCGCCTTCATACAGCACTACCTCCATAATTCCCAATGCCAAAAACATAAGAATTATGCATATGTACAAAAGTCGCGATAACACACGGTAGCAAACAGTAGTCTTTGTCTTATTGCCGGACCAATAAGCCATAAGAAAGAACATAATTAGCAGGGCAAAAAAGCCATGGCAGTACTCTTTCTTAATTTCAAACGCCTTAATAACTTTACTGCTTAAAACATAATAGAATATTGTCTGACCTCCGATTCCGACAAAGGTCTGTACAAGAATAATATCCAGAAGTGTCTCTGTCTTCTGCTCAATAATCGTCACTTCATTGAGTATTATGTATGATTTTATATAGAAAAGGACCGTAAGCAAAAATCCCGGTGCGGACAAAGCAGAACCTTCTCTTATTATATAAGCCACTATTATTGCCACATAGATTGTCGCGGCAACAAAAAATCGTTTTGTTATTCTTTTTTTATCTACTCCGAATACCTTTCGTTCCAAATAATAAACGATTGCAAATTCCGCTAAAGACCATAAAAAAACGCACAAAAACATAACTGTTTTTTCCGCCACAGTAACAGTCTCCTCTCCCCAATACACTAATCAATTGAAAATGTGTTTTTCATACAACGTCAAAAACTCAACGTATTTCCCTCTTCCCAATCTTATAGCCGTAGAATTGTTAAGGGTAATATCGCTGAATGTATATGAACTGATATAATCCAAATTCACAATAAATGATTTCTGGCACCTAAAGAACCTGTCACCCGGAAGTTTGTCTTCATAGGAAGCCATCACCCCGAAGCACTCTACCATGTCCTTTTGTCCCTTTATGTAAAAGGCCGTTCTCTTACCTTTTGCTTCCAAATAGACAATGTCATCAAGTCGAATGGGAATCCATTCTTTGTCCGATTTGACTATCAGGTATTCCTTCATTTGAATTCTTTTTACGAATGCATCCATCATTTCACCAAATTCTTCATAATTGATGGGTTTCTTTAAGAATCTGAATGCATTCACCTCAAAGGTTTTAAACACCGCTTCGCTATATGATGAACAGAACACAATGGGAACCGTCTCGGAATATTCACGTATCCTGCGCGAATATTCTATTCCGTCCTCATCTTCGTCTTCAAACATATAGTCCATAATTATCAAGTCATACTTGATAGCCGATGAAATCAATTTACTTCCTTCCGGATATTCATCAGTCTTAATTTCAATATCTCTCTTATTCGTGAATCTGAGCAAAGCCTCTTTAATCATTTCTCGGCAACACTTGTCATCATCACATATCGCAATGCGAAGCATATAGCCCATTCTCCCCTTTCCTTCTGAATATAGTCTATCAATTCAGACTATTTATGTCAAATTAATCGTGTTATTTCGTTCCTATTTAGTATTATTTCATTCCATTTCGATTCTAGTTCGCAATTGTCTGATTATAATATAGTATATACATTCAACTTGTTCGAATCTAAATAGGGAGGTTAACTATGGTTCAAGACATTACACATTATCTCGAATACTTATTAGGTCTGCTTCTCGGAGGAGGCAACTGAATACTTTATTTATGAAAAATCCGCCTGTAATACACTAAAAAAGACCCCCGCGCGTATAGCACGGGGGCCTTTGTGTAGTTATGATTATGAAAGTTTGAAGAACTCGATGGCTTCGGTCATTTCCTTGTTGACATCGTTCATGTCGGAAGTGGAAGTCTGAGTATCCATGCAGGCATCGGTAACGGTCTGACAGGAAGCTGCAACTTCCTGAGCGGATGCACCAAGCTCCTCGGAAATAGCACCGAGCTCTGTGGTTGCATTGGTAACTTCTGCCTTGATTGCTTCAAGCTTGTCAGCCATCTTCTGGATGGTATCGATTTCAACAACGGAAGCTTCAACGGACTCTGAAAGAGCCTGGAACTTATCTCTTGCTGTCTCGATATCGGTCTGTTCTTTGGTGATAACTTCAAATACTCTGTTGGAGATTTCGACGGTACCGTTGGAAAGTGAAATAACGTTGTCGATGGTCTCCTTGATTTCTTTGGCTGATTCTGCGGAAGAATCTGCAAGTGTACGAATTTCTTCTGCTACTACCGCGAATCCGCGACCTGCTTCACCGGCACGTGCTGCCTCGATAGAAGCGTTCAGTGAAAGAAGGTTGGTCTGTGCAGCGATGGACTCGATAGCCTGTACTGCAGTTGAAATCTTGGTGATAGCTTCGTTGGTTTCTGTAATCTTAGCGGCAATGTCCTGCATAGCTTCAACAGACTCTATTGAACCTGAATGTACGGAATCCATGCACTGTGTTGCCTCGTTGTTGGCATTCTTGATAGCCTCGGAATCCTCGAAGAGATTCTTAACGTTTTCGTTAAGGCTTTCAATGTTGCTGCCAAGTTCGATAGCCTTCTCGGCAAGTGTCTGAGCATTTTCCGCAACGCTCTGTGATGTGGATGCAACTTCGTTGATTGCGGTATTGATCTGAGATACGGATTCAACGTTGTCTGCAGTCTTTTCATCTACGCTGCCGATTGCAAGATTAAGCTTGTTAGCCGAATTCTTAACGGCACCCATGGAGTCGTTAAGTGCACTCTTCAGGGTCTGGAATGCGGTTAAGATGCTGACAGTTTCTTTAATGTTGGACTTAGCGTCACAATCTGCCGTAACATCACCTGTACTGAGTTCTTCAAGAGCCTTGGATACCTTGTTAAGAGGTGCAGAAACTATCTTACCTACAACAAGTGCTATAACAAGAAGAATTGCTACGCAGACACAACATACTATAACTGCTGTAAGCTTGGAGGAATTGATGCCTTCCAATACTTCTTTTTCATCTGCGGTAAGAACTGCGATGTAGTGTGCTTCAGCGTCGATATAGTAAGCTGCGTATTTGTTTGCGCCCTTGAATACATACTTGATGCAGTCAGGCTGGGGATGCTCGCCCTTTTCAAGCTTAGCAACGAGTTCTTTGACTGCTGCATTCTCAACCGGGTTACCGATCTTAGACTCATCGGGGTGGAAAAGCATTGTTCCCTTATTGTCTACAAAGTATACATATGCCGATGTAAGGCCGAGACCCGATACATCGGAAATCTGTTTTGCAACGTCGTTAACAAAAGTACCGCCGCCTACAAATCCTATAGGCTTTCCGTTATCCATAACAGGATAATAGAAGGACTGTGTAAGCTGACCTGATGCAGGGGAGGTAAGAATACCTGTATTATATACACCGTTTGCATTGAGGATTGAATTTCTGAGGTTAGTAAGGCTGTCGCCTTCTCTTAAAATTCTGCCTATTACGGCAGGAACCTCATGAGTAAGAACCTTTGTGTTCCAGTCAGCAAGGTACAAACCTTCCCATCCTGAAAGCTTGGAATAGAAATCGTTGGTATACTTGTTGGCTGCAGCCATAATTTCAGCATCATCCGGATGCAGTAAAGCTTCCTTGATAATCGGTGCTGTTGAAAAAGCCATCAAGGTTTCTTTGGCTGTATCAGTTGCATAGTCGAAGGACCTACCGGTTGCCTCGATGATGGTTACCAATGAATTACTGGTCTGTTTGTTAAGTTCGCTTGAACTCTTTCTAAGCACCATTCCGGCCACGGTAATGGACGTAATGAGCATAGGCACCAGCGCAAAAAGAATGAGCGTTAAGCCCATACCGAATTTTCCGCCGTTTGATTTGGTTTTGACACGCTTTGTTGCCATAACTTTTAACCCTCCTTAGTTGGTTTCCGTACCAGTCCTCATAGTATCACCCGGCAATTAAAAAATAATAAAAAACGGGTGCAATTTAGCCCATTTTTCAAAAAATTTTTTAATTTTTTTGTGTTTTCGGTTCTTTTACAACAAAAAACCACCCTCACGGGTGGTTTCGGTAGTTAAAATAAAGGTTGTGACGTGTCGGTTCCCTCGGGCTCCTTCTGCCACAAGGGGTTGTAAGGTTCTTCACCGATAGTGTCCAGGTAGAAGTTCGCAAGAGCGGTCTTGTAAATTGCATATGGCCATAAAAATCCGACAACAAGCGCAAGCCAACCAAGAATCATATACGGTATCGTGCGAAGCAAAAGCAATATAAATTTGAAGCGATTACCTTTCATTAATCGGTTGCTTTCGGCAAGTATCTCCTTAAAGCTAAGCTCGGGCTTGTCCGAAAGAATGTAAAAGCACAAGCCAAAAAACATCTTAACTACAAAGATTATAATCAGCTCAAAAAAACTTATCAAAAGGACTGCCGCAACTGACTGCCTCTCAGTCAGCACAACAAAGAGGCTCAAGTAAACAAGAGGAATACCGCTTATCAGAGACGCCAAAGTATACACAGCCTTAAGGCAAATGGCCTTGTCCGTGCTGTTCTTAACACCGTAGAACAAATCTGCCGGCGAAAGTCCCTGAGTGCCGCGCACCAGGTTCAAAAAGTATCTGTCCTCGCCAAAGCTCAGTACTCCCATCAACAAATTAATAATTAAGAGAATTATGAATCTGAAGATGGACGAACTGATTGTCCCATTATAAGCAAGGTCGGCAAAAGAAGCTATCAGCCAATTAAGAAACAATACTACAATAATTACCAGAATCGCCTGTCCGTAGCGTCCGATCAGCTGGCCCCTTGCATTCAATATTAAATCCTTGGCGGTTTTCTTATTCATCGGTGCCACCTCCGAAGTACCTATTTATGATTTCGGAAGGCATTACGCCATACGCGTCCTTATATGTTTCGGCATAGACACTGCTGTCCATATCTGAAGTAATAAGGTTTCGATATTCTTCATCCGTTGCAAACTTGTATGTATAGGCAAAGAAAACGCCACAGCCTATTACAATCCCGGCAAGTGCAAACTTTACTGCCGTGACCGCTTCCTTGTCCATCTTGACCCTGTATCCCTTTGATAAAAAGGCAAAAAGAATGGCAAAAAAGCCAAGCACTATTGCCAGCGGCGGAAAATTAAACAAAATTATGGAACAGGACAATGATGCCACTGCAAAATTGCGTGCCCGCCTCACCATATTCAAGCGGGTCTCTTCGTACAAATATCTGTCCATGATGACCTCAAAACACTAGTATTTATAGATATATTACCAAACTCCGCCCAAATATACAAATGAAGTATTTGTGAAATGTAAGCAATAAAAAAGCCACCCGCGCAGGGTGGCTCGTCATAGCTATTTGGAAGCGTTATTCCACTTAAGATACTCGTTGATAAAGAGGTCTATATCACCGTCCAAAACCGCGCCGGTATTGGCATTCTCGGCATTGGTGCGGTGGTCCTTGACCATTGTGTAAGGCTGCAATACGTAGGAACGAATCTGTGAGCCCCAGCCGATTTCCTTGACCTCACCGCGGATGTCGGAAAGCTTCTCGGCATTGGCCTCCTTCTTCAAAAGAAAGAGCTTAGCCTTCAACATCTGCATAGCCTTGTCTTTGTTCTGGTATTGGCTTCGCTCGTTCTGGCACTGTACCACGATTCCGGTGGGAAGGTGAGTGATACGGATGGCGGATGATGTCTTATTGACCTTCTGACCGCCGGCACCGCTAGAACGGAACACGTCGATACGCATATCCTCTTCGGGAATATCAATGTCTAAATCTTCCTCAATATCGGGCATTACGTCAAGCGATACAAAAGAAGTCTGGCGCTTGCCCTGAGCATTGAAGGGAGAAATACGTACAAGTCTGTGAACGCCCTTCTCGGACTTCATGTAACCGTATGCGTTAAGACCGTTAATCTGGAAGGTAACGTTCTTAATACCCGCTTCATCGCCCTCTAAGAGGTCGAGCACCTCAACGGTAAAGCCCTTACGCTCTGCCCAACGGGTGTACATGCGATACAACATTCCCGCCCAGTCACAGGACTCGGTACCGCCGGCACCTGCATTGAGACGTAAGATTGCGTTGCATTTATCGTACTCTTCGTTAAGAAGATTGGAAATTCTTAAGTCTTCGAACTTGGCAATAAAATCGTCAAGCTCGGCACGAACTTCGTCGGGGTAAGACTCGTCGGTCTCTTCCTCGCCCATCTCGATGAGAGTAAGGATATCGTCAAACTGCTGCTTAAGGCCGTCTACGGTCTCCTTAATGCTCTGAAGAGACTTAAGCTCGATGGTAAGCTTATTGGCCTTGTCGGGATTGTCCCAGAAGCCCGGAGCTTCCATCTCCATCTGAAGTTCTTCTATTCTTTTTTCATTGTCCTCGAGGTGTAATGACCTGGCAAGCTCGGCTAAGGGCTCCTCGTAGGTCATAACCTCGTTCTTTAAGTTATCTAATATTATCAAAACAAACCTCTGTAAATCTAAGGCTTAGGCATTTCTGCCGCAGCACTGCTTGTATTTCTTACCGGAACCGCAAGGGCAGGGATCGTTGGGGTAAACCTTTTCCATGCGCTTAACAACGGGAGCCTTGGCGAGGGAATCGTCCTTGTTGGTACCCGTAATCTTAACGGTCTGCTCACGCTCCATGGAGTTGCCCACACGGATACGCATAAGCATGGTAACCGTCTGCTCCTTGATGCTGTCGGTCATTTCCTCGAACATCGCATAAGCTTCACTCTTGTACTCCTGAACGGGGTCCTTCTGAGCATATGCCACAAGGCCGATACCGTCACGAAGCTGTACCATATCGTCGATGTGAACCATCCACTTGCTGTCGATTGCCTTAAGGAGCACGATACGCTCAAGTTCACGGATAATCTCAACCTGAGGGAACTCAGCTTCCTTGGACTCGTATAACTTAACGGCTTCACCCTTTAACTGCTGCTCAAGCTCGTTCTTACGTGTACCCTTCACGCGCTCGGGAGTAATAAGTTCCAGAGGAATTATGGGCAAAAGAATCTGATTAAGCTCGGTGAAGTCCCAGTCTTCTTTCTTCTGATCTTCGCCGATTACGTGGTTAACGGCGCTTTCTACGATGTCGGTAATCATCTTGTAGATTACGTCTCTCATGCTCTCGCCTTCAAGTACGCGGCGACGCTCACCGTAGATAATCTCACGCTGCTCGTTCATAACCTGGTCGTACTCAAGAAGTCGCTTACGGGTATCGAAGTTACGAAGCTCGATACGCTTCTGTGCCTTCTCGATGGCGCTTGATACGAACTTATGCTTAATCTCCTGACCTCGCTCAACGCCCATGGACTGGAACATTGACTTGTAACGGTCGGAGCCGAAAAGTCTCATTAAATCATCTTCAAGAGAGATGTAGAACTTGGAAATACCGGGGTCTCCCTGACGACCGGAACGTCCGCGTAACTGATTGTCGATACGACGGGACTCGTGACGCTCTGTACCGATAACCTTAAGACCGCCTGCCGCTCTTGACTGCTCGTCAAGCTTAATATCGGTACCACGACCCGCCATGTTGGTAGCGATTGTAACGGCGCCGTACTGACCGGCATTGGCAACGATTTCAGCTTCCATCTCATGGAACTTAGCGTTTAAGACGGTGTGAGGGATGCCTTTCTTCTTAAGGAGTCTTGAAAGCTCTTCGGAAGCCTCGATGGTAACGGTACCTACCAAGATAGGCTGACCGGTCTTGTGAGTCTCCACGATGTCGTTAACGATAGCTTCAAGCTTCTCTTCGCGGGTAATATATACGGAATCTTCAAGGTCGATTCTCGCAACGGGACGGTTGGTGGGGATTTCCACAACATCCATACCGTAAATATCTTTAAATTCCTGCTCTTCTGTAAGTGCGGTACCGGTCATGCCGGCTTTCTTGTCGTATTTGTTAAAGAAATTCTGGAAGGTTATGGTGGCGAGGGTCTTGGACTCGCGCTTAATCTTCACGTTTTCCTTGGCTTCTATAGCCTGATGTAAGCCGTCTGAGTATCTACGACCGGGCATGATACGTCCGGTAAACTCGTCGATGATTACAATCTCGCCGTCCTTAACGATATAGTCCTTGTCCTTCATCATAAGGTTATTGGCCTTAAGAGCGGTGATGATGCAGTGCTGAATCTCAACATTGTCGGAATCCGCAAGGTTATCGATGTGGAAGAAGCGCTCAGCTTCCTTAACACCGTGCTCGGTAAGGGTAATAATCTTATCCTTCTCGTTAACGATGAAGTCGCCTGTCTCCTCCTGAACGTTACCGAGAATCATGTCAAGCTTGCCGACTTCCTCGATGTCCTTACCTCTGTGGAGCTGCTTGGCAAGCATGTCTGCCATGGAGTAGATGCTGGTGGACTTGGTACCCTGACCGGAAATGATAAGAGGTGTACGGGCTTCATCGATTAAAATGGAGTCGACCTCGTCGATGATGGCGTAGTGAAGGCCGCGAAGTACGAGGTCCTTCTCGTAAGTGGCCATGTTGTCACGAAGGTAGTCGAAACCAAGCTCGTTGTTGGTAACGTATGTGATATCGCAAGCGTATGCTTCCTGCTTCTCCTGAGGGGTCATGGCGTTAAGGGAAACGCCTACGGTTAAGCCCAAGAACTTGTGAACCGCGCCCATCCAGTCCGCGTCACGCTTGGCAAGGTATTCATTGACGGTAACTACGTGCACGCCCTTACCTTCAAGAGCGTTAAGATATACGGGAAGGATATCTGTCTGTGTCTTACCTTCACCTGTCTTCATCTCGGCTATACGATTCTGATGAAGAATGATACCGCCGATAATCTGCACTCTGAAGTGCTCTGTATTGATAACACGCCTTGTGGCCTCTCTGGCAACTGCGAAAGCCTCAACAAGCAGGTCGTCAAGAGTCTCGCCTTTATCTAAACGTGCTCTGAATTCTTTGGTCTTATTTGCAAGCTCTTCGTCGGATAGTTCAATCATCTTGGGCCTAAGTGCCTCGATGGCCTCGACTAAGGGCATAATCTTCTTAATCTGTCTCTCACTGTAAGTGCCGAACACTTTATCAAAAACCTTCATGTAACACAATCCTTTCGAGTGTTTAATGTACAAAACACCAATGTTTATTCTATCAGAAATTCCCCCGGTCTTCAATAAAAGAAAGTGACGGTTTTGTAAACAAAATATGAACAAAATAAGGCATTTATGTGAATAACCACCACATTCGTTCAATTTTTTACCAAAAGAAAGAACCCCGAGGGCATCCACACACCTTCGGGGTCCGAAATCTCTGTCAAAATATTAGTATTCGCAAGCCTTTTCCTCGCCTGTGATGACTCTTAAGCCACCCTGGCAAAGAGCAAGAAGCTCGTCCTCACCGGGATAGATGGTGAAAGGAGCAATCCAGCCTGCCTTCTCCTTAATGGCTTCGCAAGTGGTCTTGCCGTATGCGATACCGCCGGTAAGGATAATCTGGTCAACCTTGCCTTCAAGAACGGTTGCCATAGCGCCGATGTCCTTGGCTACCTGATAGTGGAATGCCTTAAATACGGCTGCTGCTGTCTCATCGCCTTCTTTGGCCTTGGATTCAACGATACGAGCGTCGTTGGTGTTAAGGTATGCGTTGAAACCGCCGTTACCTACAAGCTTCTTGTAAACTTCCTTCTCGGAGTACTTGCCGGAGAAGCACATCTTAACAAGGTCGCCTGCGGGAACGCCGCCTGCACGCTCGGGTGAGAAAGCACCTTCACCGTCGAGAGCGTTGTTAACGTCAACAATCTTACCGCCCTTATGAGCACCTACGGATACACCGCCGCCCATGTGAACTACGATAAGGTTAAGGTCTTCATATTTCTTGCCGACTTCCTTGGCATATCTCTTAGCTACAGCTTTCTGGTTAAGAGCGTGGAATACGGAACGTCTGGGAAGCTCGGGCACGCCTGAGAATCTTGCAATATCAGCAAGTTCATCAACTACTACGGGGTCAACGATAAAAGAAGGGATTCCGAGAGAATCGCCGATTTCTCTTGCAAGTACGCCGCCAAGGTTCGATGCGTGCTGACCCTGCTTACCTACGATAAGGTCCTCAAGAAGAGCGTTCGAAACCTTGTAAGTACCGCCGGGGATGGGCTTAAGCATACCGCCGCGGCCTACGATGAAATCAAGCTTCTTTAAGTCGAATTCTTTTTCCTTTAAGATGTTTAAAATAACTTCCTTACGAAAATCCTTCTGCTCGTAGATGGAACCGTACTGAGCGATTTCCTCGGTGCTGTGACGAAGGGTCTCGTCAAAAAGAAGAGTCTCGTCGCTGAAAACACCAATCTTGGTGGATGTGGAACCGGGATTGATAATTAAGCTGATATATGCCATATTAGTTCTCCTTCTTCATGGACTCGGCTACTACAGCTGCAAGAGCGATAGAGTTGAGCTTAACGTCCTTGGTGTCGGAACGGCTGGTAAGAATTGCGGGAGCAATGGTACCTGTTAAGATACAACCGTTCTTAACTTCTGTGGTGTGTACAAGGGTCTTGTATACGAGGTTACCTGCGTGGATATCGGGGAAAAGAAGGATGTCCGCATCGCCCTGAATCTTACGGCCGGTAGCTCCTTTGTGCTTGGCAGCTTCGGGATCGATTGCAAGGTCCATGGAAAGAGGTCCGTCAACGATACAATCCTTGATAATGCCTTCTTCGTTCATCTTGGTGAGCTCGCCTGCTTCAACGGTACAAGGCATCTTGGGGTTAACAACTTCAACGGTTGCAAGAGGAGCAACCTTAGGATTGTCGATACCGCAAGCCTTACATACCTTAACGGTGTTGTTGATGATATCAACCTTCTGCTCAAGTGTAGGATAAGGAAGGAATGTTACGTCTGTTAAAAAGAATAAGTGATCGAAGCCCTTAATCTCAAATACACATACGTGAGAAAGTGTGTGAACTTCGGGATTTCTCAAGCCTACTTCTTTGTCAAGAAGACCCTTTAAGAAGCTCTTGGAATCGATAAGGCCCTTCATGTAGATGTCGGCCTTGCCGTCATGAACGAGCTTAACTGCGGTAAGTGCAGCTTCCATAATGTCTTTCTTGTCGATGATTTCGTAATCGGAAAGGTCCATGTTAATGTCCTTGGCAATAGCACGAATCTTGTCTTCGTCGCCTACCAAAATAGCGTTGGCGATTTTCTTTTCCTTGGCTTCCTTGATAGCCTCAAGTACAGGTGTGTCTTCCGCACATGCAACAGCAACGGTCTTAGTGGGGAAAGTAGTGACTTTGCTGATAATGTCGTCAAATCTTACTTTCATGATGTTCCTCCTGAAATGGTATATTCTTCTAACGGGTTGCCCCGAAACAGTCATCGTTAAAATAATAACACTCGGTCAAAAAAAAGTCCATAGAAAAAGGGGGTTCAACGACCCCCTTTTATAAGTGTTTATTAACTTCTCATTGCGCTTAACTTCTCGGCGTTGTCAATCATGCGAAGGACAACTTCCTGAACGTCTTCGACAATCTTTTCGTTCTGCTGTGTAGCCTCACAAGTGGTGGTGGAGTGAGCGGATACCTGCTCGGTAATGGCGGATATCGTCTGGATGCTCTCCACGATTTCGTGATTGGCGGATACAAGCTTGGATACAACGCCCGTAAGATTCTGAGAATCTGTACGTATAGCTCTGATGCTGTCCACAATCTTTGAAAAGCTTTCGGATGTAACTTCCGCGGATTCGTTCTGAGCCTTATTGCTGTCTACCAAAGAATTGATTGCGGTGACAACTTCGTTCATTTCCTTGGAAATGCCTTCGATAAGCTCGCTGATGTTGCCTGTAGCTGTCTGTGTCTGACCCGCAAGGTTGGAAATTTCGGTAGCAACTACCGCGAAGCCTCTGCCCGCTTCACCTGCTCTTGCAGCCTCGATGGAAGCGTTTAATGCAAGAAGGCTTGTCTGGCTGGCAACGCTCTTAATAAGTGCTACGATGGTCTCCATCTGAGCAGTGGATGCTTTAAGTTCTTCAACTTCCTTCATAACGGCTTCGCCGGCTTCACCGGAAATCTTAGACTGATCGATGAGTTTGCCGATGTTGTCGCGGCCTTCTCTTGCTGCCTGAACGGTTATATCTACGTTGCTTCCGATATTGTTGGAAGCTTCCGTAACTTTATCTATCTGAGCCTGAATTTCTTCGGTCTTAACAAGCTGGTTCTGAATGCTCTCTGCGGAGTCTGTGGTACCGGTCTGAACTTCCTGCATGGATGCAAGCGTTTCCTGACTGGATGCGGTAAGCTGAGTCATCTTCTCAGATACTACGTTAACGTCTGTGATAAGTTCCTCAGATACCTTCATGACGTTTTCGAGAAGCTCCGTGGTCTTGGCGCTCGCCTCGTCGATGGTAGCTATTCTTTCGTCATTAACGTTACATGTGAGTCTGTTACAGATTACGGAATATGCACTTACCATAAGCATGCATGCGGCTTCGATTTCGAAAGCGCTCATTCCGTATTGTTTAAGAGTAATGGTGGTCGCATGTATCAAAGAGATAACGAAAACACCCGCCGCAATTCTGATGGAAAATCCGAAGTTGTTAAACAGTGTAACTACGAAAACCATGGGAATCGCGTATACGAATACCGACTGCTCCGGACTGGTAAAACAACATATCGCGTAGAAAATTCCGTAGCATATGCCCATTATATCCTTGCAGTAATCGGTGGCATTGTTCATCGAATAAAGCACCCAACAAGCAATTACGGGTAATACATCGGCTGCAACAATGATTAAAAAGAGCCCCAGTGTTTTCTCGCCCTTAACAAACTGAATTACATAGGCCAAAAGAAGGATGGCGGAAATGATGGTATAAAGAATTACCGCCGTCTTATTGACTCTTGCCTTTTCCATGTCGTTATTATTCATTTAGTGTAACCTCCGTATGAAAGCATTAGCGTTCAAAATACGGAGTTATTATACCACAAATTGTCCGAATATTCTATATTCTCTATGCGATTTGTATTTAATTTTTCGTTATTTTTTTGTTACCCTGAGATTTATTTATGCTTGGCAAAAATCCTCGCTGCCACAAAAGAAACACACGGTACCGTCATAACGATTCCGACACTTCCGCTGACTGCCATAATAAGCTCTATTGCCACAAAATCCGTGTTAAGGAGCTGATTCAGGCTCACACCGTAGGAATAGATAAGCACCATCATATTAAGCGCACTTCCCGCATACGCAAGCACCAGAGTGTTAGCCATGGTACCCATAGCGTCGCGACCGATGTTGAGACCTGACTTAAAGAGCTTACCGAAGCCGATTTCCGGGTTAAGTATTGCAATCTCGGACACTGCCGATGAAACTGACATGGCAACGTCCATTACCGCGCCGATTGCGGAAATCAAAATCGCCGACGTAAACAGTCCTCTTAACTTAATCGGGTATGACGACAGCAAAAGAAGCAACGCCTCCGCCTCGTCAGTCTGATAAATGGTCAGCGAACCGATACGGGTGGCCAGTTCTCCCACAAGTGCCGCGAAAAGCACACCGCACATACAGCCTATTGTTGCCGCAAGTGTTTTTTTGCCAAGTCCACCGATAAGGATGAACGCAAAAGCCGTAGTTACAAAGAGTATGCCGACTGTCGCCCATACAGGACTTACGCCTTTAAACGCAAGGGGAATCAGCACGAATACGATTGCTATAAATGTGTATGCGAGACCCGCAAAAGCCAAAGCCCCGCGCCTGCCGCCTACGATCACCAGCACGGCCAGGAATAACACCAGAAGACCTATGATGAGGGGTATTCTGTTGTAATTGTAAATGCTTACGGAATATACGCCTTCAGCGGTGGTATCGATTCGCACGCTTACCTTGTCGCCTTCACCGACATCTACGTTATAAATGGCGCTTATGTAGTTCTTGATGAAGCATACGTCGCCCTTGTATCTGCCGGAAAGAATCTCAATCTTAAGGTCGGTACTGCCCTTCTTAACGTTATCCGTCTTAGTATCGATTACAGCATTGTCAGCCGTGACCGCAAGCACTTTGGCGGTTTCATACTCGGTTCCGAAGTTATCTTTGAATTCAAACCTCGGTCTGTCTTTGTTTAAAAAGAAAATCGCGAGTCCGCTTATTAATAAAAATACTGCTGCCGCAACGGCTTTAATCCAAAACTGTTTTTTCATGTTTTATCCTGCATTTATTATTTTTGATTACCCAAATGGCTCACGTTGCCGTGAGCCATTCGTTTAATCCATTATAGAATTATTTCTTACCAAATCTCAAGAGTTTTCCGTCCTCGCCGAATACTGCGTGGCAGCTCTTCTCGATGCGGCCGTTGGTGTGGGTGATAAAGTAGCTCTTGCCTTTAACCATCTTGCAGTCGCCTGCTACATAGTAAAGGTCGCCGTCTACTTCCACAAGGCCTGCGTATGTACGCTTGCCGTCTACGTAGTAGTAGGTTGAGCCGTTCTCATCTACAAATCCGTTCTTGTCGGTAATCATCTTACCTTCTGCATCGAATTCGTATACACCGTACTCCTTAAGGTTATTAGTCTTCTTAAC
>FMTX01000020.1 GCA_900100895.1 Lachnospiraceae bacterium YSD2013
AAGATTGTTAAGACACCTGAAGTTGAAGTAACCAATACCAACGGAATCCTTTCAGCAGGTACTTACAAGACCGGTAACAACGGTATTCTTATCCTCGACGGTGTTCTTACTGTAAACGGACAGAAGTTGTACTACAAGAACAACAAGATCGGTCACAGAGCAGGTCTTGTAGAGTGGAACGGAGACTTCTACTACGTAATCGAGAACGGTGTACTCGAGACCGGATTTGTAACTGTTAAGAAGACTAATAACCTTAAGGAGTACGGTGTATACGAATTCGATGCAGAAGGTAAGATGATTACCGACAAGAATGGATTCGTAGATGAGAACGGTTCGACTTACTATTATGTAGACGGCAAGCGTACATACGCAGGTCTTATCGAAGTAGACGGCGACCTTTACTACGTAGCAGGCGACTGCAAGCCGGTTAAAGGCAAGAGCTACTTCATCACCCACACCAACGGCCTCATCGAGAAGAGCTGCCATGCAGTATTCGGCGAGGACGGTAAGCTTGTAAGGTTTGGTAAGAAATAAGCGATAACGGATTGGAGGGGTCGAGTAATCGGCCTCTCTTTCTTTTGCTGTAAAAGTTTGTTTTTTTTGCCACGCGAATGTGGTAAAGTAAGAAAAAGAAAAACATATGGGAGTGAGACTGTATGACTAAAGTATTTATCGACGGAAGCGAAGGCACTACGGGACTTCGCATCAATGAGCGTTTTGAGAAGCGCGATGATATTGAGATTTTAAAGATTTCCCCGGAACTCAGAAAAGACCCCGCGGAGATTAAGAGACTTATAAATGAATCCGATGTGACTTTCTTGTGTCTTCCCGATCAGGCGGCTATTGAAGCGGCTGAGATGGTGGACAATGACAAGACTGTTATTATCGATGCGTCAACCGCACACAGAACTCTTCCCGACTGGGCTTATGGTTTTCCCGAGTTATCGCCGGAACACAGGGCTAAGATTAAGAACGGTCGCAAGATTGCGGTTCCCGGCTGCTATGCTTCGGGATTTATAGCTGTTGCGTATCCTTTGGTCAAAGAAGGCATTATGCCGGCGGACTATCCTGTGTCTGTATTTGCGGCTTCGGGTTACAGCGGCGGCGGCAAGAAACTTATTGCGGCTTATGAAGAAGAGGGACGTGATGCCAAGTTTGATTCCGCAAGAATGTATGCCTGGACCCAGTCTCACAAGCATTTAAAGGAAATGAAGGCTATTACGGGACTTAAGAGAGAGCCGTTGTTTGCTCCTTTTACCACCAATTACCACAGCGGTATGATAGTGCAGGTTCCGATTTTCACAGATTTGTTGAGCGTTAAGAAGACACCTGAAGAAATCAGGGATTTCTATGCGCGTTATTATGAAGGCGAGAAGTTTATTAAGGTAATGCCTTTTGGCGCTGATGTTGAAGCAGGCGGTGCACTTTTCTCAAGCGAGTGCGCAGGCTGGGACGGAATGCGCATTTATGTAACGGGTAATGAAGACAGAGTAGTGGTGGCTACAAGCTTTGATAACCTCGGCAAGGGTGCGTCGGGTGCTGCCATTCAGTGTCTTAACATAGTTCTTGGTTGCGACGAAGCGAAGGGACTTAATCTGTAATGAGCGGCAAATTATATGTGGTGGCTACTCCCATAGGCAATCTTTCGGATTTCTCGGAGAGAGCGATTGAAACGCTTAGATCCGTAGACCTGATTGCGGCGGAGGACACGCGCAATACAATTAAATTACTGACACATTTTGACATTCATACACCGCAGACTGCCAATCATAAATTTAACGAAAGGCAGGCGGTAGACAGACTGGTGCGTGAGATTCTCGACGGCAAGTCTATTGCGGTGGTGTCGGATGCGGGAACTCCCTGCATTAACGACCCGGGATTCATCCTCGTGGAGGCTTGCGCAGAGGCGGGTATCGATGTGGTAGGTGTGCCGGGATGCTGTGCGGCGGCTACGGTTGTGTCGGTGTCGGGGCTTCCTTCGGACAGCTTTCTTTTTATGGGATTCTTCCCGAGAGAGAAGAGAGATGCCGAGAAACTGTTTGATTATATCGCGGGCAATAAGTCGGAATTGTACATTTTTTACGAGTCGCCGAAGCGTATAATTGATACGATGGGGCTTCTTTCTGAGGCTTTTCCGACGGCTAAGGTTGCGCTTTGCAACGATCTTACCAAGACTTTTGAACGCATATATCGCGGTGCTCCCGCAGAGGTACTTGCAGACTTAAAGGCCAACCCCAATGCGGAAAAGGGCGAGTATGCTTTTGCCATGTATGTGGAAGCGGTTGAGAAGGCGGAAGATGAGAGTGTGCTTTCTCTAGAGGCTATGCTTACGGATGTGTGTGTGAAGCGCGGATGTACGCTTAAGGAGGCGATAAGCCTTCTTTCGACGGATAAGACTGCGAGCCCTACAGGTAAGATTCCTGCGTCCAAGAAAGAACTTTATCAGGCGTCACTTAATCTGAAGGAATTGTTTTAGGCGGCAAGATTAATAGAATTTTAAAATTATTTACAGTATATTGGGAGGTATTATATGGCAGAATTGTGCATGTGTTATCCGGGAGGCCTTCACAAGGCACTCACCTTAAGCTACGATGACGGCGTCGAGCAGGATAAGAAGCTTATAGATATAATGGTTAAGTACGGCCTTAAGGGCACATTTAACCTTAACAGCGGAATTTACGCGGCAGAGGGAACTGTATATCCCGAGGGCACCATTCACAGAAGAATGCCTAAGTCCGAGATTGACAAACTCTATATTCAGAACGGTATGGAGGTTGCGACTCACGGTTATACGCATCCTTTCCTTAACCGCATCCCGCCCCACGTTGCGACCAAGGAAATCATGGAAGACAGAAGAACCCTTGAGGAGCAGTTTAACTGTGTCGTAAGAGGACATGCGTATCCCTTCGGATGCTTTAACGACACCGTTGTGGATATTTTAAAGCAGTGCGGAATCGTGTACGCGCGTACGGTTCGTTCCACGCACTGGTTCAATCCTCCGGAAGACTGGTTAAGACTCGATCCTACATGTCACCACGACGATCCCGAGCTTTTCAGTCTTTGTGATAAGTTCCTGTCCATGAACGGTGACTGGGGCTATCCTCAGATATTCTATCTCTGGGGTCACGCTTATGAATTCGAGGCCAATAACAACTGGGACAGAATCGAGAAGTTCGGCGAGCTTATGGGCGGCCACGACGATATCTGGTATGCCACCAACATCGAGATTTACAATTATCTTGAGTGCTGCAAGCAGCTTAGATTCACCGCTGACGTTACCATGGTCGAGAACCCTACGGCAATCGATATCTGGTTTACTTACGATAACAAGCCTTATATGGTTAAGGCGGGCGAGACGCTTAAAATCGGGTAACACCGCATAGGGCAATAGAGTCGTGTGCGAATCGGAATGATATAAAGGAGATTTTTAGATGAAAATACTTGTTACGGGCGGAGCCGGATATATTGGCTCTCATACGGTAGTTGAACTGCAGAACGCGGGTTATGATGTGGTTGTTGTCGACAACTTAAGTAACTCTTCAGAGAAGTCTCTCGACAGAGTGGCTCAGATTACAGGCAAGAAGGTTTCTTTTTACAAGTGCGATATCTTGGACAGAGAGAAGCTTGATGAAATCCTGGCCAAAGAAAAAGTTGACGCCTGCATTCACTTCGCAGGACTTAAGGCAGTAGGCGAATCGGTTGCCAAGCCTTGGAAATACTACGAGAACAATATTGCGGGAACTCTTACGCTTGTGGATGTTATGAGAAAGCACGGAGTTAAGAACATTATCTTTTCTTCCTCATCGACCGTATACGGCGACCCTGCATTCATTCCGATTACCGAAGAATGCCCCAAGGGCGTCTGCACCAATCCTTACGGCTGGACCAAGTCCATGCTTGAGCAGATTCTTTCGGATATTCAGAAGGCTGACAACGAGTGGAATGTTATCCTGCTTAGATACTTCAATCCCATCGGCGCTCACAAGTCGGGGCTTATCGGTGAGAACCCCAACGGTATCCCCAACAACCTGATGCCTTACATCACTCAGGTAGCTGTCGGCAAGCGCGATCACCTTACCGTATTCGGTAATGACTACGACACTCCCGACGGAACCGGCGTGCGCGACTACATCCATGTTGTGGACCTTGCCAAGGGTCACGTTAAGGCTCTTAAGAAGATTGAGGAGAAAGCAGGCCTCAAAATTTACAACCTCGGTACCGGCACAGGCTACAGCGTGCTTGATATCGTTAAGAACTTTGAAGCCGCTACGGGCGTTAAGATTCCTTACGAAATCGGACCCCGTCGTGCAGGCGACATTGCCATTAACTACGCTTCACCGGACCTTGCCCGCAAGGAGTTAGGCTGGGAGGCTGAGAACGGCATCAAAGAAATGTGTGCCGATTCCTGGAACTGGCAGAAAAACAATCCAAACGGATACGACGACTAATGCAAAAAGCCCGTGGCGCCATGAAGGACGTCACGGGTTTTCTTTACTCAATAATCTTCTTCAATTACGTGAAACTCCAGATAGTCAAAAGAAATATCTTCTATAAAGCAATCACGCGTGAAGCGGGTCTTGCCGGTTCTCTTGAAATCCGCGATGGTAGACTCAAGCCAGATGGGTTTCTGAAGATCGAATTCGACGCAGGCCTTCTCGAGGGCGTTATAGACCTTGTGGGTGCGGGTGTCGGAAGAATAGTCTTCGATGGTTAAGTCTTTAATCATATGATTGCTTTCAAACATCTTTACCCAGATACGCATAACCCACAGGCTTTCCTTTCGCTGAGAAGTTTCTTTCGCAATATTTTACCATAGGTTTCACGGATTATTAATAACTTTTTGCGCAAAAACAATTAAACGTTAACCGAATTATGCTATAATAACAGTTGGTGTGGAGCGATGAAGCGCCACACCTAAAATATGTTAAAAAAGGGAAAATATGGAAGTTACTACCAAAGAAGAGCGAAACAGCGAAGTGCAGACATGGAACGAAGTCACCCTTCTTTATTCGTCTGCACTCAAACAGATTAATACCAAGCTTGAGATTCTTAACGATGAGTTTCAGCATGTACATCAGTACAATCCCATCGAGCATATCAAGTCAAGACTCAAGACTCCCGAGAGCATAGTCAAGAAGCTTAGAAAATACGGACAGGAATCCACTATCGACAATATGGTGGCGTACGTTAACGATATCGCGGGTATCAGAGTTATTTGTTCTTTTACCAACGACATCTACCGTATTGCGGATATGATTTCCAATCAGTCGGATATCAGGGTAATCGAGGTCAGAGACTATATCAAGAATCCCAAGCCCAGCGGTTACATGAGCTATCATATGCTTGTGACGGTGCCGGTGTATCTGTCGGACAGAATTGTGGATACGAAGGTTGAGATTCAGATTCGTACGGTTGCGCAGGATTTCTGGGCCAGCCTTGAGCATAAGATCAATTATAAATTTGAGGGCGCGGATGTTCCCAAGAACATTCAGGACGAACTCGTGGAATGTGCATATATGGTTTCCAAACTGGACGATCATATGTTATTGTTAAATGAAGAGGTACAGAACCTCGATCGTAACGGTACAGACAGATAGTGGGGTAAGGAGAGAGTATGGACAGTTTTTTTGACAAGATAACGAGCAAATTCGGTGCAGGCGATGCCATCAAGGCCAATTCCGAAGCGGAAGCCAAGGAATTAGAGAAAGCAAGAGAAAAGGCTAATGAGCTTGAGAAGGCAGTAAGCGACATGAGAAGATTAAGCTTCAAGGCAGTAGAGACCAATGAAGCCACCACTCAGCTTGTTGCAAGCGCCATCGAGAAGATAGAGGAATTCAGAGCCACAGGCGGTTCCGAAGGCTCGGAAGAACTTACCAAGATTGCTGCGGAGCTTGAAGCACTTAAGGCTACGGTTGAGAGTTCTTTCAAGGCATCCGGCGAGGAAGCCCACATGGAGAACGTGCGCGTGTACAGAAATGTGCAGGCAGCAGTTATCGAGGAGCTTAAGCAGCAGTCCGAGGCTATCGCAATCCAGCACCTTCACATTGAAAAGAAGATTCGCGGGATTAAGCCCTGCGCCATTGTTGCGCTTGTATTCAGCGGCATTTCAATGGTGGGCATTGCCGTGGCACTCTTCATACTTATCAGCCACTTCGGATTCTAAAGGTGGATAAAGAGAATGGGTAAAGTAGATTTTAAACCGGGCAATATGCTCTATCCCCTGCCGGTGGTAATGGTTACCGTGGCAGACGATAACGGCAAGTCCAATATTATAACGCTCGCCTGGGCGGGCACCATCAATTCGGACCCTGCAATGGTATCGATTTCGGTGAGAAAGGAACGTTATTCCTACCCGCTTTTGGTTAAGAACAAAGAGTTCTGCATTAACCTCACCACAAGAGACCTGGCCTTCGCCACCGATTACTGCGGTGTGAAGAGCGGTCGAGATACCGACAAATGGAAGGATACGGGACTCACCCCTATCCCTTGCAGTGCCATCAAGGCAGATATGATTGAAGAAAGCCCCGTGAACATCGAGTGCAAGGTCACCAAGTACGAGGACCTCGGCAGTCACACCATCTTCTACGGCGAAGTGGTAGCGGTTCACGCGGACGACAAATACATGGATGACAAGGGCAAGTTCACATTCGAGGACTCAGACCCCATTACCTATTCTCACGGCAAGTACTATACTCTCGGTGAGAACATAGGCAAATTCGGATACTCAGTACAGAAAAAGAAACCGGACCGTTAATCTAGCGGTTCGGTTTTCCTTTTGTAACGGAGTTGTCGCCGAAGCGGTCACGGATGGAGCGAAGTGCCGCCTCAAGCTTTCTGTTCTTCTCTGTGTCTACGGCGGGAGCGGATGTCGGATGAGTCGCTCCGGATTGGGGAGCGTAACTGTCCGATAAGTATCCTTCCGAGAACAGACTCAACTGATATGGCTCATCGGGCTTAACAAGCTTACCGGCCCGGACGCCGAGTAGTCTAATGGGCTCGCCGTTCCAGAGTCTGTCGAAAAGCATCATGGAAACTCTATGCAAGGCAACTGTGGTCTCGATAGGTGAGTCGGTTCCGCATTGGTGAGAGAATGTCTTAAAGTCGGAGTACTTAATCTCCACGGTGAC
Source organism: Lachnospiraceae bacterium YSD2013 (assembly GCA_900100895.1). GTDB lineage: Bacteria > Bacillota > Clostridia > Lachnospirales > Lachnospiraceae > UBA1258. Next base: position 7,128 of record FMTX01000020.1, read on the forward strand.
CTGAGTGGCGAGGACTCCTGAGTCGTGGAGACGCTTGGATACAGATTCGCACAAAGAATATATGACATCGGAAGCCACAGACCGGTCGGTTACATCGCGAGCAACGGTAGTGGAATTGCCTATACCTTTGGCTTCCTGAACTTCGGTCTCTACCTTAGAATCATCTATGCCGTTGGCAAATTCCCAAAGTGTGATTCCGTGACTCTTAAGGTGCGATACCAGAATGTCCTTATCCGTGCGGGCAAGCTCGCCGATTGTGAATATACCGAGCTTATTAAGAGTGGCCGCGGCAGACTTACCGCATAAGAATAAGTCACGGACAGGTAAAGGCCACAGTTTCTGCTTAATCTCATATGAATATAGCGTATGGGTCTTATCGGGCTTGGAAAAGTCCGAAGCCATCTTGGCAAGAACCTTTCTGTCAGAAATACCCACATTAACAGTGAAACCGAAACGTGTATAGATATCGTGCCTTATCATGGCCGCACAGGCCTCGGGTGATTCGTAGCGATGCGCAATCGGAGTGTAGTAGAGGTAACATTCATCGATACTCGCAGGCTCCACATCATCGGTCAAAGAATAAAGGTAGTCTTTAAAAAGATGGCTCATACGCGAGTAAAGTTTAAAATTCGGGGATTCGATAATGAGATTAGGGCATTTCTTAAGCGCGGAGGCAACGGGCTCGGCGGTCTCGATTCCAAGCCTCTTGGCAGGGATGGATTTGGCCGTGACGATGCCGTGACGGGTCTCGCGGTCACCGCCGATAATCGAGGGAACTTCTCTTAAATCTACAGTAGCTCCGTTATTGAGTTTGTCCACCGCTGTCCAGCTTAAAAAGGCTGAATTGACGTCAATGTGAAAGAAAATCGGGCCCATAAGAATCCTCGAACATACGTACTGATACTACTGTACCATAATCCGGTGCACTTTACAATAAGTCAAAATCTTGGTAGAATAGCAGAAAGAAATTAATGATTATATCCGTTGAGATTTGCTTCGGTATTTATATATACAGGGTTTGGGAAGATGGTTTTATTATCCAGATATCATAAAAATTGTAAAGTGGCAGCGTTGCGCGTAGGGTTTATTGCTATAGCCTTAAGCGCTCTTTTTATACCCTCGATTGAACCCGTTAAGAGTGAAGGTAACAATATCTTTACTCTCTATGTTAACGACACCGAAATCGGTACCGTTGACAGCGAGAAGGTAGCAGACGAGCTTCTTAATACCGCTCGCCGTGCCGTTGTGGGTGATGCCGAGGGCGTTATTTTGATTGAGGCGGAGGCCAGAGTTGTTGGCTCCGAAGTCCTTTACGGCAGGACCGATGACAAGGACGAGCTTATCAAGAAGATTGAAGAAGTATACGAGGCATCCCTCAGAGAGACGATGCAGCATTCCTATACCGTCAAGATTGACGATTATACCGTTAACGTTTCTACAGCCGAGGAAGTTGAAGAACTTCTTGAGGCATCTATCAATCGTTATGCAGATCCGGGTAAGTTCACGGTTGACCTTATCGCAGACACCGACAGAAAGCTTCCCGTACTCATCCCCCAGATTACCAAGCATGGTGACGAGACCGCCAAAGAAAGTACAAGTGTAAGCGACTACTTAAGTAATGACGGCTTTTACTATGATTTTGACAAAATAATAGCTGAGGCAACACCTGCGTCATTACCTTCTTTTGACGATTATGATTACGGCATCACAAATGTTTCTTTTGCAAATAACGTGGAAGTGGTGGAGTCGTACCTGTCTTCGAGGGAAGTTGTACCGCTCAGCGCGGCTATCGACGAGGTTACCAAGGACAAGCAGCAGAAGACTATTCATGAAGTTAAGTCCGGTGATACCCTTTCGGTTATCGCTCAGATGTATAACACCACAGTTGATGACATTGTCGATCTTAACGAGAACATTGCCAATGCCAATTCACGTATCCGTGTAGGTGACGAAATTACCGTAACCGTTCCCAAGCCCGAGCTTTCCATCGCAAGAGAAGAGCTTGTGTACTATGAAGGAACTTACGAAGCGGATGTTATTTACAAATATAACGACAACTGGTACACGACTACCGAGGTTACTCTTCAGGATCCTTCTTCGGGTTACCACAAAGCGGTTGAGAAGGTTACATACCTTGACAACAAGATGGTAAGCTCCGAAGTCGTAATGGAAGAAATCGTTGCTGAGGCAGTTCCGAAGATTGTGGAGAAAGGTACCAAGATTCCTCCCACATATATTAAGCCTATAAGCGGCGGACGTCTTACCAGTACATTCGGCGCACGTACAGCGACTATCCGCGGTATGACATCTTACCACGGTGCGGTTGACTGGGCTACGCCTATCGGTACTTCGGTTGTTGCTTCCTGCGGCGGACGTGTATCCTTTGCGGGATGGAAGGCTTCATACGGTAACTGTATCTTCATCGAGCATCCGGACGGAAGACAGACCAGATACGCTCACTTGAGTAAGGTTTTGGTATCTGCGGGACAGAATGTATCGCAGGGTGAGAAGATTGCGCTTTCCGGTAACACGGGCGTTTCCACCGGACCTCACTTGCATTTCGAGATGCGTATCGGCGGCAAGGCGGTTGACCCGCTTAAGTACATTTCGTACTAAAAACTGTTGCAATTTTAAGAGCTTTGACAATCTAAATTCTTTGTGTTATAAAAAATAAGTTAGATAAGAAATCCAATCAATCGGGATGGAAGAAGATTATGAGACAATACGCAGTTAAGGGCGGCGCGCCTCTCGTAGGCGAAGTTGAAATCGGCGGTGCCAAGAACGCGGCGTTAGGAATACTTGCCGCAGCGCTTATGGCCGATGAGACGGTCGAAATTGAAAACGTCCCCGATTTATCCGACATTGATGTCATGCTCGGTGCGCTTAAGACTTTGGGCGCCAGAGTTGACAAGGTTAATCGCCACACGGTTCGGATAAACGGTTCCACTGTTCACACTACATCGTTACTTGACGATGCTTTAAATAAAATTCGCGGTTCCTACTACTTTGTAGGCGCATTACTCGGTAAATACGGAAAGGCAGAGGTCATTCTCCCCGGAGGATGCAGCATAGGTTCAAGACCTGTCGATCTTCACATGAAGGGCTTCAGAGCTCTCGGAGCTACAGCTGAGATCGATCATGCCTGCATGGTATGTGATTCCGAGAAGCTTACGGGAAGCCACATCTTCATGGATGGTGTTTCCGTAGGTGCTACCATTAACATCATGCTTGCCGCTGTTATGGCGGAAGGCCAGACATATATCGAAAACGCTGCCAAGGAACCCCACGTCGTAGACGTTGCGAACTTCTTAAACAGCATGGGCGCATCCATCAAGGGAGCAGGTACCGACGTTATCCGTATCAAGGGCGTTGAGAGGCTTCATGCGACCCACTACTCCATCATTCCCGACCAGATTGAGGCAGGAACATTCATGATGGCAGCAGCCGCTACCAAGGGCGACGTACTTATCAAGAACGTTATTCCTAAGCATTTGGAGTCTATTACTTCCAAGCTTCTTGAAATCGGTTGTGAGATAGAAGAGTTCGACGATTCGATCCGTGTCGTATCGAGCAAGCCTTTCTTTCACACTCAGGTCAAGACGGCTCCTTATCCCGGATTCCCGACCGATATGCAGCCTCAGATAGCTGTGGTACTCGGACTTGCCGAGGGCACCAGCATCATTACAGAGACTATTTTTGAGAACAGACTTAAATACGTAGACGAGCTCGTAAGACTCGGCGCCAATATGCGTGCCGAAGGCAATACCGCCATTATTGAAGGCGTACAGCGTTACAGCGGCGGCAATGTAACCGCTCCCGACTTAAGAGCCGGCGCGGCACTTGTAGTTGCAGGCTTAAGCGCCGACGGTGTCACGGTTGTCAACGACATCCAGTACGTTGAGCGAGGCTACGAAGACTTCCCTGAGAAGTTAAGAGCCCTCGGCGGTCAGGTTGAAGTAGTTGAAACGGACAAAGAATTACAGAATTTCAAATTAAGAGTAGGCTAATGAGAACTCCTTCGGATTTCCGAAGGAGTTTGTTTTTTAACAAAGATTAAGATTGTGTTACTGATGTTTAAGATTCGGGAAAAAGCTGTTCCCGGCCGACGCCTAATGGTATACTTAGTATGTACGGAGGGCCATTATGGTTGGCAAAAAAACGCTTTTAATAATAATTGCGGTTGCTTTGACCGGTTTCTTTTTGCACGGTTGCGGAAGTACCGTGGCTGAAGCATCTGCTTCATCGGAAATAGCAGCTGAACAAGGTAAAAAGACTGTTACCGTAAGAGTTTCTTTGAGCACGGGCTATTTAAATGCCGCTGTCAAGGCATACAATAAGCAAAGCTCTGATTATGAAGTTGAACTAATCCAGCAAAACGGTTTGAAATTTAATGAAAAGCTTGAGGTTCAGCTTGCGACGGGAGAGGCTGCGGATCTCATTGAAAATCCAATGGTCAATCTGGATTCTTTGGCTAGAAAAGGGGCGTTTTTGCCTCTTGACGATATAATCTCCGGTTATGAAGAAGAGTATTTTGACTCGGCTTTAGAAAGCGGTAGGGTAGAGGGAGTTCAATACATGCTTCCCTATCAGGTAAGTCTTCACACATATATTACATCCAAAGATATTGCGGGAGATCTCACTACCTGGAATATAGATGAGTTTATGGAACGCATTGAAGCATCCGGCGTTAGTTATGCGGAATATATTGACCCGGTATTGATAGTTGAAAATTTTGCCATAAATGATGTTGAGTCAAAGCGATATATTGACTGGGAGACCGGCGAGAGCAAACTTGATGAAGCTCCGTTTATACGCTTGCTGGAATTTGCCAAGAAATACGGCAAAGTCGGGGGCGAAAATATTAGTAAAGCGTGGGAAGAAGGCATGATTGAAGGGACTATTGCCGGTGACGGTTCGAATGTGTCGGATGCTTTTGCTTTTATGAATAAATATGACGCATACTTTAAGAATAATGCTTCATATATAGGTTACCCCGGAGACAAAAGAAGCAGCGGGTATTTGTGGAGTACCGGATTTATGATTAATTCAAAGGCAGAAAACGTTGCCGGAGCCGAGGATTTTCTAAGATGGATTATTTCCAAAGAGGGTCAGCGTACGTATTTGGAAGCTTCTTATAAGGTCGGCGGTGTAGGCTCACGTACATATTGTGTCCTTCCGGCGAGAAGGGACATTTTCGAAGAAGAATTTGAGGATTATCAAAGTGAAATGGCGGGATTTATCCACTATTATTCACCTTATAAACTGTTTGAATATGACTGTGGACCTCTGACTGATGAACAGGCGGATATATTTAAACGATTAATCGATGAGGCGAGGCCGGAGAATACAAAGGTAAATCCTATAATGGAAATGATAGATGAAGAAATGGGTCCTTTTTTGGATGGAAGCAAAAGTGCTGAAGAAGTTGCCAAAATAATGGACAGTCGTGTTCAGATATATCTTGATGAACTTAAATAAAAAACGCTCTCCTTTTGCGGGAGAGCGTTTTGCACACCATCAGATAATTGCTTCAATGTGAAGATTCGGTTCGGCAGACAAATCGATGAATTCATTACCGCATTTAATCGTGGGGTTCGCAAGGCTCGAGCGGTTGATGAATACCACGTCGCCGACACGTCCGTCGTTAAGCTTAACACGATTAAGCATGTAGGTGTTAACGATGTTCTCAAGGAAGGTCATGATGAAGCGCGTATCGTATTTCTGCAGACCTTCGTTCTCAAATATATCCACAACCTTGAAAGGACACATGGGACCACGGTAGATACGTGAGCTTGTCATGGCATCGTATACGTCTACGATGGCAACCATCTTAGCAAAGGTATCAATCTTGGCGTTTTTAAGACCGAAAGGATAGCCGCTTCCGTCGCAACGCTCGTGATGCATGAGAGCGGAATTCATGATGGTCTCGGGAACGTTCTGGGCCTTAAGGGCGTTGTAGCCTTCAAGTGTATGTTTCTTAACTATGGTGTACTCACCTTCGGTAAGCTTGCCGGGCTTCTTGATGATTTCTTCGGGTACGGAGACCTTGCCGATATCATGGAGCAGTCCGCACAGGGTGGCGAGTCTGGTCTCTTCCTCGGTCATACGGAGCCAGCGCGCGAATACGTTACACATAAGAGCGACATTGATGGAATGAACATAAGTCATATCATCGTACTGACGCATATTATGAAGCATGTCAAATACGCTTAAGTATCCGCTTTCGGACTTAAGAAGATTCATGGTGAAGCCGAATACCTCATCTAAGTTCAAAGAACGGGTATTGAGCGCAACCGAATTAAGAAGGTTCTGGAACTTCGGAACCTCTTCGTCGAAACGTTTCTTAAATTCCTTAAACTCGGGGCTGTTCTTAATCTTCTCGGAATAAGAAACGTCCTCGGGCATTTCGGGATTGGCAAGGTAAACCTTGGATATCTCGTCCTCAACCCTTACGTTGATGATTGAGTAAAACTCAAGCTTTGTAATGGCCTTATCAGTAAGAATCGTGCCTTTGGGTATGATGAGCTGATTGGTATATGTGTATACGTCTTCCGCAGTTACCATACCGGGAGTAAGGTCTGTAGTACTGAGCCTCTTCATAGTATTATTCCTTCTTAGATAATCTACTCTTCTTTATTATACTAATTATAAATTGTTTCCCAAGAATTATCAATAAATCTTGACAATACTACACGTAAGAAGTAGACTTTACTTGACTCTTATTCAGAGTGGTGGAGGTACATAGGACCGATGAAGCCACGGCAACCCCCATATGGAAGGTGCCTACCTGAGCGAGCAGGGCGATAGTGCCCGATTCGAACAATAAGAGGATTGAAATAGTGCCTATATTTTAATCCGCTTATTATATAATGATAAGCGGATTTTTATTTACCTAGTTTCAATCCTTACCACAGAAAGGACAGAAAATGGAAAAAAGACTTTTTACTTCTGAATCCGTTACCGAAGGACATCCCGACAAAGTCTGCGATGCCATCTCCGACGCGATTCTTGACGCATGCATGGCAGAAGACCCTATGAGTCGTGTAGCATGCGAGACAGCAGCCTGCACAGGTTTCGTACTTGTAACAGGTGAGATTACTACTAACGCATACGTAGACATTCAGTCCATCGTACGTAACACAGTCAAAGAAATCGGATACGACAAGTCCGAATACGGCTTCGACGGCAACACCTGTGCCGTACTTGTAGCTATTGACGAACAGTCCGGCGATATCGCTATGGGCGTAGACAAGGCCCTTGAAGCCAAAGAAGGCGCTCTCAAAGACGACCTCGACACAGGCGCAGGCGACCAGGGTATGATGTTTGGTTACGCTACCAACGAAACTCCCGAGCTTATGCCTTACCCTATTTCCCTTGCACACAAGCTTGCTTTGCAGCTTACCAAGGTTAGAAAAGACGGCACTCTTAAGTATTTAAGACCCGACGGCAAGACCCAGGTATCCGTTGAGTATGACGAGAACGGTAAGCCCGTAAGACTCGAGGCTGTCGTATGCTCTACCCAGCACGATCCCGAGGTTACTCAGGAACAGATTCACAAGGATATCAAGAAATACGTATTCGACCCCATCCTTCCCAAGGATATGGTTGACGCAAATACCAAGTTCTTTATCAATCCTACCGGCCGTTTCGTAATCGGCGGACCTCACGGTGACGCAGGTCTTACAGGCCGTAAGATTATCGTAGACACCTATGGCGGATATGCTCGTCACGGCGGTGGTGCTTTCTCCGGTAAGGACTGCACCAAGGTAGACCGTTCCGCAGCTTACGCAGCAAGATACGTTGCCAAGAACGTTGTAGCTGCAGGCCTTGCAGACAAGTGCGAGATTCAGCTTTCTTACGCTATCGGCGTAGCAGAGCCCACTTCCGTTCAGGTAGATACCTTCGGAACCGGCAAGCTTTCCGATGCTGAGCTTACCAAGATCGTAAGAGAGAACTTCGACCTTCGTCCCGCAGGAATCATCAAGATGCTCGACCTTCGTCGTCCCATCTACAAGCAGACCGCAGCTTACGGTCACTTCGGACGCACCGATATCGATGTACCGTGGGAGAAGACCGATAAAGCTGATGCACTTAAGAAATATTTATAAGAATTTGCCAATGAGGGCCGTGAATTTCACGGCCCTTTTTGTATTCAACGGGACCGGTTGTGTGATATAATTACCCTTAAGAATAACGGGGAGGGCTTCTTTAGCACATGTCTTTTGTACATCTTCACGTCCACACGGAATTTTCGCTTCTGGACGGTTCCAATAAGATAAAAGAATACGTGAAACGCCTTAAGGAACTGGGCATGACCGCCGGAGCCATCACCGACCACGGCGTTATGTACGGTTGCATAGATTATTACAAGGCAGCCAGGGAAGAAGGTATTAAGCCTATCCTCGGCTGTGAGGTATACGTTGCGCCTAACTCCCGTTTTGACAAAGAAATCGGCGGCGGTGAGGAGCGTTATCACCACCTTGTACTCCTTGCCGAGAATAATGTCGGCTATGCTAACCTTTGTAAGATTGTAAGTGTCGGATTCACGGAAGGCTATTATTACAGGCCCAGAGTGGATTTCGAGATTCTCAATAAATATCATGAGGGCATTATCGCCCTTTCTGCCTGTATCGCGGGCGAGCTTCCCAGATACATACTCAAAGGCATGATGACTGAGGCGAGAGCCTGCGCTCAGAAGTACCTTGACTGCTTCGGAGAGGGCAATTATTTCCTCGAGCTTCAGGATCATGGACTGCCCGAGCAGAGGACCGTTAACTCTGCGCTTCTTACCATCAGCCAGGAAATGAACATCCCGCTTGTGGCCACCAATGACGTTCACTACACTTATGCTGCGGACGCTGAGCCTCACGAGCTGCTTCTTTGTATCCAGACCGGTAAGACCATGAAGGATGAGGACCGTCTCGTATATGCGGGCGGACAATATTACGTTAAGAGTGAGGAGGAGATGCGCCTTCTTTTTCCGTATGCGCAGGAAGCGATTGAGAATACTCAGAAAATCGCGGACAGATGTAATGTGGAGATTGAATTCGGCGTGACGAAGCTCCCTCATTTCGAGGTGCCCGAGGGTTACGATTCCTGGACTTACCTTAATAAGCTCTGCGATGATGGTCTTCGCGAGCGCTATCCCGACAATTACGAGGAGCTCAGAGAACGTCTGGATTACGAGCTTTCCGTCATCAATAAGATGGGCTATGTCGACTATTTCCTGATAGTCTGGGATTTTATTAATTATGCCAAAGAAAACGGTATCATGGTGGGCCCCGGTCGAGGCTCCGCGGCAGGTTCCATCGTTTCGTACTGCCTTAAGATTACCAATATCGACCCCATCAGATATAACCTTCTTTTTGAGCGATTTCTTAACCCCGAGCGTGTGTCCATGCCCGATATCGATATTGACTTCTGCTACGAGAGACGTCAGGAAGTTATCGAGTATGTGCGGCGCAAGTACGGCCCCGAGAAGGTAGTGCAGATTGTTACTTTCGGTACACTTGCGGCCAAGGGTGTTATCAGGGATGTGGCGCGCGTTATGGACCTTCCTTACTCAAGGGGCGATCAGATTGCCAAGCTTATTCCCAATGAATTAAATATTACGCTTGATAAGGCGCTTACCATGAATCCGGAGCTTAAGAACCTTTATGACACGGATGACGAAGTGCACTATCTTATCGATATGAGCCGTCGTCTTGAGGGTCTTCCGAGGCATACTTCCATGCATGCTGCGGGCGTTTTGATATGTCCCAAAGCAGCCGATGAATTCGTGCCCCTGCAGCGCGGCGCCGACGGTTCCATTACCACTCAGTACATTATGACTACTCTTGAGGAGCTTGGCCTTCTTAAGATGGACTTCCTGGGGCTTCGTACCCTCACGGTTATTCGCGATGCGGTGCGACTGGCTGAAGCGTCTCACGGAGTAAAGATTGACATAGACAACATAGATTACAACGACAAGGGCGTACTGGACCTCATGGGTTCGGGTCACACCGAAGGCATATTCCAGCTTGAAAGTGCGGGTATGAAGAGCTTCATGAAGGAACTTAAGCCTCAGTCGCTTGAAGATATTACCGCGGGAATCGCGCTTTACCGTCCCGGCCCCATGGATTTTATTCCCAAGTACATCGCGGGCAAGCTCAATCAGGACAATATCACCTACAGAACTCCCGAGTTAAAGCCTATTCTCGAGGCCACCTACGGCTGTATCGTCTACCAGGAGCAGGTTATGCAGATAGTGCGTGACCTCGGCGGATACACCATGGGTCGAAGCGACCTGGTACGCCGTGCCATGAGTAAAAAGAAACAGCACGTCATGGAAGTCGAGCGTAACAACTTCATCTACGGTAACGAAGAAGAAGGCGTTCCCGGCTGTATTTCCAAGGGCATTTCCGAGGAAGCGGCCAGTGGCATTTACGACGATATGATGGACTTTGCGAAGTATGCTTTTAACAAGTCCCACGCAGCCTGCTACGCCGTCGTATCTTACCAGACCGCATACCTTAAGCACTACTATCCCGTTGAGTTCATGGCGGCGCTTATGACGAGCTTCATTGAAAACGCCGGTAAGGTATCCGAGTACATCAACGTATGTCGCTCCATGGGCATCGGAATTGTTGCACCGGACGTTAATAGCGGTGATGTATCATTTTCAGTAGTGGACGGTAAGATTGGATACGCTCTTACCGCGATTAAGAACGTCGGACGCCCCGTCATTGAAGGGCTTGTGGAAGAGCGAAAGGTCGGCGGCCCCTACAAGAGCCTTACGGATTTCATCAATCGCATGACTTCCCGCGACCTTAACAAGCGCGCTGTCGAGAACTTTATCAAGGCAGGTGCTTTTGACTCCCTCGGCGGCACAAGAAAGCAGTACATGAGCGCTTACGTGCGTATTATGGACTCAGCCAACGCCGACAAGAAAAATGTAATTTCGGGTCAGATAAGCCTGTTTGACTTCGCCTCCCCCGAGGCCAAGGAAGACTTCAAGGAAAGCCTACCCGATGTGGGCGAGTACTCCAAAGAAGTGATGTTACAGTTCGAGAAGGAAGTTCTCGGAATTTACGTTTCCGGACACCCCCTCGAAGACTTCAGAAACATATTGCAAAAGAACACTTCCGCCACGGCAGCAGATTTTGCTCTTGACCCCGAGACGGATACGGTTAAAATAAATGATGGAGAACGCGTAACCATAGGCGGTATGGTAACCGGCAAGACCATTAAGTATACGAAGACCAACAAGATGATGGCCTTTATAAATCTTGAAGATCTGCTCGGTTCCGTGGAAGTCATCGTGTTCCCCAAGGACTACGAGAAATACGCTTCGCTTCTCAAGGAAGACGAGAAGATTTTCATCGAAGGCCGCGCAAGCGTCGAGGAAGACAAGGATGCCAAGCTTATCTGCGAGCGCGTAAAGAGCTTCGACGATATTCCCAAGAAGCTCTGGGTGCAGTTTCCCGACATGAAGGCTTTTGAGGAAGGCTGGCAGAAGTTAGTCGGAATCATCGATACTTCCGAGGGTCGTGACCACGTTATGGTATATGTAGCGGCGGAGAACAAGCGCAAGGATCTCGGAGTTCAGTACGGAGTTTCGATTACTGCGGGACTTACGGAAGCGCTCAGCGATGCTTTCGGACCCGACAATATAAGAGTTACGAATTAAATGGTGCGATACACTTTCTTTTGCGGTGTTACACACATATAAAGGAGATTAATTATGGCTGCACACATTAAGACAATAGGCGTGCTTACAAGCGGTGGCGATGCCCCCGGCATGAACGCGGCAATCAGAGCCGTAGTCAGAAAGTCCTTAAATAACGGCCTTAGCGTTAAAGGTATCAAGAAAGGCTACATGGGCCTTCTTAACGAAGAAATCGTGGATATGGATGCCAAGTCCGTTTCCGATACCATTCAGAGGGGCGGTACGGTTCTTGGAACCGCAAGATGTCTTGAGTTCAAAGAAGAAGCTGTTCAGGCGGAAGCTGCCAAAATCTGTAAGAAGCACGGAATCGACGGACTCGTGGTAATCGGCGGAGACGGCTCCTACAGAGGCGCACAGGCGCTTGCCGCTCACGGAATCAATACAATCGGTATTCCCGGCACAATCGACCTTGATATTGCCTGCACAGACTACACAATCGGTTTTGATACCGCTATCAATACAGCGATGGAAGCTATCGATAAGGTCAGAGATACTTCTTCTTCGCATGAGCGTTGTTCCATCATCGAAGTTATGGGCCGTAATGCGGGCTATATCGCTTTGTGGTGCGGTGTTGCGAGCGGTGCCGAGGATATTCTTATTCCCGAGACTTACGACTACAACGAGCAGATGATCGTTAACAATATTATCGATAACAGAAAGATCGGTAAGACCCATCACCTGATTATCAATGCCGAAGGTATCGGTCACTCCACTTCCATGGCAAGACGTATCGAGGCGGCTACCGGTATCGAGACCAGAGCTACCATCCTCGGATACATGCAGCGTGGCGGAAGTCCCACATGTAAGGACCGCTACTACGCATCTATTATGGGCGCATATGCAGCAGATATCCTTGCTGAAGGCAAAAGCAACCGTTGTGTCTGCTATAGAGGCGGACAGTTCATCGATACGGACATCGACGAGGCTCTCGCAATGGAGAAGACCATCGACCCTTACCAGTTTGAAATCAGCAAGCTGTTATCAAGAAACGAAAACACAGATATCAAGAAAAAATGATTACTTCTTCAGACAACAAACGTATTAAAAACGTAATATCTCTCTTAGAAAAAGCCAAAGCAAGACGCGAACAGGATGCCTTCGTTATCGAAGGCATCAAACTTTTTGAGGAGGTGCCCGAAAGCCGCATTTTAGAGGTGTTTGTGGCCGAATCCTATAAGGGTCCCAGGGGCAAACTTGACAAACTACCCTCAGAAGTGGTAAAAGATGATGTGTTCAAAAAAATGACAGACACGTTAGCTCCGCAGGGAGTACTTGCCGTAGTCAGACGTGAACACTATGAGCTTAAAGACCTTTTAAACAAGGGTAACGCGCCCTGCTTTCTGGTGCTTGAGACCATTCAGGATCCGGGTAACCTCGGCACCATTATGCGTACTGCGGAAGGCGCAGGCGTTGCGGGTGTACTTATGAGCTCAGACACAGTAGATATCTATAACCCGAAAACCGTTAGGTCCACAATGGGCTCAATTTTCAGAGTGCCCTTTGTGTATTGCGACGATTTGACAGCTTCTGTGGAAGAGCTGAAGGCTTCCGGTGTGGAATGCTATGCGGCTCACCTTAAAGGCGAGAAGTCCTGCTACGACTACAATTATGCTAAGCCCACCGCTTTCTTTATCGGTAACGAAGGAAACGGGTTAAGCGATAAGATGGCAGCCCTGGCGGACACTTACATAAGGATTCCCATGGAAGGTAAGCTTGAATCTCTTAATGCAGGCATATCGGCCGCAATTTTGACCTATGAAGCAAAGAGACAGAGAGATAGGAACATTGTTGGAAAAAGTTAGTAAAAAATCAATAGCGAAGCGATTGTTCATCGCCACCGCACTTCTGATTCTCCCGTTGTTCGTAACCGTTCATTCATATGCGGATACGGCTAGTGAGTTCCTCGCAAGCGAGAACGTCGGAGCATCACTTGTGCTAAGCGCAGATGCATACAATAACGCAGCCACCAACGGCCTCGGTGTTAGGCTTAAGCCCTCCGAGGAGATTGAATCCGCCGACCTTGTAATGGTAGCGCTTACTTCCACACTTAACGTAAGAAGCGAAGGCAACCCCGATGCAGAGATTGTCGGCAAGATTTACCGCGACTGTGGCGGCATAGTGCTTGAAAGAGGAGAGACCTGGAGCCTTATCGAATCCGGTGATTTGATAGGCTGGTGCAATAATAAGTACCTTCTTTTTGACCAGGATGCCATTGACCTTGCCAAGGACGTAGGCACCATGACAGCAACCGTTACCGCTGCATGCACTCCCGTATATTCATCAAGCGGGGATGATAAGGAAATTATCGGATACGCATCCGAGAAGACATTATTTGAAGTAATCTACGAAGACGGAGAAGATTGGGTCTGCGTAGCTTACGACGAGCTTGACGGATTCATCAAGACCGAATACGTGGAAGTTGAGTTCATCATCGACCATGGCGAGACCATCGAAGCCATTCGTGAGAGAAGACGTAAAGAAGCAGAAGAGAAAAAGAAACTCGTACGCCGTAACGAAGCAATTGCGGCAGACAACGATACACTTAAGATGCTTGCCACCATTATCTGGTGCGAGTCAAGAGGCGAGAGCTATGAAGGTCAGCTCGCCGTAGGTTCGGTAATTATGAACCGTGTTCGTTCGGGAGCATATCCGAACAGCGTTTATGATGTAATATTTGCATCGGGTCAGTTCTCACCCGTTAAGACAGGAAGCTTCCAGAAAGCATACGAGAACAACTCCGCCAATGATAACGCTTACAAAGCGGCTCAGGAAGTTCTTGACGGATATACCAACGTCGGTGATATGACTCACTTCAGACGTAAAGGTAACAGAGAAGGCTATATTATAGGCAATCACGTATTTTACTAGATGTAGCTTTTAAATTAGCATGACAATACTGCGGCAAGTGTCTTGACACTGCCGCCGTTTTGTGATTATAATACGTAAGTTGATGTGTAACGTTAAGTTGCGCATGGGGAAAGGAACTCATAATGGAAGCTAAGAAAAACATACTTACATACGAAGGACTTACCAAGTACGAAGAAGAATTACAGGACTTGAAAGTTCGCAGACGTAAAGAAGTAGCTCAGAAGATAAAAGAGGCAAGAGAACTCGGCGACCTTTCCGAGAATGCCGAATACGATGCAGCCAAGGACGAGCAGCGCGACATCGAAGCCCGTATCGAAGAACTTGAGAAGATTCTTAAGAACGCAGAAGTCGTAGTTGAGGACGAGGTTGACTCTTCCAAGATTAACGTAGGCTGCAAGGTTAAGATTCTTGATATTGAATTCAATGAAGAAGTTGAGTATAAAATTGTCGGCTCCAGCGAGGCTAACAGCTTAAAGGGAATGATTTCCAACGAATCTCCCGTAGGTAAGGCCCTTATCGGACACAAGAAGGGCGAGACCGTTACCGTTGAGACCCAGATGGGAAGCATCAAGTACAAGATTCTTTCTATTCAGAGATCATAATCGGTAACTTAAGACGATGATTTTATAGGGAGGGCTGAAGCCCTCCCTATGTGTATAATCTAGGGCACTTTGTGCCCGGTACAAAATAATAAATTGAAAGGACTTATCATGGGTAACGAACAGAACAACAATCAAGCACCCGAACAGGACATTAATCAGCTCCTTAAGGTAAGACGCGAGAAACTCTCCGCACTTCAGGAAGCAGGCAAGGACCCCTTCCAGATCACCAAGTACAATCAGACACATCACACAGATGAAGTCAAATCTTTGTACGAGGAACATGAAGCGAAGCTTCTTGCAGGCAGAGTCAAGCCTTCTGTTGACGGACTTGATGAGGCGGCTGCCCGTGAAGTTTTAAATAACGATTACAACGAGAGAAGAGCCATTATGGACGCTTCACCCATCAACGTTTCAATTGCCGGACGTATGATGTTTAAGCGTGTAATGGGTAAGGCTTCTTTTTGCAATATCCAGGACTTAAAGGGTAACATTCAGGTATATGTTGCTCGCGACGTTATCGGTGAGGATTCTTACGCAGACTTTAAGAAGTCCGATATCGGTGACATCTACGGTATTACAGGTTTTGCTTTCAGAACCAAGACCGGTGAGATTTCTGTTCATGCAGATTCCATGACTCTTCTTTCCAAGAGCTTACAGATCTTGCCCGAGAAGTTCCACGGACTTACCGATACAGATACAAGATATCGTCAGCGTTACGTTGACCTTATCATGAATGCAGAGTCAAAGGACACATTCATCAAGCGTTCCAAGATGATCAGCGCTATTCGTCGCTACCTTGACACCAAGGGCTTCATGGAAGTTGAGACTCCCATGCTTGTATCCAATGCCGGCGGTGCTGCAGCTCGTCCTTTCGAGACTCACTTTAACGCACTTGACGAGGACTTACGTCTTCGTATCTCTCTTGAGCTTTACTTAAAGAGACTTATCGTAGGTGGCCTTGAGCGCGTATACGAAATCGGTCGAGTATTCCGTAACGAGGGTCTTGACACCCGCCACAACCCCGAGTTCACTCTTATGGAGCTCTATCAGGCATACACAGATTACCACGGCATGATGGACCTTACAGAGGATATGTTCAGAACCGTAGCAGGTGAAGTACTCGGTACCACCAAGTTCATGTACGGCGACGTTGAGCTTGACTTCGGTAAGCCTTTCGAGCGTATTACCATGCTTGATGCCGTTAAGAAATACGCAGGCGTTGACTTCGACACCATCAAGACTGATGACGAAGCCAAAGCAATTGCTAAGGAAAAGCACGTTGAATTCGAAGACCACCACAAGAAGGGTGATATCCTCAACCTCTTCTTCGAAGAGTTCTGCGAGGAGCATATGATCCAGCCTACTTTCGTAATGGATCACCCCGTAGAGATTTCGCCCCTTACCAAGCGTAAGCCCGACAAGCCCGACTACGTAGAGCGTTTCGAACTCTTCATCAACGGTTGGGAAATGTGTAACGCTTACTCCGAGCTTAACGATCCCATCGACCAGCGTGAACGTTTCAAAGCTCAGGACGCTCTTGCAGCTGCAGGTGACGAAGAAGCCAATCACACCGATGAGGACTTCCTTAACGCCCTCGAAATCGGTATGGCTCCTACCGGTGGTATCGGCTACGGCTTAGACCGTCTCGCAATGTTGCTTACCAACAGCCCTGCGATTCGCGATGTTTTATTGTTTCCGACTATGAAATCGTTAAATTAGTGCGATATTTTCGCATAAGTGTAATTCATCGGTATTATTGATGCTTATACCGCGACTTCCGCGACCGTTATCGGTCGCGGAGAGCCGCTTTAACTCCCTTCGGGGGTTTCAAATCATCTTTTTCATGGATTTTTACCGGTTAAATGGCTTTATTGATTGTTTTTACCGGTACAAAAATCTCCATTTTTATGGTCGTATACCGGCCAATACTCACATTTCCCGGTTTTTGCCGGTACATTCTTTTTACCGTATACAGGTAAATTATTAATATTTCAGATTATTACCAGTACAACATATTAAATTTGGGCTAGCTAAATTTCATATTTTGTTTTTTTGCCACCATATAGGCAAGAATATTTTAAATGCTGGGCTTACCAAAACCATTAAGCTGAACATTTAGCCAGTAGAAACAGCTGCCTGAGAAAGGAAAAGACCTTGTACAGCAAAGAATTAAGCGAAAGAAAAGCCGTTTTGGAAGCAATCATCGGTAAAATCACTCGCGAGCTTCCCGATATGCCTCCGGGAAATCTCAGAATTCAAAAGAAAGGCATATATACCCAATATTTTCATGTAACCGACAAAGAGGATTCCCACGGCAATTTTATAAAAGCAGATAACAAAGAACTTGTGACAAAACTGGCACAGAAGTCTTATTATGAAAAACTATTAAGAGAGGCAAATAAAGAGCATAAGGCTATAACTGCGTATCTTCGGGGAACAGCCGGCAACAGTCCTGAAGACGTATTTTCCGGTATGAATGAATATCGAAAGAAATTAATTGAGCCACTTTTGATCTCTGATGAAGAATACGTAAAGAGATGGGAAGAGTTTCCTTATGAAAGAAACCCATACCATCCTGAAGAGTGCACTCAGCCCACAGAAAAAGGAGATATGGTACGAAGCAAGACAGAAGCCAGAATAGCAGATATGTATTATGCACTTGGAATTCCTTACCGTTACGAAGCAGCGGTTAAATTAAAGAACGGAAAAACAAAATATCCCGATTTCACCCTTCTAAAGCTCCCCGAACGAATCGAGTATTACCACGAGCATTTGGGTATTATGGATGATGAGACATATCGTTTCAATAATCTCGTTAAATTGAGCGAATACGCCGAATCTAAAATATTCATAGGGAAAAACCTTATACTCACATTCGATACGGATTATGCTCCTTTAAACATCAAACTCTTAAGAAGTAACTTAAAAGAAATCTTCCGAAAAGAGACATGTTAATGATGTGCTTGCAGATGCTGACAAATTGTAAAGCATGAAATATCAAGAAGCATAACCCCTCTTCTGGTACTATAATTATATCGGAGGAAAGAATAAGCATGAACGAACTTGAGAGGGTAATAGATTATATTGAAGAAAACATTACTGAAGATATCGGGCTTAAGGACGTTGCCGATTATGCCGGCTACAGTCCGTTTTACTTCAGCCGAAGCTTTGTTAAGGCCGCCGGGCTGTCGGTAAGTGAGTATATCAGAATCAGGAAACTTCAACATTCTGTATCGGATTTGCTTAATGGAATGAAGATTATTGATATCGCGATAAAATATTCTTTTGATTCTCATGAAGGCTATACAAGATCGTTTAAGGGCTTGTTTGGCTCATCTCCGAGTATTGTAAATAGAAACATGAAGGAATATCTTTTGCCGGAAGTTTCAGGAAAACTGTGCAAAAGAAACCTTGATGTTAATGCGGAGGTGGAAAAAATGGATCTAAATTCAGAAATGCACATGTTATTGTTTGAGGTGTTGAAAAACAGTATTGAAGAGGCAAAAGAAGGCTTTTGCACGGAAATCGCTGTATCTTTTCTGGAAGGAAACAGTGTAAGAATATCTGATGACGGCAGAGGGATTCCTATTGAAAAAGGCGAAGACATTTTTTCAAAGATTTTTGAAGGAAAACTCATTTCAAAGAAAGAATATTTGCTAACGGACAATTTGGTTTTGGATGAAATCAAGACAGTGAACGCTCTTTCCGAAAGCATGCAAGTGACAGTATATCGAAAAGGGAAATGTTACAGGCAGGATTATATCAAGGGTATTGCTCAGCATCCGCTTATTGAAACCGCAGATGCTCATAAAACCGGTATGGTGATAGAATTCACACCTGACAGTGATATTTTTACGAATTGCAGGTGGGATAAAGAAAAAATATCAGGCTGGATAAGAGAGAATGGTTGTGATGTTTTGAAAAGCTGCAAAATCATAATCAAGGATTAGTGTTCGGCGTTTGGCCATACTTTCTGATTTCAATCCCAACTATGAAGAGCTTGAACTAAAAGAATGCTGATTTTAAGGCCTCCCATGATTTGGGAGGTCTTTTTTAGTGTAAAGCAACTCCAAATCAGTGTATGATTTGGAGTTGCTTTTTATGTATTGCTATGATTGTTTTAAGAAAAAATCACGGTAAGCGGGTGATTCTTGCACTGTTGACAGAAAAAGTTGTTGATATGAGAGGGAACCGGCAGATTAGATTTTATAGACGGGAGAAAAAGAATGAAAACGAAGATAAAAAAGTATGTTATTTCAAGCTATCTTGTGTTTTGGTTCATGGTTCTTTGTATATGCGGAACTGCAAGTATGGTATTTCACTGTTCGCCGATTGTAATGCGTATACTGTCAAATGTGTGCGCGTGGGCACCGACGATAGTACTTTTGGCAGGATTTAAATATTTCTGCCCCGGAGAGACAATAAAGAAATTTTATAAAAATGCATTTGGTGGAAGAGTATCTCTGCTTTCTTTGTCGGCAGCTGCTATCATCACCATAGCGGCGACATTAATCACAGTTTCGGCATTGTCTTTAATCCAGGGTAAGCCATTCGGGGAATATTGGAGCCTTGGCGCGTATCCGTTTTGGGCATCATTTTTATTCTCTGTAACAACCGGTCCCACAGGAGAAGAGTCAGGATGGCGAGGCTATCTTAGACCGTACCTTAACGGAAAATACAGCTTTTTTAAAGCATCGGTTATACAGGGAGTAATATGGGCTTTCTGGCACACTGTATTATGGTTCGTTGATTCGGATTACATGGGCATGCAGATGATTCCGTATATCATTTCCAACGTTGTTGTTATGACAGGTCTTTGCTTTATTATGAACTTCTTTATGGAAAAGCATGACAACCTGATTTATGGCATAGTAATACATTTTTGCTTCAATTTCCTTTATTGCTTTTTGCAAGTGGATATATGGTTTTATGCCATTTTATCAGTGGTATACATAGTGATAATTGCAGCTGTTTGTAAAATAAGGAGCCTATTGTGCAAGACTGCAAAGATATAAAAGGAAAAGAATACGTTTTGTATTATTTTTTGAATTGGAGCAAGAATAGAAAACTTGCAGAGACGTTGACCCGGCTTGCAACTTATAAACACATTTCCGCCGGCGAGAGTATTCTGGAGGCCGGACAAAGAACAAACTACATATGCCTGGTAGTTTCCGGATTGGTCAGAGGATTCTACATTGATGAAGAAGGCAATGACAGAACAAAGTGCTTTTCGGTTCCGGGAGACTGGTGCTGCAGCTATAATTACTTATCAGATATGCCATGCCCTTTCTATTTGGAAGCAGAGCAGGACACAGTATTAGCAATGTTCAATATTCAGGACGTTGATAATATTAAGGAGAAGTTCCCGATACTTAAGACAAAGATAGAGGAGTTACTGGCAGAAACTATGATGAAATCTGAACAAAGGATATATTCTTTTATTTCAATGGAAGCAAAAGACAGATATATGCTTATTATGAAGGAACAGCCGGAACTCATCAAAACGGTAAAGCAGGAGCATATAGCATCATATCTTGGGGTCACACCCAGTTCTCTTTCAAGGCTTAAAAAAATCTGTCAGCACTTGCCATATGACAATTACAAAGCTCTGTGTAGATTATAAAATCACCTCAACAAAAGAAAACGAGGTGATTTTTTAATGGAAAAAACAGTTAGAAGGAGAATTATTGCATTTGTCTTGTTTATCGCGGCCTTATGCGTTTCTCTTATTGAAATCTATGTAGTATCTCTTACAAATGGCGGCTATGGCATTTTGGATATGACAAAGTATAGCGCCGATATATTTGTTAAGGTGATGAATGATTCAAAAGACATGGATATTTATTGGAAATACTATATCTTTGACTATCTTTTCACGGCGGCATTTTTGAACTGGATGATTCAGATGGCAAGAGGATTTAAAGGCCCTGTAATTAGCAGAATTAAAATCATATCTTATGTCATTGCCGCAATCAGAGGGATTCTTGACATGGTGGAAAACAGTATCATGCTAAATCAGATATACTCTTTTCCGGATGTGAATTATGCCTTAATCAATATATGCAATACCATAACAAGGATCAAGTTCCATTTTATGAGAGGATGGTTTGCCTGTTTACTTCTGATGATTGCGTTGGGAAGAGTTAGAAAAAAGAATACCTCTCAACAATAACTTAGAAAGCGTAATTACAATATCGGTTATCGGAGCAAGTAAAAAAACTTGCCTTGCAGTGGTATAATATTATTAATAAAAACCACTGAAAAGTGTGCGAAGGATTTGTGCTATGAATATATGCTTGCTTAACGATTCTTTTCCGCCGGTAATCGACGGAGTGGCCAATGTTGTGCTTAATTACGGCCGCGCACTTACGCAAAATCATGGAGCCAATGTTATAGTAGGGACGCCCAAATATCCGAATGCGGATTATACCGGCTATCCCTATAAAGTTGTGCCTTATCCCAGTATAGATACTACCGGAATTATCGATGGGTATCGTGCGGGCAATTCTCTTTCTGCAAGAGAAATCGAGGAAATCGCGGAGTTTGGGCCTGATATTATTCATACCCATTGTCCGGCTTCGTCGACTCTAATGGCGCGTATTCTGCAACATTCTACGGGCGCGCCTGTTGTTTTCACTTATCATACTAAATTTGATATAGATATCGCCAGGGCTGTGGGTGACGGCTTTCGAAAGAAAGAAGTCATCAAGGTTATGATTAACAACATTTCTGCTTGCGATGAAGTTTGGACGGTGTCGCAGGGCGCCGGTGAGAATCTTAAGAGCCTCGGCTTTGAGGGCGATTACAGAGTAATGCCCAACGGTGTCGATTTTGCTCGGGGCAGAGCCGATGATGCGGCGGTTAAGGCGGCGGTAAAAGAATACGACCTTCCGCCCGGAGTTCCGGTCTTTCTTTTTGTGGGAAGACTTGTAAAGTACAAGGGACTGCCGCTGATTCTCGAGGCGCTGAAGATGGCCCGGGAAGCGGGGCTTGAATTCAGAATGCTTATGGTTGGTTCGGGACCGGACGAGGAAGAACTTAAGAAAATGGCTGAGGATTTTCGCCTGACGGATAAGGTGTTCTTTACGGGGCCGATACGTGACCGAGAGGTGCTTAGAGCAATTAATACGAGGGCGGACTTGTTTCTTTTTCCGTCCACTTACGATACTAACGGCATAGTGGTGCGCGAGGCTGCGGCGTGCGGGCTTGCGTCGGTGCTGATAAAAGGTTCATGTGCCGCGGAGGGTATTGCGCACGGGCGAAACGGTTACCTGATTGATGAAGCGCCTGAGGCGATGGCTAAGCTCCTTACAGATATCTGCAAGGACATGGATAAGGTGGCCGAGGTAGGTGACCACGCCATGAAGGAGATTTACCTTTCCTGGGACGATGCGGTGAAGATGGCTTATGAACGCTACGGAGAGATTCGCGAACTGGCGGCTGCAGGGGAGTATCTTAACAGGAAGAGAGAGCCGGTGGATTATCTTATAGCGGCTGCAGCGGATGCGGCTGAAGCATTTAAACGAATCGGCGACGTTCCGAAACATTTTATTACGCACATACACGAGGAAATCGAAGCGGCAAGAGACCGCATGGAGGGACAGTTATGGCAGTAAAAAATGAACTTGAGACCAGAGATTGGTACAAGACAGCGGTGTTTTATCAAATTTGGGTCAGAAGCTTTGCAGACGGTAACGGCGACGGAATCGGCGACCTTTACGGTGTATATGACAAGCTCGAATATTTAAAAAGCCTTGGAATTACGGCTATTTGGTTTAATCCGCTGTATCCGTCGCCCAACGCGGACTTTGGCTATGATATTTCGGACTACTGCAACATTCATCCGGACTACGGTGACCTTGAGCAGTTTAAGAAGGTGCTTAATAAGGCACACGAGCTCGGTATGAAGGTCATTATGGACCTTGTTATAAATCATACTTCGGATGAGCATCCGTGGTTCATCGAGAGTCGTAAGGGCGGTGATGACAATCCCTATAAAGACTATTACATCTGGCGCGACGAGCCCAATAACTGGGACTCCATCTTTGAAGGAAAAGCGTGGGAGTACGATTCGGTACGCGGACAGTACTATCTGCATCTTTTTGCCAAGAAGCAACCCGACCTCAACATGGATAACCCGAAGGTCCGTGAGGAAGTTAAGAACATCCTTCGTTTCTGGCTTTCTATGGGCGTGGACGGCTTCCGCGAGGATGTTATCAACTTTATTTCTAAGAGAGAAGGCCTTCCGAACGGTATCGGCTTCCTGCCCATAATCGGAAGCATGCACCACTACAAGGATGGCCCGCATATTCACGAGTATCTTGCGGAGTTCAGAGCGGTATGTGATGAATACGGCGCCGTACAGATAGGCGAAGGCCCCATGACTACGGTTAATTCTGCCATGAAGTACTTAAGTGGCGATACCAAGTCCATGGATATGATGTTTTCTTTTGACCATATGATGGCGGACTGCCTGTTTACGGAGTATTTCCACAGGCCCTTCAGTCTTATAAGACTTAAAACCGCTTTATCGCGCTGGCAGTACAAGCTTGCGGACAAAGCATGGAACTCACTCTATCTTGAGAACCACGACCACCCGCGTGTAATAAGCCGCTACGGAAGCGAGAAGTATCATCGCGAGAGTGGCACGGCGCTTGCTACGGCATATATGTTCCTTAGGGGCACACCATTTATTTATCAGGGGCAGGAGATTGGTATGACCAATATCAAGCTTTCTTCCATCGACCAGTACGTGGATGTGTCGTCCAAGAACAACTACATCAGATATCACGTTAAGGACCCGGTTGAAGCAAGACTTCACAGAATTCATATTTCCAGCCGCGATTCCGCCAGAACGCCCATGCAGTGGGATGCTTCAGAAAATGCAGGCTTTACCACCGGCAAGCCCTGGTTCTACGTCAATCCCAACTATAAGGCTATAAATGTAGCCGCCGAGGAAGAAGATGAGAACAGCATTCTTAACTATTACAGAAAGTGCGTTGAGTTAAGGAAAGAGAATCAGGTTCTTCTTTTTGGCGATTACAAGGAATACGATCACAAGAATCCCTTCGTATACATGTACGAGAGGAGAAAAGGAAAGACTTCATACTTCGTGATTTGTTCTTTTACCGGCGAGCCCATTACATATAAACTCCCGAGAGGATTCGGCGGACACACGGCGAAAATTATGCTATCTAACTATCCGAAGAAACGCGTGCCCGGAGAAATCAGAAGGATGCCGGAGGATGGATTAAAGCTGGCACCGTACGAGGCTCTGGTGGTTAAAATGAAGAGGGTATAAGCCGGGCTTTAGTATGATATACTGAATTATAAGCGTGTATTGGAGGGGAATTCATTATGATTGATTACATCACTGTGGCCGTTACGCTTACACTCGGCGTTCTCGGGTTAATCGTTAACAGTATACTTCAGCGAAAGAACAACAGCATAAGCACAGTTACAAAGACCAGAATTGCGGGCATGGAGAAGCTGCAGAAATGCATGCAGGATATTCTGACTTATTCGGATGCGCACTATCTGGGCACTATGGGTGATAAGCTGTTGCAGAATGAAAATGTCAGGAACCTGACTCGCAGCGTGTCGGAACTTCGGTCGCTTCTCAGCTGTTCTTTTGAAACCGATGCTAAGGTGTGCGCGGCGGTAGAATCTATACTTGATACTGTACAGAAGTTCTTTGCCAAAGAAACAACAGGCGAGGAAATCGCCGAAGCGAGAAAACGTTTTGAAGCGTTGATAGACCCATACATCCAGACCGAGTGGAGACGGATTAAGGTTGAAACCGTCGGCAAGAGATGTAAAGGCCTCGGAAAGCTTGTTGCGTGGAACAAGGCATACGAAGAATACAGAGAATACTACGATAAGTGGCATAAGGAGTAACCTTGGAACAATTACTTAAAAGAAACGAGAACGAAAACAACGAGCTGGTAGCTAACGTTTTCCTCGGACTGCTGGGACTTGCGGTCGTGGTATGGGTGCTGACGATTGTGGGCGTTTTCGAAGTATATTTGAATATAGCGTCAGCTTTCTTAATTGTGTGGATGATATTACTGCTGATACCGGTAATATTGGTTAAGATACTTAAGCTCAGAAAGCCGGTTATGAAGTATATTCTCGTGGCGGATTCGGCGGTACTTGTGGGCGTATGCTACATGTTCTTTTCCTATCAGGTGCAGATTTTGTTTCTGGTGCCGGTGCTGATAGCGATGCTCTATATGAATAAGAAGGTGCTGTGGTTCGGCGAGGCTGTGGCATTCGTGGCGATGGCAGCGACCACACTTCTGTTTATCAAGTACGCGGCGCAGCCGTGGATCAGGATAAATGATAACCTGGACGATGTAGTGCGACTTGAACTGATTCCGAGAATCATTCAGATGGTTGCGTGCTTCCTGATTGTAAACGTGCTTCAGAGCAGAGTGACTTCATACTTTACGGAGTATGACCATTTTGCCAAAGAAACCCGTCCGACCACCGACAGCTCAGACTCGGCGGGCGAGGCAGAGATGGCAGAGTTTGAGAAACTCCTCACGAGTCTGTCGGAGAGCGAGGCGAATGTATTCGTTAAGCTTCTTCAGGGCAAGACCAATACGCAGATTGCAGACGAGCTTTCTTTTTCCAGGGGAACGGTTAAGAATTATGTGTCGGCGATTTATGACAAGCTTGACTGCAGAGAGAGAAATTATTTGATACTTAAATATGGCGCGGTAGCGGCAAGATATGACCAAAGTCATACGAAGTTATGACTGCGGTAACTGGAATCCGCTCCTGCTTTCCCGTTATAACAATCGGGAAGGCGGGAGTTTTTTGTTGGACTAAAAGTGTTATGCCTGTGCAAAAGAAACTCAAATCAGTGCAGCGCGAAACGCTATCCCGCAAATATGGTAATAGTTAGGAGAGGTTAGATATGAAGATCAGTGAGAAAATAAAAAGAAAGGTCGGACATACAATGCTGGTAGCATTTATCGGTTTGTGCATCGTGATTGTGGTTAACTTCCTTCCCACGCTCAACCCGGAGACTGCGGGAATGTCGATGATCGAGGGAAAATGGATAAACGTATATTATGAGAGAGAAGCCACTGCGGCCATGGATACGTTTTGCTACGCCGACGGTGAGGTTGAAAGAATAGCAAGAAAGCTCGGCTTTCGTGAGAAGCAGGCGGTTAACGTATATATTTACGATGCGCAGAAGACTATGCAGATGAAGAAGTACGGTTTCATCGGCCCCATGCTGCACCTTGACTGGTATATAGGCGATAACATCGGAACGAACGTAATCCTTACGTCGCCTGCCAACCCCGGACCGGCGCATACATACGATGACAATAAGTATGCGGTGCTCCACGAGATAGTACACGCATATATCAGTGTCATGAATCCGGGTATCCGCTTGTGGCTTACGGAGGGCTGTGCGCTGTATCTGGCAAACGGTGCACCGATAGCTGACGAAGACTTGCCTTATATGAAGTACCCGAGCTTTGCAGAGACAAGAACCGCTAACCCTGTAAGATTTGCAAACTGCGGCGGATATTCTTTTGCCTACGACTACATTGAGTTTCTGGACAAAGAATATGGCTGGGACAAGGTCGTTAAGCTTTTAGAGACGGAAGACTACGAGAAGGTTCTGGGCAAGGACGAGCGCGGCATTTATAACGAGTGGATTGAATCGTTAAATGACAGGGCCAAAAGAAACTAATCTGTGTTATGATATACGGAAAAGGTGTATTTATGGCTGTTAAAAAAACGATAAAGAAAATAGTTACTACTATATTGGCGGCAGTTTTTCTTTTTCTGCTCGTAAGAACGGTTGTGCCCGGGTGGATGCCTAAAGTTAAGGGCGAGAATGCTGTCAGCGAGTTTAGAAAAGCAGAGATTAACGGTGCAGAGCTGCAGTTGATGATTCGAGGAGAGGACAGGAGCAATCCTGTGGTGATATTCGTGCACGGCGGGCCTTGCTGCTCAGAGATTCCGTATGTGAGAAAGTACCAGAAGGATTGGGAGAAGGACTTCACAATCGTTCATTACGATCAGCGGGGAAGCGGCAAGTCGTATAAGTTCGGCGAGGATTATTCGCAGGTAACGACCGCTACGCATGTGGAGGACTTGATTGCCCTCACCGAGTATATAGAGAAGTATCTTGGAACAGATAGGGTTATACTGCTCGGTCATTCTTTCGGAACTTATATCGGCACGCAGGCAGCAGCGCTGAGGCCTGATTTGTATAGTGCATATGTGGGAATCGGGCAGATGTCCGATACTGTATCGAGCGAGCTTAATACGCTTGATAAGTGCATAGCTGAGGCGCGAGACAGGGGTGATGCCAAGACGGCGGAAGAACTCGAGACGATGAGAGCACCGATTTCCGAAGGGAAACAGATAACGCCCAGAGACAAAGTCTATGAGTATGGCTTTGGCGCCAGGCAGATTAACGATGACAGCGATTATGCGCAGGCATTCATCTTCGGCCCTGAGTACAACTTGATTGATGTGGTAAGATACCTTACAGGCGCGGGCAAGTGTCAGGAAGGACTTATCATGGAAGCCCTCGAGCATCCGATCACTGATATCGTAGACGAAATAGATATTCCCGTATACTTTGTGATGGGTCGGTATGACGGCATGACATCGCCTGAAGCGGCAGAAGAATACCTGCAGGATATTAAGGGCGACGGAGAAAAGAAATTCATTCTTTTTGAGAATTCGGCGCACTATCCGCAGTTCGAGGAAAAAGAAGCATTCTATAAGTGGATGATAGATACGTTTCGATAACATACTGGAAAAGCGCTTTCGGGCGCTTTTTTCTTTTGCCGGATTTGACAAAAGTATATAAAAGTATATAATCTAATTGAAAGTATATAGAAGTATATATAACAATATAAAGTATATAAGAGTATATAAGAGGGGCAAAAGTATATAAGAATATAGATTGGAGGCGCGTATGGATAAGAATCCTTTTGCAATCAATTTTGGCAAGGTTCCGTTACAGTATATCAGCAGAGATATTGTGATAGATGAAATAGTCGATGAACTCAGTAGCGAGTATGTACAGAACCCGTGTTTCATGCTGACAGGTGCCAGAGGGAGCGGAAAAACGGTAACTATGACTGCTATAGAGAAGAAAATAAGTGAATCAAATGACTGGATTATTATTCGCTTAAATCCGGAGAGGAATATGCTTGAGAGCCTTGTTGCCAAGTTATATGACAGTAAGGAATATCTGACTAAATTTATTGACGCGAGCGTTAATCTTTCAAAGTTTGGTATCGGTGTAAGTCTGGCTTCAAAGCCTCCGATAGCAGATATAGAGTCTGCATTGGAGATTAT
Organism: Lachnospiraceae bacterium YSD2013; assembly: GCA_900100895.1. GTDB lineage: Bacteria > Bacillota > Clostridia > Lachnospirales > Lachnospiraceae > UBA1258. Next base: position 35,643 of record FMTX01000020.1, read on the forward strand.
ACTGAAAGAAATCAAAAAGAAAAAGAAGAGATTGCTCGTCACTGTAGATGAGGCTTCAAACACCGCATATATGCGCGAGTTTGCAAGCAGCTTCCAGATAATGATCCGAGAAGATTTACCTATATATCTTATTATGGCCGGTTTGTATGAAAATATCAGAGGCATAGAGAATGAGAAGAATCTTACGTTTCTTTACCGAACACCTAAATATGAAATGGAACCACTTAACATTACTCTTATAGCTGACAGATATTCTAAAACCATGAAGTTGAGTTATGAACAGGCTATGGAATGCGCGCTTATTACTAAAGGGTATCCGTTTGCATATCAGGCGCTAGGCAAATATTTGTGGGAAGATGATAAACATCAATTGAGTATTGAAATTCTGGCTAAATTGGATGATGCTTTGAGCCATTACGTATATTCGAAAATATGGTCTGAGCTTTCGCCAAAGGATAAGTGGTACATGTCCTTTATAGTGCAAAAAGAAAAAATGTCGGTTTCGGAAATTCTGGAATTGTCAAAGGAAAAGAAAAATGAGTTCTCTCAATATAGAGCACGCCTAAGGGATAAAGGCTTAATAAATGCTGATTCTTATGGCGAGATTAGCTTCAGACTTCCCAGATTTGATGTTTTTGTAAAAAATACGCAGAGGTAAGAGGCTTATTATGCTTAGATTAAGACCATTCAAACCCTGTGACGCTCAGTGCGTGGCACAGTGGTGCAAGGATAAAGATGTATATAACAAATGGGGCGGAATGCTTATTGGTGAGTTCCCGCTTTCTGCTGATGACATTAATAAAGTGTACTTCGAGAAGAACGGACACTGCGAGGAACCCGACAATTTCTACCCGATGGTTGCTTTTGACGAAAGCGGTGTGGTAGGACATTTTATAATGCGATACATTCACGGCGATAATCGTGTGTTGAGATTTGGCTGGGTAATTGTGGATAACACAAAGCGCGGCAAGAGAATCGGGCAGAATATGCTCTCGCTCGGCCTTAAGTATGCTTTTGAGATACTGGGAGTGGCGGAAGTTACTATAGGGGTGTTTGAAAATAACATTCCTGCGCGAAAGTGCTATACCTCTATCGGATTTCATGAATCACCCAATATCCCCGCTCATATGTCAGAAGTTGACGGTGAGCAGTGGAACACACTTGAGTTAATTATCACAAAAGAAGAATTTGAAAAAGAATAAAAAAGTCCTTGACTCTGACGTTACGTAATAGTTTATGGTATTATTACACGGAAGGGAGACAAGCCATGATGACAGTTAATGAAGTGAGTAAGCTGACGGGAGTGAGTATACGCACACTGCAGTATTACGACAACATCGGGCTCTTAAAGCCGGCAGAGTACACGGAGTCCGGATATAGGCTGTATGACGATACGGCGTTAGAACGGTTGCAACAGATTTTACTGTTTAGAGAGCTGGAATTTCCCTTAAAGGAGATTAAGGACATAATAGGAAGTTCGGACTTTGACCGCGCGAAAGCGTTAGATCAGCAGATAGAACTTCTGACATTAAAGAAAGAACATTTGGAGAACCTTATTTCTTTTGCCCGTGGACTGAAAAAGAAAGGAGCAAAAAATATGGATTTTTCAGCATTTGATACCGCCAAGATAGACGAATACGCTAAGAAAGCGAAGGAGCAGTGGGGTAACACCGCCGCATACAAAGAATACGAGAAGAAGGCGGAGGGACGTTCCAAGGAGGATACGGCGTCTGTGATGGAAGAGTTTATGGGAATCTTCGCCGAGTTCGGAAAGATAAAGGACAAGGCACCCGAATCGGCTGAGGCCCAGGCGATGGTGCAGAAGCTTAAGGATTATATCACTGAGCATTTCTATAACTGTACCAATAATATTCTTGCGGGACTTGGAAAGGCTTATGCAAGCGGTAATGAGTTTACCGAGAATATCGATAAGGCAGGCGGAGTCGGAACGGCTTCTCTGGCAAGTAAGGCGATAGCGGTTTATTGCGGTAAGTAAGAATTGAAAGGCAGACTGAACCAATAATATAGTTCAGCCTGCTTTTTTTATGTTATGCTATTGTCAGTGAGGAAATTTTTATGAAACACATAGATGCTGACGGAATTACATTTATAGAGCCGTTGTCTGGCACGGGCGAGTGGTATTACGGAATAGGCTACGAGCACGGCGACCTTTATGAGGCGGAAGAACTGTATAAGATGGGGGAGCCGGTTAAGGGCAGGAGCCTGGTGCTGGTGCATTATCCCGACGGAACCGTATACAGACCGGTGCCCAAGGAAGAAGGAAAATATACTACGCCGCCGAAGTATTACGAGGGCGGAATATACTTAATTCGTGTGGACTTTCCGAGGGACATGATAGAGATTGTCAGATTCGATGAGAAGAGTCACGAGACGAGCGTTACGGCCGAGATTCCGCTTGATTCGGTTAAGGACTGCTACAATCTTAACCTTACTACGAAGCCGCTTACGATGACGAGGCAGTGTGTGGGCGACAATGATTTTGAGATTGTGTGGCCCGAGCGGGTGAGCTTTAAGATGGGTGACCACGATTCTTTCTTTTTACGTGACGGAGACAAGCTGTACTTTAGCCGGTGGCATGAGGAAGGCGACGGACCGGACTATAAGTATTGGGAAGAGATTGTGGTAAGGAATTTGGAGGGAGAAGTTACGGATGCTTTTCCCGGAGATATACAAATAATGCCAAACGGAGAGTTCTGGCATTTGAAATAAAAAGGGAATTGGATTTAAGGAGGAATAGTTATGGCTTTACCTGAAAGAATTCACAGGAAAACAGATGAAACGGATTATGTATTGGTAGATGACGAAGGCAATGAAGTGAAAAAGAGCCTTTACAAACATTGGTATGCCGGCAAGCGGTATGCTATGATTTGGGAGACTAAGTATTCGCCTTTGGAGACTCCTACGGTTTATGAGGAGCCGAATGACGACGATCACTTTTTCATGATTCATGATGATAAGCTTATAGGTGAAATTGCCGATGATTTTTGGAAAGCTGTGTCACAGCCCCTTCAGACCGATGGGCCGGCGTGGTATTACGAGAACAAACGCCCTGATATCGGATCTATGGAGCCTGTTAAGAACTTCATGGGCATAAGCGGGTTAAATATGATGATGGGTGAAGAACCCAAGAAAATCGAGCGCCCCAAGAACATCATACACGACGACGGGACATGGACCTGCGTGACCTGCAATCACATCAACAGCGGCAGATTCTGCTCGGAGTGCGGATATCCCAAGGAATAAAAGCGCAGCAAGTGACAAAAGAATAAATAAGTGTAAAGCAGACTCAAATTAGTGTAATGGCGGGTCTGCTTTTTCTTTTGCACTAATATGTAGACTGTAAAGGGATGTTAGATAGAAGGGAGCCGATAATGAGAATGAGTAAGTATGAACCTTTGTGGGAATATGTCAAAGAAAACGGGGAAAGCCGTCTTGTAATGACTTACGAAGAGGCTGAAAACGTGCTGAATTTCCCTATTGAGCATTCTTTCCTGACTTATAAGAAGGAATTGCAGAATTACGGGTACGAGGTAAAGAAGATTTCCATGAAAGACGAAAGGATACTGTTTGAAAAGATAAGTTAGCGGTGCGATTCTACTTTGAGTAGGTAGCGTGTGGCTGCTATCTGTCTTATCGTAACGGTATCGGAAGGAGGCGGTAATCATGGATAATACAACAGCTAAGGTGAGTTGCTTTGCAAGAGCATATCACTACAAGAACAACACAACACACATTTTCGCAGACAGCTGTGCGCAGAAGATTCTCGGCGAGGAATATGCTCAGATAGCGGAGAGCATGGCGCAGGGAATTAACTTCTTTATGCCCGGGTTCAAAGGAAGCAAAGAGGACGGCCTTAGGTTAATCGTGGACAACCAATTGTCACCTTCGGTGCTCGGAAGGAGTGCTTTCTGCGAAAGAAAGCTTTCCGAAGCTGAGGCCGACGGTTGCAGGCAGTATGTACTCTTTGCGGCAGGGTATGATACTTATGCCTTGAGAAACACAGATGCATCGGTTAAAGTTTATGAGCTCGATTTGCCTGAAATGGTTGAAGACAAAAGAAGCAGAATGGGAAAATTGGGGAAGGAATCGAGCGCGACGTATGTACGCTGTAATCTGGCGGAAGAAACCTGGCCGGACAAGCTTTTGGAAAAGGGCTTTAAAGAAACGGATAGAGCCTTCGGAAGCCTGCTCGGAATCAGCTACTATCTTGAAAAAGAAGAATGGGAGAGACTGTTACGCAGTGTAGCAGGCATTACGCCGAAGGGGTCGAAGATATGCTTTGATTATCCTTTGGCTCAGGAGAGTAAAGAAACTATAGTAAATAAGGCACTTGCAAGCGGTGCCGGTGAGCGTATGAAAGCGCTGTACACGGAGGCGGGTATGCGTGTTCTTTTGACGGAGTGCGGATTCAGAGTGACGGAGCATCTTGAGGCTTCGGATATGACGGAGGAGTACTTCACGGATTATAACAAGAATACGCCGGAACATCCGATGAAGGCACCGGAGGGCATAGCCTATGTGCTTGCGGTAAGAATGTAATCGGTACCGATATAATCAACATCTCTTCACTATCGACTTGATGCACTGCAAGGAACCGATAAGGCCTCCAGGAGACCCTCGGCGGGCAGCAATCATTATCAAGGGCGGTAAGATTGCGCTTGCGTACAATATAGTTGTTAAATATCTATTAAGCAGACTCTATTTCGGTGAAATGAGTCTGCTTATAGTGTATAATGACGAAAGATGATTATTTGGGGAGAAGAGAAATGGTGGTCTTTAAAAGAGTCAGCGTGGAGTCACAGGACGCGGTAACGCTGCTTAATGAGTTAAACGATACGCTTATGGGAATTCTGGGGCACAACGGCACCATGCATGTGTGCATGGACGATTTCAAGCTTGAGAGAGCGTTCTTTCTGATAGGCTATGATGCGGACGAACCGATGTGCTGTGCAGGAGTTCGCCGCATGGATGATAAGACCGGCGAGATTAAACGTGTCTACGCAAGAGAGAATAAAAAGGGGCTTGGTGCCGCTTTGATGAGAGCTTTGGAGAAAGAAGCCCGCGTGGAAGGCTATGAGCGACTGGCTCTTGAGTGTCGCGCAGGCAATACGCATGCAATAGAATTTTACAAAAGAAACGGTTACATCGTGTGCGACAGTTACCCGCCATACGACGAGGAAGACGATGCGGTGTGCCTTGATAAGAAATTGTAAGAACGGGGGGCAATATGGAGAAGCTTTTTACAATCGACTTAAAAGACTATAACGAAGACGACCGGGTATTCAGGCGCCCTTCGGCCAGAGCAATTATCATAAAGGGCGATAAGATAGCGCTTGTGTACAGCAAGGTTGAGAAGTATTACAAGTTCCCGGGCGGAGGCATTCACGACGATGAGGACAAGAGAGAAGCTCTTATCCGAGAAGTTAGGGAAGAAGTCGGCATGGTGGTTAAGCCCGAGACCATTAAAGAGTTCGGAAGCGTCTTAAGACGTCAGAAGGGCAAGGAAGAAGGAGTAATCTTCGAGCAGGAGAACTATTACTACTTCTGCGAGACTGAGGATGAACTGGTAAGCCAGGAACTCGATGAGTACGAGAAAGAAGCGGAGTTCGAGCTTAGAATCGTGCCGATAGATGAAGCCATCGCTGCCAATGAAGCATACAAAAGCAAGGATTCTTTCAATCCCGTGATGATAAAGCGGGAGTGCCGCGTGCTTAGAATGATAAAGGAAACCTTAAATTAAGTGTACAGCAGACCTGAATCGGTGTGATTTAGGTCTGTTTTCTTTTGCCGTGGTAAGCTGTCCTAAGGCTATGGAGGTGAAAGAATGATAGTATCGACAGTAAAAGAAGTGTTTCCAAACAATATAAGAGAAGTCTGGGATGTGGTGACGTCGCTTGATAAGTATGCCTGGAGAAGCGATATCGCCAAGATTGATATAATAAACAGCAAACAGTTTGTGGAATACTCAATGGATGGGACTCCCACATATTTCAGCGTAACGGCCATAGAACCACTTAAACGTTGGGAATTTGACATGGGAAACAAAAATATGGAAGGACACTGGATTGGCGAATTTTCCTACAAGTATGGAAGAACCACAGTGGAATTTACCGAGGAGATAAGGGTAAAGAAGTGGTATTTGAAGCCTTTTGCAAGGTTGTATTTGTCGCGAATGCAGGAAATGTATATGCATGACTTGAGAAAGGCGCTGCATCACCCGGTTTAACGGCAGAGGGCTTTATCTTGGGCCTGATTTTACGCTAAAGACCCGTGCGGTTACACGAGCCCTTTCAAAATATCTATGTAATTTAAAGTCAGCTGCGACGGGTGAATGGTGCCCGGCAAAATGTAGCCGATTTCCATATAGTCATCTACTTCAAGCGGCCTCGCAATTATGTTGGGGCCGTTTAATTCTTCACTGATTACGCCGCTACAGATGGTGTAGCCGTTAAGGCCTATGAGCATGTTAAAGAGGGTGGCACGGTCGCATACCACAAGCTCTTTGTCACAGTCGGCGGTACTCAAGATTTCCTCGGAAAAATAAAATGAATTGTGGCTGCCCTGTTCATATGAAAGGCGTGGGTAGAGCTTTAGGTCGTTAAGCGTCAGTTTCTTTTTCCAAGCAAGAGGGTTGCCCTTGCCGATGAAGACGTGGGGCTTAGCTATGAAAAGTGTGTTAAAAGAAAGATTGTTGTCGCGGAGGGTCTTTCTGATGACGGTCTCATTGAACTTGTTAAGGTAGAGTATGCCTATCTCGCTGCGAAGGTGCGCTACGTCGTCGATTATGTCGTAGGTTTGGGTCTCGCGCATGTGAAACTCGTATTTGCCGCCGCCCTGCTCCTTAATGAGGCGTACGAAGGCTTCGACGACAAAAGAATAATGCTGTGAGGACACACAGAATCTTTGCTTGCCGACGGCTTTGCCGGTGTATCGCTCTTCGATAAGATCGGCCTGCTCTAAGACCTGTCTTGCGTATCCTAAGAATTCATCTCCGTCGGGGGTGAGTTCAATTCCCTTGTTGGAACGGGTAAATATAGTGATGCCGTATTCTTTTTCCAGTTCGTGAATGGCGGATGTGAGGGAAGGCTGGGCGATGAAGAGCTTGCGCGCGGCTTCGGTCATGTTGCCGGTTTCTGCGACGGTTACGGCGTATTGGAGTTGTTTGAGCGTCATGGCGGGCACCTCGTTAAAATAGAATCTGATGTGATTGTAGCATGCACGATAGAAAAAATCTATGGAGAAGGCGTAATTAAATATATTTTACCTAGTGATTAGGTAGGTCTATAATCCCTCTCAAGACACAAAGGAAAACGAGAGGAGATACAGGAATGAGTACATTACAGACACCTTTTCGCTACGATTTCGTAGGAAGTTTCTTAAGACCGCAGGCACTTAAGGATGCCAAGGCGGCATTTCAGGCAGGAAAGATTTCTAAGGAGGAGCTCGACAAGGTAATCAACGAAGAAATCACCAAGGTTGTGGCCAAGCAGAAGGAGTTAGGCTATCACGTAATCACCGACGGCGAGTTCAGAAGAACTTTCTGGCACCTTGACTTCATGTGGGGTTTCGAGGGCGTAGATCACAAGGCTACAGGAAACGGAGTGCCTTTCAACGACGAGCTTGCAATCCTTGACGATACATATCTTGTGGGAAAGATTAAGGCGAAGGCTCATCCCTTCGTGGAATATTTTAAGTTCTTAAAGCAGTTTGAGGACGAGAATACTGTTGCCAAGTACACAGTGCCCGCGCCCGCGCAGATGTTCCAGCAGATGATTATCCCTACCAACTTCGAGACCACTCGCAAGTTCTATCCCGACAACGAAGGACTTATTCAGGATATAGCCGCTGCTTACCGCGACGTCATCAAGCAGTTTTATGATGCAGGCTGCCGCAACCTTCAGTTCGACGACTGTACCTGGGGCGCTTTGGTAGGCGACGCAGCCAAGCTTCGCTACAAGTCACTCGGTATCGACCTTGACGACGTTAAGGCAGAGCTTCTTAAGGTTAACAACCTTGCACTCGAAGGCAAGCCCGCAGACATGGTAATCAACTCCCACATCTGCCGCGGTAACTACCACTCAACATACTTCACCAGCGGACCTTACGACTCCGTAGCAGATTATGTATTTGCCAAAGAAAATGTTAACGCACTCTTCCTTGAGTACGACGACGAACGTTCCGGCGGCTTCGCGCCTCTGTCTAAGATTTCTACAGATAAGAAGGTTGTGCTCGGACTTATTACCACCAAGTCCCCTAAGCTTGAGGACAAGGCAGCAGTCATCGCCAGAATCAAAGAGGCAGCTCACTACGTGCCCCTCGACCGTTTATACTTAAGCCCTCAGTGCGGCTTTGCATCATGCGAAATCGGTAACAAGCTCACCGAAGAAGAGCAGTGGGCTAAGCTCAGACTGATTAAAGAAATCGCCGACGAAGTCTGGGGATAAATAACGGTTTTCTACCGTTCATATTTCAAAAATGACCGCTCATGTCAAAAGTGTTTCTTTGGCCTTGAGAAATGTGTACTATCACATCAACAAGACAACAAACACTTAGACAAGGAGCGGTTTTTATTATGAGTAACGCAATTGTAACTAACGGACTTATTAAAAGATACAAAGATAAGACGGCGGTTGACGGTATATCAATGACCGTCGAAGAAGGAAAGCTTGTGGCTCTCCTCGGCGTCAACGGTGCGGGCAAGACCACGACAATAAGAATGCTTACCTGCCTGTCAAAACCCACAGCCGGAACGGCGCAGGTGCTGGGCCACGATGTGGTCAAGGAAGCCGATGAGGTGAAGAAGCTTGTGGGCATATCCACACAGGATACCGCAGTAGCCGAGAACTTGACAGTGCGCGAGAACCTTGAATTTATGGCTTCGCTGTATCTGGATAAGAACAGAATCGACGGCGCAGTTGAGAAGGCTATCAAAGCTTTCGGACTTGAGGAGTTTCGTAACAAGAAAGCAAAGCATTTATCCGGCGGCTGGAAAAGAAAACTTTCCATCGCCATGGCAATTATCGGCGAGCCCAAGATTTTGTTCCTCGACGAGCCCACACTGGGACTCGACGTTCTGGCCCGCAGACAGCTGTGGACAGAGATTGAGGAAATTAAGAAACACATGACCATCGTTCTTACGACTCATTACATGGAAGAAGCGGAAGCGCTTGCGGATGAAATATTTGTAATGATTGACGGTAAGGTGGTAGCAAACGGCACGCTTTCCGAGCTTGAGGCCCGCACGGGTAAGAAGGGTCTTGAAGAAGTATTTGTTAAGATTGCGGAGGAATATTAATCATGAAGAACAGAACACTTTCTTTTGCGAAAAGAAATCTTATAGAGATGTCGAGGGATTCGCTTAGTTACATATTCTGCGTGGCGTTCCCGATAGTAATGCTGGTGATTATGTCGGTGGTAAATGCAAGCATTCCCAAGGAAGCCGGAATGACGCTTTTCAGAATCGATAATCTGGCGGGTGGCATAGTGATATTCGGGCAGACATTCGTAATGCTGTTTTCGGCGCTTAATGTAAGCAAGGATCGCTCGGGCTCGTTTCTTATCAGACTTTTTGCTTCGCCCATGAAGAGCAAAAACTTTACAGGCGGATACATACTTCCGTTAATCGTTGTGGCTATTGTGCAGGCAGTGATTGCTTTCGTGGCATCGTTTATCGTATCGCTTGTTACGGGAACTGAGTTAAATGTGCTCGGGCTCCTGGCAGGAACGATTGCTGTGATTCCTTCAGCGATTATGTTTATAGCCATCGGAATGATTTTCGGAACAATCTTTAACGAGAAGGCGGCTCCGGGAATGTGCTCTATTATTATTTCTTTTGGCGCGATTGTAGGCGGTATATGGTTCGACGTCGAGGGCGTTGGAGGATTTATGGCGAAGCTTGGCAAGTGCCTTCCTTTCCTGTATGCGACAAAAGTTGCAAGGGCTGCAATTAAGCTGGATTTCAGCTTTGACACATTCGTGACTCCCATGATTGTTGTTGCGGGCTCGGCAGCAGTACTTACGGCGCTTGCGTGCATGTTCTTTGGCCGCAAGATGCGTGCAGATCTTGCATAAAAAAGTGTAGACCCCTCGATATGTGCTATACTTGATATAGTGAAATTATCGAGGGGTTTTCTATGCTGATAAGGACTGAGATTGACGGAAAGTACAAAGAAATAGAGCTTCACGTGTGCAACAGTGAGGAGACGGGCGAAGTGCGTGACATAGTGCACGAGCTGCACGAACTCTACGACAGGAGGATTGCGGGCGTAGATGCGCGCGGCAACAGGTGCATGCTTAACCCGGGCGAGGTAGTGTCGGCCTACGCAGAAGGTCAGAAGGTTATGATACTCGGAACCGACGGCACTTACACTGTGCAGAAAAAGCTTTATGAGCTTGAGGAAGAACTGGGCGAGCGTAACTTTGTAAGAATATCCAAGTCCGAAATTGTTAATGTGGGGAAGATTAAGAACCTTGATATGAGCGTTACGGGCACTATTAAGATATGCATGAAGAATGGATATGAAACGTTTGTATCACGCAGAAATGTGAGCAAGATTAAGGAAAGATTATTATCCGAAAGGTCGGTGAAAAATTCATGAAAAAGGTTTTAAAGAGGGGAATGATAAGCTTTTTTATATCTTCTTTTGCCGGCGTATTGGTGAATCTGATTATTGATATTGTCGTGAACGCAGGCGGGACGAAGGGATTCATATCCATGTCGCCCGACTTCGTGAAGATGTTTCCGACACCTGTGATTGCGGCGTACGTCAACGTGATGCTGTACGGACTCATCGGCTTCACGTTCTCGGTTATGGCGTTTGTGTACGAGGTAGAGAAGATAGGATTTGTGATTCAGAGCATTATATACTTCGTGGTGACGGCTACGGTGTGCCTGTCGATAACGGTGATTCTGTGGCAGCTTCATAAGTATCCGGCCGCTTTTGCGGGAACGCTTGCAGGCTACGGCGTGACGCATGTGATTATGATTGTAATCGGGTACAGGAAGCTTAAGGAAGATATTAAAGAGATTAACGAAATATCCCTTGATATAGGGGAATGAAAAGGCATAAGAAAAGACCGTATCCTTGTGGGGATGCGGTCTTTATTGCTGTTATGAGGGCGTCGCGCTTAGTAATTGGCGTCGCCTTTGTTCTTGATGAAGTTGATGATGTGCTGACCGAGGAAATCGATGCCCTTGTCGGTAAGCATGGTGTTATCAACATATTCGGTGATGTTGGACTCGTTAATGCCGTAGGAATAATTGTCTACGAAGCTTACGCAGTACTTGGTGGCTACGTAGTAAATGTTTTCAAAGTAATATGATGAGGTCATAAGACCGTAGTCTGTCTGGCTTGAGTATACAAGTTTGCCGGTTTCGTCGGTGTAGACCGAAGGGTAAGGCGATACAAGAATAATGTTTAAGTGAGGGTAGTTCTTCTGAAGAAGCGTAAGTGACTGCTCCAGTGAACCGCGCACGCCTCGCACATCGTCTTCGGCGATGGCAAAAGCAGCCTTGCCGTTGTAGTAGTCGATGAGGTTGTACATTATTATTACGGTATCGATTTTGTTAAGGTCTACAGACTTGAAAGTCTCAAGCATTTCGTAGTAACGATCTTCGACACGGAACAGGTCGGCCCAGTCCGTACAAAGAAGGTACGATACGTCTTTTTGATCCAATTCCCACACAACGTGATAGAGGGAAGCGGCATCCCAGCCGTATGCGATTTCGGGACCGTCACAGCTGATACGGCTTGTATCGATGGTTAAGTCGTAGAACTTAGCATCGAGATTGTCCTTAAGCATATTGAGGATAGAGTGCTCGGCGCCGTTGTTATTGGCGTAAACGTTACCGAGTACAAGAATGTCTTCAACGTCGTCCTTAATATGATTGGGGAAGTCTTCCTCGGAAGGGTAGACGTACATATCCTGCACCTCGATGTCAAACTCACCTTCCTCAATATCTGCGGTATTGACGGATATGGAACGGGAATCCCAATCAAGTAATCTGTATACACAAAAAACAATTATTGCCAATATAACAATGCCGAGACCGGAAATTATTCCGATTCGTCTTCTTTTTTCTTTTTCCATTAAAACTGCTCCTTTCGCGGATAGGGCTATTGTACTATCGGAAAAAGAATAAATCCACAAAATGCAACGATATTAAGAAATTATTCAAAAAAAACAAAGGTATTCAATTTGTAAATGTCGTATATAAATGCTATAATCTAATGTACTATGGTATCTTGAAAATTGTGTGCATTTTCGTATCCTTAAGGGGTAAATGCACTTTTAAGATATGGGATTATGGATAGAGGAGATGTGTTATGGGCTACAACGATAACAACACCGATGACGAAGTCTACATATTGGTGGATGAAGACGGCAATGAAGTGTTCTTAGACGACGATGCCGACATAGAAGATTCCGACGAGTACGCGGCTGAGGCTGAGCCTGAATACGAAGCTGATTCTTTGTATGATACGAAGCCTGTATATGCGGCTGAGCCTGAGGGCGACACTGTTCTTTATAATAAGTACGACGTTGAAGAGGCGCTCAGTGATGAGGTCGGTGAGGTTGAGCTTGAAGAAGAGTATGAACTCGAGGAGCCTTCATACGACACCGGAGTTATAGATTTTGATGAGGAAGATGATCCGAGGGATGAGATAGCCGAGAGAGGCGGAAGCAATATCCTTCTTTTGGCCGGAGCTGTGGTAATTGTGCTTGCGGCTGTGCTTCTCGGAATTGTTTATTTTGCGAAGAAGACTCCCAAGGATAAGGGCATTGATTTCTCGACGGTCGGAACGCAGATAGCGTCCATCGGAGTTATAGGCGAGGATAATATCAATGCCATCACGTCTGCAGAGGGCAGTCGTCTCGATGCTTTGTACGAGGCTCAGAAGAGCTACGACTACGAAGAAGCCGACCAGGAAGGCGGCGTTTCAAGTGTTAACATTACACTTACTTCCATAGTCAAAGACTTAAAGATTAAGATGGTCAACTCCAAGGACAAGCTTATCGGCAATGTTCCTTTTGTGGTTGAGGTTACCACTCCCGCGGGCAAGACCGAAAAGTGGGAGGATGACAATAAAGACGGTATCATTTACAAGACCGATCTTGAGGGTGGTATCTACAAGGTTAAGATTGTGCCTCTTAACGGCTACGATTCCATGTATGATTTCTCCACCGCGACGATTCAGTCCATTACCGTCAAGACTCAGCTTGACTATCAGAAGGTTAACGTCAAGAACGAGATTAAGAAATCAAATCAGGTAGACGCTGCCGAAGACGGCGCTGCCAATGAAACCGAAGTTGAATCAAAGCTTAAGGATACGGTTACTTACGTAGTGAGTGCGAAGGTTCCCAGTTCAGAAGGCTTCAAGGCAATTTCCAAGGATACAATCACCGATCCCATGAAGACCCTTACGAGTAAGAATGAGGCGTCGGTGGGTAGGTTTAAGAGATTATCTGATAACAATCAGAGTGGCGAAGGCTCCGGCGAGGGCGGCCAGAGTGGCGAAGGCGGTCAGGGTGAAGATACCCACGAAGCTCAGTGGACTTATACCGATAATAACGACGGAACGCATACAAAGTCTTGCACAGTGGCAGGTTGTGCTATTCATCAGAGTGTGACTGAAAGCCATACTAAGAGAGATGATGGCACATGTATATGCGGATACGTATTCCCTGCAGAGCACACTCATCAGTACGATACAAAGTGGACATGCGACGAAACAAATAAGAAGCACTATCATGCATGTACTTCCACAACAGGCACATGTAACGAGCCTAAAGCCGATCTTGCCGATTGTACAATAAAAGCTGTTAAGGACGAAACAAAGACTAATGAGCATGTCTACAAGTGTGAAGTTTGCGGGCATGTTTATAAAACCGAACAGTGTAAAGACGATAATAACGATGGAAACTGCGATACTTGCGGCGGCAAGATGACCAAGACAGAAGTTGCGGTTTCATACTCTGCAAGCACTGTTAATCTTTCTTTGGCTAAGGATACCGATAAGGTTTCAAATGTTAAGGTAACGGCGACAAGAACACCCTCTGCTGATGTTGAGTCGTATGCTTGGGAAAGTGATGATACTAAGGAAGAAACTGTAAAGCTCGAGAACAAGACTTCCCAGGAAGTTAAGTTAACCGCACTTAAGACCGGTGAAGTAAAGGTTAAGTGTAAGGTTAAGTTCAAGGGTGATGATAAGACTTATGAAGGTGCATGGGTTGTTGTTAAGGTAACTGCCGGCACTACCCTTACTTTTGACAGAACAGCCAAGAAAGCTATCTTTGTAGACGGCGACAAATTTACTCTTAATGCTACGATTAAGGGCGCTAAGACCGGTAAGGTTAACTGGACTGTAGATGATGCCAACAAGGACAAGATTAAAGTTGAAGTTTCTTTGAGCGGCAAGGACGGCGACGCAGAGAGAAAGGCTACTTGCGTTGTTTCGGGTCTTAAGCCCGGTACGGCTACGCTTACATGTACCAGCGCAGATGATGCGAATATCAAGCAGTCGATTACAATTGTTGTGGTTGCTAACCCTAAGACCGATAAGACGACCAAGCTTGTTGATAACAACGGCAAACAGGTATATATTTACGATAAGTCCTCCAAGAAATATGTCGAGGCTACTTACGCAGATTACTACTCGGGTGTAGATTTGTTCACACCTGTGGAAGTATCATATATTTATAACGGTTGGTGGACGATTGACGGTAAGACATATTATTTCGACGCCAACGGTAAGAAGGTTACGGGCGACCAGGTAATACTCGGTGCGAAGTATTCTTTCGGCTCCGACGGAGCGCTTAAGGGTGGCACGGGACTCTTCGGTATTGATGTATCCACATGGAACGGCACCATCGACTGGAAGCAGGTTGCCAAGTCAGGTGTATCTTACGCAATCATCCGTTGCGGTTACAGAGGTACCACTTACGGAAGCCTTGTAGAAGACAACAAGTTCGCAAGCAACATCAAGAACGCGTCGGATGCTGGCATTAAGGTGGGTGTATACTTCTTTACACAAGCTGTTTCCGAGGCAGAAGCGGTTGAAGAGGCTTCTATGTGTCTGTCACTTGTTGAGGGATACAAGCTTTCATATCCTATATTCGTCGATGTAGAGAGCGGTTCGGGTAATGCCCGCGCCAACGGTCTTTCCAAGGAAGCAAGAACAGCCATTGTTAAGGCATTCTGTAAGACCATCAGCAACAGCGGATACAAGGCAGGTGTTTACGCCAATAAGAACTGGCTTAACACGAAGCTTAATGCTAACGAGCTTACCGCTTACACAATCTGGCTTGCACAGTATGCTTCGGCTCCGACTTATAATACTACTCGCTACGATTTGTGGCAGTATTCGAGCCAAGGCTCCATTAAGGGTATCAGCGGTAACGTGGATTTGGACCTTAGCTATCTCGGATATTAATTTATAAGCTTTCTTTTACCATTTTATGGTATGAATATAATATAGAAAGAAACGATAGGAGAATTTTTTATGAGAACATACCTTGTAACGGGAGGCGCCGGATTTATCGGCTCCAATTTCATTCACTACATGTTTAACAAGTACGGCGATGATATCAAAATCATTAACGTTGACAAGCTTACTTATGCGGGTAACCTTGAGAACTTAAAGGATATTGAGAATCGTGCGAACTATTCTTTTGTCAGAGCCGATATCTGTGACAGCCCTGCAATCGAAGAGATTTTTAAGAAGAATGATATCGATGTTGTGGTTCACTTTGCGGCAGAAAGCCACGTGGATCGAAGCATCAGAAATCCCGAAGTTTTTGTTAAGACCAATGTTCTCGGAACACTTGTAATGCTTAACAATGCAAAGGCTTCATGGGAGCTTCCTGACGGTTCATATATGGAAGGCAAGAGATTCCTTCACGTATCCACCGACGAAGTATACGGTTCACTTGAAGAGGACGGCGGATACTTCTACGAGACTACTCCTTACTCACCTCACAGCCCTTATTCGGCAAGTAAGGCAAGTTCGGATATGCTTGTTAAGGCTTATATGGATACTTACAAGTTCCCTGCAAATATTACAAACTGCTCCAACAACTACGGCCCTTACCAGTTCCCCGAGAAGTTGATTCCTCTTATTATCAACAATGCTCTTAACGGTAAGAAGCTTCCCGTATACGGTGACGGTAAGAACGTAAGAGACTGGCTCTATGTTATGGACCATGCCAAGGCTATCGATATGGTTATCAACAAGGGTCGCCTCTTTGAAACATACAATGTAGGCGGACACAACGAGAAGCAGAACATCGAGATTATAAACATTATTCTTGATACTCTTCAGGAGATGCTTCCCGAAGGAGATCCCAGAAAGGCTCATATCAATAAGGACCTTATCACATACGTTGAGGACAGAAAGGGACACGACAGAAGATACGCTATCGCTCCCGACAAGATTAAGGCTGAAATCGGCTGGGAACCCGAGACCATGTTCAAAGAAGGTATCAAGCTTACTATTAAGTGGTACTTCGAGCATGAAGACTGGATGAAGAACGTTACCAGCGGTGACTACGTAAATTATTACGCAGAAATGTATAAGAATAAATAAGAGTTAAAGGAGATTACTCGGAATGAAAGGTATTATCTTGGCCGGCGGTTCCGGCACCAGGCTTTATCCTCTTACAAAGGCAATTTCCAAGCAGATTATGCCTGTATACGACAAGCCCATGATTTATTACCCTCTTTCAACTTTGATGCTCGCGGGGATCCGTGAAGTGCTTATTATTTCCACTCCCAGAGATCTTCCTGTATTCAAGGAACTTTTCGGAGATGGAAGCCAGCTTGGAATGAGCTTTTCTTACGCTGTGCAGGAGTACCCGAGAGGACTTGCGGATGCGTTTATTATCGGTGAATCCTTTATCGGTAATGATGCGGCTGCTTTGGTGCTCGGTGACAATATCTTCTACGGCCAGAGCTTTTCGAAGGTATTGCAGCAGGCTGCGGTTCGTACAGAGTCTGAACCCGGTGCGACAATCTTCGGTTATTATGTAAGAGACCCCAGAGAGTACGGCGTAGTAGAGTTCGATGCTAACGGTAAGGCATTATCCATCGAAGAGAAGCCTGAGCATCCGAAGAGCAACTACGCTGTTCCCGGACTTTATTTTTATGATAACGACGTTGTTGAAATCGCCAAGAACGTTAAGCCTTCTGCAAGAGGCGAGATAGAAATTACAAGTATCAACAATGAATATTTGTCACGAGGCACGCTTCACGTAGAGACTATGGGACGTGGATTTGCATGGCTTGATACCGGTAACCACGATGCGCTTTTGGATGCGGCTAACTTTGTGGCTACATTCCAGAAGAGACAGGGACTTTACATTTCCTGTATAGAAGAAATTGCTTTTAAGAGAGGTTTCATTAATAAGGACGAACTCTTAAAACTTGCAGAACCTCTCATGAAGACCGCTTACGGTAAATATCTTGTTGAGGTAGCTAATGGACTCTAAGGTCAAACGCGTCGTAATATTACTGTGCGTTTTAATGGGAGTCACGGTAATAGGTATCGTGATTCTTGCCAATATGGACTCATTGCGAAAGAAAAAACCTTCGGCGACAAGTACGGTGTCGGAGGTTGTTTCTGTGAGCGAAGAGAAGCCGGAATTACAGATAGGCTATGACCTGGAAGCCTGGAAGAAAGATGCGTCTTTTTTTGACCGGGAGAGCGATACGCTGGCGGCACGAATTCTTGAAGATATGAAGGATTTAAGTGTTAAGGCGGTGAGCGAGGAACGCAACCTTCGAGTGCAGATATTGGACTATGAGGGCGAGCGTAAGACCGGTGAGGCTTTCAAGATTGCTGTGGCGACGGAGAAGAAGCCCAATGATTATGAGAATTACGCCGACGCCGATAAGGATGGCGTGATTACGATTGATTATATGGAACCGGGCAAGTACCTGGTGACGCTGCTTCCGATTGACGGGTATACAGTTCCCGACAAGCCGACGGAAGTGGTTGTTAAGAGTAAGATTGAATACGAGTTTATAGAAGACATAGAGCTTTTGTTTACTGAGAAGACCGAAGCGGAGACGAGGCTTGAAGATACGATGGTTGTCGGGGCTGAGTCATATGCGGACAAGAAACAGAATACTTCTTTTGCCAAAGACGATTATGTGTATGGCGTGGATTTATCGGATAAGAACGCAGTGACGGATTTTAATAAGATTTACGAATCCGGAGTGCGGTTCGTGATGTTGCGAGTCGGTTACAGAGGCTCGATATCGGGCGACATTGTGATTGATGAGACCTTCGATGAGTATGCGACGCTGGCCAATCGTGCGGGACTGGATGTGGGAGCTTATTTCTTCTCACAGGCAGTTGACGAGAAGGAAGCAGTCGAGGAAGCATCGGCTGTATATGCGTGTTGCCGAGAAAAAAACATATGTTATCCAATATGCATTCGTGTGGATCAGGCAGGAGGACTCGGCCGAGCGGATTCGTTGAGTCGTGAAGACAGGACGAAGGTTGTTCAGGCATTCGCGGAGACCGTTAAGGGGTTCGGATATGAACCTTGCGTGTATGCATCGTCCAACTGGCTGAAGACGAATCTCGATATGAGAAAGCTTTCCGGATACAGAATATGGATGGCGCAGTTCAATGCCAATCCGGTAGAGGATATATACTATGATATGTGGCAATACTCCTCTAAGGGCAAGGTTCCGGGCATTGACGGCGAGGTAAATTTAAGCAAATCATTCTTGAATAATTAAATCAAGACTAAATAAATGGAGAAGATGAAATGGGTAAATTGACAGTTGAAAAATGTGATATTGAAGGCGTTCTTATTATCACGCCTGAAGTGAGAGAGGATGCCAGAGGCTACTTCATGGAGACATACCAGAAGAAGGATTTCGAAGCTGTAGGCGTTAATGTGGACTTTGTACAGGACAATCAGTCGGCGTCCAGAAAGGGCGTTTTGAGAGGTCTTCATTTCCAGAAGCAGTTTCCTCAGGATAAATTGGTACGAGTTATTAAGGGTGCCGTATACGATGTGTGCGTAGACCTTCGCGAAGGTTCAAAAACATTCGGTAAGTGGATGGGCGTTGAACTTTCCGAGCAGAACAAGAAGCAGTTCTTTATTCCCAAGGGATTTGCTCATGGTTTCCTTGTACTTTCCGATTATGCGGAGTTCGTTTATAAATGCTCCGATTTTTATCATCCCAACGATGAGGGCGGTATTGCATACAACGATCCCGACATTGCTGTTAAGTGGCCCATCGAAGAAGGCCTTGAACTTATCATGAGCGAAAAGGATACCAAGTGGGGCGGATTTAAAGAATATGTCGCAGAAAGAAAATAAGAAAACACTTAGCTTAATATGGAAGCTTGCGCGTAACGATTTTAAGACTCGTTACGCCGGCTCCTATTTGGGAGCACTGTGGGCGATGGTTCAGCCGGTTATCACAGTGCTTATGTACTATATCGTTTTTGACAAGATTTTTAAACAGAGAGCTACGGCTGTTGCGGGCGGAATAGAGGTTCCTTACGTTCTTTTCCTGACTGCGGGTCTGGTTCCCTGGTTTTATTTTTCCGAAGGTTTATCAAACGGCGCCAATGCATTGGTGCAGTACAGCTACCTTGTTAAAAAGGTGGTATTTAAAATTGATATTCTGCCTGTTATAAAGGTCGTTGCCGCTTCCTTTATACATGTCTTTTTTATGTGTGTTCTTCTGATTGTGGCGGCAGTATACAAATATTACCCCAATCTGTACACGATTCAGCTTCTTTATTACAGTTTTTGTCTGTTTATGCTGCTTCTGGCGCTTAGTTATGCGACGTCGGCGATAGTGGTATTTTTCAGGGATTTGAATCAGATTATTTCTATCTTTTTGCAAATAGGAATGTGGGCGACGCCCATTCTTTGGAATATAGCGAATCTTTCTCCCAAGTGGCAGATAGCCATGAAGGTGATTAACCCTGTGGCTTATGTAGTGCTTGGATACAGGGCGACGATTTGTGAGAGCAAGGGCTTCTGGACAGAACCGCTTTATACAGCGTATTTCTGGGGGCTTGTACTGGTGCTTTGGCTTATAGGCAGAGCGATATTTAAGAAACTTAAGGTCCATTTTGCGGACGTTTTATAGAGGTATAGATGAGTAAAGAAATGCTTGATAGCGAATCAAGAGAAAAAATCATATCGGTAAAGGGTCTTAAGAAGGCTTATAAGCTGTACAATAAGCCCGCGGATCGTCTTTTTGATGCGTTCGGGCTTAAGAAGAATTGTTATTCGGTGAACTATGCTCTTAAGGGCGTGGATATAGACATTTATAAGGGCGAGACTGTAGGTATCATCGGAACCAACGGCTCCGGTAAATCCACCCTTTTGAAAATAATAACAGGTGTTCTTAATGCAACTGAAGGCGATGTGAAGGTTAACGGTCGCATCTCGGCGCTGCTGGAACTCGGTGCCGGATTCAACCAGGAATACAACGGTATCGAGAACGTCTATCTTAACGGCACCATGATGGGCTTCACGGAAAAAGAAATCGAGAAGCGATTGCCGGATATACTGGAGTTTGCGGATATCGGTGATTATGTGTATCAGCCGGTTAAGACTTATTCTTCGGGTATGTTCGTGCGTCTTGCTTTTGCCGTGGCCATTAACATTGATCCGGAGATATTGATTGTCGATGAAGCGCTTTCGGTCGGAGACGTGTTCTTCCAGTCGAAGTGTTATCACAAGTTTGAAGAATTCAAGAAGTCGGGTAAGACGATTATATTTGTGTCGCACGACTTAAGTTCGATTTCCAAGTACTGCGACAGAGTACTGGTACTTAATAAGGGCGACAAGGTCGCTGAGGGTAAGCCCAAGGAAATGATAGATGTTTATAAGCAGATTCTTGTGGGTCAGTATGCCAAGGACAAGGGCGATATGTTCGCTGCGGACGGCGAGAACAAGGAACTTCTTGAGTATGGCTCCAAGGAAGCTGTAATCGAAGAATACTGGGTGACGGATTCGAAGGGACTTCGTACGAATGCGCTTATTAAGGGCGATGTATTCACGATACACATGAAGGTGCGGTTCGATAAGGATGTGGAGAAACCCATATTTGCATATAAGTTCGTTAATCCTAAGGGCGTAGAGGTTACCGGCACCAATACAATGTTTGAGAAAGCGTTTCTCGAGAATGTAAAGGCCGGAAGTGAACTCGAGATTACGTTTACTCAGGAGATGAATCTGCAGGGCGGCGAATATCTGATTTCTTTTGGCTGTACCGGATACATAAACGATACGTTTACGGTTTATCACAGAATGTATTACGCGATGAGCGTTGCGGTTATATCTGACAAGGATACGGTCGGATATTACGATATGAACAGTAAGATCACTGTGACGAAGATTAAATAGTTGTTGCGATTGAATATTTGAAAGAGGTTATTGATGGTTAATAGCACCTTTATCGGTAAGGTAAGTGTTAACTTCATAGATTGTGAACCTGAGAAAAACAAGGGTTATCTTAAAGAGGATATTCTGAAGATTGTCAGGGATACGAACAAATTGGAATATTCGGGCATTATTGCGGACAAAAACAAGTATGAGTATCTGTATCACCTGTCTGATATACGCGGTAACGTTGTAAGGTGGTTGCCGATTCGTGAAGGTGATTCTGTGCTGGAACTGGACGCCGAGTGTGGCGCAATAACAGGTGCTCTTCTTGAAATGACTGATAATGTCACAGCATATTGCTGTTGCGCGACAGATGCAGAGATAATTGCGGAGCGATTCTCGAATTGCAAGAAATTTGTCGTTTATGCAGGAACAATAGGCTCAATATCGACAATTGATTCGACCTATAATTGGGTAATTGTAAGAAATGCACGATTATTGTCCGAGGCGGAACGTTTGACGGGTAAAAACGGACGCGTGATATTTATTACCGACAATCGCATGGGCATGAGGAATCTTGCCGGGGTTAAAGCTGCCGGCGAGAGTGAATATTTTACTGGCGTAGAAGGCAAGAGTGATTCGGGACTGACCTTTGCGGGGCTTAGAAAGATTCTTTCGACAACAGGCTTCTCCAAAGCGCAGATGTTCTATCCTTATCCCGATTATAGATTTATGAAATGTCTGTATTCGAACTCAAGACTTCCCAAGGTGGGAGAGCTTGTGGACAACGGACTTAACTTTGAATCGGACAGGCTCGATTTGTTCTCGGAAAAAGAAGCTTTTGATGCTTGCTGTGAAGACGGAAGCTTTCAGTATTATTCGAATTCGTATCTTGTAGTGCTCGGCAATCCCGTGGATGTTGAGTATGCAAGATTTTCCAATGACAGAGCTCCCGAGTATGGAATATTTACTACGATAGAATCGACTCCGGGCGGTAAAGTGGTCAGAAAACGTCCGCTCAGCGATGCTGCCGATGAGCATATCAGAAATCTCGGCAGGTATTATGAAATGCTTTCTGCAAGATATGAAGGCTCGGGACTTAAGATTAACAGGTGTAACGTACTTGAAGCGGGCGGAAGACTTTCCGCAGATTTTGAGTATGTGGAAGGCGTAGAACTCTCGAGAATTTTTGATAAGCTTCTTAAAAAGAATGATTTGGATAACTTCTATGCGCTGTTTGATAAATATGTAAGCCTTGTGGGTTACAATGACGGTGCGGATATTGCGGATCTTGACGTTGTATTTTCCAACATTCTTGTAAGCGGGGATGACTGGACTTTGATAGACTACGAATGGTGCAAGGAAGGCAGTGTGCCGGTTCGTGAGACTGCTTACAGGGCTCTGTATTGTTATTTATTGGAAGATAAGAACCGCGAAAAAATAAATCAGGATTTAATACTTGACAAGCTTGTTCTTTCGCACGAAGCAGCAGAAGATATCAGAAACGATGAAGTAATCTTCCAAAAACGCGTAACAGGGCGGAATTTGTCACTTGGTGAATTAAGAGAACACATGGGATTAAAGAGTGTTAACCCGATTCCGCTTGTGGGTAAGATAAAAGATAATTCATCAATTTATAAAGTTATGATTTATCCCGGCAAGGGTGAAGGCGAATTCAGCGAGGAAACCGCATATGAATGCAAAGACGCGTATGTGGATGAAACCGTTGCGAAAATCACCGCGGCTGTCGGAACCGACAATTCGATTATGAGAGTAGATCCTCTCGATGCGCCTTGTCTGGTTACAATCAGAGAAGCCAAGCTTGGAGAAGAAGATTTCCCGGTAGACAGCAAGAAGTATGTTTTGTCCAACGGTGTAAGAATAGGTAAGAACAATTTCGTATTCTCCACGGCAGATCCCAACTTGTATTTCAACGTTGACGGATTTGTTCATGATGAAGATACATTTTTATATTTGGAACTTGAAGTGGTTCCGCTTGCGGCAGATACTGCGGAGGCGGTAGCCAAGAACATTAAGAAACTTTTCTAAACAGGATCGCTATGATTAAAAGTCTGATTAAGAATGCGACAATTAAACATGCGGATAAGGTATATGCCAAGTCGATAGAGGGAGCGGTTCCTTCCTATGATGAATGGATTAGGGACAAGGAGTCTTCTTTTGAAAGAATCGATATGTCCGTGCGCTCTAAGGGGGATGAGACTGAGGCCGGAGAAGCCAAAGCCATGTCCAAGCTTTCTTATGTGACGACTTATGAAGGCTCAAGTTTCAGAATCGTTCCGTATTCTGTTGTGGATGCTTCTTTTGAGATTAAGTATTTACTGGAAGACTTTATAATCTTTACGAACGGCGAACTTACCGACAGGGCGATCCCGTTTATTCAAAAGGCGTTCCTTGAGAATCCCGAGGCTGATGTTCTTTACGGCGATGAGGATATTGCTACGCTTGATGCGGGAGATTTGCTTAAGTACGGAAGAAGCGTGGTGGGTACAAGGCAGGATCCTTACTTTAAACCCGAATGGTCGCCTAATGCATTTTTAGATCATTTTTATTTCTGTAACGTAGTTGTAATAAGAAGAAGTTCGTTTAGGGATGTTTATATGCCCGAGGACGTGTACGGTGTGAGAAAGATATACCGGATGCTTCTTGAATATATCTTTAAAGATGAGAAGTCACTTCGTAAGAGTGTAATCAGTGTCGGCGAGATTCTGATTCATGCCAAGGACTATACCAATAACGAGATTAAGTACGAGAATGCGGGCAGATACGCAAGCAACCTCGTGGCGGTCAAGAATGACAAATATAAAATATCGGTCGTTATTCCATCAAGGAACAATCCGCACTTGCTTGAGCAATGTTTATCATCCTTGTTCGATTCGCTTTACGATGATACCGAAGTCGAGATTATCGTCGTAGACAACGGAAGCGACCCGGACAAAAAACAGGACATAGAAGAGGTACTCTCCAAGTACCATGCCATATACAAATATAATCCCATGGACTTCAATTTCTCCGCTCAGTGCAATATCGGGGTGGCGGAATCCAAGTACCCGATGGTTCTTTTGTTAAATGACGATATAACTTTTAAAGAAAAAGGCACCCTCGAAACCATGGCCGATGAGCTTAAATACAGCTTTACCGGCGCCGTGGGACTGAAGCTTTTGTACCCGAATTCAAGCACTATTCAGCACGCCGGGGTTATCAATAACCGAATCGGTCCCGTGCATAAGCTTCAGTTTTGCGATGACAGGCAATCATATTATCATGGATTTAATCATACGGTTCAGAACGTTTCCGCAGTTACCGCAGCTTGCCTGATGGTGAGACGTGATGCTTACGATAAGGTTCACGGATTGGATGAAACCCTGAAAGTTGCTTTTAACGATGTTGATTTCTGCTTCAGACTTCTTGAGGCAGGATACGTGAATGTTGTATGCAATAACATTTATGCGGTTCATGCCGAGTCGATTACCAGAGGACGAGACGAAGACACCAAGTCGATAGTCAGACTCAACGTGGAAAAAGAACGCCTCTACGAAACACACGGTTCACTTCGCGGCTATGACCCATATTTCTCGAAGTACCTTCTGGCTGACTGCCTGGACTCAAGAATAGTTCCGGCAAATGAATATGAATACAAGCGGGCAGAAGAAACCGCAACCAAGAAAACGGTTGTGGATTTAAATGGATGCGGCGCAAGGGAAGATGCCTGCGTAATTCTTTCCATGGAATATGCCGACAATAAGAGCGGATTTTCTTTTGACAAAGAAGACGACGGCAGCTATCTGGTACAGGGCTTCGCGTATGTTGCGGGAACAAATAACGCATGTTATCATAAATTGCTTTTGCTTCGAGGCGAACTTCAGACCTTTTCTTTGCCCATCAACGGATGCGTAAGAAATGATGTTGCGCTTTCATGCACAGATCAGGTAAATGTTGAAAAATCCGGATTTTGTGTTAATATACCCGGGGCGGAACTTAAGCCCGGCAACTATCGTGTCGGCATACTTATGACCAAGAAAATGTCCAAGGAAAAGCTGTATGCTTTTTCCAATAAATATATGGTGGTGAAATAAATGGATTACAAGGAACTCTACGAGCAGGAGCAGGAACGAAACGCGGTCTTGTCCGAGCGTCTTGCGGAGCTTGAAGAGGAGAAAGAAGAAATCTCCTTTAAGCTTAAACGCATCAAAGACAATCCCATATGGAAAGCCTCCACGCCCGTGAGAATGTTCGGCCACAAAGTGGTGAACAATATTAGACGTGTGAAAAATCTCGGCGGCCCCCGCGGAATCGCCATGAAGATTAATTATAAGAAGAGAGAAGCCGAGGCCAAGAAATTCTACGGCACAAAGAGTTTCCCAGACGAAGCGCGCAGAAAATTTGAAGAGGAGTATTCTTTTGACTACAGACCTCTTATCAGCATCCTCGTTCCGCTTTACAACACCGACAAGACCATGCTCAAGGAAATGATCGACTCGGTGGTGTGGCAGACCTACTCGAATTGGGAGCTTTGTCTTGCCGACGGTTCCGACGATGCGCACGCATATGTGGGTGAGACGGTCAAAGAATACGGGGACTCACGTATTAAATATACGAAGCTTGAGAAGAACGAAGGCATTTCGGGCAACACCAATCAGTGCCTTAAGCTTGCAACCGGCGAGTACATCGGACTTTTCGACCACGATGATATCCTTCATCCTTCGGCTCTTTTTGAATATGTGAAGGTTATTAATGAACAGGGCGCCGACTACATCTACTGCGACGAGACCACTTTCAAGAGCGGTAACATCGACCACATGCTCACGATGCATTTTAAGCCCGACTATGCGGTGGACAATCTTCGCGCCAATAACTACATTTGTCACTTCAGCGTATTTAAGAAAACTCTGCTCGACGGAACAGAACTTTTCAGGACGAAGTTCGACGGCAGCCAGGATCATGATATGATTTTGAGACTTACCGACAGAGCGGAGAAAATCGTTCACGTTCCGAGACTTTTATACTACTGGCGTTGTCACTCCGGCAGCGTAGCCAGCAACATCTCGGCCAAAGAATACGCTATCGATGCAGCCAAGGGTGCGGTAGCCGACCACTTAAGAAAACATGGTTACACAGACTTCAAGATTACCAGTACCAGAGCCTTTGAGACCATCTTTAAGATCAGATACAAGCTTAACGGAACACCATTAATAACAATTGTTATTCCAAATAAAGACCACGCCGCAGACCTTAAACGCTGCGTAACTTCCATACTTGAGAAGTCTACTTATACCAATTACGAGATTATCATCGTCGAGAACAACAGTACAGAGAAAGCAACCTTCGATCTCTACGAAGACCTCAAGGAGATGTCCGACAAGATTAAAGTCGTGACCTTCGAAGGTGAGTTCAATTACTCGGCGGTTAACAATTTTGGTGTATCCTTTGCAAAGGGAGAATACATTCTTTTGCTTAATAACGATACCGAAGTCATCACCCTCAACTGGCTTGAGGAGATGCTCATGTACGCTCAGCGTGAAGACGTGGGCGCAGTCGGTGCTAAGCTTTATTATGCGGACCGCACCATCCAGCATGCGGGTGTCGTAATCGGACTCGGTGCTCACAGAACCGCAGGCCACACTCATTACAAAATGCCCAAAGAAAACTTAGGCTATATGGGTCGCCTCTGCTACACCCAGGACGTTACGGCGGTTACGGGAGCCTGCCTTCTTGTTAAGAAATCCCTTTGGGATGAAGTGGGCGGACTTGACACCGATTTCAAGATATCGTTAAATGATGTTGATTTTTGTCTGAAACTTCGCGAGAAAGGGTATTTGAACGTATTTACTCCTTTCGCAGAGCTTTACCACTACGAGTCGATTTCGAGGGGACTCGACGATAAGGGTGAGAAAGCTGAGCGATACAATAAAGAATCTGAGTTCTTCAGAACCAAATGGAAAGACGTACTTGAGAAGGGAGATCCCTACTACAACGCGAACTTTTCTTTGGACAGAAGCGATTTTTCAGTAAAAGTTGAATAAAGGAGATGTGTCAGATGACGGTTAAAGAACAATACGAATTTTGGCTTAGCGACTCATACTTTGATGACGCTACCAAGGCAGAGCTTAAGGCTATTGCTTCCGATGACAATGAAATTAATGAAAGATTTTATAAGAACTTGGAGTTCGGTACCGGCGGCCTCAGAGGTATAATCGGTGCCGGCACCAACAGAATGAACGTATATACAGTAAGAAAGGCTACCCAGGGTCTTGCCAATTACATCATCAAGCAGGGCGCCCAGTCTAAGGGTGTTGCCATTGCTTACGACTCCAGAAGAATGTCTCCCGAGTTTGCGGATGAAGCAGCGCTTTGTCTTGCGGCTAACGGCATCAAGGCTTATGTATTCGAGACTTTAAGGCCTACCCCCGAGCTTTCTTTTGCAGTAAGAGAACTCGGATGTACCGCAGGTATCGTGGTAACTGCAAGCCACAATCCCCCTGAGTACAACGGCTACAAGGTATACTGGGAAGACGGCGCACAGGTAACCGCTCCCAGGGACAAGGACATCATCACCGAGGTTAACAACGTAGCTAACTTCTCCGATGCCAAGACCATGGCCAAAGAAGACGCCATGAAAGCCGGCTTATACAACGTAATCGGCAAGGAAATCGACGACCGTTACATGGAAGAGCTCAAGAAGCAGATTATCCATCCCGAGATTATCAAGGAAGTTGCGGGCGATATCAAGATCGTATACTCACCTTTCCACGGAACAGGTAACATTCCCGTTCGCCGTATTCTCAAAGAA
This sequence comes from Lachnospiraceae bacterium YSD2013, assembly GCA_900100895.1. Lineage (GTDB taxonomy): Bacteria > Bacillota > Clostridia > Lachnospirales > Lachnospiraceae > UBA1258. The sequence goes on from FMTX01000020.1 coordinate 63,838, forward strand.
CTCGGATTTAAGAACGTATACGTAGTTCCCGAGCAGGAACTTCCCGACCCCGATTTCACCACACTTGAGTATCCCAATCCCGAGGATCCCAAGGCATTCACACTTGCGCTTAAGCTTGCAAGAGAAGTTAAGGCCGATGTTGTGCTCGCTACCGACCCCGATGCCGACCGTCTCGGAATTTACTCGTACGACACCAGGAGTGATGACTACGTTCCCTTCACAGGTAACATGTCCGGTATGCTCATTGCAGAGTATATATTAAAAGAAAGAACAAAGCTCGGCACAATGCCCGCTAACCCCGCACTCGTTAAGACCATCGTTACCACCAACATGGCCGATCCGATTGCAGAGAAATATAATGTTAAGTTAGTAGAAGTTTTGACCGGCTTTAAGTATATCGGTGAGCAGATTAAATGGTTCATCGAGAAAGGTACCAACAACTACGTATTCGGTCTCGAAGAAAGCTACGGCTGTCTTGCAGGCACCCACGCTCGTGATAAGGATGCGGTTGTTGCAGTTATGTGCCTCTGCGAAGTCGCAGCTTGGTGCAAGAAGAACGGCGTAACCCTCTGGGATCGCATGCTCGACATTTACAAAGAATTCGGTTACTACAAGGAAGACCTTTACACCATCACCCTTAAGGGTATGGACGGCTCTCAGAAGATTCAGGAGATGATGGAGAAGCTTCGTCAGAATCCTCCCAAGGAACTCGGCGCATGGAAGGTGCTTTCTTTCAGAGATTACGATAAGGACGTTATCATCGACATGGCTACCGGCGCCAAGAAGCCTACCGGTTTGCCTAAGTCCAACGTATTATATTTCGATTTAACCGACAACGCATGGTGCTGCGCTCGTCCTTCGGGAACAGAGCCCAAGATTAAATTCTACATCGGCGTTAAGGGCAACAGCCTCGAAGATTCGGTTAAGAAAGTAGAAGAACTTAAGAACAATCTTAAAGCAATACTGTAAGGTACAATGGGTAACATTTTAAAAACCATCCGTTATTTTAAAAGAAACGGTATTAAAAAAACATGGTATGCTACGGCGGAGCGTCTCTTTTACAGGGACGTTCCGCTTAGTGCGTCCGAATGTACTTATGAGGGACCGCTAGACGAGGATATTAAGTTCAGTATACTGGTTCCCGTCTACGAGACTCCGGAGAAGTATCTTCGCGAGATGATTGACTCGGTTCTCGGCCAGGCATACGGCAACTTCGAATTGATTCTTGCCGATGCATCGGGGTCGGAGGGTCCTGCCGGCGTTATCAAGTCATACAAGGATGCGCGCATCAAATATATCAAGGTCAAAGAAAACGGAGGCATCTCCGCCAACACCAACGTGGCGCTTGAAGCTGCAACCGGAGATTACTGCGCACTTCTCGATCACGACGACTTTTTGGACTTTGACGCACTCTATGAGAATGCACTCCTTCTTTCGGATGCCAAGCGAAAAGGACAAAAGGTTAACCTGATATACTCGGACGAAGACAAGTGCAACGGCGACGCCACTAAGTATTTCGAACCTCATATCAAGGAAAACTTTAATCAGGATTTAATATTATCCAACAACTATATCTGCCATTTCACGGTCATTAAGACTTCTTTGCTCAAAGAAATCAAGTTTAGAAGCGAATATGACGGAGCGCAGGATTATGACGTAATACTGCGAACTATAGCCCGTTCCGAGTCTTCGGAGATCCGTCATATCGGTAAGATTTTATATCACTGGCGTTGCCACGAGGAATCTACAGCGTTTAATCCGGCAAGCAAAGAATATGCATACGAAGCCGGCAGAAGAGCAATAGAAGATTTTCTTTATAATAAATACAATAAGAAGATATCGGTATCGGATCTTCCGCACAAAGGGTTCTACAGAGTAGAGTGGGGCGAAGATATCTTTATGCTCAGACCCGAACTGGGAGCTATAGGTGACCTGTATATAGCGGGTAATAAGATAACAAGAGGTATTTATTCAAATTCGGGCCGAGAATTATTTTTAAACATGAATAAACATTTCTCGGGTTACATGCACGGAGCGGTTTTGACAAGAGATGTAATCGCTTGCGATATCAGAACCGTAACTCCGGCCCCGAAGATGCGAGAGACCTATGAAAAGCTGATAAAACAGCTTAATGAATATACTGAGAACAACAAGAATTCCAAGGCGGATATCCATGCTTTTGCCGGAAAGCTTAGTATGGAATTTGCCGATGAACTGCAAAAACAAGGTTTAATTTTTCTTTTTCTTCCAAAAATCGAACGAAGATAGTACTACAGTACCAATATTAAGAAAAGATTAATTTGTTTTATAGTAAAGTTCGATGTAGTATTGTAATAGTGTTTTCTTGTACATTGAAGAATACGCTACGGCGTTTAGTTTTGGAGGAAATATGGCAAGTAAGAAGAAGAAAACTTCCGCAGGTAAGATTGTTTTGTTTGTTGCGGAAATTTTAATTTTGGTTGCTCTTTTGGTCGTAATGTGGCTCGTCCTTAAGACTACCGATAAGGAAGAAGGCGTTCAGAAGGTTTCCATTGACGAGAAGGAAATCGAAGTTGCTCTTCCCGAAGAAGTTAAAGAAAACGAGGCTATGAAGGGATACAGAAACATCGCGCTTTTCGGTGTTGACTCACGTACCGGTCAGCTTGATTCAAAGACTCGTTCAGATACAATCATTATCGCATCCATTAACCAGGATACCAAGGAAGTTAAATTGGTATCGGTTTACAGAGATTCATATTTAAATATCGATCCTGGTAAGACCAACAGCTACGATAAATGTAACAGTGCATATGCATACGGCGGCGCAGACAGAGCCATTAAGATGCTCAATGCGAACCTTGACCTTAACATCACCGACTTTATCACAATCGGTTTCGAAGGTCTTCGTGACGTAGTCAATGCACTCGGCGGCGTTTATATTGAGGTAGATGAAGAAGAGATTAAGCACCTTAACAACTATCAGATTTCAATGGTAGAGAAGATGAGCGATGTTGACTCATACACTCCCGTTAAGGATACAGGTTATCAGCTTCTCGACGGTTTACAGGCTACAGCATACTGCCGTATTCGTTACACCGCAGGTAACGACTTTAAGAGAACCGAGAGACAGCGTGAAGTTATTAAGGCTTGTCTCGATGTTGCCAAGACCACAAGCGTAAGCAAGCTTAAGTCTGCATGTGAGAATATCTTCAGCGAGGTTCATACATCGTTAAGTCTTCCCGAGATTCTTGATTTGCTTGTTGACGTAGCTTCATATGAGATTGTTGATGAGGGCGGCTTCCCCAGCAAGGATCATTACACCACAGGTATGATCGACACAAAGAGCTGTGTAATTCCTGTAGATCTTCAGACCAACGTTGTATGGCTTCACAAATTCCTCTTCAATGAAGACGACTATAAGCCTTCGGCTAACATCTCCGAATACAGCGATGAAATCAAGAGACAGGCATCCAAGTATCTTGGCAGTCAGGTAGAGCCTTCCGACGATTTCGGAGACGATTAACCGCAGATTTAAATCTGCAAAATGACCGAGCTTGGTTCACTTGCGGGCACAAGCTTTGGTGAAAATTTAATGATTGAAATAATTATAGTTGTGCTATAATGAACAAGGGACCGGGAGTTCTTCCCAGGTCCCTTTTAAAATTTTATTTCAAGGATATTTTTATGACAGTAGATTTGATTATTCCGGCATATAAGCCCGATGAAACCTTTCTTGACGCTGTGGATGCCATGTCATCGCAGACGGTTTCTTTTGACAAAATAATAGTTGTCAATACCGAGCAGAAATACTTCGATCGCCTGGTATATTCCAATAGATTTCTCGACGAGCACAAGTCTCTTTATGTGCGCCACATTTCCAAGCGCGAATTTGATTGCGGCAAGACTTGCAACTTCGGTGTTAAGAACTCCGAGGCCGACTGCTTTATCATCATGTCTCAGAACGTGATACCCAATTCGCCTGAAGTGGTTTCGAAGCTTTTGAGTGCGCTTGAAAGCGACCCTAAATGTGCCGTTTCTTATGCAAGACAGATTGTGCCCGACGGACATCCAGAGACGGACAAGTACTTAAAGCGTTATTTCTTTTCAGAAGACAGTGCGGTGCTTACTTCCAAGGATTTAGAGTCCGTGAAGAACGGCTCGATAAGCGGAATCAACTGCTGCGCTGCATACAGACGTGAGATTTTTGACGCTCTCGGCGGTTTTCCCAATCACATTATCTGCAACGAAGACATTATTTACGCTGCCAAGGCTCTCGAAGCCGGCTACAAGGTAACCTACGTTGCCGATGCTGTTGTGACCGATTACACCCGCTCAACGGACAAAGAACAGTTAAGGCACGCTTTTGACTTCGGTGTATGCGTTCTTAAGAATCCCGAAGTATACGACTACATAGCGGTAAGGGACAATGCCCGCAAGGTTGAGAAGATGCTTCTTTCGCATCTTAAGAGAAAAGGTTTCTCTGGCGAAGGCTTTGAATTGAAGCGTATGTACAGGGCTCAGAAGGCCGGCTACAAGAAAGCGCTTAAGTATGCGAAAATGTCTCCCGCAGACCTTCACAAATACAGCGCTAACCTTGAATTCTGGCGCATGGACGAGATTTTAAGAGACAGAAAGAGCGTAGACGGTCACGCGGGTTACGGAAGAAGCGATGAGGAAGTCAAGATGATTTCACAGCCTCCCGTAAGAGCGTACAAGAGAGACGAAGAAGAGTAATTTCGTCGCCGGGACAGCGGCAGATATGTATTTCATAATTTTTAAATAAATAAGACACAATTCCGTCACAATTGGGATTTACAATCAGCTCAAGAATTGAAAAAGGAGGTAACTTTTCAATGGATGAGCAGAATTTTAACAATAACAATTTTGGCACTGATTCTTTCGGCAATAACGGTAACGGCGGAGAGAATCCCGCAGACAATAGTACACACAGCGAATACGGAGCAGGCACATGGCATGAGACAAGACCCTCATACGAGTCTAAGCCCGAGTACGGCTACACCTGGCAGGAACAGGTAAGACCCACAGAGCCCGCAAGAGAAACCGCATCCGTGACTAAGCCCGCTAAGGCTAAGAAAGAGAAGAACAAATCACACTTCTTCCCGAAACTTTGCGCGGCAATGGCATTCGGTCTTGCATTCGGCGCTTGCGCGGCAGGTTCTTTTTACGCAATCAACACTTACGTAATTAAAGAAGAGCCTAAGGCAATCGAGACCAACACCGATGTTGAAGAGCTTCAGAAGAGCGTAGCCGAGCTTCAGTCGGCGCTTGCTTCTTCGTCCAATAAGAACTCCACAGTCATTAACACCGCGGCAGTTTCAGATGTTACAAGCGTTGTGGACAAGGTTATGCCTTCAATGGTAGCCATTACCAATAAAGGCGAGTATTCCGTAAGCGACTGGTTCGGTAGAAGATACACACAGGACACCGAGTCATACGGCTCCGGTATCATCATCGGCGAGAGCGATACAGAGTACTTCATCGCTACTAACAATCACGTAATTGCGGACAATAAGTCCTTATCGGTTCTTTTTGTGGATGAGACAACGGCTGATGCATATGTTAAAGGTTATGATTCCAGTATGGACATTTCCGTAATAGCAGTAGCCAAGGACAATTTAACCGCAGAGACCAAGTCGGCCATCAAGGTTGCAACCCTCGGCGATTCCGACAGCCTTAAGATCGGTGAAGCGGCAATTGCAATCGGTAATGCGCTCGGTTACGGCCAGTCCGTTACCACAGGTGTTGTAAGTGCACTCGGACGTGACATCACAATCGACGGAACCACTTATTCGAACCTTATTCAGACCAGTGCAGCCATTAACCCCGGTAACTCCGGCGGCGCGCTCCTTAATATAAACGGCGAGGTTGTAGGTATTAACTCTTCCAAGGCCGGCGATTCACAAATCGATAACATGGGATTTGCAATTCCCATCAGCTCTGTTAAGGATATCCTCAAGGAGTTCTCCGACAGAGAGACCCGTAACAAAGTTGACGCAGAGAGCAAGGGCTACCTCGGCATCGGCGGTAACGACAGCTACGATGTTACAATGCTCGGCTATCCCGCAGGCGTATACGTAAGCAAGGTTTACGAAGGCTCACCCGCAGAGGCCGCAGGCATCTACATGGGCGACGTCATCACCAAGGTTGAAGGCCAGTCGGTTAAGACAATTTCCGAACTTTCCGGCTTCCTTGATTACTACAAGGTCGGCGAGACCGTAACGCTTACCGTCACCAGAAACGTTAACGGCGAGCTCAAGGAACTGACCCTCGACGTAGTACTCGGCGACAAGAATGCAATCGTTGAACAGCCATAAAGATTAAGATTTTTTTAGAGCATCGCCTGATGGGTGGTGCTCTTTTTTTTGCTGTGTTATAATCTTAAACGAGGGCTATGGCCAAAGAAACCGAATCGGAGACAATATGAGCAAATTATCAATTGTAGTGCCCGTATATTACAGCGCGGACACCCTTCAGATGTTATATGACGATATGAAAGAAAAAATCCTCGGTAAAATCGGGGATTATGAAATAGTATTCGTGGACGACGGCTCGGGAGACAATTCCTACGAAGTCATGGAGTCCATCAAGGCACAGGACCCGAACGTTGTGCTTGTTAAGCTTTCCAGAAATTTCGGCGAGCATGCGGCACTGCTTGCGGGCTTAAGCGTATGTACCGGTGACTGTGCGGTGACTAAGCAGGCGGATCTGCAGGAAGATTCGACGCTCATTCTTGATATGTATGAGAGCTGGAAGCAGGGCAACAAAGTTGTTCTTGCCATCAGACGTTCGCGAGATGAGAACGGTCTCAAGGTATTTATGGCGAATCGCTACTATGGCCTTGTACGTAAGTTTGTTAACCCCAACATGCCTGCGGGTGGCTGCGATTGCTACCTTATCGACAGACAGGTTATCGAGGTTCTCGAGCTTCTTGATGAAAAGAATTCGTCCCTTACACTTCAGGTTATGTGGGCGGGCTTTAAGACAGACATGATTTACTTTGACCGCAAAGACCGCGAGGTAGGCAAGTCGCGCTGGACCCTCTCCAAGAAAGTAAAGCTTGCGGCCGACTCTATCCTCAGCTTTTCATACGCGCCCCTTCGCTTGATGATGGGTGTGGGATTCATTTTTGACGTTATTGCACTTGTTTTAATGATAAGCGTATTTATAGAGTATTTCACCACGGGTACACCTGTCGAAGGTTGGGCGTCCCTTATGTGCGTTGTTCTTTTCGGCTTCGGCCTTATCATGCTTATGATTGGTGTCATAGGCGAATACATCTGGCGCGCTCTCGATGCATCACGTAACAGACCGCCTTACATTATCGACGAGGTAGTGCGTGAAGACAAAGAGTAATACTTCAAGATTAATCAAATTCCTTTGGATTATTGTTGCGCTTGTAAGCATCAAGACCATATTTACGGACTTTGGTGCCGACAACGCCTACACTATGGCTATGTCCTACAGACATTTAAGCGGAGACAGAATGTTCCTTGAGATGTGGGAGCCTCACCAGACATCCATTTTCTTTACGGACGCGCTTATGTGGGTGTACGGACTTGTTGTGCCGAGTTTTGCGGGTGTTGCGATTTATTTGCAGGTGTGCGGAACGGCTTTTTTTGCAGTGATTGCGTACTTTCTGTTCAG
>FMTX01000010.1 GCA_900100895.1 Lachnospiraceae bacterium YSD2013
TCTCGTTTATCACCTTTTGCGGCGCATCCTACGCACTGCCTAATCGCAACTTTTCTTTCCATTACTTATTCTTCCTCTTCGGTGGGAGCGTCTTCAAATTCGCCCTCTTCGTAATCATCGTACTCGTCGTAGTCTTCGTCATCGAGGTAGTCTTCAAGGCGGAATCCGTATGCATCCTTGGCCTGAGTCTCGGACTTGATGTCGATCTTATAGCCTGTAAGTCTTGCAGCAAGGCGGGCATTCTGACCTTCCTTACCGATTGCAAGAGAGAGCTGATAATCGGGAACTACAACCTTAGCGGTTCTCTCGTCGGGATCCGCAAATACGTTAACAATCTTAGCGGGAGAAAGAGCGTTCTGAATAAGGTTACCGGGGTTCTCATCCCAGTTGATGACGTCAATCTTCTCGCCTCTTAACTCTTCAACGATGGCGTTAACTCTCGCACCGTTCATACCTACGCATGCGCCTACAGCGTCAACGTTAGGGTTATTGGACCAAACTGCAATCTTGGTACGGGAGCCTGCTTCACGGGCAATGCTCTTAATTTCTACTGTACCGTCCTGAATCTCGGCTACTTCGGATTCGAAGAGTCTCTTAACGAGTTCGGGATGGGTACGGCTTACAAGGATACGGGGACCCTTGGAAGTGTTCTTAACTTCAACAATGTATACCTTAACGCGCTCGGTGGGACGAAGGTTCTCGCCTTTAACCTGCTCGCTTTCGGCTAAGATAGCGTCAGCCTTACCAAGGTCGATGCTGATGTTGTTGCCGATGTATCTCTGAACGATACCGGTTACGATATCATGTTCCTTCTCATAATAAATGTTATAAACAACGCTTCTTTCTTCCTCACGAATCTTCTGAGTGATTACGTTGCGGGCGTTCTGCGCTGCGATACGACCGAATTCCTTGGATTTGATGTCTACTTTAACAATGTCGCCGAGCTTGTACTTGGCCTTAATCTTTCTGGCATCCTCAAGAGAAATCTGAAGTACGGGATCTTCTACTTCCTCAACTACTTCCTTCTCAGCGTATACTTCGAAATCACAGGTTTCCTTGTTGATTTCGACCTTTACGTTGTCGGACTTGCCAAAGTGATTCTTGCAGGCTGTGATAAGAGAGTTCTCAATAGCCTCGAATAATACGTCACGGCTGATCTGCTTCTCCTTTTCAAGTAAATCAAGCGCTAACATTAATTCCTTGTTCATTTTCTTTTATCCTTTCATTATAAATCAAGAGCCAGTTTGATAAGTGCTATGTCGGAGCGATTAAACGTTCTCTCTCCGGCATCGGTTTCTATCGTTATGTCGTTAGCAGTAAAGCCTTTAAGTATTCCCGAGAATTCCTTAACCTTGTCGATGGGCTTGTAGGTCTTAAGCTCGACCTCCATACCTATACTCTTTTCAAGATGTGAATCCTTCTTAAGCGTGCGCCCGAGTCCCGGGCTTGAAACCTCAAGATAATAAGCGTCGTCGATAAAGTCGTCGGCATCGAGGGCATCGGAGAAAGCACGGCTGACCGCTTCACAGTCTTCAATTGTCACTCCGCCTTCCTTGTCAATGTAGGCGCGTAAGTACCACTCCCCCGCTTCATTAACATACTCAACGTCGTAAATCTCCACTCCGTTGGCCTTGCATATAGGCTCCAGCATGGCAGTGGCCTTGGCTTCGTAAGTCTCTCTTTTGGACATAACTCACCTCATTTATTTGATTACATAAGAAAAGTGAGCTCCTCAAAGCTCACTCTCAACTACATATTACGGTTAAAGAATAACACGCATTTTTTCTTTTTTCAAGTATTAATTACTTTAATTGTGACAAAAATGTAAGTTAGACACCCCTAAATGTAATAAAAAGCAATGGAAGACCACAAGATATTGCTTTAGACTTTCTTTAGAATCGTTTACAAAATCTTAACGATTATTTGCACATCCTCTTTATATAGGAAATGTATGATGCATTTATATAACGAAAACAAGTGCAAAAATGAGAATGATAAGTGAGGGAATCATGAACATTTTGATATTAACCGGACGCTTCGGCATGGGGCATGTTAAATGCGCCGAAGCAATTAAAGAAGAAATTAAACACAAATATCCAAACTCTAACGTAACCGTAATCGACTTCTGCGATTACTGCTTCCCCAGAGCTTCCAAATATATATATAAGGGATTTGAGCTTTGCGTATTTAAATTCTACGACGCATACAACAAGCTTGCGAAGTTCAGCAACCACTTAAACTGTGTGCCCTTTAAGCGTATGATTTACAATCATATGGAGAAGCTTATGAGCACTTACAGCCCCGACCTTGTGGTAGCGGACCTTCCAATGTGCGTTCAGTACTTCTCTTCTTTTAAGAAGAAACACCGCGTGAAAGTTCCTTTCTATGTATATATCACAGACATAACAATTCACAAGGACTGGATTTCGAAGAACGTCGACAGATATTTCGTAGGCGATCGCATCTGCAAGCGCGAGCTTATCGATAACGGTATCGTTGACAGCAGGATTCACGTATGCGGTATCCCCGTAGCACGTTCTTTTGCAGGCGGTACCGAGCAGCCCAAGCGCGAGACCAACGTACTTATTATGGGCGGCGGGCTCGGACTTATTCCCTGCCAGGAGACAATACTCTCAGCTCTTAATAATGAAGAAGGCGTAACCACCACGATTATCTGTGGCAAGAACGAAGCTCTTCGCCACGAGATTATTTCCAAATACAAGAACATCAACGCCATCGGATTTACCGACAGAGTAAGCGATTACCTTAAGGAAGCCGACGTAATCATCACCAAGCCCGGCGGAATCACTACTTTCGAAGCCATCAAGGCCCGCACTCCTCTTTACGTTATCGAGCCCACCCTCGAGCAGGAACTGGGCAACTCACGTTTCATTAAGAGAAAAGGCCTTGGCGTAATCGTAAGCAATCGCGATGATTTCAACGTGCAGGCGCTTCTTGATTTCGTACACAACGCTGACAAGATTAACAAGATCAAAGACAACATGCGGGTGCTCTCCGAACGTTTCGAAAGCTCTAACCCCGTTGATTATTTAGAGGTAGCATAATGAAAAAACTTTTTCTTACATTTGACGACGGCCCCAGCGCCGAATATACTATGGAATTACTCAATCTTCTCGACGAAGCCGGCATCAAGGCGACCTTCTTTGTGGTAGGTGAATTTGCCAAGGCTCATCCCGAACTAGTGGAGGAAGAAATCAAGCGCGGTCACGAAGTGTGCCTGCACGCCAACCGCCACATCAGTTCCTGGCTCATGACGAGAAAGACTTACACCGAGGATATGGACGCAGCTCTAAAGACTCTCGAAGGTCTCGGAATCCGTCCTCACTACTATCGTCCCCCGTGGGGCATGACCCGTCGCTTCTCCCGCTACGAAGCCGGCAAAAGAAAGATGCACTTAATCAAATGGGACGTTATGGCTGAAGACTGGAGAGCTCACACCACTCCCGCGGAAATCTGCCGTAAGATATTGGATCGTTCGTTCCCCGGCGCAGTTATCTGTCTTCACGACGGACGCGGCCGCAACAACGCTCCTTCCCGCACCATCGAAGCTTTAAGAACAGCAATTCCGACATTACTTGAAAGAGGATATACATTTGAAACCCTGTAATAAGAAATCCGTTTATATCGGTGCCGCGCTTATTATTCTGCTTGCGGGTCTTACCGTTTATATAATATCCAAGGAATTCGGTATCACTTCGGTTAAAGACGTTTTAAAAAGCGTTAACCTGTGGTTCCTTATACCTGCCGTAATCTGCATGCTTATGTTCTCTGTGGGCGAAGCTTTAAATATCCGCCTGGGACTTAAGCTGTCGGGCTACAAAACCGGCTTCTTCAGTGCACTTAAGTATGCATATACCGGATTCTTTTTCAGTATGGTTACACCCTCCGCTTCGGGCGGTCAGCCGGCGCAGATTTATATGATGCATCGCGACAAGATAAAAGTGTCGCACGCTTCTTTCTCACTGCTCTTAGAACTTATCGGTTACGAAGTAGCTTCCATCTCGATTGCTTTTGTCGGCGTTATCGTATCACTGGTATCGCCCCTAAAGCTTTTTGAAGGGCTCAGCATCGGTTGGGTGCTGATTCTCGGATTCCTTGTTAACTTCGCGCTCCTTACGGGATTACTTCTTATCATGTATTCGAAGCGCGCGGTTAAGGTTATCGCGGGAATCGCTATAAAGCTTGGTTCATTCTTTTCGAAAAAGAAAGATACCAGAGTTAAGTTACTCAGAACCTTCGCAGAATATAGAATAAGCGCCAAACGCCTTAAGGGAAATCATGGGGTACTTGTGAGGGTGATTTTGATTTCTCTTGTGCAGTTTGCCGCTTATCACTCAATAACTTATTTCTCCTATCGTTCCTTTGGTCTCAGCGAAAGAAGCTTTATCGAGGTAATGAGTCTTCAGGGATTACTCTTTACCGCCGTTTCCTGCATTCCGCTTCCCGGAAGTGCGGGGGCAATGGAAGGTGGCTTCAGCCTGCTGTTTAAGAAAATCTTCTCCGAGGGGATTTTGGGAAGTGCAATAATATTATGCAGACTTATCAGTTTTGCATTGCCCCTGGTGCTTTCGGGTCTCTTCCTGTTAATCTACGGAAGAATTGCCAAAACAAAAAGGGGAATTGGGGTTAACAATATAGTTTCCGATAATGCCGAGAGAGCCGCTTAGGTTCTCTCGGTTTTCGTATCAGTTGTTTTTGCCTTTCTTACCGTCTGGGAAGCCGTCGGGAGGTGTCATACCTTCGGGAGGTTGAAATCCCTCAGGCATATTTCCTTCAAAGCCTTCCGGAGGGTTGCCGTCAAAACCTTCGGGCATTTCGAATCCTTCGGGGAATTCTCCGTTAAACTCGCCGCTCGGTCCGCCGAAACCACCGTTACCGCTTGCGTCACCGAAGTCGGGTCTTTCACCGGGATTAAAATTACCGGGGCCGCCGTGACCACCGAATCCGCCGAAGCCCTTAACGGTGCTCTCTCCTGCAGTAACTGTCTCGCTGCTCTCTCCGACTTTCAAGGTATATTCCTTGCCGTCTTCAAGTTCAGCCGCCGTAATAAGGATACTGTTGGCATTCTTAAGTACTTCAAATTCCACTATGGCTTTGTTGCCGTCATACAGAGTACACTTGGTGCCCGCTTCTATTGTGGTGTCCGACATGTAGTCGATAACGTAATTGCCGGATCCGTTGGTAACCGACTGATACATTCCGGACATACCTGTCGAAATAAGGGTTCCTCCGTTAGCCATAAAGGTTCCGTCGTAATCTACGGAAGCATTGCCGTCATTGGTTGCGCCGCTAACATATACGTAGCCTCCGTTAAGCTCGATGTTACCGTTAGAGTCGAGGCCGTCGCCGTTTGAATTCACGGTTACTGTGCCTCCGTTGATAGTGATTACAGGTGTTATTTCATCGGATGTGGCATTAATACCGTCATCCTTGGCTGTTATATCGAGGGTACCGCCGTTTATGGTTATAAGTTCGGCTTCAACACCTTCGCTTGATTCTTTGATTGTTATCGTGCCGGCATTGATCGTAAGAGAGTCTCCGCCGTGTAAACCATCTTTCTTGGCGCTTACTTCAATCGTTCCGCCGTTTATATATAAATTGTCCTTAGACACGATTCCGTGTTTCTTGTTGCCGTTAACCACGAGTGCGCCTTCGCCCTCGATAGTCAAGTCGTTCTTGCAAAACAACGCACCTGTGGGAGCACTGTCGGAAGTATCTGCATACTCGCTAGCATCTGTAAGCGTGTTAACTGTTCCGTCTGCGAGATATACGAGCAGGCTGTTACACTTGGTCGCGCTGATTGCGGGGCCGTCTTCTGAAGTAATTGTCGCTCCGTTAAGGATGATTATCACATCGTCTTCTTTGTCCGCTTCTACGGTAACGGTCTTAGTATATTCACCGCTTAATACATATGTGCCGGCCTTGGTAATCGACTCTCCGTCCTTAACTGCCGTAGCGTTCTTGATGTCTTCCGCCGTAACCGTCTTAGTCACGGTGATAGTGTCGCTGTCGGAGCTTCTAACCACCGACACTGAACTTGTCATATCGTCGGATACTGTTAATGTAATGGTCTCTTCGCTCTTGCCGAGGGAACATCCCTGAATCAACAAGGCAGCCAAAGAAATTGCCAGTAAAGAAGTCTTTATTTTTCTCATATAAGCACCTCCTTAGAGTTCCTCGGTGGAACTTGATACTCTTGCGCACAGTACCGGGAGATTGCCGTTACGTACGCGGATTTCGTCTATTAATTCTTTTTCGCTTCGTTCGTCCTTAAATCTGATGCGGTAAGATACCTCAAACATGGATCCGAGATTCGTGGTCTTAACCTTTTCAATCGAAACTTCACTTAAGAATTTCTCGAATAAATCGTCGAACATTCCGCTGTAATTAAGGTTCTCGGGAATGGTCACCTTCAAGTTCTTGCAGCCTGCGTTGTTGCCGCCGAAGTTAGATTTCGAAAGAACAACATATAAAAGGGCCACGATTATTGTAATAAGTGCCGCAAAGCCTATATAGCCCATGCCGGTAGCAAGGCCGACTGTCATTGCAAAGAACACCGCGCCTATCTCTCTTGCGCTTCCTGCCGCGCTTCTGAATCTGATGAGGCTGAATGCGCCCATGATAGCGACGCCGGTACCTAAGTTACCGTTTACCATCATTATTACAGCCTGAACAAGAATCGGCAATACCGCGAGCGTTACCACGAAGCTTTTGGAATACTTCTCGCTGCAGTACATATAGCAGGCTGCAATTGCAAGACCCAGTGCCAGCGACACCAGTGTGCAAATAGCCATTGTCGTCATATCAAGTGAAGTTGTAGTTGTAGTTGTAGTTTCCAATATACTTGTAAGCATCTTTTTGTTCCTCCTTTTTAAGTACTGAGCTTCTTTTTCCGTATGCCGAGTAAATTTTCATCGCCTCGGCATACTTTGAAAAAGAATGAGGGTAAATATTGAGATGGGTTAAAGCTGATGTAAGCCACAAGGGCATGTTTCCGAGAACTTTGATCTCCATGAGATATTCGTTCTCTTTTGTAATGGGTTTTTCTTCGCTTGCATTAAGCAGGTTTTTATGTCCCAAAGCGGTTCTTAAGTTCTTGTCAAAAGTAATTCTTAATTCCTTGTCTTCTCTTCCGTACATAGCCACCCTGTCGTACGCTATGAGGGTTCCCGTCTCGGGATGATTCATTATTAAAAAATAATCGATTTCTCTGAGTATCTGTGAGTCATACTTTTCGGGGTAGATTCCCTTCTCGAGGTAATCCGAAGCTACCTTAATGGGAAGCGATACGCGTCTTTTGTAAACAACTCCGTCGTATTTCTTTTTAAGTTCTAAGAAGACTGTTGAGTCCTCGGTGATGTCGCCGTAAGCTCTGAGTCTTAACTTTTCTTTGTACACCGGCTTCTCCATCGAGGTTCTGATGATGTCGTAATTGGCGGTGTCGTAATATATACTCGAAATTGTGCTGAGTCCGTATTCATCGACTTGCATGTAGGGCTCGAGCTTAATTCTCAAAGCATCGTATTGTTCCTGGGACAATAAATATTTAATTTCAACTCGTTCAAAAATGTTTCCTGCCATAGGCGTGTCTCCGTTTCTATGGTCAAAGAATACAGGCTAATTGTGTTCAAACTGTGTACGGAAAAAGTAGAAAATGTGAAAAGTGTGAACGCCTTTTACGGCGCAAAAGAAAAAGGGTTGCATCACTGCAACCCTTGCAAAATCTATCGTCCTACGCGATTTAAGTACTTGTCCCAGGTAATGACTACGCCTGAAGCTTCAATGTTAAGCAGATAACTGTTACCCTGCGTTCCGTCTTCCTCGGACATCTCTATTTCAACCGTATATACTCCGTCGCCCTTATCAAGCGCAGGCAGGTAATTGCCGGAAAATTTCTTAAAAAGAGATTCCCACACAAGCGGACTTTCGTTTTCGTCGGGAACTGTTTTTAAAAGTTGTCCGTCGGCGTCGTAATACTTAAAGCCCACTCTGACAACATCCGTTATGCGCCCGGCGACAAACTTGATAACGGCCGGACCGGCATAGCTTTCCGTGAAATTACTGTTCTGTGAATTGTTCTCTCTTACTATGAGGGCTTCGACCTCAAATAAAATACCGTCCTCTGCCCATTCCATGCCCGCAAGGACACAGTCCTCGTAGGAAAACTTATCTGTTTCATCAATACTTTTAAACATACTAACCTTTAGGCGGATGCCGCTGTCAGTCTCCTGATCTTTAAGAAGATCTTCTCAATCTCCGCGCGCGGGAACTGGGGAAAACACTTAAGTATAGTCTCTAATTCCATACCGCATCTGCAAAGTGACTCAACCGCTCTGACATCCTGTTCTTTCATCTTGCCCCTCCAACTATGCTATTATCCCTTTTATATCCCGTACCCCGACAAGCACAATCTCTTGTACCTTCAGTATAGCACAACTACTAAATAAGTGAATTGATAAAAATGCAAAAAAATGAAAAATAAATAGTGTGTAAATTATACAAGAGCTGTCCGCGGAGCAAAAACAAAGGCGACGGTAAGTCCGTCGCCTCAAATAATCTACTCACCTTTTTTAGGCTTAGATGCAGCATATGAAATACACAAAAGTGTTCCCACTACCGCAGTAGCCACCGCATTGGATGCTACACAGAATGCGCCCTGGCTGAATGCTTCAGCGGCTGCTTCCTTGTATACCAGAACATCAAGTGCAGGTGCAAGTACGAGCCATGCCAGCAGGTGTATCACTATCTGTGCCATGTTGAAAATAATAATCTGCTTCTTTTCAAACTCGCCGCTTTCCAGGTCAATTTTCGAAGCTACCAAGCCCATCACCAATCCGAAAAAGCCCGAAGCACCTATCCAGCTCCACCATATGGTCGACCCGTCCGCCAGATGCTTAGTGAAATCAATAAGGAAATGACCTATAAGTCCGGTAAACAATCCCGCTATGGGTCCGAACACCGTTGATGCAAAAGCAAGCACACCATACTGAATCGAAATAGTGGTATCGGGAATCGGGCTCGGAATCGACACAAACCGGCCCAGCACAAAGAACAATGCGGCCCCGATAATAATCGCCACAATAGTCTTCATCGAAAACTTCTTCATAAAACTCTCCTTAGGCAATTTGCATATGTGTATACAAATCCCACACATCAACTAATTGTATCACACAATTAATGCAAAAAGAACAAGAAGTTATCTGAAATCAGTAGACTGCTTTGAATATTTCAACCAGTGCATCAAATGCGGGCTTCGGATTATTGTCCTTGTCAAACAATCTGGCATTCGTCTTATCGCCCTCGGTATAATGATCCTTCAGGCCAAAGAAAGTAACGCTCGTAATATCGCAGTTTCCGCCACCCTGAGTATCCAGGCCCTTTAAGTACATGAAAATATTCTTGTAGCGCTTCGCCTGCTTTTCAAACTCCCCAGGAGTCTCCTCGTCCACACCTACCGAGAGCTCTGTTATCTGAATCTCCACATCAAGCTTAGAGAACATCTTTATAGTATCCACAATCGTGGTGGTATTGGGATAATCGAGTCCCCAGTAGCCCTGCATGCCGATACCGTCGATTAATCCCTTCGCCTTCAAATCTTCGCAAAGCTTATAGATGTAGCTGCGCTTAAGAGACTCGTATGTATTAAAGTCATTATAGAAAAGCTTCACATCCTCTGCCGCGTACTGTCTTGCGAATCTGAAAGCCGCTTCAACGTACTCGGGGCCGATGGTCATATACCAGGGATTCTCCTCGCCGTCGTTTTCTTTTCGGCAGGAAAAGAAACTGTCCTTATCGCCCTTGTCGGGATCTACCGCTTCATTAACTACGTCCCAGCAATAAATTACTCCGGGGTAATTAGTCTGAACGTGCTCAAGCACCTGCTTGATATAGCTCTCCATTCTTGCGAGCATGGTTTCTTTGTCCACGTACTTACCGTCATCAGCATAGCCTTCGCGGAAAAACCATCCCGGCGCCTGCGTATGCCACACCAGCGTATGACCGCGCATCTTCATGCCATTATCCATACACCACTGAAGAGTGTCATCAATCGTCGTAAAGTCAAGCACCGGCATACCGTCTTCGCTTGCCTTGCTCTCCTCCTGCTTAAGAAGGTAGCAGGACTTCATAAGGTTAGACATCGTCACACTGTTAAAATGTTTCTTAACCAGCGCCATATATTCTTCATCATAAGTAGTCAAGTTATCGAGAGTGCTACCGTTAATGCCTACGCCCAAAAGGAAGTAGTCGGCGCAGCCGTCCTTTAAGATATAGTCCTCTTCTTCCGCGGACTCCTCTACGGTTGTCGTCTCCACCGATTTCGCCTCCGGCTCAACGCTCACAACCTGCTCTTCCTCAACTGCCGCTACGCTTTCCGAACTTACTTCTTTGGCATTGCATGCTGCCGCCAAAAGAACAAGCCCTGACAGTCCAGTAATCGCTATAGTTCTTACTAACCTTTTAAACATAAAGTCTGTTCCTGCCTTTAAATCAAAAATACCCCTCTATGATACCCGCTCCGGCCCCGCCCGTCAAAGAATATTTGACTAAGCTAGCCGTTTACACCCGTTTTAGTCAGCGATTTGCTCTCATTTTTGTGTTTTTGAGACTCTCTTTATGACTAAGCCAATCGCTTTTTGCCGTCTTAGTTAAACCACATTTGGTTTTTAGGCCAAAATCCTTGACTAAGGGCGTTGTCAATTAATAGTTTTAGTCAAGTTTGGCTTATTTTAAGCGGACGAAATATTTCACGTTCCAAAAAGCATTATTAATCAAACTATATAAACAAAAGAAAAAAAGACTACGAAGAACAGATTAAATCCGCCATCGTAGTCTAACCATTACCTAATTGTGGTCGACTCGACCAAGAGCAATAAAAAAACCCTTGTATTTACAAGGGTTTCAGCAGCTGATAGGGAAATCGAACCCCCTTTTAAATCCCATAAATGGCGTAAAATCAACGTTTGTGGGCAATACGCTTTGATTGACCTTGATTGACCTGACATGAAATGAAAGGATAAAGGCCCAAAGTCACACCCTATAATCACAGATTCCAAAGAAAAAACAAGCTCCATGGTTACTCATTTCTTTTCGATTAACCTTTTGACATCCGCTTCACAAAAGCAAACAGTATCTACCTACCACAACATTTTTTATATTTCTTTCCACTTCCACATGGACATGGTTCATTGGGATAAATTTTATTTTTATTCGCTTTACTCAGTGCAAGAGACACCCTTGTTTTCGCATATTCCTCACCTTTTTCTCGATACAAATCCATTTTTTCTGGTGATATGTCCTTTATCGTTAAATAATCAAAATTTACATCCTTTATTTCATTTTTTCCATCCATTACTATTTCCATTCGGTAAAAAAATGGCTTTTGATATTTAACCATATTGGCCAGAGTATATTCTTTTTGCTCACTTAAGCTCCAGTTCTCTATGTCAGGTATATTTACTGTCATCACATAGCTATTTTCACCTGAGCCAATACTTGGAATCATCTTCCCCAGTTCTTTTTCTCTTTTAGCAAGTTTGTAAACACTATCAACGAACCGAGATCTTTCATTCCCCGCCATATCTAACAAAAAATTGGAAAACAGTGTCTTTCTTCCTATCTTCTTTGACAGAATGATTTCCAGAATTTTACGTATTTCAATGGGACAGTTCTGACGCGGCTTTGTTGCTTCTTCTCCCATATTAATCTTGGATAAATAAACATCAATATCCTCTCTATACTGTTGTGGATAAACTGAACCAGTTCCATCTAACAGTTCTACATATTGAGAATAATTATTATGCTCTATATATAGCCCAAGATGATCCAACTCGTCGCATACCACCAAACGTTTCGATCTTGTCGCCAATACTCTTTGGCTGAGAAAATGAATAAAATCTAATGATGAATCAAAATACTCCTTATACACCCACAGATCATTCATAGACAAAACTATAATATCTTCTTTCGCATCAGCTACGCCAATTCTTTCCATTTGAGAAGCTCTATCATTCATATCAGCAAGCGTAACATCAAACAGATACACCTGTGAATATTCCGACATATCTAATTCGAAAGATATTTCTTTTAAATCATCCGCTTTGTAAAAAGCTACCTTTGAACTCGATTCAATATATTCTTTCGTTCGCAAACATTGATTTTCTGCCACCTCAACAATTTTGTTGAGTGATTTTTTATGAGCAGAAAAATCCGTTATAGCAGGTGTATATGTAAATGCACCCGCCTTAACTTCAACAATCAATAAAACGTCTTCATATTGGACAATAATATCATTCTCTGCATTTTCCTTTTTACCCTTTTTTATAATAGGATAATGGTTAGAAATGTGAGTAACACAACCTGGCAACAAAGAATTGAAAACGCTGGCCACAATTTCTTCGCTGGCCTTAGCTTGAATCCTGTTCCACGTATCCACCCCACCTTTAGTCTTAGCAACAATAATCTTCTGTAAATTTCTATAAAAATAATCAAAAAGAATATAATAATCAAAGCAATATGAAGTATCGTCTACTCTAATAAAAGGTTTCTTGGCTACGGGCAAGTTTAAAAGCGGCCACCCCGCATACTTATCATCTTCAAAAAAGGATTTGTCTTCACCGATTTCATATGACAAATCCTTTATTAGGCTATCCGGCCAATTAGTGTTCTTCTTAACATCATATAAAGACGTGTCATAAAATACATCCTGATATGAAGAATAATCACCCGCTCTTATTCCATCCAAGTCAATTCCATTTAATAAATATTCGAGCCACCCCTTCGATAAATTGTACTCCATCTTTGTCAATCCACTAATGATTTCCGAACATGAAATACCATATGCAGACATTATTTCATCCTCATGGGGCCTAATCAATTCTTCAATCATAGGAATTCTAAACTGTTGATATTGAGTACCCCTCACCTGAGACATCATCTGTGTGTAAACAATGTATTCTATTTCCTCAGGTGGCAAATCTTTTTCATTGCAGCTCCATGAAAGAAAATACTGAAACATCGACATATAGAGTTCCTTTACCTCTTCCAATATATCTGCATAAGATTGGTCATCCGATACGGGATTCTTTTGATACTTACTTTCCGAACTTATAAGAACACTCTGAACATACTCTACGGATCTTAATTGCATGTCCTCTTCTGGCGAATTTTGAGATTCGGAAGTTTTTCCGACTATTGCCATATAGTTACAATTAGTCAAAAAACATAATAGTTTTATTGGATCAACTGCAGTTACGTGTTCTCTTATATCATAAACACGGCTTTTAATTTCATTCTCAATCTCTGGCAATTTATCCGCAAAAAAAACTGAAATATCCTTTTGTTTAGTAATACTTTCTCTTTTCTTTTTACCCATTTTCCCTCCGTACCAACATACCACCGTAAGATATCAATATTAATCATTTGTTCTTCTTTATCTGTTTTAAACATCAATTATCCAGAACCTGCTTTATCATATCATAAGCATCTTTTCCGTTTTCCAAGTCCTCCGGCTTACCGTCAAAATGATAAGAAACATATCTGGTATTCCCGCCCTCAACACGGCTATAGAAATAGCATGCGTTTTTGGTATCCGCAGGAGAATTTTTGAGGATGAAATAAGGCGGTAACTCTAATGTTTCCTCAGTATCTATCATTTGAAGATAAAGTTTTGAACTGTCCAAAGCTGTTGATGATACAATCTCTGCTTTGCTAAATATTGCATTAGACCCTGTAAGCACCTCAACCTTATTAGTAAATAACCCCTCCTTGAAAGAAAGACCAATCGGGCGAATCAAACGAACTCTCTCATACAAATCCTTTATACTTTCTTGGAGTTTTCTCATCAAACTGTCCAGGGTATCAACATGCTCCCTATATATAGCCTCACTCGAAATACCGCCATGACCTTTCCACAGGTTCCGCTTTTCGCTTACCTGTTCTAAGACACTGCATACATTCTTGTTACATATATACTTTATCAGTATCTCATCTTCAGTCTTGAAGCAGTTCAAAGGTATTTTCTTTTGTAATTCGTCTGTTCCATTCAACATCTGCAAGTAGATGTTTGAAAGTGCGCGATCAAGCCTTACCCAGTTTCCAAATGAAGCACGCTCAAAGAATGATGAATCAACATTTTTAAGTGATGAACAGTCCATCATTTCCTTGTCTATCGCGGCACTCAAAATAGTCGACTCAAAAATGGAATATGCTTCAAAAAAATAGAAAAGCATTTCCTGTCGATTAGATAAGTCTTCGGTTACACTGTATTTCTTTAAAATTGTAGCTAACGGATAAGGAAGGCTCTCTATCCATTGAACGAATCTATCACCCTGATTATTAATTTCCTTCATCTCGGCCCGTATATTCTTATACGCTGCCGGGGTTTTCTGTATTCTATCTTTCAATTTTTCAACTTCAATTCTGAGCACTTCCAATTTATCAAAAGTGGCTAAGTATTCTGATTGAAGTTCAATTGTCGGGCAAGGAACCTCAACTTCACCAAGGGTTTGTGAATTGAAAGCTTTTATTGTAACGCCCTTATAGTAAAGTTGGCGAAGTTTAACACCTTCTTCAGTATTAAGGAAAAAGGCCAAAAATCTGGGCAGCATCTTGTTTTCATCAAGAATTACCTGAAAGTAGTTTTGTTCTTTAATGCCAAACTCGTCCTCGCTCATCACAACATTTGAGTTTCCTAATTTGGGAACAAATACGGAATTTGCATTTTTCTCAAATCCTTTGTTTCTGTTCGGAGCAAGCACCTTACCCAGTTTGGATATCTTTACAAGAGATGCGTTATAACCCTTCTCAAGATTCTTATTCTTATTTCTAATTGTGGTAAGTTTTTGATAATCAGCGAAGCAGCCAATCTCCTTATCAACAAATATTCCGAACTTAGGACTTGCATTTGACGCTTGCTGATTTTTGAAGTTATGAACAAGAGTCTCAGCCGATTTTTCATCTGCAAGCATGCCAACAAAAAGTCGGTCTGATTTGTTTTTAGACATGATAACGACCACAGACTCTACTGTAGTGATTCGGCCGTACGAATTAAGCGGCATATCCATAATCGCATTACAAAAAAGTCCTTTAGCCTCCATACCAGCAAGCCACTCTTTTCCGCTCTTAGCCGTAATGCCTACAGGAAAAGTAAAAGCGCAATACCCATTATCATCTAAAAGATTTATACAATCATCGACAGTTACATAAGCTGAACGGTAACTATTAAATGGGCCAAAGGGTAAATCTGACATTATTAAATCATACTTACCCTTTTTAGGCATTTCTTCCACGGTATCTATAGTCAAAAACTCTTTTGCTATACGTTCAAAATTGCGGTTAGGAAACCAATAGGTTACTTCCTTTTCCTCGCCTTTCAAAACGCACTCGCTACCGTCAGCGTATGGAATAAAAATGCTCTTGGGTTTGTATTCTTTCCTCCAGGAGTCTATTAGCCAGTGAAAAGCCTTAGGTGTAAAAGGAATCTCATATGAGCCTCCATTACCAAAGGAGCCGTTGCGCTCACATATATCCGAATATGACGAATCAGGAAAATGCTGCGTTTCTGCCATCACAGTTCTGGTCCACGGATTCTCATAGTACTCTTCTGCGCGCATCAACATTTCAGCTCTTCGAATTTTTTCATCCATTTGGATTTCTTCAATTCTTTCGTGGTCTGTTTTCATGTAAACTCCCTTCACAATACAAACAACGCTTTTTATTCACTTAAATAATTACTCCACCAATTTGAAATCTAATAGCCTTCTTCCACATCAATTATAAAATACGGGCTCATACTATGTCGTGAAGCATTTGATAATGGTGCTTGTGACGAAGCAACAAAGCAATGCGATAATATATCTTTCGGTGCTTCCTCAAACCTTACAACCCTGAACCAGCTTTTAAAATCTCCAGCCCGATTACGATAATACTCAGGAATACCATCGAGTTCAGGGACCTCGTTTTGTGTTTTATCAATATACGCCCAGTATCGAGCGAACTGCCCGCTATGTATCAGCAGAATCCTGGGAGATTCATTTTTCATAATATCTGTTGAAACTTTTGCAGATATTTTGCTGCCAAGCTTACCATACCACACGAAACCCTTTTCATTTATCAATTCTTCATGCGCTCGTATGGTCCCGATATCTGGAGCAAAATTATTAGAGAATCTCAGTGCTATCGTCCTCATATCAACCTCTTGATTATGAATTATAAAAAACTACTGTAAACTATCTACTATTGTGAGCACATCATCTATTCTTTTAGCAATTCTCTTTTGCTCATCAAACGGAGGAAGCGCAAACAATAACGGATATATTTTCTTTCCTGAAACTACTGGCTGAGCCGCTCCGTTCGTATTCTGTCCAAGATTCATATTCCTAAGAGCATACACCAAAAAATCACGATTAATTAAATTCTTAGGATATTGAGTGATAAACGCATTATCAGTCACCCACGCTTTTTCAGGCGTTACATGTACACTTCCACAATAGAATCCAACTCTACCAATTACTATTGTCTCTTCATTAACGAGCGATTCATCATGATAACCTGTGACTCCATTTCCACCATATACGGGAATATCGCCTTTCCCCATTTGATATGATGTCAACCCTGTTCCCGAATTAATTTTAATGAGTTCTCCAAGCCTTACCCACTTCCAGTTTTTAGGTATCTCAAACGGAATCTCATCTGCAGCAATATCCGGAAGCGGTTTTTCCTTTTTAATCCTTCCTTCCTTAATCAGCTGTGACTTTTGATTCTGGATCTGAGCATATAAGTCTTCAGCATCTCCATCCTCAGGAAGCTGCTCCGTCAGTTTGCCCTGAATACCCGCATCAATAATCTTGCCCTTCAATACCGCAAGGTCGTTGCTGTATTTTGCCTGAAGGTCATCTATGATATCAATTTCTGAAAGAACCCTTTCAAGCTTTGCAACAATTCTCTCTTGTTCAGCTAACGGCGGTAACGGAACAATTGCTTTTTTTAATATATCTTGTGTTACTTGATTTATCTGCTTTGTATCGTCATCTGAAAAATACCTTCTAAATGCATCCGTGGTTAAATAAAAATATATGTATTTAAAAAGCGATGTCCTCAGAATAGCCATGAAAGCTCCGAACGAAACATCACCAAGTTCTCCATCATAAATTGCACATTTACCAACTAAGTTCTTACTCCCATTTCTCGAACAAATCAAGATATCGTTTTTCCGAATATACTGATTTTCGCGCACTTCGCAATTGACACGTACGAGGTCAGAATAATCAAATGCACCGTTTTTAATATTGTTTGACCGTAGCACTACGGTTCCTTCATCTACAATGTTTTCAGGATGATATGTTAAACCGATATTAGTATCGCTTATTTCATACAATCTTACCCATTTCCAATTATCTGGCACCTCAAACGGTATTTCCTCTGCAGCAATATCCGGAAGTGCCTTATCCTTTTTTATCTTTCCTTCCTTAATCAGCTGCAACTTTTGATCCAGTATCTGGGCATACAAAGTCTCAGCATCTCCATCACTTGGAAGTTGTTCTGTTAGTTTTCCCTGTATGGCAAGGTCAATAACCTTTTTTCTTAAAGCCTCTGTATCTATCATAAATCAACGCCCCCGAGAAGTTCTTTAAGCTTTGCTACAGCTTCAGCTATACCATCAGATTCAGCCTGCATATCGTCAAGCACTTCCTGAACTGTACGCTCATCCTTTTCTTCAAGGTCGAGCCACTTAAAGTCAAGCGTATCTGCTTTCTTTACTTCTTCTGCAGTAAACCTTCTCCATCTTCCGTTCGGATTTTCTTCGCTATAGGTAGGCTTTCTATCCTGCTGATGTCCTGAACAGTAACAGGAAACAAACTCATCAAGGTCAGAACGCACCATAGGCTTGGTTGCCATGGTATGCTTTATACCTGTACGATAGTCGTATACCCAGATATCCTTTGTCTCTTCTCCCTTATCGAAGAAAAGAACATTGGTCTTTACGCCATTAGCGTAAAAGATTCCCGTTGGAAGCCTAAGAATCGTGTGTAAGTTATAATCCTTGAGAAGTTTTTCACGTACTTTTGCTGTAGCTCCCTGATCGGTAAGAACACTATCAGGAAGGACCACACCAACACGGCCACCGGTCTTTACAATGGACATGATATGCTGTAAGAAATTCACCTGATTATCCGAAGTCTTTACAAACTCAGGACGGTTTGCATATACTTCAACACTTCCCTGCGGTCTGGTTCCAAAAGGGGGATTTGTAAGAACTACCTTATACATTTTGTCAGAAGTATCAATGAGCGAGTCCTGATATGCAATGGGGCTCTTGTTGACTCCAATGTCATGTAAGAATAAATTCATTGATGCAAGCGTAACAACAAGAGCTGTATTGTCAGCGCCAAACAACGCATTGTTCTTAAGAAATGCCTGCTTTTCAATATCTTTGCTCTGGTTCTTCATATGTTCAAAAGCCGCAAGTAAGAATCCGCCAGTGCCACAGCATGGGTCAGCTACAGTTTCATCAATCTTAGGGTCTACAACTTCAATAATAGCCTGAATAAGCGCACGAGGAGTAAAGTATTGTCCGGCGCCGCTCTTTCTATCCTGGCCGTTTTCTTCCAGTATGCGTTCGTAAATAGCTCCCTTAAGGTCGCCCTCCATCATATACCAGTTTTCACTTGCTACCATCTTGAAAACTTCTTTAAGCATAACTGGGCGGTCTATTTTGTTGGTTGCTCTTGTAAAGATTGTGCCAATAAGACCGTTCTCCTCAGAGAGGTCTTTAAGAATCGCCTCATACTTATCCACTAAATCTTGTCCGCTTAAATCAGCAACATCCTTCCACTTATATCCATCCGGTATAGAGTTGCCAAGCCCAAGTTCTTCTTTTTCTGCATCCATCTTCAAAAAAAGAATATATGTAAGCTGAGTAATATAGTCTGTAAAGCCTACTCCTGCAGCCGCCATAACATTGGCTATATCCTTTACTTTTTTAACTAATGCTGTTTCACTTTTTTGATTTGCCATCTTTAAGCCGTCCTTAAAATAAATTTAGCAAGTGTATTCATCTCGCCATTCAATTCTTGTGCACTAAAACTTTGTACTCCTCGTCTCCACAAATCTGTGTCTATAGAGTTAAGTTCTAACGCTGTGATTGCGCCATCATTGATAATATACTCAGCTATCTGACGCATTATTTCTACCTGATCCTTAGTAAGGATACGCTGATTCTGTCCACAATAGAGACTGAATTTCTGTGCGTAACCTACTATAAGGCTGGTAAGTCTTTGATTCTTTTTATATGCATACCTTACAATCTGGATAAGATTGGTAAGTGCATTAACGTTATACTTTGTATCTAACTCATCTACGTTTCCGTCTTCATCAAGAATCTTATAGTTCTTCCATATGTTGTAAATGCCAAACTGACCGCTTTCAGATAAGAGCCTATCGCGTAGCTCAGTTAACATCGTATATGTGATGAGTGTATCTTCGGAATTGTATATGATACGCAAAGCCTCAATAGTATCTTTATTGTCTTCAAGGCATTTCTCAAAGTTATCGATAAACGACTGTGCAGTCTCCTTTGAAAAACCTGCATAAAGGACTGTATCCTTTTCATCTATTGTTATAGAATAGCCTCTTTGCATCTCAATAAGTTTCTTGCGTGCCGATATGTTACTCATCAGAATATCTATGAGTGCTCGCCGTGTTGCATTGTCGTTAGATGGACTAACAAACTCTTCAAGTGAGTTATTATCAAACGCTTCCTGAATGCGATGAGCCAAGGTACGAGGCGCAAATCCAAAGCTGTCTATAAAACTATCAAGATGCTTCCCAAATAAGGCATTGTCTTCATATCGCCTATTTATTGTAGAGCAATAGTTTCTTAATAACGCAAGGTTCTCATCACTTAATTCACCATGTGCTAAGTGCTCAAGCAGATGCACCAATGATAATGTTTTGCCCTTAATTTTCCATCCGCCGGTAGGCATAAGATGTTCATGCTCAGTGACACCAACTGCATCAACAATGTAGTAACAATCCTTGGTTGTTGCATTAGGCGTAATCTCTGTAAACTTATCATCCGTAATAGAACGGCATCCTCTGCCCTTCATCTGCGTATATAAAACTTCCGATATGACATCACGCATAAACAGAACAACTTCAAGCGGCTTTACATCTGTTCCTGTAGCTACAAGTGTAACTGTAACCGCAATACGGAAGTCTCTTTCTGTTCTAAAGTCTCTAATAAGTGCGTTCGAATCTCCCGCTGCATAAGTAATCTTTTGTACAAAATGCTCGGGGGTATTTCCGTCAAACTCGTCCTTGAATACTTCTTTTGCTATTTCCACAATCTGTGTTGCATGATTGTCATCCTTAGCAAATATTAACGTCTTCGGAATGTATTCCCATTTTTTCTCTCGTTCCGGGTATAGGTCAGTATATATAGCATCTTTATATGTCGAAAGTACTTTCCTGATCTGGTCCTTGTTGGTCACAGAACGGTCAAGGTCTTCACGCACAAAACTAACATCATGATCCATGTTATATGTGTATGTTGTTCCGTTTTTATGGGTAGTCTCAACAACGTCTGAGCCTTCCCTTATTATTCCGCCATCTTCAGTGTTTGCTGTAGCAATTCTATACACTCTGGACGGAACGTTAACACCATCAACAACCGAATCGTCATAAGTGTAGTTCTCAACGATATTGCGATTAAAGAAGGCATAAGCCTCTTCTGTCGGCGTAGCTGTAAGGCCAAGAATCTTGGCATCTTTGAAATATTTAAGAACGGACTGCCATTTGCCGTAAATTGATCTATGACACTCATCCACTACAATAAACTGGAAATAATCCGGCGGTAGTCTCAGGTTATCGCCTAATTGAATTTCAGCCCCGGCAGATTCTCTATCCTCATCTTTTGTTGCTTCTTCGTCTTCAGCATCTTCGTTTGAATCGGTTATCTGTTGACCAGTAAGTATCGCAAACAATTTCTGTATAGTTGAAATGACAATATCCGCATCTATGTCAGATTCATGCCTAAGCCTTTTAATCTGATAGAGGCTGCTCATGGGTTGACGTTTTTCAGTCATATCAAACAAACTAAATTCCGACTCAGCCTGCCTACCAAGGTTATTTCTGTCTACGAGAAAAAGAACACGTTTTGTAGCAGTGTAATTCAATAATCTATATGAAGCCATACAAGCAAGGTAAGTCTTACCTGCGCCTGTGGCCAAAACAGCCAAATTCTTTTTATTACCATTTTTGAGTGATTTTTCTAACGAGACTTCTGCATTGTACTGGCACTCTCTAAGCCCTTTATTTGTTAAGTAAGGTAACGCACCGTACTCAGATGTCTTTCCAATAATCTGAAGCATCTTCTTCGGCGAATGCATCTCAGATAACTCTTCATAGTCAGAATCTGCATCAAGCATATTCTTGAAAACAATCTTATTACCATTAGCCATGTAGACAAGCGGAATAAAACCTTCAAACCAAAGGCCATACCAGCTCTGCGGGTGTGTTGAGTAACCTTCAGCCTGTCGCTCCACATCTTCATCAAGATTATTCTCTTCTCGCTTGGCTTCTACGACAGCGATAGCCTTATTGTCAATAAAAAGCAAGTAATCGCTCTCCGTGTTCCCCTGCATCAAGGCTTCTCGAACCGCAACGGTCTCAAACGGAACATATTCGTCTCGATCGACTATATTCCAACCGGCTTCGTTTAATTGTTTATCAATCTTAACTCGAGCTCTTTCTTCTGGGAGCATAAGTTTTTCTTCCTTTCTGACAACTGAATAAACATCATTACTATTATCGCAACTTTTGCTTTTGGTTGCAATAATAGTAAACCAACAAATATTGTAATTTTGATTTCATTTAACATCAGCAAATCAGAAAAAGTGTTCTCTCACATGGGAAAGCAGTTAACAAGTAGTGTGTGCAATAACTATTTGCGAAACGTATGCAAGACTATCGTGATTGATTACAGATCGGTTCACAAGATACGTAAGACATTTGCTACCGCTCTTTTAAATAGCGGTGTAGAAAAAATTTATGTAAAAACAATTATGGGCCACGAAGATATCAATACAACGAGGAGCCATTACTACTATTGCAACAAAAGAAAAAAAGATTACAAAAACCAGATAAAATCTGCTATCGTAATCTAATCGTGTCCCTTTTTGATTGACTCAATCAAAAAGCAATAAAAAAACCCTTGCATTTACAAGGGTTTGCGCAGCTGATAGGGGAATCGAACCCCTGTTTCCGCCGTGAGAGGGCGGCGTCTTAACCGCTTGACCAATCAGCCATGATACAAGCGCTCTCGCGAGCACTTGTATATATTATCGTATGTTACAGGAAATTGCAAGTACTTTTTTTAATTTTATTGAGAAACAATTTCCACGTATGATTTAACGGTTTTCTTGTACACCAAAAGGTAGAAAAGTGCAAAGGCCGCGAAGCAAATCAGGTACGACATAATGAATACTTTAAGGTCGTTAAGGCCGAGTAAGAACAAAAGCTTACGTACTATCGGAGCTGAGAAAGCAAGGTGCACGGCAGCCAGAGCCAAAGGTGAGAAGAAAGTGATCAGGGTCTGCGAATTGATGCCTGCTTTGATTTCTTTGACCGTCATGCCTACGCTTCGCATGGTCTTGTATGAGCTTGCGTCTTCGTAGCCTTCAGTAAGCTGCTTAAAGTAAATGATGAAAGCGCATGCGCCCATGAATACGATGCTTAAGAATACACCGAGGAGCAATAAACTTGCGTACATGTCTTTAAATTCAAGCTTCTCTTCTGCCTTGGAAATAACTCTGTACATGCCGATATCGCTCCAGAGTTTATTGGCCTTTTCAATGATTTGCTCATCGGGCAATTCGGTGTTAAATCCCCAACCGGCGCTCAATGTAACCTGTGCTTTTATTGACATGGCGTAGTCATTAAGCTTCTTAATATCCTTAACCACCGCGCGATAGCTTCTGACTATATCTGTTCCGTAGAAGGGCGATTCGTCTCTTCCCACGACTTTGTACTTAAGTCCGTCAATATCAAACACTTCTTTTTCAAACTTGGCAGTGCTGGGAAGGAAGAATATTTCATCGTCTGCCAAAGAAAGGTTAGCATTATAAGCCTTGTTGTAATCGTCAAGCTCTGCGATTTCAACCATTGAGTAATTGCCTACGTCGGCCGGCATAAGATTCTGGTCTTCTCTTAAAAATGTTACACCGTCTTCATTGGCCAAAGCTATGAAGTCTTCATATCTTTCAAACAATACATCTTCAGGCTTAACATCTTCAAAGTTCGAATGAATCTTGTCGTAGAGTTCTGAAGAATCAAGTGCCGCCCATGATTCATATGAGTCTATGGAATTGGCGCTGATATATACATCTGTAGGATACATCTTATCAATGGATGAATTCATGCCTATGTACAAAGAACTCGTCGCGCCGAGCATAACCATTACCATGGTAGCAAGTATACAGATTGTGGCAAGGCCCGCACCGTTTCTCTTCATACGATAAATCATGCCGGAAACGGGTACGAAGTGTCTGGGATTGTAATAGTACTTTTTATTTTTCTTAAGCACCTTACAAATAAAGACGCTTCCAGCCTGGAACAACATATATGTTGCCACAATTACCGCTATTACTGCGATAAAGAAAATGTTAAATGACTCAACCGCGTCCTGAATCCTAATCGCGTACCAGTAAGCCACTCCGAGAATAACAATACCGCCGATGGCAAAAAGTATGTTGGTCCTAGGCTCCTTCTCTCCCGCGTTGGTGCTTCTAAGTAACTCGATGGGCTTGTTGATGATAACCTTAGCGGCCGAGAATATATAAAGTATCAGCATAATAACCGCATAGAATATAACAATCATTACCATCGACTTGGTGTCGAGATAGAATGAATAGTCGGCGGGGTATCCGCACATCTTAATAAGTATAAGCTCGAAAAGCTTAGACAAAAGAATACCTGCGGCGAATCCGAATACAATACCGAGGGTGCCGACAATAAGTGTCTCACCGAGGAGGATTCTTACCACGTTTTTCTTGTTCATACCTAAGATGTTGTAAAGTGCAAATTCGAAGTTTCTTCTTTTGGCAAGAAATGAGTTGGTGTAAAGCAGGAACAAACAGCTGAATACCACCATTACTAACTTACCCATGCCCATAATCGCATATAAAACGGTGGCGCCGCGCATCCTGCTGATGGCGGGTGACTCAACGAGGTAATAAACCACGTAGGAAATCGCTACCATGCCGGCGAGGGAAATAATGTAGGGTATATAGAGCTTTTTGTTCTTCTTGATACCGTCAACCGCAAGTCTTGTAAATAATCCTGCGCTCATATTATTTACCTCCCTGAGAAAGAAGGGTCAGAGTGTCGGAAATAGCCTTATACATTTCCTCGAAGCTCTTCTCTCCTCTGTAAAGTTCATGGAATACAATACCGTCTTTAATAAAAAGAACGCGCTTCGCATGGCTTGCAGCCTTGGTGGAGTGGGTAACCATGAGGATGGTCTGGCCTGTCTTGTTGATGTTTTCAAATACCTCGAGAAGCTCGTCGGTAGACTTGGAGTCAAGTGCTCCGGTAGGCTCGTCGGCTAAGAGTAACTGGGGCTTGGTGATGATCGCTCTGGCTACCGCCGCTCTCTGCTTCTGTCCTCCGGATACCTCGTAAGGATACTTGTCGAGGAGTTCGCTGATTCCGAGTTCCTTGGCGATGGGCTCGAGCTTCGCATTCATTTCTTTGTGCTTTTCTCCCTTAAGTACGAGGGGAAGGAAAATGTTATCTCTTATAGAGAAAGAATCGATAAGGTTAAAATCCTGGAACACATAGCCTAAGTTGTCGCGTCTGAACACTGCCATGTCGCTTTCTTTGATATCCACTACGTTCTTACCCTTTAAGAGGACGGAACCTCCGGTGGGCTTATCAAGCGCAGCAAGGATGTTAAGAAGCGTTGTCTTACCTGAACCGGACTCACCCATTATTGCAACGTATTCGCCTTCTTCCACAGAGAAGAATACGCCCTTAAGCGCGTCCACTCTGTTGGTGCCGAGGCGGCTTACGTATGTTTTCTTTAAATCATCTACTTTTAAAATGTTCATTCTCAATTACCTCCTGTTTATGTACCCATTCTACCAATGCGTGGCGACAGGCTCTATCGATTCTCCTTACAATTAAAGGTTCAAATCTTACATAAACGTAAGAAATGAACCTTTTTCTTATTCATAGAAAACTTTATTCTTCGGAAACGTTAAGTACATCTTGGTGCCGACGTTCTCCTGCGATTCGCATCTGATGTCAATCTTGAGGTTGTCGCAGATGCTCTTAACAAGGTATAAGCCTATACCGCTTGAGTGAGCCTCGCCGCGTCCGTTAAAGCCGGTGTAGCCTCGCTCAAAGATTCGGGGAAGGTTCGTGGCATCGATACCGATACCCGTATCCTCTATCACAAGAAGGCTGTCATCTTCCTTGAAAGCAATTCTTACGTAGCCTTCCTTGGTATACTTAAGGCAGTTTGAAAGAATCTGCTCAATTACAATGAGTACCCATTTTCTGTCCGTAAGTACATATGCATCTTCAACTTCCATCTTAAGGGAAAGCTTCTTCTCTATGAAGTCAAGCTTAAACTTTCTGACGATGGTCGTTACAATATCTCTGATGTTTTCTTTTTGAATTACATAGTCGGTGTGCTCGGACTGAAGTCTTAAGTATGACATAACCATGTCGACGTAAGACTCAATACTTGAAAGGTTCCTAAGGAGATTCCTCGAACTGTCCGAGTCCATGGCCTGAAGGTGAAGTCGCATGGAAGCTATGGGTGTCTTAATCTGATGCACCCAGGTGGAATAATAATCCGTGGTGTCGCGCATTTTCTTTTCATGAGAAGTAAGTGCTTCGGATAATTCACCTATAACATGGTTGATTATGTTCTGATAATCCTGCTCAAGCGTTGACTCGGGGCTCGGAAGCTTGTCGGTCACACTTACCGCGGGAAGTTTGGCTATGTGAGAAAGCCTCTTATGCTTGCCGGTCTTGACAGATATTCTGATGACTACAAGAATAGCCAGATAAGCCATGCTGAATACCACAGGATACAAAACAGCTTGAAGAGGCAGATTGTAGAGATAAAATATAACCGCAAAAATAATGATGGTGCCGGCGTATCCGATCAGCCTTATTTTGTTGGTAAACATGTCTTTGATAATGTTCTTCATGCTTACTGCTCCACAATGTATCCTACACCGAACTTGGTGGTAATGAAGCCCTCAAGGCCTGCGGCGTCAAGCTTCTTACGAAGGCGGTTAACGTTAACCGTAAGCGTATTCTCGTCTACGAAGCTGTCGGTCTCCCAGAGTGCTTCCATAAGCTTCTCACGGCTTACTACGATACCTTTATTCTTAAGAAGGGTAAGAAGAATCTTAAACTCGTTACCGCTAAGATCAATCTTCTCTCCGTTATATGTAAGCGAATTGTCACCGAGATTAAGAATCGCGCCCTTGTGCTCCATTACAGGCACAGCCTCGCCGAAATCATAGGTACGTCTGAGAAGTGCCTGAACCTTGGCAATAAGAACGTTGCCGTCGAAAGGCTTGGCAATAAAGTCATCTGCGCCCATGTTCATGGCCATAACGATATTCATGTTCTCGGCAGTGGAGCTTATAAAGATAATCGGAACCTTGGACTGCGCTCTTATCTGCGTACACCAATAATACCCGTCATAAGCGGGCAAAGAAATATCAAGAAGGACCAGCTGCGGGTTGTATTCCGCGAACTCTCCCATGATGTTTCTGAAATCCTTAACAGGCTTCACCTCGAGGTTCCACTGAGAGGCAAGCTGAACTATTCCCTCTGCGATTCCCTCGTCATCTTCTACCAAAAGAATTTTGTGCATACTCATACCCTCATATCTATGTTTATTTCGTTCATTTTAGCGCATACCGCACCATTATACAATGCAGTCTGCGGTTTCTTTATATTTTCATCATATCAAAAATGCTTATCTGATCGGTCTCGGGAATTGAACCCAAAATTCCGAGGTCAGCCATTTCATCGGCTATGGTCTGAGACACGTGCGCTCTTGACTTAAAGTCGTCCTTGGACGTAAAAGGTCCCAGTTTGCATGCTTCCACAATCGAGTCAGCCGCGTTTTCACCGAGGCCGTCTATGCTGTTAAAAGAAGGCATAATCTTGTTATTAACTATCGAGAAGAGTCTCGACTTGGCCTTGAATAAGTCGATGGGCTCGAACTCATATCCGCGCGCATACATTTCCTGCACGATTCGCATGTCTCTTATGGAGTTTTCGTCCTTGGGCGTAGGATTCTCAAGGTTCTGAAGGCGCTTTAACTCTTCCTCCAGTCTCTCGCGTCCGAAGCACATCGTACGATAGTTAAATGCCTTAGCTCTGATGGAAAAGAAAGCCGCATAGTAAGCCAGAGGATAGTAAACCTTACAATATGCTATACGCCAAGCCATCATAACGTAAGCAGCCGCATGGGCTCGCGGGAACATGTACTTAATCTTCTGGCAGGACTCAATGTACCACTCGGGGACATTGCAGGCACGCATGTCTTCTTTCCAGCCTTCCCACTTATCGCACTTACCGGCCGCAACCTTACCCTTACGAACCATCTCCATGATTTTGAAGGATTCCTCGGACTCAACGCCCATGTTGATAAGGTAAGTCATAATATCATCACGTGTACAGATAGCGGTTGAAATGGTAGCTATGCCGTCACGAATAAGGTCCTGTGCATTGTTAAGCCATACGTCGGTACCGTGGGACAGACCCGCGATACGAATAAGGTCGGAGAAATACTTAGGCTTGGCTTCCTGAACCATGCCCATGGAGAAGTCTGTACCAAACTCAGGCACGCCGAGGCAGCCTATCTCTACGCCGCCGATATCCTTGGGCTCTACGCCGAGAGCTTCTGTCGATTCGAAAAGTGACATAACCTTCGGATCGTCAAGCGGAATCGTAAGCGGGTCGATACCCGTTAAGTCCTGAAGCATACGAATCATGGTAGGATCATCGTGTCCGAGTATATCAAGCTTAAGCAAGTTATGGTCGATTGAGTGATAGTCAAAGTGTGTTGTAATAATATCCGTCTCGGTATCATTGGCCGGATGCTGTACGGGGGTAAAAGAATTGATATCCTCTCCCACGGGAAGCACTATAATACCGCCGGGGTGCTGACCTGTACTGCGGCGCACTCCCACGCAGCCTTGAACGATACGGTCGATCTCGCAGTTTCTTTTGCTGATGCCTTTCTCTTCGTAGTATTTCTTAACGTAACCGAAGGCGGTCTTATCGGCAAGAGTTGCGATGGTACCTGCGCGGAAGGTCTGGCCGGCACCGAATATTACTTCTGTGTATTTGTGAGCCTTGGACTGGTATTCGCCCGAGAAGTTTAAGTCGATATCGGGCTCCTTGTCACCCTTAAATCCAAGGAAGGTTTCAAAAGGAATGTCGAAGCCGTCTTTCTTAAGCTTCTCTCCGCAGACGGGGCAGACTCTGTCAGGCATGTCGACACCCGCCATACCTCTGAACTTCTTAACCTCTTCGGAGTCAAAGTCGTAGAAATGACACTTCGAGCAGTAATAGTGAGGCACCAGAGGGTTAACCTCAGTAATACCTGCCATAGTGGCCACAAAGCTCGAGCCTACGGAACCACGGGAACCTACGAGGTAACCGTCCTCGACAGACTTCCACACGAGTTTCTGGGCGATAATGTACATTACGGCGAATCCGTTGGTGATAATTGAGTGAAGCTCACGTTCGAGACGTTCCTTAACTATCTCGGGGAGGTCGGGACCGTACATTTCATGAGCTTTGTTGTAACAAATCGTAGTAAGTATCTCGTCGGAATTCTCGATGACGGGAGGACACTTATCCGGGCGCACAGGTGACATGGACTCTATCTGGTCCGCTATCATATTGGAGTTAGTTACTACAACTTCCATTGCCTTGTCGCGTCCGAGGTAACCGAACTCTTCAAGCATTTCATCGGTTGTGTGCAGGTATAAAGGTGCCTGATTGTCGGCATCTTCAAAGCCCTGACCTTTCATGATGATACGTCTGTATATCTCATCCTCGGGGTCAAGGAAGTGCACGTCGCAAGTAGCCACAACGGGCTTATTGTAAGCCTCGCCGAGGCGCACTATCTCTCTGTTTATGTTAAGAATATCCTCTTCGGAATTGACGTTTTCAATCTTCTCATCTCTTATCATGAAAGCGTTGTTGCCGCGGGGCTGAATCTCAAGATAGTCATAGAAATTGACTATTCTTGCTATCGTCTCGTCGCTTCTCTCATCTAAGATGGCACGGTACAATTCACCTGCTTCGCAGGCACTGCCGATAATAAGGCCTTCTCTGTGCTTCATTATCTCGCTCTTTGGCATACGGGGACGCTTATTGAAGTAATCAAGGTGAGACTTCGAAATAAGGGTATAGAGGTTAACTCGTCCCGTATTGTTCTTGGCGAGTATTATTACGTGATGAGTAGGGAGCTTCTTAATTACATCCGCCGATACCTTAGTACCTTCGTTAATGTCATCCATGGTGGCAAAGCCCTTCTCACGGCACATTTTAAGAAGCTTAACAAACGCGCCGCCCGTAGCCGTAGCATCGTCTACAGCTCTGTGGTGCGTAATAAGCGTTACATTAAGTTCCTTACATATAGAGTCAAGCGTGAATCTGTGAAGCCTGGTAAGGAAATGTCTGGAAAGCCCCAGCGTATCCACGCAGGTAAAGTCGTAAGTGTATCCCAGTCTCTCGCAGTTGGCCTTGATAAAAGAAGTATCAAAGGTAGCGTTGTGAGCTACGAGAATAGTGCCCTTACAGAACTCAAGGAATCTCGGGAGCACTTCTTCTATCGTGCCCGCATCCTTAACCTGAGCATCGGTAATGGTGGTAAGCTTGGTAATACGATAAGGAATCGGAATCTCAGGGTTAACAAACTCTGAGAATGTATCTGTAATCTCACCGTTCACTACCTTAACGGCACCGATTTCTATAATCTTGTTCTTGGTAGCTGAAAAGCCTGTGGTCTCTATATCAAATACCACATAATC
This sequence comes from Lachnospiraceae bacterium YSD2013, assembly GCA_900100895.1. GTDB lineage: Bacteria > Bacillota > Clostridia > Lachnospirales > Lachnospiraceae > UBA1258. Next base: position 30,099 of record FMTX01000010.1, read on the forward strand.
GCTGTCGATGCTCTGATTCTTGGAATCAAGAATCGTCTCGATAAGGTCATCTACCAGATATCCCTCGACACCGTAAATAACCTTGAAGAAATCCTGCTTGTTAGGATTCTCGTCACCGGCTTCGATTCTCTTTGCTTTTTCTTTTTTCCAGAGGTCTTCCCATGTGTGATTGGCATCGGGGAAGGACTGCACTACGCCATGATCGGTTACCGCAATAGCCTTGTGGCCCCATGCATAGGCGCGCTTAACAATGTCCGACACCTCGCTGATGCCGTCCATATCGCTCATCTTGGTATGACAGTGAAGCTCTACGCGCTTAACGGGCGCTGTGTCGACTCTGCCGCCGGTTCTGAAATCCTTGCCTACCATAACGGACTTGGGCGAAGTTACGGACAGTTCGTGGTCGAACTTATCTTCCTGAGGCACACCCATTACGCGCACGAACTTACCGGGCGACAATTTATCAAGGTACGCGGGCGCTTCCTCCGTAAGGCAGAAGAACTTAACTTTAATCGTATCCGTAAAGTCGGTTACGTTAAAAGAAATAATGCTTCTGTCGCCTCTGATATCTCGCTGTTCATTGGCAATAACCTTGCCCCTGAAGACCACGGTGGTAAAGTCTTCCACAAGGTTCTCAATCTTGGTATATTCTTCCTCGTCGCTGATTTCTCCTCCGAAGATAACATCGGGGTTATCCGACTTCTCGGTGGCACGGGGCTCGCGGCGTTTAAACTCTTTCTTAAAGCCGCCCTTTTCAAACTTCTTCTCGAACTTTTTGCCTGAATCGGAGCCTGATTTGGGAGCTGCTTTTTCTTTTTTCTCAGGTGCCTTGGAGGCCTCTGCTGACTTATCGGCGCCACCCTCAGCCTCAGCGGGCGCGGGTGCACCCTCCTCATCGCTCTTAAGACTTGCAACGTTAATACGGCTCTCCACGAGCTTGGCAATCTTGTACTCGTCCCACTTGGTGCGCTCGGTAATATCACCGGTCTCTTCGTGTCTGTAAGTCACAGTAAATAAAGCATCCGAAAGGTTAAACCTCTCGCACACTACTTTTCTGAAATATTCAAGTACTTCGCTCTCGCGTCTCTTGATAATCTCCGAATCCGGAAGAGAAAGCTCGATGTGATTCTTGTCAATCTCAGTAATTTCGGCTTTCTTGACTGTATTAAAAAGAATGGGGCTCATTTCCTGAAGTTCTTCGAAAATGCTGTCCTTGTACTCGTCAATAAGACTGCTTACGGTGTAGCTCTCAGGCAGATGATAGTCCTCGATTATATAGATTTCCATGTTAACACCCGCAAACATCTGCTTGCGGATTTCCTTAATCACGGAATAGATATCTTTCTTGGGAATGATATGATTGCTTGAAATGTAAATCTTAAGAACGTCTCTGCGTTTGTTGGAGGATACCTTGGTGACCAATACTTCATCAAACATATCCCTTAAACCGCTCTTTAATTCAAGAGTCTTAAATACTTCCCAAAACGCCTTCGGTTCCATTTATCATTTTCCCCAATTCTTAAGTTCTTCTTCAAGTGCCGTAAACAGCTCTGATTCCGGCATCTTTCTGATAATCTCGCCTTTCTTGAACAAAAGGCCTTCGCCGTCGCCTCCGGCTACGCCAAGGTCGGCTTCTCTTGCCTCTCCGGGGCCGTTAACCGCGCATCCCATAACGGCAAGCTTGATATTGAGCGGATACTTCTCCGCAACTTCCTCGACCTTCGTAGCAAGGCCGATTAAATCTATCTTGGTACGTCCGCAGGTAGGGCAGGAAATAACTTCTATGCCTTCTTTCCTGAGCCCTAAGGTTCTCAGTACTATTCTTGCGGAACGAACTTCGTCCACAACGTCGCCGGTAAGCGATACTCGAACAGTATCACCGATACCCTTCGAAAGAATAAGTCCCAAGCCGATTCCGGACTTAATGTTACCGGAAAAAGCAGTACCCGACTCGGTAATACCCACATGCAAAGGATAAGGAATCTTGCCCGCAATCTTCTCGTGAGCTTCCGCGCACATAAGTACATTGGTAGACTTAAGGCTTACCACAAGGTTATCATAGCCCATGTCCTCGATACGACGCACGTTGCGAAGTGCACTCTCCACAAGACCCTCAGCCGTAACACCACCGTAGCGCTCCACAAGGTCTTTCTCCATGGAACCTGAGTTAACGCCCACACGAATAGGTATATTACGCTCTCTGGCTGCCTTAACGACCTCCAAAAGCTTCTCATCGGTACCGATGTTGCCGGGATTAATACGTACCTTGTCAGCGCCGTTCTCGATGGCTGCGACTGCCATCTTATAATCAAAGTGAATATCCGCCACAAGGGGGATGGATATTTCTTTCTTAATCTCCTTAATCGCGCGAGCCGCCTCAAGAGTAGGAACCGTTGAACGCACTATCTCACAGCCTGCTTCCTCGAGTCTGTGAATCTGCTCTACAGTGCTCTTAACATCTTCAGTTCTGGTATTGGTCATGGACTGAATAAGAATAGGGTTGCCGTGACCGATTACTCTGTTACCGATATGAATTTCTTTGGTCGTATCTCTGAATGCCATAGTCTCTCGCTTTCGCTTAATTATCTAAAAAATCTCATGATATCGTTAAATAAAATAAATACAGTAAGTGCAAAGAATAAAATGATTCCGATAAGGTGAACAATGCCTTCCTTGTCCGCGGGAACGGGCTTGCCTCGTACTACCTCGATAAACAGGAACACTAATCTTCCGCCGTCAAGCGCGGGAAGAGGAAGGAGGTTAAGTACACCGAGGTTAACGCTAAGCAACATTGCAAGGTTCATCATCGTAAGCACAATGCTCGAGAAGCCATATTGCTTAACCGAATTATAACTCTCGCCCACAATCTGAGCGACACCTACGGGACCTGCCACATCATCCTTGGAAAGTCTGCCGAGAACAAGTTCCCTTAAGCTCTTCAAAGTGTTCTTGAAATTGAATCCAAGCTCATACCAGCTGTATTTAAAGAGGTTCCAGCCCTTGCACTCCACAATGTTGTTGCCGCCTTCGATACCGATATAGTAGCGACCGTCTGCCTCACTGTACTGAGGTGCAAAAGAAACCTTACCCTTCTCACCGTTACGCTCGTACTCAATGGTAAGTTCTTCGCCTCTGTTGAGAATCGAAATAAGTGTAATGTCTCTCCAGATGTGAATCTTCTCGCCGTTAATTGCAGTAATGGTATCGCCGACCTGAAGTCCCGACTCAATAGCCGGACGACCCTCGGTAAGATTACTGATGGTAGGAAGATCGCTTCCGCAATTTGCAACGATTATCATAGAGAAAATCATCGCAAGAATAAAGTTAAAGAAAGGCCCGGCAAATACCGCCGAAATCCTTGCCCAAACCTTAGCCTCCCTGAAGGGAATACCCGCGGGCTTCTCAAGCAGCTCATCTTCGTCGGCCTTAAGCTCAGCATCCTTATGAGGCTCAAGTGCCACGTCCGAATCAAATATGCACGCACCGCCGAAAGGAAGTGCCTTAAGCGCGAACTTCGTACCTTTCTTGGTAAAATGTAAAAGCGTAGGTCCGAAACCCACATCAAACTCAAGTACTCTGATACCGTTCATCCTTGCAACGATGAAATGTCCGAACTCATGCGCAATGACAATCACCGAAAGGATAATAATAAACCAAATAATCGACGCCATAATCAATAAATCCTTGTACCATTTTTAGCTTATTTAAAGCGTTTTTTCAAAATCTCGTAAACATGAGCCTCTGTTAAGAGTATCTCTTCCACCGTAGGAGCCTGAATATTCTTAACTTCCGCCATGACAGCCTCAATATACTCATAGATGCCCGTAAATCCAATCTTCTTAGAGAGGAAATCCTTAACCGCAAGCTCATTGGCCGCGTTAAATACCGTAGGCATAACGCCGCCCTCTCCGATAGCCTTGTAAGCGTACTTAAGACCTCTGAAAGTCTCAATATCGGGCTCAAAGAAGGTTATTTCTCTAAGCTTAAAGAAATCAAGCTTATTGCCGCTCATAGGTCTTCTGTCGGGGTAAAATAAAGCGTACTGAATAGGCAGCTTCATATCGGGAACCCCAAGCTGCGCAATTACAGAGCCGTCCACGTACTCAACCATAGAATGGATAATGCTCTGAGGCTGAATAACTACCTGAATATCGGTAGCTTCCACATCAAAGAGCCACTTGGCCTCAATAACTTCAAGACCCTTATTAACAAGTGTAGCGGAATCTATGGTAACTTTCTTACCCATGCTCCAGTTGGGGTGCTTGAGAGCATCTTCAACCGTCATGGACTTAAGTTCATCAAAAGTCTTGCCTCTGAAAGGACCGCCCGATGCGGTTAGAAGAATCTTGCTTAAGTTCTTCTTATTCTCTCCGTTGAGAGACTGGAATATCGCGCTATGCTCCGAATCAACGGGAAGTATGGATACTCCGTATTCTTTAGCCAAAGGCATTATAATATGTCCTGCGGTCACAAGTGTCTCTTTATTGGCAAGGGCAATAGTCTTATGAGCTTTAATAGCCGCAATCGTAGGCTGAATGCCTATCATACCTACAAGAGCCGTTACTACCACATCGCCGCCCGGAATCGAACAGATTTCAAGAAGTCCGTCCATTCCCTCAAAAACGGTTACGTCCAAGTCCTTTACGCGGTCCTTTAAATCACGGTAAGCCGCGGAATCGTACATAACAGCATAAGAAGGCTTAAATTCACGAATCTGAGCCTCCATCAAATCTACATTGGTCGACGCAGCAAGTGCAAATACTTTAAGTCCTTCCTGCGCTCTCACTATATCAAGTGTCTGGGTTCCGATTGAACCGGTGGACCCAAGTATTACAAGATTTTTCATAAACAACCTCTATCTTCCGGCCACAATCCACAAAACCGCAAGAAAATATGTAATAGGTGCGGTAAATATCATACTGTCGAAGCGGTCCATAACACCGCCGTGACCGGGAATACATCTACCGTAATCCTTAATATCCTTATTACGCTTAATAGCCGAAGCCGCAAGGTCACCAACCTGCGCTATAATACCGCCGATTGCCCCCATTGCACAAAGGAACCACTTAACATCGGGCATAAAGAAATTGCCAAACACATAAGCAATAATTCCCGCGCCGATAACACCGCCGACTACACCCTCAATTGATTTCTTGGGGCTGAGCTTCGGTAAAAACTTATGATTGCCTATAGTCTTACCGGTAATCATTCCCACGCAGTAAGCACAAGTATCATATCCCCACGAGGAAATAATAATCATCCAGGCTATCAAATGTCCGTCCTGAAGATTTCTGGTAAGATACACGAACGCAAGCATTACAGGTGCATAGGCAAAAGAAAAAATTGCCGACATAATGTCTTCTACCTTGTACTTGGGGAAAGTAAACACATAAAGGCACAAATACGCTATTACCATGAACGTTGCTATCATACCAAGCAAAAACGTATCTTCGGTAAACAGTAACACCACGTAATAAATCACTATGCCCGCGAAGCCCAAGTACATAAGAGCGCTGTTCTCGCCTTTTTTCTTGATACCGAGAGCTTTGCCCAACTCATAGAAAGCTGTCAAAGAAAGCAGCAACAGTACGCCCGCAAGACTTACGCCTCCGAATACTATCACCAAAACCGCTATACCCAGTAATACAATACCGCTTAACAATCTTTTTACAAACATATCATTCTCTCCGCCGAAACTATTCGCTGTCGGCTATCTTTCCAAACTTTCTGGTGCGTCCCGAATAACTCTCGCAGGCCTTTATAAGCTCTGCCTTGTTAAAGTCCGGCCACGCAACATCGGTAACGTATATCTCCGAATACGAAATCTGCCAAAGAAGGAAGTTGGATATTCTTAACTCGCCGCAGGTCCTTATAAGTAAGTCGGGATCCATGATGCCGGCAGTATCAAGATTATCGGATATCATCTGCTCGGTGATATCCTCGGGGTTAAGTTCCCCTGCCTTAACCTTCTTAGAAAGCTTGCGAACTGTTCTGGTAATCTCATCGCGAGCTCCGTAGTTAATGGCTACGGTGAACTTAAGGCCTGTATTGTTCTTGGTACCTTCTTCAAGTTCTGCTATGCTCTTCTGCAAGTCTTCATCGAGCTTGGACTTGTCTCCGATTACGCGAACCTTCATGTTGTTCTTGGAAGCACGCTTAAGACTGGTCTTCATGTAGTTACGAAGAAGCTTCATAAGCGCATCCACTTCATCCTTGGGGCGGTTCCAGTTCTCTGTGGAAAAAGCATATACCGTAAGATATTCGATTCCTAAATCCCACGCATCTTCACAGATATCCTCAACAGCCTTGGCACCCTGGATATGTCCGTAGTTACGAGGCATTCCCTTGGCCTTGGCCCATCTGCCGTTACCGTCTAATATTATAGCCACTGATTTGGGTATATTCATCTGTTTCACCAATTGTTTACAAAAATTTTAATAAATCAGAAAAGAGGCAGGAGCGGAACGTCTCCTGCCTCAGAAAACTCTTAATCAAACTTTTAAAACGTCCTTGCTCTTCTCTTCAACAGCTGTGTCAACGTCCTTAATGAACTTGTCTGTAGCCTTCTGAAGTTCGTCCTCAAGCTTCTTAATCTCGTCTTCGGAAATTTCGGTCTTGGAAAGTTTCTTAAATGCGTCGTTACCGTCACGTCTGATGTTTCTGATGGCAACCTTGGCATCTTCGCCTTTCTTCTTAACTTCCTTAACGAGGTCTTTACGCCTTTCTTCTGTAAGCTCGGGGAATACAAGACGAATTACGCTGCCGTCGTTGGAAGGTGTAATTCCTACGTCGGAAGCCATAATAGCCTTCTCTATATTCTTAATAAGTGACTTCTCCCAGGGTGCAATCTGAATGATGCGGGGTTCGGGAACGGTAATGTTACCTACCTGCTGAATGGGGGTAGGAGTTCCGTAGTAGTCTACTCTTACCTTATCAAGAACATGGGGATTGGCACGTCCTGCTCTGATGGTGGCAAGCTCTGACTCCATGAAGTCGTATGCTTTCTGCATTTTCTCGTTATATACTGATACTCTCTCGTCCATATGTACCTCTTTCTTATGCGGTAACCTTTGTGCCGTTGAACTTGCCGGACAAAGCGTTAACAATACTGTTTTCTTCGTTTAAGTCAAATACCAGGAAAGGAACCTTATTCTCAAGTGCCAAAGCGCTTGCCGTGGTATCCACAACCTTAAGGCCTCTCTTGACAAGCTCCTCAAGCGAAATCTCGTCAAATTTCTTGGCATTAGGGTTCTTGGCAGGGTCGTCGTCATATACGCCATCTATAGACTTAGCAAGAAGTACTGCCTCAGCCTCGATTTCAACAGCCTTAAGAACGATACCCATATCTGTCGAGAAGTAGGGGTGACCCGTACCGCCCGCAAAGAACACTACCTTACCGGCCTTAAGAGCCTTAACTGCCTCGTCCTTACTGAACTGCTTGGTAAATGTGGAGCAGATGAAGGGAGTCATAATCTCCGTATCCATTCCTTCGCTTCTGAAAATTTCAGATACGTAAAGGCAGTTCATTACGGTTGCAAGCATACCAATCTGGTCGGCCTTAACTCTGTCGATGGCCTCGCTGGTGCGTCCTCGCCAGAAGTTACCTCCGCCTATTACGATGGCAATTTCGTTCTTACCCGCAATTCTCTTAACCTGACGGGCTACGCCTCTGACGGTTTCCTCGTCAAAGCCGGTCTTCTTGTCTCCGGCCAAAGCTTCGCCGCTTAACTTAAGTATTATACGCATAAATATAATAACCTTTCCTTACAATTACTTTTTATTTTTCTTAAACTCGTCAAAGAAGGATGTAGGGCTGACATCTGCGTAGCACTGTGAGCAGATACCTTCGATAACCGCACCGTTGTTAATCTGTACGGACTTGGACTTGATATTGCCCATTACGATAGCGGATGTATCAAGAACAACGGGACCCTTAACATCGATGTCACCCTTAACGGCGCCTGCGATAACTGCGCTTGTTGCGAAGATGTTGCCGATGATGACGGTGCTCTGTCCTACCTTAACGGAACCTGTGGAATTAACCTCACCCATAATCTTGGCATTCTCGGCATAAATCTCGGATGCCTTGGAGTCGCCTTCGATGGATCCTAAGATATTAAGCTTGCCGCTGATGGTAATGTTACCTCTTACTGAACCCATGAGATCCACAGATCCTCCGGAAGTGATATCACCTACAATATCCATGCCTGCGGTGATGGTTGCTGTCTCGTCGGAAAACTTGGGAGCGGGCTTAAGAGTTACAGGCTCCTCGTTAACCTTTGAAACTGTCTCATCAATATTATCAAGAAGAGCTTCCATGTCAAGCTTGGTCTCCTCTTCCTTGGTCTCAGCGGTTGCTTCTTCAGCTTCGGGATTAAGCTCCGTTACCGCCTGATTAAGGTCTTCCTTTAAATCTGAAAAAAATCCCATTTTCATATCCTCCGTGTGTTTAATTATCTTCTTTAACCGATAAAAACTGTATCGGGTCGGTTTCTCTGGTAATCGGAAGCATTACCGTGTCATCCATCGACCGAATGTACTCGATGATGGCGGGAAGCGCCTCCACTGTGGTGGTCTTGGAACCAAGGTCGTGGAATAACACGATTGATTCCTGATGCTTGCCTATCTCTCTTGTAACGTTATCTATAATCGACTGTCTCGACGCTCCGCCTGCGGTAGCATCTCTTGACGATACGTTCCAGTCAAAAAAAACTATTCCGGCGTCTTCAAGCGCGCCGGCGAATTCGTGCATGTCGACCGTTGATGCTCTGTTGGTACTTCCACCCGGAAATCTGTAGATATCGGACTCCGCTCCCGTAACAAGATACAGGAAATTGCGAAGTGAATTGGTATCCTCCATAAAGGCATCCCGGTTCGAATACAAATCCGAATAAACGTGAGTACATGAATGCATTCCGAGAGAATGACCTTCGTCTACGATTCGCCGATAGAGTCTCTCAAAATTGCGCCCTTCGTGCTTGACCACAAAGAAGGTTGCCTTAACATCGTATTCCTTGAGTATGTCAAGAATCGCATCCGTGTTGGAACTCGGACCGTCGTCGAAGGTTAAGTAAATCTTCCTGTAGCCTTCGTAAAGCTCTTCGTCGCTTAAAGAAAGCTTCTTTATGTCATCGCTTGAGAGATTCTCATGCTTCTTAATCGAAGTCCCGACGTTGCTTGCAACCTGCACCAGGGCCTCGGGAATTTCCTCCTCCACGAAAGCAGCCTCACTGCCAAGTTCCATGTAGTAGTTAAGTTCCTCGGTCTTTTCCTTGAGCGCGGATTTGTAATGAGCTGCCCTTATTGCGAAAGAAACACACAATATCGACGGACCTATCATCAGCGTAAAAAACGTCGCTACGATAATCTTCTTAAGACGCTTAACTCGTTTCTGCCTTTGTGGGGATTTAGCGGACTTAACATTAGAATCCAAGATATTCTCCCCCTTATAATCGGTGTCATAAACACACCAAAATTATTGTATCACATAGGCGCGAATTTTGAAAAGAATATTTATCTTCTGTAAGCTTTAAATTCGATTGCCTCTCCCGCCATAAGCACAAGCTCGGTATCACCGTTTTCAAGCGAGAAGCCCTCGGGAAGTTCCACTCTCACGTCTTTTCTGCCCTGGGAGTCCATTTTAACGGAAAAAGAATCCTTATTCTTAACAAGTTCCTGAACTCTCACAACACCTTTAAGTCGAAGTCCCGTAACCTTGAGCTTGTCGAAATCATCTCTCCATACAGGGAAGAACTTAACTCTGTCCTCGCCCGAATAAGCAATCATCTCGTACACTGCATTGGTAAGTCCGCAGTTGGCATCCATCTGGAAAAGAACGTGCTCATTGTGAGATGTAAACAGGTTACCTAGAGTAAACACCGATACGAGGCGGTTGATAGCCTTGTACCAAAGGTCGGAATCCTGTAAACGCGCTGAAATATTGGCAAGGTGAGCAAGTCCCCATCCGGAGATTGCCTCGACGCCGTCTATAAGTCTATACTTGGTAGCCTTGTGACACGCTTCCATAAGAGCGTCATCGCCGGACTCTATTGCCTCGTAGCCCGGGAATACCATGTATAAGTGTGATGAATGTCTGTGGTGATAATCGTCCTTAAGCTCGGCGGGAATCCATTCTTTGAGTGCTCCGTCTTCATTGACTGCGTAGTCGGGAAGTTTGGAGCATTCAAGTTCCCACTTGGAAATGTTCTCATCTTCAATGCCGAGAATCTTGCAAGCCTCGATGAGGTTCGTGTAGACTTCTTTGGCCACAGAAACATCCATAGTAGCGTTAACCGTTACGGGTGAATCATTGCCCAGAGGTGTGTTCTCGGGAGAATATGAAGGCGCGAATACATACTTGCCGTCAGCATCTTCCACAAGGAAATCCTCGTAGAACAACACTACTTCTTTCCAGTACTTAACGCCTCGCAAAAGAACGTTCTCGTCACCTGTGTAGTCGTAATACCTCTTGTATTCGCTTGAAAGCCAGCCTGCGCCCGCTGTCCACGTAAGCATGGGCCACTGGTGGCAGTAATGTCTGTGATAACCGTCTGTGGTCACTCTGGGAGCTGAGAATACGCCTCTGCAACCGTAGTAACTCTCGGCGTTCTTCTTAAAGTCCTCGGTGTATGACTCAAGCCAGTCAAAATACACCCTCGAAAAGCCGTTTAAACCGCCGGGAAGCACGGGCCACATCATCATCTGGATATTCTCGTCAAGCGTGTAGTCAGAGCTCCAGGGAGGGCTTACAAGGCCGTTCCACACGCCCTGAAGGTTGGGCGGAAGCTTACCGAAGCTTGCGATATCCATGTAACGCCCCATGTCGCACATTCTTTCAAGAAGTAAGGGCGAAAGGGTGTCGGCCGTACACTTGTCTCTGAGCTCCTCATTGGTGTATTCGGTCTCGTCGTCGCTAAAGTCGACGGTAACCTTTTCAAACAGATCTTTATGAATAATAACGTGTTCTTTGAACAGCGCTTCGTAATCGGGAGTCATGTCGCGAAGAATCTTAAGAAGCTTAACCTTCTCCGCTTCCATACGAAGATTCCAGGGCGCGAGTGTGAAGAACACAAGCACATAATTGGCCTTCGTAACCCTGAAAGTATTATCGGGCGTAGCGTCGCACTCGCCGTCGGTAATAACTCTGAGCGCGGAAATATAACCCGACTCTTCCTCGGAATGAGTGGCCTCGCATACAAGGTACTCGCCGTCGGTGACGGTTGTAACGCTCTCAATATGATGAGCCTCCTTGAACGGTGCCATGGAGATTTCAAGGCTCAACGGATTGCCGTCTTTTCTAATCTCGGTAGCCATGATGTCACGGCTTCTGGATACGAAACTCTTTCTCACAACAGACTCACCGTTGTAAGCAAAAGAAACCGTAGCTTCACCCGTTCTGAAATCAAGCTTCTGAACGTAATCTTCCACTCTTCCGTCTTCCATATCGAAATGAATCTTCGATGCGGTTTCGAAAGGATTGGTCCATACTATGGTCTCGTAAGGCGCGCCATCCTTCTCAAGTCCTCTTGAGTAGTATTCGAAGGCCTCGCGGTACTTGCCCTCAAACAAAAGCTTGCGCATGCCTTCCACATAAGGCTTGCCGTTATAAGGATGGCTCTCGGCATTCTCGGGCATGGGAAGAAAGAGCTCCTCATGATTGGTAATGATAGTCTCGTGAAGAGGCTCACCGAAAACAAGTCCGCCTATGGTGCCGTTACCTATGGGCAGCGCCTCGTCCCAATTTGCCGCGGCGCAGATTCTTTTAAGTCCTTTAAATTTCATAACTGTTCCTCGTCCTATTTTCTTTTAAGGGATTCCTGATAATCTCTGGAGATTGAAAAGATAGAGTCGTAGAGGTTCTTAACCGACTCTTTGTAGACTTCCGGAACATCCGCAGTCAGACGTTCCTTGACCTCATCTTCCCTTTTTACATTCAAAACAGGTAAGCCCGCCTCTTTCTTAAGAGAGCCGATCTTACCTGCCGTTTCCATTCTTTGTATAAAAAGCTTCACAAGCTCGTCGTCGATAGCGTTAATGTCCTTGCGAAGAGCCTGAAGCTGTAAATCTGTGTCTGTCATAAATACCCCTTTTATAATGATTACAATTTTATATTGTAATCATTATAACCCCTTTGCCTTCTGACTTGCAAAGAAATTATCAATTGATTCAACAATTTGAAAAGGAGGCATGGATTTAAGGAGATATCCCTGCGGTTTAAGGCTTAACACCTTGGCAACACTCTCCTTGTCTCCTTTGGCAGTCAGAAAAATAACGGGGACACTCTCCGTCTTAATTTCGGAGCGAATCATCTCAAGCATCTGAGGTCCGGAGCACACGGGCATCTCGTAATCAAGCAGTATCAAATCGGGCTTGTTAACTGCGAGAAAGGCGATTGCGCTGGTAGCGGAATTGGCCATGGATATGCGGTACTTGTCTTCAAGCCAGCCTTTGATGGTACGAAGCATGGTGCCCGAATCGTCTACCAAAAGAATATGCTTACGGCTTTCAAGCGACTCTTTGTTCTCCACGGCATATAAAAGCGCGTCGGCGATTTCTTTGACATTAATGGGGCGCTCGAAGCGTCCGCCGAGACATTCGGATGGGAACATGTCTTCAATAACCTGCAGCTCATCGGAGTAGCCGGCGAGGAAAATTTTCCTCTCCTCTTCCACACAGATGTCGCGCACATAAATGAGGGCGTCCTTCTCCTGAATGGTCTTCTCGTCTACGTAGATAAAGAAGAATTCGGGCTTGTCCGTAAGTCTGCTTATGTCCGTTACATCAAGCTTACAGAATAAACATTCAAAGCCCGGCTCCTTGAGTCCGTCCTTAAGTGCGTTAACGATGAATGAATTGGTCTCCCCAATAAATAACACTCGTTTTTCCATATAGATTTTCCCCTTATCTATATATCTTCTAAGAATAATAATATATCATCCCGAGCCACTTGCGCTACCAAAGTTTTCAATTTGGCGTATTTTTCGCGGTAAGCTTCCGGCATTGAGTACTTTTTAAGTTCGTTCATTACAAAATCGATTGAATCAAAGTCAAAGACCTCGGCGAATTCTCTTAAGCTCTTTAACGCGTCCTTTAAGCTTTCTTCGTCAATGGTCGCCTTTTCTTCAGAATCGCCTCTTGCTTCTTCGAGACTTGCTATCAGGTTCCTATACATTTTGATAAGTTCGCCCGTAGCGTTTCTGATTCTGACTTTATCTTCTGCATTGCCCGCTTCTTCAAGCGCCTCAGCAAGTCTTGATAACTTCATGGCGCCTATTATCCTTGCTGCGGACTTAAGTGCATGCACTTCGATGGTGTAGTTTCTGATATCTTCTTTCTCGTAATACATCTCGATATCATCCGCCTTGGAGCCGCCACTGTCGCAGAAGTCCGATACGGCTTTTTTGTATATATCCACCGAACCGGAATTCTTAATGCCTTCATCCGGCAAAAGAATGTCTATCTTCTTAAGCTTGTCTATGAATTCGTCGCCCGAAGTGTCGCTGTTTTCAGGTGTGGCTGCGGGTGTGGGGGCAGTCGGCTCTTTAGTACCGGTCGTGACTGTTTCAGTAACTTTGACCGGAGCCTCAACGGTTTCTTTGGCAGGTTCGGAAGCCTCTGTCTTGGGAGGATTTGCTCGCTTGGCGTTGTCCATGTCACGGTACCTGGCTATGGCATCTTCTCGCTTTCCTACCGGAGATGCGTCAACCACCTTTTGTTTCACTAAGAATCTAAACTCCGAGCCTACGGAAAGCTTGCTTTCTACTCTGAGTTCCGAACCCATCTTTTCAAGAAGCATCTTGGTAAGAGCCATTCCTATGCTACAGCCGTCGGTGATGGCATCTTCCGCACGCTTGTCTTTGGAGAAGTACTTATCAAGGTCTTCTTCCTTGATGCCGCAGCCGGTATCCTTGACAGATACGCTGAGCATTGTTTCCTTGTCACCCCCACCCACACAGGTGATGTTGAAGGTGACCTGACCTTCATCGGTGTATTTGAGGGCATTGCCTATGAGTTTAAGAATAATAAGCTCTATATGGAGGTTATCGCCCTCAAGAACAGTCGGCATATCGTTGTTGACTTCAATGAGCAGCCTTATGCCCTTTTCATCAGCCATTCTTATGGCAATATTTTCTATATCGCATATCATGATGCCAAGGTCGTATGGCGCTTCGTGTATCTCAAGACTTTCTATTCCTAATCTTGATGCGGTACACAGATCTTTTACATACACGCGCATTATGTCCATGCCGCCTTTAAGCTTGGCCGCAAGTTCGATAATGTTTTGCTCTGTGGTGTCTCTTAATATCTTTTCATCGATGTTTAGAACCGCACCGATGGGTATCTCTATGTCGTAGGAAAGTTCTTCAAGATAGCTGTCTTTGGCTATGTCCTGCTTCTTTTCTTTTTTCAGGGCATGAAGCATTTCGTCGATGGCTGATTCGTATATTTCTCTGCCGCTTTGGAAGTTACCGTCGACACAACCGACCATTCTTTTGCAGAAGCCGTATATGAACATTATGTCGATGGCGAAAGCAGCTATACATATCGGAACTATAAAAGCCTCGGGTAACAGATAAAGAAGAACTCCCTGAGCGGCAAACAGCAAAAAAAGGATTAAAGCATGCCTTAACCCGAGCTTTCTTACGCGGTTTATCTGCACGAATTTCCGGCCTTCAATCAGCTCCTGTCGCTTTAATCTGCCGTCTTCGTCCAGTTTGTCGATTTCTTTTGAGAAAAGTGTATATTGCTTCATGACGAAAATCCCTTAAACACAAGAATCATTATAGTTTTGTGGGATTAACGTAAACAAAACAAAGGCGCAGACACTTAAGTGCCTGCGCCGATTTGATATAAATATTATCTTGTGCCTTTGTCGTAAGGAATACCTTCCGCCTTGGGTGCTCTTGAATGTTTGGATGTAAGAATCAATACAATCATTGTAACTACGTAAGGAAGCATCAGGTAGATGTATTCGCTCGAGTTAACATTCTTAAAGCTGGGTAAGAACGGAATGCTGTCGCTGTAGGAACCGATAATCTTAAAGAGTGCAAAGAAAAGCGATGCACCTAAGATTGTGAAAGGCTTCCAGTTACCGAAGATCATAACTGCGAGAGCTAAGAAACCGTAACCTGCTACAGATGACTGGAATCCGCTTCCGGCTGCAACCGTGAATGCAAGACCGCCGATACCGCCGAGGCATCCGGAAATGATAACGCCTGCGTATCTCATCTTGAATACGTTGATACCTACGGAGTCAGCTGCCTGAGGATGCTCACCGCAGGAACGAAGTCTTAAGCCGAAACGTGTCTTGTACATAAGTACATATGCACAGATAAAGAGAATTACCGCAACTATAGTTGTAAGGTAGAAACTCTTGAAAATCAGGTTCTGGAAGAAGGTGTCAGCCTTCTCGATTCCAAAGTTCTCCTGAGTGATACGTGTCCATGTAGGAATAAGGATTGTGGTCTGGCCCTGTCCCTGAACTGCCCAGGTGAGAACGATTGCAAATGCGGGAGCCAACATGTTAAGCGCGGTACCGCCGATGGTCTGGTCCGCTCTTAAGTTGATGGATGCAAAAGCAAGAAGTAATGAGAACACTGCTCCGGATGCTGCCGCAACAAGGATAGCGATAAACATTCCAAGCTGGGGATGTGTAGCTCCGAATCCTGCCTTATCAAGTCCCACAAGGGTAAGACAGCTGCAAAGTGCTCCGACAATCATGATACCTTCAAGTGCGATATTAATAACACCGCTTCGCTCGGAGAACATACCGCCGAGTGCTACAAGAAGAAGGGGTACTGCGAAAAGAATGGTGGCGCCGATAATATCGGCTAATATTGATGAGAAACTCATTATTCGTTGCCTCCTTTCTCTTCTGTGCTGCCGACTTCAGTCGCCTTAACGGGTGCAGGTTCCGGTGGTGCGGGAGCCTTGTCCTCCGCGTTAACGTTGCTTGTGTCGGTCTTAATGAATTTACCGAGGATGTTCTTAACAAGAAGTGAGAACGCGCTCAGGTAAATGATAACTGCAATAATGATGTCGATGATTTCCTTGGCATATTCGGGCTGAAGGGCTTCGCCGCCGACCTGAATGTAGGAAATAAACAATGCCGCAAAGATAATACCGATGGGGCTTGATGCACCAAGGAGTGCAACGGGGATACCGTTAAAGCCCATGGCAAGAAGTGACTTAACGATGGTGTACTGAGCGGTACCGCTTAAGTAGTAGATGCCGCCGCCGATACCTGCAAGGGCACCGGAAATAACCATTGAAAGCACGATGTTACGCTTAGCGTTGATGCCGGCGTAAATACTTGCGTCCTTGTTAAAGCCGCAGGCTTTAAGTTCGTAACCGAATGTTCTCTTCTCTAAGATGATGTAGATTACTACCGCAATAATGATTGCGATGAAAATCGAGATATTCATGTAGTTGGAGTGGAACAATTCGTTAAGGCCAAGCTTCGGGATAATAGCCGAGGGATTGGCTGATGCAAGTGCAGCGGTTCGGTCCTTATTGGATGCGCCCCAGTGATCTGCAAGCATTACAGGCATGTTGTTAAGAAGTAAGTTCACCATGAAAAGGCCGAGCCAGTTAAACATGATGGATGTAATAACTTCGTTAACGTTAAAGAGTGCCTTACAGATACCGGGGATGAAGCCCCAAATTGCTCCGCCGAGCATTGCGGCAAGGAGGCATACCCACCAAGGCAGCTGGAACTGAATACCGAATACGAGTGCCATGAAAGCACCTACCGTATACTGTCCTGTAGCACCGATGTTGAAAAGACCCGTCTTAAAAGCAAAGCCTACGGAAAGACCCGTCATAATAAGGGGTGCCGCCTGATACAAAACCTTTGCAAACTTATCGGAACTTGAGAAGCCCTTTGAAACAATGCTTCCTAAGCCGCCGACAGCGTATGCGGGATTAAATACTATAAGCAAAATAAAACCGATTAACAGGCCGACTACAATCGAAATAACCGAAGCAAGAACGGTTATGAAGCCTTTACTCTTGAAATAATTCTTCATGTTAAGCTTCCTCCTTCTTACCGTCATGACCGTCCTGTCTCTTGGCACCGGCCATATAAAGACCGAGCTCCTGAACGGTTACTGTCTTGGGATCGAACTCTCCCACTATCTCGCCTTCATACATAACGAGAATTCTGTCGCTGACATTCATAACTTCGTCAAGTTCAAGGGAAACAAGAAGGACTGCCTTGCCTTCGTCACGTTCCTTAACCAACTGTTTATGAATATATTCAATAGCTCCGACGTCAAGTCCGCGGGTAGGCTGAACTGCGATAAGGAGCTTGGGATCCTTACTGATTTCACGTGCGATGATAGCCTTCTGCTGGTTACCGCCTGACATGCTGCGGGCTATGGTGATGGGGCCCTGACCGCTTCTTACGTCAAACTGGTCGATAAGCTTCTCGGCATATTCACGCACTGCCTGCTGCTTGATAAATCCGTTGTGCTGGAACTGAGGCTCCCAGTACTGCTGAAGCACCAGGTTCTGCTCCAGGGAATAATCAAGTACAAGTCCGTGTTTGTGTCTGTCCTCGGGAATATGGCTGATACCCATGATGGACTTCTCTCGGATAGTGGCATTAGTGATGTCCTTACCAAGGAGCTCTATGCGCCCTGAAGACATCTTGGTAAGACCGGTAATACCCTGTACAAACTCGGTCTGACCGTTACCTTCGATACCTGCAAGACATACTATCTCACCTGCGCGAACTTCAAAGGAAACATCATTAACAGCGTTCTTCTTATGGAGCTTGGAAGGAACGGTAACATGCTCAGCCTTAAATACAGTCTCGCCGGGCTTACAATCGCACTTGTCGACCTTGAAGTTAACGTTACGGCCTACCATCATCTTGGAAAGCTCTTCCTTGGTGGTGTCGGCTACATTAACGGTACCCATGTACTTACCCTTACGGAGTACGGTACAACGGTCGGCAACTGCCATGATTTCGTTAAGTTTATGTGTTATAAAAAGAATAGACTTACCCTCAGCCTTGAAGCCTCTCATGATTTCCATGAGTTCATCAATTTCCTGAGGAGTAAGGACTGCGGTAGGCTCGTCAAAGATTAAGATTTCGTTCTCACGATAAAGCATCTTCAAAATCTCGACACGCTGCTGCATGCCTACCGATATATCTTCGA
Source organism: Lachnospiraceae bacterium YSD2013 (assembly GCA_900100895.1). GTDB lineage: Bacteria > Bacillota > Clostridia > Lachnospirales > Lachnospiraceae > UBA1258. The sequence goes on from FMTX01000010.1 coordinate 48,263, forward strand.
TAAGGGCATCGGGATCGACCTTAAGCCCGTATTTTTCGCTTAATTCAAGTACTTTCGCACGAGCTTCTTTCTTTTGCAAAAAGCCCATTTTATTAGGTTCAACGCCCAGAATAATGTTGTCAAGCACAGAAAAGCACTCAACAAGTTTAAAATGCTGGTGAACCATACCGATATGAAGTGCATTGGCGTCATTGGGGTCGTTAATCTTGACCACTTCGCCGTTTTTCTTAATACATCCTTCTTCAGGCTGGTAGAGTCCGAATAAAACGCTCATAAGCGTGGACTTACCGGCGCCGTTCTCCCCAAGCAGAGCATGAACTTCACCTTTTTTAAGCTGAAGCGTAATGTTGTCATTGGCCACAATACCCGGGAATCTCTTGGTGATGTTCAGCATCTCAATTACATAATCGCTCATACATACCTCTTTTGGAAAAAAGGAGGATGCCGCATTAGCAATGGTGCAACATCCTCCTCATGATTTACTTAGATCTTAGAAAGGATTACTCCTGATAATCTACAGTAATTGCAACTGCGGGAGCTGCGTCTGTAGAGTTGGAAATAGAAATCTCACCGTTCTTAACCTTTTCGAATAAGGTCTTGTATTCATCAACAGTGAAGTTCTTCATGGACCATGTTGCGGTAGGAAGACCTACACAACCTTCAACAGCGCCGAGTACGGAAGTCTTTCCGCCAAGGTCTGCGGGCCACTTGCCACCGTTAGCATAAAGATCGGTAAGTGCAAGTACAACAGAGTTAGCAAGCTCCTTCATAGCAGAAGTAATGATTGTAGCAGATTCTGCGGACTGGTCAACGTCAACGCCGATAACCTTAGCGCCTGCTGCTTCAGCAGCTGCAGTACATGAAAGGTAGATACCGCCACCACAGGAGAATACTACTTCTGTGCCTGCTGTGTACCAACCGGACATCTTGGTCTTGATATCATCGCTGGGAGCGAATCCACCACAGTACCAGTACTTAATGGAAACGTCGCCTTCTACGCCAAGTTCCTTGGCTGCATCGTTAGCGCCCTGAACGAAGCCGTAGCCGTAACGGATAACTGCGGGAACAGCCATACCGCCTAAGAAGCCGAGGCTTCTGTAACCTTCTTTAACTGCTGCATAACCTGCAAGGTAGCCGGCCTGCTCTTCTTTGTAAAGAATGTTGTGAGTGTTGTCAGCGGTCTTGTAAACAGAGTAGTCTGCAGTATGAGGCTCACCATCAAGAAGTAAGAACTGTACATCAGCGTACTGATCCTGTACTTCGTAGATAGCATCTTCGAATAAGTAACCGGGACATACAACAACCTTTGCTCCCTTGTCGATAGCCTGCTTGATGGTCTCAACACGAGCTTCGGTGGAGTCTTCTGAAGGACGATAGTAGTTGTAAGTCTTCTTGTTCTTCTCAGCGTACTCCTTAACACCTTCCCAAGCGCCCTGGTTAAAGGACTTGTCATCGATGTTACCTACGTCGGTAACAAGAGCGATTTCGTAGGTGTCAGCCTTCTTAGCGCCACAACCGGTGCAAAGAGAAGCAACCATCACTAACGCAAGCATAAGTGATAAAAATTTTTTCATTTAAGTGTTCCTCCCACTAAAAGTTTGGCGCGTGGACAGTTTTATCCACGCGCTTTGATTATAGCATCATTATTCTGAGATTACAACTACATATTGCGTTTTGACGACATGTTTTTTCCTACATATTGTATGTTATGTCTACCTCACACCACATGTTCTTGTAGATACATTTCCGAAACTGTACGAAATATAGTTGTTAACGGGATTCTTCGAGGTACAAATTTACGCGTTTCTGAAGTATTTTAACGGTCTCTTCAAGCGTTTTTTCTCCGGCAAAATAATACGACACTTCCTCCTCGATTATGTCCCAGATTTTAGCATCAAGTTCTGGGGTGGCTATCGCCTGCTCCATCATATCTATGATGATATTCCCGTCTGCCTCTGTCATGTAGGTAGGAATCTTCAACCCCCGATATGTGAATGCACTGTCTTCTTTGGAATATGCCCATGAATCATGAATACCGGTTTTGAATGCATCCCTATTTACTCTGTATTCTAATCCCGATAAATAATCTTTAGCATCAAGGAAGCCTTTCAATAATTCCCACGCTTCTTCTTTGTGGGTACTCATTGTACTGATGGCAAAGCAACCTGAAGGCGAAATATAGAAATGGCTCCCGCTCGACGATTCTATTTTATAAAACCTTGCCTTATTCCCAAATGCCCCCCTGTCAAGCAGAAAGTTTAAAACGCCTGTATGTGAGGCAAACCTGAACTTCGCATTTCCCTCCATAATCTCAGCGTATGCATTGTAACTTCTTTGTTGCTCCTCTGTCCAACTCGGAAAGGTTCCGGCAAAAGCAAGAAGCTTCTCAAACTCTTCCGTTTCGAAATCATACACGCCTACACGGCCGCCCAGAAACATCGTATAATCCGTTCTTAAGAACCTCTTAAATACACTGTCACAGTATCCCGTAGCAATAAACGGTATATCTTTATACCGCTCTCTGGCACTGACAATATCATCAAAACTCAGGGCTTCCTTATTGCCAAATACATCCTTATCTGCCACATAGCTTTCAAGGTACACCTTGCTCGTAAGTGCATACAATTTGTCTCCTTCTTTTAACGCCATGAGGCCGTTTTCATAATACTTGCTTATGTCAAAAGAAGAATCGCTTTGAATATACGGCAAGAGGTTTTCAAAAAGACCTTTCTCCGAATATTTGCGCACCGGTATTCCATCAAGAACCCATACATCGTACACCGCACCGTCTATAATATCCGCATCTATTGCTTCCAGTACTTCATTGAAATCGCCATGTTTCTCGTCATATGACTTTATCTTGATTCTTATTTCGGGATGAGCAAGCTTATAATCGTTAATAACCTCCCGCAAATCCGAATTCATATAAAGGCAGGCAATCCTTATCTCGTCGGCCTGCGGAGCATTTTCTTTGGAATAACGTCTGATGTCATCTACAAACGGCACAAGCGCGCTTACACTCTGACCACCTACAGCAACATCGCTGTTCTTGCTAAAGCAGATATGAATGTCACCGGCATCATCCCTATATATGGTGCTTTCCGCAACATTGCTTAAACCTACATCGATATAGTCAAAAAGAGCAGTTACCTCCAGAGACTTTAAGTCTACACTTTTAAGTGAATGTCCCGTACTTACCAACAGCTCGCCTTCTGCTCCCGCATATACTTCGGATGCCGAAGGGATATTCAGAATATTTTCTTTTACCTTATCGGAACCAGCGTCATAACTTGACATATTACCTGACAGAAAATCCACAAAGTAAATCAATCCGTCCGGTCCGACGCATCCGCTGTTATACCCTGCATTCAAAAGAACTTTTTTGAACCCGAGTTCATTATCAAGCAACGTCACAACACCGTCAGTAATCAGGTATAAATTGCCGTCATCGCTTACTATCCTTACAATAGACGGGTCTTCCACAGGGATTTGTGACATGCCTTTTAAAGGCCTCTGCGTAATTACCGTGCCATCCTTGGAACATCTCGTAAGAATTATCTCTGAATCATCGCCCTGAAACTCGTATGCAAGAAAAATATAATCATCCGCAAGCGTTACCGCCGAAGAAATGTATAACGCATCAGCCCACTCGCCAAGCTTCAGAGGCTCCCCCTCCAGCTCCCCGGTAGCAGGATTTATCGGCAAAAGAATTCTGTGATTTCTGCCTTCTTCTTTGTCAATTTCATCCTGCGTAAAATAAAGGATTCCATCTTTTGCGAGCACAAAATTGGCCCGTATTTCATCAAACTCTCCGGTGAGTTTCCTGATACTGCCGATATAGACTCCATCATCCTCAAGCGTCGACTCTTCCACACTTATCTGCACCGGTGTCTTATCTTCGTTTGCGATGCTAACCTGTTCTTTGGCTCCACAACCGCCAAGGCTCAATATCCCAAGTACTGCTGCCGTGACTAGGATAAACCGCTTTACACGCTTCATCAATGCATACCCCTTAAATAATAGTCTATCTATATCTTACTATTTCTTTTCCTCGAGGTAGAGATTGACCCTCTTTTGTATGACGTTTATCACATCATCCAGTGATTTTTCCTTGTGGAAATACGACTCTATCTCGTCACCGATTATCTCTCTTATGGTGTCGTCAATTTCGCAAGAAAGCGTTGCACCCTCAACCATGTTTTCAAGGACTTTTATGTCCTCTTCGTCCATTGAAAGGATAAACTCTTCATTGTTCATCATGACTCTCGCACCATACCCGCCGTTGTTGTTGCACCAATCGTATAAAGTATCAATATCGGCCTTGGCTACTTCTTTATTGGCTCTGAACTGGTAACCATGATGGTCAGGCCTGCTCTTTAAAAGCGCCTTGATAATTTCCCAGGCTTCTTCTTTGTAATTACTGAAAGCGTTTATGGAAAACCTTGTGCCGTATGAAATATAGTATCCGTTTCCGTCGGAAGAAGGCGCACCGTAAGCTCTCATGTCTTTACCTACTCTTGCGCGGTCAAGAAGATACGTTTCGCCACCGGAAAAGAATTCGTGCAAAAGAACAATCTTACCATCCTTCGCATCGTCAAACTGTGTATCGTACATATTATTCATCCCGTCATTCCAATCGGGAAATGTTGCGGCGAACTCACACAGTTTTCTGAATTCCTCGGTGTCAAAGTTATATACCCCCTCTTCTCCTCCGAGGAACAATCTGTAATCGTTTTGAAGCATTATGAAAAGTACGCTATTATTGGATCCGTACGAAATAAACGGTATATTCCCAAGCTGCTTTCTGGCATCGTAAATATCTTCAACAGACAGTTTTTCCTTTTTACCAAACACTTTTTCATTACCCATAAAAGCGCTAATGTAGGCTCCGTTAACCAGGCTGTAAAGCTTATCACCTTCTTTGGACGCAAAAAGAATCTTCTCATAGTAGTCGTTTAAGTCAAAAGAAGGATCGTTTTCAAGAATCGGCGCCAGGTCTTCCAGAAGACCCTTGTCCGAATACTTGCCGTAATTGCTGCTGTCAAACATGATTATGTCATAGCCTGCATTTTCAAGTATGTCTCTGTCGAATGCCTCCTCCATTTCATCCCAGTCGCTGTAATTATCGCTGTAGCATTTGATTTTAACCTTTATATCGGGATGAGCCTGATTGTATTCGGTTATTACCTTCGTCACTTCGGGATTGGCATAATAGCATGCAAGTGTAATGGTCTCAACTTCCGGCACCTCGCCCTTTTCGTAACGCTTGACTGTAGCTTTCCTGGGCACCATAACCATGATTCTTTGTTTGTTACCGTCACCCATGTCCATTTCCTGCTCTTCATGAACAAAAAAGTACAGGACTATTTCGTCATCGGATTTTCTATACATGTACTGAAAACCCTGCTGGCCGATATCTATGTCAAGGAAATCGAACAGTCTCACAGTTTCCCAAGTCTTCGTATTTAAACTCTTAAGCGAAGAAGAATTCGCAATCAAAAGTTCATCTTCTCCGCCGGCATAAAGGTAAGATACGGAAGGAACAGTGACTATATCCTCTTCAACTTTGTCGGTCTTAGGGTCATAGCTTGAAAGCTCGCCCTGATAGTCCTTGAAAACATACAGCAAGCCGTCATTACCCACGCACATATTGGGATAATTAATATCCATGATTGCCTTTTTATACCTAAGTTCTCCGTCAAGCATTACCAGGTTGTTGCCGATAGCCAGATATACATTTGTGCCGTCACTTACAATATTCCCCGTCAGATACTCCTCCTCGGCGGCACCGGGAAGGTCTCTGTAATTTATTAAGTTAAGCACGGTTCCATCCAAAGAACACTTGCCTATAAAGATGTTCTGATTTAATCCGTCATAAGAATATGCCGAAAAGACAAATGCATCATCTCCCCCGGGCACAAGCAAGGAGAGGTATGTATTTTCATTCTCGAACTTAAGTTCTATATCATCTCCGATTTTCTCGCCTGTTTCCGAATCAACGATTCTGATGATCGAGCTTGATTCCTCGGTCTCCTGATTGTATTTGCTGACCGTGTAGTATAACTTACCGTCTTTACAGAATTTGAAGTCCTCGTACTCCCCCTCAGGATTGTTTCTCTCGATTTTTTCAATAGTTGCCCTGTAGACGCCGTCGTCTTCTTTGACCGCTTCGGAAGTCGTTTGAGCTGAGCTTGACGTACCGCTTTTCTCGGGTTTAGCGTCCTCAGTCTTTTGCTTACCGCAGGCTGCCATGCATACTGTCAAAAGAACAAGTACTGCTGCCAATACCAACACTTTAACTCGTTTCATTTTGTACCCCCATTTATGTACTGTATCAATAATTGAACACTGCAATATAGATTGTAGCTTAATCCGCCCGCATGATTCAACCGATATAGCAAAAAATTAATAATTCTTAACAATTGTTAAGTTCAACGGCCAAAGAAAAAGGAAGTGTACCGAAGTACTCTTCCTTCAACCTCAATCATTATTTGGTTCTTACTATGTGCGCTAACTGTAACTGTCCGGAACCGGTCTTGGTAACATATACCATGTGAATGGCTCCGTATGCATCGCAGCTTATGTCTGTCAGATAATAAGGCTCGATTCCCAGACTCTTATAATCAAAGAGCTTCGTGACTGTTCCATCCTTAGGCTTGTAGCAGAATACTTCGTCTTCGGAGCCTTCGATAAGTAGTTCATCCTTGTCACCGGAGTACATGCCAAAGCAGACTCCGATATTGGACTTTAATTCCAAAATCGTATCGGAAGAGGGCTCGTAAACGCTTAACTTACCATTATATCCGTCAAGTACATATACAAGATTGTCACTTCCTATCGCGACATCGACATTATATGATGTCACAAGAATTCTTTTAAACTCAAAGTTTTCATCAAGCACGATAACCATCTGGTATCCGCCCGCAGCATCGTCTGCCTGAAGAGGAATATACGTATAGGCTCCGTCGAATTTGGTGCCCATAACTATGGAATAATTGCCAAATGACTTTATAATCTCTGTGACATTGGCAGCCTTAAGAACCTTGCCATCCTTGGAAATTCTCACTATGCAGTCATACTGCGATAAGTTCTCGTATGCATCTCCCGATGCAACAAAACCGCCGTCGGAGGTTCTGAACATGTTCCAAAGGTTATAGTTGTTAAGTTCATCGGTAACAAGAACATCTTCACCTATCTGCTCTCCGGTTGCAACGTCGTAAGTTCTGTAGTAATCGTGGTAAGTCTTCTTACCGTTTTCTTCGGACTCAAGCATTACGACAGCATACATTATACCGTCGTATACGTTTATAATTCTCGGATTCTTATCAGCGGTTTCATTGGTGCTTAAAGTATCTTCGGTTGCGAAGTATTCTCTCTTCTCACCGTTCTTCTTGGTAACGGTTCTTGAAACTGCGTCAAGCGCGTTTTCTTTGGCCGGTGCAATGTGCGCAATTTTCACTCCGATATTGTCACCCGCATAATCTTCATAAACAACATGAATGCTTCCGTCCTTACCGCGGAATACAGATTCTACAAAGCTTGTTGTAAGTCCAAGCTCCGAAAAATTAAACAGCTTCTTATATATGCCGGTGGTCGTATTGTAGGATGATAAGCACTCGTATTCGCATACAAATATCTCATCCTTGGCGCCTCTGTAAATACTGTCTGCAAATTTAATAGTGACAAGGTTCTCTTTAAGTTCACCGGTCACGGGATTGTATGATGACAGGCACTCGTTGTATGCATCGAGAAGGTATACAAGATTGTCCCCTCCCATACATACGCTTGAAGCGTTGGTGCCGAGCGTTTTAACTACATTTAAGTTTTCATCAAGAACAACAGTCTTTGAAAAGTATTGCTCGTCTCCCGTAGTCGGAAGGTATGAAACATATATGTAAGTACCGTCTGACTTTAAGGACATAACAATCATTTCGCCGAAGCTGTAGCCCAGAATGTCGTAAAGGTTTTTCTTCTTGATAAGCGCTCCGTCGGTGCCGATTCTTGCAAGAACGTCTATAGTGGTGTCGTTCTCGTAATCATATCCGAGGAGTACATATCCCTTGTCGCCCGCAGGTGCAATCTTAGTGGCAAACATGGTCTTAGATGACTTGGAAAGATCCACATCCTCGCCGATCTGCTCGTAGGTCAGCGCATCTCTTGTGCGAAGTACGTCATGCAAGCCGTTCTTTTTGTCCGAAACCGATACCACACTATATAAAAGTCCGTCTTCGGCAAAACAATAAATATTGCTTTCGCCCTGAGCTTCCGGATTGAATGCTTCTATCTCAGCTGCGTACTTGGTGGAATCTTCTGTAACAGACGTGCCCGTAACCGTAGCAATGTAATAAACGTCGGTTGTGCCTTCGGGTGTCAGATAATCTCTGCCTACCAACGTATCAAACACAAAATTAAGATTACCGTCGGCATCTTTGTATACGTCGTCAAAAGAAACCGCCGATATATCTACATCAGAAAAATCAAAAAGTCTGGTAGCGGTTTTGTAAAGGTAATCGCAGGCATAAATCGATCTTCCGTCGGAAACGAACACCTCGTTCTTGTCTCCGCCGAAAACAGCATTGCCGCCCTCTATTACAGTCACATCCATCGATCTTTCGATAGAAGGATTGTATGCATATAAAGCGCCTTTTCCCGACTCGATATAATACGCAAGGCCCTCCTTGTCCAGGCAAATGCGTGGAGTGTTGGCCGGAACTATCTGCTTGCTAAGCTCCATATCTTCGTCAAATACAAGTACCTGTCCGTCGATGGCAACATATGTAAAGCCTCCGTCGGACGCAAGACCCGTAAGAGTCTCGGCATTTATGCTCGCATCTGCTGCCTCAGCAAGGTCAACTTTATAGCTTACCTTACCGTTATCGGAATATTTAACCAGATAAACGGAAGTATCTCCGTCATCTGCAGTCTCGACAACGGCCATGTAGTAACCTTCCTCGCAAGGTACGATTTTCTTAACGTCTGCATCCTTAAAGTCACCCTTTAAACTTAAGTCCTTGCCGACAGTCTTATCTGTGGCAATATCTGTGGCTCTTAAAAAGCAGTTTCTGTTGCCTGTGGATTCTTTGACCTCTACTATCGTATAAAAACGATTTTCACTTACAAAAGCGTATCTTGTTTCCTCAATACCTTTATCGGACAAATCAAGTCGCTTGATGGTCGAAGAGTACTCGTTGTCCTTATCTTCAAGGATCTCGATAACTTCTTCCTCAATCTCCTCTTCGACTTCTTCTATCTCTTCCACCACGGGAGTCTCGAGCAGATAATGCTCGGATTCCGCAGCGTCCTTATCTGTGGCATTATTAACACCTGCAAGAATGCCCCAAAGTGCAAATATAAATAACCAGTGTTTCATCGTATCTCCAAAATTCCTGACTTCTCATTTATTTACAGCATCTCTGCTATTTCTTTGACCAGTTTCTCGGTCTTCTTCCAGCCTAAGCAGGCGTCGGTAATGGACTTACCGTATACACCGCCTCCGATCTTCTGGTTGCCGTCCTCGATGTAACTTTCCACCATAAAGCCCTTAACAAGGCTCTTTGCATCAGAACTATCCTTGCAAAAAGAAAGAACCTCTTTGATGATACGTCCCTGAAGTAGCGGGTTCTTGCCTGAATTACAGTGATTGCAGTCGATTACAACTCCCGGATGGGGAAGCTCTGTCTTGTCATACAAAGCCTTAAGACGCATAACATCCTCAAAGTGATAATTGGGAGATGCAAGACCTCTCATATCGTTAAAGCCGCGAAGTACCGCATGCGCATAAGGATTGCCCTTTGAGTGAGCCGCCCAACCACGATAGATAAAAGAATGACCCGTGCTGGCCGCAGTAATTGCGTTCATCATAACTGTTAAGTCACCGCTGGTAGGGTTCTTCATACCTACCGGCACCTCGATACCGCTTGCGGTAAGTCTGTGCTGCTGGTCCTCAACCGAGCGCGCACCTATAGCCACGTAGCCAAGCAAATCGTCTACATACTTGTAGTTCTCTGGATACAAAAGCTCGTCGGCACATGTAAAGCCTGTCTCCTTAATGGTACGCATATGAATCTCACGCGTAGCGATAATACCCTTGAACAAATCGGGCTTCTCATTAGGGTTCGGCTGATGTAAGAATCCCTTATATCCCTCACCCGTGGTACGGGGCTTGGAGGTATAAAGGCGCGGGATAATATATATCTTCTCGCTTACCTCATCCGCAAGGCCGCGTAGCCTGTTAAAGTAATCAAGCACGCTCACTTCATTGTCGGCGGAACACGGTCCGATTATAAGCAGAATACGGTTATCCGTACCGTCGAAAATGCCCTTTATTTCCTTGTCTCTTCTTTCGAAAACTTGGCGAAGGTCCTCGGTTAAGGGATACATTTCCTTAACCTCCATGGGAATCGCGAGCTTTCTTTCAAAATCCATATTCATAAAGAATACCTCTTATACGCGGAGAGAATCTCCGAGTTCATTGTTCATGCGCCACTCGATACAACGCTTTAAGTAGTGCACATAGTCAGGGTTCTTGCATACGCTCTTGCCCTCAACATCAGAAATCTTGGCCACATCGCAGCCGTTGCAGGCGGTAGTCTTCATGACAATGTTAAGTGCGGGAACGCAAGTGTCATTGGCAATGAATGTACCGATACCGAAAGCGGTCTTGGCCTTGCCCTTAAAGTATCTGCAAATCTTTGTAGCGCGCTCGAAATCAAGGCTGTCGCTGAAAAGCAAAGTCTTGGTTAAGGGATCGATACCAAGAGACTTGTAATGTTCAATCATAAGCTCGCCCCACTCGTAAGGATCGCCCGAATCGTGGCGAACGCCGGAGAACAGAGTCGAGAAAGTAAGCTGGAAGTCCTTAAGGAAGCACTTGGTAGTAATTGCATCCGTAAGAGCGGTTCCGTTTAATACGCCGTATTCCTTAACCCACGCATCAAGCGCATACCAGTTGGAATATGCGGGATTGTGCTTGTGGTTACCCTGTCCTACGCACATAATCCACTCGTGAGCCATGGTGCCGACGGGTGTAAGATTGTGCTTCTTGGCAAGATATACGTTCGACGTACCGACGAACGTAGAGTTCTTAAGATGTGCGGTCGAAAGCTCGAGTACCGCAAGGTCCTGAGCCTCACCGGACAATCTTCTTCTTAAACCGAATTCCGAGAAAGCACCGAGCTCGTATTCGCCTGCTTCAAGCTTCTTAATCTTATCTTCGAGACGCTCCTTGAAGCTCTCAAAAAGCTTGTTGTAATCATATGCCATTCTGAAGTAAACTTCATTGACAATGGCAAGTGTGGGAATCTCGTACATCGAAGTATTAAGCCATGTACCTCTGGTCTCGATGGTAAGTCCGCAAGGCGCATCCGTGCCAAAAGAAAAATCATCGAAACGAGGCTTCCAAAGTCTTAAGAAATCCACGTAAGAGCCTCTGATCCACTTAATGTTGTTAAGATAGTCAAGCTCATCTTCTTTGAATCGAAGATCGCAATACATCCTTATCTGTCGCTTAATCTCTTCCACCATCTCGGGTGTGAAATGCACCTCAGCATTTCGGCACTTAAAAGACCATGTGGTCTTGTACTCGCTGAACTGGTGGTAAATTGCCTGCCCCATAGAAAATTTGTAGGCATCTGTTTCAAGTAAACTTGTAATAATAGGTTCCATATGAACACATCCTCCCCCTATTTAGAGTCAAAAATAATAATAGATGAAACCTCGGTTATTTGCAAGGATATTGATAGTGTGTTAAAGTCTATTTAACACGTGAATGTACATATGAGGTACACATATGAGAAGAAAGACCAATAAGCGCGGCGTACTCGCCATTATAGGCATGGTATCGGCCCTTTTCGCATCTGCTTGCGGAAGCAGCGGTGAGCCCTTTGACCCTGCCCAAAATGCACCCGATACCCTTTACGGGCCTTCTTTTACAAGCGAAGATGAATACGACCCCGCCAATAATTTAAACGAAGATGTATACGGTCCTCCCGAATGGTTCGGTGAGGAGCCCGATGATAATACGACACCTACAGAGGAAGAACCTATGTCAGACATAAGCTCCAACTTCTCTTTCCGCGAAGACACTTCCGGCAACACAAGAGCCCACGACGTATCTGCGAATCTTAAACAGGATATTTCAGCCGGCGACGATAATTTCAAGCCCGCCGACAACATTGCCGAGCCCGTCTACGGTCCTCCCGCAGGCGAAAAAGACGCTACGGAGTAACCACCATGAGCAATTCAGGATTATCCGACTCTGTCAAAAGAAAACATTTAAATCAACTTGCAACATACAGGGATGAGGAGTTAAGGCCTCATCCCGCTTTGCATTCTTTATTCTTTGAGCTTACGATTAACTGTAACGAGCACTGTCTCCACTGTGGTTCCAAATGTGGTGACATTTCCGAGGAAGCGCCCCTTACCACAGCCGAATGGAAGCATATCCTCGACGATGTAAAAAAGGATTTCGGCACCGATGCTCTCCGCCTTTGCATCACCGGCGGTGAGCCCCTTCTTAACAAGGATTTCTTTGACATCATGGGGTACGCGCACTCTCTCGGATTTGACTGGGGCATGACCAGTAACGGTACACTCATCACCCCTGAAGTGGCCCATAAGCTCGCAGAAACCGGCATGCGCACCATATCAATCAGTGTAGACGGCCTTAAGGACACCCACGATTGGTTCAGGCAAGTGCCCGGAAGCTATGAACGCACCATGGCCGGCATCAGGAATCTCCTTAACGAAAAGAGCTTTAACCACGTCCAGGTTACAACCGTCGTGCATCACAGAAATATCGGTGAGCTTGACGAAATGTATGAAATCATGAAAGCCCTCGGCATCCGCTCCTGGCGCGTTATCAACATCGAGCCTATCGGGCGTGCCAAGGACAACCCCGAGCTTATGCTTACGGGGGATGAATACAAGTATGTTCTCGACTTTATAAAGACTCATCGTTTTGAGTCCCCCATGGAAGTTACATATGGCTGCTCTCACTTTCTACCCATCGAATACGAGCGCGAAGTCCGCAAGTGGTACTTCCTCTGCAACGCAGGCGTATACACCGCAAGCATCATGTACAACGGTAACATCGGAGCCTGCCTCGACATCGAGCGCCGCCCCGAGCTTGTGGAAGGTAACATCCGCCGCGACAGATTTAAAGATGTGTGGGAAAAGGGCTTTAAGATTTACAGAAGTGACTATAGAAAGTGTGGTCCCTGCAAGGACTGCCCCGATTACAAATACTGCGCGGGCGACTCATTCCACACCTGGAACTTCGATAAAATGGAGCCGAACCTCTGCCTACGCAAATTACTGTAAGACATAAAAAACCTGTGTGAGCTTAACTGCCCGCACAGGTTTTCTTTGACCTTTATCTTATTCTGATATCCGTAAGCGCCACTTCGTCGCCGGTAAGTGTCACGTAGACGTCCTTGGACGAATCGAATATCTTGGTGGTATTTTCTATCAGCACTCCGAGATTCTCTGTCGTCACGGTTATCGTGTCTGACTTCTTAACAATCTGAACAGTGCACTCGTAGCCCTCCCTGTTCTTAGCCTTCCAGTCTTCCCAGTCTGTAAAAGAATCCGTCTTCTTCATATGCAGATGATTCTCAGCCGCGTCTTCATCGCCCGTGGATTCGCCGTTTAGCTTAATAAGCGCAAATTCCTTAAATCCGGGTCCGTTCACTGTTCCGTCTTCCGAAGTAAACAGTCTTACAAACGGAACATGCCATATAAGGTTGGCGCTCGGAAGGCTCATGGCGTGGAATACAAGCTTAATCTCGCCGGACACTTTTATGCTCTCTGTCGTATCTGAGCAAAAAGTATCAATCTGAACATTCGGAATATCGGACTCGAGTCTGTCCGTGAAATTAAACTCGGACACGATACGCTCAATGTCGGATTCGGATATCTTATCCTCGGACTGGGATGCCTCGATACTGTTGAGCTGGCAGTTCTCTCCGGTAAGCGCTATATAAACAGACTTCGTGGTATCGGGAAGTGCAACCGTAACATGCACCAGCGTATCCGCATATGAAAGCTCCATCTTCATATGGTCTCCGATTTTGGCCGCCTTGATACGGTAACCCATATCCCCGTAGCCGCCGGAGCGCTCTTTCTTCTCAGTTCTTGCCACAATGTTACGCGCGTTGGTACACACAAATCTTCCGTCAAACCACACTTCGCCGTATTCAAAGCATCTGTATTCTTCGATTTCATTAGGCTTATCGTGTATGCGTCTGTCGTAAGAATCAAACAACACTATAGCAGGAGCCGAGAACTCATCGGCACCGTAATTGGTAGGTATACAGTCAAAACTTATATTGGTATATGCTTCAACGACAGGCACACCGACGGTTATACTCTCTCTGTAATGCCTGCACTTTAATTCGTTTTCTATGGTGGTATCGTAATCCCAGTTGGCCGCCGTACGGTCGCTGTCCATGATATTGATCATGTACTTGGCATACTCGGGGTCAAACTCGGTACCCGAACGCTTAATAAACTCTTCTCTCACCGTCTGGTAAGGCAGTCCGTCCCTTGAACCGTTCTTGGAAGACATGGTGTCAAAAGCATCGCAAACCGCGATAATCCTTGCAATCTCGGGAATCTTATTGCCCTTAAGTCCCTCGGGCGAGCCGGTTCCGTCGAAATGCTCATTTCTGTAATACGCACTTTCTTTAAGATACGGATATTCGGTGATACTTGAAAGGATTTCATTGCCGACTAACTGCTTTTGCTTAAGGATTTCCTTGCCTTCTTCACTGTCCTCATCGATATCCATGGTGTTATCAGGCATACCTACCATTCCCACATCATGAAGAAGTGCCGCGAAATATACCTTATCTATTTCGTCCTCGTTTTTACCCGCAAGCTCCGCAAGTCTTCTTGCAAAAGAAGCTACTCTGACAGAATGCCCCTTTGAATAGATACTCTTGTTTTCAACCGCAGTAACAAAAGCCGTAGTCATGCGCCCGAACATACGCTTCATGTTCTTAGACTCTTCCTGCAACTGTCCCATCTCAATCTTATGAGCTCTCTCAACGGTATCGTTAATATCGAGATAGGTAAATACATAAAGAGAAATGGACACAAGCACCATCGCCATGTTAACGATGGAAAGTCCGTAAGCAAATATCTGAATGATACCTACAACTACAGGAACGAATATGTAAAGAACCAATGAAGTATATATCAGTCGGCCGACAGACTTACGCAGATACTGCCTGATTACCGTATACTGTATAAGCGGGCACAATACAGGGATAATGTAGCAAAGCAGGAATCCCGGTCCTCTGTGATAAACGTTGGCATCGTCAAAATAATAGTACATTCCCGTAAACAGATTAAGTACTACCATAAACATTTCAATAAGCGCCGCGATGCCCACAAATTTGAGTCTGTTTGGTACCACACTTATCCTGCCGCTCTTATTTATGAGGACAATTAAGTACATGTTAAAAACAAGCACAATCATGGCGGTAAGGAAGAATACAAAGAAATTGCTTAACCTTACCAGCACATACCCGCGCTTTCCCGCCACACCCGAATAAATGTATGCGAGTCTGTCAAAAAAAAGCAGGAATGTAGCCGTGAATTCCATGGCTATAAGGATTCTTTTGCGCTTAGGCTCAAGGAACCTTGTAACAAACAAAAGAAGCGCAAACGTAAAACAGGCTACACTTAACGAAAGCATAATATTAAGTTGATGTGCTCGCAAAAAATCAAACATTAACAAATGCTCCTCTTATTTGTGAAGAATAAAGAACTCCTGCAATTTTTCAAGCAGTTCTCCCCTTTTGATGTTCTTAAGGAAGTATCCTTCGGGCTTTAATGCCACTACAGCCATAACGCTTTCTTTGTCCGACTTGCCGGTAAGAAACATTACGGGAATGTTTTTGGTCTCAGAATCGTTTCTTAACATCTCAAGTACCTGCGGTCCGCTTGTAACCGGCATTTCGTGATCGAGAAGTATAAGGTCGACCTTGTTCTTGCCAAGAAACTTAATTGCCTGAAGTCCCGAATTGGCCATGGATACCTTATAGTCGCTCTTAAGCCACTGTCTTACCACATTTAAGTAGTTTGGGTCGTCGTCCACTATCAGGATGCTTTTTTTGAACTCACCGGAATCGACTTTATCGTAGTATTCGGTGATAGTCTTGGCAAACTGTTCATTGTCTATGGGTCTTGTAAATGTCTTATAAACAAGGTCGCTTGACATATGCTTGCTGACGAAATCAATCTCGGGCTGTGCGCCGAGAAGGATTACCTGACTGTTCTTTTCTTCGAGGCTGTCGGTAAGATAGTGAAGCACCTCGTCCTTGGGACGTACATCATCGTCCATGTAAAGCGTAATCAGCGAGGCATCACCCCATGCCGCGTTGATATCGTTAACCGAATATGGCACGAATCTGCAGAACACGCCCGCGTCCTGAACTTTCTTAACAAGCACGCGCACGATAAAGGATTCTTTTTCCGCAATAAAAACCATACTGTTTCCTGTGTCACCCATAATTACTCTCCCTTTTTATGAATTTAGTCCCATTAATTGTTCCATGCCGTCCCAGTCAAATGTCTTAAGCATCTTTTCAAGCTCGGCCATTTTGATTTCGTCTTCGTCCGGAAGTTTGTATTCATGCAAACTTGCGAGTATCATTTCGACCGCGTCGTAATCCATCTGCGGTATCACGTCGGCAAGAGCCGAATATGCATCCCTAAGCTCATCCTCGGGAATCGGAGGAAGGTTATCTGCTTTCTTTTCCTCCTCTTTAAGAAGTTTTAGCTTCTCCTTAAAGTCTTCGTACATGCTTAAGAGTCTGTCCGTATTGTCGTTTATAAAGTTCATGTTGTCGTGGTTGCCGGCGTCTTCAAGCTGCTCGGCAAGCTTTGAAAGAACGGATGCACCAATTATGCGGGCCGAGCTCTTAAGCGCATGAACCTTTATGGTATACAACCTTATGTTACCACTATCGTACGCATCTTTAATTACCCTTGAATTGTCATCGATAGTGTCAAGGAACAATTTAAGTGCATATATATAATTCGCCACGCCACCGGAAGCTTTGATACCGTCTTCGGCGCTGACGCCTTCGGTTTCGTAGATCCACTTCATATCTTCGGGAATCTCTGTAATTTCTTCCACCGCGTCGGCCTGCGTAGGCTTCTCCATCATTTCTTCGGGCAGATGCTTCATGATGGTCTTTTCAAGTATCTCGGGCTCAACGGGCTTTGAAAGATAACCGTTAAAGCCTTTGGACTTGTAGAACTCTTCACCTGCCGTAGAATTGGCGGTAAGTGCATAGACAGGTAAGTCGGGATAAATCTTTCGTATCTCGGCAACCGTCTCGATACCGTCCATTCCGGGCATCATGTGATCGAGAAGCACAACGTTAAACTGATGGTCCTTAATCTTGTTAAGCGCATCCTCTCCGCTTTCCGAGGTTGTGACAAATACCTTGGTAGCCTTTAAGAGTCCCTTCATAACGTTTAAGTTCATCTGGTTGTCATCGACTACAAGGATGTCGGCATCGGGTGCGATAAACTGAGGAACGTAAGGTCCCCTGGCCTTGCTTTCGTCATGCTCGATAAATGCGCCGAGCGGTGTCGCATCCACGATTTTCTGATTAATGGTAAGTATGAATTCCGAACCTTTGCCGTACTCACTTTCTACCCAGAGATTACCGCCCATAAGCTCGGCAAATCTTCTCGAGATATCAAGGCCTAAGCCGGTTCCCTGAATACTGCTGTTCTTCTCTTCGTCCAGACGCTCGTAAGCGGTAAAGAGTTTTTCTTTGTCCTCTTCTTTAACACCCATACCGGTATCGACTACCGAGAATCTGAGGCTTGCAATGTCATCGTTACGCTCCTGCATTGAAACATAAAGCGCGAGGCCGCCGATGCTTGTGTATTTGACTGCGTTGGTAAGAAGATTTAAAACAATTTGTTTTATTTTGCCCGCATCACCATACATACGCTTGGGTAAAAGTTCGTCTACTACAACGTCAAAAGTAAGTTCTTTTTCCGTACTCTTAACACGAATCATGGAGACGATTGAACGAAGATTCTCCGCAACATCGTATTCCTGCTCCACAAGGTGCATTTTGCCGGACTCAATCTTACTCATGTCGAGAAGGTCGTTAATAAGACCGAGGAGTGATTCCGAAGCGTTTTTAATGTCGAGAGAATAGTTCATCATGGACAGGAAATAGCTCTTGGGCACACCTGTCGGGTCTTCACGCATAATCATTTCGTTCATACCTGTTATCGTATTGATGGGGGTACGAATTTCGTGAGACATATTGGCAAGGAAGCGGGACTTGGCGGTGTTGGCGCGCTCCGCTTCTTCTTTGGCCTTTCTGATTTCCTCGTACTGCTTGTTGGCAAGCGTAGAGTGCATGATTCTCCATACAAGAAATGCCGCCAGAGCAAGTGCCAGAATTGCTATAACTATCTTTACAAGCAAAAGTTCTAAGAGCTTCGGTGTCTTGTAAATCTTATAGGTGTCTTCCTGAATGACAATGCCCTGAATCTTATCAAGAACCTGTATATGAAGTGTATAATCGCCGTAAGGAAGTCTGGTGTACTCAAGCGGAGTTATATCACTCTTCAAAACGGTGACTCCTTCGTCCTTAACACCTTCAAGGTACAGGCGAACCGTAGGATTGAGCATAGTATAATCCATTACGGAAGCCGTAATCTGTATACGTCCGTCGGAAGCGGGAATTCTGTATACTCCGTCCTCACTTTGCTTAACCTCAACGTCGTCACAGTAGATGCTTCTTATCGCTGTATTGATTTCACTTTTGCCTTCGTAATAGTTGTTAATGTCGACCTTGATAACACCCTGTCTTCCGGGAATATAAAGGTAGCCGTTATTATCCCTGAAACTGTATGAGTTACTTGTAACAGCATAAGGAAGGCCGTTGGCCATGGTGTAGAGTCTGTAATCTTTGACATCGTCATTAAGCATATCGGCCTTCTTGACCATATACACGCCGTACGAGGACAGAATCCACATATTGTCAGTATCATCAAAATAAATATCATAGTTGTTATTGTACGGGAATGTGGTAACTTCTCTAATCGTTTCGTTCTTGTAGTATTCGATGGAGTTGGATGTTACTATCCAGTACACATCTCTTTTCTCATCTTTTACTATCTTCATGATAACGTCACTTGTAAGGCCGTCGTCGCGACCGATTCTTTTGGCATTGTAGCCGTCTATAATATATATTCCGTCACCGTCGGAACCTGCAAGAATCCTTCCGTCGTCAAGTTCGGCAAGTGTCATGAAGACGCTGTTCTTGACCACAGGTCCCGAGCCGACAGTTCTTTGTATTCTGCCGTTTTGAATAACTGCAAGACCACCGTTGGTACCCACAAGAGCACTTCCGTTCTCGGAGAAAGTGATGCATCTTACATGATTGTCTGGAAGCCCGTTCTCTGTGGTATAAGAAGAAATATTCTCATACATCGAGAAGCATACAAGTCCCTTGTCGTTATTGTATGTCGCAATCCAGATGTTTCCTTCTTTGTCCGAATTGATGCAGCGGATTCTGGTGTCTTTAAGGTACTCGGTAAGTTCATTGTCGATAGACTTACCGTCTTTGTTGATTATATAAAGGCCGGAATCGGTTCCGATATAAAGCCTGTTATTAACAAGGCATACCGCGTTCGTAACCACCTCGGGAAGTCCCGCACGGGCACTGTAATCCACAAAGTTGTTGCTTACAAGCTTCATGACTCCCTGAGTTGAGGAAGCAATCCATAAATTGCCCTGGTAATCAGAGGTCACCATTTCTATTCCGCTGTCAAAAGGAATACCCTCAAGCTTAACAAACTGCAGTTTTTCGTCGAGATAGCCCACCATACTCGTAGAAGAAATCCATACTCTTCCGCAGTCGTAGTTCATCCAGTGAACATCTGTTAGAGGCTCTACGAAAATTTTAGTCATGCGACTTGAATCCTGGCCAAAATCTCCATAGTATACCATCTTGTCTTCTGTACCTATGTAGACTTTGCCGGGATTAAGCCGGTCCGCAAGGATTGTCGAAATCTTCTTTATTCCCAGATCTGCGCTGGTATAGACTTCTTGAACCTTGCAGTTTTCAATCTTAAAGACATAACCGTTGCCGGTCTGACCGTATATTATGCCATTGCTGTCGGCACTGAGTTTAAGGACACGTTCCTCTCTTAATTTTTCTTCCGAAATATCGTGAACCTGCATGTCCGAATCCACATAGCATATGCCGGAAGTCGTACCGATAAAGATGTTCCCTTTCGAGTCTTCCGCAAAGATTCTTATGGAGGAGGACGGAAGGCCTTCTTTGTACGTAAGATGCGTTACGTCGCCGGTTCTGTTAAGGATTACCACGCCGTTGTCATTGGTTCCCACCCAGATACGCCCCTTGCTGTCTTCAAAGAACCCTCTTGCGCTGGTAAGACCGCCCGCAGTGTCGAGTCTCTTAAAAGAAGAACCGTCGTACTCAATAACACCGCTGTAGCCGCCTATAAAAATATGGCCTTCCCTTGCTCCCATAACAAACATCGCATCGGATGTGGGAAGTCCGTTTGAAGCGTCGTAGACCTCGGAGGTGTATCCCATGCCGGATATCTGTCCCGTAGCCGCATAGCCGCCGCCGTAAAGCCCGTTTGCCTCTCTTGATGCAAGTCCTATGGGTCTGTAGGTGGCAGCCTGAGCGTAAGTATTCAGTTTAAACAAAATTCCGGACAGCACGAATAAACATACGCATGCCATCGCTATGAATTTTATCTTTCTTTTAACCATTATCGGGACAAACCTCCTCGCAAAAACGGGTTATACGCTCTCATTGTACTTTCGTAAAATAACTTTAACTTCGGGAAGTGATTCCATAAATACTTCCACGCACTTAGGATCAAACTGGGTGCCTGAGCCTTCCTGAATCAGCGCAAGTGCTTCTTCAAGAGGGAACGCCGGTTTATAAACACGCGTTGACGTCAATGCATCGAACACATCCGCCACAGAAGTGATACGAGCCGAAAGCGGAATCACCTCGCCGTGCAAGCCTTCGGGATAGCCCTTGCCGTCCCAGCGCTCGTGATGATATGCCGCCATGTTTCTTGCTTCTTTAAGGTAGTTCTCACCTTCTACGGTACTGATTGCTTTTTCCATAATCTTCTCGCCCGCAGAGGTGTGAGTCTTCATGATTTCAAATTCCTCTGGAGTCAACTTCCCGGGTTTATTTAAAATACTGTCGGGAATGTTAATCTTTCCGATATCGTGAAGGGGTGCGCTTCGTACTATATCGGATATGAACTGTGGCGTAACTTTGCCCGCGTAGTATCCTTTTTTCATAAGTCCTTCGCCGATAATCTTAACGTAAGACGCCATTTTCTGAATGTGAGCACCGGTATCGGAATCCCTGTTTTCGACCAGGTCCGCCATGGTAATGATAAGACCGTCCTGCATCTTGGCTGTTGCGTCCGTATATCTTCTGATACTTCGCATCTGCTCAGTCTGGTTAAGCGTCATGTCGCAGACTGAGTAATAAAGCTTCTCAACCTCGTCCTCGGTATTGATTTCTAAAGTCCTTATGTCCTTAACCACTTCATCGAGCTTCTGTTGGTCACTGCCCGCTTTGATGAATCT
This sequence comes from Lachnospiraceae bacterium YSD2013, assembly GCA_900100895.1. GTDB lineage: Bacteria > Bacillota > Clostridia > Lachnospirales > Lachnospiraceae > UBA1258. The sequence goes on from FMTX01000010.1 coordinate 69,897, forward strand.
CTCAACCGCCATAACGATTGAGTTAATAGGGTATACAAGGAATGTACCCGCAGTCCAGATTCCGTAAGCAAGTATCAAAAGAAACAGTCCCGCCATCATAAGCGTGATGTGCACAAGAAAGTCTCTCATATAACCCGACAGGTACTGAATATAGGTATCTGCACATGCATACGCAACGCATTTACCTTCGCTGTTAAATATAGGCGTATAAGATGTAATGAAATAGTTCCATTGTGTTTTAATCGGAATCGACGGCATATCTTTGCCTGCCAGGAAATCATCTAAAAACGGAGCTATAACACCGTCAACCGGATAAGTTTCTCCCGGTTCGTACCCCGGTACAGGCTCTTCATGGTAGTTTCCTTCATAATCCATGTTGGCATCAAGATCGAATACAAACGTTATATCGGTCTCATCTATCTGAATTACGGATAAATTCTGAACACCGTATGCGTTGTCCCGAATCTTGTACATAAGTTGCTCGGTATCGAGATATCCCGGCGCATTGACTCCGTATTTTATGTATTTAGCTATGGAATCTCCGTCAACTACCTGGCTTACAAAGTTGGCAGCACCTTTATTTATCTCGGTTCTCTCATTAATTGCGTTTTCAAAATAAAGTCTGATACCTACCCAGAACATGATAATAACAAGCAGGATTGCCATACCGCTCATGGTAAGAGTCATTCTGGTACGAACGGAACGCTTGTTGTCTTTGCTCCATCGCCTCATGTCCTTTTTTTCGGCTTCGGAGAGCGGTACCTGTCTCCATGTACTGTTTCTAAGCTTTTTCTTAAGCTTCTCCGGCAGAAAACGAACCACCAGATAAGCTACCATAAACGAAATTCCTTTATCCGGAACATTTACAAGAATTTCTACAACAATGAATGTCAGAAATGCCGGCACGCCCGTTGCCTGTGAAAAAGCAGAAACCGAGTCGCCGATAAATGTATTCTGAGGCTGTCCGAAAAGTCTCCACTGAATCAATCCTCCGACAATGCCCGTTATAACGCTTAATTCCAGAATCAAAAGAATCTTATTCTTAATCTTCCTAATATCTTTCCTGCCCATAAACTCAACCATAGTGAGAGCCGTGAGCGCATTAACTATGCTAAAATAAACGGAGTCGGGATTAAAGAAGCCGCATATCATGTTGGTCATGACAGCGGTAAGAATGCCCGGAAAATATCCGCACAGCATCGCAACCGCCAATGTGCCGATAGTATCGAAATATAATGGCGTATTTTGTCCGTATGTAAAAGAAGCGAGAACAACGTTAAACGTAATTCCCATTAAAATGCAAATCGAGCTTATTATTCTTTCGCTGTGTTTTTTGCGTAAATTGTGCTTCACGTATCGTGCCTCCGATAAATATTCGGGCATATTTTCAAGTGCTTTTTGCACATAAACATCCAAAAATAATGATATCACCGAGTTATTTAACAAAAGGCAAAAAACTGCCATTTCATGCGAAATGACAGTTTTTTGATAAATTATTATTTTTTTATCTTAAAATACACCTGATAAGGCTCGTAACCTACCTCGTTAAGCTTCATAAAGCTGATTCCGGGGTCAAGATTCTCGGTCTTATAGAAGGTTCTGAAGTCGCCCCACTGACGTTCTGTGTCGGCGGAAAGCTCCTTGCAGGGGTCGGCGGTCTCTATTGTGAGGACACGCTCTTCCTTGGTAATGCCGGCAAGCACTTCCGAACCGTATCTGAATGCTCCCACAGTGTTGTCATCGGGAAGGGTAATAAACTTAAGTCCGATGGGAAGAATTACTGTCACGGTGTCTTCTTTGTCCCATACGCGCTTAATCTTCACGAAGTCGCATTTCTTGGTCTCTGCAACAAGCTCATCGTTAATGTAGATGGCCGCTTTCTTGTCAATCCATTCGGGGATGCGCACGTAAAGCGTAATCTCTGCATTTTCGCCGGTCTCGACAGAAATAATGTATTTCTTGAAGTCGGGCTTATTGGCATATGCGGCGGTGGTATCCGTAACTGTCTGCTTGGCATTGTTCTCGGAAGAATTCATAAGGCTTCCGTTCATACGGTCCTCTCGCACACGTACCTTCACGGGAACGTCCTCCGTCACGAAGTCAGCCTCTGCATTTAAGTACTGCGTCACATAAATGCTGTTTCCGTCCTGATAGAATATGTGGCGGTTCCAAGCGGCATTGGCCTGCACCATAGTACCGTGACAGCAAAAGAAAGAATCTTTCTCTCCTGCCCAGTCTTTCTTGGAGCCTGCTTTGAGCGGCAGGAAGTAGGTAAGTAAGCCTTCGCCCTTGCTGCCTTCATAAGGCATTCCCTGCCAGTACGTCTGGGCTTTGATACCGTTTTGAACGTTGTACTCAATGTACTGAGAATAGAGCGGATCTTTGGTCTGTTTAAAGAGGAAGTCTGCAAGACGAATCATGTTGTATACGGTGCAGTGCTCCTGGTTCTTATCACCGAGGCGAGCCTTAAACTTCATCTTGGGAGTCCAGATTTCACCCTGTGTCTGACCGCCTGTTACGAAGATTCCTCTGTCGGTAACGGCACATTTCCAGTAGGCCTTAACTATATCGAAGTATTTTTTATCACCTGTAACTTCATAGGCTCTTGCGCACCCCATAATCTCTGGGATTGTGGTGTTGGCATGCATGTTGGTAAGAACGTCCTTGCCTTCAAGGAGGGGATCGAAGAGGCGGCCTCTGTAGTAACGCTTAAGAAGCTCCTCGTACTTGGCATCACCGGTTATCTCAAGAAGGTCGGCCCATACTTCGAGCATTCCGCCGGTCTCAACATCTAAGATATCATCAAACTCCTCGCGGCTATACTGTCCGCTCCACTTATAGAACCAGTCTGCGAGGTGATCTGCTATGTCGAGAGCCTTCTCAAGCTTCATAATCTTATAAACGTCCACAAGACCCATAAAGAGCTTGTGAATGGTGTACTGAGGCGCCCAGACAGCCTTGCCCCGTGCAATCCAGTAAAGGTACTTTTCAGGAATGGAACAAGCCCACTCTCCGCCGTTGTCAATCTGGCATTCTTTGAGTTCGTCTAAGATTGCGGAAGTCTTGGCGTAAAGCTCGAGGTCTTCTTTTTCCTCGTATACAAAAGCAGCTGCCGAGAGCCAGTGCCCTAAGAAATGGCCTCTTAACTGGCAGGACAAATCCTCCCAGCCGTCCAATGCTTCCTTGTTATTGCCGCGACCCGTAACGCGTCCTGCCTCAAACTGAAAGCTTCTGAGTAACTGCCAGTTTTCAAGAGACATAAGATACTGCTTGTTGCGCATCTCGCGTCTTATTAAGTCGCCTTCGAAAATTTTGACGTTTTTTCCTTTTAACTCTTTCATACTCTTAATCCTTATTTACCGATGATTTTGCAGGTTGTATTAACCTTGTATTCCGCGTTGCCGGTTTCTGCCGAAGATAACTTTCCGGCATCGTCATTCCACATAAATTTCTGAAGACTGTAATCGCCCTCTTCGTAGCCGTATCCTTCACCTGCGTCATTGTACAGTGTAAAGGTGCAGTCGTCGCCGGGGTAGATGTTAAGAACAGTCTTGCCCTTTTCATCATTCATGGGAATGATGCTTCCGGCCTTAACAAACAGCGGTATTCTGTCGATGGTAGCCTGCGCCTTGATAAGCTGCCCGCCCGCATATTTCTTACCTGTGTGGAAATCGTACCACTCTGCGCCCTTAGGAAGCCATACGTCGATGGTCTTGTCGCTGTCGGAGGTTTCTGCCACTCCGTAGTATAAAGGCTTGGTAACAGGGCATACCATAAGGCTGTCGCCCACCATAAACTGCTTTAAGTCCTTATAGCACTCTGAGTCCTCGGGGAACTCAAAGAACAAAGGCTTAATAAACATCTTATCCTTAAGTGCCACCGAAGCAGCTACCGAGTATATGTAAGGCATAAGCGTCTCTCTTAAACGGATAGCTCCCACAATAGCATCATAGAACGGGTCCCCCTTATCACCGAAGTTCCAAGGCTCTCGACACACATCCGTGCCGTGGCTTCTAAACATCGACAGGAACTCTCCGTACTGAAGCCATCTGGTATAAAGTTCTCTGTAGCGTGGATCTGCCGCGCCGTCCTCATACTCGCCGCTCCAATACCACTCACGTCCGTTCTTTACAAAGAAAGCGCCTATATCAAGCGTCCAATATGCAACCGAAGTCATAGCAAGCTGCAAGCCTGCGATAATCTGCTTATTAAAGGTATCCCAGCTTGCGCTGATATCACCCGACCACACTACAGCGCCGTACTGATGCGAACCGTAGAATCCGCTTCTGGTGAGGTTCAACACACGTTTCTCAGGCTTAACTTCACGCTGTCCCACATATATGTTACGCGCATGATACAAACCGTAGCCGTTACCCTTATCTATATACATGGAATCCATGCAGCGTTCCTTAAAATCAAAGAAAAGCTTCTCGGGAAGAGGCCTCTTAAGCACCTCCCACTCAGGCGTGATAGGTTCGCTTGAATCGCACCACCAGCTTTCAACATCCTCAGATAGAAGTCCTCTCTTAACCTGATCGAAATACAGCTTGCCGGCCTTCTCGTCAAAAGCATCATATACGTTCGTACCCGGCAAAAGAAGTCCTTCCTTCTTAAACTCAGCATAATTCTCCGTACACTCATTCATGGACGGCCAGATTGAAAGCATAAAGTGAACACCCTCATCGTTAAGCTTCTTAACCATAGCCTTAACGTCGGGAAAGCGCTTCTTGTCAAATATCTTCTCTCCCCACTTGCCGTCTTCCCAGCTCATCCAGTCAAGGACGATACAGCCAAGCGGAATATCGCGCTTTACAAACTCTGCGGCGGTTTCCTCGATTTCTTCCTGAGTCTCGTAGCGTTCTTTGGACTGAACGTAGGAATATGCCCACTTAGGAAGCATAGCGGCACTGCCTGTCATACGTCTTACAGTGCTTACGATATCCTCATAAGAATCCTCGGCAAGTATAAAATAATCAATATATCTGTCGGCCGAGGTATACATATATGTGCCGTACTCGGTATCCGAGAAAATCGCAGGGCTCATGGTCGTAAACATCACGCCGTAACCCTTGCTCGATATGAACATCGGGAGAGAAATCTGCTTATTAGCCTGATGAATGTACCTTGTGGTGCCTCTGTAATTATAAACGCCTTCCTCGTACTGACCGAGGCCGTAAATCTTCTCGTCCTCAGCAAAAGAAATAAAGGTCTTGGTCTCGTAAAAGCTATCGTAGTATTCTCTCTCCGCGCTTACCACGTGCTTCTTGATACCGTCGCGGGTCTCGATGTCTTCGGTTTCGATGCGCCCGTTTCTCTTAAGACGAAGGGCATCGAACTTCACCAGTTCTCTGTCCGCCTTGGCGCTTTCTGCGTACAGTTTCATACCGTTTTTGTACAAAGAAACCGACGCATTGGCCTTAAGTACCTTAACAATCAGTTCTCCGGCGTTGACATAGTATGCCCCCGCATCCGCATCAACGGTAACCTGCGTAGGCTTCGCAAGCTTAAGATAGTCTGCCTGACCGGCTCTAAACTCTGTACCTTCGGCATACGAAACTCTGACATCATTGCCGCCATATACCGTTATTCTTAATGTTCCGTGTTCACTCGAAAAAATGATTGAACCATCCTGCTCGTGAATAGATTCGACCGCTCTTGATAAGTCTTTGACAGGTGTAAGCATTGTAAATCTCCTAAATTTATGTATATGCAGGGCGAAGAATACTCTTCGCCCGTAATATTCGTTATCTGACAGAATCCCTGATAATCAGTTCACAGGGAACCTTGTAGGCCGAGGCGGGAGCATTTCTGAATTCCTCATCCTCGATTTCTCTGATCATAAGCTCAGCGCATTTCTCACCGATTCCCTTAAGGGGAAGTTCACATGTGGAAAGCTTGGGAGTCATGAACTCGGATATTTCTCTGTTGTCAAATCCAAAGACCGAAATGTCCTTGCCGACAACCAGTCCTGCCTCAAGTGCCGCGTCATAAGCACCTGCGGCCATAAGGTCGTTCATGCACCATATTGTATTTACGCCTTTTTCCAAAAGCTTCTTAGCGTATTCTTTGCCGGTTTCACGTTCCCAATCGGCAAAATAAACTATTGTTTCATCATACTTAATGCCAAATTCTTTGAGTACTTTCTTGTAGCCCTTAAGTCGCTCAACGGTATGAAGGTTCTCCTCCTTACCGGCGATAACGCCTATCTTACGATGTCCGCCTGCAATTAAGTATCTGGTAAGCATTTCGCTTCCGCCTTCGTCGTCGATAAGTACCGACTTATACTCGCTGTCTCTTGCCGGGCCATAGGCAAAAACAACGGGGATCCCGTAATCACTCGGAATATTGTTAAGTACGTGGCCGTGAGCGGCAACGTAAATCACACCGTCCGCGCGCATAGCCTGCGCTTCGAGCAGTGCGGGAGACGTGTTCGCTTTTAAAAGATTCTCTTCGCCCAAAGTAAGACCGGTCTTCTTCCACTTTTCGTACATGGCCATATTGATAAGGATACTTCTGTAGCCTTTCTGCTCGCACACGTCCATAATAGCCTCTACGATGGGCGGTGTGGAGAACTGCAGCAGTTCCTCTGCAATAATACATATGCACTTATTGTTCTGGCGTCGCATTCCCTGTGCAAAGAAATTGGGACGGTAACCCGTCTTCTCTACCACTTCAAGAACTCTTCTCTTGGTTTCTTCAGTCATGTTGGACTTGCCGTTTAAAATATTTGAAACGGTACTGGGAGAAACGTTGCACATTTTTGCGATTTCTTTAACGGTAATCACTTTGAAACTCCTCTTAATCTTAAGGTCTGCCACCTTAATCATACTTTCTTTTTAATAGACCCCTGCCGGGTATTCCGACAGGGGCCCAAGTATCAAGTATATACCTTACTTTGCAGCCTGCATAGCCTCAAGTTCAATTGTGTACTTGTCTACGTCAAACTTGTAAAGCTGATCAAAGCCTAAGCTGTTAAGATTTTCAACCATTTCGTCCCACATAGAGTCGAATTCGGCGTCGCTCTTAGCAAAGATCATTCTCCAAGAAGCATCCTTAACTTCCTGACCTACCTGGTTTCTGATAACTGTGATATCAGCATCGTCGGAAGGAAGAGATACGGATACGCTGGGTCTTACAAGAAGTGCATTGTTGGTCTTCATCCAGTCAACGGGTTCAGCAACACCAAATCTTGCGCTCCACTCGTTCTTGGTCTTGGTAGCTGTTGCTTTCTTCCAGGATGACCAGTGAGTGTTACCATAAGGTTCGCCTGTGTTAGGGTTGGTGGAGATTGCGCTTACAATCCACTGGTTGATAGCGTTGTTACCGTCTGAGTAACCTGCTCCGCCGTACTCTTCGGGAACGGGAAGGTTGTCCATAAGAGCGTTGTCGTTAAGGATAGAGAACTTACCATCGATGATTTCGTAGTTGAAGCCTTCGATACCGTCATGCTGGAAGGTAACACCTTCGGGTGAAGCATACCAGTCAAGGAACTTCATGATGCGGTCAAGCTTTTCGCCTTCAACACCTGAACCAACACCGAATAAACGGCCTGATCCATAGTAAGAGTCAGATGTGGTGTAGTAGTTCTGATCTTTAACAGGGATGAAAATCATACCCTTGCCGTCTGCAAGTCTGTCCTGGGTGTTCCAGAAACCAACCTGCCAGCTGTACCAGAATGTGTAAACCTGTCCTGCGCTCATCTTAGCACATGCAGCGTCCCAGTTCTGAGAACCGGAATCGGGGTCAACAAGACCCATCTGGTTAGCCTTGTATAAGAACTTAAGCATCTTGTAGTATGTAGCGTTCTTGTCTGTAAGAGGAACAAACTTATCGTCTGCTGTAAGGATTGCGGAACCCTTAATCTTCTCGCCGTACCAAGTGGTAAGCTGAACAACGTTAGCGATACCGATCATACCGTCGTTGTTGTCCCAGTCAGGCCAAAGTGAGAAACCGTAAGCGGGATCGCCGGCTTCATTGGTGGGGTTAGCATCCTGAATCTGCTTGATAACATCAAGGAGACCGTCAAGGTCAGCGATGTCGGGAGCGCCGATTCCTGAGTATAAATCCCAGCGAAGCATAGGGCTGGAATAAATAACATCATCAGAGAAAGCTGTGGGAGAAGTGTTGGTCATTTCACAAGGAATACCATAGATCTTACCATCAGCATTTCCGGGAAGACCACTGTTGTAAGTGGTAATCTGTCTGTCGAACTCTTTAAGGTTGCTGCAGTTAGCATACTCTGCAGAAATGTCCTTAATGAGACCTGCCTGTACACAATCGCTGAAGTGTGTAGGGTCAAGTACTACGATATCACCTAAGTTACCTGTTGCTGTTCTGGTCTGATAAACAGCGTCGCCTGCTACCTGAGGAGCAATAATGTTAAGTTCGATATTGAAACGATCCTTAACAACCTTTGCAAACCAACCGGTCTGTGTGCCCTGGTAGTTAGCTGCTTCGTCGTATACTTCTACAACGAGTGTTTCATCTGAAGATGAACTTGCGGCAGCACCGCCGTCATCTTTCTTTTCCGTTGAAGTCTGTGTGCCTGCATTGCTTCCTGAATCAGTGGTCTTGCCACATCCTGCAAGAGATGCTGCTACGAGTGTCAACGAAAGTAACATTGCAACTACTCTCTTCTTCATAATATCCTCCTTTAAGATTATGAAATAAGTTATATATCTAACGGCCCACCCGTTAAATATCGTATTAACCCTTTACCGCACCAATCATGATGCCCTTGGTAAAGTATTTCTGGAAGAACGGATATACCAAAAGGATAGGTGTTACTACCACGATGGTAACCGTCATTCGTACCGAAGTAGCCGTCTGCATCTTAGCCATGGATGCCGCGATATTGGCGGACGACGAACTACCGTTAAGAAGCGCCTTAATGGAGCTGGACTGCGTGATGTACTGATAAAGTACAAACTGCAGGGTGCTAAGCTTCTTGTCTGTTACGTAAATCAGTGTATCCTGGAATGCGTTCCACTGGTTAACTGCGGTAAATATAGCTACCGTAGCAAGAATAGGCTTGATTACGGGAAGCATGATTCTGAAGAAAATCGTAAGTGTTCCCGCGCCGTCTATCATGGCCGCATCTCTGAGCTCACCGGGAGTCGCTTCTATAAATGTCTTACAAAGAATCATATAGAAGGGGCTGATGGCTGTGGGAAGTACGTAAATCCAGAAGTTATTGGTAAGCTTTAAGTTGCTCATTGTAATGTAAAGCGGGATAACACCTGCATTAAAGTACATTGTAGCCGCTATAACTCTGTACCAGAACTTTCTGCCCCACATGGTCTTACTTGTGAACATGTATCCTAAGAATGCTGAAGTAAATACTACAATCAGTGTTCCGATACCGGTTCTAAGGAGCGAAATCTTAGCTGCATCAAACAAACCTTCAAGTTTCATTACCTGAACATAGTTTGAAAAATGGATTTCCTTGGGAAGGAAAATTACTTTACCTCTCTCACTGAGCTGATTGGAGCTTATGGAGTTGATAAAGATGTAGTAAAAAGGATAAACACAAACAAATGCAAATATCGAATATACAAAATATGTTACGATACTTACCATTCTGTCACCAAAAGAAGGCTTGTAGTGTACGCTTGATGACGCGAATTCCTGATCTTTCTTACTCATTCGGGCCACCTCCTAAATAAAGCCTTCACCACGTACAAGCTTCGAGAAGCCGTTCGTTAAGGTGAGTAATATGATGCTGACAATTGACTTAAGAATACTTACCGCTACGGAAAGTGAATATCCGCCGCTGCCCATTGCCAGGTTGTATACGTATAAGTCAAGAACCTGGATGTAGTCCTTATTGAAGGAGTTCTGGAATACGTAGAACTGCTCCATACCGTTGGTTAAGAAGTTAGCAAGGTTAAGCATTACGATTACGAAGTATGTAGGTAAGATACTGGGAATCGTGATGTGACGGATAATCTGCATACGGCTCGCACCGTCAACCTTGGCCGCTTCTATCATCTGCTCATCAATACCTGTAATAGCAGCAATGTACATGATGGCCGCCCATCCGGCATTCTTCCACGTCAGCCACAGCCATTGCTTGAAGTAGATATGCTCTGTGGACTTTAGGAAGTCTATCGGTCTGTCAATCAAGTGACAATTCATAAGGATCGTATTTACAACGCCTGTACTGTTGAGTACGGAATATGCGATTGAGAATACAAGTACCCAGCTTATGAAGTTAGGAATCGTAGTAACTGTCTGTACGAATTTCTTAAAAGGAACACATTTGATTTCATTAAGAAATACCGCAAATATCATGGGGAACCATGAAAACAGGAGACTCAAACCACTGATGGCGAAGGTATTACGAAGTACCTGTAAAATCTGTTTAACCTTAACAGGGTTCTCTACCATGTACTTAAACCACTTAAGTCCTACGAACTTATCGGGAGTGAGTGCCTGCGGCGGCTTGTAGTCAAAGAATGCGTATACCCAGCCATAAAGCGGATAGTACGAAAAGATAAGTACTATCAGGATAAAAGGCAGGATATAAAGAAACTCTCTGAATGAACGCCATTTCTTCTTACTCATATCAACCATAACCTTTCCAAAACCGGTAAATCGTTTTATTAAATCGTTTTACAATAATATAGCCTTTTTTTACAAAATATTCAATATTTTTACAGCACTTTTACTTTTTTGGTGACATTTCCCCAAATTTGTTTGTGCATATTTGTTCAAAAATCAGTTGTATGCATACAAATACCCCCAACCGGTTAAGTTGGGGGTAAATTTCTAAACAAATAATTCGATTATAAATACTGCCACGCAACAGATAATCGATACCGGAAACAAGCCCAGTCCGAAATATGCCGCTACGATACCGAGTATCAGTGCCACAAGGCCTGCTATGGGGCTCTGTGTGGCCTCCATAATGGCCGGGAAGGTCATTACAGCTAAGGTTACGTACGGAACGTAATACAAGAAGCTTTGAATGAACTTATTCTTAATAGGCTTCCTGATAAGTGTTATGGGTAAGATTCTGATACCATTGGTAACCACTATTGCTATCAATATATAAATCAATACTTTAACCGTATCATGCATCGGCGCCACCTCCGTTCTCGGGAGTGGTATGCGGTTTGATTACAGCCGCCACAGCCGCGATAATGATAGTAAGTATTATTGTTCTGGTACCTGAACTGATTTCCTTGACTACAGGTGCAATGCTAAAGATGTAGCTAAGAGTAAAGCTTGCGATTACGGCTACCGCTACAGCCTTGTCTTTCTTGGAAGGCGGTACGATAATTGCAAGGAACATTCCGTACAAAGCTACGCTCAGAGCCGATACTGCTCTTGTAGGAAGTGCTCCGCCGGCTACAATACCAAGTGCGGTACCAAGAGCCCACATGGGACCCGCTACAGCAGTCGCACCAAAGGTGTAGCCGGGCTTAAGGTAGCCCGGCCAGGCAATGGATATACCGAATATCTCGTCTGTACAGCATACGCCTACTAAAAGCCTCTTAATAAGACCTGTCTTCGGATTAAACTTCTGGCTGAGAGCAGCGTTCATAAGGAGATATCTCGCATTGGCAATAAGTGATATCACTACCGCTTCCCAATATGTTCCAAGCGCCGCTATCAACGTATATATAGCGTACTCTCCCGCCGAGGCTCTTACAAAGAGACTTGAAAAGAAGCCCATCACGGGTGTGAGTCCGCCTTTTTTTGCTATTATCCCTAAGGAAAAAGAAACCGCGAAGTATCCAAGTCCTATGGGAAGTCCGTCACGCATTCCTTTAAGGAATGCGCCGTTGTCTTTATTATTACTCACGTCACATCAGTCCTTTAATTAAGTAAAGTGTCTTGTGATAAAAAAGAGGCGGTTATTACTAACCGCCTCAAGCAATTCAAAGAGGTGTATCTTATAAACCTGCCTGAGCAGCAACTTCTGCAGCGAAGTCGTCTACCTTCTTCTCCATACCTTCGCCAACTTCGAAACGAACGAACTTAGCTACGGTGATGTTAGCGTCAACGCTCTTAAGGTAAGCTGCTACAGACTGCTTGCCGTCTTCAGCCTTAACGTATACCTGATCGAGAAGGCAGATTTCCTTTAAGTGCTTGGAAATACGTCCCTCTACAAGGCCTGCGAAAATCTTATCGCCGGAGATGTTAGCCTTGTCAGCAAGTGCAAGTTCTGCAAGCTGAGCCTTAGCTGCATCGGATAAGAAGTTGGGAAGATAGTTCATGTTGGTCTTCTTCTCTTCGTAGATAGCCTTATCGGAATCGCTCCATACACCGTTAAGTGCCTTTTCGATAAGCTTGTTAAGAATAGGCTTGGGAAGTGAGAAAGGATCGTTAAGTGCGCTCTCAAGAGTGATGTCCTTCTCCTTGGCAAGTTCATCAGCAGAAATATCGTTTCTGGAGATGTATGTGGGGTTCATAGCTGCAACCTGCATTGCAACGTTGGTAAGAGCTTCCTTAACAGCGTCGCCCTGAGCACCGTTAGCTGCTACAAGAACACCAATCTTACCGCCACCGTGTACATAAGATACAACAGTGTCGCCTTCAACCTTGGCAAATCTTCTGATGGAAAGCTTCTCGCCGATTGTAGCGGTCTTCTCTACAAGAACTTCCTTAACGGTCTTGGAAGAATCCTCGATCCACTTTTCATCCATCATAGCTTCAACATCAGCTGCTGAAGAAGCGAGTGCCTGCTTAGCTACTGCTTCTACATAGCTCTGGAAAGTTTCGTTCTTAGCAACGAAGTCTGTCTCGGAGTTAACCTCAACAACTACTGCCTTACCACCTTCGATAGCGGTACGGGTAATACCTTCAGCTGCGATACGGCTAGCCTTCTTCTCAGCCTTAGCTGCGCCGCTCTTTCTTAATACATCTACAGCGGCTTCCATGTCGCCGTTTGTTTCATTAAGTGCCTTTTTGCAATCCATCATGCCGGCACCGGTCATTTCACGTAATTCTTTTACCATGCTTGCGGTAATGTCTGCCATGATTATATTCTCCTTTATTCTGTTATGTACTTAAGATAAATTAAGCTTCTTCTGCTACTTCTTCGATATCGGTAGCTTCTACTTCAGCGTCTGCGTTAGCGTCTTCTGCTGTAGCGGTTTCACCCTGATTAGCTTCGATTACTGCGTCAGCCATCTTGGAAACGATAAGCTTAACGGCTCTGATAGCGTCATCATTACCGGGGATAATATAGTCAAGTTCTTCAGGATCGCAGTTGGTGTCACCGATACCGAGTAAGGTGATGCCGAGTGCGTGAGCTTCCTGAACACAGATGTGCTCTTTCTTAGGGTCAACAACGAAGATAGCGTCGGGAATTCTCTTCATATCCTTGATACCGCCAAGGTTCTTCTCAAGCTTTTCCCATTCCTTCTTGATGTTGATAACTTCCTTCTTGGGAAGTACGTCGAAAGTGCCGTCCTGAGACATGGTCTCGATAGCCTTAAGACGTGCGATACGGGACTGAATGGTCTTGAAGTTGGTAAGCATACCGCCAAGCCATCTCTCGTTAACATAGAACATACCGCAACGCTCAGCTTCAGTCTTAACTGCATCCTGAGCCTGCTTCTTGGTACCTACGAAAAGTACGGTACCGCCCTGAGCTACGATATCGGAAATTGCATTGTAAGCTTCGTCAACCTTACCTACAGACTTCTGAAGGTCGATGATGTGGATACCGTTTCTCTCGGTGAAGATGTAGGGAGCCATCTTAGGGTTCCATCTTCTGGTCTGGTGTCCGAAATGAACACCTGCTTCAAGTAACTGTTTCATTGAAATAACGCTCATTTTAAAATCCTCCGTTTTAGTTAATCATCCGTGTGTGTCCGCTTTCCGTCAACTTCCGCGTTAAAGAAGCACCGACGGGGATGTGCGTGCATTATTGCACGCAAAACACACGTGCCTTTTAGTCACAGCGTACCGATTGTATCACAAGACTTGGGCCTTTGCAAGCATTTTTAGAAAATACCGAGATTACAAAGAATATCGAATGCAAAATGGATAACCGCAATCAAAAACGCAAGCACGGAAAAAGTAATCGCGGCGTTAACCCTGGACTCGGTGCTCTTGCCCGAAGCATTAACGGATGCTTTGACCTTTTCGGCTTCGTCCACCACTACGGCCTGCACGTTACGGTATACTTTAACGTTCTCGGTGTGGATGGCGTCTCTGGTTTCTTTCTTGCAGTCTTCCACGATTGATTTAAAGTCTCCGAGGCCGTCGACCTTGTCGCTTAAGCTTTTAAGAACTTCTCCGTTCTTTACGGCATTGTCCTTAAGCTCGCCCACAACGCTCTTAAGTTCAGACTCGGACTCTTTCTTGGCAAAAGAAAATCCTGCGGTCTCGGGTCTTGCTTCATAAGAAGATCTCGATACGCTTCTTTGGGGCTTACCCGAAAATCTTTTGAATCTTTCCGAAAAAATGCTCATACAACCTCCCGTTTAACAAACAGTACGTGTATCACTACATATCTAACAATATCACCTTTTTACGGTAATATAAACCATTATCTACAGCTTTCTCTCACTTCTGCAGGTCAAATAAAGTACCTGGTATTCCTTGGCAACAACTTCCAAGAGTTTCTCGGCGCCTTCAAGCTTCCTGTCGTCTAAGTTCACGAAGGGATCGTCCATAATAAGCGTGGGCTTCTCGCCGGTATACATGGCGTCGGCCATGGCAAGTCTCATACAAAAGCCTATGAGGTCCCTGTAGCCGTAGCTGAGCGTGTCGACGTTACGCTGCTTACCCTTCTCCTCAACCGTTATATTGGTATTGGCGTCAATCTTGTAAGCCGTAGCCGTATCACCCGTAAGCGCCGTGTAGTACTTGGAGAATCCGGTGAGGAGCGGCTCCATGTATCTTGCGGTAAGGCTTTCTTTGGCTTCCGTTAAGATGGTGCCGGTTAGCTCGATGAGTTTCAGGCGATGCTGCTTCTCTGAAATTGATTCTTCAAGTTCCTTAAGCTCTTCCACGTCTTCCTGCCAGGTGTCGTAGTTCTCGGCACAGTCATCCAGAGTTCTTGTGTCGGTAAGTATTGCCTCTCGAAGGGTGTCGGCGCGGGAATTCAATTCTTCTTCCCTGTCATGAATCGCTTCAACCGACTCTGCGCCTTCCTGCGACGCTGCCATTATTTCTTCTATATTCTTATCATTCTTAAATGCCTTAAGACGTCCCTCGACATCATTGAAGAGTTCACGCACCGATTCATATTCGGTAACGGCATCCAGAAGGTCTTCGACTTTTTCAAAAAGGTTGCCGCTTATATCGATGTCATACTGCGAAAGTCCCGATTCAAGCTCGCTGCGAAGTCTTGCCGCTTCCTCGGCAGCACGCTTGTGGTCACGATTCTTCCTGGAAAGTAAGTTAAAGTGCGAAATCTTTCCCTTCAAATCTGTAAGAAGCGCCACCTGCCTTGACTCATCCGCCTGCGTGGAATACTTGTAAAGGAATGCATTCACGCCCGCAGACAGCTCGGCGCATTTCTTCGTATAATCATATTCCGACGCCATTCCTGCTTTTTCCAGAAGTGCCTTGTAGTCGTATGAATCATAAAGGATGCCCTGCAGCGCCTTCGGAACGTTCATCTCATCGTAAGCTATGCCGAAGCCGTACAGAAGATTCTGCGTAGCCTCTTCGATATCCGCCGACTTGTCCCTGTACTCGCTGAGTCTTTCCTTAATATCATTAATCTCCGCCGCTCTGACGCGCTTATCCTGCCCCGACGAAAGGCTCTTCTTAACCTGCAGCAAAAGAAAGACTAACCCAAGCCCGAAGGCCAAATAAGAAAAGTAAGAAAGCCTTACGGGGCTCTCAACCTTAAGCACCAAATCGCACAGTAGCAGCACCGCGCCGGTCAGCACAAGGAACAGTCCGAGAATCATAAAGCCCTTCCTGCCGCCCTTCTCGCCGTACGCATATTCTTTGTCCGATAAGTCGCGCTCGAGGAAGCGCGCCTCGTTAAGCATGCGGCTTCTGTCGTTCCAGTCATTAAGCGCTCCGTTAACGTCAGTTTCAAGCGTATGCGGGTCTTTGTATATGTTATTGTAACGCGAAAGCTTATCCTGCTCGGCTTCGGTCAAAGAATGCTTCTCGGTAATACCGCGAAGTCTCGCGCACTCTTCCGCGTCGTCAATCATCCTGTCGATGTCGTGCTCCGCGGGAACGCCTTCTTTGAATGTGTTAAGAAGCGTATTGTACAAAGCTTCCTCTGTATCTTCAAGACGCGTACCTTCGTACAAAGCCTGCGCTTCTCTGAGTCTGTCGGCCGTATCTTCAAGAGCCTTGCCGTTCTCGCTTGTGGGAACCTTGCCGGGGAAGCGGTCGCGCCTGGATTTAAGCAAGGCTTCCTTGTCTTTGTATTCGTTAAGAAGCTGTTCGTAAACTTCTTTGTCTTTGAGTAATTTCTCGACACGAAGTGCTTCTTTCTTTTTAAGTGAAAGTACGGAAAGCTCCTTCTTGCAGGTGTCGAGCTCTTCTTTCTCCTTCTTAATACGCTCGGAAACGGCGGCCATGGTGGATTCAATTCCCTGACCGTTTCGAATTCGACTCTTAAGCTCAGAGGCGTAAGCCTTGTCCTTGGCTATCTCGCCGGTCTTGCGGGTAGCGGACATGGCGTTCAAAGTATCCTTGATAATCGACTCGGCGTTGGCATAGCGATTTAAGTCCATGCCGTCGGAAATGTTACCGAGGCGTGCGTTGACATCATCAGTAGCCTTCGAAGAAGCCGCATCGCTCTGGCTTATAAATACCGTGTTCATGAAGGACTCGCTGTTGATGTGGAACAGTTCCTCGCCTATCTTCTCGCTGTAATCCGACGACTCAAGATTGGTGGCGCGGTCGCGAAGTTCAAAGGTATCCTCAGCGGCCTTGGCCCCGAAAAACCTTGTCATCTCGTAAGTCTTTCCGTGAGTTTCGAAGACTATGCTTCCGCCGAAAGCACCGCCCTGCCAGGGGGCGAAACGCTTTCTTTCGTTCTTCATTACATCAACTTTGCCGTCGCCCTCTAAGCCATAGAAAAGCGCTCTTATAAAGGCCGCAAGCGTACTCTTGCCCCAGCCGTTGTCATTACAGAATGTATTCAATCCTTCCGCAAAAGAAAGGTCCACACCGGATAACTTACCGAAATTTTCAACATGACAGGATATCAGTTTCATGCAAGCTTACCTCCCATCAACGCTTCAAGGCCGAGACGCACAATCTCGCTCTTGTCCTCTTCGGAAATATCTTCACGCGCAAGTACCGTTCTTACGAACTCGCCCTTTAAGGAACTGTCGTACATAAATACCGACGGGTCCACCTTCAGCCTGGTCTTGTCATAGACTTTCAGGAAGTAAAAGTCGTCTTCCATGCTTTTTCTGATAAACTCGGTGTCCTTCTCGCACTCTACGTCCACGTCGCCCGTAAGGACAATCTTCACCATGTCATCATCGCAGGCATCGGTAGCAGCCACAGCCTTACGCGCCGCATCAAGCATGGACGGGGAATCGTTAAGGCCCGTCACGTCCGCATTAATCTCATATATATGTCTCGTGGCAAAAGGAACAAACGTGTCCGTAACCGCACCCGTCTCCTCATCCACATCAAGAAGCACAAATCCATGCTCGCCTGTCTCGTCGAATCCGCGACCCTCAAGACAGCCGGGATAACAATACTTGGCATAGCCGTCAAGCGGCGCGCTCACATACTCATGAACGTGGCCGAGCGCAAGATAATTAATACCCTTGTTTCTAAACTGCTTAAGGTCGATAACCTCAGCCTTGTCGCGAGAAACAGACTCGGCCTGCTGACCGTGAAGCATAACAATATTGATATTCATGGGGTCCGGTGAAAAACTGCTCTGTACCGACCGGCTGTTATCAGAATCAAGCTCGACACCGTAGATTCTGACACTCCCGCTTCTGCCGGCAGTGTAGACTGTCCAGGTATCGTTAAAAAGCTTGAGATTAGACGGAATCTCGTCAAAAGAATTGATAAAGGCATCCGTATCGTGATTGCCTTTAAGCAAATAGAAATCTATACCGGGGTGCTTGATTACCGCGTCCCTCACCGTATTCCTTGCAAGGGCGGAAACGTTGCCGGTATCAAATAAATCCCCACATATAAGTACCGCATCCACCGCGTTACCCGCAGCGTAATCAATCATACGCACGAAGGTGTTAAGAATCTCCTGCTTGCGTTCTCTTCCCTTATCGGGCGTAAGATTGGCATTAAGCTTCGAGTCAAGATGGATGTCGGCACAATGAATAAGTCGCATAAATCGCTCCCGTTATATCTTAATCTTGGTCCATTTCCCCTGTCTGAACCTTATGGAGCCAAAGAAGAATCTTGATACCTGGTCTGCTAAGATACCCATCCAAACACCGTTAATACCAAGCCCCAATGCATAACCACACAAGTAGGAAAAGGCCGTTCTTATAATAGTGACACTGATAATGGATGCCATGGCGGTATAGCCTGTATCTCCCGCCCCTCGCAGACAACCCATGTAGATGACCTGCGATACCTGGAACACCACTACCAATATTATAATACGGGTAATGCCTACTCCGATAGATACAATTTCAGGTTCTTTGAAGAAAGCTGACATAAGCGCGCGCCCTCCGAAGAAATAAAGGAACGCAAGACAAATTGAAATCACCATTCCGATCATACGACAAGTCCTGCCGTACTCTCTTGCCAGATCTTCATCACCTTCGCCGAGGCTTCTTCCGATAAGAGCAACAGCCGTCGCTTGCAAGCCGTCACCGAAGGAAAAAGAAAGGCTCATGATATTCATTCCTACCTGATGAGCCGCCATCTGCGCTGTTCCCATATCGGCAGCCATAATTGCTGTCGCCATGAATCCGATACGCATGAGTATTTGTTCAAAGAACACCGAATAGCCCACTTTAACAAGCGACTTAAACGACTCCCATGCGGGACGAATTTTATTCTTAACTATAAAAGGAATACTTACAAAACAATCCTTCTCAAACAGCGAAAGAACGCTCATGATACTTGCTACGACGGTACCTGTAACCGTAGCAATGGCAGCGCCTCTTACACCAAGAGCCGGGAATCCCAGCTTACCTCCGATAAGCAGGTAGTTAAATGTTATGTTAACCAAATTGGATGTAACGTTCGTGCGCATGGTAATCTTGGTATTGCCCGCGCCACGCTGAGAAGCGTTCACACCCATCTGAATGCAGTTAAAAATCATACCTCCCATGATAATCTTATAATATGCAACCGCGGAATCATGGGTATCTGCATTAGAACCGCAGAATCTTATTACATCTCCCGCAAATGTAACAAGAAGTGTACTGATAACAGCCGCAGCAAGTACGATAAAGGTTATAGCCGTTATCAGAATCTTATTTGCATCGTCTTTCCTGCCTTCGCCTCTTCTTCTGGCAACAAGCGCAGAAATCGACACATTTATTGCAAAAAACATGGATAAGCCCATAAGCTTAGGCTGTGTGGTAAGTCCTACCGCCGCAACAGCGTTACTGCCCAGACCGCTTACCATATAAGAGTCCACAAGTGCCACAAAGGCAGCAAAAAACGACTCAACCACTGCGGGCCAAGCCATGTTTATAGTTTCATTTGCAATTTTCTTATCAAACTTTTTCATAATCTTCTACCTATAAGCCATTATACTCTTAAGGCTTTAAAAAGAAATGAAAAATAAAACCGTTTTTATCACAATATCGCTCAATTGAACTTTTTCTTTTGCAATAAAAGAGCCCCGACCGTTACAGTCGAAGCTCTGAATCAACTATCTGCACATATCAAGCGCATCCTGCAAAGCGAGCGGTCTGCTCCATACGTAGCCCTGGATAAAGTCGCAGTTCTGCTCTCTTAAAAGCCTGAGCTGGGACTCGGACTCAACGCCTTCCGAGATTACCTCGCTGTCCATGATGTGTCCCATGTATATTACAAGCTTAACAAAGTCGCGGCTTACCTCGCTGGTCTCGATGTTATCCACAAGCGACTTGTCAACCTTAAGAAGGTCGAAAGGCAAGTGAAGGAGCTGCGCCAGAGACGTATATCCGGTACCGAAATCATCGAGCGCCAGCTTCGCTCCCATGCCACGGATTCTTTCGATATTGGCTACCGTGGTCTCGAGTGAGTCGTACAAAGAATACTCCGTAATTTCTACCTCAAGATGCTCTGCGGGGAAGCCCGTCTCCTCAAGAATTCTTGCAAGCTTACCTGCGAAATCGGGACTCGAAATGTCCTTGGCCGAAATGTTCACCGAAAGAAGAAGCTTATCGCCCGAGGTAAGAATTGCGTTCTTAAACTCCGTAAGAGCGCGCCTGAGAACGTATTCGTCAATCTTGTATATAAGGTCGGTCTTCTCGGCTATCGGAATAAACTCGCCGGGGCTTATGTTGGTGCCGTCGGGAAGCTTCATTCTGATAAGAGTTTCGAAGCCTCTTAAGCCCTTATCTTCCGCTCTGTACTGAGGCTGGTATACGAGGAAAAAGTAATCGTTCTTAAGGCTTTCCTGAATGTAGCCTTCCACCTGAGCTCTTCTTAAAAGCTCTTCTTCAAGGCTCTTGTTAAAGTATACGATTCTTTCTTTGTTGTTCTTGCTCGCATGATACATTGCAATGTCGGCGTATCTTAAGAGCTTAAGAATCGAATTGGTATCTTCGGGATATGTGGCAACACCGGCAAAGCCTCTTAGGTAAAAGTTGGCGGGAACGCCGTCGCTGTCGAGAACGATTTTTTTGTCTACCTCATTCATGATTTCTTCCGCAATGAGTTTAATATCGTCGTTTTCGGGAATTGCTATGGCATACTCGGTACCGTCAAGCTTACTTACGATGCTTCCTTTGCTTACTACCTTGCTGATTCTTTCGGCAATTATCGCAAGCGCCTTGTCACCGTATTCATAACCGAGGTTATCGTTAATGGATTTTAAGTTATTTACATGAAGAAACATCATGTGGAAGTGTCGGGAATCCGCCTGCTGCGCTTCAAGTTCTTTGATGAGGCCGCGTCTGTTTAGGAGTTTCGTCACAAGGTCGGTGATGCTGTCCATCTCCATCTGCTTAAACTGCCTTGCGATTATCTCACAGGATACCAGCGACATAAGAACCGTCACGGCTCCCGGAAGCGGAGTAAGCCCGCCACCGCTTCGTATTACGGCAAAGCCCATGGAAACAGCAGATATCAAAAGAATGACTCTTGCGATAATAACTCCCACACGAGCGTCTATAAGAACCAAAACAACGCAAATAAGCGCCATAACAGCCTGTATGACGCCGATAATATTAACCACCGAAGTACGCCCGGCGACTTGCACGGGAATATTTCCGCCGTTAGGTATCTTCATGATAAGCATCTGTAGCACAAAGCACACCAATGTGCCTGCCATAAGGCAATATGCTTTTCCTTTTCTGCTAAGCTTCATATCGTTAACACATCCTCACTCAAAGAGATTTCAAAACTATTGTAAAAGTTGCAAATGTTTTGAAAATACAACTATATATTATTTCATTTAAGGCAACGAAAAAGCAAAGAAACAGCCCTAAAACCGTCGCTTTGCTTTTGTTTACATTATTTGAGGAATCCGTTTACAATCTGCTCTTCGGCTTCTTCTTCCGTAAGGCCGAGGGTCATAAGCTTGATAAGCTGTTCGCCCGCAATCTTACCGATGGCAGCCTCGTGAATAAGGCTTGCCTCAACGCTTGCAGCTGTAAGCTTGGGATCTGCGGCAACTACCGCTCTGTCCATGATGATGGCGTCGCATTCGGAGTGGCCGTTACACTTGTTATTACCTAAGATATTGGATGAAAACTCCTGTCTGGAATCGTCTCTTGCAACAGAACGTGACACGACGTCGGCATGAGAATCTTCACCGTTTAATTCAACGGTAAAGTCGGTGCGTGCAAACTGGTGACCGTGAGTCATGAGTTTTTCTTTGACAATAAATGTGGACTTATCGGCGCAGGTGCCCTTGGTGATACGGTTGGTGGAATCGATACCCTTAATCTGGGTGGTCTCCATCTCCATGTATGCGCCTTCTTCAAGCTCGACAACGGTGGTGGGGTTCATGATGTTCTCGCCGTTTCCGTCGCCTTCGCCGTAGTGCTTCTCAATGTACTTAACATGAGCGTTCTTGCCGATGTGGAAGGTGTGAATACCGTCGTGACCGGAGTCCTGATCGCCGCAGTTGTGAATACCGCAGCCTGCCACGATTACCACATTGCTGTTCTCTCCGATAAAGAAATCGTTGTATACAAGGTCGGTAAGGCCGGTCTCGCTGATGATTACCGGAATGTGCACGCTTTCGTTCTTGGTGCCGGGTGCGATGATGATGTTGATGCCGGGCTTGTCGGTCTTGGACTCAATCGTGATATTGGCGGTTGAATTTCTGCCTATGGACTGACCGTTGGAGCGAATGTTGTAAGCGCCCTCGGGGGTTCCGTGAATGTCGGCGATTTCCTTAAGAAGGTTTAACTGCATAGCATCCATTAGCGTACACCTCCTTCTTCAAGCTTCACGCAGGTGCCGCTTCCGATTTCCATGAACAAATCGGGGTAGACATCTTCCTGAGTGCCGTCCGCTGTAATTACACCGTTTGAAAGAACGATGATTCTGTCAGCCGTCTTAAGAATGCGTTCCTGGTGAGAAATGATAACTATGGAACCGTTAATCTTCTCATGCATCTTTTCAAATACCTTAATAAGACTGTTAAAGCTCCAAAGGTCGATACCCGCTTCGGGCTCGTCGAAAAGAGAAAGCTTGGTGCCGCGGGCAATAATCATGGCTATCTCGATACGCTTAAGCTCGCCGCCTGACAAAGAAGCATTTACTTCTCTGTTGATGTAATCTCTTGCACAAAGGCCTACTTCCGAAAGAATCGCGCATGCGCCGTTAAAATCAATGGTCTTGCCGGAAGCAAGGGTCAGCAAGTCGCGTACCGTAATACCCTTAAATCTTACGGGCTGCTGAAAGGCAAAGCTGATGCCCTTATTGGCTCTCTCGGTAATGGAAAGTCCGGTAATGTCCTCTCCGTCTAAGATTATCTGACCCTTGGTGGGAGTAATGATACCTGCGATAATCTTAGCAAGTGTAGACTTACCTCCGCCGTTGGGACCGGTAATGGCAGTGAATCCGCCGTCTATCTTAAGACTTATGTCTTTGATAATGTCATGTTCGTCTTCAGCTGTGTAGCTGATATTCTTTAACTCTAACACTTTCTTGCTCCTTCTTTATATAGAAACGTCCTTGGGTGAACGATAGAATGTAAAGCTTCCGTCGTCTACCAGAGTACCGTCGTCGTTCTTAATCTTAACCTTAACCACAATAAGATGGTTGCCTCCGCGAACTCTCTTAGCCTCGCAGTATATATACTCACGGCTTACTGCAGGCTCAAGGTAATTCATGCTGCCTTCGACTGTGGTGCAGAACTTGCCGCTCATACATGCAACCGTTCCTGCCAGAATGTCTGCAAAAGAATACAGCACTCCTCCGTGAACCGAGCCGTAATTGTTAAGAAGCGGCTTCTTAAAGGGAATACGCGCTCTTATGAACTTTTCTTCAAACTCTAAGATTTCGATGCCAAGGTGCCTTGAAAACTCGTCTTTAAGAAGCACTTCGGTCATAACTTTCTTATTTTCTTCAAATGTAGCAGCCATGATTCCAACCTCACTGTCAATTCAAGCAGAAGTAATTGTACTATAAACTTATAGGCAAAAGCAACCATTTAATATCACTCCGTAATTCTTACGGAGTCAGGCAGCTTCATGCTTTTTAGCTCGTCGCTCTTTCTTAGGCAGTCTTCTTCAAAGTCTCTTGAGGACATAAGTGTGCATCCTGCGCCTCTGATAATTACCTGCTCAACGCCGTCGCTGGTGACCACTATAATGTCGTACTTCTTGCCATTGTCGTGGGCGTACCTTTCGATGTATCGGTCGGCTGTCTCGGCAGTCTTGGTGTAGACCACGGTTATGTTGTGGTACTTAATCTCCTCGGTGCTGTGACCGGGAACCTTGTATGCATCGAATACCAGAATCGTCTTAATGCCTGTTATGCCGCTGTAGTTGCTGACTATGTCCATCAGGCGTCCTGCGGCGCCGCCCATGTCTTTCTCGGCTATTGAATTAAGCTCTGCCCAGGCGTGGACTACGTTGTAGCCGTCGATGAGCATGTATTTATCTTTAACCGGGGTGCCCTTGTAAGATGTAGGCGTAGGATTAATGGGCTTACCGCCTATTCGGCGACGTTCGCGCATTGCTTCGCTTATGCCTTTGTATGAGCCTTTACGGCCGCTTCTGTTGGCATAGGCGGTCTTGTTGATAATCTCGTCTATTTCTTCGGTGGTGACAAAGATTTCTGCACGTTCCTTGGAAGTGGTAGCGTTTACGGGTGCTCCCGATTCGTCATTATCCCGCGCTTCACCCATGAGGGGCAAGTGCATGTAATTATATACTTCGTGCCAGGGGATTACCGTACCTGCGCCGTGTGAGCAGAATACGGAATCGGGCGTGTTGCGTAGATCGTTCTCGGGGCTGTATGCACGCGCCGCTATTACTTCCTCGGCGTTGTGGCAAGGCTCGTAGCCGGCAAGACTTACGGATAATGTGCCAAGGCCCTTGGTGTAAGCCGCGACTTCTTTGGCATAGCCGTTGAGAGTCGATACCGGGGCCTTTCCGGTGATGATGGATATTCCGTCACGCTGCTCGGAAACCTCCGCGGTTCCCCACATTCTATCGATGTCGGTCATGGCGCGACCCACAGCGCTGTCGGGCACTGTCAGTTCGTAAAAATAAAACGGCTCGAGCAGAATCGACTCAGCCATCATAAGGCCCTGTCGTACCGCACGATACGTGGCCTGTCTGAAGTCACCGCCCTCGGTGTGCTTAAGGTGGGCTTTACCGGCCACCAGTGTAATCTTCATATCGGTTACGGGTGAGCCCGTAAGAACTCCCCTGTGCTCGCGCTCGCCCAGATGGGTAAGCACCAATCGCTGCCAGTTAAGCGCAAGGTCATCGGTGGATACGTCGGTATCAAACTGCATGCCTGCGCCGCGGTCGAGCGGTTCCATCTTAAGGTGCACTTCCGCGTAGTGTCTGAGCGGTTCAAAGTGGCCGACGCCCTCGACGGTGTCCGCGATGGTTTCTTTGTACAGGATGTTGCCTACGCCAAAAGAAACCATTATGTTGTAGCGCTCTTCTATCTCCCTTGTGAGGATTTCCGTCTGAACCTCGCCCATCAAGTGGACGTAGATTTCCCTGGTGCCTTCATTGTATTCAATCTTCAGGTTGGGCTCTTCTTCTTCGAGTTCGAGGAGGTATCTGTGCATGGCCTGACGGTCGACATCGTCGGGATATTTCACTGCATATGTTAATACCGGTTCGATGTATGTATCCGTAACATTTGTTACATTTCCATATGTCGAGCCGGGACGTGAATTCTTAAGACCGGTAACAGCCACTATGTCGGTGGCGTAAGCTTCGGGAACCGCCTCGTATTTCTCGCCGGAGTAAAGTCTTATCTCGTTAATCTTCTCGTCTCCAAGCGTATCCTTAACCTTCAGGGTGCCGCCCATAAGCTTAAGGTGGGTAAGCCTGTTGCCTGCCTTGTCGCGGGTAATCTTAAGGCATACTGCGGCCAAAGAGTCCTTAACGGCTGCCGGTCGCGAATAGGTCTTTAATGCCTCGAGGAACTCTCCGACGCCGTCGCCCTTAAGCGCCGAGCCGAAAAAGACGGGGAATGCGTGGCATGTGGCAATAGTGTCTGCAATTTCCTCGTCGGAAATCGAGCCTGTTTCCATATATTTATCAAGGAGTGCTTCCGAGGCGGTAGCTATTTCCTCGTAGAAATTGTCTGTATGAAGTTCCGAAAAGTCTAAGGCTTCGGGAGAGAGTTCTTTTCTTAAGTTCTGTAGTGACTTCTCCTTGTCAAAGCCCGGTAAGTCAGTCTTGTTAACAAATATGAATGTGGGAATGTTACGGTGTCTAAGCAATTTCCACACGGTCTTGGTGTGGGCCTGAACACCGTCGGATGCGTTGATGATAAGAATCGCCTGGTCGCAGATGTTGAGGGCGCGTTCCATTTCGCCCGAGAAATCCACGTGTCCGGGAGTGTCTGTAAGAATCAGTTCAATGTCCCCGAGGTTAAGCCTTGCAACCTTGGAGTAGATGGTAATACCTCGCTCTCTTTCCCATGTGTTGTTGTCGAGGAAAGAATCCTTAGTGTCCACTCTTCCCTTTTTACGAAGCACACCTGCCTCATACAAAAGAGCTTCCGATAATGTAGTTTTGCCTGCGTCTACGTGGGCGAGGATACCCGTTACAATTTTACTCATGGGGTAATTGTAGCATAAAGCGACGCGGGCTTCTTTCTTTTTCCGCAAATTTTATATATAATTAATCCACATTGAGTTAGGAAGGCTTATCATGAAGAGAAATTTGACTTTCGAAGAAATTTCAGACGGAAAGCGATATTCCTCCGGTGACCTTGCCAAGATTGGCTGCGGCGACTGTAACGGTTGCTCGGAGTGCTGCAGGGTGACTGAAGATACGATATTTCTGGATCCGTATGACATATACAGTTTGAGTGCGGGGTTGTCCGAGACCTTCGCGACGATGCTTGATAAAACGATTGGGCTTACGGTTACCGACAGTGTAGTTACACCCTTTCTTAAAAAGAAAGAGTCCGACGGCGCCTGCGGATTCTTAAATGCCGAGGGACGTTGCGGTATTCATAGCTTCCGCCCCGGGTTCTGTCGTCTCTTCCCGCTTGGGCGCATTTACAACGATGACGGAAGTTTTGATTACTTTATTCAGGTTCATGAATGTCCTTATCCCAACAAGACTAAGGTTAAGATTAAGTCGTGGCTCGGGATTCCGTCGCTTGGTCGTTACGAAGAGTTCGTGCGGACGTGGCACGAGATTGTTAAGAATATAAGCGAGTGTATGGTCGATAATCCGACTCTTGCACGGGAAGCCAATGTAAGGATGCTTAAGATATTCTTTGAGACTCCTTACGACATGACAGAGGACTTCTACTCACAGTTTCATGAGCGAGTCCTAATATATCAGGGAGCATGATAAAACGGGGCGCCTTACAGGCGTCCCGCTGTTTCTCTCGGCACATAGGCCTCTACATATATGCCGTCTTCTCTGTAATCTTCGATTAAGAGCTTGCCGGTCTTTCTGATAAGCTGAATCTTTCCCGCTTCGGTGAAGGGGAAGGTTCTTTTTATTTCTACTTTTCTCTCGGCAAGAATGTCTTCGATGGCCTTGTTGAATTCATCGATGCCAAGTCCGGTTCTGGCAGAAATGTTGATGGATTTGTAAGCTCTGATGTCCTTGTATCCGTGATTAAGTCCCGCCACATCACACTTATTAAAGAGCGTGATTACCGGGCGACCTTCCACATCAAGGCTGTGCAATGTGTCATAGACTACATCCATCTTGGCATAGGCTTCCGGGTCGGAGGCGTCTACCACGTGGACGATAATGTCCGAGTACTTGGCCTCTTCAAGTGTACTCTTGAATGCCTCGATAAGGTGGTGGGGAAGCTTGTCTATAAATCCTACCGTATCGGTAAGAAGCACTTCCTCGCCGCTATTAAGTTCATACTTACGAGTGGTCGGGTCGAGCGTCGCAAAGAGCTTATCTTCGGATAACACTTCCGAGTCGGTTAAGCTGTTAAGAAGCGTGGACTTGCCGGCATTGGTATAGCCTACAATGGCAAGTACGGGAATGTTACTGCGCTCACGTCTCGCTCTGGTAACGGTTCTGTGCTTCACGATTTCTTTGAGCTCTGCTTTGAGCTTGGAGATTCGGTTCTTGACTACTCGTCTGTCCGATTCAAGCTTGGTCTCACCGGGGCCTCTGGTACCGATACCGCCGCCGAGCCTTGACATTGACTTACCGTATCCGGCGAGTCTTGTAAGGCTGTATCGAAGCTGTGCAAGTTCAACCTGAATCTTACCTTCCTGAGTCTTCGCTCTGCCTGCGAAGATATCAAGGATAAGTACTGTTCTATCCATGACCTTGGTATCAAGAATCTTGGACATGTTATTCATCTGGGAGGGAGTCAGCTCATCGTCACAGATGATACCGGTGGCTCCCGTGGCCTCTATAAGCTCTTTAATCTCTTCAAGCTTACCTGATCCTACGTATGTTGTAGGGTGCTCGTATTCGCGAGTCTGAATTACTCTGCCGACTGTCTCGGCTCCTGCGGTCTTGGCAAGCTCGTAAAGCTCATGCAGACTTTCTTCCGCATCGGCTCCCGATGTCTCGCTTACCCCTACCAATATTACTTTCTCAATTAATTTTTCCATATTTATCTCTCTGTATGGAATCAGCCCGGTGCACTATTTACCCCTCGATGATCTTCCTGGCGACATATACGCCGCTGGCGGATGCATGTGAAAGGGAATGGGTTACACCGCTTCCGTCGCCTATGATGTAAAGGCCTTTATGGATGGTCTCAAGATTCTCATCAAGCTTAACCTCCATATTGTAGAACTTAACCTCTACGCCATAAAGAAGCGTGTCGTCATTGGCTGTTCCTGGTGCTATTTTGTCAAGTGCGTAAATCATTTCCATGATTCCGTCCAAGATACGCTTGGGAAGTACAAGGCTCAAATCGCCGGGTGTTGCGTCAAGAGTGGGTCTGACGGTACCCTCTTCGATTCTCTTTGAGTTAGAGCGTCGTCCTCTCTCAAGGTCGCCGAATCTCTGAACGATTACGCCGCCTCCAAGCATATTGGAAAGTCTGGCGATAGACTCACCGTATCCGTTGGAATCTTTGAAAGGTGCTGTGAAGTGCTTACTTACAAGAAGTGCGAAGTTGGTATTCTCGGTCTTCTTGGTGGGATCTTCGAAGCTGTGTCCGTTAACGGTTACGATACCGTTGGTATTTTCATTGACCACGATACCGTTGGGGTTCATACAGAAGGTTCTTACAGCGTCCTCGAACTTGGATGTACGATATACAATCTTGCTTTCGTACAAAGCATCTGTTAAGTGGGAGAAAATCGCTGCGGGAAGCTCAACTCTGACACCGATATCCACACGGTTTGAAAGCGTGTCGATGTTAAGGTCATTACATACCTGTTCCATCCACTTACTGCCGCTTCGGCCTACGGACACAATGCACTTATCCGCCTCAACGCTGCCGCCTTCGTAATTAATCTTAAAGCCGTCATCAAGCTTCTCGATTGAAGTAACGGGTGTTCTGAAATAAAACTCCACGTGGTCCTTAAGCTCGTTGTAAAGATTCTCAAGCACAACATAGTTAATATCCGTGCCGAGATGTCTTACGCTTGCATCAAGAAGTGTAAGCTTATTCTGCATGCAAAGCTTCTTAAACTCGGAGCCTGCGGTTGAGAACATCTTGGTGCCCTCTCCGCCGTGAGTCATGTTGATGTCATCAACATATTTCATGAGATTAAGCGCCTTTTCTTTGCCAATGTACTGGTAAAGTGTGCCGCCGAAATCGTTGGTAATATTGTATTTACCATCGGAAAAAGCACCTGCGCCGCCAAATCCGTTCATGATTGCGCAAGTAGGGCACTTAATGCAACTCTTAACCTTGTCTCCGTCGATGGGGCATTTTCTCTTATCAAGGGGATTACCCGCTTCGAATACCTTAACCTTAAGGTTAGGTGCCTTCTTCATAAGTTCATATGCGGAGAAAATTCCGCCGGGGCCTGCCCCGATTATTACTACATCAGTTCTCACTGTTAGTTACCTCTCTTTACAGAAAATAAGTGCGCCAAGATGACCTGAGTCCATTCTCGCGCACCCAAAAGATATTATAGCACATATCTATTAATCAGAAAACGTCTGACCCGAAGATAACAGTCGTTGCGCTTCAGCGATTTCCTCGGCAGTGGCATTTAGATAAGTCTTTAACATATCGGGGGTACCACCATTAGAAAGCATACGCACAAGATTGTCCATACGCTCCTCTTCCTTGGCATCCATACGGCCAAAGTACTCTCGTAAATATCTTACGCTTAGTTCAAAATCGTCTTTCTTCTTCTCAACCATAGCCGCTATATCTCCTGTAAGTTCATCCGAAGGCTCGCCGGTATTGATATACTTGTACAGATTCATAATCCCTTGCGGTATGCCTTCTTCCGTCGCTGTAGTATTAAAAAAGTACTTGCTGGTACCGCTGTCAAGTAAAAGGCCGACTTTTTCCTCACAATACTCCCTAAAGGTATACTTGTAGTTCCCCAGCCCGAACGGATCAAAAGTACATATAAAAACCACATTGCTGTCTGTCAGGTTCTGATATGACTCGCCACTTCTCAAATTATTGATATCAATCATAGCCTGATAATATCTGCTCCGCCTCGGAAGCCCATGCGCCCCAACCGATTTGCGGTTGAGATTCTGCATCTCCGTATCGTAAATTGTTCCGTTTGCGGATTCTCTGGTGTAGACATCAAGGCGAATAGCCTTTCCGTCCTTGGTAGCCTTAACCTCTTTCTCATTAAGAGGCATAGTCAGTTCTGAAAGCTTTGTCTGTAGTAACGTTTCAAGAACGCGACGACAAAGCTCCGGGTCTTCCATTACTTTATTGAACATAAAGGAGTCAGAAAACCCAAGTTTCTTAAATTCTTTCATTTCTCTCCTTCGGGAGCCCGATGCTCCCTATATTAAATTTCAAGCAGGGATTTCATCGGGAGCCGAAAACGGTTAACCCATAGTGGCAGAAACCACAAGAAATGTACTTACACATAAATGCTAACTTAGGTCAAAAGAAAACACAATCGTGAATTTCACCAAATCGCAAAGCCTTGTAAATGCTTGTTTCGCGGCCGTCTTTACACCTGATTCCTAAGTTCTTGCGAGAGTTTTCTGTGCAGTCTGTACAGCGTTTTCCCGCGTCCCGTGATTAATACAGTAAAAAAACCGGGCCACACAGGCCCGGCAATAAAGAAATGAACTATTCTATCGGACCTTCCCAGTCGGTAAAATAAGACTCGTAAGCTGAAAGGTCGCTTTCTTTTATAATAACAGAGTCGGCTTCCTCAGAAAAAGGAATTCCTATGGGCGCTGAAGTATTAGTGCCCATTCCGACTTCAGCATTGGCAACTATATGTCCGCAGTGAACACACTTAAGTATCCCGTCACCCCGGATAAAGTAAGCATCGGGTTCTCCCTTGCACTCTTCGCTGGTATTAAGTCCTACACGAAGCGAACCGTTGGGCGCCAAGACTAAAATTACCTGCATCAGAGTATCACCCGACGTACGATAATTGCAATACAAAGGTGTTTGCGAAAGAAGACTTTTCTCTATTACCAGATTTCCACCCTTGTCTACGGTTGCTTCTTCAGTCTCAGAACCTCCGCTTTGAGGGTTCACTTCCCTTTGCTTGTTCCCTGTAATCACCAGCGGCTGCTCTTCAAAAAGCACATTGGCATAATCGGCTTTGCCCGTTTTTTCGCACCCTACAAGCAAAAGAATTATTATCACCAAAAGAAGAATTGCCCCCAAAACAGATAACCTTGTGAGAGCCGTCCCTTGGAAAAACAAAGAAAATTTTTTATTTTTTTCTATGTAGTTACGTTTCATATTTGCACCGATTACTTTTAAGAAGAATGTTTCATGGGTTGGATGATTTTGGCTGAGTAATGGGGGCGCTTGCGAGCCCTACTACCATAATGACCATAAATCATCGATGAAGAGCAACTCGCCGTAGCGAGTTGCCCCTCTCCATTAATAGACTTAGCACTTTTGTGCTCAAATTGAATATATTATGGATTTTGTAAAACAATATCCGCATTTGTAACAGCTGCGCCACTTACAGTTACACTTTCTGTGGATTCTGCGTATCCTGTTCCTGCAGCGATAACAACGACATAACTACCATCAGCTACTGCGGGACTAATAGTATAGTCACCATTGGTATCTGTTGTTCCTGTTCCAAGTGAAGTTGCGTGGGATGAATCAGAAGCTGCGTAAAGAGTTACAGTAAGACCATTCACGTCTACGCCTGTTGTTCCTGCGTCTACTGTACCGCTAATCGCATATGTTGCAGCAGGTGCTGGTGCTACAAGCGTAATATCCGCATCCGTAACAGCCGCGCTGCTTACAGTTACATTTTCTGTAGCTTCTTGGTATCCTGATCCTGCCGCGATTACAACGACATAACTGCCATTAGCTACTGCGGGGCTAATAGTATAGTCACCATTGGTATCTGTTGTTCCTGTTCCAAGTGGAGTTGCGTGGGATGAATCAGAAGCTGCGTAAAGAGTTACAGTAAGACCATTCACGTCTACGCCTGTTGTTCCCGCGTCTACTGTACCGCCGACTGTATAGGTGCTCGCTACAGGTGCTGACGAGCCTTCATTAACCATCGTAATAGCAATACCTGACGTATACGTTCCATCTACGGTTACAACTATAATAATCTGAGTATCAGTATCAATCTTATCGTCCTGAGCATTAGCCGCCGCAACGGTGACAGTAGCGGTGTCTTCGTTTGCTAAAGTAACTAAAGAACTCTGAGCAGAGTTATCAAGAGCCCATGCAATAGTGTTGCCCGATACATCAGCAGTCCACGCTACGTTAATTGTAATACCCGTGGTATCTGTTTCATCCAAAGTTGTTATACCACCGGTAGGGGTTACATTTAATACCGGAGCATGTACCGGCGATGAAGATCCGGAACTTGAACTTGCTGAACCACCTGAAGCGGGCTTCTGAGCTGCTTCCTGTGAAGGGGTAGGTGTAGTCTTTGTTGCTCCAGTTACGGACTTAATAACAACGCCGGCTGCCTCAGCCTTTTCTACGGTTACGAGTTCTCTCTTCTCTTTCTTACCGTAGTTATTGTAATGGCGATAGTAAGCCATGATATCTTTGCCAAATGCCTTCTGAAGGTCACCGTAGCTTGACATGTATGCGGATACGTTAAAGCTCTTGCTGGGTCCGCGGCCTTCGAATACACCGTACTTAATGAAGTGCGCAAATAACTTGTTGGCGTCCTTACCAACTGCATTAACAACATCTTCGTTCATTGCTGCATATTCTTCGGCATTGAACATGCTCTTTAAGATGTTCTGATCTGCTCTGGATAAAGTACCATACTTAACTTCCTTAGCATCAAGAGCCTGACCGGGAGTGGCTGCAAAAGCAGTTCCCGAGATGAGGAGTGCCATACATAATACAGTGGCAACTGCCTTTAAGAAATTGTGTTTCCTCATGAAAATTCCTCCTTGAAAATAATAAGGGGGTGCACCTTCTTTTTGTGCACCCCATGGTTTGATGTTAAAACAAATTGTTCTAATTGTCAATAAAACATTTTGTTTTATCTGTTAATTTTTGGGTAATTAACGTATAATTAACATTATTGTCTGAATTGTTTCTGATTTGCATATCTGTAAGAGTATTTCCTGTTTTTCTTGTATTTCTATACCATTATGTTTTAAACATAGTAAAACATTTCGTTTTGCTATATTATGTTTGTACATAAATACGATTCAAAAAGAGGGTTTCAAAATGGCTGCAGATTATGTACCATATCCCCATATTCGAGACATGCGCGAGCGAAATAACCTTACTCAGCAAGATGTTGCAAATGTTTTAAATTGTTCCCAGACCGCTTATTCCTATTATGAAATCGGCCGGCGAGACATACCTACTCAACAGCTTATCAGACTTGCGAAGTATTATAAGACATCCACCGATTACCTTCTGGGTCTTACCAATAACGATAAACCTTACAAATAAAAGGATTTAGATGATTATTCATCCAAATCCTTTTTTAATTTGCTCTTCTTCACCGGCCAAAATAAAATAACGGTGCGGAATATTCCACACCGTCTTGTCTATCCAAATACCGCTCTGTCAAAATCATCATCCACCGGCCTAGGCCTCTTAGCCGCCGCAACCTTGTGTCCGCCGATAAGGATCCTGTTTCCGTACGAGTACATTGGGTCAAGGGCTATAATGGTCTGGTAGAATACCGTCCTGCCCTTGTAATTAACTCTATGGTCTATAAACAACACCGGGTCCTCGTCGAAACGATTCATGATACTTTGCGGCTCGGTTTCTTTGAGGAACCACTCTGCATCTTCCGGGAAAAGAAAGGTCTTGGCAAAGGTCTTTCTGTATTCATTGTATCCTTTTCTGGCACTGTCGATAATCCACTGGTCATTGGCCCCGTTGGCCTGATATACATCCATCTTACCCGTGTCAAGGTCCACAAAAAGAATGCTGTCAAAGTCCGATGCAAAGGTTGCTATTACAGAGTTCTGTCTCTTGATTATAGCATCCTCATTATCTTTGGTATCATCAATCTTTTTGAATAAAAGCGCCAAGAGCCACTCAGTTGCCGGAGGTTCCACACCCGCAACTGCATAGCCTTTCACAATGTTAAATACAGCCTGAAAGAAATTCACGAGTGAATCCGCAGAATCGTCGCACTTAATCAAGCCCTTGCCGCAATCTCTGGCAAAGCACTCATAAGCCCTCGTATTTTCAAAGCACTCTACGCAGGTTTGCTTAACATCTGCAGGTATGGTCTGGTCGTAGAACAGCATGCCGATAAAAGAAGCCTTTCTGGTATCGAGTTCAATCTCGCGCTTCATACTGTCTACTATGCCTGCTAGCATTTCCAGTGACGAATTGGTTTCTTTTCCCGTGGCATTTTCAATGAGTTCTTCTATAAGTCTCTCAAGAAGTTCTTCTTTACTGCCGAAAGCGGTTAACAACTGCTTCTCACTGACTTCTGCCTTGGCTGCTATATTTTTAAGTGATGCGCTTAAGAATCCCTTTTCCGCGAATTCGCCGTAAGCACATCCTCTTACACGCATTTCATCAATACCCTGCAAAGTGCCATTTCCTAATAAAAAATTATCAAACAGCATAGGAAATAATCCTCCTTTGCCACAATGCTAACAAAGGGACATTTATAAATAATTAAGTGTGAATTACCAAATAATTATATTTACCTGTTGTAAAAAGAAAAGACCCCGTAAAATACGGGGTCCAAATCTTATTTAGCGTAATCTGTAACTCTTGATTCACGAATAACGTTAACCTTAACCATACCGGGATATTCCATCTCGTCTTCGATCTTCTTGGCAATGTCGCGAGCCAAGATGACCATGTCGGCATCGGTAATTACTTCGGGAACTACCATTACACGAACTTCTCTACCTGCCTGAATAGCAAATGATTTGTCTACACCTTTGAAATTGTTGGATATTTCTTCTAACTGTTTAAGTCTTGTGGTATAAGTTTCAAGCGTGTCGCGTCTTGCACCGGGTCTTGCTGCGGAAATAGCATCGGCAGCCTGAACGATACAAGCGATAAGTGACTGAGGCTCTACGTCGCCGTGATGAGCTTCAACCGCGTTAACAACGACGTTGGATTCCTTGTACTTCTTACAGAGCTCAACACCGAGCTGTACGTGAGTACCTTCCATATCGTGGTCAACAGCCTTACCGATATCATGGAGTAAACCTGCACGCTTGGCAATGCGAACGTCAAGTCCGATCTCGGCAGCAAGAAGTCCTGATAACTGTGCCACCTCAATTGAGTGCTTAAGGGCATTCTGACCGTAACTTGTTCTGAAACGCATTCTACCAAGAAGCTTAATGAGTTCGGGATGTAATCCGTGAACTCCCGCTTCCATACATGCGGTCTCACCTTCTTCGCGAATGAGGTTCTCAACCTCTTTCTGCGCTTTTTCAACCATTTCTTCGATTCTTGCCGGATGAATACGTCCGTCAACAATCAACTTCTCAAGGGCGATTCTCGCTACTTCACGTCTGATGGGATCGAAGCCGGAAAGAATTACTGCCTCGGGAGTATCATCGATAATCAAATCAACTCCGGTAAGGGTCTCGATGGTACGAATGTTACGACCTTCACGACCGATAATTCTACCTTTCATCTCATCATTGGGAAGCTGAACAACGGAAATGGTAGCTTCGGATACGTGATCGGCAGCACATTTCTGAATGGCGCCTACGATATAATCCTTAGCTTTCTTGTCCGCTTCCTCCTTGACTTTCTGCTCCATGTCTTTAATAAGCTTGGCAGATTCGATTTTTACATCATCTTCAACAATTTTAAGTAAGTGCTCTTTTGCCTGTTCAGAGGTTAATCCGGAAATTCGTTCCAGTTCCTGTATACGTTCTTCGTTGAGCTTGGCAATTTTTTCTTTCTCCCTAGCTAAGCTCTCTTCCTTGGCAGTTAAGCTCTGTTCCTTGCGTTCAATCGCTTCAGTCTTACGATCGATGTTCTCTTCCTTCTGCTGGATACGGCGTTCGTTGCGCTGTATCTCGGCGCGGCGTTCCTTAATCTCTCGGTCTAAGTCATTCTTGGTACGAATGGACTCTTCCTTAATTTCAAGTAGGCTTTCACGCTTTTTGGATTCTGCTTCACGAAGAGCTTCATCAATTATCTCTCTGGCCTTGGCATCTGCATTGCCAATCTTGGCATTCTGCTCTCTGATGCGCTTGTTGTTAACAGCCACGATTAATGAAGCTGCAAGGACGGCTACTACTGCTATGGCTAAGAATACGATTTCCATCGTAGTCATACAGGAGTACCTCCTTATTAAATTATTGCGAGTATATAGGTAAGGATGCTCGCATCCTGACAAACATGTTCACAACATAGAAATTTTATCTAAAAAAACAAGTTATGTCAAGTAAATGTACCCCATCGCCTTTAGAAATATTTAAGAATTAAAAGCGCCCCGAGAGTCCCGGAGCGCCTCAATTATTCCTTCAATGAATCCATTGCCTTGTATACCGAGTCCATCTCAAAGCCTCTTCTGTAGAAGTACGCCAAGAGCTTCTGTCTCTCTTCATAGGACTCATTGCCCGTGAATCCACGCTTCTTTAAAGTCTTAACAATAACATCCGTTTCGTTAAAAGAAGACTCCTCTCTTACATCTCTGTAAGAGCCGTATACCTCTGCAAATACTCCGTCCAGAATCTCCTTGGCAATGCCTTTCTGTGAGAGCTTCTGATACAGTTCCTTCTTACTGCGCTTAGTACATTGATCGTTGACATAGTCGAGCGCATATTGTCTGTCGTTCACATATCCATAGGACTTAACATAGGCTATGGCTTCATCGCACACCGAAGAGGGATATCCGCCTTCAATAAGTTTCTTCCTAAGTCCGTACTCAGTATATGCGCGAGCCTTAAGCAGATTCATCGCTCTGAGCTTAGCCCGCTTGGGAAGAACAGTCTCCATAATGTTACGATATACGTCATCGCTTAAATCGGTGTCTTCCTTAAGCTTCAATATACGTAGCTCGCCCTTGTATAGGACAAATTCATGTCCTCCTTCTAGTCTGACGCGACTCCTGTCCTTACTGATAGGCTCAATAGACTCAATCAGCATCTACCTTCGCTCCTTCGGCCGGAAGTCCGTGTGCCGCGCGAACCTTTGCCTCGATTTCATCAAGCACCTGAGGGTTATCCTTAAGATACTGGCGGGCATTCTCACGACCCTGACCTATTTTATTGCCTTCATAAGCAAACCATGCGCCGCTCTTGGCAACAATATCCTCATCAACCGCGAGATCGAGTACATCGCCGGCATGAGAAATACCCTCGCCGAACAAGATATCAAATTCAGCTTCCTTGAAGGGAGGGGAAATCTTGTTCTTAACAACTTTAGCTCTGGTACGGTTACCGATTACCTCACCGTTCTGCTTAAGAGCCTCGATACGACGTACATCAATTCTTACGGATGCGTAGAACTTAAGTGCACGACCGCCGGTGGTAGTCTCGGGGTTACCAAACATTACGCCCACCTTCTCACGAAGCTGGTTAATGAATACAACGGTACAATTGGTCTTGCTTACAATACCGGTGAGCTTTCTTAATGCCTGTGACATAAGACGGGCGTGAAGGCCGACGTGAGAATCACCCATATCGCCTTCGATCTCGGCCTTGGGAACAAGGGCTGCAACTGAGTCAATTACTATGATATCCATTGCTCCTGAACGAACCATGGCCTCTGTAATCTCAAGTGCCTCTTCTCCGTCATCGGGCTGTGAAATATACAAATCGTCAATATTAACGCCAATATTCTTTGCATATTTAGGGTCAAGAGCGTGCTCGGCATCAATAAAGCCTGCTATACCGCCTCTCTTCTGTACCTCTGCTATCATATGAAGAGTAACTGTAGTCTTACCACTGGATTCAGGTCCGTATATCTCAATAATACGTCCCTTGGGGATTCCGCCGAGGCCCAAAGCTATATCAAGGCTTAATGAACCTGTGGGGATAGTCTCAATATTCAACTGAGCGGCAGGATCGCCGAGTTTCATGACCGCGCCCTTACCGAATTGCTTCTCAATCTGTCCGATTGCCGCATCAAGGGCACGAAGCTTGTCGTCTTTTTCCATAATAAAAATGCTCCTCTCGCAAGAACAAACGTTCTAAGTAAAGAATAAAACATCTGTTCGTTTTTGTCAATTACTTTTTTCTTTTTCTTACAATAATACTGTACCACATTTGGGTGTCCGATAAACATCCCACACCCTTATCTTTATAAAAAATTTTAAGCATACGGATAATTGCCGGATATCGGCAGGGCTTCTTATCATCGGAGAACGTCTCCGTTTTTATGAAAAAGAAGCATGACCTAAGCCACGCTTCTATTCTATACACATTATTCAAAATGTCAATATGATTATTTGAAGATAACTGTCGGATCCATAGTGCAGCTGTAGAAGCCGTAGTTGTAAGGGAAATTGTACACTATCTCAACGCCTATTGGGGTGTAGAACCATTCAAACTCACCGTTATTGTAAGCCATAAGAAGGTCAATCTTTCCGACATCTTCCAATATATCCGAATCGTTCTGTTCGTTAACGGCTTCGACAAACATCTCGATGAATTTGTCATCGGAAACCGCAAGCTTGGGCATCTTTAATTCCTTGCCGTCGGCCATATTGAAATTGAAGGCCTTTACAGTCTCGGACACAAGCTTGGGGTCGTCATCCGAATCATTGGCAAAATATCCGTCATAAAAGGCCAAAACGCTTAACACATCCTCGTCCATATATGTGACGTACACGTGCTCGTCGCCGTAATAGATTTCTTCTTCCTTCATATACTCGCAGTCGTACTCGTACATGTCGCAGATATATGTAGAAGCTTCCCTGATGGTCTCATTAATCTTATCCTGAAAATCAGGCTTGCCGTCAATGCTAGGATATGAGCAGTATATATAGACATTCTCCGGCGCATTGGCACCGTAATTAAGGGCATTGTATCCGCCGTACTCCCAGCCATGGTAAAGTATCTTATAGCCAAGATCAGTTCTGATATAATCGTCGTACACATAATAGTCGGCCGTATCGGAATAGTCGTAGCCGTCCTCTGCGGCTTCTTCTGTTTCGTCTTCAAGATAGAACGTCTCGAAACCTTCTGTAATCAGCTTTCTGAAATATCCATCTTCAAGAGCCACGTCATTATCGGACTCATCTTCCGGTAAAATATCAAGCTTGGTAGGCTCGGGCTTGGAAGTGGATACCGACGCAGTCGAAGTGCTTACCGTAACCTTGGACGATGAATTCGAACTGTCTGCAGTCTTTAAGTATGAATACGCAAACATTATTCCCGAGAAAACGACTATAAGGAGTACGGAAATAATCGCAGACATTGCTACGCCGCTGCCTTTCTTGCCTGAACCGCCCGCTGCATTTCTGTCCCCGGCAAAAGAAGTCGTAACGCCGGTCTTAGTATAATCGAAAACAGTCTGCTCCGTCTTGTATGCGGGCTCGGAGGGCTTTTGCATTACCGCACCCTTGCTCTTATGTCCGCATGCGGTACATACTCCGTCTTTGGTCACTGCGCCGCAATTGGGGCAGAAATTGTATCCCTGATAATCGCTCATTAAAAACTCCTTGTAATACACGGGCCAAGGACCCGCAAGTCTGTAAACAAAAAAATGGCGGTGGACCAAG
This sequence comes from Lachnospiraceae bacterium YSD2013, assembly GCA_900100895.1. Classification (GTDB taxonomy): domain Bacteria; phylum Bacillota; class Clostridia; order Lachnospirales; family Lachnospiraceae; genus UBA1258. The sequence continues at coordinate 109,807 of FMTX01000010.1, forward strand.
CCACCGCCGCCAAATCTTACTTATTCCTGGGTGCTGTTAGCCATATCGGCGTTTAAAATCTCTCTGTCCTGCTTAACGAACATCATGGTAACAGACGCAATGATGATTGTCATAAGAACCACGATGGGTAAGTCGAACATCTTTCCGCCAAGCAATGTTACGAGGGCAATAAGCAACAAGCCGGCGCCAACTTCAAACATAATCTTAACTAATGCACAACTCTTTTCTCTTTCCATTTCTTCCTCCGACAAAATCCCTTGTTAATAGGTTATTAACTATCTGTTAATAAAGACGCATGCTATTTTCAAAAAGGTTCATCTTTTTGAAAAAATTTTCAGTCTTTATTAACCTATCGATAAAGCCACCGACATTCCCCAACATCGGCTTCCCCTCGGCTCCATCAGATTGTTAAAACCTGACACAAATCGAGTTCAGACTAGCCTCGCCCGACTTCTTATATTATTAACATTTTATTAACAAAAGTCAACTTGTTAATTTTACCAATTTTTTTTATGAAAAAGCCAAATGACTGTCATTTTTGCTATTTGGCTGTAAATTTAGACCACAACATTTAGTAAGCACCGTCTTTTTTAAATACAGAAAGAACGGTTTTTATTAAAATCGATATATCAAGAAAAATTGACCAATTGTCAATATATTCTGTATCAAGTTTAACAACTTCGTCGAAGTCTGTTATAGAGCTTCGACCGCTTACCTGCCACATTCCCGTAAGCCCCGGCTTAATACTGATACGTCTCCACTGGCTTGCGTCGTACTGCTCCACCTCATCGAGTGTGGGAGGACGCGTACCCACAAGGCTCATGGTTCCGCCCAGAATATTAAAGAACTGAGGTAACTCATCAATACTTGTCTTTCTGATGAACTTGCCGACCTTCGTAATACGAGGGTCTTCTTTCATCTTAAACATTGCGCCGCCTTCAACCTCGTTCTGATTCATGAGGTCTTTCTTCATGGCATCGGCGCCGTCACACATGCTTCGGAACTTGTACATCTTAAAATGACGACCGTTCTTACCCACACGAGTCTGCTTAAAGAACACGGGACCGGGCGAATCAAGCTTAATCGCAAGCGCCGTAATAAGCATAATAGGCGACGAAAGAACAATACCCACAAGGCTTCCCGCAATATCCATGATACGCTTGATAATCTCTGCTGAACGGTTAAGCGTAACCGTATGATACGTCACAATCGGGTATGTACCCACCGTGCTGACATAGGAATTGGCACGACGTCTCTTGTAGATATTAACAATGGTTCTCGCTGTAACACCCATTCTGATGCACAGGTCGATACTGTTCTGAACAAGATTAAGGTCCACATCATGACTGTCCATGATATACACCTGATCTATCTGATAATCTCTGATGATTTCCTCAAGATTGTCTACGTAACCGAGATAGCTTCCGTCACATGTATCCTCGCTGTAAGCCACAAAACCTACGAGCTCGTACCTGATATTGGTCTTCTCAAGGAAATAGGTGAACTTATTGAACTCGCCACGCTTACCCATGAACACAACTCTCGGGATGCCCTTATAAGAAAAACGCTCTCCGAACTTACGATACAGATACGTAATAATGTAAATCGACGCAAGTGTGGCAAAAAGAAACTCGTAATAAGATGCCTTATCAACCAGCACCTCATCCGACATATAAAGCTCTGCGAATGTAACAAAGAATGCGAAAGCAAAAGAAAATGTTATCTTACGATATATTCTGTCAAGATAAAAGAACAACGTAACATCATAGACACTCTGAGCGTAGTTGGAAATGCAGTATACCGCTCCGAAAATAACCACAAGGAGCGCGATACTGCCTGAAACGTCCAAGACATCTGTTCTGTTACGGAAGAAATTGGTTGCAAAAACGACGCCGTACCCCAAAAGGACGGCGAGCATATCCACGAACATCTTACCTATATTGGTATTAGCCCCAACATTAGTCCTATTCATTATCTATCATTCCCCTAAAGATTGTATGTAAAGTAGTATACCAATTAAAAAATGCCTTGTCGATATCCAAATGGATAGTATTTTCTCTTAAGAAAAAGCGATTTCACTTAAAAACTTGAGCACCGCATCCCGCATAAGTACCAGCGCCTGGGTGGTCGCAGACTCTCTGACCTTAAGTCTGTTACCCACAAAATGAAACTCTCTTACCTCAACCCGTCCATGTACATTGCAGGCAATAAACACATGTCCCGCATCCTCACCGTCTGCATAGCCGGTAACACCGACACATACATCGGACTTAAGCGGAGCATCGAGGTTCCTAACCATTTCCTCGGCAGTCTCGCGACTTACGGCGGTGTGTTTTTCAAGAGTGCTCTTCTTAACACCCGCAAGCTTGTGCTTGGCCTCGTCGCAATAAGTAACAAAGCTGTATTTAAACACGTCGGAAGCGCCGGGTACATTGACAATTCTCGACGCTACCATTCCCGCGGTACAGCTTTCAACCGTAGTTACTTTAAGCCCTCCGCTGAGAAGTAAATCTACCACCGCTTTCTCGAGAGACACCTCATCATGGGTAGTATAGATGTTATTACCGAAGCGATTCTTAAGCTCTCTGATAACGGGCTTAATGAGCGAATCGCACTCATCTTCGTCCTTGCCCGAAGCCGTAACCCTGATGTGAACCTCGCCGGTCTTGGCATAAGTTGCAATCGTAGGATTGGTCTGGGCATCAATCATATCTTTAATCATCGTCTCTGCGACACTCTCGCCCACAGACACGACTTTAACGGTTCTCGATTTGAAAATAACAGGTGATATCTCACGTAAGAAAGGCACCACACTCTCATAAAACATGGGCTTAAGCTCTCCGGGCGGTCCCGGCAAAAGAATCATGAACTTATCTTCGTAAGGAATAATAACTCCCGGAGCGGTACCGTTGTTATTGGTAAGAACCGTTGCGCCTTCGGGAATCAGCGCCTGTTTGAAGTTATTGTCCGTAAGCTTGATATCACGCTTTTTAAAGTAATCTTCTATGCGTTTCTTACTCTCTTCGTGCATTAACAGCTGCTTACCTGCAACTTTGCTTGCGATTTCTTTGGTCAAATCGTCTTCTGTGGGACCAAGGCCGCCACACAGGATAACAATGTCGGAACGTGACAAAGCAAGCTTTATCGATTCTTCAAGTCTTCCCGCATTATCGCCCACAACCGACTGATAATAAGACGACAATCCAAGCTTTGCAATTTCCTCGGCAAGAAAGGCTGCATTTGTGTTGACAATATTGCCAAGCAGCAATTCTGTACCGACACACAATAATTCAACTGTGTTATTTTTATTAAACATTTTCGTTCTGTCCGTTATTGTCTGTCACTTCTACGGGAGCGGAAACAACGGGTTCTTCTTTCTTAGTCTTAGTAAATGCGTCGCTTAAAACGCTGATATTCTTAACGATATAATCTACCAAAGATACGATTGTGAGTGTAACTGCCACCCAGAAAAGTACCATGGTAACGTCCTTAAGGAAAGGAAGCTCTTTAACAACTATCATTAAGCAGATGGCAACCATGGTGGTAGCTGTCTTAAACTTGCCCCACATGGAAGCAGCGATTACGATGCCGGCATCGCTTGCCACAAGTCTGAATCCGCTGATGATGAATTCACGCGCAACGATTACAAGAACCGCAATAAGGCCGAGTGTCTGGCTTACGCACATTCTCTCACCGCCGTCGATGATAAGGAGGCACATAAGTGCGCTTACCACAAGAAGCTTGTCTGCAAGAGGATCCATGAACTTACCAAAATTGGTAACAAGGTTCTTCTTACGTGCGATAGCGCCGTCAAGAAAATCGGTAACGCTTGCAAGAATGAATACGCCGAGTGCGATATATGCATTGTAAGGCACAAAGCTTGCAAGTATAAAGAAAACAAATACGGGAATCAAAATAACTCTTAAAACTGTAAGTTTGTTAGGTAAGTTCATCTTCAGGTACCCCCACTAAGTCATATTCTCTGGCGTCGGTGACTCTTGCACGAATCAGGTCGCCTGTCATAAGGTCTTTCTCCGTCTCTAGGAACAAATATCCGTCCACTCCGGGCGCGTCCTTATAGGTACGGCATACGTAAACACCGTCCTCGGGCATCTTGCCTTCCACAAAGACCGTCATGGTCTTGCCCACTTCCTCTCGGGCCTTGTCAAAAGCAATCGTCTGCTGGAGCTTCATTATCTTGTTCTTACGGCGGTTCTTGATAAATTCGGGAAGGTGACCGCTCATACGAGCCGCTGCGGTATCTTCCTCTCTTGAGTAAGTAAAGACGCCGAGTCTGTCAAAGCGCATACGCTTCACAAATTCATAGGTCTCCCTAAAGTCTCTGCCGCTCTCTCCCGGAAATCCCGAGATAAGAGTGGTACGAAGACATATATCCGGAACCTTGGCGCGAAGCTTACCGATGAGCGTTTCAAGTTCTGCGCGTGTGGTACGTCTGCCCATACGCTTTAAAACTCTGTCGTCACCGCTTTGAATCGGTATGTCTAAGTACTTAATCACCTTTTTATTATAACTTATTTCATCGATAAGTTCATCCGTAATCTCTTCGGGATAGCAATAAAGAATACGGATATAATACAGCTCTTCTATGCCGCTTAAAGCACGAAGCAACTTGGGAAGTGACTTCTCATGATACAGGTCTGTACCGTAGAGAGTAGTCTCCTGAGCCACTAAGATAAGCTCCTTAACTCCCTGCGACGCAAGCTCGCGAGCTTCTTTCACAAGCACATCCATGGGAACGCTTCTGTAAGTGCCGCGCATCTTGGGAATGGCACAATATGTACAGTGCTTGTCGCAGCCTTCCGCTATCTTAAGATATGCGTAATGTCCGCCGGTAGTAACCATGCGGCGCTTGCCGTATACCAAAGGTCCGTCTACAGGCTTAAGAAACTCTGCCTTCTCGCCGGCTTCAACCTTAGCCACCGCAGCCACTATCTCATCGATAGCCATGGTGCCTACTATAACGTCAACTTCCGGTAACTCTGTACGAATCTGGTCCGCATAACGCTGCGCCAGGCATCCGCACACGATAACTGCCTTGAGCTGTCCTTTTTCCTTAAGCTCACCGAGTTCGATAATTGTATTGATGCTTTCTTCCTTGGCATCATGGATAAAAGAACAAGTGTTGATGACCGCAATATCCGCTAAGTTCTCATCATCTACAATCGCATGCCCCGCATCCACGAGCTCGCCAAGCATCATTTCGGTGTCCACAAGGTTCTTGTCACAGCCTAGGGATACAAAAAATATCTTCACTAAAAATCCTGCTTTCTTTTACATAAAATAGGGGAAACACCTTACGGCGTTCCCCCGGTTAATACAAGAGATTATTAATCTTCTTCGTCGCTGATGATTTTGATCTTGGCCTGATTAAGTTCATCTACTGCAATGCTTAAGGGCTTTCTGTCGGTGCTGCCCTCTACGTAGGGCTCGTCACCTCCGATGATCTGGCGTGCGCGACGGCTTGTTGCCATAACGATTGAATAACGGCTGTTAACTACCTTAGCCTCGCCGGGCTCAACATCACTGTTAACTACTTTCATTAAGTCTGAATATGAGGGATGTAACATTTTCTTCTCCTTTAAATACTTTTAAGTTCGTCTATTACTGTGTCGATAAATTCTCTGCAGCGTGATACCGTGAACTTCGCGGACTGTACCATTGCGTACATTTCCTTAACCGCAGTGTCTAAATCGTCATTGATAACAATGTATTCGTATCTGTCCATGTAGGTACATTCGGTCTTGGCCTGAGTGATACGTCTCATAATCACTTCCTCGGACTCTGTACCTCTGGCACGAAGCCTCTTAAGCAATACCTCGATTGACGGAGGGATTACAAAAAGCATAAGCGCATCGGGAAACTTCTCTTTAATCTGCATAGCGCCCTGAACTTCGATATCGAGGATAACGTTCTTACCCTTCTTAAGCTGTTCAAGGACATATGCCTTGGGGGTGCCGTAGTAATTACCCACGTACTGAGCGTATTCTACGAAGCCGTCTTCCGCAATGGCTTTCTCGAACTCTTCTCTTGTAACAAAGAAGTAGTCCTTACCGTCTACCTCGCCCTGTCTGGGAGCTCTGGTAGTCATGGAAACGGAAAAAGCAAAATCATCATAATCGGCCATGAGCCTTTTCATGAGAGTGCCTTTGCCGGCGCCGGAAAATCCGGACATAACAATCAATAAACCGTCCATTTAAATTTCCTTACTCAATGTTTTGTATCTGCTCACGTACCTTCTCAATTTCGGTCTTAAGCTCGATGGCGTGATTGCCGGTCTGTAAATCATTGGCCTTAGACAAAATGGTGTTGGCCTCACGGTTCATCTCCTGAGCGATGAAATCAAGCTTACGTCCGATGCTGCCGCCTTCGATAAGGGCTTTCTTAGTGGTCTCGATGTGGCTTAATAATCTTACGATTTCCTCATCGATGCATACCTTATCGGCAAAGATGGTAACTTCGGTAAGAAGTCTGCCCTCGTCAACCTTAACGTCGCCGAGAAGCTCTTTAACCTTCTCCTCTAAGCTCTTCTTGTACTCTGCAATAATCTCGGGAGCACGTTCTTTAATATATGCCACATGAGTAAGCATATCGTCAAGCTTCATTATGAGATCTTTCTTAAGATTCTCGCCTTCCTTAATGCGGGCTTCCACGAATTTATCGGCTGCGCCCTGGATTGCGGTTCTTAAACCTGCCCAGATCTCCTCTTCATCCACGTCGATTTCTTCCATGGTGAAGACTTCGGGATATCTTGAAAGAGTGGAAACTCTTACGTCAAGATCTAACTCAAATTCCTCGGACATCTGCTTTAAGTATTTAAAATACTCTTCCGCAACGTCCTTATTGTACTTAATACCGACGTTATTCTCGGTATAATCTTCGTAGGTGATGAACACATCTACCTTACCGCGCTGAATGCTGTTCTTAAGCTCATTGCGGATGGCTGCCTCGAAGAAGTTAAGCTTCTTGGGCATCTTAATGGCCATGTCGAGATAGCGGTGATTAACCGACTTAATCTCCACCGTAAACTTGCGGTGCTCGTCAGCGTACTCGGCGCGACCAAAGCCTGTCATGCTCTTAATCATATATATACCTCTGCATCTAGTGTGGTATACAATCATCTCTAAACTCTCATCATTGTATGCCCTTTTGTATTATAGGTAACTTTTATGCAATAGTCAACACTTGAGCACCTCTCCCGCTTATGATATTATTTCTTTTGTATCGGCAAAAGAAAAAATTTACGATAAGGACTACAATTATGGCTTTCGATGCAATTACGGTTGCCGCTTTGACGCGAGAACTCAGCGACACCTTTCAGAATACAAGAATATACAAAATTTCCGAGCCCGACCAAAACGAGCTTATCCTTACCATCAAGGGTAACTCTTCTCAGTATAGGCTCTTAATTTCCGCGGACGCTTCTCTCCCGCTTATGTATCTTACGAGCGAGAACAAGCCCGCGCCTCTTACCGCGCCCAATTTCTGCATGCTTCTTCGCAAGCACTTATCCAATGCCAAGATTATATCTGTAACCCAGCCCGGGCTTGAGCGTATTATCCGCATCGAGCTTGAGCACCTCGACGAAATGGGCGATTTGTGCCGTAAGAACCTTGTAGTGGAGCTTATGGGCAAGCATTCAAACATTATTTTTACGGACGCCGAGGACAATATTATCGATTCAATTAAGCATGTATCTCACAACGTAAGCTCCGTGCGTGAAGTTCTGCCCGGTCGCAAATATTTCATACCGCATACGCAGGATAAGCAGGACCCCTTCGGTGTCGATGCAGGTTCTTTTGCCGCTACTATTGCCGGTGCGCATGAGCCTGTAGGCAAGGCGATTTACATGAATTATACGGGCTTCTCGCCTATTCTCGCTACAGAGGTATGTTACCGTGCGGGCGTGGATGCAGATGCGTCGACTTCGTCGCTGTCGGAGGCGGAAGTTGCGGCTTTGTATGATGCTTTTGCCGCGCTGGTGGCTGATGTGCGTGAAGGTCGCTTCGCGCCCGAGATTATCTACGACGGTTCCGCACCGTTAGAATACGCGGCAGTTCCGCTTACCTTGTATCATGACAAGACCGTTAAACAGTACGACTCCATATCGTCGCTCATAGAGGACTTCTACCGCGAGAAAAGCGTTGTCGTGCGCATCCGCCAGAAGTCTGCCGACCTTCGTAAGATTGTTACTACCGCTCTTGAGCGTAACGTTAAGAAGCTTGACCTGCAAAAGAAACAGCTCGAAGACACCGAGAAAAAGGATAAGTTCCGCATCTACGGCGAGCTCATCAACACCTACGGCTACACCGTTCCCGAAGGCGCCAAGTCCTTCGATGCGCTTAATTACTATACGAACAAAACTATTACGATACCTCTCGATCCCGATATGACGGCTCTCGAGAACGGCAAGAAATACTTTGAGAAATATTCGAAGCTTAAGCGCACTGCCGAGTCTCTCACCGGCATCATCGAGGAAGTGTCCGACGAAGTGGCTCAGCTTGAGTCGATTCTTACCTCCCTTGATATCGCTGTCGACGAGGCCGACCTTGCCGAGATTAAAGAAGAGCTCACCCAGTCCGGCTACATCCGTTTCAAAGCCGGCACCAAGAAACAAAAAATCACCTCCAAGCCCTTCCACTTCGTAAGCTCCGACGGCTTCGACATCTACGTAGGCCGTAACAACCTTCAGAACGATCGCTTAACCTTCGAATTTGCCAACGGTGGCGACTGGTGGTTCCACGCCAAGAAAATGCCCGGCTCCCACGTAATCGTCAAGACCGAAGGTCGCGAAGTTCCCGACCGCACCTTCGAAGAAGCCGCTCGCCTCGCCGCTCACTTCTCCAAAGGCCGCGGCACCGACCGAGTCGAAATCGACTACTTACTTCGCAAGAACGTCAAGAAACCCGCCAAAGCCAAGCCCGGCTTCGTGGTATACTACACCAATTACTCTATGGTGATAGATGATGACATTTCAAAAATAAAGCAGGTGGACTAGTTCCACCTGCTTTTATCATGTTTCATCCATATAGATTTTTATCTTTAAATACTTATCTGCGCTTGCATACTTAAATGCCTCAGACTCTTTAATGTACTTAAATATATCTTCGTCGATATCTTCATTCCATACCGAATTCTTAAACGCCTTATTCTCCTCATTCGGACTGTACATCACATCCAGATGGAGTTGGTAAAACTCCTCCCCTCCATTCGGAAACTGCCTTGTCATCGAAAAATAGAAAAGCGGCTCGCCGGTGAATTTATACGTTCCGGTCTCAAACAAGATCATGTCATCTTCCATCGGAATTTGACACATTTTCTCAAACGCATCGACAATCTCGGTTAGAGGCATACCGTCTTTAACAGAGTCTTGTAACATCGAAATCAGATTATTCTTTTGCTTAGACAAAGCCAGTTTTTTTAATAAACCCATTTTAACTCCTTACCTATCCTTGAAACCCTCGTCCAAATCCACAATGTCAAAATCATCAAACAACGCTGCCAGCGTTTCTTTTTTAGACGTAGGCATCAAAACAATCTTATTAGCCTTTAACAAAACAGAAACGATATTTGTTATGTGCTCCTTCTGATGAAACAAATCTCTTGAATTCATCCAAGGAAAGCAAAAGATTTGTTTATCAAAAGCATATCCTATAGCAGCCGAAGCTTTGTATCTTTCGCCACTCACGTATTTAATATTTCGTGAGAATCTCTCATCAGATATTTTAAACATATCCTGAACTTCTTTAACACTAAAAGGCTGTCCGGCCTTAGCTATTCCTTCTTTAACCTGTTTTTCGATTGAATGCTTATATAGCCTTCTACTTTCTTTAGTCGAATAAATATCGTATCCCACATACCAAGCCAAAGAACGTAACTCTTCCCATTTTACTTCAGAATCATTAACCCATACACTGCCCTCATATGACGGCAGGTGCCCGGATAGGCCATATGAGATAGCCGCGCCGCCTTCCCCGAATTCTCCTATCACACCATACAAGTGACCGGATTCCAAAGTCAGGTTGATTCTGTCTGAATAATCATTCAAGATGCCATAATGGAACAAATCACATTTCCCGCCGGCTCTAAAATCCAATAATATTACCTTCATTCAGTGAGTACCCCAATAAATTATGTGTGCTCTATTTCAATGTGAATTTTTGAACCATTTCGACTCAACAAATTTTCTTTCAAATCTTTTATTTTCCACATTGATGATTATATCCGCGAGTCCTTCAACATTTTCGCTTCTTGATGTTGGTAATACTATAATCCCGCCATCTTTTTTTATATCATTGAAAAAACGAAACACAGAGGAATTGTACATGCAATCATAGAACTGTAATGAATTCATCCAAGGGAAGCAGAAAACCTTTTTATTTGATATATACCCCAATGCCAATGACGCTCTCCATCTTTCCCAATCAGTATTATTTGAAAATGTATATGCAAGCTTATCAGGGCTCAAATGGAACTTATCTATTACTTCTTCAATGCTATTGAACATCCTATAACTATTCAAAGCTTCCTGTAATGCTTTCTTTACAGAACATTCTCTTTTTATTCCAAATTTAGTTGAATATACAGTTTTGCCCACATACCAACCTATCCGATTTTCCGAGAAATCTTTTACGCCGTCCACAAATATTTCTGTGTTATTCATATTTATTTCTCCGGCAAGTGCTAAAGAGATGGTTTCACCTCCCGCGCCATGTTCACAAATAATTCCATATACATTTCCCGGTTCAAAAGAATGGGTGCCTAAGCTTAAATAATCAGCGTATGCCTCACCAAAAGGATTAGATACTTGTATAATGCTGTCCGTATTATTCTTTAACTCAATTACTTCCATATTTGCCACCACTCAAGCTTGAATCCTTCAATAATAAATATAAATACATTATATTCACATGCTATATTTCACTGTAATCGTTCTGTTTCTTCTAAAACCATTTGCGCTGTGAATGCAATTAGCCCTCTTTTTCCTGCCAATTGGGTTAACGCCGCTCTTGCCAATTCACAGTTTTCTTTGAGCAAAATAGCTGATGCTTCGAGAACGACTTCATCACTTAAATCAGAAATAAGTTCAAGCAATTTTCCCAATGAATTATTTTCTTTCATTTTTTTATATATTATATTCATTGCTTCATAGTGTTTATTAGCCGTTTTCGCATCACCATTATTTATGCAATTCCATTTTGCAATAGCTTCTTTTCTAAAGTTATCTAATTCTGTGTCCATATAATCATCCTCTCCTAAAATGGGGCAAAAATCCATCCCTTACTTGTGAAAACACAAGAAGCATCAAAATCGCTATTGTAGCCAGCAGCAATTTGAATGCAGGGTTTCCTGCCCCGTTTTGTTCATTAGCGCCGTTCACAGTCAATAACATCGAAAAAAGCGCATACAAAACAACCGCCGCAAATGTCGGTAGAACGATTAGCAACACTTGAACTGTTCGTGAATTTGTTGATTGAAAAATTGCCATATCCGGCAACTTAGAAATAAAAAAGTTAGATAAGAAAAAAAGAATAAACGCAATGAGCGCTTTTAGACACACTAGGAGCAGACTCTTCCCGGTATAGTCTTTTGAAAACTTATGCATTATAAGTACCCTCCCACCAATGTAATCTCTACACTGTAATACTTGAGAGTATATCTTCCAAAAGACTATATCCGATATAAGATAACTAAATTCCCTTATAAGTATTTTAAGTCATCTATCAAATGAGTGCAATTATTATTTTACAATTATTAGAAACGGCTGACTTCTTTACATTCCCAGTGCAAACAGCATCTCGGGCAACAGCTGCTTCTTACGGCTCATAACTCCCGGCATGTCGTAGATTCCTTCTTCAAGAAGCGCGTAAGGAAGGTTCTTGGAAGCCTTGAAATCTGTGGACAAAAGAACGCTGTTCTCTTTCATAACATCTGTTATCATTACTACTGCCCAGTCGAGGCCGTTCTTTAGGCGGACGTCTTCGAGTGCTTTGAGGAATTTGTCCTTGTAGTCGTCAAGGTCGTTAAGGGTAGTGGCTTCGCACTGGCCGATGCCGAGCATGACGCCTTTCTCGGTGTAGCGCTTGAAGTCGGTAAGAATTGCTTTCTCGGGCTTGAGGGTTGACAGACTCTCTACATGGCTGAATATCTTGATGCCGAAGTCCTGAACGCTCTCGCCTACTATCTCGGCCAAAGCATGGGCCGCCTCAACATCCACGGGTGTGGTGGTGGGGGACTTAAGGATCAAGGTATCGGACATCATACCTGTAAGCAGGAGCTTCGCGGTTTCTTTGTCCGGCATGAGTTTGTTGCGGACAAAAAGCTCGTATACGATGGTACAGGTGCTTCCGAGGGGCTCGGCATCGATGAAGATCGGTGTGTTGGTCTTCATGGTATCGAGCCTGTGGTGGTCGATAATCTCCGCAACGTTAGCGGTTTCGATGCCCTTGATGCTCTGGCGGGGCTCGTTGTGATCCATTAAGATAACGTTGTACTTGGGGGCTTTTAAGAAGCAGCGACGGGTAACGTATCCAATGAACTCGCCGTCTTCAAATACCGAAAGTCCGCGCTTGGGCGATGCCGACAATGCTTTCTTGGCATCTTCGAACAAATCGCCCGCAAGCAAAGGCTCCGCCTGGTCGCGCATTACCTCTCCCACAGTAGGAATCTTGCTTAAATCGTTGCCGTTACGAATGCCCTCAAGGTACCATGCGGTAATGTCGTCTATCGACAGAAGGCCTATGAACTTGCCGCCGTCGAAAATAGGCGTAACCGAAGGATTGGTGTCCTTGTAAGACTTGGCAATCTCGGTCATGCTGGCCTTCTTTTCCACCATTAAATTAGGACTTAACATTACATCCTTGACCTTCGGATAGACATCAGGCATATACGGAGGAGGCGTAATCTCAAGCGCCGCAAGGATACTCTTACAGCTCTCGCCGAGATGTCCGCATCTTACCGCAACATATTCATTGTCCGGATCTAAAATCGATTTTAATTTCGCATACGCCATCGCGCTGCAGATTGTGTCAAGGTCGGGGTTCTTGTGTCCCGTGATGTAGTATTTTTCCAATGCTTAATTCCTCTTTTAACATTTATTTCTTGTAAAGGCTTCGTAACCTGTAGAACGGATACAGCCATTTTCTGGTTTCTCTAAGAAGTCTTGCCACCGCCTCTTCGCTCTTTACTATCTCAGCCAAAGAATCCGCGTCGACGCCCCTATCCGAATAGAGGAGCCTCTCATAACAAGGAATGAATCCCGGTCCGTACTCAACGCCCTCGGACTGTAGCCTTTTTCCGAACTCACTCAACGTTTCGCCCGGCATAGGCTTCTTACCACAAAATAATAACATATTCATGATTCTTACGCACAGAATATCTGCTTTTTCATCGGTCGACGCCTTTCTGAAGCGCCTTCTGCTTATAAGAACTTCAATCACTATAAACAGTATTGCAAAAAGAAGGAATGCCGCTACCGGAATAGCAAAGATGTACCAGTTAATCGGTGTCTTCTCTTCCTCTTCAACAATGTTTTCTTTGTCAAACTCGATTACAGTTTCGGAATTGTCGTAGGAGTACTCGTCCTGCTGAGGTGAATTGCTTCTGCCCTCTGCATCCGCCGCAAGCTCAGCCTTTGTAGCCCAGCCCGCTCCTGCGGTATATCTTCCGGGAGTCGGTTCAAAAATAACCCAGCCGATTCCGTCCAGCCAAACTTCCGGCCAGGCGTGCGCCATCGACGTATCCACGCGCGTATCGCTACTGTCCGTAACCGGCACCTGATAGCCCTGCACATATCTCGACGGGTATCCCATAGCCCGCGCCATGAGACAGAAAGCCGTCGCATAATGCACGCAATATCCCTTCTGCGACTCCGTAAGAAAATAATCAAGAAAGCTTTCCGCATCCGTCACCTTACCCGGAAGCTTACCGGGCGTATTGGTGTAGGTCATCGATTTAAACGCCGATTCCAAGAGTTTAAGCCTATCATAATCGGTGTTGCCGGCCTCTTCTATCGCCTTAAGCGTTTCCGCCACTTCGCCCGACACATTCACGGGGCTTAGATAATGAGCCTTAACATAGTCCGCATACCCCTCGGCAGTTTCAAAAGAAATATCCGAAAAGTTGTAGAGTCTGTAAGCGGAAATCATCTTATCCCAAGCTTCCTCATCAACCTTGTAAGTTCCGGAAGTTATCATATTCATGGCCGTCGGATTGTAATTGACGGACAGCCCCACAATCTTATACTGCGCATTTATTATCTGAGTCTTGTCAAAGAAAATGGCTCCGTCCTGCTCCGAATAGTCTATGGCATGGAATCCGTCGCTGAGGCTTATGTACTTGGACGGTGCAAACATATACTTACTCGAGAACGGCAAGAATGTTATGTCTATATTCTCGGGTCTGATATAGTCATTCGAACTTTTCTCGCCATACATAAGTGCCGCGCTAAGCGCCATCATCGAATCGATTACACGCTCTCCCTCCACATAGGCAGGTATGCTCGTCCACTCGTGCCCGTCAAAATTCGCGAAGATTTTGCCGGTGAGATATATGGTCTCGTTCTTTCTTTTGCTCGTAACGATTTTAAGGATTTCCTCGCCCTTGCCGCCGACTTCACCCGCGATTCTGCCGTCGCCCGAAAAGCCTAACATTGCGGAGTCATAATCCTCCGAGTGGCGTGAAAACACCTTCTCCTTAATCTCGATTGTAATCGCTTTGGTGCGCTCATACATCTTTACGAATATTGCCCAGTCGTAAGGTTTATTCGGCGCCTTAAAAAGCAAAATAATCAGGAAAAAGGCCAAAGCAAACGGCCACGTAAACACCACAAACTTTTCGCGGTCGAAAGTCTCGCCTCGCCTGAAATGTCGCTGCGACTCTTCGAAAGCCACGGTAATAATATAAACCACGCAAAGAGCCATCTCGATTTTCGTAGTGAGGTAGCCAAGAAGCGTCGTTACAATCAGGAATACAAGCAGCGCAAGCGCCACCGTAATCTTCACGCCGCGGCTCTTCACGACAATGAATCCTACGGCCGACATTCCTATCGATATGCCGATTATAATAAATGCCCTGATAATCGCTTCCTTCGAATCCGCACTGCCAAACCTCATGGTAACAAACAGCACCGCCGCCGACACTATCAGGACACCGCCTATAGCAATGACTCTGAACTGGGATCCGACTCTGCTGATAATCGGCAGGAACGCTGCGAACAGCACAGCCAGAAGCAGTTCGCCCGCCGTCAGCGGTTCCCCGTAGATCAAGTCAACAGCCATGCCCGTGCCGAGAATCGCCAGCGGGAATATTATGATGAGGCGATACAACAGTTTAACCATCACATCACCTCCGTAAGCTTATCGTCCACAGGCAGTCCTATGTACCTGACGCCCTGCGAATCGGCTCTCAGATTCGTCGTGTCGCCCACCACATAACAGGCAACCGCCACATTTTCGCGCTTAAGTCGCTCTATCAGAATCTGCAGACTCTCGGTCACTTCGCACACAAAGAAAAACGCCATCTTACTGCGCGCGATATTGCCCGAATACAGCATATTGTCGTAAAATGCATCCTCGTTAAAATGCGTATCGAAATTAACCTTGGCAATCTCTTCGTAGGCGAAGTTGAAACTCTCAAGGTTTCTGACACTTACAGTCTCATCTTTGGTTAGATATATGTCTGCGGGAATGTTTCTTTCGGCAAAAAGAAGCGTCGTGGCCACCGCCGCCTCGAGCACTCTGTTCTCACGCGGAATAAACTCAAATTCATCTTCGGAAACGCGTCTTGCCGGCACCACAATACTGATGCCCTGCTTTTCCTCTCCCGTAACGGTACGCATCATAAGGTTGCCTGCCGTTGCCGTCTTCTTCCAGTGAATCAGTCTCACATCATCACCCGACACATAGTCTCTGACAGGAAGGTCCGGCTCCGACATATTAATGTTCGAATCCCTGTAAGACAGCACATCCACGTCAATATCCTTAAGGTTGTTAAGGCGCACAATCGCAGGCTTAATCTGCAGTCTGACAGTTTCTTTGTTCCTGTATGACCAGTGAAACAGCCTGAAAATGTCGGTTATTTCGACTCGCTTAATACCCACCTCGTATTCGCCGCGATACTTGCACACCAAAAAGGTGTCCTTGCGGATACCTGCGCGGGGATAAAGCTCATATTCTCTCTTGTCATCGATGGATAAAACTTTGGAAAATGTAGAAAAGAAAACAACACGGATACTCGAAAAGCCCGTAAAGCCTTCATTTTGAAGCGTGAAATAATAAGGCGTCGTCTCCCCCGCCATAATGTCGCCCTTCTCTACCCTCTGGTAAATCTTGAATGTAAGATATACCACGAACAGATACAAAAGCGAGATAAGCGGAATAAAAAGCACCACGAAAAAGAAGCCGTAACTTGCCGCCCCTCCGTAGAAGCTGATCCCCACAAGGGACAGCCCGAATAAGAAAAGCCAAATCAGCCTGTTTCTTATCATAACCCTCTCTCCATGGGAATCTTCGCCTGAAGTACAAGCGCAGTGATAAGCTTATCGATACTCTCCTTGCGGATACGCGCCTCGGATGTAAGCGTCAATCTGTGATGAAGCACATTAACAGCGCAAGCCTTAATATCATCGGGCTTCACGAAGTCTCTGCCGTCAAGGAAAGCTGTAGCCTGTGCCGCCTTAATAAGCGAAAGCATTGCACGCGGGCTCGCACCAACCGTAAAGTCCTTGGACTCGCGGGTAAGTGTTACGATATTCTCTGTATATTCAATAACGGCCTTGGAAACCGTTACAGCGTCGACTGCCTTGCGCATAGCAGAAATGTCTGCAGGCGAGCAGACGTTGGTCGCGCTCTCGGGATTCATGCCCTTTAAGTGAAGCTCCGTCAATTTAATCTCGGATTCTTTGTCCGGGTAGCCGATGCTTAATTTCATCATGAATCTGTCGGTGAATGCCTCGGCAAGCGGATACGTACCCATGAACTCTATAGGGTTCTGCGTCGCTATTACCATGAATACTTCCGGCAAAAGAAGCTCTGTCGCATCAACCGTCACATGCCCCTCGGACATGGCTTCAAGAAGCGCCGATTGAGTCTTGGGTGTGGTACGGTTAATCTCGTCCGCAAGCACTATCTCATGCATGATGGCGCCTGCCTTAACCTCGAATTCACCGGTTTTTGCATTATAAACGGACACTCCCGTTACGTCTGACGGCATAGTGTCCGGTGTAAACTGAATACGGCCGAAGTCGGCTCCGATAACCTTTGAAAGAGTCTTCGCAAGTGTAGTCTTACCTACGCCCGGCACATCTTCAAGGAGCACATGTCCCCCCGCAAGCAGGCAGGTAAGAAGCGACTTAACCACCTCATCCTTGCCGACAAAACATTCCGTAATCGCACTATTAATCTTATTAATCATAAACCCTCCGAAATACCCACAACAATTTAATTAAATTGTACTTTCTTTTGCCACAATTGTCTACAACTCAGAGCCCGATTGCCGGCGGAATTACTGTGCCTTTTCAAGCGCAGGAATCATAATCCAGGCTTCCTTGCCGTTGATATTTACATCAAAGCGGTAATTGGGCTGATAAAATCCCTTGGAATCAACACTGTAAGAAATTTTACAAGACAGAACTTCTATATCGAGATAATCATTTCCGTATCGTTTGAACTTACCTTCCTTAAGGCGCCTGTATGCTTCAGCTTCACTGATGGCCTCATATTCCTTGTAGGGTTTAAGCGAAAGAAGGCTGTCTTTCAACCATAAGATGCGTTTATCTCTCGACAGCTTAACTTCCAGTCTTCCGTCCACAATGTTTCCATTTTCTTCACACTTGTCCACTTCAAAGCACAAGCGCATATCATCTTTGACAGAAAATACCGCGTCTTTGCATATGGTATACCCATATTGACTCAGTATATCTCTCACTTCGCTTTCGGTATAAGCATACCCTTTTTCCGAATATCGACTCATTATCGAGTATTCAAACGTCCCGCCGGCATATTGTATTTTTATCTCATTTGTTTCATCGCCGACTTTCGAGCGAATCCATGCTTCATCATCATAATAGCCCGCGTATTGATAATTCATCGCACCGTCGAATCTTTTAAAGATATCCTCTGCGCGCTTATACGCTTCTTTCTCTGTAAGTATCTCGGAAGTGTATACAGTCAGGCTCTCGGTAGAGTCATCGGCAAACTCCGCGCCATGAATATTTAGCAGATTTACGTCATAAGCCATACTATAACGGTTGTTATTATTTCCCAGTTCCTTACAAGAGTAGGTAATAAATATCGCAACAAAACTTGCAACAACTATAATCAGCGGGATATTGCTTGCAAATGTCGCACCCTTCTTTAGATTTGCTTTTTCTTTGGCATATAATTTAAATAACACCAGAAACAGTCCGAAACCTATAATCGCGCCCAGAGTATTGTCAAGCAGGTCGTCCGGCTCGAATATTCCGATCTTGAAAATCATCTGAGAAAGCTCTATTAACAGCGAAAACAGGAAGCCTGCAACATAAGTTCTGTAGCACTTTCTAAACCACTTTAAGCCCATAGGGAGCAACAGCCCAAAGGGCACAAACATGCAAATATTGAGTATGATATTGCGCCACTCAGTAATCGACCAGTTATTCCACGCGTTTTTATATGAATAAAACAGTGGCGGAATCATATCGTATTCATAGTTGCTGCCTCGGCTGAACAACGTAGCGCCGGCCACCACAAAAATGTAGCACAAAAAGACAAGCCACCATAAAAGTCGCTTAATGTTTATTTTCCTATGTTCTTTTCCGTTACGTTTGGCATGAAAGTGGCGAATAACCAGAAATGATGTTACCAATACAACCGCAAGAATACCTCCGAGAAAGAGGTATTCCTGCGCCATATAATACAATCCTCTTAAAGACATGTAAAAACCCTAACCATTCTCTTTATTTTTCCTCGCTCTCAATCTTCGGAAGCAGATGTCGCTTCTTACCGGGAAGGAGTTTAATATCTATAAACGATATATCAACTTTGAATAGCAGCCGCATAAGCCACGAGAAGAATATTACTACCAAAATCGGTATCAGACACGACGTTACCATCATAACCGCAATAGCCTCCACGAATCGGCTTAACAGTCCCGTAACATAGTCTACCACGGTCACAGCGGCATTCTTAATCCAGCTTAAGAACTTCTCAACAGCGTTCGCGTCCTCATCGGTAACTGTAATCTCGTTGGCCGTGGTAAGCGTCTCTTCCATCGTGGTCTCATATGTATTGTAGATAGCCTCGGAAGTCTTAACGCTAAGCGGAATCAGGAAGTAAATAAGTATTGCAAATATGCCTAGCTTAAGCGCCAGCACATTGGCCTTATCCTTCTTGCCGAGGATTCCTATTCCCAGTATCAGGCACACAAGCGGTATCAGTATCGAGAACGACACAAATCCGAGAATCGTAATCAAATACTTCTCAAGATATAACGCACTTAACACTATCACAAAGTACGTTCCGAGTTCCGCGAACTGCTCGGCAATAGGCGTACACGTATCATCAGGCAGTAACGATATAACCGCAGACACCGCAGTCGCGCCCGCCGTAAGCTTCAAAGTATTGCCTATCTCCCTGTCCAACTGCTCATATGTATGTACATGATTGCTCTGCTTGGTCGCCGCAGGTGTAATCACCGCTATGGAGAAAAGTGCCACAGCCGCAAGCAACAATCCTATCGCTGTTTTCTTAAGTATTTCCATAACGTCACCCCCTACTTTCTAACCGTTTCAATCTTATACTCTGCATCCGTCGACACCGACTTGGCAAAAGAAACAATCATCTGCTCCGCACTCTTATCGGCGTTCTTAAGAAGCCCCTTGGCAACAGCGTTGTTCTTGGCAGTTTCCTTGAACGCAGCCATGGAATCATTGAACTTATCCGTCGTCACCTTATTCCAAAGACCGTTCTTCTCTTCGTACTTCTTAAAGCTGTCATTGTCAATCGTCACCGACGTAATCTCCGCCTTTGGAATCGTAATAGTAATGACCTTCTTTTCATCATCCTTCACAACCGTAATCTGACTGCAATCGATTCCCGCAGCCACAACTCCGTCATAGCTGTAGGTAAAAGAAGCCGTCGAATCGAATATCCAGAACTTCTCGGTATTGGTATACTCCTCAACCTGCGTGAAATAATACTCCTGCGTAATCAAGGTACCCATCTCCCGAAGTCCGTCCTCAATAACCTTCGTATTAATGGTCACGACTTCTTTGACTTCTTCGCCCGCGTATAACTTCTCCGTCTGCATAGGCGCATCAATCTGCGACATTACGTCAGATTCCTTGCCTTTACCGGAAATTATCTTTACCACAAACACTATAATCGCAATCACCAGAACGGAATTGATTGCTATATATGTAATGAGTTTCTTTTGCTTTTTGTTCATAATAGTCCCCTCCGAAACGTTAGGCTTACATCATACCAATCTTACTCATAAGCGCATCCTGAAGCACTTGCGAGAAATTAACATTCTGCTTGATGGCGGCTTCATTGAGCCACTCGGGAATACTCAGAGTCTTCTTAACCGACTTGGTATTGTGAGTACGTCTGTACCTCTCAAGATCGAATTCTATAAGGCATGAAAAATCGTCTCCTGTAACCGTATAATCGACCGGTGATGATACCTTGGGCAGTTCTTCATTATTCTTCAGCCTCTCATCTATACACAACCCAAGCGCTTCCGACGCCATATTGTATGCATCTTCAATTGTCTCGCCTTGTGTAAGACATTCCGGAAAATCAGGAAAAGAAATCCAATAGCTTCCTCCTTCTTCCGTATGAAAAACAGCGGGATAAAAATATCTGTTCATATTACTCCTCCAATCCTGCTTGTTTAAGTATCGCATGTTCCAAACCCTTTTTCAAATCTTTGCTGTGGTATGGGACTATTAAAGTTTTATTCGTCTTTTTATTATATAGCTTAACATGTGAGCCGTTTTGAGATACTATCTCAAACCCGTGCTTCTTAAGCTTTTTAATCAGTTCCTTAGATGTTAACGGCATACCTTACCCCTTCTCCTTTATAATATACGTATTAATACGTATTGTCAACAGGCGCAGTTAAGCCCACCGCAGTGGGTGGGCTATTTGCTACTATTTATTTCTTCTATCCGCATCGGGATGGGTCTTGTAGTACTCGGCTTTGTCCTTGTACATTTCGGCATCGGCTACTTTCATGATGCGCTTCATGCTGACGTTCTTGTCTTCATACGCTGCACCTATGGCAAAAGAAGGGCCTCCGTCCTTGCCCGAATATGACTTTAACTTGTCAAATAACGAGTCAAACTCTTCACGGGTCGTATCTGCCGCGATAATTACAAACTCATCGCCGCCGGCACGATAGACTTCCTTGCCCCGGCAAATGTCTCGAAGCGTCTCTGCTACGCTCATTATCAGCTTATCGCCTGCCCTGTGTCCCTTGGTATCGTTAACAACCTTAAGCCCGTTGACATCCACGAATATGGCTCCCACACCTCTTCCGCGCGCTGCCTCATCGTCATTAAGCCGATATACACGGCTGTTCATGGCATTACGGTTCATAACGCCCGTAAGCAAGTCGGTATTACTGAGCATTTCAAGCTGCTGACGCATTCTGTAATTTTCTGTCTCGGCCGACAGTACATATGAGTTAAGTTCCATTACCTCTCTGATAAAAGGAGTCTTATCGGCGTTAAAATTGGTTGCAAAAATGTATCCGTAAAGATTTTCCTTAATACGAAGCGGGTAAAGCACCATGGTCTTAACAGCCGAATATTTAAGGGATTTGTACCATTCGGGAGACTTTTCCTCGATTGACTTAAGTTCCTTTTCATTGGAGATGATGATACAGTTACTGCCTGCCATAAAATCATGCCATGTCTCCACAATATTGTAGAATTCCGGCTTAAAAAACACATCCTCGTCAGCAGGCGCATAAATGCTGTGACTGTCAAAGCTTAATAAATCAATCCTTCTATTAACGGTATCTGTCAGTATCAGGGCGCAACCGTCAGATTCACACTGCATTCTTATATCCTTGACTATAGAATCAAGCGTTGCCTTAAAATCTTCATTCTCCCTGAATTTAATGCAAGTCTTAAGCACGGAAAAAGCAGTCGCAGCAGAAATATCGACCATCTTCTCCGAATCGGACTTGGGCGTCATCTCATAAGTAAAGAGACAATACCCGTTTCCGTCTTTATCATCTTCCAAGGGAATCATATAAAGATCGAGCCACGAATCATAAAGCTCGGCATTGACATATTGGTGGGCTATCTTATGCGTAGAAACGCAGCCCCTTGCAAGCGCATCGAAATTAGGATCCTGCGCAATGTAATAAGAATACGGCCTGTTGGGAACAAACTCCTCATCAACCTTATTAACCGATGCCAGATACCTCTTATTGGCCGCAGCAATAGCAATCGCCGCTTCCCCCTCAGCACCCTTTCTCACCGAAACTATACAAGCAACTCCCTGCACGGAGTCAATCATCTTAGCGTAATCCATATTTCCCCTTCCTAAAAACCTCTGCCATTCTTCTCCGCCTAGCGCAAAAGAACGCGTTCCAAAGCTTTCGGATATCTTCTTCCTAAGTTAAACTCAAACTACAGGAAAATGATAATACAAGGGAATTAACAAAGTTTATACAGTTCTTATTTCTTGTCCATCGGAACTATCTGTAATTTATACCCCAGTGGCACAAGCACTTTCAGCAAACTGTCAATCTGCGGAGAATGAACAGCCTTCTCCATGCGTGCGATAACCGGCTGTTTAAGATTACATTTCACCGCCAGGTCCATCTGTGACAATCCCTGCTCTTCGCGCAGGCGCACCATGGTTCTGATGAGTTCTTTCTCAAGTGCAATGACGCTCTCATCTTCAGGCGAAATATTAAGTTCTTCTCTGAATTGCTTCCAATCACTCATGGGCATTGTACCTCCGCTTGTAATCTTTCAATAAAAAAATAGCAAATTTGTTATCGATGGTCAATAACAAATTTGCTATAAGTGGAAATCATATGCTGCTAAAAAATGACTATTGATTTACAAACCGGTTCTCACTACCGGCCGGCGGCACCACGCTTTGATTCTCCTCAACATAGAACTTTTCGGGATTGGTAATCCAGCAGGCAATCAAGGTCTGGGAAGCGCCGGTTATAAATGACGAGATAACCTCAGCCGGATTGGTAAAGCCAAGCACAGAACCTTTTCCGAAAAGAACAGAAAGGAAAAAGAAAGCTTCAATAGCCAGTACCACAATCCATAATCGCTTATCAAAAACACTGATGTCTCTTATTTTTTCTCTCTGAAGTTCATAAAGCGTTATGGCGAAAACCGAGGCTCCCAGCACACCGTTTAACATAATTGTTTTACTGTTAATATTCGCGTTCATCTCATCTGCGAATCGGCTCGCACTGGGTAACATTACAGCAGGCAACACAAACAACACAAGAGCTACAATAATTATAATCAACAATACCTTGGTAAGCTTTCTGATTCTCTGTGGCTCATTCTTTCTGAACGCGTCAAAATAACACCAGTAGATCAGCATTCCTATACCCAACACTATCGGCATTGTAATAAACAATACCCACCTTAGTTCTTTGGGATATTGAAAAATACTCAAAATTCCTATAATCGCAACAAACGCCATCCCAACGAGTTGCACTATAAGCGCAACATACAGCTGCGTCCCCAACGTAGTTCTTTTTTTACCCATTACCATTCTCCTTTTTGATATTTTTATAAAAAAACAAGGTCACGAAATCATTTTACCCCTGGGTTTCGGTGGCCTTGTAATTTCTATTTTATTAGGCCGGTTGATTGGCTTTAGCCAATAATTACCTAATGAAATCCTGCAGTGCCTTCATATTTTTAGCGAAAAAGCCCGCTAAAAATATTCATATCCGACTGGTTGATTGGCTTTAGCCAATCAACCAGTCGTACATTTCCTGATACTTCAGCGCGCTCTTGTGCCATGAGAAATCGCAGGCCATGGCGCGGTCGATGAGCTTGTTCCATTCGCGTTTCTTGTCGTAGTAGATGCGCTCGGCGTTGCGGATGCATGCGAGCATCTCGTGGGCATTGTAATTGGTAAAAGAAAATCCCGTGCCCTTGCTCTCATACTCGTTGTAAGGCTCTACAGTGTCCTTTAAGCCGCCTGTCTCGCGTACGATGGGAATTGTACCGTAGCGAAGCGCGATGAGCTGTGAAAGGCCGCAGGGCTCGAATAACGAAGGCATTAAGAATGCATCGCAGGAAGCGTATACTCTGTGAGCAAGATCGTCCGAGTAATAAATATTGGCGGATACCTTGTCGCCGTACTTCCAGTCGAAGTGGCGGAACATGTTCTCATAGCGTTCCTCGCCGGTTCCTACCACTACTATCTGGACGTTGTCCTGACAAAGTTCGTCCATCACGTAAGCTATGAGATCGAGACCTTTCTGGTCGGTAAGGCGTGAGATAATGCCTATCATCATGGTCTTGGCATTAACTGCAAGCCCTAACTCCGCCTGCAGAGCAGTCTTGTTCTTTACTTTTTCTTTTCTGAAAGTGATTGCGTCGTAAGGATACTTAAGTGCCTTGTCCGTTGCGGGATTGAACTCCTCGTAGTCGATACCGTTGACGATACCGCGCAGGTCGTTGGCACGCGCTCCCAGCAAGCCGTTTAAGCCTTCGCCGTAGAAGTCTGTCATAATCTCCTGAGCGTATGTGGCGCTTACGGTTGTGATAGCGTCGGCATATACAAGTCCGCCCTTTAAAAGGTTAGCATCTTTGTATGCTTCAAGCTTGTCTGAGGTAAAGAAATAGTCGGAAAGACCGGTGATGTTTTTAACAGCCTTAACGTCCCATTTACCCTGGAATTTAAGGTTGTGAATGGTCATAACGCTCTTGATGCCGCGGTAGAACTCGTTGCCCATAAAGCGTTCCTTAAGATATACGGGCACAAGGCCGGTCTGCCAGTCATGACAATGTATTACATCGGGTTTAAAATCTAAAAGCGGAAGTGCCGAAAGAACGGCCTTCGAAAAGTATGCATATTTCTCAATTTCAAATAAAGGATCGTTGCCGTAAGGCTTAAGTCCGTTAAAGTAATATTCGCTGTCGATAAAGTAATAAGTGATACCTTCCTCTACCGCCGTAAGTACTCCCACATACTCATTCTTCCAGTTGTAATCCATATAGAAATGGGTCACATACTGCATCTTGGCCTTTACTTCATCGCGCATGCATGCGTACTTGGGCATGAATACGCGAACGTCGAAGTATCTCTTGTCGATACATTTGGGAAGCGACCCCACAACGTCCGCAAGGCCTCCTGTTTTGATAAAAGGTACACCCTCACTTGCAACAAACAAAATCTTTTTCATGGTATTCTCCAATCAAAATTTTTATTCGAACAATTACTTTAATCCTTAATCAAATCTCTTACTATCTCGCCGGCAATCATAAGCCCCGCTACCGGAGGCACAAAAGAAATGCTCGCGGGAGTCCTAAGTCCCGTCTTAACAGGCAATTCTTTGGAAAAAAGAACCTTTACCTTCTTGATTCCGCGATCCTTAAGTTCCTTGCGCATTACCTTGGCAAGGGGACACACCTCAGTCTTGCTGATGTCTGCAATCTGAAACTGTCCGGGGTCAAGCTTATTGCCCGTTCCCATGGAGGAAATCACGGGCGTTCCGGCTTCCTTGCACTTAATTATTATCTCAATCTTGGCCGTAACTGTGTCCACACAATCGGCCACGTAATCTAACTTCTTAAAATCTATAATACTACTGTTCTCGGGTAAAAAAAAGCAGTCATGAACAGTTACTTCAATGTTCGGATTAATGTCCTTAAGCCTCGCAAGAAAAGCATCGGTCTTCTTCATTCCGAGGGTTGAGTGAAGTGCTATCACCTGTCGATTGATATTAGTTATGTTAACCGTATCGTGATCCACCAGCACAAGATGACCCACTCCGGCACGCGCCAAAGCCTCGCATACATAACCGCCCACGCCGCCAAGTCCGAATACCGCAACGGTCTTGTTATGTAAACTAGCTACTTTATCTTCACCTATTAACTTTTCGGTTCTGTCAAAAATCGACTCAGGCAAAATACGTTACCCCCGAATAGAGTATAGTTAGATAATTGATGCCGCTCACCACATGCCATACAAGCGCTGCCGCTGCAACACAGCATATTATCTTAACAACAATACTTGTTTTTTCGACAAAAAGATCTTTAAACATCTTAATCATCGATGAAACGAAAAGGAAGAACAACGATATGGAATATCCCCACATAAAGTTGCTGTCAAGCGCACGCTCGCCGGTCTCTATGAAGAAAAATACCTCAACAAATCCAACCGCCCACATCACAAGCGACCAGAAATAATACTTGTCCTTATAAAAATCCTTAATATGCGCCAGCAAAAGAATAACCGGGAACAGCACGGAAAGAATGAGCGCTGCCTTGGGATGGTCGCCCCTCATGCTAAGAGCCGCAAAAGGCTTAATTGCATACCCGTTAGAGCCGTCGGTACCGGACAATACGATGCTTTGAAGCACCATAACAGCCATAGGCGGAACAACGCTTAAAGCCATAAAGAACACGTTCCAAAATTTAGTCTTCCTACACAAATCCCTGATAAGAACAATAGCAAGTACCGGCGCAAAGACAGTTAAAAAGCTGGCTTTAAAGCCTGTTGTAACTGTAAGAAGAAGCGTAAAAAGAAGCCACTTCCCAACCGACACTTTATCCTTATAATCATCATACAATTTAAGGAAAACAATCATCGTAAGAATTGCAAAGAATCGCATAAACGTATAAGTGGAATTGTGCCACATATTCGGGCTCTGATAACCGATATAATGCGCACGATTAGCGGCTTTAACGTAGAAAGCGATAAGTATGTTACCGGCAAAAGCAATAACCCATATGAGCGGATCGTATAATTCTACTCCGCTTCTTTTTAACACATCGCGCACGAGCTTAGCCGTAAGAGGAATTGCGCCCACAGTAAGAATAGCAAGCAAAGTTGCTATCAACATAAGAGCCGCTTCAAATCTCACAATTTTCGCAAAGAACAAATAAACAAAAGCGGCAAGACTGTGATAATACCCGTCAACAACAGCCATTCTGATGTGAACCGCGGTATCCGATTCAAAGTTATTCGCTCCGTTATATAAGACTGCCGTCTGATTAAAGTACAGCATAAACAGCACAACAAAGTACATCATCAAAAAGAATATGTACATCATTTTGAGTGGTCTTTTTCTCTGTTCCCAATCTATGCCCATTTATACCGTTCCCTTTCGCTCATTGGCCTTGGCCTTTAATTCTCTTGCATTGGTAAGTGTTGCTTCATCAAGGGAATCCGAGCCTAACATTCTCGCAAGTTCTCTTATCTCTCCGTCACCGTCAAGTCTTAAAATGTTGGTAACGGTACTTCCGTCCTCGACGTTCTTAACTATCTCAAAGTGCGAATCGGCAGAAGCCGCAATCTGTGCAAGGTGAGTAATCGCTATAACCTGATGCTCTCTTGCAAGGCGGGACAATCTTCCCGATACTTCCCATGCGGTACGACCGCTGATACCTGCGTCAATCTCGTCAAAAATAAGTGCATCGACTTCATCACGCTTGGCTAAGATTGTCTTAATCGCAAGCATGATTCTTGAAAGTTCACCGCCGCTTGCCACGTTCTTGATAGGCTTCATGGGCTCGCCGGGGTTAGTTGAAATCATGAACTCAACATTATCAAAGCCATTCTTGTTTACAACACTCTCACTGCTTTCGATAAGAACATTAAATCTTGCATCAAGGAAGCTAAGCGACAAAAGTTCGCTTGCCAAAAGCTTGGAAAAATCTTCCGCCGCGCTCTTACGAAGTTCACTCAAGGTATGAGCCTTAGCCACATAATCTGCAAGTGCAGCGTCCGTATCCTTTTTAAGTTTCTCTATGTAATCCGTCAGATTCTCGAGTTTCTCAAGTTCTGCCGACTTTTCTTCGTAATAGTCCAAAATCTTTTGAATAGTGGAGCCGAATTTAAGCTTCAAACTGTTGATAATGTTAAGACGCTCTTCGGTCTTAACAAAGTCTTCTTCGGAAAATTCAAGACTCTCGGCGTAGCGTGATGCTTCAAGCGAAAAATCGCCGAGCATATCCTCGACATTCGCAAGAGCTTCTGCCATCTTCTCGGCGCCCTCATCAAGTCCCGAAGCCTTTCTCATAAGACCCAAAGCTCTCGACACAAGGCTTCCCGCGTCGCCTTCAGCCCCGCCTGATATAAGTGCCATGGATTCATTGACATACCCAAGCAGTTTCTCGGCAGACTGCATCTTCTTATAGGCTTCTTCAAGTTCTTCGTCTTCGCCGATTACAAGCTCTGCAGCCTCAATCTCGTCGCACTCGTACTTAAGAAGGCTTATCTCGCGTTCTCTGCCTTCGGACTTAGAGGATGCGTTCTCAAGTTCTTCTTTTAACGTATTGAAATGTTCGCAGGCCAACGCTACTTCTTTTAACGCGTCACGTACCTTATCTCCGCCAAAAGCATCTATCATGTCGCGCTGCTTAACGTTGTTAAGGAGCGACTGATGCTCATGCTGTCCGTGTATGTCAAGAAGACCGCCCGCAAGTTCCTTAACCTGCTTGGCCGGCACTATCTCTCCGTTAATCTTAAATACGTTCTTGGTGGGGGTAATTTTTCTGGACACGACGACCGTTCCTTCATCGGCCGTAATTTCCATAGATTCAAGGGTCTTTCGGGCAGATTCGTTAAGAGAAAAAACAAGCTCTACATAAGCTTCTTCCTCCCCCGTACGTATAATCTCCTTATCTGCCTTGGCTCCAAGGGCTAAATTCACGGAACCAAGCAACACTGATTTACCGGCACCCGTTTCGCCGGTCAAAATGTTAAGCCCCTTGGTGAAAGAAATCTCACAATCCTTAATAAGGGCAAGATTTCTTACATGCATATACTCTAACATAATTTCTGCCTTTTCTCTCCCGGAGTTTGGCTATATCTATCTTAAGGGTACTAGTCCCCTATGATACTTTGAATCTTTGACATAACGGCCTTGGTATCTTCTACCGTTCTGATGGCCATCATGATGGTATCGTCACCTGCAATTGTGCCCACAATCTCGGTGAACTTAAGTGAATCTATAGCTGCGGCAACCGCCATAGCCATACCCGACACAGTCTTTATAACAAGAATGTTCTGAGCCATATCGATGGATACAAATCCGTCTGTAAGGACTCTTCTGTACTTCTCGTCAAGCTCATGGTCGTTGTCTACGTCAATAGCGTATTTCTGGCGTCCGTTGCCAAGATTCTTCTTGTAAAGATGCAGATTGTTGATATCTCTCGAAACGGTGGCCTGTGTAACCGAAAAGCCCGCCTCTTCGAGTCTCTTGCAGAGTTCATCCTGCGTATCGATATCATACTTCTCTATAAGTTCCAGAATTTTCTTATGTCTGTTATTCTTCACTGTAATCCCCTTTTGCTCGGTGCGACTTAGTCGTTCATTTTCTTTTGCAGAATTTCAAGGAAGCTTTCTTTCTTAAGCTTGATGATTCTGGTGCGTCTCTCGCTTCTTCTTAAGACAAAAGAATCACCCGTCTTAAGGTCGAAGTGTGCGGCTCCGTCGCTCATGGCAAAAGCAGCCTGCTCGCCACCGTTCTTGGCGTCTTTAATCTCTATGTAGACTTCGTCCTCGCCCGCTAAGATAATGCTGCGGGAATTCATGGTATGAGGACATACGGGAGTCATTACAAGTAAGTCTGCGCAAGGCTCCACAATGGGGCCGCCTGCAGAAAGGTTGTAACCTGTGGAACCTGTGGGTGTCGATACGATAACACCATCTGCTCCGTAGCTCTTTAAGAACTGTCCGTTCACATATACGTCGAAATTAATCGCTCTGAAAGGAAGTGACTTAAGAACCGCAATGTCATTAAGTGCCATGGTATGAGCAACCGACTGACCGTCTCTTAAAATGTTTCCTTCAAGCATCATACGCTCTTCGATGAAGTAATCGCCCGAAATAAGCTTCTCAAGTGCTTCGGTGATATGAGACTTTTCAACTTCCGCAAGGTATCCGAGGCTTCCTAAGTTCACGCCGAGAATCGGAACCTCCTCTTCCACGAAATCTCTTGCGGCTCTGAGCATGGTGCCGTCTCCGCCGAGTACGATTACGGCATCGGGACGGTTTTCTTTGTCAAAGAAAGAAGCTTCTTCCTTGCCGTAGATTTTCTTATCGTCCATTACCTCAATCTGTACGGTCTTGCCGTTCTTTTCAAGGAAATCCTTAATCGTGTTTGTAATCTTGAATCCTTCATCCTTGGATTCATTGGTGCGTACCAGAAAGCGATTCATAACTTCTCCATTCCAATCACTTGTCGAGTGATTCGTGTGCTTTATTGACTGTTGATTCTATATCGGGCTCGAAGGCGCTGCCTTCGGTGTCTTTCTTCATGTATAGCAGGTACTCTATGTTGCCTTCGGGACCTCTTATGGGCGAATAATCAAGGCCGCATATTGCAAATCCTACGGACTTGGCATAGTCGATTACCTTGTTGATGACGGCTTCGTGGACTTTCTTGTCGCGCACGACGCCTTTCTTGCCGACTTCTTCTCTGCCTGCTTCAAACTGGGGCTTAATGAGGCATACCATGTAGCCTCCGTCCTTAAGTATCTTAACCGCCGGCTCCAAAATCTTCGTAAGCGAAATAAAGGATACGTCACATGACGCAAAATCGGGCACATCCGGCAAGTCTGTGGGCTCCACATAGCGAAAATTGGTCTTTTCCATGCAGACGACTCTCTCGTCGTTGCGAAGGCTCCATGCAAGCTGGCCGTGACCTACATCTATAGAATACACCTTTACGGCTCCGTTTTGGAGCATGCAATCGGTAAATCCTCCGGTGGAAGCTCCGATGTCCATACACACCGCGCCGTTTAGGTCTATCGGGAACACCGCCAAAGCTTTCTCAAGCTTCAGTCCGCCGCGGCTTACATATTTGAGCTTGTCGCCGCGTACTTCTATTTTAATTTTCTCGGGGTCAAACATGGTGCCGGCTTTGTCTTCGCGCTGACCGTTTACGAACACGTCTCCGCTCATAATAACGGTCTTAGCCTTTTCTCTTGACTCGCACAGCCCCTGACTGACCAGTAGTACATCCAGTCTTTCCTTCATAATATTACCAAATTCGAGTGGCTTTTGACATTATTTTGTTATAAACAGTTTCTTCGTCAATGCCGATTTCTTTTTTAAGTATATCCACGTTACCGTGCTCCACATACTCGTCGGGGATGGAAATCGTGATAAGCTCGGTATCTGAGCCTTCTCTGTCCAGAAAATCCCGTACACGCTCGCCGAAACCGCCACTGGCGACGTTCTCTTCAAGCGTTACTATAAGCTTGTGCTCGCCGGTAAGTGTTGTAAACATAGCTTCATCAAGCGGCTTAACAAAGCGCGCGTTAACAAGCGTACAGTTATATCCCGCAAGTTTCAGTCGGTCTCTTACCTTCTCGGCAGTCTTGACCATGGAGCCGACCGCTACAAGCGCAATGTCTTTCTCGCTGTAGATTATCTCGCTCTTAGCATACTCAACCGGTGCTCTGAAGGCCTCAAGTCCGTCATAAGCCTCGCCCCTCGGATATCTTATGGCTACGGGTCCGTCAAAAGAAACCGCGAACTTAAGCATGTCGGATAACTCCCACTTGTTCTTGGGCGCCATTATGGTAATGCCCGGTATCGATGATAAGTATGATAAGTCAAATATTCCCTGATGGGTCTCACCGTCGCTTCCCACAACACCTGCTCTGTCGATGGCAAAGGTGACGGGAAGGTTCTGAATGCATACGTCGTGAAGTATCTGATCGTACGCTCTCTGCAAGAACGATGAATATATGGCCACGACAGGTCTCATACCGCCTGCGGCAAGTCCTGCGGCAAAAGTAACCGCGTGCTCTTCCGCAATACCTACGTCAAAGAATCTGTCGGGATAAGCATTTCTGAATCTCTTAAGGCCGGTGCCGTCCGCCATTGCTGCGGTTATGGCTACAACCTTCTCGTTTCTCTCGCCGAGCTTAACCATTACGGTGGAGAATACGTCGGTGTAATTGGCCTTGTTGTGAGGATGTGAAGGAAGTCCCGTTGCTACGTCAAAAGGCTCTGTGCCGTGGAATCTCGAAGGATGTCTCTCGGCGGGAAGGTAGCCCTTGCCTTTCTTGGTGTTGACGTGTACGAGTACAGGACCCTTAACGTGCTTGGCTTCTTCAAGAACCTTGAGGATAGCCTTAACGTTGTGTCCGTCTACGGGACCTAAATATGTAATGCCCATATCCTCAAAGAACATGCCGGGAACCACCATACTCTTAACGGTGCTCTTGGCCTTTCTGATGCGGTTGGCGATGCCTTCGCCGCCCGGAACCTTAAGAAGCGTGTTAAGCACGTTTTCTTTGAGCCCTAAGTAGGTGTCTGCGGTTCTTATCGAGTTAAGATACTTGGATACACCGCCGACGTTCTCGGAAATGGACATGTTATTGTCGTTAAGTACCACAATAAAGTTGGAGGTAAGCTTGGATGCGTTGTTAAGTGCTTCGTAAGCCATACCGCCTGTAAGAGAACCGTCACCGATTACGGATACGATGGTGTGATTCTCGCCGCGAAGGTCGCGTGCCTTAACAAGGCCGAGGCCTGCGGAAATAGAAGTGGAGCTGTGACCAGTGTTAAACGAATCGCAGGGGCTTTCCTTGGTCTTGGGGAAGCCTGCCATTCCGCCGTATTTTCTCAATGTGTCGAAGCCTTCTCTTCTGCCCGTAAGAAGCTTGTGGGTATATGACTGATGTCCTACGTCCCATACAATCTTATCGTCGGGAAGGTTGCAGAAAAGGTGAAGTGCCATGGTAAGCTCCACGGCACCAAGGTTAGAGCCTAAGTGTCCGCCGGTCACACTGATCTTATCTATGAGAAAGTCCCTGATCTCGCCTGCAAGAAGCGGCCATTCGGATTCGGGAATCTTTTTAATATCGTTTTCTTTAAGTATCTTCTCAAGTACCATAATGCCAAGTCCTTCAAAAGAAAAAGTTATTTATTGCGGGATATAAGGCTTTCCACAAGTTTAAGTAAGAATTCCTTGTCTCCGCCGAAGCTTTCGATAATGCTTAAAGCCTTATCGGAATACATCTGCACGTCTTCCTTGGCCTTATCGAAGCCAAAGAGGGTTACGTAGGTGTCCTTGTCGTTGTCGGCATCGGAGCCGATGGGCTTGCCGAGTTCCTCAAACGTACCCACAACATCAAGAATGTCGTCACGAATCTGGAAAGCGATACCGATTGCGGATGCCGCCTCTTCCATCTTCTTAACGTCGGCCTGGGACGCACCGCCCAGTACCGCGCCTATCATCATAGCTGCCTCGATAAGTGCCGCCGTCTTGTTCTCGTGAATATATAAAAGCTTTTCCTGAGTAAGCGGGTCGTTGTTCTTCTCGCAGTGTACATCCACAGCCTGACCGCCTACCATGCCGAAAATTCCTGCCTTACGCGCAAGAATCTTAAGAGCATTGGCAGTCTTAACAGGATCCTTGGTATCGTTAAAAGCAGCCGCCGCTGTCTCATAAGCGAAGTTCAATAATCCGTCGCCCGCAAGAAGCGCTGTTGTCTCGCCATATACCGCATGAGTGGTCTTACGGCCTCTTCTGTACTCATCGTTGTCGATGCAAGGCATATCGTCGTGCACCAGCGAATATGAGTGAATAAGCTCAATAGCGGCCATAAAGTAAGGAAGCTCAGGCGCATCGCCTCTGAAAAGCTCAGCGGATGCCTCCATAAGAATCGGGCGAAGTCTCTTGCCGGTTCCATACACGCTGTAACGCATAGCCTCCATAAGGTACTCCGAAAGACCTGTGTCGACTTTCATAACGCTCTCTAAGAGGTTATTCACCTTCTCAACACGCAAGCCCAAATCTTCATGAAAACTCATGAACCTCACCTCCGCTTAACACCATAACTTTTTTCTCTACCGCGTCGATTTCTTCTTCGCATTTCTTGACAAGCTTAATGCCTTCCTCGTAGCAGGAAAATGCCTTTTCAAGAGGAAGGTCGTCTTTTTCAAGCTCTGCGATGGTGCCTTCTATTGTTTCAAACATCTCTTCGATGGTCTGTTTCTTGTCCTCGGCCATGTTAAGCCTCCTGTTTATCCTTAACGACGGCGGTAATGTAACCGTCCGTCACGTTAATCTTCAAACTGTCATTAACCGAAACATCCTTAACGCTCTTAACCGCGCCGCCCTTCGGCCCTTCCACGTAGGAATATCCACCTGAAAGCTTAAGAAGGGGCGAGAGTCCGTGAAGTCTCTCGGCGTATAGCGCCATGCTGTGCTTTCTGTCCCGAAGTATCGCCTCCATTGCCCTATTTAAGGCATCTCTCAGCAAAAGAAGATTCTCCTTACGTTTCTTAAGTCTTGCCTCGGGATTAAGCAGTGACAGCCGTTCTGCATAATGGGCGCTGTCTTTACGAAGATTATTTATCCTGCGCCTTATGTCCCTGTTAAGGATTTCCTTTTTATTTCTTAAATCGGCGGCAAGTGTCGCCATGTCGCATACCGCAAGTTCAGCCGCCGCTGACGGTGTCGGAGCACGTAAATCAGCCACAAAATCGGCTATCGTAAAGTCTGTCTCATGTCCCACCGCAGAAATTACGGGGACAGTACAGTTAAAGATAGCTTCCGCCACACCCTCGTCGTTAAAGCCCCAAAGGTCTTCCATGGAGCCACCGCCTCGTCCGCAGATGATTACATCCACTCCGAACTCTGAGAGTGCCTTAAGACCCGCTATTATGCTTGCGGGAGCATCGTCACCCTGCACGATTGCAGGATACAGAATAATCTCTATGCCGGGGTTACGTCTCTTTGACACATCGATTATGTCTCGCACTGCCGCACCGGTAGGTGCCGTAATAACCCCGAGCCTTTTAACGAACTTAGGAATCGGACGCTTATAGGAAGGGTCGAACATTCCCAAGTCTTCTAACTTTTCTTTGAGCTTTTCAAACTGCTCGAATAGATTGCCTACGCCCTCTTCCTTAATAGAGCGGGCGTAAATCTGGTAGGTGCCGTCGCGCTCGTAGACTTCTATGGAACCGGTTACGGTTACCTGCATGCCTTCTTTGAGCGTGAATTTAAGACCCTGCCTATAGGATGAAAACATAAC
Organism: Lachnospiraceae bacterium YSD2013; assembly: GCA_900100895.1. Classification (GTDB taxonomy): domain Bacteria; phylum Bacillota; class Clostridia; order Lachnospirales; family Lachnospiraceae; genus UBA1258. The sequence goes on from FMTX01000010.1 coordinate 145,034, forward strand.
GCCCTTGATGGCGCCCTTCTCGTCCTTGAGGGTAAAATATATATGTCCCGAAGAGTGATATTTTAAGTTGCTTATCTCGCCCTTAACCGAAAGGTTAGAAAGCAGGTAATCACTCCCAAACATATTCTTTATGTATTTGTTAATCTGGGAAACAGAATAAACACTATTTGCCAAACTTAGCAAGCACCCCGTTTACAAAGCTTTTTGATTCGTCGCGGCCGTATTTCTTGGCAAGTTCGACCGCTTCATTGATGGATACGCCGAGCGGAATATCCGCATCAAACAAAATCTCATAAACCGCAAGTCTGATAATCGCAAGATCAACCTTGCCCATTCTGTCGATGGTCCAGCCTACGGCCTTCTCGGAGATTTCTTTGTCAATCTCGGAAAGCTTGCTTAATATATCTTCCTCGCGCTTGATGATGTACTCGCGGTCCTCGTCTTTAATCTTTAAGTTGTCCGCGTCGTTGTCAAAATAAAGCTGCATCTGTTCGGGCATCTCGGATACGTCGTTGAATTCTGCCCTGAACAGAAGCTTAAACAAAACTTCTCTTAATTCACTTCTCTTCATACTAATCCTCTTTAACAAGATTGATGCCGGCGATACGTACGTTAACGTCGCCCACTTCAAGGCTTGTCATGTTCTCAATTGCCTGCTTGACACGTGTCTGAACATTCTGGCTGAGTCCGGGAATATTCATTCCGTAATCAACGGTGATGGCAAGTTCCACATTAACCTTACCGCTTAAAATCTCCACCTTAACGTTCTTCATAAGGTTCTTCATGCCGACCTTGCCCATGATTTCAGTGGTGATGTTGTTACCCATAGCGGATACACCCTCAACCTCAAGAGCGGCGATTGCGGCAATCTTACCCACAACGTCGTTGGCGATTTTAACGTGTCTTTCGCAGTTAATATTTTTTTCGTAATCCATACTCAAATCCTCCGAAAAGAAATAGTATCGTAAGCAAGTCTGTAAGACAAACTTATATGTAAAATCTATCGTGTAACTTGATTATTTCATGCTTCTTACCTGCTTCTCAAGCAGTGTATCGGTGTAAAGCCCGTCCACGTACTGCATAAGTTCCGCAGCCTTCTCCGGGTCGTCTACGGTATGCAGGAACACCTTGTAGTTCTGTCTGCCCGCTATATCGCTTAATACCCGCTCATTGACCACATAGTCTTCCGGCATGGTCAAAGCATCTACCTTGTCGCTTTCAAGAAGCTTAAGCATCTCCGAACTGTCTTCGGGATAACCGGTCATATACAGTGTAAGTATATAGTGTTCAAAATGTCCTGAGGTCTCAACCTCGTCATACATCTCGGGATAGTACAACTGAACTATAACCCTGTTAAGTACGTCTGCGTGACCGCTATTAACGGCTGTCTCGCGAAACAGCTTAAAGTCTTCCGTTACCGTACCGCTGTACTTACTGTCGGTAATAAGCCATACATCGGGGTACTCATCCATCAGCTCGAACCACTCTTCAAGCGTCAAAGGCGTGTACTTACCGTATATCTTCTTACTGAGGAACTCTTCCGCCGTCGGTACTCTCACCGTCCCGTCGGCTCCTGCCAAAGAAAGTCTCTGGCCCAAATCCTGTTCCCAATCGTGCCTTATAACCGCAACACCATCCGAAGTTATCTGAATGTCCGCTTCAAACAGTCGCTGGCCCCGCTTGTAATTGTAGATGAAAGCTTCTCGCGAATTGGTGCCGAGCTGCCCATCGCCGGTAGTTCCGAGCGCGTGAGTAACGGCAGTGAACTTGTCGTACCATTCTTCACTTGAACTGCCTGCGTCTGCCACGGCAACACTTCCGTAGGCTTCCGGAGCATATACGGCGTCCGTAGGCTCCTTACCAAACATCATATCATATTGGAACATACGATACGCGTTGATTAATTCATTGTCAGAGTTATCCGCTCTGTCAACACTTACGCCTCTTGCGTCGGCAAGTTTATGAACCGACATAATCGGGTAAGTATCCATCGCCTGAAGCTGGAACTTTCTGAACTGTGACATCGGAAGCCCCAATTCGTTAAGTAAAACAGCTCCGAGGTAATTGGCACTGAAATCTCCCATGCTCTCAAGGTCTGCGTCGTAATTGGCCACCATGACGTAGGGAGTGATGTATTTTAACTCGTTTTTCTTCTGCTCAGAGTAACCTGTGCCTTCGAAAACCGCGTCGTAGAAATCGTCCGAAAGTATTGCCTCGTGATCGCCGAACATACAAATAATCGTCGGCTCGTCCACCGTCTCAAAGTACTCAACGAGCTCTTTAAAAGCATCATCGGACTTTCTTAACAAATCAAAGTATGTCTCTTCAAGACTGTACTTCTCACCGTAATCCTCGGAAGTTCCGTTAATGGAGAGAATCTTGGTATCTCTCACTTTCTTCCAGTACGGTGAATGATTCTGTATCGTTACGTCAAAAAGAAAGAACGGCTTGTCCTTGTCCCTTGACTCGAATCGCTTGATTATCTCTCGATAATTGGTCGCATCGTCGGGGTATGCGCCCACAGTCTCTATATTGACCGTGAAATCGTTAACATCTATAAATTCATCAAAACCGAAGTTCTCGTAAGTGGTATCTCTTCCGTAGGCAATTCTTACATGCGGATGCATCGCCATGGATGAATACCCGATTGCCTCAAGTTCCTTTGCAAGAGACGGCATCGGAGAATTGATGGATGTCTCATAAGGAATCGAGCTTGCCGAAAGAAAGAACATCGAATTACCCGTCAGCACCTCAAACTCACTGTTAACGGTAAGTCCCCCGAGCACCGGCATATAAAGGTTACCTCTTATGGAGCGCTCGCTTGTATAAAGGCTGTCCATAAAGGGCATAAGCTCCTGACCGGTCTCAAAATTCCCCAGCACTCTCGGGTCGCTGAAGGCCTCATTCATGATAAGAATGATATTGGGTCTCTCAGTCTTCTCCTCACGGGGCGATATAAAACTGTTCGAATAATCCCCGCCGATTTGAAGCAATCTCTCCGCCGAATAATCCGAAGGCTTGTCAATCCTGCCGGCACGAAGCTCCACAAAAGGATACATCAGACAGCCGTTGGTGAAATTGAGCTGACATTCTGCCCAGCTGTCATCGTTAACACCGTGATTGGCAAGAAACGGAGTCTTCACAATAAGGTAAAAGAAACCGAACACTATAACCGCCGCCGCAGCGCTCGCCGCAATATGCACCGGCACCGCTCTGTATCCCGCAAATCGCTCCTTAATGCTCTTAGGAGAGATATTAATCTTAAAACCTAAAGCTATAAAGAAAGCGAACCATAAAACGCTGTAAATCAACTCACTCGAAGGAGTGTAATTATACTCACCGCTTACCGAAATGGCTGTTCTTATCGCGAATAAATCGGCAAAGCTTATGGCCATCTCTCTGAAAGTAAAAACGTAATACTCGGCAATTGTAAGCACAAGCAGGAAAATGCCCGTTACTCCCAGTGAAGTCCCAATTCTCTGTGTCACTATGTAAAAGAAAAGGTACAACACATAAATCAGAACAAGGCTGATAATTATGGCACTGCGCTTTGTGTACGCAAGATTATTAATCGGAAGCTCCAGCCTGTAGAACATTCTAAGCGGAACCACAATCAGATAAAGAATTCCGCATACAAGCGACTGATAAAAATTGAGTCTTCTGAAAGCAACTATATAGCCGGTTCCGAGGCACAACGCGGCGCCGAGAACCATATGCTTTTTACCGCCTACGCCGAAAGCAAACATAAGCGCAAGCAGAATCGCCGAAACGATAATGCCCGCTATAAGTTTCTTCTTGCTCTCCGGACGTATATAATCCAAAAGCTTTTTCATTACAACTGCTTCTTTCGGTCTAGTTTCTTGCAAACTCGGAAAGTTCCAAGCCTTTGTTTCTGTCTATGGTCATCTGAATGCTCCAGGGGTTAACAAAGAGGAGTAAAGGGCGACCCTTCAAATCGGTAACCTTCTTCATATCGGAAGTTCCCGTAAGCTTAGCCACATCAATGTCCGTATTCTCAATCCACCTGATATGCTCATACGGAAGGGGCTCAAGTCTGATTTCAACATTGTATTCGTTCTCAAGTCTGTACTTAAGTACGTCGAACTGAAGCACACCTACAACGCCCACGATAATCTCTTCAAGGCCGGAGTTAAGCTCCTGGAATATCTGAATTGCACCTTCCTGGGCAATCTGGGTGATACCTTTAACGAACTGTTTACGCTTCATGGTATCGATCTGGCGCACTCTTGCGAAATGCTCGGGTGCAAAAGTAGGAATACCTTCGTACTTTATATTACGCTTGGGCGCGCATACAGTGTCGCCGATTGAGAACATACCGGGGTCGAACACACCGATAATGTCGCCTGCGTAGGCTTCACTCAATATCTTTCTTTCGTCAGCCATGATCTGCTGGGGCTGGGAAAGTCTCATGACCTTGCCGCTCTGGACGTGCTTGACTTCATTGTCGGCATCGAACTTACCGGAGCAGATACGCATGAACGCGATACGGTCTCTGTGAGCCTTGTTCATGTTGGCCTGAATCTTGAAGACGAATGCGCTGAAATCATCGCTTGTAGGGTCGATATCGCCCTCTTCCGTGTGTCTGGGAAGAGGTGTCGTAGCCATCTTAAGGAAGTGCTGTAAGAAAATCTCTACACCAAAGTTCGTAAGAGCAGAGCCAAAGAAAACAGGTGTAAGCTTACCGCTTCTTACCGCATCGATATCAAACTCTGCGCTGGCGCCGTCAAGAAGCTCGATTTCCTCGGAAAGCTTGTCGTAAGCGTCCTGACCGATTTCTTTGATCACGCCTTCGGTGTCTGATAAATCCACTACGTCTGTCGTACCTTCCTTGGTACCCTTCTGGGTGTCAAAGAAAGTGACTATCTTCTGAGTCTGTCTGTCGTATACGCCTTTGAATCCCTTACCGGAGCCGATGGGCCAGTTGCAGGGGCAGGTTGCGATACCAAGCTCTGTCTCAACATCGTCCAAAAGTTCAAAGGTATCCTTGGCATCACGGTCCATTTTGTTGACAAATGTGAAAATCGGGATGCCTCTCATGGCGCAGACTTTGAAAAGCTTACGTGTCTGGGGCTCTACGCCCTTCGCGCCGTCTATTACCATTACCGCGGAGTCGGCTGCCATAAGGGTACGATATGTATCCTCTGAAAAGTCCTGGTGACCCGGGGTATCAAGAATGTTAATGCAATATCCGTCATAGTTAAACTGAAGTACTGAGGAAGTAACGGAAATACCACGCTCCTTCTCTATTTCCATCCAGTCGGAAACCGCATGACGAGCGGTTGCTTTACCTTTAACCGATCCTGCCAGATTGATGGCACCGCCGTATAACAAGAACTTCTCCGTAAGAGTCGTCTTACCTGCATCGGGGTGAGATATTATGGCGAAGGTTCGTCTTCTGTTTATTTCTGAATCAAAACTACCCATTGTTGCTTAAAAATCCTTTCGTGTAAATGTACCATTCCTTATTGCACGAAAGTTCGTCAGAGCAGGCTCTTGCCGGGGAACTTGGGAGTGATGCCGAAGTAATCAAGCACAGTCGCACCGATGTCTGTAAAAGAATCTCTGGTGCCCATGTTGCCGGGCTTCACATTCTTGCCGTACATAAGAAGCGGAATGTATTCTCTTGTGTGGTCGGTAGTAGCGGTATATCCGGGATCGCAGCCGTGGTCGGCGGTAATCATAAGGATGTCGTCATCACGCATCTTACCGATTATTGTCTTAAGATTGTCATCAAAGTATGAAATAGCCTTCGCGTAACCGTCGATGTCACGTCTGTGGCCATAAATCATATCTGTATCTACAAGGTTAACAAAGCAAAGTCCTTCGAAATCTCTGTCCATCCACTCGATGGTACGCTCGATACCTTCGGGGTTGCCTGAAGTGTATGTGAACTCTGAAATGGACTTGCCTGCAAAAATGTCGTTAATCTTACCGATTGCAAGTACGCTCTTACCATTCTCGATAAGCTGGTCGAGCATGGTAACGCCTGTAGGCTCAAGTGAAAAGTCGTGTCTGTGAGCGGTCCTCGTGTAGTTACCGTTAGAGCCGATGAAAGGACGGGCTATAACTCTTCCTACACCGTGCTTGCCCTGTAAAATCTTACGAGCCTTGCGGCAGATATCGTAAAGCTCCTCAAGTGGAACCACATCTTCATGAGCCGCAATCTGGAATACGGAGTCAGCCGATGTATATACAATCAAGTCGCCTGTCTTAACATGCTCGTCGCCGTACTCATTGATAACTACTGTACCTGAGTAAGGCTTGTTACAGAGTACTCCGCGACCTACAGCCTTACTAAACTCATCAAGCACTTCCTTGGGGAAGCCGTCGGGATAAGTAGGTAAAGGGCTGTGTGACTGAACACCCGCAATCTCCCAGTGTCCGATGGTGGTGTCTTTACCCTTGGAAACCTCAGCGAGTCTGCAATAAACCGCTGAAGGATTCTCTTCCTTAGGCTGTAAATCTACACCGTCGATATTGTAAAGACCGAACTTACGCATGTTCGGTGCATTAAAGAACTTACTTGAAGCTACGCTTTTAATGGTGCTTGCACCCTTGTCGCCAAAATCGGCCGCATCGGGCATCTCACCGCAACCGTAACTGTCGAGAACGATTAAAAAAACTCTCTTCATGGAATCTACCTCCTATGTGTGGGGACTTAAATCCCTCAGTTAATTAACCATTACCCCATCAAAATATTATACCTTATTTCTTCTTAAATTTGAATAAAAATTCAGTCTCGTTGTCCTTGTATACAATGAACAAAAGGATAACAAGCATAGCCATCGCAACGGTCACATAAATGTCCGCCACGTTGAATCTGGGGAAGTTAACGGGTACGAAGTAAAAGAAATCGACAACGTAACCCTGCTTGACTCTGTCAATCATGTTACCGATTGCACCCGCTACTATCAAAAGAAAATCTATACGCAAAGCCGCATATCTCTTACCCTCTGGAATTCTTACGAATTCAACGATAATAAGAATAAGCACGACGCTTGTGATGGTAAGCAAAAATCCCTGCTTGCCGGTAAAGCTTGAAAAAGCGGCTCCTGTATTTTCACAATATTCAAGTTCAAAAACATTCTTAATCCATACGGCATTGTCCTTACCCTTAAGGGCAGCAACCGCGAGGTTCTTGGTAATCTGATCGAGTACCACAAGCAACGCGCAAACCGCAAGATAAATAATATATTTAACGGATTTCTTCATGGAAGTCTTCCTCTTTTCAAAATAATAAAATAGGCAGGTACACTTGCGTGCACCTGCCCAAAAATCAAATCTTACTGAGCGTCCTTGATGGAGAAGCTGATGCGGCCCATCTTGTCTTTGCCAAGGCACTTAACGGTAACCTTGTCGCCGAGTGTAAGAACGTCTTCTACATGGTCAATTCTTTCCTTGGCAATCTTGGAAATGTGAACCATGCCTTCTTTTCCAGGTGCGAATTCGATAAATGCGCCAAATTCCTTGATGCTTACAACCTTACCCTTGTAAATCTCGCCTTCAATGAAGTCGGATACGATAATGTTGATGAGCTCAACGGCCTTATTTATCATTTCGATGTCGGTACCGCATACGCTTACCATACCGTCATCGGTAATATCAATCTTAACGCCGGTCTGAGCGATGATGGCGTTAATGGTCTTACCCTTCTGTCCCACAACATCACCGATCTTCTCGGGATCGATCTGGATGGAAACAATCTTGGGTGCATATTCATTAACGGTCGGTCTGGGCTCAGCGATTGCAGGCTTCATGCAGTTATCCATGATGAAGAGTCTTGCTTCACGGCATCTTGCGATAGCGCCTTCAACGATGGGTCTTGTAAGACCGTGAATCTTAATATCCATCTGGATAGCGGTGATACCTTCTGTAGTACCGGTTACCTTAAAGTCCATGTCGCCGAAGAAGTCCTCTAAGCCCTGGATATCGGTAAGAAGTACGAAGTCATCATCTGTATCGCCTGTAACAAGACCACAGGAAATACCTGCTACCATAGCCTTAATCGGAACACCTGCAGCCATAAGGGACATACATGATGCACAGGTAGAACCCATTGAAGTAGAACCGTTGGACTCAAAGGTCTCGGACACGCAACGGATTGCGTAAGGGAACTCATCCTCTGAAGGAAGTACAGGGAGAAGTGCTCTCTCTGCAAGTGCACCGTGACCGATTTCTCTACGTCCGGGTCCGCGGCTTACCTTGGTCTCACCAACTGAGTAAGCGGGGAAATTATAATGGTGCATGTATCTCTTGGATACAACGTTCTCATCAAGACCGTCAACCTTCTGAACCTCTGAAAGAGGAGCAAGAGTACATACGTCACAGATCTGTGTCTGTCCTCTGGTGAACATGGAAGAACCATGAACTCTGGGGATAATATCAACTTCAGCCGCAAGAGGTCTGATCTGAGTAATCTCACGACCATCGGGACGCTTGTGGTCCTTAAGAATCATCTTACGAACTGTCTTCTTCTCGTACTGGTAAACCGCTTCACCAAGGATAGCAAGCCATTCTTCGTTCTCAGCGAAAGCTTCTTTGAACTTCTCGGTGATTACGCGGATGTTCTCTTCTCTAACCTGCTTCTCGTCGGTAAATACTGCAACTTCCATCTCTTCGGGAGTTACGATAGCCTTCATGGCATCGAACATCTCTGCGGGAATTGCGCAGCTCTCATATTCGTGCTTCTTCTTGCCAACCTTAGCTACGATTTCTTCGATGAAAGCGATAACTGTCTGGTTAACATCGTGAGCCTTGTAAATAGCTTCGATAATCTTTTCCTCGGGAACGATCTTAGCGCCGGCTTCAATCATGATAACTTTCTGCTTGGTAGAAGCAACTGTCATCTGAAGGTCGCCGTTCTTCCACTGCTCCTGAGTAGGGTTGATGATGAACTCACCATTGATAAGTCCTACCTGAGTCATAGCGCAAGGGCCGTCGAAAGGAATGTCTGAAATAGCGGTTGCGATAGCGGAACCAAGCATAGCTACAAGCTCGGGACGGCACTCGGGATCAACCGACATTACCATATTGTTAAGGGTTACATCGTTACGATAATCCTTGGGGAATAAGGGACGCATAGGACGGTCGATAACGCGGCTGGTAAGGATAGCGTTCTCGGATGCCTTGCCTTCTCTCTTATTGAAACCGCCGGGAATCTTACCAACGGCGTATAACTTCTCCTCGTATTCAACTGAAAGAGGGAAGAAATCGATGCCCTCTCTGGGAGCATCTGATGCTGTTGCAGTGCTAAGTACGGTGGTATCGCCGTAGTGCATGAATGCACAACCGTTAGCCTGCTTACCTACACGGTTGATGTCAACGCGTAAGGTACGACCTGCGAGGTCCATTGTAAAAGTGTCGAACATTTTACATTCTCCTTATGATTTTTATTGGAGTAGAAGATGCCGAAACTACTTATAGCTTCGCAAAAGAAAACTCTTGTGAGGCTGTAAGTGGTCTCGGAAGCTTCTTCTACTCGTTACCGGGTTTCTTGCAAATTAATCGCGAAAAACTCTTCAGTATAACAACAAAAGGGTGGATATAAATACCCACCCCTTATATGTGTTATTACTTTCTAAGACCAAGCTTAGCGATTAATTCACGATATCTTTCGATATCTTTCTTCTTGAGGTAGTCAAGTAATCCACGTCTCTGACCGATCATCATGTACATACCTCTTGCAGAGTGGTTATCCTTAGGGTTAGCCTTTAAGTGCTCTGTAAGCTCCTGGATACGAGCTGTAAGAACAGCTACCTGAACTTCGGGTGAACCTGTGTCGCCTTCGGTTCTTGCATACTCTTTGATAATTGCCTGCTTTTTCTCTTTAGAAATCATTTCTTAATCCTCCTATGTTTCTAAAATCGCCGTTTCCAAAGTCCTAAGTCGGAGTGTCTTAAAACCTTGAAAAAGGTTATCGGTTACATCTGTGCATATTCACAGACCTTGAGTATCTTACCATAAGAAGACAAGAAATGCAAGCGTTTTAGGAATTTATGCGCTATGTGGAAATATTCAAAGTTTTTTAGTTGTTTTCGGTTTCTTTGGTATATCTGATAAGAGAAACGTAGTGTCTGTCGTAATCCGTTCTTTCTTCGACGAATATGGTATTATCATCTTCAAGCCATGCGCTCTCCATATAATCGCCGTCGTCCCCACGCGAAGCTGTAACATCCATCAGTTCCGAGGCACCGTAATTATCGACATACACAGCGATAATCTTGGACCGATCGGTTTCTTTATCATACCTGATTGCAAGTATCCTGTAATCGTCTGTCACGCCAAGCGGATGCTCTTCAAACTTATAATACTGCATCGGGTATTCATCAACAACCTTAAGATTAGTACCGTCATATACCACATGCTTTATGTAGTCAGTGTTCCACAAAAGCGCAACAACATCCCCGTCATGACCCTTAGCAATATAGGTGATTTCTTTGTCCGCTGCTGTCGAGATCAGATTCAAATTCCCGTCATACAAAGAAACTGTGTTGCCGTCACTGAAAATTGCAACCTTCCCGCTCTCTGTCACAATCCCGTCAACCGATAATCCCTTGTGAAAAGAATAATCTAACGGCACCTTATCAATAAGCTCTCCGTCATAGTTAAAAGAAGCCAGATAATGTTCAATCTCCGCCTTATTATACGGATCTTCGCTATCGGTCATCTTAGCACAAAACAGGTATGCATATATCTTACTTTCAGTTGCACCGACAAATCCCTGAATTCCGGCGTAAGGATACTCTTCATCTTCAGACTTTATCGTAAATACAGCCCTGTTCTCTCCGTCCTTGTCTGCATAGCCCCAAACGTAATCAAACAGCACGCCTTCATAATCCACATAATCAATGTCGGTTTCTATGGCTCTGTTACAGCAAAAGAAAACTTTGTCTGAACTTATATCGATATCTGTGGTTTCATAGCCGCTTTCTTTTACAAAATCAAGCTCTTCTCCGTCAAAAACAGTTTCGGGATTGTATGAAAAATCGATTTCAGGGTCGGGATGCAATGCCGCCTGCTCGTTTAAGTCTGTGCGCTCGCCCTTGTACAGAATGTATTTCACGTCACTCCACGCCGTGTTCGGCTTCGTATAATATCCGTATTTGCCCTGAGTCCCATCCCATTTATATATTTCGAAGTCCGTATTGAGTCCGGGTACGTCCATATCAATATGCCAGTAGGTCTTCTTATTGTCATTAAAATCAAAACTAAGCTGTGCGGCTGTAGCAAATCCGCCTACGGGTCGTTCAACCACATCTTTTTCATCAACATACACCGGCGTAAGCTCCAGGCCACGAAGAATTTCCATAACCTTGTGAATTTCTTCTTTGTCCCTCAATGTGTATACTATGTCGCGTTCAACGGTGGATATCCCAATTATTTCGTCCTCATGCTCCAAAAGTTCATCAAGCGTTGGATACGAAGCCAGTCGCTCCTGTTCTTTCTGCGTTTCTTCCTTCCCTGTTCCGATATATTTGACTGTATAAACCGCCACAAAAATCGCCAGAATAGTTAAAATTAAAATGCCCAAAAGTCGCATTCTCTTATTATTGTCGCTCATATACACCCCTCATTTCCGCTATGCCTGCTTCGGCACATGCGCCCCGTTAAAATTCACAACCGATACAAGTTTCCCAAGGTCATCTGTCACCCTCACTTCGTAGAAGCAATTGGTGCGACCGTCCTTGAGAAGCTTCGCCTCCGCATATAAAGTAGTGCCCTTCGTTGCGCTCATAAAACTTGCCTGCCCCACAACGCTTACCGTTGCCACAGGCTTATCAAAATTCGACGCCACGGCAAAAGCAAAATCCGCCAGCGTATATATCGCTCCACCCATCACTCCACCATACGCATTTCTGTGGTCCGGCGTAATTACCAGGCTGCACTTCGCATAGTCCTCTCCCACTTCATCAATCACCGCGCCCGTAAGCTTCGTGGCGTAAAGGTCTTTCGAAAACATCTCTATTGCTTCTTCAAGTTTGCTCATAATCAGCGCTCCGTTTATGGTTTCTTTTTCTGTAACAATTCTATCATGCGAATTTTCGCGCCACAATCCAATTATTCTTTGAATTATCTGAACATCTCTTAATATTTTATTAAGCGAGTGTTTTATCAAAAATCGTTTTTTTCATGGTAATAGATAATTTTTCATTTTTGACGATTATTATCTATTATTTTTAGGGCATGAGAAAAGAAGGCAATAGATAAGAAAGCGTTTTCTCAAATATTTATCCATTGTTTTTAGACCATTATCCCCCTCAGATGAATTATTTACGGTCAAAACAATAGATAATTTTGAGCATTTTTGTTTTTTATCCATTGCTCCTCTAAAAAGAAAATCAAAAACAATAGATAAAAAAACTCTTTTTCTAAATTTTATGCCTTATGCTTCCGATAACAGCCATTTTGCACCATGCCGGAGTCATGGCAAAACACAAAAAGCCCCCTCACCTCAACCGCCACGCAAAAAGCGCCACCCTCTCACGAGAGCGGCGCCTTTCGCGCATTAGTCTTAAATTTCAAGCCTGCCGGCGGTGATAAGCTTGCCTGATTTGCGATCAAAGAGCAGGATATCTTCGCCATTTATATTGATCTTCTCTTTCTGGTCAATGGAGTAAATGCTGTTACCGAATACCACGCTGGTGAGGAGATATTCGCCCACTCTTAACTTAAGAGTGGACTCCATACCCGTAGGCATGGCACCGTAAATCGTGGCCTCTGTATGGCCGTCCGGCTCGATATCTATGGCTTCGGGACGGATACCGATTACGTAATCATCCTCAGTGATAACAGGAGCATCCATTAAGCTGTCGTCTTCTTCTTCGACCTTCTGAACGTGGTACTTAAATACCTCGTCCTTGTTGGACTTCTCGACAGCGCCCTTGCGGGAGAGACGCTTCTTCTCTTCTTCGGCTTTCTCAAGGGCTTCCTTGTCACGGTTTTTCTTCCACTCAGCCATGTTGAAAGGAGTGCTTTCTTTGCCGGGTACGAAACGTGCCTTGATTCCGTCTAAGATTTCAAGAGAAACGCTGCCGTCCTCATTCTGCTTACCCTTCGCATCCACAAAGTTCATGGAAGGGTTGCCTACGAAGTCCGCAACGAAAAGGTTCGCGGGTCTGTTATACACTTCAAGAGGAGCCGCATACTGCTGAAGCACACCGTTATTTACAAGACAGATTCTGGTAGCAAGCGTCATAGCTTCCATCTGGTCGTGTGTAACGTATACGAAAGTGCTTCCGGTCTCAACGTGAAGTCTCTGAAGCTCGTATCTCATCTCAAGACGTAACTTCGCATCAAGGTTAGATAAAGGCTCGTCCATGAAAAGAACCTGCGGCTTCGGTGCCAAAGTTCTCGCAATGGCAACTCTCTGCTGCTGACCACCCGAAAGTTCTGCGGGATAGCGGTCCATAAACATACCGATTTTAACGATTCTTGAGCAAGCTCTTACCTGAGAGTCAATCTCTTCTTTGGTGAGTTTACGCTTCTCAATAATGGGAGCGCCGTCCTTTGTCACTTCGAAAGCATCGTTTAAGTCCTTACCTTCGCTACGGTACTTGGTCTTGATGCTCTCAAGCTTCTCTGCGTATGTAGCTGCCTTACCCTTGGCAAAAGCATTCGGGTCGGAAGCCTCATGCACCTTTAAGTTAAAGAGGTCCTTGGCGGTGTAGATTGAAAGCGTGAAGTTATCGATTAACTTAACATATGCTTTCTTTTCATCAAGCTTGCCGTTCTTGTCACGGCACTCTTCGATGACTTCTTTGACCTTGGCGCCGTTGCTTAACGCTCTTACCATATCAGCCGCACGCTTAGCTTCAACGTCCACTATGGGCATCTCTTCGTTGATGTTCTTAAGGCCAAAAGAAATATTCTCGTAAACCGTCATGTTAGGCCACAAAGCGTAGTTCTGGAATAAGAATCCGACCTTTCTTTTGTTGGCAGGTACGTTGATTCCGGCATTGGAATCGAATACAACCTTGTCGCCGATTGTGATACGTCCTTCCGTGGGAGTCTCAAGACCCGCAATCATACGAAGGATTGTGGTCTTACCGCAGCCGGAGGGACCAAGAAGTGTTATGAATGAATTGTTGGGGATATCAAGGCTGACATTATCAACACCAAAGAATTTACCCCAGCGCTTGGTTATGTTCTCTAATTTAATCTCTGGCATGTTATTTACCTCCTATGCCGTCGTCCAGGCTCGCCCCGGTGAGTTTGTTAACAAGTGTGTTAAACACAAGGATTGTTACGATTAAGATTAGGTTAATCGCACTCGAGAATGCGTACAGTCCCATCTCGTCAAAGTAATCAAGGGTCGTCGAAAGAATGAATCCCTGAGTACACAAAAGCAGGAACAGTGACAATTCTCTTAAGCAGGTCATAAACGGAAGCAGATATCCGCTGATTATAGAGGATTTCTGAATCGGAATTATGATTCTCGTCATTCGCTTAAACCACGATGCGTTCTGAATCAGTGCCGCTTCTTCAAGCTCACCGCTTATCTGAAGCATTGAGTTAAGCGAGCTTCTCGATGCAAACGGTATGTATTTGACAACACCCGCTATGATGAGGAGCGTATATGTATTGAAAAGGTTAATCCTCTCATTCGAAAACAGTATAAAGAAAGCTGCGCCGACTGCTATTGAAGGCATTAAGTAAGGCAGGAATGCTACATTGTTAACGTAGTTTGCCCACTTGTTTCTTCTTTTCTTCGCAACCGCATAACCGATTAAGGTTCCGATGGTACCGGCAATGAGCGCACATACAACAGCAAGTAACAAGGTTCCTAAGAACGCATGCCAGATTGTGTTGTTGTAAAGAATACCGGGCTGGCCGTACATACCGTTTTCTGTAATATTCTCGTTGGTAACCCACCACTTTGTAGTCAGGTGAGCAAGGTTTCCGGAATACAAGAAACTGTAGTCACCGGGGTTAGGCAGGAAGGTTTCGAGCGCGAATAAGAGTATCGGCCAGATACTGGTAAAGAAAGTAATAAGGATAAAGATAATACCCACAAGATACTTTCCTATCTTACCGATTCGAAGCTTCGTAAGCTGTCCCGACTTACCCGTTACAGTGGTGTAATTCTTGCGGCTCTTAAGGCTTAACTGGTTCATTCCGAGAATGATTACACCGAATATCATCATGATAATCGCAAGGATACTTGCTTCGCCGGTGTACTTACTGTTCATGGAAATGTACTTAGTCGAAAGAGTCGTAAGGTTCAAATAGTGAGGAACGGGATAACTTCCCATCGCGCTGCCGAATACCAAAAGAATGGTCGACAAGATAGCGGGTTTAATCATGGGAAGCGTTACCTTGAACATAATCTTGGTCTTGGGTGTATCAAGAATGGTTGCAGCCTCTTCAAGGTTAGCGTCCATGTTCTTGAATATTCCGCCGATTAAGATGTATGCGAAAGGCGCGTAGTGAAGTCCCAATACCATTGCACTCGGGAATAATCCCTGGCACCACCAGTGAGGGAAATATACGTGGAATATCGATGCGAGTAGCCCGTCCGAAGTACCCGTCACCTTATTTGAGTAGAACATGTGCTGCCATACTACAGCGAGTGTCCACTGAGGCATGATATAAGGGAAAATGAATATCGAACTTAAGTATTTTTTGAACTTCATATCCGTTCTTGTAACAAGGAATGCGAAAAGTCCGCCGAAAAGAATGGATATGATACATGTAAGTATCGACAAGAATACGGTATTTACAAGCGGATTCCAAAGGTTGGTCTTCGCAAGCTTACTCGTAAACAAGTCGATGTAATTGACTATCGTATACCCCGATGCACGCTTGGTTAAATGCTGGTCAATGGTGCCCGGATGTATCGAAAATGTGTCTTTGACAATAGCGACAATGGGGGCAACCGTGCTGAAGGTAAGTACTATTCCGAACAGCAAAAGAATGATGTTTTGCGGCTGGGAAAACCATGTCTTTACCTTGTTCTTAAATATTGCCACCCTGTCAGGTTTAATATTTTCCTGCATAGGATGCTCCTTCTTTTAATCACAGATTCAATCTGTGATTGAACGTAGTCGGCAAATGTCTGATTGCATAAATGCATCAGCCGCTTGCCTCGTTACCTTTCAAATAAATGGGGATGCCGCTTTTGGGAAGCGACACCCCCGGGGGTAGCTATAACTTATTCGGGCTTATAGTGATCGAGTACGTCGATCCAGCTTCCTACTGTGAATGATACTTCTGAGCAGTAAAGAGGATCTTCAAGTACGAGTTCGCCTTTGCCTTCGCCTGTCCACCAGTCATAACCTCTGTCGTTCTTAGCGGGGAATTCCGTACCGCCGCCCTGAGAGTGCTGGAACTTGTCTTCGATTTCCTTAGCTACGTTAGGGTTAGCTGAGTAACCGCCCATGTCCTTGCCCCATGCTTCGAAACCATCTTCTGTACAGGTCATGTATGCGATGAATGCACATGCTGTCCAAGGAAGAGGACTGTTCTTGGTAAGGAATAAGTAGTGGCAGTAACCATAGCCGCCGATACCGGTGTAACCGTCTTCGTAAGCTGCAACCTTGATGTTGTTAACAGATACGGATGCGGATTCTTCTACGGAACGAAGCTTGGAGTATACAAGAAGACCTGACTGATTGGTAGCGGATGCATCTACAAGGGTGTTGCAGATAGGGCCGTCATCGGTCTGCTCGTTGTAGTTGTTAACCCAAAGCTTAATCCATGCAAGTGCGTAAGCGCCGTTAGCGCCAAGGCCTAAGTCCTGAGCATCAGACTGCATAGCCTGAATGGTGGGCTCGAAGTAAGCCTTCTTGGTAGCGTCTAACTTATCGTATGCGTCCTTAAGCCATCCTGCGTACTTATCCTGGGTAAGCATCATAAGGAAGTTCTTACCTACGATTTCGGAGTCAACGCCCATGAATAAGGGGTGAGAACCTTCGTATACGAAATCCCAGCAGTTGGTGAATGTTGCATCACCTGTGCAGTTGAACATGAATACCTTGTTAAGTGTCTGAAGAGGTAAGAAACCTGTGAAAGCGTCTGCGGTAGTACCGTTAGCTTCTGCCCATTCCTTGGGAACGAAGGTTTTTAAGATACCTGTGTCAACCATCTTGCTCTGAATCTGGTTACCGTCCTGGATAAGGGTCATTGCGAATGTACCGGTGCTCTTTAAAGAGTCGGAAGTGAGCTGCTCGAAGATCTTGTTGTTCTTGGGCTGCTGCCATTCGAATTCCATTGTGTAGTTAGCATCGATTGACTGTAAGTACTCGATGAACTTGGGAAGTGCTGACTTACCGCGGCTAGAGTTACCTACGCCGTAGAATGTCTTGCCGTTTGATTCTTCGATAGCCTTCTTGGCAAGTTCTTCCATTGACATGCCTTCGGCTTCTTTGATGATTAAGTCGATACCTGTAAGCTCTTCTACAGGAGTATCTTCCTTAGTCTGTGTTACTTCTGTGGTTGCTTCTTTAGAAGCGGGGGTGTTGCTTGCAGCGGGCTCGCTCTTACCGCATCCTGTTAAGCCGGATACAACGAGTGTGCAAGCCAAAAGTGTTGCTAACAATCTCTTTTTCATAGTATGTGCTTCCTCCTTTACGCAATTTGCACAGATAACGCCACTATGGCACAAAAAAAATGTACTTATCTGTGTTATTGCTTCCTGATAAGTACATTCTACTTGTGCACATTTGTAATTTGCAGAGGACAAAACTGATATTTTTTGTAAAAAATTCACATCTTTATTCAAGACCGTTTGACTGATAGTCTGAGGGTGACTTACCCACAAGCTTTTTGAAGGTGTTGGAGAAATACGCTATGTCCTGATAGCCTACTTTCTCCGCCACTTCGTAGACTTTTACCTGAACATCCTTAAGGTAGTCCATGGCTTTTCTGATACGATAGCGTGTCAGGTAATTGTTGATTCCTACGTCGGTTTCGGACTTAAACAGTCTGCTGATATGGCCTTCGCTTACGCCCATGGAGTCGGCAAGCTTACCTATGGAGAAGTCAAGGTCGGCGAAATGCTCCTCAATATATGTAAGAGCGGTCTGAACGTATCTGTTCGAAATCTCCGCCTTGTCTTTGAGGGGAATAAGTGTGTTCTCGAGTTCTTTGACCGAAGCGGGAGTGTTGGGATGCAGGTGAAGAAGTCTCTGCACCGAAGCCTCCAGTTCGCCGTCTTTAAAAGGCTTTAAGAGGTAGTCGCTTACGCCGATTCGCACTGCCTGGCGCGCATATTCAAATTCGTTGTAGGCGGTAAGGAATATAACCTTGATTGAGGGGTACTTCTCGATAAGTTTCTCGGCAAGTTCTATTCCGTCCATCTTGGGCATTCTGATGTCCGATATTACAAGGTCGGGGCGAGTTGCTTCTGCTTTCTCCAGTGCTTCCTCGCCGTTGGCGGCCTCGGCCACCACTTCGCAGCCTATGAGAGCCCAGTCGGTCTCCTCTTTAATTCCCATTCTTACGTATTTTTCATCGTCCACTATCATAACGGATGTCATGGTGTAATCTCCCGTTCTTTGACCGGCGTCTCCGTGGAAAAAGGAAGACGGACAGTCATCTCTGTACCTGTATCCGTGCGCTTGGCGCTTACCCCGTACTCGCTTCCGTAGTACAGGCGGATTATTGTGTTAACGTTCTTAAGACCAAGGTGCCCCTTTAGTGCCTCGGGGTCGTCGGTCTCGATAAGCTTAATCATTTCGTCGCTTATGCCCTTACCGTTATCCGTTACGGTAATCACAAGCGTACTCTCGCCGTTTTCTTTTTCAGCAAAGATTCTGTCGGCCGTAATCTTGATGCGGCCGTCGCTTCTGCCCTCAAGTCCGTGAATAATCGAATTCTCCACAAGCGGTTGCAGGATAAGCTTTGGTACATAGGCCTTCGCAATGCTGTCGGCGACATCAACCTCAAGATCGAAACAGTCGTCGAAACGAATCTTCTGAATGTCGCAGTAGTTGCGCACCAGATCGAGTTCACTTTCGAGCATGCAAAACTGATTCTCGGAAATGCCTGTACGCAGTATGGTGGCAAGTGATGATGAAAGTGTCGCCACTTCCGGCACCTGATTGGCCTTGGCCACCCATTTGATGGTGTCGAGAGTATTGTAAAGGAAGTGCGGATTAAGCTGTGCCTGCATAAGCTCTATGCGGGCTTCATTAACCTTTCTCTCCGCTTCCACACGCTCGCGCATGGTATCCTTAAGGCGCGCCGTCATCTTGTTAAAGCCCGACGCCAGCTGTCCGAATTCGTCCTCGCGGTTAAGGTCTATCTTGGTATCGAAGTCACCCTTTCTGAACTGCTTCATCGCCACCGTAAGGGTATTGATGGGCTTGGCAAAAGAAGTACTGAGGCGGGACGCCACAAGCAAACACAGCAGCACGCTGATTACCACCTGCATAAGCACTATCTGGTAGCCCGCATGCACAGCCGACTTTTCAAAAGCAGGCGGCGTAATGTAAATGCTGATAAGACCGCTGTCGCCCACTTCCGATATATAAACGTTCTCTTCTATGTCCTTATTGTATAAATCGTTCTTAAAAAGGTTCTTACGGATGACGGACAGGTTATTCTTACTCTCTGCGGTTCCCATAAGACAAAACGGCCTGAAATACTTGTCGGTAAGCATAAAGCCGTCCCTTGCGTTAAAAGAACCTGCCAGGATTCGCCTAAGCTCCGTCTGAGTAATCCTTATTACCGCATAACCCTTGGCACCAACGCCTGTAATCTTTCTTGCGATTATCATGGTGGCGCCGTCTTCGGTTGCGTCGTAAGGGTCCATCGCATATACGGTCTCACCCTCGGCCTTATCGGCTTCTCTAAGCACAGCGTAATTGGTCGGAAGATCCTCGGATACAACACCTCTTCTGGTGCTGAACTTGCTGTTACCGCCAAGATACAGGTCCACTACAGCATAATCACGTATATCCGCAGTCACTTCATACAGTGCGGAGTACGTATCCAGGTCGTTCTTGGGTCCAGGCGTAAGTGCTTTCTTAAGGGCGTCACTTTCGGATATCTTATCAAGGACGCTTTCGGAAATTTTCAGAATATCATCTACCTTGTCACCGATTGCAATTTCCTGCTCGCGGTCTTCTTTCTCATGGTCGGCACGGATTCTGGCCTGGAAGCCCTGAATCGTAAGAATTCCTCCGAAGATAACAAGAACCAGTGTTACCGAAAGAATGATAAAGAAAAGTCGTCTTTTAAAGGAGTGTCTGATAAAGCCCATGTCAGTCCTCCTTACCGATAATCTCGTCCCAGAGGTTAAATATTTCCTCTTCCTCCGCGGCCGATTTCTCTATATCAAAATCAATCTGGTCGATAGCCTCAGTGCCTTCCGGGAGGATAATATCCGTGCGAACCGGACGTCTGTAGAACTCATCCATCGCATAAGCCTGAGTATCGTAATCCGTCACAAAATCTATGAACAAGCCCGCATTGTAGCTGTGCGGAGCATTCTTAACCATCGCAACACCGTCGGGCACCGCGCTGGTACCGTCTGCCGGGTAGACCATCGTAATATCGTAGCCTGCAAGAATCGCTTTCTTGGCGGTTTCTTCAAGAGTAATCCCCATTAAGAACGAACCGTCCGAAACCTGCTCGATAATCTGGCCGGATGAAGTCAGCACGCGACCGTCTAAGTTGTTAAGAAAATCCGCCATGGATGCTTTGAGCGTTTTGTCGCTCATCTGGGAAATCGTCGATAAAATCGTATAGCTGGTACCAGAGCTGTGAAGGTCGGCAAAAGCAATCTGCCCCTTCCATTTACCGTCTGTAAGTTCCGCCCATGTAGCAGGCGCTTCGGCCTCGGGAACCAGTTTATTGTTATAAATAAATACCAGGGGAAGTTCCGTGAAAGGCGTCCAGTAGTCGCCCTCCGAAAGATAATTGGCATCAAGGCTCTCTATGCCCGACACCTCATAAGGCATGAACATATCCTTGCCGGCTTCAAAAGACTCGATACCGCCGCCGAACATTATATCGCAGGCGCCTTCTTCAGCCGCTTCTTTAACTTCTTTAAACATCTCGGTCGTACCGCCCGCATGAATTTCTACCCATATGCCGGTACGGTTTTCAAATTCTCTGATGATGGGAAGGTATACTTCTTCTTTGTGGGAAGTATAGACGATGAGCTGCTTGTCACCGGGAACACTGTATCTTTCGGAAATTTCAGAAATAAGCGCGCTTCGCTCACTCTGCCTGCACGCACTAAGAAGGAGCATCGCTGCTCCCAAGATAAGTACACATATTCTTTTGCCTATTCCCCTAATCTTTGCACTCATGGGGGTATTATATCACAAAACCGCCTTCCGAGCATACATCTCGAAAGGCGGGGGTATTGCACTTTATTAAACTACGAACTGACTTACCAAAGTGTTCAGTTCTTCGGACTGGGTCGAAAGCTCGGTGGATACGGCGCTTGACTCCTGAGCGGTTGCGGTGTTGTTCTGTACTACAACTGCAATCTGCTCGATGCCCTTGCTGATTTCGTCCATGTTTTGAGCCTGGGATCTTGCAAGTTCGCCTGACTCCTGAACGATTTCCGCAATGCTGTTAACAGAATCCTGCACTCTTCCGAGAGCTTCGGTGGTCATTTCAACTACGCGGTTACCGTTTTCAATTTCCTGAATGGTACCTGCGATAAGTTCGTGTGTATTCTTAACAGCCTCTGAACTTTCATTGGCAAGTGAGCTGATTTCGTCTGCAACAACCGCGAAGCCTTTACCCATTTCGCCGGCTCTTGCGGCTTCGATTGAAGCGTTAAGGGCAAGGAGCTGTGTCTGCTTAGCAATACCTTCGATGGCATTGGTAACCTGCTCGATCTGGTGAGAAGCATCGGTAATACGCTCCATGGCGCTTGTAACTTCCTGCATTCTTTCGGCGCTGACTTCGGCTTCACGTCGTACCTGCTTGGCAAGGTCTACTCCCTTTTCAGCCGAAGCAGCCATATCCTTGGTCTGGTTGTTAACACTTTCAACGCTGGCTGTAAGCTCTTCAACCGCAGCTGCCTGATCGGTAGCACCTTCTGCAAGGTCCTGTGCTCCGTGCGCGAGGTTAGATGCATCCTGAGCAACCTTGGATGATGCGTTCTTAACATCTCTGATAGTTCCGGAAAGCTGTGATACTATGCGATCTACGGATTCTTTTATCGGTGCAAAGTCTTCTACGTAAAGCTCGGGATGGTCGGTGCTCTTTGAGAAGTCGCCGGAGGCAACTCTGTCAAGCGATGCGCTTATATCAGAGACTACATTTTCTATAACCGTCGTTGAATGGTCAAGGTCTTTGGCAAGCTGTCCGAGTTCATCCTTAGCATCATAAGCAATTGAAATCTTCATTCTTCCCTTAGCCATTGAACCTGCCGCTTCGGAGATTTCATTTACGGGTTCAAGAATAGCGTTACTGAAAACTTTCCTTGCATTCACAATGAATATCATTATCGCAACTACGATTAACGCAGAAACAATTATCATCACAACAACTACCAGCATACTGGTCTTATAAACCGATGCGGCCGAAGCTCCGGTCTCTGTGGAAACCGCCTTCAAATCCTTAACCACCACATCAATGGAAGGATAAAGCGTATCATTAAAGAAGTAGAATACTTCCTCATTGCTGCTTCCGCTATTAAACATTTCTCCTAACTTTTCCCCGTTAGCTTGAACTGTTTTTAAATCGGTGCTTACTTTGTTTAAATTGGCCTGATTCGAATACAGCCCCGAAAAAGTCTTAAGGTTGGCGTCAAACTCGCCAAACTTATCCATTGCCTTTCCGAGCTGTTCTTCCTTAATGGCAGGATCCGGAGCCGCCATTGCCCAAAGAAAAGCTTTGGAAAGCGCCTGAATATCGATACGAATTTCGCCCTGCACATTACCGATTTCATAGTTCTTCTGCATCGCACTGATAGCCGTAAGGCTTATCGCAATTGTAAAAACCAAAACAATTACCGCTACCGCAAAAAAGCTCAAAATCTTTTTAAATACAACCTTAAATTTGTCTTCTACTCTAAGCTCTTTAATGCGCTCAGAAGAAATCGTTAATAATCCTTTCATATTCCCCTCCTGTGGTTTAGATTATCAAAAATTGCGGATGTACCACATTTTTTTAATCGTACCATGCGCAAATTACCCTATGAATAACAAAAGAAGAGCACCGATAGCAATGTACCGATGCCCTTTATATGACTAATCTTCCACTTTGAAGTTTTTAACTATTTCAGCAAGCTTTTCGGAAGCCGTGTCTATTTGTTTTTCCGTTTCATTAAGTGCCGCTACATTTTCCGAAACCTGGTCCGCTGTTGCTGACAGTTCCTCGGCAGTGGCGGCGTTTTCCTGGGAGACTGCGGAGAGTCCGGCCACAAGTCCGTTTATGTTTTCAAAGCCTTTGGCCAGCTCCGAGTTAACCTCTTTAAGGCCGTCTACCGCGGAATTGACGTCGTCTATGCTGTTTACGATTCCTTCAAAGCTTCCCTTGGTTTCTTCTACGCTGATGTTTTGTCTCTCCACGAATTCTTTTACTCTTCTGGAGGAAGCTGTGGCCTTGGCGGTGTTCGTTTCAAGCTCTTCCAAAAGCGCGTTTATGGTGTTCACATTATCCGCCGACTGAACCGAAAGCTTTCTGATTTCCTCAGCTACTACGTTGAATCCTCTGCCGTACTCACCGGCTCTTGCCGCTTCTATGCTTGCGTTAAGCGACAACAAATTGGTCTGCCCCGCTATGGCCGAAATAAGTCCGGATACCTCGCTTATTCGACTTGAGCTTTCCTCTATCGATGCAATTCCGTCAAATACGCTTCCGAAAGCATCTATACACTGTTTGTTAATCTCTATAAGTCCCGCTACCTTTTCCATTCCCTCTCCGGTAGCCTTGTTAATCTTTTCGCCGGCCTTTGTAATGGAGTCGGTAGATTCAACTGATCTGTTCATCACATCGGAAAGCCTCGTCATATCCGAAGCAATCTCTTCCACATCCGAAGCGGTCTGAGATGCCGTCTCCGCAAGTTCTTCCGCTGCCGTATTAATGGCTTCCATGCTAGATGCAGCCTCGCGGGTGGCGTTACTCATACTTTCGCAGGAACCCGCCAGCTCATCGGACTGTGCATACAGCACACCGATAACATTCTTAAGATTGTCCTGCATGGTCTTAAATGACCTCGTCATCTGGCCCACTTCATCCTTGGCCTTTGTATCGGGAACTGCCGTGGTTAAGTCGTTGGTCGCAAGGATATCCAGGCGTTCTTTGGTCTTTCTGATGCCCTTACCTATAGAGTGCGCAACAAAGAACACCACAATAGTTATTACCGCTATAACCGCAAGGTAAATTAAACTTATTCCCTTAATCTGCGCGTCTGTTCTGGCAGTCATGGCATCGCCCTGCTTAAGCGCCCAGCTCTCTGTAATGGCCTGAAGCCTTGCCAGCGAACTTCTGGCGGTTTCAAAGCTTTGTTTTTGCCTATTAACATCTCCTATACGAAACTCAAGTACATAGGCGCCGGTATATGATATCAGGTTCTCCGAAAAAATGTTGAAAGCTTCCTCAAAATTGACTCCATCCACTGTGGTTTCTTTAAACAGTGAATTGTCCAGAGTCGCTATCTCGCTTGCTTTGGTCGCATAGTCAAGGCACGCCTCAGTACTTTCTTTGTACTCCTCCATCTGCTCCTTCTCAGAGTCTTGTGTCTCAATGTATCTGGTAAAAGAAAGCTGCGCTCTGTAAAGCTCCCTGTCGGCGGATAAGAGGTTGTGATTCACATTATAAAGGGTGTCGTAGTAGACTGCCCTGGAATCATCTACCGTATTACGCACATTTATTCCCAACATTACCAAAGAAAGAATCAGAAGTATCTCAAGTGGGAAAATGGTAAGAAAGATTTTGAAGCCGATTTTGAGATTTTTCATGAATGTATACCCCACATAATAAAATTTTGCGCAAAAAAACAGGGCATAGCGTTTAAAACCTTAACGCTGAGTGCCCCTTTTTCACTGCTTTTTGGTCGTTTTTATTATAATCTGATTAACATAATATTTCAACACAAATATGACAAATCATTGCTTTTTGTGCAAAAAATAAGGCACTTGCCTTACTTTTTAAGACAAGTGCCTGTGTATTAAGCTATATGGGTCTTAGTACATTCCGCCCATTCCGCCGCCTGCGGGCATCGGAGGCTGGGGCTCCTTGATGGTAGCTACTGCAGATTCTGTTGTTAAGAAGGTGCTTGCTACTGATGTTGCGTTCTGAAGAGCGGTTCTGGTAACCTTGGCGGGATCGAGGATACCTGCCTTAACCATGTCAACGTACTCTTCTTTGTATGCGTCAAAGCCTACGCCTACTTCGGATTCTTTAACCTTATTGATGATTACGGAACCCTCTAAGCCTGCGTTATAAGCGATGTGGTAAAGAGGTGCTTCCATAGCCTTTAAAACGATGTTGGCACCGGTCTTTTCGTCGCCTGTAAGCTCGTCAGCAAGCTTCTTAACTTCCTTGGAAGCGTGGATGTATGCTGAACCACCGCCGCAGATGATACCTTCTTCAACTGCTGCACGGGTAGCTGCCAAAGCGTCTTCCATACGAAGCTTAGCTTCCTTCATTTCTGTCTCGGTAGCAGCACCTACGCGGATAACTGCAACACCGCCGGAGAGCTTGGCAAGTCTTTCCTGAAGCTTCTCTCTGTCGAAGTCGGAAGTGGTGGTTTCAATCTGACCTTTAATCTGGTTGATACGTGCAGATACTGCTGCCTTGTCGCCACAACCGTCAACGATAACGGTGGTTTCTTTCTGCACTTTAACGGACTTAGCACGGCCGAGCATGTCAAGTGTAGCTTCTTTTAACTCAAGGCCGAGTTCGGAAGAGATAACCTGTCCGCCGGTAAGAACTGCGATATCTTCAAGCATCTGCTTTCTGCGATCGCCGTAGCCGGGAGCCTTAACTGCCACTACATTGAAAGTACCGCGAAGTTTGTTAACAATTAATGTGGTAAGAGCTTCGCCTTCAACGTCTTCAGCTACGATTAAAAGCTTGGAGCCGGACTGAACAATCTGCTCAAGTAAAGGAAGAATCTCCTGAATGTTACTGATCTTCTTATCTGTAATAAGAATGTAAGGATCGTCAAGAACTGCTTCCATCTTATCCATATCTGTAGCCATGTATGCTGAAATGTAGCCTCTGTCGAACTGCATACCTTTAACGAGTTCGAGTTCGGTCTCCATTGTCTTAGACTCTTCGATAGTGATTACGCCGTCGCCGGAAACTGTTTCCATAGCCTTGGCAACCATCTCGCCTACCTTGTCATCGCCAGCGGAAATAGCGGCAACTCTTGCGATGTGCTCGCTTCCGTTAACCTTCTGAGCCATGCCTTTGATAGCTTCAACAGCCTTGTCGGTAGCCTTCTTCATACCCTTACGAAGTACGATGGGGTTAGCGCCTGCTGCAAGGTTCTTCATACCTTCATTAATCATAGCCTGTGCAAGAACTGTAGCGGTTGTGGTACCGTCACCTGCTACGTCGTTGGTCTTGGTAGCAACTTCTTTAACGAGCTGAGCGCCCATGTTCTCGAAAGCATCTTCGAGTTCGATTTCCTTGGCAATTGTAACACCGTCGTTAGTGATTAAAGGTGCGCCGTAGGACTTATCAAGAACTACGTTTCTGCCCTTAGGTCCGAGTGTTACTCTAACTGTATCTGCAAGCTTGTTAACGCCTGCTTCAAGAGCCTGTCTTGCGTCGGCTCCGTACTTAATCTCTTTAGCCATTGTACATTCCCTCCAATTATTCAATTACAGCAAGGATATCGTCCTGCTTGCAAATGATGTATTCTTCTTCGTCAAGTTTTACTTCGGTGCCTGAGTACTTGGAGTAGATAACCTTGTCTCCCACCTTAACCTGCATCTTAACTTCTTCTGTGCCGGGGCCTACAGCAACAACTTCTGCCTGCTGGGGCTTCTCCTTATTCTGACCGGGAAGTACGATTCCCGACTTGGTAGTCTCTTCAGCTACTAACTGCTTCAAAACGACTCTGTCGTTGAGTGGTGTTAACTTCATGACTTAGCCTCCTAATTTATATTGTTAGCACTCAGTATGTCCGAGTGCTAATTTTTATCACATATACATTTATACGCTTAAGGTGGGATATATGCAAGTGTTATTTTGGCTTTTTATTGTTTTTTTATATTTAATTTCTGTCGCTTCGCATAGCCGGCCTGCTCGCCGGTCCGATTTCTCGTCGCTCCGCTGCCCGGGAATGCATAAAATCGCTGATTTTCAAATTTTATCCATTGTTTTCGCATAGGCAATTTAAGGTACAATGGATAAATTTTCGATTTGCGAGTTTTTATGCATTGTTTTTCCCCTCGGTATTCATGACGACAATGGATAAAAAAAGGATTTTGGCTGTTTTATGCATTATTATCAGGCTCCGATAGCTCTCTTAAAGCCGTTTCGACCCATTTATTACCATAAAACAATGCATAAATTCTTCTTTTTCCGAAATTTATCCATTGCCTCGCAAAATGTTGGGAGCAAAACAATGAATAAAATCGGCTAACTCTTCTTTTTATGCATTACAAAAGAAAAAGGGGCTCCTCTGCAATCGAAAAGCCCCTGAAATTAGTCCTTATTAGAGCAAATTACGCTCTTACACGCCCTCAACATAAGGGGTAATCTTATCCAAAACAGCCTTGAAGCGCTCTGTATCTCTCACGATGTCATATCGCTCCTGCTTCAGTCTATCAAAAAGTTCCCCACATTCTGTAAATGCATGATTTTTGAACAACGTGTCCTTTCTGACTTCATATCCTGAAAGTAACGTTGAATGTAATGTCTGCTTTTCAGGCAAAGTGTCATGCATTACCGCATACTTGGCTGCTTCTTCAAGATGGTACAACGTTTCTTCCGTCTTCCCAATAAGCACCGTCATTGCAGCGATATACCTATGTTTATTTGCCAATATCCATGCTCCATTGCCATATTCACCTTCATATACCACATTCAGAATCTCAATAGCTTTTTTGCAAATCGAAATCCTGTCCTCTATAGACAAGCTCTCATCCTGAAAGCCCAGGTCCGACATACGTTCTATTATTCCTGACATATTTTGTGCATATGTCATTAATGCTTCTTTACAGTGCAACTTGAGTCTTTCCCCTGTGTAGAGATCTTTCAATTTAAACTCGTAAGACATGCTTATAATAGGCAATTTCTCAGCCAAAGCAATAGCTTCTTCTGTTCTGCCAAGTAGCTCAAGCGAATTTATCTTTTCAAAATTGGCAGCATTGCGAATTACCTGATCCGTACATTCGTTCAAAATACGGTCGGCTATTTCAATCGCTTTTTCATGGTTTTTCCGCAATTTTTCTTCATCATCACTATACTCAAAATTTAGTTCATGGATAAGATAATTCAAAAGAACGTAATTCTTTGGATACTTAACTACCGCTTCCTGAAGAATTTTGATATTTTTACTTACCAAACCTTTTCGATCATTCTCTCTAACCTCTTCCATTATCTTATCTGTCTCACGCTCATCCTTATAGTTCTCCATCCCCATAAGCTCATCAATCGTAATGCCGAAATAGTCTGCTATAGCGGGCAACAATTGAATATCCGGATAGGTATTACCGTTCTCCCAGCGGCTGACTGCCTGTTCTGAGACGTTAAATACCGATGCAAGCTGAGTCTGAGTCATTTCTTTTTCTAATCTATATTTCTTTATATTTGCACTTAATGCTATCATCTGTTCAATCCTCCGTAATAATGTGTATTCGAAGCTTCTGGATTCATTATTCCATTGGAAAAAGCAAAAATCAATTACTCATTTGTTGAGTATATTACAACCGTACTGAGTATGATGCGCGTATAAAAAGGCCCCGCGCAAAACGGAGCCCACATTAATCACATAGTCACTATAATCTTACGCCCAAACCAGCCAGATAAATACATAGCCGATTATTACAGCGGTAAAGGTGAAAGGAATACCGATTTTAAAGAAATCTGAGTTCTTAACAGTATATCCTTCCTTCTTAAGGATACCGATGCCCGCAACATTCGCGGAAGCGCCGAAAGGTGTGATGTTACCGCCGAGGGTCGCGCCGGTAAGAAGTCCAAAGTACAATACTACGGGATTAATACCAAGCTTAAGTGAAATACCCTGCACAACCGGAAGCATAGCCGCCACATAAGGGATATTGTCGACAAAAGCAGAAATCACTACGGAGCCAAATACGATAATCGTATAAAGCACAAACAGGTTACCGCCGCCAAGGCCTGAGAACCAGTCTGCAATCTTGTCGATTATGCCTGCCTCGGTAATACCGGCGATTACGGTAAAGAGTCCGCAGAGCATGAGCAATGTCTGATAATCGAGTTCTTTGAGCACGAGTTTCAAAGGTGCGGTGCTCTTGCGAGACAACATGTTGCGTACGAGTTCGATAATAAAGATTGTCATGCAGATAAGACCGTTCTTAATGTCGTCAATTACGGGGATTTCGAAGAATGACGCAATAATCAGGCACACAACAACCATCGCGAGCATAATGCCGGGTACGTGGTCGGTTACAGGTGTAAGGCGCTCAGCTGTAACGGGCTGCTTCTGCTTTCTGAAGATAAAATAAAGAATCACTACGGTTCCCAAAGCTCCGAGCTCAACCGCCCAGAAAATGGAGAACTTGCCCTGCCAGAACAGGAAATCTATGAAGCTCATTCCCGCATATCCGCCAAGGAGAATCGATGTGGTATCGCCTACTAACGTCGCAGCTCCCTGCAGATTAGAAGACACGGCAATCGAAATAATTACCGGCACGGGATTAATCTTTAATTTCTTACAAATCGCAAGACCTACGGGAGCAACCATCAAAACGGTCGCAACGTTATCAACAAACGCCGATACAACGCCCGAAAATACGCACAACGCAATAATTGCCGCACATGCATTGGGCATCTTCTTAAGCATAAGGTCTGCAAGTCGCGCAGGCATTCCTGTCTCGATGAACAACGTCACCAGACCCATCGTGCCCGCAATCATCATGATTACGTTCCAGTTAATCGCTGAGGGAACCTTCGTTACGGACAATACTCCGGTCACCACCATGGCCACCGCTCCGCCGAGGGCGAACCACACTCTGTACTTGGAAAAAGCAAGCATTCCAATATACATCAGTACAAAAATAATAAGTGCTGCTATCATGTTACTATCCTCTCTTAATTACAATACTCCGGCCCCACTGCCAAAGAAGCCGCAACAAAGCCCCTAAGCATAATAAAACCGGGCACAGCTCTCACTACACCCGGTAAATCTTCATGATACTCCCATGTATAGTGAACGCTATACATGAGTCTTGCAATTTAAAGTATGCCAGATCTTTCGATCGTGCTGGTGACTTCCTACGGTTGCCCGCCTGCTACTCCCTCATGAAACAAGTAAAGTTTATATCTTTTATGACTTCCAGTCAAGGAGAGTTGTGGATTTTTGAATCTTCTGCTTCATATGGTAGCAGAATGTATCAAACTCACCAAAGTCCATTTCCGCCCAACGTCCGCCCATACGTCTCTGCACGTCCTTGGCCGGTAAGTTCAAAAATGCAATCATTTCGTCGGGGTCATATGCCTGAATTCCCGAAATCGGTGCGCTGTGTCCCAGATACGCTTTGGTGGCATCGGCTATAAAAGCCTTCTCCTGCTCAAGCTTCGAAGCCGCTTCTTCCTCATCTTTTCTTTCAAGCATCTTCTTAAGTGCTGCCAAGTTTTCAAGATCGCCCATAATAGTCTCCCTTCTTAAGTCGCCTAACAGAGATAAGTGTAGCGCAATCCTATTAACAGATTGTAAGACTATACAAGCTTAAGAAGCTCTCCCATACTGCTTATAACATAATCGGGCTCAGCCACATCACCGAATCCGTAGGAGGCAAAAACAAACTTAATGCCGGCCTTGTGGGTAGCCGTAAAATCGCCCATGGTATCGCCGATATATACCGTATCCGAAGGCTCGAGGCCGTTACGCTCCATCACAAGCTTAATATTCTCATCCTTCTGAAGTTCCGTGCGACCGAAACACTCAAAATCCTTGATAAGTCCCGTAAGTCCGGTCTTTCTGATAACAAGCTCGATATATCCGTCCTGACAGTTGCTCACTATGAAAAGGTTGTGATTCTTAGAAAGCTTATGAAGCGTATCATTCATACCTTCATACGTAAGGTCTTCATCACACTCCGAAAGGGCCGCTTGTTCATATTCACAGCACAGCGAAAGAAGCTCTGCCTTAACACCCGCATCGATATCGCCGAACAAATCGTCCGCGATAACGTCCATGGGCTTACCGAATTCTTTCTTAAGCATGTCTGCGGTAACGGTAAGGCTTGCAAGTTCCGGCACTGCCATCTTAGCGATTGCTTTATTCCACGCGCCTGCCACCACTCCGGTGGTATTCCACAAAGTTCCGTCAATATCAAAAATAAGATTCTTCATAGGCTCCTCATATTACTTACCGATACCAAAGTATGACAAGATACCGAGTACAAACACAATCAAAATGATTACGGGAAGCACGAAAGTCACGTAGCCCTTCATCCACTTAGGAAACTTAAGGCCCTTGCCCGCATTGGCTTCATCCGTAAAGTTCTTAAAGCCCCAGCCCCACTTACGTGTACAATACAGCACATAAGTTAACGAACCGAGGGGCAGCATCAAAGTCGATACAAAGAAGTCCTCAAGATCCGACACATCCTTACCCTCGATACCGAAAGCATGGAAGCCCGACCATACGTTGTTGCCGAGGATGAAGGGAATATTAAGCACAATCATCATCACGCATACAATCCATGCGGTCTTCTTACGCGACCACTTAAACACTTCCGAGCCGCAGGCGATGATATTCTCATACACCGCAAGCACCGTCGAAAACGCCGCAAAAGTCATAAAAATAAAGAACAACGCACCCCAGAATCTTCCTCCGGGAATACCGTTAAATAC
This sequence comes from Lachnospiraceae bacterium YSD2013, assembly GCA_900100895.1. Lineage (GTDB taxonomy): Bacteria > Bacillota > Clostridia > Lachnospirales > Lachnospiraceae > UBA1258. The sequence continues at coordinate 176,981 of FMTX01000010.1, forward strand.
GTTGGGAAGTGTCAGGGACAAAAGTCCCGCACCTTCATTAGGCTCAATACCGTAAGAGAAGCATGCAGGGAATACAATAAGTCCCGCAGTAAGCGCCACAAAGGTATCCAGCAAAATAATGCTTACCGACTCGCCCGTAAGCGAACGCTCCTTGCCGAGATAGCTTCCAAAGATTGCCATGGAACCGATACCGAGGCTAAGCGTAAAGAACGCCTGGTTCATAGCTTCAGACACCACATTGCCGTTAATCTTACTGAAGTCGGGCTCAAGATAGAACTTAATGCCTTCCTTGGCTCCATCAAGAGTAAGACCGTAAACAGCCAAAGCAACCATCAGCACCAAAAGTGCAACCATCATATACTTGGTAATTCTCTCAAGACCCTTCTGAAGGCTGAAAGAACATACAAGACACGCAAGAAAAGCAATCACCGCCGTGTAAGCAAGCATGCTCCAGGGATTGCCGAGCATACTTACAAACTCGCCCGTAACCGCATCCGAATCCATGCCCGTAAACACGCCTGCAGCCGCCTTAAAGAAATATCTCAAAATCCAGCCCGCAATAGTCGTATAGAACATCATCAGCAAAATGTTACCGAAAGGCGTCACAAATCCGTGAATGTTCCACCACTTCTTCTCGGGCGTTAAAGTCTTATAAATATAAACGGGACTCTTCTGAGCCGCGCGGCCGAGCGAAAACTCCATAACCATAACGGGAAGCCCCAGCAAAATAAGGCACAACACATAAACAAGCACAAACGCGCCACCGCCGTACTGACCCGCTTTCATAGGGAATCTGTACACGTTACCAAGGCCTATGGCGCAACCCGCACTAAGCAGAATGAATCCCAGTCTGCTCCCCAAATGCTCTCTTTCCATCTTACTTCTCCTTTTTATACAAAATCCTCAAAAAGTATACCATTTAAACCCGCCTCTGTCGAGAAAAACAGTTTGCGGCAAACCCGCGATATGTTATACTTTTATACGTTTATAAAGAGAATGATGAAAGGAACAAAGTTATGAGTGAATTATTAGACAAATTCAAAGCGTACCTTGCAGAGACCACCAATCTCGGTCACGCTTCAACCCTTTTATACTGGGATCTGGAGACCTCAATGCCCAAGGAAGGCTTCAAAGGCCATTCCGACGCTCTCGCCTACCTTTCCACCGAGAGTTTCAAAAGAAGCACTTCCACCGAAATGGGCGAATTTCTTGACAAGTTAAGCGCGCCCGCAGAGTTCGATGCGCTTGATTCCGACTGGAAGTACATCGTTAAGCAAATGAAGAAAAACTACGACGAGAACAAGCGCGTTCCCGCAGATTTCTACCACGACTTCATCGTAGCTCAGAACGAAGCCGGCGTAGCATGGCAGGATGCGAAGGCCAAGAAAGACTTTTCAATCTTCGCCCCTCACCTTGAGAAGATGATTGATTTCACCAAGAAAATGATGGGCTATATGCGCCCCCACATGGAAGTTTACGACGCTCTCCTTGACTCCTACGAAGAAGGCATGGACTCAGCTACCTACGACCGCGTATTTAACGAGTTAAAAGAAGGACTTCTCCCTCTTCTTAACAAGATTCTCGCAGCCAAGCCTTACGACGAGTCCAAATTCAAGAAAGAGTACGACATCCCCGCTCAGAAGGCTGTTGAAAAGTTCTTACTTGAGTACATCGGATTTTCTTTTGACAAAGGCTGCACAGGTGAGACCGAGCATCCTTTCACACTCAATTTCAACTCTAAGGATGTTCGCGTATCCAACCACTTCAGAACCGACAATGCGGTTGACCCTATGTTCTCCGCTATTCACGAAGGCGGACACGCTATCTTTGAGCAGAACGTAGCCGAGCGCCTCGACGATACCGTTGCCGGCTCCTGCAATTACTTAGGTCTCCATGAAAGCCAGTCCCGTTTCTACGAGAACGTTCTCGGACGTAACATTAACTTCTGGAAGCCTATCTACGCTAAGCTTCAGGAAATCGACCCTGACTTTAAGGACATCACAATCGACGAGTTCTACCGCTATATCAACAGCGTTAAGAACTCACTCATCCGCACTCAGGCCGACGAGGTTACATATTGCCTCCACGTCATCGTGCGTTACGAAATCGAGCAGGAAATCTTCAGAAACAACGTACCCGTTTCCGAGCTTCCCGCCCTTTGGAACAAGAAAATGGAGGAATATCTCCACATCACTCCTCCCACCGACGCAGAAGGCATCTTACAGGATATGCACTGGAGCGACGGAAGCTTCGGTTACTTTCCCACATACCTTCTCGGTACCATCTACGACGGAATGTTCCTTGAAGCTGTTGAGAAAGACCTCGGCTCCATCGACACAGTTCTTGCCGAAGGTCGTATCAAGGACATCACCAAGTGGCTCAACGAGCACATCCATCAGTACGGAAGCTCCCGCAAGCCCAAGGAAGTCATTCAGGCAGTATGTGGCCGCGAAGTAAGCGCTCAGCCTATCCTTAAGTACTTTACCGAGAAGTACACCAAGATTTACAATCTATAATTTCAGGCATGATAAAGCCGCGGGGCTATCAACAGCTCCGCGGCTATTTTAAACTCTATTTAACCGTTCTTAAATCATCCGGATACAAAGGCTTATCCATATATACATCCACGAACTTATCACGCTCCACACCGTAATCGGTATATGAGTTCTTGTGCTCCTGGGTGAAGCTTCCGTCAGGCTTAATCGTGATTACGCAGGCGCCTCGCTGGGTTCCCGACTTCATAATCTTGTCACCGTACGCTTCATTGTCAACGGAATAACCGTATGCCAAAAGAACGCCTTTATACTTAACCACAGCATTGTTTACGTGGTCGTGTCCGCAGAAAATCGCTTCAACCGCACCCATATTCTCGCACAGCACTTCAAAGAAGTTGTCGAGCTTATCGGGTGTTTTGTCGGTACGATTCAATCCGCCGTAGCATACTTTCTCATCCCAGACTCCGGATATGAATTCGGTGTCGACGGGATTGTTCTTTTGCTTAAACTCAATGATGTTGCCCTTATCGTCCTTAACCTCTTCGATTAAATCGTCAAGGGCTGTTCTGTACTCGCCAATCGGAATGTGCATGAATGTAATCGTCGGAACGTACTCGCCTTCCGGAAGACCTGCCTCGAGAGAAAGCTTCTTAACCGTCTCTGCTGCCCAGTCAACCTGAGCGTCGTGAATTACATCATACTTACCCTTAACCGTCGCCATGAAGGACTTGTCCACGTAATCATTGGAGTCGATGAGCATTATAAGCTTCACAACCTCGCCGGCGGTGTTCTTGACACGAATAAACTGATTGGTTACGCTCGGAACCGACGGCGCATCAAGGTCGGTGAAATCCTGCTTAAAGAAGCAGTACTCCGAGTAGTCGCTTGCGTACAAATCACCGATGTCCTGCCTGCTTGCATAGTCCATGGCCTCGGTGTCGTGGTTACCGAATACGGTGGTAAAATAAACCTGCTCGTGGTCGAAAATATCTATAAAGGTCTTAGCTACCATCTTGTTGTTGAAAGTACCGCTTCCGTTGTATCCGGGCGGGATAAGGCAATAGGTGTTGTCGCCGCCGCAGATTACGATGTCGGGCTTTTCTTTTTGCAACATGGTAATAACTTCGTAGATGGTCTTCTTATCGTTCTTGTAAGTCCAGAATCCACCGCCCAGGTGCACATCTGTAATATGCATGATGCGAAGGTCGCCGTCTGTTGTGATGGTGATGTATCCGTTTTCTTCTACCGGAACAATGCGGTCGGCGGAATACTCAACCGGCGCGAAAGTCTTAATGTACTTGCGAAGGCTTACATTCACCAACACGTTCACAAGGAAGAGCACCAGATACAGTGCCACAATTACCCCTAATGTGATACATAACCTTTTGAGCCATTTTCTTTTTTTCATAGTCAACTTATCCTTTGTAATATTTATGCAAATCTCTGAAGGGTTCTGAAGAGATCTTTGACGTTAATCGGCTTAGCCAGATGAGCGTCCATTCCCGCCATAAGTGCTTTCTTGCGGTCTTCCTCGAAGGCGTTGGCAGTCATTGCAATGATGGGTAGCTTAGCGTACTTGGAATCCGCGAAACTTCTGATGGCGCCCGTTGCTTTGTATCCGTCCATGTAAGGCATCTGCACATCCATGAGCACATAGTCGTAGTAATCCGGAGCCTTCTGAAGCACCATCTCGACCGCCACCGAACCGTCGTTGGCTTCTTCGACTATAAGCCCGCGACTCTCTAAGATATGCTTGGCAATCTCTCTGTTCATGTCATTATCTTCAGCAAGAAGAACGCGCTTGAACTCAAGGCCCTTATCGTAATCCACTTCCTCGTCTGCAGAATCGGGAGATACGTTCTCGGCAATTCTAAAGTCGATTCTTATGGATACAATCGTTCCGGTACCAAGCTCACTCTTAACATCTATGGTACCGCCCATCATGTCCACCAGTTCCTTGGTAATTGCCATACCGAGTCCCGCGCCTTCTACGCCGCTTGCGGTCGTGGAACGTTCTCTCGAGAAGGATTCGAAAATGTGCTTTACGAACTCTTCGCTCATGCCGATACCGGTGTCCGTAACCGTGAACTTAAATCTTGCGTATCCCAGTCGCTTTCCGGGAAGCTCTTCCACGATGAAGCTGATGTTACCGCCGGGCTTCGTATATTTAACCGAGTTACTGATAATATTCGTAAATATCCTGTTAAGGCGCGCTGCGTCGCAGAATATCATGTTGTGTTCTATATCACGATATTCGATTGTCATATTAAGGCCGTGGGCCACTCCGTCCTGCTTGGATAACTGGAAGCAGTTGCCCGTCGCAACCTTAATGTCGTTGGGCATCTCTTCTATGGCAATCTTACCGTTCTCGATTCGCGCCATATCAAGGACGTCGTTAACAAGGCTTAACAGCTGATGGCTGGCAAGCTTAACCTTCTGCAGGCACTCGTCTCTCTTCTCGGGATTACCCGCATTGCTCTCCGCCATATCGGTGTAGCCTATGATAGCGTTCATAGGAGTTCTGATATCGTGGCTCATGTTAAAAAGAAAAGTACTCTTGGCCTTACTTGCTTCCTCGGCGCGTTTATTGGCCTCGATAAGCTCGATTCGGCGGTTCTGCTCTTCTCTTGTTTCTATCTCTCTGTTTGCTATACCGATTACGATAATCTTTGGGCGCGCGTTAACATTACCGACCTTAACGCATTTAGCCTCAAATATCTCTTCCGAACCGTTAATGAGGCACCTGAACCGCTTAATAACAAGGCTCGTCTCTCTTAACGCCTCTCTTAAATGCGTAACGCTTCCGGCAAAGAACATGTCCTCTCTGTCGTCTTCCTGTACAACCGTATTCACATAGATTCTGTATGCAGGCGAATAATTTATCTTATCCTTGAAGAACTCTCCGAAATGAGCCTCCATCGCCGAGTCGGTTCGGATAGGCGTAAGCGAATCCGTATCAAGGTCTACGTAAAAAGCAGACGCATATTCATTGGCCAGGACTTCGATAATGGATTTATCAAGCTCTAACTGACGTTTCTGCTTCTCTGCTTCTCTTTCCTGAAGCCTAGACTGTCTTCTTCTTGCAATTTCACTGTATATGATTACCGAAACGGAACGAAGCAAGAATCTGTCGTCCACGGATTTCTTGGGATTATCAAGACCTAAGAAGCCCACAATCGTCTTACCGTTTTTGATGGGGCTTAAGATAATACTTTCAACTTTCTGGGAAATAAGTGTGTCGTAGACGTAGCCGCCCCTGATTTCATCTTCAACGGATGCAATCCAGACCTCACCTTCTTTGCCGTACTCTTCGAGCCAGGTGGATATAATGTCCTGAGGATAGGTCATGGTCTTGTCTATGGGTTTAAGTCCCTCGCGGCACCACTCATAGGTATTCTTGTAGCACTCTTCGTCTTCGTAGAGCTCATAGAGATAGCAACGGTCCGCACTATAAAAACGCGCAGTAATAGAAAGCACTCTTTCCACTGCCGCGTCAGTATCTTTTTCCCTATATATGGCATCAATGCTTCGTCTCAACGCATCTTCGCTTTTACGATGTGCTTCGTACTTTCTCATAGGTTCTCCGATGTAACAAAAGTCGAACCCATATACACCAATGTGGAATAATTATATCGCAAAAAGTTGTCAGAAATCAACCATAACTACGAAAATATTGACGGATTTTTCGTAATAATTTTTACATTTATGTGCAAAAGAAAAGAGCCACACCTGAGTATGGCTCTGAAATCTTTCTTTTACCTAAGTTGCGAGTATCCGTAACCGTTTACAAATGCATCAATCGGAACCTTTGCATCGCACATAGGGCACTCGCCGTGGTTGTATGCTTTGTAGTCCGGAAGGTCGCCTGCTTTGAACAGCGAAGAAACGTGGATGCCGCAGATAGAATTAATCATGCTGAATACGGACGTGATACCTGTAATGTGGCCACCGTAGTAGTTGATACACTCAAGACATCTGTGAAGCGTCATACCTGTGGTGGTGGATGCAAGAAGCAGGAATACGTTCTTGCCTTCAATCATGGGAACCAGATTCTGTCTGAAGATAATCTGACCGGTCGAATTAAACTCGGGGCTTACAACGTAAATCGTCTTGTGGGCGTTCATGGAAATGATGCCGGCTCTGGTAAGTTCATCGGCAAGATAAGCACCGATAACTTCGCTTCCGTCCATACATACGATGGTGTCCACGATGGTATTGGATGAGTACTTGGAAGCAATGGCTTTGGCTACATTCTTGGCTTCGCTGGCTCTCATCTTGGTCATGGTCATATCGATGTAGTAATTGATGTGGGAGTGCGAAGTAACGAAATGACCCGGGATTACCCTGATTTTAATGTCGGGAAACTTCTTAGAATAAATAGATGTCATGCGTTGTTCCATGCTGTATCCTCCGTATGTGAAAAGTTTACCCCGTTCTCGGTATGAGATTGTACCTCTGTCCTTGATTCCATTTTACCACAATATGAAGGTTAGTCAACAAATTATCTGTCAATTTAAACAAATCTTTAATATTTTCACAACGAGCACCTTCTTTTGCTACTCAGGCAAAAGAAAAAGACACCGACTCGCGGTGCCTTAATCCATTTATTATTTCAATACCTTCTTAAGTCTAATAGCCATATAGGGCTTGCCGGGAAGCTCGATCTTGAACTTACCGGAGAACGTGCCGACTTTCTTAACGGTCATGTCCCATGTATCAATTACCTCGACTTCGTAGAGGGAATCGTCCTTAATGTTAAATTCTCTGTAGCCGGGGCGCATGAAGCTGTAATAGTCTATGCGGTAACCGGTCTTTGCTTCAAGCGTGTCGTCCTCGCATACGGCTGTAACGCAGTCCCACTCGGCGGGAACTTTCTTAAGTCCGTGGCCCGGAGTCTCACTGAGAATCTTAAGCAAGAACTTGACCCTCTTCCAGCTTTCTCCATGAAGCTTGCCACCGTGTGACCACCAGAGGATGCCCTCGTCATTAAGGAATGTCTCACCATGGCCCGGATAGCCTCCGCGCATGGCTCCTTCCCAGAAACGTCTGACCATCTCCTCACCGGGGATGTTACCCCAACCGCACTGGATGTTGCCTTCATACGCTATCTCGTCAAGCACTACGGGCTTACCGTACTTGTCTCTGAGTCCGTCGGTATCCTCGGCAGTCTTGTATAAATCGGTGCGCTGGTAGCTTACATGCGTAATCCAGGGCTCGCTGTGGTCGAATACCCTCAGGCAATTATGAATCGAGCGAAGGTGTCCGTAAGGGTCGTGCTCCTTGAAATAATTGCCGTAGAAGTTCCACACGGAATCATCACGGTTAGGCAGTATATCGAATTCATTGGCCATGGACCACCAGACATTCGAGTACGCCGCGAATCTGTTAATAATATAGTCAAGGTACCTTACCTCAACCTCACGGGGGAGATTCGAAAAGCCCCATCTGTCGTAAGGGTGGAATACGATTAAATCAGCTTCCACACCGATTTTCTTAAGCTCCTTAATGCACTTCTCGATATGCTGAAAGTGCGCGGGATTGAACCTGTCAAAGTCCCAGTTGTTGCCGACGGTCTTATAATCATAATCCATAAAGTTATCAGGCGTAATGAGATAACTGCCCACGGGCGTACCCTCGAAAGGATATGACCTCGGCTCGTCGAGATTGTACACGTAGTGCTTGGGGAATATGCAGAAACGAATCTTGTTAAAGCCCGCTTTGTCGAGGCTCTTAAGCGTCTCGGCGATGAGCTTGTCCTCTCTTAATTCCCACACGTAACATGTAGTGCCTACGCTGTAATAAGGCGTTCCGTCATCATAGGAGAAGTGAAACCTGTCGGTAACGCGCACCGGTCCGTGATTCTTCTTATCCGCCGCGGTTACTTTAAGCGTCCCGCTGTATGCTTCATCGGCAAAAGAACCTGTCACGGTATACTCGTACATACCCTCATAAGAAGGCATAAAACGAACGACGTAATTGCCGAAGCCGTCATAGAAGCCGTTAACTTCTACCTCCTCGTGCTCGCCTTTAAATACAGCCTTAATATCGTAATCGATGAAAGGATTGCCGTCAGTCTTGCCGACAAATACCCTTTCAAACACATCATACTTTTTAACCTTAGAAACGTCCTTAAGCATCAGCGCCTCATTTTCCTGCCAGACCGGCCTTCATACGTTTGAAATCATCTTCAGATACGTAAAGTGCAATACGATTCTCGCCGGTATAGTTAATTATCGCATCATAGCTGACCTCTGCCTCTTCAAGTGTCTGCACAAGGCATGCCCATGAAGGATCGTAAAGGAGACGAAGCTTGCCCCAGTCGGTATAAAGTCTTGCCGCAGGTCTCTCACCGCGTCCGTTCTGAGCAGCCACACCGAGCTTGCCGTCTTCATCCTTGGCGGGAATGAGGAACTTAGCCTTCATAAGCTCAGCTTCCATGTATCCCTCGTAAATTCCGAAAGCAACCGATTCCTCGTTTTTCTCCGCATCAGCCATCTGATTGAGCAAAAGAATCCACTTCACAAGATCGGGATTGCTGATATTGCCTGCTTCCGTACCGTCATCCTCAGGCTTCTCCACAAGCATTTCTGCGGGAATTCTAACGTCTGTATTGTTAATACGCACACCGGCCGCACCGTTAATGTAGAAACATCCTCCGAGGAAAGGAATCATATTGTCCTTGGATATATGTCTTACTTCGTACAATTCGGGGTCAAACTCTGCCATAACACGATTCTTAACAGCCTCGGTAAGTACCATAATATCGGGCATGGTAGCCGAATATGCCTTATCCTTGTGATTTATGATACGGTTAAACATGAAGGGCTCATTGGTACGCTTGGAGTACACTACATTGAGTCCGTCAAGTTCAAAAAGCTTGGTGCATACCGCATCCATAAGGCCTTCAAGACGCTTGGAGTACTTGTCTCCGTCATCCTTCTTATTGGACTTGTTAAGCTGATAGCGCCAGAAGCACATCCAAATCTCAGCAAGGTCCGAAAGTTCAAGATTCTTGTAGTCCTTCTCGTTAAGATCTAAGTCTCTTGCCACTACAAATACGTTGCCGAGTACGTTAAGATATGCTTTTCTTATTTCCTCGGGCGTAGCGCTCTCAGAGTGAACCACAACACCGTTTCTAAGCGATAAACTGTCCTCACACTCAAAATATATTAAGAGGTTACACTCGCCTGCCTTGCTTACTGCCTCGAGCTCCTTGCCTCTTCTTAAGCATACTTTGGTAACCGTTACGCGATGCACACGGTCCTTGTCCTTGCCGGGATCCGTGAGCAAAAGATTCTCGCCCGGTGTTACGAATCCGGTCGCCTTTCCCTCAATAGCGTAGACTCCCGTCTCTCCGGTTAAGAACGCATTAATCGCTCCTACCACAAATGCCTTGTCCATAAAAAATCCTCCCAAAATTTATTTAAGTATTTCGTCCGAATCGAGCATAATCGTAAACGGTCCGTCATTCTCAAGACTAACCTTCATATCAGCTCCGAACTCGCCTGTTTGCGTATTAAGTGAATAGGTGTTTCTCGCCTCCGAAATCATATGCTCATATAATGCATTGGCATGATCCGGTGCTCCGGCCCCGGTAAAAGAAGGCCTGTTGCCCTTTCTCGCATCCGCATAAAGCGTAAACTGCGACACCAAAAGAAGGGAACCTCCCACATCGTTAATCGACAAATTGGTCTTATCGTTCTCATCCTTAAATATTCTTAAGTTCACAAGCTTCTTAAGCATCTTGTCGGCAATCTCAACCGTATCCGAATCGGACACGCCCACAAACACAAGATAGCCCTTATCGATTGAGCCCGTAACCCTGTCATCCACCGTGACGGATGCGTGGTTGACTAGCTGAATAAGAAGTCGCATAACAGCCTCCCTTCGGGCATTTTAGGCAGTGCAAACATATTTTTGCGCAATCTAAAACGCCCGGCTTATCCCCTCGATAGCCGGACGTTTATATTCGTTATACACACATATTAAACGTACCCCATTATCGCAAAGGAAACAGCAAATTAACTCGAAATTAATTCTAAAAATTCTGAATTGAATCTATTGTTTAAACTTTTAAAGCCCGTGAATCCACTTTAGAAACAAATGCACTCACGGGCTCATTTTAATTCTTCCTGGCTTTTAAATCTCTCTTGTTGCTATACATTTTTCTGTCGGCTTCGAGAAGAAGCTTCTCCAAATCGTCCCAGCTTTCCGGAACACAGAAGGCAGTGCCGATGCCACACTCAAGTTTATACGGCTTTCCGTCGGTATCATTGGCCTCTGCAATCTTGCTTCGAATCTCATCTATCACAGCCTTACTCTTATCCTCGGCATCAAAAGCCGCAAATACCATTGCGAACTCATCGCCGCCGAAACGCGCACATACGCTTCTCTTTGCTCTTGCATCAAGGATAATCTCACCGATTTTTGAAAGAGCGAAATCTCCCTCGGTATGGCCGTAGGTGTCGTTGATGCCCTTAAGTCCGTTCATATCAATGGAAATGGCGCATAAGGTCTTCTTCGAAGCTATTGCGTCGCTCATTATCTCTTCCATGTGGCGGTAGAATCCGCGACGGTTAAGTAACTTCGTAAGCTGGTCTATGCAGAATTTGTTCTGCTGGTCTATCTTTTCTTTGTGGGACTCAAATACCTGATTTAAGTTGTTGACAAAAGCAAGCAACAGGAAGTACTGCATGTTCTCGGGATCGAAGTTGCACATCGCGTAACCGAGTGTCGAACCCTGCGCATATATCGGTACGAAAAGTGCTATGCCGCTCTTCTTGATAATCACATCCGGATCGTATACGAGATTCTCTCTCGACGTCACAATCTGATTGGTGAAGTTACCGTCACGAATGGTCATGGCAACACGCATATTGTCCGTATAATGCTGAACAGCATTCTCTCTGTCGCCTATCGGTACCGTGGGCCAGATTTCGAGATCTTCACGCAGAAAATCATCATTCATGTATAAGTCAAAGTCTGCAGGGAAATATCTGTCGGCAATGTAGTAAAGCTCGCCCCAGCAACCGTACAAATCGTTAAGCGAAGAAAGACGTGAAATCTTCTCCCACAATAACTGAATGTTGGCCTCTAAGTCTCTCTGGCTTCTGTGAGCTTCGAAAGCCTTAATACCCACGTTTCTGATTCCTTCAAGGAATACGTTGTGATAAAGGCATCCGCAGGACTGACCCTCTCTGAACTTACAGCTTACGATATACTCATCGTCGACTCTCTCGCCGCGTAAGTGTCTGTCCATAAGGTCGACAGCCACCTCGGCAGCCTCGTCAACGTTATAAATGGACGTGGCAAGTCTCGGATAGTGGAACTTTTCAAGCTCGATACCGTCAAAGCCGGATACCAAAACATCATCGGGGACGTTAAGACCCGCATTCCTGAGCTTACGGCATACCTCCATGGCCATTAAGTCATTGGCGCAGATTATGGCGTCTATCTTCTTACCTGAAGCAAGGAACTTGTCCATTACCTTGTCGGTGGGAATCTCCCAGAAATCGCCGTATCCTATGCGGTCTTCCTCAACGGGAAGGTTATTCTCCGCCATTACGCGTCTGAATACCGCAAGTCTCTCCTCCGAATAAGGATTTCCCTTCTGACCTGCGATAAAGTTAACATTCTTAACTCCGTGGTACTCAATAATATGACGCACCACAAGTTCAAAAGAATTGGCAAAGTCAATTCTTACGGTAACGCAATCCTTTATGTCTTCATTAAGAGACACACAGAAAGTTCCCGCTTCATGAGCTCTGGCGGCAATCCTGTCCGGAATCTTATGGTCCTTAAAAGAATTGGTCATAATAACAACCGCATCAAACCGGGCCGGATTCATCAGGTCGAAAATTGCCTCTTCGGGCTCCGTATTGAAATCTGTCAAAAAGTCTATGGACGAAGAAAAAACAAAAAGCTTATATTTCTTACGCTCACAGGCCTGGTTAAAGGCTTTCAAGAAACTGATCTGATCGAGACCGTTGAATTTGGCCATGCATAAAGCGATGACCCTTGTATCCCGGTTAGTGGAAAATTTCACAGTATCCTTCATCATACTTCCTTTTGTATTTCCCCCGCCTCATTTGAGCACTGTGAATTACTTGGTAAAAGTAATCACATTCCAGGAAAGAGGCTTAACGTGAGTGGTGAACACACCGTCTTCAAGCTTACCTTCCTTATTCTCCTTGGGTACGATGATGTCCTCTCCATAGGCATTCTTCGCATCAAAATCAGGAGAATAAATCTCAACATGCTCATATGAATTATAACCCTCAAAGCCCTTAATATCAAGGTCAATCGGATACTCTTGCGTTTCGCTTCTGTTTATCACGAAAACAGTGAGTCTGTCGTGTTCTTTATCCCATGCGGACGCGGAATCGATGTAGTTAACACCTTCTTTGCCCGTGTATTGTGAGGTGTCGTCGATGGCATAGCCGGGCATGTCGTAAGTCTCGCTGTCGACCTTGGTCTCCATTGAAATGCCGCGGGCGTAATCGATAAGCTGTCTGAACGCATAGTGTGAAGCAGCCTTCCATACGTGGTCATGATTGGAAGCGCAAAGTGCTCCCAGGCCGCCTGTCATACAGCCTACCTTAACAACATCGGCGTGACGAAGCAGTGCAAGCTGAATGGATGCCATCGAAAGAAGGTGCAACATATCTCCTCCCGGGAACACTCTGTCGGTCATGTTGTCGGGATCGTGAAGAATGTATCTTCTCTCGGGATCGAATTTGTAATGGCTGCGAGCCATATTGTAACGGCCGTAGCCGGGATTAAGCGGTGAGAAAGGTCTTACCATTGCACCGTATTCGTCAAAAGAAATCTTAACCTTCTTAGGTGAACGGTGCTTGGAAGCTACGTATTCAATCATGGCAGCTTCGGTATTGATAAAGTCCTCATAGTAAAGCGAACCGCCGAGAAGCGACTTGATATCGCCGGGCTGAGCGCTGTGATAGTGATGAACGGAAAGGTAATCTACGGTGTCATAGCACTGGTCGAGTACTTTCTCGTCCCACTCGGGGAAATGCTCCATGAAAGGTGCGGAGGAACCGCATACCGCAGTCTCGATGGACGCGTCAATCCACTTCATGGCCTTGGAAGCTTCGTTGCATAACACGCCATAGCCGGAAGGGTCCTTCTCCCAGGAGCCTAACTGCCAGGGACCGTCCATTTCGTTACCGAGGTAGTAAAGCTTAACCTTGTAAGGATCTTCGTGACCGTTCTTGCGACGAAGGTCTGACCAGTAGGTTCCGCCGGGATGATTGGTGTATTCCACAAGGTCCATTGCATCCTGCATTTCTCTGTGGGTGCCCAGGTTAATGGTGTACATGCTCTCTGTACCGACCTTCTCAGCCCACTGCAGGTATTCGTCGTGACCCACTTCATTGGTGATGTACTGATACCATGCGGGATCTAAGTGAACCTTTCTCTGATCCTTGGGGCCGATGGAGTCCTTCCACTGCCATGCGGATACGAAGTTACCGCCGGGAAGACGTACTGCGGGAAGGCCTGTTTCCTTAAGGCCGTCGATGAAGTCGCGTCTGAAGCCCTGCTCATCCGCAGTGGGATGCTTGGGATTGAACATGGTACCGTTGACCATGGTTCCGATAGGCTCTAAGAATGCAGAGAATAATCTCTCCGAAATGTCCCCGATTTGAAACTCGGGATGAACTGTGATTTTAGCTTTTTTAGCCATGATTGATATAACCCCCTGAAAAATTAGTTATTACCTGTAGTGATTTTCTTAATCCATTTGCCGCTCTGAAGTCTTATTACGCACCAGAAAGTCTTGATAATCTGGTCGGATTTAAGGCATACGTAAATCCAGAAAGGCGAAAGCTTGAATACAAAGCCTGCCAGAATTCCGAGAGGAATGGAAACCGCCCAAAGAAAGATATTGTCAGCAAGCATCAGCACTTTGGTATCTCCGCCGCCGCGAAGCACGCCCTTGGTCATAATACTATTGGTAGCCTGGAATACGATAACCAAGCTGATAGCCCACATAAGCTGCTGCGCAATGGCTCTCGCTTCGTCGCTTACGTCTTTGAAAGAACGGATAACCGGATTCTTGGCAATAATGATAAAGAGCGCCGAAACAGTACCGAGAGCGATTCCGAGGCCTAAGAACAACCAGCCCTGTTGCATGGTCTTCTTTCTGTCTCCCATACCGAGGGTCTGACCCGTAACAATGGCACCTGCCTGGCTGACACCTTGGATAACGACGGTACTGAGCTGTTGCGTAACTGCCGTAATAGCATTGGCCGATACAAAGGTTGCACCAAGTCGTCCGATTACCATGGACACCGAATTGGAACCGATGGCAAGAATCGCATCACTGATAAGCACAGGAATACTGATACGGATGTACTCTCCTATCAAAGAGCCTGTATTCATAAACAAATCCTTGATTCTGAATCCGATTCTCTTATCAATAACCAACAGATATGTAAGAATGCATACAGCCTCAAATACACGCGCAATCAATGTTCCCAAAGCCGCACCCGCAATCTCCATGCGGGGAGCGCCGAACTTACCGAAGATAAACGTATAATTGGCACCTAAGTTGACAAAGAAAGCGCCTATGGAAACAAACAGCGGGAATCTTACCTCGCCCACACTTCTTAAAACGATGGTACTTACCAAAGAAGTACCTAAGAAGAAGTACGTCACAACCGACCACTTAAAGTAAATGGAACCAAGTCTGATTATCTCGGCTTCGGGCGTATACATCTTCATAAGGTAGCCCGGAATCACAAGCGTAAGAAGCGCAAATATTGCGGCAAGTGCAAGCGCAAGTCTTAGCATAAGAGCAACCGTCTGCTTAAGAGCATGACCGGCATTGGCACTTTCTCCTACTATGCTGCTGTCTTCCGAAGTTGAATTCTTCATGCCCCAGTATCTTGATACAAGCACCGAAGCGCCCATTCCGAGGCCCATGCAGAATATGTGATAAATACTTATGAATGAATTGGCCAGGGATGTGGCCGACAAAGCATGATCTCCCAGCGAGCCTACCATGATGGTATCAAGCATATTAACGCCGATACTGATTAAGCTCTGCAGCGCAATCGGTATCGCAATAGTAAATACTTTCCCGTAAAATGCGGAATCTTTCTTGTATAATTTCATTGTTCTGCCTCTATAAACACATAAAAAAAGACTACATGAAAATGTTAGCATGCAGTCTTTTTTATAAACTTATTATGTATTGCTGTTATTTTGCCATAAATTGCGCTAATTATGCGGCATAAATGGTCTTATACCACTTGAGTGCATCGAGATATGCGGCGTAAGTTGCGTTCATATCAATGTTTTTAAGTACCATAACACGTGATACTTCCGACCAGTTGGCGTCTTCGTATGCACGCATAAATTTGAGCACTTCACCGAACTCGCCTTCGCCTTTTACGAGAGCCTTCTCGATAGCCTTTGAAATGTGAACAATCTTTAACGCTTCTTCCATGGGCTTATTGAGTACCACATCAAGAATTGAGAACAGTCCCATAAGGAAGAGTTCCTGCGACTGGCCTGCCTGATCAAACAGCGGTGCCAGGTTCTCGGCAAATTTGGCTCTGATAAGAGAGAGTCTGGTAACTTCGCCGGGGCTGTCTTCGCAGAGTTTATTGGCAACAGCGGTATTGATCCAGCGCTTAAGTTCCTTCTGACCTAACATTGCCGCAGCGTGTCTGATAGACGTAATCTCCGAGTTAACGCTCATCCTGTTAACCATCTTTAAAAGTGACACAACAAGAGCGGTATCTCGTCCGATAACATCAGCAGCCTTTGTAAGGTCAAAGTCGGGAGCATTCACCACGTTCATTAACTCAATGTAAGTCATCTTAACAGGTGCAACTTCCGTAACGCCTGCGGTAATGGGAATTCTGTAGAATTCGCCCTCGTAATATGTATATCCGCCCTGAGCCTTTAATTCCTCAAATATTTCCTGTGTCTCTATATTGATGGCGCACAGTTTAACATTGGGAAACAGCTTGGTAAAATAAATCTTCGCCTTTGAAATATCAATTCTTTTGTGGTCAAGGAGAATGAAATCAAGCTTTCCGATAATATCTCTGTATGCTTCAAAGTCTGCTACAAGAAGCTTTCTTATGGCGAATCTGTAACCTTTCTTTTTCAGTTCATCTATTCGTCTTAAGTATTCGGTCTCCGGCTTAACGGTATTGTCCATCAAAATAACAATTCGCTTAGCGGGTGCCTTACACTGGTCCTCTATGTCCGCAAATATGGATGCATTATTAACCGGCACGAAAATGTCGGCATCCTTAGACAATGTTTCGATGCCCGTATTCTCGATAACCTCAAGGCCGTTTATGGTTCCCACGCCCGAATATGCACCGGTTCCAAGCATATGGGGATTTAGCAGGAAATTCTCCTTCTGAGAGAAAAGCGAAAAGGCCTTAACCGCCATATTTTCATCAAACAAAGGTATAAGTGTTGCAAACATGCGCATTCTCCCTTCATTGTATTTCAATTATACATTACATTTAGAGAATTAACAAAATATTTTTTTATTGTCCGAATATTTTCTAATAACTTGAATTTTTCTGATTCTTGCTAAATTCACGCAAATCATTGCTTAGCCTGTCGCGTAGCGGTGGGGCTGAACTCTTTTCCTCAGACCCTCTCCCGCTTCGATCTCGTGTAGCGGCCGGTCAGACGCTCCGTTAAGACTACGATCTGCCCTGCGCAAAAAGTGGTGCTTGAGGGGCAGCACAGCCCTTTTTTGCAACTCAAACAAAAGTGTTTTCGTGCATAAGCGGCTAAAA
>FMTX01000052.1 GCA_900100895.1 Lachnospiraceae bacterium YSD2013
TTTGGAGACTAACTATTAAAAGTCAAGTAGAAAAAGATGTTTTTGATCAAAACGCAGAAATGCGATTTGCATAGTGGCAGGGACTTATTCCCTGCAATCAGTTCTTTGAAAATTGCATGATAAACAGAGCATCCGATTGGGTGCTCAAACAGAAAAGGATTATCAGAGGGTTATCTTGGCGAGTATACTTCGCCGGTCAGTTCCATCCTGTAAATGGTTCGGAGCAACTTCTTTGTGGCGTGAGATACCGCCACGTTATAGTGCTTGCCTTCGGATATCTTTCTTCCCAGATAGACGCCAAAGGATTCGTCCCATTTGCAGACAAACTTGGTGGCGTTGAAAAGCGCATATCGAAGGTACTTGGAACCTCGCTTTTCCATGTGAGAATAGGATGAATCAAGCTGACCGGATTGGTATGTGGACGGCGATAGGCCTGCGTATGCAAGAATCTTGTCTGCATTATCAAACCGGTTGAAATCACCAATCTCGGCAAGGATCATAGCTCCCATTCTATAGCTGATCCCGGGGATGGTCATGATAGGAGAATCAAGTTTATCTATGATAGATTTGATGGATTCCTCGATTTCTTCTATCTCATCAGAAAGCATTCTGATGAGGCGGATAGTATGCACCAATTCCATCGATTTGGCGGCCATAGGAGCACCGATTGAATTAATGGCGGTATTCCTGATCTCAATCGCTTTATCGCGACTATAGCGGCCTTGGGAGGCATCCTCGAGTATTTTCTTCAGATGTGTCAGATGGCAACTTGCGATATAGGTTGCGCCGGGCAGTTCTTCCAAAAGAGCGTACACGGAATTCATGTGCAGAGTCGGAACGAGCTTTTCTAATTCTGGGAAGAGGATGTTCACCAATCTGGATAAAGAAGTTTTCAGTTTAGAACGTTCATGAACCTTATCGAAACGATAACGAGTTAGTGTTTTTAGCTCTTCGCTGTGGTATGATGTATCTGAGTAGGGCTTGAGTGTCCTATCGGTCATCAACATCATAGCAATCGTAAAGGCATCGACTTTATCCGTTTTCGTCTTTCTAAGGCTCAGACCTTTTCTGTAAAGATTAGTATGTAGCGGGTTGATAACAACGGTCGGGAAACCTTTATCAACGAGCGCTGCCAGAAGATTGTTTGAATAGTGACCGGTAGCTTCAAGGCCTACTTTTATTTCTGCCTTGTCGGTAGTCACTTCTTCAATTCTGGAGAACAGCTCATCGAAACCGACCTTGTCGTTCGTGATGGTGAATATGGGATACATCTTCCGGCCTTCGTCATCAAGGATACAGCAGTCGTGCTTGTCCTTGGCAACATCGATACCAACATAGATCATAAATGTGATCCTCCTTAAAAAGTATTTGATGCTGCTGTTATAAGATCCACAGGGCTCTTTGCACGCTGTAACCTCGTTCTACATAAACCGTCATGCGGTATCTAACTGATTAACAATTAAACAAAGAGACTGTGGTTGGAGCCTCCAAAAAACCGTCTATGCGGTAGGAACAACGGACCAATCCACAGCATCTTTAACAGCATACCCTAACCTGTAGAAAAGGTAAAGAAGGGGTATGACTATATAATACGAGG
>FMTX01000004.1 GCA_900100895.1 Lachnospiraceae bacterium YSD2013
ATGCGGAGCGAAATCAAGTAGCGAAGCGTGTCAGCCATGTGCCGAGAAAAGCCGCTATAGCGTATATGGTACCCGTACCGTAAACCGACACAGGTGGATGAGGAGAGAATCCTAAGGCCGACGGAAGAAGCATTGTTAAGGAACTCGGCAAAATGACCCCGTAACTTCGGGAGAAGGGGTGCCACTGAGAAGTGGTCGCAGAGAATAGGCTCAAGCAACTGTTTAGCAAAAACACAGGTCTATGCAAAACCGAAAGGTGAAGTATATGGGCTGACGCCTGCCCGGTGCTGGAAGGTTAAGAGGAGAGGTTAGCGCAAGCGAAGCTTTGAATTTAAGCCCCAGTAAACGGCGGCCGTAACTATAACGGTCCTAAGGTAGCGAAATTCCTTGTCGGGTAAGTTCCGACCCGCACGAAAGGCGTAATGATTTGAGCACTGTCTCGACAATGCATCCGGTGAAATTGAAGTACCAGTGAAGATGCTGGTTACCTGCGCCAGGACGGAAAGACCCCATGGAGCTTTACTCTAGCTTGATACTGGGATTCGATGCTGTATGTACAGGATAGGTGGGAGACTAAGAAAT
>FMTX01000002.1 GCA_900100895.1 Lachnospiraceae bacterium YSD2013
ATGGAGTCACTGTTGGGATACCACCCTTATAGTATTGGATTTCTAACCTGCGCCCGTGATCCGGGCGGGGGACAATGTCTGGTGGGGAGTTTGACTGGGGCGGTCGCCTCCGAAAGGGTATCGGAGGCGCTCAAAGGTTCCCTCAAAATGGTTGGAAACCATTTGAAGAGTGCAAAGGCAGAAGGGAGCTTGACTGTGACACCGACGGGTGGAGCAGGTACGAAAGTAGGACTTAGTGATCCGGTGGTATAAAGTGGGATTGCCATCGCTCAACGGATAAAAGCTACCCTGGGGATAACAGGCTGATCACTCCCAAGAGTTCACATCGACGGAGTGGTTTGGCACCTCGATGTCGGCTCATCGCATCCTGGGGCTGTAGCAAGTCCCAAGGGTTGGGCTGTTCGCCCATTAAAGCGGTACGCGAGCTGGGTTCAGAACGTCGTGAGACAGTTCGGTCCCTATCCGGCGTAGGCGAAGGATATTTGAGAGGAGCTGCCCTTAGTACGAGAGGACCGGGGTGGACGGACCGCCGGTGCATCAGTTGGGAACCAATCCCATAGCTGAGTAGCCGTGTCCGGCAGGGATAAACGCTGAAGGCATCTAAGCGTGAAGCCCCCCTCAAGATGAGATATCCCTGTAGTAATACGTAAGACCCCTTGAAGACGACGAGGTAGATAGGGCCAAGGTGTAAGTGCAGTAATGTACTCAGCTGATGGTTACTAATAG
>FMTX01000006.1 GCA_900100895.1 Lachnospiraceae bacterium YSD2013
TCCCTCAGGGGAGAGTTTCTTTGACCCAATAATGTTTTGGAGGGAGGGGCTGAATACCTTGCTGAAGCGAATGATTACTCGATTTAAAGATAAATGCGGAGCTGTCACGGTCGAAGCGCTGGTTTCATTTGTGGGATTTTTGTTCGTCATTATTACGATTCTTAATGTGGCGAATTATTGTCGTGCGCAAATGGTTATTTCCAATGCCGTCGACGCTGCGGCAAGGGAGATGGCTCAGTACTCATACTTCTATGAAATGTCCGGCATGAAGAAGTTTAACGATTATGTGAACGATAATGCCGGCGTCGGTGCTGCCAATCTTAATGATGTAATTGACGGCACAAGTTCGGTTTATACCACATTATCGAAGGCTCTTTCGGATACTTCCGATTCCGGAAATCTTCTGGCCGATAAGATTGATAATCAGACTCTAAATTTTCAGGACATTCAGTCTGCCGTTTTAAATCTCGATACAAATGCTACAAATATTCTAAGCTCTATTAATACGCTGGAGACGACTTTTAACTCTGTTGAACGCAACCCGCTCTTGTATGCTAAGAGCCTTGCGGCTGTTGCGACGGAGCAGGGCTTAGATATCACCAAGTCGTACGTTATTGCGGCACCACTTGCAAAGCTGTTTACGCAAACAAACATAAATTCGGGTGAGCTGTCCGTTCAGCAATATCTTGAGAATCTGGGCATAGTGGGCGGCTTGGACGGGCTCAATTTCAACACTTCAACTATGTTTTCTTCCGGCGAACAGGATGACATCCATATTCGCTGCTATTATCGTATTTCGCTTTGCAACTTTGTGGACCGTTCTTTGTTTGACGTACCTATCTGCAAAGAAGCAGTATGCGGTGCATGGCTCGGTGGAGACGATAACCATGTAAAGGTATCACAGAAGGCAGCCGTGCCGCCTATGCCTGATAGGTCGATGCCGGAGATGGTGGATGTGTCGGGGGATGATGCAGGTGAAGGTTCCGGTGACGTTTCTGATGGTGAAGGTGTTCTTGTGGCAGAGGAGCCTGAGAAAGATTCAGAGGAGACGGATGAAGAGTTCTTGTCTTTAATCAGTACGATAAGAGACGAAAACTTAAGCAAAGAGGAACGTCAAGCGGCATTGGCGCAAATCGCAGAGATATATAATAAAAACGGTGGGGCTGATTTTGATGAAGCGTTAGAAGTATATCGTCTGGCACTTGAAACTCATTTAAATTTTGATGAAGCTGCTTTAAAGGACAAAACTGGAAAAGGATGGAAAGTCTTAAAGGTACAAAATAAATTGTCAAAAGAAATAGACGGTGATTATGTTAAGTTTATTAAATATGTTCACTATTTTGACAATTCAGAAATGAGTGAAGGCGAGAAGTATTCTGTACTTAAAGATATTTATGAGGGAATGGAACATAAAAATGACATTATGTTCCCGTCTGAGTGGTATTACATTAAAGATATTAACAGCGATGGTTCAATTAGCATTGACTGGGGCGATAATCTTGGTTTCTACCAAACAAAAGATGAGCGGTTTATTTCATATAACAGTGTAGCAATAAGCAGAGATAATCCGGATTCGTTGTTGCCTAAAAACTGGGACAGATACGGAAGAGTTGCAGGAGGATATAATTTTTCAGATATTCCGGAAGGCGATAAATATACTATGAGTGAGAGGGCACTTCCGTATTTGGCTAATGAAGATGCCTATCATAAGGGGAGTATGAATGATGATTTATATTTTGATTTAATTGATGCAATCAGAGATCCGGATTCTTCCAAAGAGAGTGTAAGCGCGGTCCTGGGAACCACCATAGACAGTAAAGATTATGAAAAATTGAAAGAAGACTATAATAAATATTTGAAGGATTTAAAAGAGGCAGGTATTAAAATAGATGCTCCATATGGGTTAATGGGATATGCGGCGCCGGCTTTTGATTGTGGTGGTGGAGCAAAGCAGTATACTACCCCGATTTCTATTGATTTGATGATAAAGTTAGGAATGGCTTCGGAAGATCCTAAAGTCGAAGGAGAATAGTAAATGAAAGAAAATGATAAAGTTCAACGAGATGAAGGAATCTATGATTATCAAAATTTGAAGCTGCTTGGAAAAGTAGAAGAGGGAACTGAGTTCGGAAGATGGACATTGGGGTACTATTATTCTGCAGAGATAAAGATGTGGATTCTCATATCTAATTACTGGAAAATAGGGCAAAATTGCTCAGATCTTTACAAAGAAGTGGATGCTGAAAAATGTTATTTTGAAGAGAGTTCAAAGCTGCAAATTATAGTAAATCGAGCACTAAAGAATATTGATTTGTCAAAAAATCCTTCAAATGAAGAGATGAAAAAGGAATACGAAAAGCAGATATCTAAGTATTATGCTGACTTAGATGCTAACGAGAAAAGAAATAAGGAACGTTTGCGCCTATCCGACCCTGCCGTAGTTGCGCATGACATTTCATCTATGAGAAAAGACGGTTACGTAGACTATATTCAGAAGTTTTCAAGGAAAACAACACCTCGCGGACATAGAACGGATTCTGTATGCATGACAGAAGACGGTGATGTTATTTTCCAGGGAATGTATGGACATGAGAATTATTGCTATTTGATTGCAACATCCATAGGGGCAATAGAGAAGAAGTTTTACAATATCATGAACTTAATTCAAATGTATTGCCAGGGTGATTTTGGACATGTTTTGACCATAGACTTTGCTGAGAGGCGCAAAAGCGACAGAGAGATAATGGGCTATATAGAGCATCAAATTTCACTGGATGACTTATCGGCGGAAGATATTCTTAACATTTACGCAGAAGACTTAAGAACCAATGCATTTCCGACTCCGGAGGAAAAGGCTGCTATCGCCAAGAGGATTTATAGCTATAATCATAGTATGGACATTTCACATGGTGGAATACAGGAGTAAGTGAAAGGTTATATAGCTCAGCAAAGCAAAATCTGCTCTGCTGAGTTTTTCTTTTGTGGTATACGAGCACTTATTGTGATAGAATAAACCTTAGAAGATTTTTGAAAGAATGGAAGATTTATGACAGACAAAGTTTTGGTAATCGGTATCGCAGGCGGTACCGGAAGCGGTAAGACCACAATTACACGAAAGATTATGGAGAAGTTCGGAGATGACGTGTCGGTTATCAGACATGATAACTATTACAAGGCTCATCACGATATGACTTACGAGGAGCGCTCCAAGCTCAATTACGACCATCCCGACTCTCTTGATACGTGGATGCTTGCGGACGATATTAAGGCACTCAAGGAAGGTAAGGAAGTTCGCTGTCCCGTTTACGACTTTACGATTCATGACAGAAGCAACGATACCGAGCTTATCAAGCCTTCAAAGGTGTTGATTGTTGAAGGTATTCTCATCTTTGCGGATAAGAGACTCAGAGATGAGATGGATATTAAGATTTATGTAGATACTGACGCTGATGTCAGAATCTTAAGACGTATATTAAGAGACGTTAAGAAGCGTGGCAGAAGCTTAGACAGCGTAGTGGAGCAGTATCTTGACACGGTAAAGCCGATGCACGAGCAGTTCGTGGAACCTTCGAAAAAGAACGCGGACATCATCATTCCGGAAGGCGGTCACAACACCGTGGCACTCGACATGGTAATGGAGAGAGTCAAAGCACATATTAACAAAAAGGACATTTAAGCACTATGGCTAAACTATATTTCAAATTTGGGGCAATGGGCTCGAGCAAGTCTGCTCAGGCACTTATTACAAAATTCAACTACGAAGAGCTCGGCATGAGCGTGTGGCTTATTAAGCCGAGTATTGACGACAGAGACGGTGCGGATGTTATCAAGTCCCGTATCGGACTTTCTGCGAGCGCTCAGGTTATCACACCCGAGCAAAGCATCATAGAAGAGTACAAGAAAGCCGGCAAGCATGATGTAATCATCTCCGACGAAGCTCAGTTTTTTACTCCCGAGCAGATTGATGATTTGAGAAACCTTGTGGATGATGAGGACATTCCGGTACTGTGCTTCGGTTTAAGAACGGATTTCCAGACACATTTCTTCCCGGGCTCCAAGCGTCTTATGGAGCTTGCGGATTCCATGACAGAGATTAAGACAGTTTGCGCATGCGGTAAGAAAGCAACCGTCAATGCAAGAATTGATGAGAATGGCAACATTGTTTACAGGGGTAACCAAGTAATGCTCGGAGGAAATGACAGTTATGTCGCAATGTGTCACAAGTGCTGGAAAGAAGGACGAAAAATCCAACGATCCAAATGATAAGTACAACTCAAAGGTTCGTATAGTCAGACGTGCTCTTATGTA
This sequence comes from Lachnospiraceae bacterium YSD2013, assembly GCA_900100895.1. Classification (GTDB taxonomy): domain Bacteria; phylum Bacillota; class Clostridia; order Lachnospirales; family Lachnospiraceae; genus UBA1258. The sequence goes on from FMTX01000006.1 coordinate 4,309, forward strand.
CATTGGCGGTTTCTTCATAATTGTGGCTTTCGTGTTACTCTTTTTTGACGTTAAGCCCAGAAGCGAAGAGGTGACTCATGAGTATGGGGAATATTTAAGTCACAATCCGCTCGACTATATGGATGGCCTGAAGTGGTCGGTTAAGCTGGCCAAGATGGATTTTTCCGCGGTTGATGAGACTAAGGTTGGGGTATATCCGGTTAAGGTTAAGCATGGTTTTGAAGACTATGAAATAGCACTGGAGATTAAGGACACGACCCCGCCTAAAGTTACGCTTAAGGGGTTAAAGTACGTAGCTGAGCTTAATAAGCCTTCTTTTGCGAAAGATTACGTGGCGACCTGCCTGGATGCAGACTCGGACGTGACCTTTTCTTTTTTGAACGCTGAGGGCGATAACACAATTGCCAAAGAAGAAGACGGAAGCGCCGTATTTACCGACATGGGCGTTCATCCCATAACGCTGATGGCAACTGATTCATCAGGCAATTACAGCTCATTCTATCTTTCAATGATAGTGGACACTCCGCCTGAGATTCACACATATTCGCTTGATACGGAGTACTATGTGGCGCTCGGAGACACAATCGACCTTAAGAAGGACGTTTATGCGGTCGACTATGTGGACGGTACCACGACCGAGAATATCAAGATTAAAGTTCCCGATTACAGTTCGGAAGAAGGGGACTACACAATACATTATTCCGTTACCGACTCTAACGGTTTAACGACTGAGAAGGATGGAGTAATTCATTCCTACAGCGCGCTTAAGATTCAGGATATGTTTAATACCGACCGAATTGAGCCTCATTATTTGAATGTCGAAGGTATTATCAATCCATATGACGCGGGCTATACCATTGACGAGGACATAGATGCGGCCATCGAGCGTATTAAGCACTGCGTGGCGCATATTTACTATCGTAAGGAATATGCAACCTACTGGGGCAGCGGATTTATCGTAAAGATTAATGACGATGACATTATTGTTTGTACCAATCAGCACGTGGTCAAGGACGAAGAGGAGGTTCAGGTATGCCTCTACGACGGCACCGAGGTTACGGGGCATGTAGTGGCCACGAGCGTTACGCCGGATGTGGCTTTTGTAAGGATTAACAGGGAGGACCTGGAGCCTTCTTTTGTGACGTCGCTTAAGACGATTCACATTAATTTGAATTATTATAAGACTATTTCGTCCAAGCCCCGTTTCGGGATGGGTATGTACGTTATTAACGCCAACGGTTCCGAGATGTTTAAGAGAACAGGCTACATCGTAAGAAAGACCGGCTACCTTGCCGAGTACTTTGAGAATTTCGATTATCCTGTTATGGAGGTAAGCGTAAGACTTACGCCGGGAGTTTCGGGCTCGGCTATTATAGATGCTCATGCGAACCTTCTTTGTATGGCGGCTTTTTACTGGGACCACAACGGAAGCAGGGAGTATTACGGAGTATCCCTTGAGGATATTCTGGACTTCTACGAGGACGTTTTTGGTGAGCGTCTTGAATATTACTAGATTAGACAGAGAGATTTTTAGTATTGGAAACGGCAAAAGAAATAAGACTTAACAAATACATAGCAATGTGCGGCGTATGCTCACGTCGCGATGCCGACAAGCTCATCGAAGAGGGCAAGGTTACCATTAACGGTAAGCCCGCAGGCATGGGCGATAAGGTGTCTGAAGGTGACAGCGTTAAGGTGGGAAGCAAGCTTCTTAAACTTGCGGATGAGACTGTAGTGTTAGCATATTACAAGCCCGTTGGTGTAACTTGCACCGAGCGGGATGCTCATGCGGCAATAACCGTCACCGAGGCCCTTAAGTTCAAAGAACGCGTCACATATGCGGGACGCCTCGACAAGGATTCCGAGGGACTTCTCCTTATGACCAATGACGGCGACCTCATCCAGAACATGATGAAGGGTGAAAATGCTCATGAGAAAGAATACGTGGTGAAGGTTAACCGACCCGTCTACGCGGAAATGCTTGAGAAGATGGAGAAAGGTGTATACCTTAAAGGTCTTAAGACCACCACGCGCCCTTGCAAGGTTAAGAAAATATCGCATGATACTTTTTCAATCGTACTGACTCAGGGCTTAAACCGTCAGATTCGTCGAATGTGTGAAGTATTTAATGCGAAGGTTATCATGCTTAAGAGAATCCGCGTTGTCAATGTAACTCTCGGCGGACTTAAACCCGGAGAATACAGACAATTGTCCAAGGACGAGATCGACAGTTTGAAAAAAGCTGTTTCCAAATAAAAAATAAAGGGAATTGACATTAAAATGGCAGACGACAGATCAAGAATGACAGAGCTCATTCAGATTTTGAATAAAGCAAGTGAGAGCTATTATGCGAAAGACGAAGAAATAATGTCCAATTTCGAGTACGACGCATTATATGACGAACTTGTCACTTTGGAAGAAAAGACCGGCATTGTTTTGGCAGGTTCCCCTACCCAGAAGGTGGGATATGCTGCGGTAGACTTTCTTCCCAAAGAAACTCACGATAAGCCCATGCTTTCTTTGAGCAAGACCAAGTCCCGCGATGAGCTTGCCGACTGGCTTGCGGACAGAGAAGGCTTATTAAGCTGGAAACTTGACGGTCTTACAGTTGTACTTACTTACGAAAACGGTGAGTTGTCCAAGGCTGTTACCCGCGGCAACGGTGAAGTGGGAGAAGTTATTACCCCCAATGCCAAGACCTTTATAAATGTTCCGCTTAAGATTTCTTTTAAAGAAAAACTGGTTATTCGCGGCGAGGCTGTTATTTCCTATCCTGACTTTGAGAAGGTTAATGCCGAGATAGAGGACGAAGAAGATAAGTACAAGAACCCTCGTAATTTATGCTCAGGTTCCGTAAGACAGCTTAACAGCGAGATTACCGCGAAGAGACACGTAAGACTTATCGTGTTCTCTCTTGTAAGTGCCGAGGGCAAGACATTCACATACAGAAGCGAGGAGTTTGATTTCCTTACGGGACTCGGATTCGAAGTCGTAGAACATCATAAGGTTACAGGTGATACTGTTAAGGACAGAATCGCATATTATGCAGAGAAGATTCAGACTTATGAGATTCCTTCAGACGGTCTGGTTCTTTGCTATGAAGATATAGCTTACGGCAAGAGCCTTGGCATGACGGCCAAGTTCCCTCGTGATGCCATTGCCTTTAAGTGGCAGGATGAGACTGCCCGCACCGTATTAAGAGAGATTGAATGGAGTCCGTCCAGAACCGGGCTTATTAATCCCGTGGCAATTTTTGATTCCGTTGAGCTTGAGGGTACTAGTGTAAGTCGTGCAAGCGTACATAATTTGTCTGTCCTCGACGATTTGAAGCTCGGTATAGGCGATGAAATATTGGTATATAAGGCTAATATGATTATTCCTCAGATTGCCGAGAATATCACCAAGAGCGGCAATCTCGAAATCCCCGCGACTTGCCCTTGCTGCGGAGGTCCCACAAGTGTAAGAGTGGTCAAAGAAGCTAAAAGCTTATACTGCGCCAATCCCGACTGCCCCGCCAAGCAGATTAAGAAGTTCTCTCTTTTTGTAAGCAGAGATGCTTTTAACGTGGACGGATTATCGGAAGCAACCCTCGAAAAGTTCGTGGATGAAGGATTTATTAAGGAATACAGTGATTTATTCGGACTCGACAGATATCATGACACGATTGTCACAATGGAAGGCTTCGGCGAGAAGTCTTACCAAAATCTTATGGACAGTATAGAGAAAGCAAGAGATATTTCTCTTCCTAATTTTGTGTATTCTCTCGGAATTTTGAATATAGGTCTTGCAAATGCGAAAGTTATATGTAAAGCTTTTGGAAATGACCTTGATAAGGTCTTGAATTTAACCAAGGATGAGCTTATGTCGGTTGACGGCATAGGTGAAGTTATAGCGGATTCGTATGCGGCTTATTTTGCTGATGAAGACAATAAGAAGCGCGTAGACAATCTGCTGAGGTGTGTACGAATGCGTAAGGAGGATGTGGTTACGGAAGAATCGCTCCTCACAGGCAAGACGGTAGTGGTAACCGGAAGCCTGAACCTTTACGCAAGCAGAAAGGATCTGCAGGAAGAAATCGAAAGACGGGGCGCGAAACTTTCGGGAAGTGTATCCAAGAACACTTTCGTGCTCGTCAACAACGACGTCAATTCCGCATCCTCCAAGAACAAAACCGCCAAGGAACTTGGTATTCCCATTATGAGTGAAGAAGATTTTGTGAATACATATTTAAAATAAAAGAAAGCGAGTTTTTATCATGCCTATTAAAATACAGGATTCTTTGCCTGCTCAGGCAATTTTGGAGAGTGAAAATATATTTGTAATGACGGAGAACAGGGCTATGCATCAGGATATTCGTCCCTTGAATGTCCTCATCATGAACCTGATGCCCAATAAAGAGATTACCGAGACTCAGATTCTCCGTAAACTCTCAAACAGCCCTCTGCAGGTTAACGTTGAACTCTTACAGACTCAGAGCTACACCCCCACACACGTGGACGCAAGCCACCTGGATTCTTTTTACACTACCTTCGATAAGGTTAAGGACAGAAAGTTCGACGGAATGATTATTACCGGCGCGCCGCTTGACTATGTTAAGTTTGAAGACGTGGCTTACTGGAAGGAAATGACCGAGATTTTCGACTGGTGCGAGACGCATGTTCACTGCACATTCTTCCTGTGCTGGGCTTGCTTCGCGGCACTTTATTATTACTACGGACTCGAGCGCTTCGACAGGGCAAAGAAACTGTCCGGCGTATACAGCCACCATGTATTAAAGCCCACATCACCCCTTTTCAGAGGCTTTGATGACATATTCTATGCGCCTCATTCAAGAGCAATGGGTATCGAGCGTGAGAAGATAGAGAACACTCCGGGCCTTGAACTTATGGCATACTCTGACGAAGCCGGCGTTGCTATCGTTAAGACCGAGGACTCCAGAAAGTTCTTTGTGGGACTTCATGCAGAATATGATGCCAACACCCTTTCGGATGAGTACTTCAGGGATCTGGGCAAGGGAATGAATCCCGATATTCCCGTCAATTACTTCCCGGATGACGATCCTACCAAGAAGCCCATCGTTAACTGGCGCTCCACAGGACAGCTTTTATATACGAACTGGCTCAATTATTATGTATATCAGTCGACTCCGTACGACGTTAACACAATCGGACGATAACACGCACCCCGAAGGGAGGCACTATGAGGGTTCTTGTAATAGACGGTCAGGGCGGCAAGCTCGGCGCCTTGGTAGTAGAATCTATAGTCAAAGAAAAAATTGATTGCGAACTGTACGCAGTCGGTACCAATGTTCTTGCCACATCAGCTATGCTCAAGGCAGGCGCAGACAACGGCGCGACGGGAGAGAATCCGGTAAAAGTTTTATCGAGTGACGCAGATGTCATAATTGGGCCGATTGGGATTATCGCCGCAGATTCACTTCTCGGCGAGGTGACGCCTTTAATGGCAACATCCGTCGGAAGCAGTAACGCAGTTAAGCTTTTGATACCCGTAAGCCATTGCAACAACAAGGTTATAGGTGTCAAGAATCTTTCCATGAACGAAATGGTCAAAGAAACAGTTGAAGCATTAAAAAACATTGTGCTACAATAAATTTATCACAATTCATATAATGGCGTCATGAAGGCGCTGCAATCGTTCAAGACGATGATATCAACGAGGAAATGAGGTATTTAAGATGTCATCGAGAAATAATTTATACAGAATGGTACTTGCCGCAATGTTCCTGGCTCTTTGCCTGGTATTGCCTTTCCTGACCGGACAGATTCCGCAGATAGGACAGGCGCTTTCACCTATGCATATTCCGGCATTGTTGTGCGGTTTCTTTTGCGGACCCTGGTACGGTCTTGTTGTGGGACTTATCGGTCCTGTTTTAAGATCCTTGCTGTTTGGAATGCCTAAGCTTGTGCCTACAGCCATAGCTATGAGCTTCGAACTTGCAACATACGGTTTTTTGAGCGGACTTCTTTACAAGCTTTTCCCCAAGAAGATTCCCTTTATATACGTTACATTGATTATTTCAATGATTGTCGGACGTGTTGTGAACGGTTGCGTGAATGCAATCTTCGCAGGTATCAACAAAACGCCTTACGGACTTCAGGCTTTCTATACCGCAACAGTTGTTAAGACGATTCCAGGAATCATCCTTCACATCATATTGATTCCCGTGATTGTAATCGCTCTCAGGAAATATACGACCAAGGAATAATGAAATACACTAAAAGAAGCCTGTAGGCTTCTTTTTTGTTGTCGGAAAAGGAAGCCGATTCGGCGCTTTTTAAGCAATTCTTAAGCTTTCTCAATTTGCAAATGAAGGTCTTACATGATAGAATAAACGGGTGCAGAAAGATAATTTGGAGCATTAAAAATGGTATTTAGTTCACTGCTGTTTTTGCTTTGTTTCCTCCCTCTGTGTCTGGGTGTTTACTACGTAGCGCCGCACTTTGTTAAGTCTACTGATGACGGGCACAAGCTTAAGAACAGCATTCTTCTTGTTTTCAGTTTCATATTTTATGCATTCGGCGGGGTTAAATATCTCGCCTTAATGATGTTTGTAATTTTTATTAACTGGGCAGGCGGCTTCTCTGTTCATAAGGGCCGTCACAAAAACGGCGCAAGGACTTTCTTCCTTGTGCTTATTTTGCTTGCAGATATAGGAGTTCTGTTTTTCTTTAAGTATTTCAATTTATTCACGGCAGTTCTTGAGAATCTTCTTTATCCGGAACTTGCCAAGGGCGGAAGAATGGTCAATATCTGGACCATCACCGGTAACGGGGCACTCGGGTGGCCCGAGGTGGTGCTGCCCATAGGTATTTCTTTTTACACTTTCCAGGCTATGTCATATGTTATAGACGTGTATAAGAGTGAGGCCGATCTTCAGACCGATATCTTTAACTTCGCGCTATACATTTCATACTTCCCGCAGCTGATTGCGGGCCCTATTGTTCAATACAGAGATATCGAGAAGCAGCTTTCCATGAGACAGGAGACCGTGGATCGCTTTACATCGGGTATTATGCGATTCTGTTACGGCCTTGCCAAGAAAGTGCTTATTGCCAATACTCTCGGCGAGATGGTCGACACTATCTGGAAACTTGATATTACTAAGATTGGTGCCACTACAGCATGGCTTGGAGCGATAGGTTATTCGTTCCAGATTTATTACGACTTCTCCGGATATTCCGACATGGCTATAGGTCTTGGCAAGATGTTCGGATTCGAGTTTAAGGACAACTTTAACTATCCTTATCAGGCAGAGGGCATTTCGGATTTCTGGCGCAGATGGCACATTTCTTTGTCATCATGGTTTAAACAGTATGTGTATATTCCGCTTGGCGGTAACCGCGGCTCGCAATTTGCGACGTTTAGGAATCTTTTTATCGTATTCCTGCTTACGGGTATCTGGCACGGCGCCAATTGGACTTTCTTTATATGGGGCCTTTCTTACGGAATTTTGATTATTCTTGAAAAGGCCTTCCTTAAGGATTTCCTTGAGAAATTCAGGTTTAAGACACTTATCAGACTGGTGACTTTTGTAATAGTTACCATTCTGTGGATTGTATTCAGAGCAGACAATATTTTGCTTGCGGGCACGTTTATTTCGAAGCTTTTTATGAAAGGAAGCGAGCATATTAATGCACTTTCTTTCCTGTCGGGTAAGAGAGTGCTGACGCTTGTTGCGGCAGTTTTATGCGGAGGCGTTATTCAGAAGCTGCCTATCAGCAAGAACAGTCGATTCCTTAAGTTTTTGTCGGGTATTTTTACCCTTGTATTATTTGTAATAAGCGTTATTTTCCTGGTTAACAGCACTTACAATCCTTTTATTTACTTCCAGTTTTAGGAGACACTTTGAGTAGCGGTAAGAAGAGAATACTTAAGAAAATTTATATAGGTTTATTCGTTGCGATGATTTCACTTCCGTGGATTGTATGGGGCGGAGTGCGCATTTTTGCGCCCGATTACTTTGCGGAGCAGTCTGATTTGAGCAAGGAAAAGCGTAATAAGAACGAATTTAAACTTTCCGACCTTATAGATTCGGGAGAGGGTCTTTCGTCTTATATTGATGACAGAGTTCCTTTCAGAGGCGGTTTTATAAGCATTTACCAGACTTATGACGGTAAGACCGAAAAGGTTTATCAGGATGTGATGCGAAGCGTCATTTCTTTCTTTTCCGGGAAGGGTCCGGAGCGTAAGGAAGTGGGTAAGCTTGATTCGATGTTCGGCGGAGATAGTTCCGGTGGCGGTACATCTGACAATGAGCCCACTCAGGAGATAACCGAAGGCAAGAATCACGAGCATTCTTTGTATGTTGCGGAGATTGAAAAGCCCGAATGCGAGAAATCGGGATACATTCTTTATAAATGCAGGGAATGTGAATACACGCAAAAAGACATTACGCCGCCCAAGGGACATGATTTGATGCTTATCAAAGAATCAGAGGTCTCGTATGACAGTTACGGATATAAAGCGTATATATGCAAAGAATGCGGCAAGTTTGAGGTCAAAGACTTAGTATCCAAGTATGTAGACACCACATATATGGCTCCGCAGATTGTGGGCGGAACATTGCTGGGTCGCGATAATTGGATGTATTATGCTGATAATAACGCGATGGACTACTATACAGGAATCAATGTCCTGACGGAAGAGCAGATGAAGAGCTATGCCGACAAGGTTAACAGATTGCAGGAACTTTGTAATGCAAGAGGCATGTCGTTAGTTATTATGTTCATGCCTAACAAAGAGCAGGTATATCCCGAATACATGCCTACGATGGAAGTATACAATCAGTACAAGCGAGTACAACAGCTTACGGACTATCTGAACGCCAATACATACACATCGTGCCTGTATCCGTTAGAGGCGCTTAAGACGGCTGAGATTTTCTGGCCCGTTTATTACAAGTATGATTCACACTGGAATCATATGGGAGCATTTGTGGGCCTTCAGGAAATGTACAAGGTTCTCGGAATTGAGACTACCAATCCGATGCTTCTCGGGGCTCCGGTTTGCCCTACTGACAGAAATGACCTGTTACTTCTCGGAGGATTAAGTCCGGACAATTACAATAATGACTCAGAGTTCGTACCCAATTACAAGAACGATATTTATGTGGACGGACTTGATGTACATGCCGACATCTGCCATACATATTCATCGTCGCCCAATGCATGTAAGCTTGTAATGCTCGCGGATTCTTTCAGGGAGATGATGACCCCGTACATTACCAAAGACTTTTCGGAGTGTGTAATAGCGCACAGAAACGTTACCGATAGTGTGGCAGAGGACATTAAGAACTGTAATATATTGGTAATCGCTGCAGTTGAGAGAGAAGACACTAGTTTGTTTTGCTGCATAGATAAAGTTATAGCTATTTTAGAACAGCAATAAAGGGAGAATTTTTATGAGAAAGATATTTGAAAGAATGTCTGCTGTTGCGCTTGCTGCGTTACTCATGACAGCTTCTTTGACCGCGTGCGAAAAGCCGGTTAAATTGTCCGCAGAGGCCGAGACTGAGGCTACGGTAGTTATTTCGGAAATGCCTCTTGTAGAGCCTGAACCTGAGCCCGAACCGGAGCCGGAGCCTGAACCGCAGGTATTTAATGTAAAGCTTTGTGCGGTGGGTGATGACCTTATTCACGACAATCTCATCAATTCCGGTAAACAGGAAGACGGAACCTACAATTACGACCATTTCTACGAGCATGTGCTCGATCAGCTTGCTCAGTACGACATCAGAGTTATTAACCAGGAAACCGTTCTTGTAAACGACCCTAGCAACTACTCAGGCTATCCTCGCTTCGGAAGCCCCTATGAGGTCGGTGAAGCCGTTATTAAGGCAGGCTTCAACGTAGTTACACACGCTACCAATCACTCGTATGACAAGGGCGTTAACGGTGTTCTTTCATCCGTAGCTTTCTGGAGAGAGCATCCCGACATTCTTATGGTCGGAATGTATGACAATGAAGAAGATTTCAATACCATACCCGTTAAGGAGTTTAACGGTATTAAGATAGCTTTCCTTAACTATACTTATGGCTTGAACGGACTTGCCCTTCCTGACGACAAGCAGTATCTCGTTAACACTTTGTATGACGATGACAAGATTGTTTCAGATATTCAGAAAGCCCGTGAGCTTGCTGACTTCGTAATCGTATTTCCTCATTGGGGTACTGAATACGTCTATGAAGCTACTACATATCAGCGTAACGAGGCCAAGATTTTTGTGGATGCCGGCGCAGATTTAATTATCGGTGCGCATCCTCACGTAGTAGAGCCTTTGGAGATTCTAGTGGCTGACGACGGTCGCGAAGTTCCCTGTTACTGGTCACTCGGCAACTTTATTTCTTCTCAGAGCGAAGTTCCGAGAATGTTAGGCGCCATGGCAGAAGTCGAAATCGAAATGACCGAAGGCGACGAACGCGCACACCTCGTATCCGCCGAAATGGAGCCTTTAATGACCTTTATAAGCAAAGACACGAAGTTTATCACAACTTATATGCTTAAGGACGTTACAGAAGAAATTGCTTCGGAACATTGGCTTACCAAGAAGGGTTTAACAGTAGAAAAGATTCAGGCACTGTATGATGATATAACAGGTACGGAAGAAGAATAAAATATTTGAGGGGTTTGGGACATTTTTATGAAGAGGTATAGGTTAATACTGTTTATGATTATTTGTAGTCTGCTCACAGCTTGTGGGCAGACTACGTCTGTTTCTGAAGCAATCGTATCTTCTACTTCGGAAACAATGATAAGCGAAAGTGTTACAGAGACTGAACCGGAACGGGCTGAAGAAATTCTTGAAGAAGTTTCTGCGGGAGATGTTTACGATGAGACTATTCAAAGGCCTGAGATGAAAGAAGCTTATTCGAATTGGCGAGAGGCCTATTTGGACTACATAGAATATCAAGCGTGGGAAACAGCTAAATGGGTTGCAGACTGGTGGAAAAGACCACTTACAAAGGAAGACATAGAATGGGAAATCAACCATAACAGTTACTATTTAATTTATGTAGATAATGATGATATTCCGGAATTGTTTATCAGTTCAAACAGTTTTGCGGGGGGATGTGATGTTGCAACTTATTACAATAAAAGTTGTATTAATTGGCATTTGAGAAATGAATCGGCTAAATATATACCTAATTCAGGATATCTATATACCGATGCTAAAGGTGCTGTGTATATTACGAGATTGGTAAATGGAAAGTTTGATATAGTGATGACCGGCGAATACCATATTTATTATCCGGGAGAAAATTGGGACATTGAAGAGTGCGAATATTGGATTGGTAAGGATTCTGATGATGTCACACAGGACGATTTTAAAATGGATTATGAAAACACTGTGACTGAACAAGAGTATAAGGCAGCTATTGCAAAATACATGGATATAGATAAAGCGGTTTGGGTAGGAGACGAAGATATAGAGTATCAGTACGAAGAAATAGTATCAATTTTAAAAACAGGACATACAAGGTCCGATAATCACAGGTATGAATTGATTCGGACAGACATTACATGGGATCAAGCTTTTGAAGCGGCCCAAAAGGCAGATGGATATCTTGCAGTTGTTACAGGTGAAGATGAATACGAAACAATTAGAGAGCAAATAGAAGATGAAAATCTAAAGGATTCCCTTTTTTATGTATCATATATTAACGGTAAAAACGGAGAGGAAAACAAATGGATTTATTCTGATAAAACGGAGGAAACAGCCGACTTTATCCTGCACCAGAACTGTCAGTATGGAGATTCCGAATACTCAGTGGATAACGGAGAATTGAATTTTAGAGATGATGATGTCGGAATAATAAAGTATAGCAGTTCTGACTCGGATATATATTTGTATCTTGTTCCTAAAGACTTGCTTGCATATGCAGAGAAATATAAAGGGAGAATCGGTTATATCATCGAATACGATGAATAGAAAACTTCGAGGTGGGTCTGAAACGCTATTTTTGACTAAGTCAGCATTTGAAATGGCTGTTAGTCAAGGATTTGCTCCCGTTTTTTGTATTAGATCAGATATTTTATGGCTAAAAATAATGTAATACATATATTTAGTCATAAAATGAAATAGATAATGCTAAAATCGTTGACTAAACCGAATGCTTATAAGCCATTTAGTCAAAAACGTGTCAAAAAAGACGGGCGAAGCAAGCGACGAGTATTGCACAGCCACAGAAAAGGCCATCCCGGGTGTCGGGATGGCCTTTAAAATGCAGTAATATCAATACAACAAGAGAGCTACCGAGTATCGGTAGCTCTCCTGTTATTGAGAATGGTACATTGGGGTTATGGGGTATGTTTAAAATATACAGATAAGTCATTAACAAAGAATTAACCGAAATTAAAAAATATTAATTTCGGTTAACTTTTTTTATTTATTCATGTTTTTGTAGGCCGATGCGAGCATCAGTTTAATACGGTTAAGCTGGTTAACCTCGCTGGCACCGGGATCGTAGTCGATGGCGACAATGTTGGCTCCGGGGAAGTTCTTACGAAGCTGTTTGATAACGCCTTTACCTACTACGTGGTTAGGTAAGCAGCCGAAGGGCTGAGCACAGACGATGTTCTTGGCACCGTTGTGGATGAGTTCTATCATTTCGCCTGTTAAGAACCAGCCTTCACCGGTCTGGTTACCGATGGAGACGATGTCCTTGGCCATGCGGGCGGTCTCGTGAATGTCCGCGGGAGGTACGAAGTGTACGCTCTTTTTGCAGGCTTTTGAGTAGCTCTTTCTTGCAAATTCAATTGCGCGGATACCCATCTTGGAGAAGTTGGCTGTCTTACGGGAAGTGCCAAGGTAATCGGCCTTAAATTCCTGATTCTTAAAGCAGTAGAGCATGAAGTCCATAAGATCGGGAACAACTGCCTCGGCGCCTTCTTTCTCAAGAAGTTCCACAACGTGGTTATTGGCGGTGGGGGAGTATTTAACAAGAATCTCACCTACGACGCCTACGCGGGGCTTCTTGATGTCTTTAATCGGTATCTTATCGAATTCCTCAACCATTTGACGGCACATCTTCTTGAAAGTGAAGAAGCCTACGTGCTTGCGGGATAGGAATTCGTTACATTTCTTAACCCATTTCTCGTGAAGTCTGTCGGTGTCGCCTGCATTAACTTCGTAAGGACGCATACGGTATACGCAACGCTGGAAGATATCGCCAAAGAACACTGCATATACACCACGGATAGCAAGCGCGGGAGTAATCTTGAAACCGGGCTGCTTCTCTAAGCCTGAAAGGTTAAGAGAAATTACCGGGATGTGCTCCATGCCGGCTTTCTTAAGTGCACGACGGATGAATCCTATATAGTTGGTCGCACGGCAACCGCCACCGGTCTGGGTCATGATGAGAGCGACCTTGTTAAGATCGTACTTGCCGGACTCAAGAGCCGACATCATCTGACCTACTACCAGAAGGGACGGGTAGCAAGCGTCGTTGTTAACGTATTTAAGACCTGTATCAATCGAAGTTCTGTTATCGTTGTCAAGGACTACAAGATTATAGCCGGCCATTCTGAATACAGGCTCTAAAAGGTCGAAGTGAATAGGTGACATCTGAGGACACAGAATAGTGTAGTTGTCACGCATTTCCTCTGTGAAGGGCTGACGGACGATAGCACTTGAACGAACCGTTCTCTCATAGTGACGCATCTCTCGTACTCGGATAGCGGAGAGTAAACTTCTAATACGGATTCGAGCGGCACCGAGGTTATTGACCTCGTCAATCTTAAGGCAGGTATAAATCTTATCTGAACCCGACAAAATATCGTTAACCTGGTCGGTAGTAACGGCATCGAGACCGCAACCGAAGGAGTTAAGCTGTACAAGGTCGAGATTGTCGACGGTTCTTACATAAGCAGCCGCAGCATACAAACGTGAGTGGTACATCCACTGGTCGCTTACGATAAGCGGACGTTCGGGAGTGCCGAGGTGTGAAATTGAATCCTCGGTAAGAACAGCCACACCATAAGAGGTAATAAGCTCGGGAATACCGTGGTTGATTTCAGGGTCGATATGATAAGGACGACCTGCAAGCACGATACCCTTGCGACCTGTAGCGTTCAAATAATCAAGAACTTCCTCACCCTTTTTCTTCATATCATCGCGGGCACGACCGAGCTCGTCAAAAGCAACCGAAACGGCTTCCTCAATCTCTGCCGCGGGAATTTCCTTAAACTCAAGCTTCAGAGCATGAGCGATAGTCTCCTTGGTCTTAAAGGACATAAAAGGATTTCTGAACTTAACCTGACCGCCGCTGATAGACTCAACGTTATTCTTAATGTTCTCGGAGTAAGAAGTAACGATGGGGCAGTTGTAGTGGTTGTTGGTATTGCGAACTTCATCACGCTCATAGAAAATAGCGGGATAGAAGATAAAATCGGGCTTCTGGGCAATCAACCACTCTATGTGACCGTGCGCAAGCTTGGCGGGATAACACTCCGACTCACTGGGAATCGACTCGATACCAAGCTGATAAATATTATGACTCGATACCGGCGAAAGAATGACACTGTAACCAAGCTTCGTAAAGAAAGTATGCCAGAAAGGATAGTTCTCATACATGTTAAGTACGCGAGGAAGTCCAACAGTACCGCGGGGAGCAGTCTCGCGCGCCAAAGGCTCGTAGGAGAAATATCTCTTAAGCTTGTATTCAAAGAGGTTAGGAACGTTGTCCTTGTTTTTTTGCTTACCTATACCACGCTCGCAACGGTTACCGGAGATATACTGGCGGCCGCCGGAGAAACGGTTGATGGTAAGACGACAGGCATTGGTACAACCTTTACACTTGGTCATGCTGGTCTCGAACTTAAGGTCGCAGATGTCCTCGTAAGAGAGCATCGCGGTTTCTTTGTCCTCGGAGTAACGCTCGCGGGCAATCAAAGCAGCGCCGAAAGCACCCATGATACCTGCGATATCGGGACGAACTGCCTCGCAGTCAGCAACTTTCTCAAAGCTTCGAAGAACTGCGTCATTGTAGAATGTACCACCCTGCACAACGACCTTCTTACCTAGGCTTGAAGCATCGGATACCTTAATAACCTTGAATAAAGCGTTCTTAATAACCGAGTAAGCAAGACCTGCGGAAATGTCGGCAACGCTTGCGCCTTCTTTCTGAGCCTGCTTAACTTTGGAATTCATGAATACGGTACAACGGGTACCGAGGTCGATGGGATGAGCGGCAAAAAGCGCACACTTCGCAAAGTCCTCAACCGAGTAGTTAAGGGACTTCGCAAACGTTTCTATAAACGAACCGCAACCCGAAGAACATGCCTCGTTAAGGAGCACGCTGTCGACAGTTTTATTCTTAATCTTGATGCATTTCATGTCCTGACCGCCGATGTCTAAGATACAATCAACATCGGGGCTAAAGAAAGCGGCGGCGTAGTAGTGAGCAACCGTCTCAACCTCGCCGTAATCGAGCATGAAAGCAGACTTCATAAGCTCCTCGCCGTAACCGGTGGAGCAGGAGCATACAATCTTGCAGTCTGAAGGAAGCGCCTTGTAAATGTCCTTGAGCGCCTCGATAGCGGTCTTAAGCGGAGAACCGTTATTATTGGAATAAAAAGAATGAAGCAGAGTTCCGTCTTCACTTACCACAGCAATCTTGGTGGTGGTGGAACCCGCATCTATACCGAGGAAGCATCTGCCGTGATAATCGGACAAACTTCCTTTCTTAACCATTGCCTTGTCGTGACGAGCCTTGAATGCATCGTAAGCTTCCTGATCCTTGAAAAGAGGCTCCATACGCTCAACTTCAAAGTCCATCTTAATATCTGAAGAAAGCTTCGCAACCATTTCATCCATTGAGTAGAAAACGTCGTCTTTGGCCGTTAAGGCACAACCCATGGCTGCAAAAAGATGTGAACGGTCTGTATCAACGATATGCTCGTCATCAAGCTTCAAAGTTCTGATGAAAGCAACCTTTAATTCACTTAAGAAGTGAAGAGGACCGCCGAGAAACGCAACGCGGCCGCGAATAGGCTTACCGCAGGCAAGACCCGAAATGGTCTGATTGACAACCGCCTGGAAAATGGATGCCGCAAGGTCTTCCTTGGTAGCACCGTCATTGATAAGGGGCTGAATATCGGACTTCGCAAATACACCGCAGCGGGCGGCTATAGTATATAAAGAATTGTAAGATTTAGCATATTCATTAAGTCCCGCAGCGTCGGTCTGAAGTAAGCTTGCCATCTGGTCGATAAAAGAACCCGTACCGCCGGCACAGATACCGTTCATACGCTGCTCGACATTACCGTCCTCGAAATAAATAATCTTCGCATCCTCACCGCCGAGCTCGATTGCAACATCACAACCCTTGGTCATCTCCTGAAGGGAAGTGGACACCGCAATTACTTCCTGTGTAAAAGGAACACCCAGGTGATTGGCAAGAGTAAGACCGCCGGAACCTGTAATCATAGGATGAACAGTGATATTGCCGGTAACAGCCTCGGCCTTAACAAGAAGAGAATGAAGGGTCTCCTTGATGTTGGCAAAGTGTCTTTCGTAATCCGCAAAAAGAAGGTTCTTGGCGGAATCCATAACCGCAATCTTTACGGTTGTGGAACCTATATCTATACCCAATGAATAGAATTTATCGCTCATAAATCTCCCCGATTTCTTATATTTATGCATATAACACATTAAAACGTATTATAAAGCATGTTTTTATAAAAAGCATTTGACAAATAAGAGGTATTTGTAACATATTCCATTAAAATTTTCTAAAGTTTGACTCATACGGACACAAAACTTTAACAATTGCTTAAGTGGACTTTTACGGGCTCATTTGATAGAATTATGGTAACTTTGATATAAGGAGTTTTATGCTTTTATGGGCAAATTTGAGAGAAAATTCGGAAGATACGCCATTAAGAATCTTTCGATGATATTGATTATATGTTATGCCATCGGATACCTTATTTATTTGATATATCCGGAATTTCTTAATAATCTTACGCTTAATCCGTATCTTATAGTCCATGGCCAGGTTTGGAGAATTATAAGCTGGATTCTTGTGCCTCCCACGCTTGGCTTTGATTTTTTTACGCTGATAATGCTGTTCTTTTATTTTTCCATAGGAAGAACACTTGAGAGGACGTGGGGAGATTATCTTTTTAATGTTTATGTGTTGTCAGGTATTCTTTTTACAATTGTTGCAAGTTTCGGCGTATACATTTTCACGGTACTTGTTCCGCCTGTGAGTAATGAATATTATATGCTCGGCGGAATGAACCTGTTTATGCAATATGTAAGTCTTATGTATTCGACATATTATATCAATATGTCCATTTTCCTTGCTTTTGCATTGACTTTCCCGGATTCAATGGTTTTGCTTATGTTTATATTCCCCGTCAAGATGAAATGGCTTGGATATATTGACGGAGCATATATGATTTATCTGTTCATAGTAAGCAACGTTTACACTAAAGTTGCTATTGCGGCCGCGCTTCTTAACTTTATAATCTTCTTTGCCATAACAAGGCGACGCAGGTTTGGCTCACCGAGACAAAGAATGCAGCGTGCGGCCAGATCGCGCGAGTTTAGGAATACGGTAAGAAGAGAGGCGCCTCAGAAAGGCGTTTCCAAGCACAAATGCGCAATCTGTGGAAGAACCGAGATTACCAATCCGGAGCTTCAGTTTAGATTCTGCTCGAAATGTAACGGTAATTACGAATACTGCAACGAGCATTTATTCAATCACAAGCATGTAGAGTGATGCTTAAATAACCCCAAGGGAGATTTTATGAACGACAAACAGGATTTTATCAGAAGAATAAATGAACTTACCGAGATAGCCCTCGACCAGGAGAACGTAATATTCGAGGACCAGCTTTTTGCAATTTTCCCCGAGATTAAGGACGACAAGGCTAAGTTCGACGTAATCAAAGAATATTTAACCGCCAAGAAAATCGGCCTTAACGATAAGCTTCCGGTAGATGTGCTTCTTACCAAAGAAGAGAAGAACTACCTTGATTTTTACCTTGAAGAGCTTAACGAGAAGACCCCTCTTACCAAGGGCGAGCGCGAGGCGTTTATGCTTTCTGCCATGGCAGGTGAGGAAAATGCCAGAGCACTTATTTTGGAAGACACACTTAAAAACGTTGTGGAGATTGCCAAGCTTTATGTGGGTCAGGGAGTGCTCCTTGAAGACCTTATAGGCGAAGGCAATTTAAGCCTTGTTACGGCGACTGCGACACTCGGCGTATGTGAGAATGCTGCGGAGGCGGAAGGCGTGCTTGCAAGCGCGATAATGGATGCGATGCAGGATCTTATTGCGCAAGCGGGCGATGAAAGCGGCAAGGAAGAGAAGCTTTTAAAGAGAGTCAATAAAGTATCCAAAGCGGCGGCAGAGCTTGCGGAGGCTCTCGGAAGAAAAGTAACCATAGAAGAACTTATGGAAGAATCGGGCATGACCCGTTCATATATCGAAGCGGCGCTTAAGCTTACGGGTAACGCCATCGAAGACATCGAAATACCCGATGAATTAAAGTAATACAATCAGGAGTCAGATTAATGAAGGATTTTAAAGGCTGTAAGAACTACACGTTAGTTGCAACAGAGGAATTGCCGGACATCTCGTCTGTAGCGTACACACTTGTTCATGACAAGACCGGCGCAAGAATAGCCTGCATCGCCAATGACGATGAGAATAAGAGCTTTATGATAGGATTTAAGACACCCCAGTCGGATTCGACGGGTGTTCCTCATATACTTGAACATTCGGTGCTTTGCGGTTCCGAAAGATACCCGGTTAAAGACGCCATGACCGAAGTCAGCAAGGGCTCTCTTAACACATTTTTAAACGCATTTACTTATCCCGATAAGACCGTTTATCCCGTTGCAAGCTGCAATGACAAGGATTTCCGGAATCTTATGGGGGTTTATCTTGACGCGGTTTTCGCGCCTCAAGTGCTCAAAGAACCTAAGATTTTCATGCAGGAAGGCTGGCACTATGAGATGGAAGATATAGACGCGCCCCTTACCTACAACGGCGTAGTCTACAATGAGATGAAAGGTGTTTATTCTTCACCCGACAGCGCATTCAGTTCCAACATCATGTTCTCGCTCTTCCCGGATACTCAGTACGGTGTCGAATCGGGCGGCGATCCCGATGTAATTCCGGAACTTACTTACGAGGATTTCTGTGCTTTTTACAAAAAGCTTTATCACCCTTCCAATTCAAGAATCCTTCTTTACGGAGATATGGATTTTGAAGAGAAGCTTGCTTATATCGATAGGGAATACCTTTCTCATTACGAGAAGATTAATCCGGATTCCGAGATTAAGATGCAGCCTTCTTTTGGCAAAAGAAAGCGTATTGAAAAAGAATATTCAATCGCCGACGACGGAGATACAAAGGATGCAACGTATCTTTCCTATAATGTCGTATGTTCCGACTATAACGACGTTAAGACAACAGAGGCCATGAACACCATTAATTACGCCCTCTGTTCGGTTCCGGGAGCCAAGCTCAAGGAGCGTCTTATCGATGCAGGAATAGGCAAGGACGTATTCTCCGAAATGACCAATGATACCTGCCAGAAGTTTTTCTCCATCATTGCTCAGGGCGCCAATCCCGAGGATGAGGAGAGATTCGTGCAGATTATCGAAGATACCATGAAAGAGATAATAGCTGAAGGCTTCGATAAGAAGACTTTGGAGGCATCCATTACAAGGTCCGAGTTTACATACAGAGAAGGCGATTACGGATATTATCCTAAGGGTGTGGCTTACGGCGGAGCTGTATTTGAAAGATGGCTTTATACCGATGACGATATTTTCATTAACCTTAAGCAGAATAAGATATTCAAAGAATTAAGGGAAGGTATCGAAAACGGTCTGTTCGAGCAGGTACTTAAGAGCGCGGTTCTTGATAATAACCATAAGACAATTCTTGTATTTAAGCCTGTCAAAGGCCTTACCGGCAAGAAAGACGCGGAGCTTGAAAAGCGTCTTGAAGAGTACAGGAACAGCCTTTCCGATGCAGAGAAAAAGAAGATTGTAGATGATACAAAGGCGCTTAAAAAGTATCAGGAAGAGCTTGACAGTGAAGAGGCTCTGGCAACAATTCCGACGCTTTCTTTGAAGGATATTAAGAAAGAAGGAGCCAAGTTTGATTACGTATCCAAGGATATAGACGGGGTCAAAGAAACCTGCACGGAAATGACATCCAACGGAATCGTTTATTTCACGCTTTCTTTTAACGCAGACAGGGTTCCGTTAAGGCTTGTGCCTGCGCTCAGTGTATTAAAGGTTCTTCTCGGTTACCTTAATACGGAGCATTACACTTATGGCGAACTGGTCAATGAAACCAATATCAAGACCGGCGGATTAAGCTATAACACATCGGTTTATAAGAGAAATTACGATACCGATGACTATACTTACGGACTCGAGGTAAGGACGAAAGCCTTAAACAACAGAATTGCCGAGGCATTTGAACTTATTGAGGATACCTTATTTACGTCAGATTTTAATGACAGGAAGCGTATTAAGGAGAATCTCGAGCAGTCCAAGATGCGTATTCAGGTATATATGATGCAGTCGGGACATGCGGTTGCAATCGGTCGTGCGTCTTCAGCTATGTCGGACGGTTCTGCGCTTATCGAAGAACTGACAGGTATGCGCGAGTACAGATACATTGAGAATCTTTTGAAGAACTTTGACGATAATTTTGATACATTGGTTAAAGAGTTAAAGGAAGTCCTTTCAATCCTTCTTACCAAGGACAACCTCGAAGTATTTGCCGGTGCCGACAAAAAAGGCATGGACCTTTTCGACAAAGAACTTAAGAAATTTGTTGCCAAGCTTAAGACAGGCGGGGAGGTTCTTCCTGTGGTTCACTTTAAAAAGGCTACCGGCAATGAAGCGTTTTCGATGGCTTCGACTGTACAATATGCGGCTATGACAGGTAACTTTAAGAAGCTTGGCCTTGAATATAAGGGAAGCTTGCAGGTATTGCGTTCGTTGCTTAATACGGATTATCTCTGGAATCAGGTGAGAGTTCTCGGGGGAGCATACGGTTGCTTTTGCAGCTTCGGCGCTACAGGAGATACATATTTTGCATCCTACAGAGATCCCAAGTTAAAGGATACTTACAAGACATTTGACAATATAGAAGAATATGTAAGAAATTACGACGGTGATACGGAAGAGGTGGAAAGGTACATTATTTCCACAATTGCCGATTATGATGCGCCTCTTTCGCCATCTATTAAGTTTAACAAGGCATACTCTAACTATAAGTCCGGTGTTACCAATGAAGATAAGCAAAAAGAAAGAGACGAAATTCTGTCTACCACACCTGAGAAAATCCGAAGTCTTGCCGAGTATATCGCCAAGATTAAGAGTGCGAGGGTACTAAGCTGTGTGGGCGGCGAAGAAATGCTTAAGAAAGAAGGAGACGTATTTGACAAGGTTACGCCTCTTATAACATCATAACTTGTCAGTGGCCCATGGGCCGAGGAGGGTATGGTATGAAAAAGTTTTTAAAAGTATTGATTTCGGTAATGATTGTGATGACACTCGTTGCCTGCGGTTCGTCATCTCCGGGCAAGAGTGAAAGTGCGGCATCGACTACGCTTTCTTTTGCCACCGAGAGCAAAAACGCTATGTATGAAGATGCGGCATATGCGGATTTTGACGGAGGCTACGGCTATGAAGAAGAGTATGCGACCGAGAGCACCGCGCAGAGTTACGATGATAACAAGAACTTTAACGATTCTGCCAGAAAGCTTATTAAGACTTACAGCATAAATGCCGAGACGGAAGCTTTCGATGAATTCGTGCAGGCCACCGAGGAGCGTATCGGAGCGCTTAAAGGTTACATCCAGGATATGGATTCTTTTAACGGAAGCTCATATACCGGAAAGACCGGCTCGAGGTATTGCAACTTAACGGTGAGAGTTCCCGTTGCCAATCTCGAAGAGTTCGTTAATTTTGTAGGCAATGCGGCCAATGTTACCAATAAGAGCTTAAATGTTGAGGATATTACACTTCAGTATGTAGACAGCGAGAGTCGTAAGGCTACTTACGAGATTGAGCAGGAAAGACTTCTTGCACTGCTTGAAAAGTGTGACAACGTGGAAGATATGATTACCATCGAAACACGTCTTTCCGAGGTAAGATATCATCTTGAAAGTCAGGCTTCACAGCTTCGTACGTATGATAATCTTGTGGACTATGCTACGGTATATTTAAGAATATCCGAGGTCACCAAGTATACACCTCCGGAACCCGAAGGATACTGGGAGCGAGTATCACGTTCTTTCTCCGAAGGTATAGAGAATGTGGTGGAAGGCTTTAAGGATTTCTTTGTGGGATTCGTGGGAGCGCTTCCGGGACTTACGATATTTGTGGTTATTGCGGTTATTGTTATTTTGATAATCAGAGCAATTATTAAGTCGGGCGACAAGAAGAGGCTTAAGAAGCAGGAAGCTCGCGCCGACGAATTAATGAGACAGGCTAAGGAAACGGCTAAGAAAAATGCAGAAAACGGACAGTAAATTCAAAGCAGGCTTTGCGGCAATAGTGGGACGCCCCAATGTGGGCAAGTCGACCCTTATGAACAAGATAATCGGTCAGAAGATTGCCATCACATCCAATAAGCCTCAGACCACCAGAAACCGCATAATGACGGTATATACTTCGGATGAAGGGCAGATTGTGTTCCTTGATACTCCGGGACTTCACAAGGCCAAGAACAAGCTCGGCAACTATATGATGTCAGCGGCTAAGTCCACATACAAGGATGCAGATGTGCTGCTTATCATGCTTGAGGCAGGTAAGCCTGCGGGCAATGCGGAGAAGGATATTCTCGAAGAGTTAAAGGCAGTCAAGCTTCCGAAGATTCTTGTTATCAATAAGATCGACTCGGTTAAGAGAGAGGAGATTCCCGCAATTATTGCGGAATTCTCGAGGCTTTCGGAGTTTGACGAGGTTGTACCGGTAAGCGCTACGGCAGGTACCAACTGTGATGAGCTCGTGAAGGTTATTATGAAGTATCTTCCTTACGGCGAGCCTTTCTATGATGAGGATACCGTTACGGACCAGCCCGTACGCCAGATTGCGGCAGAGATGATTCGCGAGAAAGCGCTTCACGCTCTCGGCGACGAGATTCCTCACGGAATAGCGGTCATGATTGAGAAGATGGATTTCTCGGGAAGAGTTGTACAGATTGAAGCGACAATTGTCTGCGAGAGAGATTCTCATAAGGGCATCATTATCGGTAAGGGCGGCGAGATGCTTAAGAAAATCGGCACCAACGCTCGTTTTGAAATCGAGAAGATGCTTGAACAGCAGGTTAATCTTAAATTATTTGTTAAGGTTAAAAAGGATTGGAGAGACTCGGAGTTCTTGCTTAAGAACTTTGGCTATAATGCGGGAGACTTTAAAATTCAGAAGTAGGGGTATCGGTTAAGGTATGCAGGAGTTTTTGAAGGTTACCGGAATGGTAATCGGTGTATTCCCACAAGGTGAATATGACAGGCGCATTACGCTTCTTACAAGGGAACGCGGCAAGATTACCGCTTTCGTAAAGAGCGCGCGCAGGCAGGGTAGCAGATTCCTCGGTACCACCGATATGTTTGCTTTCGGCAACTTTGATCTGTACGTGGGACGGACTTCCTACAACGTTCAGAACGCCGAGATAAGTAACTACTTTGATAATTTCCGCATGGATATGGTGGGTGCGTATTACGGTATGTACTTCGCGGAACTGGCAGAGTTTTATGCGCTTGAGAATAATGATGAGTCGGAACTTCTTTTGCTGCTTTATAGGGCGCTTCAGGGGCTTAAGTCGGAGAAGCTTACTAACGATTTCGTAAGAAGGGTCTTTGAAATTAAGCTTTTTATGATTGAAGGTGAGTTCATTCCCGTGGAAAAGGCCGGCGAGTTTTCCGAGGCATTAAATAAGACGCTTGAATATATTCACGCAAGTTCCATTGAGAAACTGTTTAATTTCGGACTGTCGGAGAGTCTGTTTAAGGAACTTTCCGAGGTGGCCGATTATGAGCGCAGACACCTGGTGGACAAGAAGCTTTCAAGCTTGGAAATTCTTGAAACAATGACAAGTTAATAAGCGAAGGAGAGGGTTCTTTACGAAAAGAGCTCTCTTTTTTTGTTTTATGGTTGAAAAAGAAAGGATTTCTGTCTATAATAAATCGGATAATATTCTAAGTTAAGGAGACAAACTTATGGAAAAGACTATGGACAAGATTGTTGCCCTTGCCAAGGCAAGAGGCTTTGTATATCCGGGCTCCGAAATTTACGGCGGCCTTGCGAACACCTGGGATTACGGTAATCTCGGTGTTGAACTTAAGAACAACGTTAAGCGTGCATGGTGGCAGAAATTCGTGCAGGAGAATCCCTACAACGTGGGTGTTGACTGCGCCATCTTAATGAACCCTCAGACATGGGTTGCATCAGGTCACTTAGGCGGTTTCTCCGATCCTTTGATGGATTGTAAGGAATGTCACGAGAGATTCCGTGCCGACAAGCTTATCGAAGATTTCTGCGAAGAGAAGGGTATCACTCTTCCCAAGCCTATCGATGCTTTCTCTCAGGAAGAGATGAAGAACTTCATCGAAGACAACAACATTCCCTGTCCTACCTGCGGTAAGCACAACTTTACCGACATCAGACAGTTTAACCTTATGTTTAAGACCTTCCAGGGCGTAACCGAGGATGCCAAGAACACCGTATATCTTCGTCCCGAGACCGCTCAGGGTATTTTCGTTAACTTTAAGAACGTACAGAGAACTTCCCGTAAGAAAGTTCCTTTCGGTATCGGTCAGATCGGTAAGTCTTTCCGTAACGAGATTACTCCCGGTAACTTCACTTTCCGTACCAGAGAGTTTGAGCAGATGGAGCTTGAGTTCTTCTGCAAGCCCGGCACCGATTTAGAATGGTTCCAGTACTGGAGAGCGTTCTGCCGTGACTGGCTTCTTTCTCTCGGTATTAAGGAAGACGAGATGAGACTTCGTGACCACGCTCCCGAAGAGCTTTGCTTCTATTCAAAGGGTACTACCGATATCGAGTTTAAGTTCCCCTTCGGTTGGGGCGAGCTTTGGGGTATCGCAGACAGAACCGACTACGACCTTACCCAGCATCAGAACACTTCCGGTCAGGATATGCTTTATTTTGACGATGAGACCAATGAAAAGTATGTGCCTTACGTAGTTGAGCCTTCACTCGGTGCAGACCGCGTAGTACTTGCTTTCCTCTGTGCAGCATACGATGAAGAGAACCTCGGTACAGAAGAGGCTCCCGATATCAGAACAGTACTTAGATTCCATCCCGCACTTGCACCTGTTAAGATCGGTGTGCTTCCTCTTTCCAAGAAGCTTAACGAGGGTGCCGAGAAGGTATATGCAGAACTTTCCAAGAAATACAACTGCGAATTTGACGACAGAGGTAACATCGGTAAGAGATATCGTCGCCAGGATGAAATCGGTACTCCTTTCTGCGTAACTTACGACTTTGATTCAGAGACCGACAATTGCGTAACCGTTCGTTTCCGTGATTCCATGGAGCAGGAGCGTGTTGCCATTGCAGATCTTAAGAACTACTTTGAAGATAAATTTACTTTTTAATTACTAGGAGATTTTTCAAATATGAAGGCAATGACTTCCAAAGAATTGAGAAAAGCATGGCTTGACTTCTACAAAGAAAGAGGTCATGTGGACGTAGGTGCGGTATCGCTTGTATCCGACGGTTCCACAGGCGTTCTTTTTAACGTAGCGGGCATGCAGCCTCTTATGCCTTACCTTCTTGGTAAGAAGCATCCCATGGGCACACGTCTTTGCAACGTTCAGGGCTGTGTTCGTACCAATGATATTGATTCCGTAGGTGACAAGAGCCACTGTACTTTCTTTGAAATGATGGGTAGCTGGTCACTCGGCGATTATTTCAAAGAAGAAAGATGTAAGTGGAGCTTCGAGCTTCTTACAGGCGTATTCGGATTTGACAGAGACCATCTTGCAGCTACCGTATTTGCAGGTGACGAGAACGCTCCCCGAGATGAGGAGGGCGCTAAGTTCAGAATCGCTTCCGGCTTTAAGCCCGAGAACATTTTCTTCCTTCCCGCTGAGGATAACTGGTGGGGACTTGAGTTCGGACCTTGCGGCCCCGACTCTGAAATGTTCTATGTAAAGGACGTTCCGGATTGCGGCCCTAACTGCGGACCCGGATGTCACTGCGGTAAGTACACCGAGCTTGGTAACGACGTATTTATGCAGTACGAGAAGCACCAGGACGGACATTTGACTCCTCTTGCCAAGAAAAACGTAGATACCGGTTGGGGACTTGAGAGAAACGTAGCTTTCCTTAACGGAACCGACGATGTATTTAAGATTGACGTATTTGCTCCCGTTATTAAGTACGTGGAAGACAAGTCCGGCATCAAGTACGATGCTGACGAGAAGTCCACACGCTCCATGCGTATCCTTGCAGACCACTCTCGTACAGCAGTTATGCTTATCGGTGATGCTGCGAAGCTTCGTCCTTCCAATGCAGGCGCAGGTTACGTATTGAGAAGACTTATCCGTCGTGCAGTAAGACACGGTCGTGTACTTGGTCTTAAGACAGAAGATTATTTGAATATTGCTTCAATATATATCGATGAAGTATACGGAGAGGCATATCCGTTACTTGTTAAGAACCGCGAGTTCATCTTAAGCGAGCTTAAGAAAGAAATCGAGAGATTTGAGAGCACCATCGAAAACGGTATGAAGGAATTTAAGAAGATTCTTGATACCAACAAGTCCAAGGGCTCCAAGGAAATAAACGGTTCCGAGGCATTCTACCTTTACGATACATTCGGCTTCCCGCTTGAACTTACAGTCGAGATGGCCGAGGAAGAAGGCCTTAAGGTATCCGAAGACGGATTCAAGACCGCTATGGAAGAACAGAAGCAGAAAGCAAGAGAGAACTCCAACTTTGCACAGAAAGCAGTCGATGCCGATCTCTTTGAGAAACTCGATGCTTCCGTAGTAAGCGAATTCGTAGGTTATGACAAGACCGAACTTGATGAAAAGATTATTGCTATGGCTAACAGCGAGGAGCTTTCAGATACCCTTAACTCGGGTGAAGAAGGCACACTTGTTTTTGCCAAGACTCCTTTCTATGCTACCATGGGTGGTCAGAAGGGTGATGTAGGTACCATTACTACCGCTACAGGCGTATTCGAGGTTGAAGAGACTATTAAGCTTCCCGGTAACCGTATCGGTCATATCGGTAAGGTTGTATCCGGTACCGTTAAGAGCGGCGATGTTGCTAAGCTTGCGGTAGATAAGGCAGTTCGTAACGCTACATGTAAGAACCATTCCGCAACTCACCTTTTACAGGCAGCTCTTCAGCAGGTTCTCGGTAATCACGTAGAACAGCAGGGTTCATACCAGGACAGCTCACGTACACGTTTTGACTTCAGCCACTCACAGGCTATGACCCGTGAAGAGATTGAAAAAGTTGAAGCAATCGTTAACGAGAAGATTGCCGAAGGTCTTGCGGTAAATACCGATGTAATGTCTATAGAAGATGCCAAGAAGAGCGGCGCAATGGCTCTCTTCGGTGAGAAGTACGGCGAGACTGTTCGCGTAGTATCCATGGGCGATTTCTCCAAGGAACTTTGCGGCGGTACTCATGTTAAGAATACAGCAGATATTGCTAACTTTAAGATTATTTCCGAATCCGGCGTGGCTGCGGGCGTAAGACGTATCGAAGCTATTACCGGAGCCAACGTTATTGCATACTACAAGAAGCTTGAAGCCGACTTAAATGAAGCTTGCGCGGTTGTTAAGACTCAGCCTATGAATCTTATCGACAGACTTTCTTCACTTATGGCTGAAGTTAAGGCTCTTAACTCTGAGGTTGAATCCCTTAAGGCAAAGGCTGCCAAGGACGCACTCGGCGACGTTATGGACTCCGTACAGGAGATTAAGGGAGTTAAGCTCCTTGCAACTTCCGTACCCGGTGTTGATATGAACGGCTTAAGAGACTTATCCGACCAGCTTGCAGACAAGCTCGGCGAAGGCGTTGTAGTACTTGCTTCCGAAGCCGACGGCAAGGTTAACCTTGTTGCCAAGGCTACAGACGGCGCACAGGCTAAGGGTGCACACGCAGGTAACCTTATCAAGGCAATCGCTTCCCTCGTAGGCGGTGGCGGCGGCGGACGTCCCAACATGGCTCAGGCCGGCGGTAAGAATCCCGCAGGTATCCCCGAAGCTGTCAAGGAAGCTGCCAAGGCACTTGAAGGACAGATTAAATAATGATTTAGATAGCCCGAGGCGCTTATGTCTCGGGCTTCTTTGTGCTATACTTGTAAGTAGGAGGAATTCCTATGCAAATCTACAAAGGCAAAAGAATGCACGGCAAAGTCGGCATGGGTCCCGTCAAGGTCTTCGACCGCGCCGTAGTATATAAAGCATATAAGACCACGATAACCGACAGAGTAGCCGAGCTTGAAAGGCTCAGAAAAGCCTACGAGCATACCGATGCGGAACTCTACGAAATTGCCAAGATGGCCAAGGGTCGTATCGGCCGCAAAGAAGCAGACATTTTCGATGCACACAGAATGCTTCTTACCGACGATAATTTCAGGGGCGAGATTAAGGACATGATTGTGGGCGAATCCGTGTGCGCGGAGTACGCCGTAAGTGAAGTCGCCGACAAATATGTTGAGTTTTTCAAGAACTCCCCGAGCGTTGAGATGCAGGCACGAGCTGCCGATATTAAGGACGTATCGGACAGAATCATAGCCAATCTCATGGGCAAGCGAGAAAGCCTTACCCTTCGTGAACCTGCAATTGTGCTGGCCGAGGAACTTTCTCCTTCGGAAGTTATTTCCCTTGAAAAGAAGTATGCAAGAGGAATAGTCGTTACCAAAGGCTCTCTTAACTCTCATGCGGCAATCCTTGCACGTGCCGCAGACATTCCCATGGTCGTCATCGAGGACGAATCCATATTTGAGACTAAGAACGGAGTGCGGGCTGTTGTAGACGGAGTGAAGGGTCTATTTATCGTAGATCCCGACCTTCCTTCATATGAAAGATATGTGGAGAAGCTTCGCGAACAGAGTAAGAATTCCGAAGATTTGCATCTCTACATGGACAAAGAAACCATTACATCAAGTGGCAAGAAAGTTGTTCTTTTGACCAATGCTTCAAGCATTACGGATGTGGACGAGTGTAACAGATATCATGCCGACGGAATAGGGCTTTTCAGGACAGAGTTTCTTTTTATGGGAAACGCCGACCCGTTATCTGAGCAGGAACAGTATAAGATATATGTAAGCGTGCTCAAAAAGGCGGAGGGCAAGCCGGTAACGTTTAGAACGGCGGACTTAGGAAGCGACAAGAAAGTTGATTATATTTCGATTCCCAAAGAGGACAATCCGGCCCTCGGATTAAGAGGAATCAGACTGAGTCTCTTACACAAAGATTTCTTTAAGATTCAGATAAAAGCGCTTTTGCGTGCTGCCGCGACAGGTAATTTAAGGATTATGTATCCTATGATTACATCTGTTTCGGAAGTAAAGCAGGTGCAGGAGATTGTGGAAGAGTGCAGACAGGAGCTTGAAAAGAGACGTGTTAAATATGCAATTCCCAAGCAGGGTATTATGATAGAAACGCCGGCCGCTGTTATGATTGCGGAAGAACTGGCTGAAGTGTCCGATTTCTTTAGCATCGGTACCAATGACCTTACGCAGTATGCGCTGGCTTTGGACAGACAGAACGGAAGCCTTATGGACTTTATGGACCCTCATCACCCGGCAATTGTAAGGATGATTGAAATGGCGGCGAAGGGAGCCAAAGCTCACGGCATCGAAGTGGGTATATGCGGCGAAATGGCTATGGATCCGTCATTCCTTCAAAAATATGCGGAGCTGGGTCTTGCTTATATGTCAGTCAATCCATCGAACATATTACAGATACGAAAAAACATCTCAAATATGCCATAAACAGCGAATTTTTAATGTGCCGTAAAATTAAAATAAAAATTTGTTGACGAATTGAAAGTTTTTTGGTATAACTCTAAATGTGTGTATGCACGAAATAACCTGTCAGTCAAGTACATGAAGGGACTGAAGGGAGGGAAACAGAAATGTCAAACGTTATCGTTAAAGAAGGCGAATCATTAGACAGCGCATTACGTCGCTTCAAGAGAAGCTGCGCAAAGGCCGGCATCCAGCAGGAAATTCGTAAGCGTGAGCATTACGAAAAGCCCAGCGTTAAGCGTAAGAAAAAGTCTGAGGCAGCCAGAAAGCGCAAATATAATTAATTCACAAATTCGCAAGTCCTTGACATTTTGTCAGGGACTTGTTACTTTGTAGGTGAAGGTTGAGGGAGTATATATCATGGATTACGGATTCTTTTGGAGCCTTCCTTTTTTAGGTAAGGACCTTTAATCATATAGGCGTTTCTTTTGTAGTGTACAGCATCCTCGGATGGTGTGCCGAGTCGATTTATATGTCTTTTTGTAACCACAAGCTTACAAACAGAGGCATAGCCAAGGGACCTTTCTGCCCGATTTACGGAGTGGGAGCTACGCTTGGATCGATTTTTCTTGAGCCTTTTTCACACAGTTTCTTTTTGGTATATGTAATCGGAGCTGTTATAGCTACGATTTTTGAGTATATGGTAGGCAAGCTCATGCTTAAGTATTTAGGTTCCATGTTCTGGACTTATGATGACAAGCCTTTTAACTTCCAGGGCATTATCTGCCTTGAGAGTACTCTTGCGTGGGGATTCTACGCGATTGGTGTCGTAATGTTCCTTAATAAGTTCATGTTTAAGACTGTTGAGAAGTTTGAACCTTCCAAGGTTATAATTGTTATGGAAGTCATTCTTGGCATAGCGCTTGTGGACTATATATTCAGGGGTATTTCAATGGCCAAGGGTAAATACGGCGGAGAAAAGACCGCATAATTGTAGGGAGAGACCTTTTGGAGATTTTTCTTTGGATTATTGCGATTTGTGTGATTATTGCGGTTGGAGTTGTAATCGTTGACTCCAACCGTTTTGTTGTGCGCGAATATACCGTCACGAGCGATAAGCTTGAGCGTGACCACGACTTTATTTATATAAGCGATCTTCATTGCAAATCATACGGTAAGAACAACTGTAAGCTTCTTAAGGCAGTTGACGGAATCTCTGCCGAAGCGATACTTTTAGGCGGCGACATGGTTACTTCCAAAGCCGGCAAAGAAATCGATACGCCCGCGAATTTTGTGGCCGAGTTGTGCCATAGAAAGCCTGTGTATTACAGCGAGGGCAACCATGAGCAGAAGATTAAGCTTTTTACCGAACGCTTCGGGGATATGTACGAGAGGTATATTAAGAAGCTTAACGATATTCCGATTAAGATTCTTGACAATGAAAAGGTCGTGCTTGATGACATAGATTTATATGCTTTATCAATTCCGCGTATTTATTATGAAAGAAAGCAAAAACTCAATCTTAAGAGCGAAGATGTAAAGAGACTTCTGGGTGAACCCGACGGGGAGCGGTTCAGCCTTCTTTTGGCACACAATCCCGAGTACTTTAAGGGGTACGCGGAGTGGAAGCCTGACCTGGTGCTTTCGGGACACAATCACGGAGGTATCGCCACGCTTCCTTTTGTGGGCGGATTGATTTCTCCGCGGTTTAAACTTTTCCCGCATTATGACGGCGGATTGTTTGAGGAATACGGCTCAAAGATGATACTGGGTCGCGGCATCGGAAGCCATACGATTCCTTTCAGATTTTTAAACCCGGGAGAATTAATTGTTATTCATCTCAAAAAAACATTGAAATGATTAAAGAATTAAGATACAATATCTAGTGACGAATTTATACGAGGGCACAAGATAATGGCAATACCCGTTAAACTCCAGGTTTTTGAAGGCCCGCTTGACCTTCTTTTGCACCTGATTGAAAAGAATAAAGTAGATATTTACGACATACCGATTGTGGAGATTACCAATCAGTATCTTGAATACATCCGCGCCATGCAGGCTGAGGACATGAACGTCATGAGCGAGTTTCTTGTAATGGCTGCGACGCTTGTGGACATCAAATGCAAGATGCTTCTTCCCAAGGAAGTCAATGAAGAAGGCGAGGAGCAGGATCCCAGAGCAGAACTTGTGGAGAAACTCCTTGAGTACAAGATGTACAAGTACATGTCTTTCGAGCTTAAGGACATGCAGCTTGAGAACGGCTTTTCTCTTTGCAAGAAGGAGACGCTTCCCGACGATGTTAAGAACTTCCGCGAGCCCATCGATTACGAGCAGCTTATCGGCGAGATGAATCTTAACAAGCTTCATGAGATATTCAACTTCATGATGCAACGCAAGGAAGACAAGATCGACCCCATCCGTTCTCACTACGGCAATATCGAGAAAGAAGAAATCGACATGGATGCCAAGGCTCTTTATATTGAAGAGTATGTTGCGACTCACAAGAAGTTTTCTTTTAAGGACTTGCTTGAGAAGCAGAAGTCGAAGGCAGAGATTATCGTAACGTTCCTGATAATCCTTGAACTTATGAAGACCGGAATCATTACGATTCTTCAGGAGAATCTTTTCGACGATATTTATATTACGGCAGTCAAGGCCGCTTGATTTAGGAGATTATTTTGGATACAGCTAATAAAATTGCAACGCTTGAAGCCATACTTTTTGCCATGGGCGAGTCCGTGGAACTGACCAAGCTTGCAGAGGTTATTGAAGAAGATAAAGACGTTACTAAGGGACTTCTGGATAAGCTTAAAGAGAAGTACGCAAGCGACGAGTCGGGAATCGAACTTTTGGAACTCGAAGACTCATACCAGCTTGCCACCAAGCCCGGAATGTACGACGCACTTGTTAAGATTGCCAAGACCCCTCGACGCATGCAGTTGTCGGAGTCGGTTCTTGAGACATTAAGTATTATCGCTTACAAGCAGCCCGTTACCAGACTTGAGATAGAGAGTATCAGAGGTGTAAGCAGCGACTTCGCGGTTAACAAGCTTTTGGAATACGGACTTATCTGTGAACTCGGTCGTAAGGATGCACCGGGACGCCCGCTGTTATTCGGCACCACCGAAGAGTTTTTAAGGAGCTTCGGAGTTAAGAGTCTTAAGGATCTTCCCGAGATCGATACTCTTCAGATTGAAGAGTTTAAGCAGGAAGCCGAGCAGGAGATTCAGCTTAGTTTAAAATTGTAATTATGGTCAAAGAAGCCCGGCAAAGGCTTCTTTTTCTTTTGCCTTGAATAAGTAGAATCAAAAGTGCGAAAAATGTAGCAATTATCAAGGAAAATCGGCTTAAATTTTCTTTGCTTTTAGAGCCGTGATGTGATATACTTCACTACGAATGTGCTTAAAATGATATTTATAATATAATGGAGGTCAAACCATATGAGTACTACTTCAAAAGCAGGTCAGAGAATCCTTTCTCTCCTGGATGAAAACAGTTTCGTTGAAATTGGCGCACTTGTAACTGCAAGAAGTACCGATTTTGATTTGAAACAGGCCGAGACCCCTTCCGACGGTGTTATCACCGGTTACGGTTGTGTAGACGGCAATCTCGTATACGTTTACAGCCAGGATGCTTCCGTATTAAACGGAACCGTAGGCGAAATGCATGCGAAGAAAATCGCTTATCTTTATGACTTGGCTCTTAAGATGGGCGCACCCATCATCGGCTTATACGATTCAGCCGGACTTCGTTTACAGGAGTCTACCGATGCACTTGACGCTATGGCATCTATCTATGCCAAGCAGGCACTTGCTTCAGGCGTTATTCCTCAGATTTCCGCTATCTTCGGAAACTGCGGCGGCGGTCTTGCAATTGCCAATGCAATGGCTGATTTCACTTACATGGAAGAGAAGAACGCTAAGCTTTTCGTAAGCGCACCCAACGCTCTTGACGGTAACTACACCGCTAAGTGTGACACAGCAGCTGCTAAGTACGTTGCTGAGGCTGGTGAATGCGACGGAATCGGCGAGGAAGACTTCATTCTTGCTCAGATCAGAGAGCTTGTTTCCATGCTTCCCAAGAACAACGAGACAGAAGCAGAAGTTGCTGACGTAACAGACGACCTTAACAGAGTATGCGAAGGTCTTGCAGGTTGCGCAGGCGACACCGCAATTCTTGCTTCCCAGATTGCAGATGACAACAACTTTGTTGAAGTTAAGGCTTCTTTTGCACAGTCTGTTGTTACAGGATTTATCCGTCTTAACGGCGCTACAGTAGGTGTTGTTGCCAACAGAACCGAGCTTTACGGAGAAGACGGCAAGGTAGAGAAGAAGTTTGACGGCGTATTATGTCCTTGCGGATGTAACAAGGCTGCAGATTTCGTTAACTTCTGCGATGCTTTCTCAATCCCCGTTCTTTCAATCACCAACGTAACCGGATTCAAGGCTACCGTTGAAGCTGAGAAGAAGATGGCTAAGGCAGCTGCAAGACTTACTTATGCATTTGCCAATGCAACAGTTCCGAAGGTTAACGTTATCGTAGGCAAGGCTTACGGAAGCGCTTACACCGTTATGAACTCTAAGGCTATCGGCTGCGATCTTACAATTGCATGGCCCAACGCTGAAGTTGGTACCATGGATGCCAAGATTGCCGCTAAGATTATGTATGACGGCGCTGATGCCGCTGTTATCGACGAAAAGGCCAAGGAATACGCTGCACTTCAGAACAACGTAGTTTCCGCAGCCAAGAGAGGATATGTGGACCAAATCGTAGAGCCCGCCGACACACGTAAGTATGTTATCGGTGCTTTCGAGATGCTTTATACAAAAATGGAAGACCGTCCCGCCAAGAAGCACGGCACGGTTTAATAGAAAGGTGAACGCATGAAGAAAAGATTAGTTACTTTATTTTGCGTGATTGCCTGTGTGCTCAGCCTTACGGCTTGCGGCTCCGAGAAAACTTACACCGAATTGGAACAGGGAAGACTTGAAGATTGCGAAGCTCTTGCCGTTCAGATTTACGATGAAGTCTCCAATATGGAAGATTCCACCGTTCAGCATCTTACCAAGGAATTAAAGAAGCATGAGACAGAAGCAGTTTTTAAGTCCGTAATGGGATACGATGCCAAATTCGGTGCACTCGAAGGAATGATTACCACTTATAGACAGATGGAATCCGATATGGGTGGAATCGTTGAGACAGGCGATGTTACGTCCGCCATTGAAGGCAAAGAAATCGTTGTTACCATGCCTGTAAAGGGTAATGAATGCGACGGTCAGATTGAGTTCACATTTACGAACGATATCTTCACCAAGTTCATGGAAGGTAACGCAACAGCTTTTACAACCTTTTCTCAGAAGATGGAACAGGCAGGCTCCCACATGGGCGATGCAGGTCTTAACACTCTTCTCGGTATGGGTTCAGTATTTATAGTACTTATACTTATTTCTTTGATTATTGCTTCCTTCGGTTTGTTTAAGAAGAAGCCCGCAGTAAAGAAAGAAGAAGTTAAACAGGTAGCGCCCGTAGCTCCCACAGTTGAGGAAGACCTTACAGACGATACCGAACTTGTAGCTGTAATTATGGCAGCCATTCGCGCTTACGAAGGTTCGGGCGCAGGCTCCGCAGACGGCTTCGTAGTAAGAAGCATTAAGAAAGCAAACAGGAGGATTTAATAATGAAGAACTATACAATTACCGTTAACGGAAACGTATATGAAGTTACAGTAGAAGAAGGCGCAAGCACAGGTGCAGCACCTGTAGCAGCTCCCAAGGCAGCACCTAAGGCTGCTCCCGCAGCTCCCAAGGCTGCAGCTCCCGCAGCAGGCGCAGGCTCCATCAAGGTTGAAGCCGGTGCAGCAGGTAAGATCTTCAAGATTGAAAAGCAGGTTGGCGCTCAGGTTAAGAAGGGCGACGCTGTTGTTATTCTTGAAGCTATGAAGATGGAAATTCCCGTAGTTGCTCCCGCAGACGGAACAGTTGCAAGCATCGATGTTAATGTCGGTGACATGGTTGAAGCAGGTGCATGCTTAGCTACTTTAAAGTAATTTAAAGCAAAATTGATTATATCCAGGAGGAA
Source organism: Lachnospiraceae bacterium YSD2013 (assembly GCA_900100895.1). GTDB lineage: Bacteria > Bacillota > Clostridia > Lachnospirales > Lachnospiraceae > UBA1258. The sequence continues at coordinate 40,350 of FMTX01000006.1, forward strand.
ATATTATGTCTTACATAGTTGACACTTTAGACAACCTGGTACATCAGACAGCATTTTTTAACCTGACCTGGGGCAACTATCTCATGATTGCGGTTGCATGCTTTTTCCTTTATCTTGCAATCGCTAAGGAATTTGAGCCGCTTCTTTTGTTGCCGATAGCGTTCGGTATGTTACTTGTTAACATTTATCCCGACATTATCGCACCTCCCGGAGCGGACGGTTCTGCAGGCGGATTATTATATTACTTCTATGTACTGGACGAATGGGCAATTTTGCCGTCCCTTATCTTCATGGGCGTAGGCGCCATGACAGACTTCGGACCCCTTATTGCCAACCCCAAGAGCTTCCTGCTCGGTGCAGCAGCTCAGTTCGGTATTTTCGCAGCATATTTCGGCGCTATCGCACTTGGCTTCAATGACAAGGCTGCAGCTGCCATTTCAATCATCGGCGGTGCTGACGGTCCTACCTCCATTTTCCTTGCAGGTAAACTCGGACAGACCAACCTTTTGGGACCCATCGCGGTTGCGGCATATTCGTATATGTCACTCGTTCCCATTATTCAGCCTCCGATTATGAAGCTCCTTACCACCAAGAAGGAACGTGCTATCAAGATGGCTCAGTTAAGACCTGTTTCCAAGCTTGAAAAGATCTTATTCCCCATCATCGTTACTATCGTTGTATGTATGATCCTTCCTACCACTGCTCCCCTTGTAGGTATGCTTATGTTAGGTAACCTCTTCAAGGAGTCCGGCGTAGTAAGACAGCTTACGGATACAGCATCCAATGCACTTATGTACATCGTTGTTATTTTGCTTGGTACCTCTGTAGGTGCTACCACAAGCGCAGAAGCATTCCTTAACTTATCTACGTTAAAGATTGTTGCACTCGGTCTTGTTGCATTTGCATTCGGTACAGCCGCAGGTGTATTGTTCGGTAAACTTATGTGCATCTTTACAGGCGGTAAGGTTAACCCTCTTATCGGTTCCGCAGGTGTATCCGCGGTTCCTATGGCAGCCCGTGTATCTCAGAAGGTCGGTGCCGAGGCAGATCCTACCAACTTCCTGCTCATGCACGCCATGGGACCCAACGTTGCCGGTGTTATCGGTACTGCAGTAGCAGCCGGTACATTCATGGCGATCTTTGGAGTATTCTAAATAATTAAAGGAGAAAGAAAATGGCAGAAACAGTTAAGAAACCTATCGGCATAACCGAAACCGTTCTTCGTGATGCACATCAGTCATTGATTGCAACAAGAATGCCTACCGAAGTTATGCTTCCTATTTTGGATAAATTAGACAAAGTCGGCTATCACTCAGTAGAGTGCTGGGGCGGTGCTACATTCGATGCATCCCTTCGTTTCCTCAAGGAAGATCCCTGGGACAGACTTCGTAAGATCCGTGACGGTCTTAAGAACACCAAGACTCAGATGCTTTTCAGAGGACAGAACATCTTAGGATATCGTCCTTACGCTGACGACGTTGTATATGCTTTCGTTGAGAAGTCTATCGCTAACGGTATTGACGTTATCAGAATTTTCGACTGCCTTAACGATATCAGAAACTTAAAAGCAGCCGTTGATGCTACCAACGAGATTAAGAAGAGAGAAGGTCGCGGTGAATCTCAGATCGCTCTTTCTTACACACTCGGTGATGCATACACCCTTGAATACTGGGCAGATATGGCCAGAAAGATCGAGGAAATGGGTGCTGACTCCATTTGTATTAAGGATATGGCAGGTCTTCTTGTTCCTTACAAGGCAGCTGAGCTTGTTAAGACTCTTAAAGAGAGCACCAAGCTTCCTATCCAGTTACACACTCACTACACTTCAGGTGTAGCTTCAATGACCTACTTAAAGGCTGTTGAGGCAGGCGTAGACGTAATCGACTGTGCAATGTCACCTTTCGCACTCGGTACTTCTCAGCCCGCAACAGAAGTTATGGTTGAGACCTTCAAGGGTACTCCCTACGATACAGGTTTCGATCAGAACCTTCTTGCAGAAATCGCAGATTACTTCACTCCTTACAGAGAAGAGTGCTTAAAGAGCGGTCTTATGAGCACCAAGGTTCTTGGCGTTAACATTAAGACACTTCTTTACCAGGTACCCGGCGGTATGCTTTCTAACATGGTTTCACAGCTTAAAGAGCAGCACGCTGAGAACAGATATCGTGAAGTTCTTGAAGAGATTCCCCGTGTTCGTAAGGACTGCGGTGAGCCTCCGCTTGTTACACCTTCTTCACAGATCGTTGGTACTCAGGCTATCTTCAACGTGCTTATGGGTGAGAGATATAAGATGGCTACCGGCGAGTTCAAGGATCTCCTTCGCGGTAACTACGGTCAGACCGTTAAGCCTATGAATCAGGAAGTTATCGACAAGGTTATTCCCGGCGAACCTCGTTCTACCGCTCGTTCCGCAGAAGCTACCGGTCACGACAAGCCCGAGCTTGCTTCTATCGAAGCAGAGATGAAGCAGTACAAGCAGCAGGAAGAAGACGTACTTTCCTACGCACTTTTCCCTCAGGTTGCTACCGACTTCTTCAAGTATCGTGAAGCTCAGCAGACCAAGGTTGACGCATCCATCGCTGATACCAAGAACGGAGCGTACCCCGTTTAATTTCTTAAAATCTAAAGAACCGCAGGTTTCTACTTGCGGTTCTTTTTTTATTCGTGTATAATAACGCTTGTTATTAGGGGTAATAACATCGGTACATTTTTGAGAAAGGTAGATTATTGTTATGGCCAAGACTGTAAGTATTACTAAGGATTTACTCAGAAAGTCTGCTTTTGAAATGGCAAGGGAACAGGGGGTTAATGAAGTAACCGCAAGAAAACTTGCGGCTTATGCAGGTTGTTCTACACAGCCCATTTTCAGGAACTATGCAAATATGGAAGATTGCCTTAATGACGTATATGAAGACACTCTTTTATATTTTGACGAATTCTACAATAAGTACGACAAGGGCTCGCATATTCCCTTTGTCAATCTTGGAATGGCTTATATTTCTTTTGCCGAGAAAGAACCTAAGCTGTTTTCTTTTTTGTTTATGACCAGAAATACCCACGGAATGAATCTTTATAACATCTTAAACGGCAGAACCGGTGCCGTTATGAAGGAAATGAACGCCGCAAGCGATGAAGGCGTAAGATTCCCCGAACAGATATTTATGAAAATGTGGATGCTTATTCACGGCGCCGCATGCATGACAATAACAGGCGACTATGATTTAACAAGCGCTCAGACACGTTTACAGCTTGAAGATGCATACAAATCTTTTACGAGGTAAGACATGGCAGAGAAAGATGATTTTTTATCAAGAATAAATGAACACTTTTCGCATTTGAGCAAGGGTCAGAAGCTTATTGCTTCTTACGTAATCGACCACTATGACCTCGCTGTGTTTATGACCGCGGCCGAGATTGCTGAGGCAGTAGGCGTAAGTGAATCAACCGTTGTAAGATTTGCTGTATCGGTAGGCTATGAAGGCTTCCCGGAGTTTACACGTGCGCTTGAAAAATGGTACAAGACCAAGATGAACACCGTATCAATGGTTGGCAAGAAATACGGTAAGGCATCCCAGTCCGACCTTCTTAACACGGTTCTTCGTTCCGATATGGAGAAGATGGAAGATACCATTGCCAATCTTGACGTAGAGGCTTTTGAACTTGCCGTAGACATTATATTAAAGGCCAAGAAAGTATATGTCGTAGGACTTCGTACCTGCGAGCCTCTGGCTGAATTTTTAAGCTTTTACCTTAACATGATCAGACCTGACGTAGTGCTTCTTAAGACCACATCAGCCAGCGAGATGTTTGAGCAGATGATAAGAATTGACGAGAAGGACTGCATCATCGGTATCAGCTTCCCGAGATATTCCATGCGTACCCTTAAGGCCATGGAATTTGCCAATGACAGAAACGCTAAGGTTATTACCCTTACCGACTCTGTTCATTCGCCCATGAACCTGTATTCTTCCTGTAACCTTCTTGCAAGAAGTGACATGGTCTCAATCGTAGATTCACTTGTGGCGCCTCTCAGCGTTATCAACGCGCTTGTAGTTGCGCTTTGCCTCAAGCGTCCCAAGGAGGTTAAGGAGAACCTTGAGAACCTCGAGACCGTATGGGGCAATTATCAGATATATCTTAACGACGAAATCAACTTTATTGATGACGAGCCCATTCTTAACTATTCGCTCAATAAAGAAGAGGAAGATTAATGAAAGTTATTGTAGTAGGCGGAGGAGCGGCCGGAATGATGGCGGCTATCCGTGCCGGCGAGCTTCATGATAACGTTATTCTTTTTGAGAAAAACGAGAAGCTCGGCAAAAAAATATATATAACGGGCAAAGGTCGTTGTAATGTCACCAATAACGCCGACATAGACACGATTCTTAAGAACATTAACAGGAATCCTAAGTTTATGTACAGCGCCATATATGGTTTTGACAATTCAAGACTGTATTCTTTTATCGAAGAGAACGGCTGTCCGTTAAAGGTAGAGCGTGGCGAGAGAGTGTTTCCTGTATCCGACCATGCCTCAGACATCATTAAAGCCCTCACTAAGGCCCTTAAAGACCGCAGAGTGAATATTAAGCTTAATACACCCGTTAAGGAGTTAATCCTCGAAAATGGGGCTGTTAAGGGCGTTATTTTGGCCGATGGCACAAGAGAGTATGCAGATAAGGTTATAGTGACCACCGGAGGCCTTTCATATCCTACAACAGGCTCTACGGGTGACGGGTACAAGATGGCGGAAGCCGCAGGACATACCGTGGTACCTACCCGCCCGGGACTTGTGCCGCTTGTTACAGGCGAGACATGGGTACCGAAGCTTCAGGGGTTATCGCTCAGAAACGTAGAGCTTAAGCTTTACGCAGAAGATAAATGCGTGTACAAAGACCAGGGGGAAATGCTTTTTACACACTACGGAATTTCCGGCCCGCTTGTACTTTCCGCAAGTGCATATTATGACAAGGAAAGTCGCAAGAACAAGAACGTTTCCGTAAGCATAGACTTAAAGCCCGCGCTCGACGAGGACGCTCTGGACAAAAGAATCCTCAGAGACTTCGAGAAGTTTAACAACAAGCAGTTTAAGAACGCTCTTGATGAGCTTCTTCCTTCCAAACTTATTCCCGTAATAGTCGAATTAAGCGGAATCGACCCTTACAAAGCAGTTAACGTAGTTACCAAGGAAGAAAGAAAGCGTCTGGTGCAACTTCTAAAGCATCTTACTATGACCGTAATCGGTGCCGGCAATTACAACGAGGCTATCATCACAATCGGCGGTATCAACGTTAAGGAAATCAACGCTTCCACCATGGAATCAAAGCTTGTGAAGAACCTTTATTTTGCGGGAGAAGTGCTTGATGTGGATGCCATGACCGGAGGATTTAACCTTCAGATAGCATGGTCGACGGGTTACCTTGCAGGAGAATGCAATTAAAGAATTTAATAACCGGGAGACAAAGTATGAGTTTTCAAATAGCAATCGACGGACCTGCAGGCGCAGGTAAGAGTACAGTAGCCAAGTCTGTAGCCAAAAAGCTTCAGTTTGTGTATGTGGATACGGGGGCAATGTATCGCGCAATCGGCTTAAACTGTATCAAAAATGACGTAGACATTCATGACGAAGAAGCGGTTTTGAAGCTTCTTGACGATACCAACGTATCCATCAAATATATTGATAATGAGCAGGCTGTTATCCTTAACGGCGAGAACGTAAACGGGCAGATTCGTACCCAGGAAGTGAGCGAAGCGGCTTCCGTAGTATCTGCATATAAGCTTGTAAGAGAGAAGATGGTTGCTCTCCAGCAGGAACTTGCGCAGACCACAGATGTTGTTATGGACGGCCGTGACATCGCTTCATGCGTGCTTCCCGATGCGCAGGTTAAGATTTATCTTGATGCAAGCGTTGAGGTGCGTGCAAAGCGTCGTTACCTTGAGCTTATGGAAAAAGGCAAGGAAGCGGACTTAAAGACTGTTGAAGATGAAGTAAGAGAGCGTGACTACAGAGACATGCACAGAGAGAATTCTCCTTTGGTACGCGTACCCGAGGCAGACCTTGTAGACAGCTCTTATATGACTATAGACGAAGTTGTTAACACAATTGTAGCCAAGGCGCAGAGTAAATTCGATGAATAGAGAAGTTGTATTGTGCGAGAACGCAGGCTTTTGTTTCGGAGCGGACAGAGGCTTTAATGCTGTCAAGAACGCAATCGAAGAAGGTATACCGATTTACACTTACGGACCGATTCTCAACAATTCTTTTATCGTGAAAGGATTTGAGGAGAAGGGCGTTCGCGTGGTCAATGATTTATCGGAACTTGCAAATCTTCAAAAGGGCAAGATCATCATTCGCTCCCACGGAGTATCCAAGGCCGAGTTTGACAAGCTTAACGAAAGCGGTTTTGAAGTATTTGACGCCACTTGTCCTTTTGTCAAAAGAATCCATCGCATAGTGGCCAAGGAAAGCGAAGAGGGCAGTAAGATAATTGTTATCGGCAACCCCAAACACCCCGAAGTTTGCGGCATTGTGGGCTGGTCTAATAACGGTGCGACTGTTATAGAAAACTCGGAAGAAGCCGATAAATTTTCTTTTGCACCTGACAAAAAGTATTGCGTTGTGTCTCAGACCACCTTTAACCGCAACAAATTTCAAGAAATTGTTGAATTATTAGAAAAAAGAAGTTACAATATTCTTGTTATGAACACAATTTGTGACGCTACGAGCATTAGGCAGACTGAAGCCGAAGCGTTATCCAAGAGGGCGGAACTGATGATTGTTATAGGCGACAAGGCCAGTTCCAACAGCAAGAAACTATACGAGATATGCAAGGCAAATTGTGCTCAGACATACTTTATACAGGAACTTAGTGATATTGTCGGTCGTCTTCCGAAGGTATCTGGTCTTGTAGGTATTACAGCAGGGGCTTCTACCCCCAAATATATTATTGAGGAGGTTCAAAGTTATGTCAGAAATGACGTTTGAACAGATGCTTGAAGCATCATTTAAGACAATACATACGGGAGAGGTTGTAGAAGGAACTGTTATCGATGTCAAGCCTAATGAGATCATACTCAACATCGGATATAAGTCCGACGGTATTCTTACCAAGAACGAATACACCAATGATTCCGGTATGGATTTAACCACCGTGGTTAAGGTCGGCGACACCATGGATGTTAAGGTTATCAAAGTTAATGACGGCGAGGGACAGGTTCTTTTGTCCTATAAGAGACTCGCAGCCGACAGAGGCGCCAAGAGACTTGAAGAAGCATTTGAGAGTCAGGAGATTCTTAAGGCCAAAGTTACTCAGGTTCTTGAAGGCGGTATTTGTGTTGTTGTTGACGAGGTTCGCGTATTCATTCCCGCAAGCCTTGTATCAGACACATTTGAGAAGGATTTAAGCAAGTACAACGGCGAGGAAATCGAATTCGTTATTCGCGAGTACAACCCCAAGAAGCGTCGCTTCATCGGTGACAGAAAGTCCATTCTTATGTCCCGCAAGGCAGCTGCTCAGGAGAAGCTTCTCAGCACTGTTAAAGAAGGCGATGTTGTTGAAGGCGTTATCAAGAACGTTACAGACTTCGGCGTATTCGTAGATCTCGGCGGAATCGACGGACTTCTTCACATCTCTGAGATGAGCTGGGGCAGAGTTGAGAATCCCAAGAAGAACTTCAAGGCCGGTGATAAGCTTAAAGTTTTAATCAAGTCTATTTCGGACAGCAAGATTGCTTTGTCCTTAAAGTTTAACGATACCAATCCCTGGATTGATGCAGAGAAGAAGTATGCAGTAGGAACGGTTGTTACCGGTAAGGTAATGAGAATGGCTGATTTCGGTGCTTTCGTAGAGCTTGAGTCAGGCATCGACGCACTCCTTCATGTTTCTCAGATTTCCAAGGAACACATCGAGAAGCCTTCAGACGTTCTTAAGGTAGGCGACGAAGTTACCGCTAAGGTAGTAGACTTCAACCTCGAAGACAAGAAGGTAAGCATCTCCGTTAAGGCTTTAACCGAGCCCGAAGAAGAGAAGAAGGAAGAAAAAGAAGACGATGCGGAAGTAGCAAGCGTTGACATCGACGCAGTTATAGCAAGCGAGTCCGAGGAAGCTTAATTTTCCATTTAATAAAAGGTTTATAGTAGTTATGTATACTTGGTAGGTAGTCATAAACGACTACCTACTATTTATTTTACGGGAGAGTATAAAATGGCATACGATTATGAGTATTTCAAAAAAGCAGTTTTTGAATTAACCACCATCGACTTGAATGCATACAAAGAAAAACAGATGAAAAGACGTATCGACACCCTTATCGATAAGCGTAAGGCTGACGGATACGATAAATATGTTGCAATGCTTAAAAGCGACAAGGAAGCGTTTGAAGAATTCGTAAGTTACTTAACCATCAACGTGTCTGAGTTCTATCGCAACCCCGACCAGTGGGAACTTATGGACAAAGAAATCTTCCCGGAGCTTATAGCGAAATTCGGTAAGAACTTAAAAATCTGGAGTGCCGCATGCTCTACAGGTGATGAGCCCTACTCGCTTGTTATGGCTCTTTCCAAGCACGTGCCCATTAACCAGATTAAGATATATGCGACCGATATTGATAAACAGATTCTTGAAAAGGCTAAGCTTGGACTCTACAACGAAAAGAGTATCGAGAATGTGCCCGAAGAATTTAAAAAGAAATACTTCACGAAGGTCGGACCTTCTTACAAGATTTCCGATGAAATCAAGTCACGCGTTGAGTTTAAGCAGCACAATCTCTTAAAGGATCCTTATCCGAAGGACCTTCACATGATTGTGTGCCGTAACGTTTTGATTTACTTTACTGAGGAGGCCAAAGACGAAGTCTTCAGAAAGTTCTGCGACTGCTTATACAGCAAGGGCGTTCTTTTTATCGGAAGTACGGAGCAGATTATCAATTACAAAGAAATCGGCTATCAGCGTAAGAATTCTTTCTACTACGATAAGCCTTGATTTAACCAAAGAAAAAGCCTCGGAGCCGTGCAGGGTTCCGAGGCTATTATTATGTCTTGATTTAAATAACCATATGATTAAGTACGTGTGAAGCGTAATCATTGAACATATCTCTGTCGGTTCTGCGCTCGTCGGTGAGCTCGAAGAAGAGGTCGCGCGACTCATACGTACGCTTAAAGAATGGTGTTACCAGTGCGTCCCATTCGGGCAGGAACTGCGAGGTCTTACGGGTGTAGCAGTTGGATGCTTTGGCTTGCTCGCGATGTTCTTTGTCCACGAAGGAAGATACGGACTTGTGAAGCGCTATATCTTCGGCGGGAAGATAGTAGTAATCCTTGTAGTTGGCGTAGAAGTACTTCATTTCTTCCTCGTAAAGCGGTACTCGCAGCATTCCCTGTCCGCCGGCGCCTGAAAAATAACATCTGTCATATAAAAATGACACGGGAGTCAGTAAATCGGCAGGAAGGTCCATAATCATCATGATTTCCGAATGCGTAGCGCCCGAAGAGTCTTCGTAGTAGCTTGCGGAAACCTTGGTAACCTTAAGCTTGCGGGTAAATAAATCACAGTACGCAAGAGCAGGAAGGATTGAAAGCATTCCCTTTAAATCTTCGAAATTATGAAGAAGCAGGAATTTTCTCAAGTCGGCATCTTTGGTACGGACAAAATCATGATAGAGTCCTATGAGGTCGCCGCCGGTGAACTGATCTTCACGGGTAATCTTTAAAAACTTCTCGATAGTCTTTTGCTTGCAGTTTTCAAGTTTTAAGAAGTTTTTGTAAGGAGATATTCTTTTGTAAATATCAATTCCGACAAAGCTGTCAAAATTATAACCGAGAGAGAACTCACGGCACTTGGCGGTAAGATAAGGAATATCGAAATTGTTACCGTTATAGTGAATCAGCACTTTAAAGGACTCTGCAAAATCAAAGAACTCTTCAAGTAACGACTGCTCATCGTTGTATTCCTCGGCAAAATACTGGCGCGCCTGCCAGCCGTCCTTGTAATACAGGCAGCCGATAAGATAGAGCTTCGAAGTGCGTGCGGTAAAGCCCGTAGTCTCAATATCTATAAAAAGAATGTGCTCCAAAGGAGCTATGGTTTCAAGAGGATATAATACTTTAACGTCTGTGATACTTTCATCAATGATCTGCATGGTAGTCTCCTTGGTAAAGTAATTAAAAATATTAACCCCGTTGTCTGTTTATTTTAACATTTTTTGCGAATTTGTTCAACAATATTCGTTTTGACAGTTGCGCCAAAAAATAGTATATTAATAAGGTATGGTGGGTTGGAACATAAGTAGATGTGACAATGCTGTCATATTAGAAATGAGAAGGTTGGGTAAATGCAAAAATGGCGAAACTTACGTTCAGCGGTGGAATCCATCCCTATGACGGCAAGGAAATGTCCAAGGATATCCCCATTAAAGAGGTATATCCCGTAAGCGATTTGGTCTATCCTTTGTCCCAGCACATAGGAGCACCTGCCAAGCCCATTGTGGCCAAGGGTGATTATGTGCTTGCCGGTCAGAAGATTGCCGAGGCAGACGGTTTTGTTTCTTCACCGATTTATTCATCGGTATCGGGAACCGTTAAGGCAATTGAAGAGAGAAGGGTTGTAACCGGTAATAATGCCATGTCTGTCATTATCGAGAATGACGGATGTTATAATTCTGTTGAACCTTGGGAGGTAAAGCCTCTTGAGGAGATGTCAAGTGAGGAGATAATTGCACGTATCCGTGAAGCCGGCATAGTCGGAATGGGCGGTGCGGGATTTCCTACTCACGTCAAGCTTTCGGTCAAAGAACCCGCCAAGATCGATTACGTAATCGTAAACGGAGCGGAGTGCGAGCCGTATCTTACCAGCGACTACCGCAAGATGATTGAAGAGCCCGAAAAGCTTCTTGAAGGTTTGAGAGTATATCTTAAACTGTTTCCTTATTCCCTGGGAATTATCGCAATCGAAGACAATAAGCCCGATTGTATCAAAGTTTATAAAGCACTTACGAAAGACGAGCCCCGCATTACGGTTAAAGCGCTTCGCACGAAGTACCCGCAGGGTTCCGAACGTCACTTAATCTATGCAGTTACGGGACGTGAAATCAATTCGAAACTCTTACCCGCTGACGTGGGATGCGTAGTTAACAACGTTGATACCGTCATTTCGGTAAGAAGAGCGATTTACGAAGGTATGCCGCTTATGCACCGCATCGTAACCGTTACGGGTAATTGTATTAAGAATCCGAGAAACTTTAAGGTTTTAATCGGTACTTCTTATGCAGATCTCGTGCCGGAAGCCGGTGGTTTCAAGCAAGACCCTGTTAAGATTATTTCCGGCGGTCCCATGATGGGCTTTTGTATGTTTGATTTGAACGTGCCGGTTACCAAGACCGCATCGGCTCTCTTGTGCCTGTCACGCGACGACATAAGCCGTATGGAGCCTTCGGCATGTATCAACTGCGGACAGTGCGTAGAGGTATGTCCGAGCCGCCTGCTTCCCAAGCTTTTATCGGATCACGCGGCCAATTTCAACGAAGAGGAATTCCTATTAAACCACGGCCTCGAATGCGTAGAGTGCGGATGCTGCAGCTTTATCTGCCCTGCCAAGCGCCCTCTTTGCCAGAATATTAAATCCCTTCGAAAGATTTGCCTTTCGAAAAAGAAAAAGTAGGAGGAAAGAACTTTGGATAAGTTATATAATGTTTCATCCAATCCCCATATCCGCTCCAAAGTAACCACCTCCGGAATAATGTTCTGTGTTATTGTGGCTTTACTTCCCGCAGCGGGATTCGGTATTTTCAGATTCGGACTGAACGCACTTCTCCTTATCGGAGTGACAGTGGTGTCAGCTGTTCTTTCTGAGTTTTTGTTTAACCTGATTACAAAGAGGAAGAACACTTTAGGTGATTTCTCTGCTATAGTAACAGGCTTGCTTCTTGCACTTAACCTGCCTCCGGCAGCTCCCTGGTGGATTGGCGTTGTGGGCGGATTCTTTGCAATCGTAGTGGTTAAGATGCTTTTCGGCGGCTTGGGTCAGAACTTTATGAACCCTGCGCTCGGTGCAAGATGTTTCCTGGTAATTTCTTTTGCATCCATTATGACCAATTTCGCGGTAGACGGTGTTTCCGAGGCTACACCCCTTGCACTTTTAAAAGCAGGTGAGCCCGTTGATATCGTTGCCATGGCAAGAGGTTTCATACCCGGTACAATAGGTGAGATCAGCGTTATAGCCATTTTAATCGGTGCATGTTTCCTGATTCTTGTGGGTGTAATCGATATTCTGATTCCCGGAAGTTATATCGTTTCTTTTGTCATTTTCCTTGTTCTTTTCAGCGGCAAGGGTTTTGATACCACATACATTGCGGCTCATTTATCGGGCGGCGGCCTTATGCTCGGTGCTTTCTTCATGGCGACCGACTATGTCACAAGACCCATTACCAAGGCAGGTCAGTTGATATACGGCATATTCCTCGGAGTTATGACCGGTATATTCAGATTGTTTGGACCTTCCGCAGAGGGTGTTTCTTTTGCAATCATTATCGGCAACTTACTCGTTCCGTTAATCGATATGTTTACAAAGCCTCGTTTCTTCGGCAAAGGAGGTGTACGTAACAATGAATGATCAGTTTAAATCAATCAAAGCAATAGAGCAGTCCGAAAGACGCAACAGACGCAATAACAAAGAGATTAAAGAGTTTATTATCAACACTCTTATCATGATTGCAATCGCACTTGTAGCCGGAGGAGTTCTCGGTTTCGTACACGAACTTACCAAGGAACCCATCGCCACAATGGCGGCAAGAGAGAAGCAGGCTGCCAACAGTAAGGTATTTGAATCTGCAGCAAGCTTTTCCGAGACTATTCTTGATGAGTCACTTGATTTAAGTGAATTTGAAACGCTTTATCCCGGCGTGGATATCACCGACTGCATTCAGGCACTCGATGATAACGGCAATGCCCTCGGATACGTATTCGAAGTTACTTCTCACGAAGGCTACGGCGGAGATATCGTGTTCAGCGCGGGCATTAACAATGACGGAAGCTTAAACGGTATATTTATTACATCGATTTCCGAGACTGCGGGTCTTGGTATGAGAGCTCCCGACGTTTTGGTTCCGCAGTTTATCGACAGGTATGTATCGAGCTTTGAAGTGGTTAAGGGCGGAGCATCGACTCCTTCTCAGATTGATGCCATTTCGGGTGCGACCATTACTTCCAAGGCGGTTACCAACGGTGTCAATGCCGCACTTGAATATTTCAGACTTTATTTGAACGGAGGTGAGGGACATGAATCATGAACAAGATGAAAGAGAATCCCTGATCTCTGAAATGTCGGAGAGATTCCTAAACGGTGTATTTAAAGAGAACCCTACCTTTGTTCTTTTGCTGGGTATGTGTCCCACACTTGCGGTTACCACAAGCGCCAAGAACGGTCTTGGCATGGGTATCACGACACTGGTGGTTCTTGCCCTTAGTAACCTGTTTATATCGTTACTCAGAAAAGTCATTCCCGACAAGATCAGAATACCCGCATTTATCGTAATCATCGCATCATTCGTTACGATGGTGGAATTGCTTTTGAATGCATATCTGCCGGGACTTTACAAGGCGCTCGGACTTTACATTCCGCTTATAGTGGTTAACTGTATCATCCTTGGTCGTGCCGAGGCATATGCTTATTCGCATTCGCCGTTACTGTCGCTGTTTGATGGCCTCGGAATGGGCACAGGATTTACATTCGCGCTTACAATTATCGGTGCATTACGTGAGTTTCTCGGCGCGGGAACATTATTCGGTGCCAGTGTTATGCCTAAGGGCTATGTTCCCGTAAGCATATTCATCATGGCGCCCGGTGCGTTCTTTGTACTGGCATTGCTAACAGCTATCCAGAATAAGGTCAAAGAAATCGGTGAGAAACACGGCAAGGACATGTCCAAGATTCAGTCCGGCTGCGGTCAGGATTGCTTAAACTGTAACCTTGAATGCGCTACTCCCGAGGTTAAAGCGGCTGCTCTTAAGAAAGAGGAGATTAGCGAGACTAAGGAGTCTTCCGAACCGGTAAGCGAAGAGCCTGAGACCAAGGAAGAAAAGCCTAAAAAGGAAAAGAAAGAATCCAAGAATAAATTGATAGGTTTCGGCAAGAAAGCCGACAAGCCGGCCAAAGAAGAAAAATCTGCCAAAGAAGAAAAATCCAAGGCAAAGGAAGAAAAAAAATCATCCGAACCTGTCAAGGATAAGCCTAAGAAAGAAGATAAAAAGCCCAAAGCAGAAGAGGTCGAGAAAGCTGATTCTGAAGCACCTGTAGCAGAGGAACCCAAGGTTGAAACTCCCGAAGTAAAGATCGAGGAGCCTGTTGCTTCAGAGCCTGTCAAGGAAGAAGTTAAGTCAGAACCTGCTGCAGAAGAAAAAACTGAGGCGGCTGTCGCTTCCGATGATGACGAGCTTGAATTCCTGGATTTCTCGGATCTTAAGAAAGCCGTCAAAGCAGGCGGTAAAGATACCAGAAAGCCCGTACGCAAGAAAGCATCTCTCGAAAAAGCCAAAGCTATGCTTGAAAAGGCCGAAGAATCAGTGAAGGAGGAGCAAAATGATTAAGAATCTGATAGTGTTATCGCTTGGTTCTGCATTAATCAATAACGTTGTGCTCAGCCAGTTCTTAGGTCTTTGTCCCTTCCTTGGTGTATCCAAGAAGGTTAAGACAGCCCTCGGTATGGGTGGTGCGGTTATATTCGTTATAACGCTTGCCAGCATAGTAACAGGTCTTATCTATAAGGGTCTTTTGGTGACCTTTGACCTGACCTACCTTAAGACAATAGTATTTATACTTGTAATTGCTGCACTTGTACAGTTCGTAGAGATGTTCTTAAAGCGATTTGTACCGTCTCTATACAGTGCACTGGGCGTTTATTTACCGCTCATTACCACCAACTGTGCGGTTCTCGGTATTGCAATTACCAACGTTCAGAAAGACTATTCTATTCTCGAAGGTACCGTTAACGGATTTGCTACTGCAGTCGGATTTACGATTGCAATTGTTATCCTTGCAGGTATCCGCGAGAAAATGCAGTACAATGATATTCCCAAAGCCTTCAGAGGCATGCCCATAGTACTTGTTTCGGCAGGACTTATGGCTATTGCTTTCTGCGGTTTTGCTGGACTCTTGTAGGAGGTGCAACGTGAATTTTTCAGCGATTTTAACACCTTTGATTGTAATGCTAGGACTTGGCCTCTTCGTAGGCGTATTCTTAGGAATTGCCGGCATTGCGTTTAAGGTTAAGGTAGATGAAAAAGAAGAAGCGGTTTTAAAGGCACTTCCAGGCAATAACTGCGGCGGCTGCGGATTCCCGGGCTGCGCGGGTCTTGCTCATGCGATTGCACAGGGCGAGGCTCCGGTTAATCAGTGTCCCGTAGGCGGTGAGCCCGTTGCGGATGCAATAGCGGCCATCATGGGCACCACGGCCGAGAAGACCGAGAAAATGGTTGCTTTTGTTGCATGTAAAGCACATTGTGACGATATGACCATGGACTACGATTACTACGGAGTTGAAGACTGCCGTATGTTAAGCTTTGTGCCTAACGGCGGTCCTAAGTCATGTAATGACGGATGCCTGGGCTTCGGCACCTGTGTGAAGACCTGTCCTTTTGACGCTATCCACGTAGTGGACGGTGTTGCCGTTGTAGACAGAGACAAGTGTAAGGCTTGCGGTAAGTGTATCGAAGTATGCCCCAAGCATCTTATTTCCCTTGTACCGTATAGCGCTCAGTATTTGGTGGCTTGTTCTTCACAGCAGAAAGGACCTGTTACCATGAAACAATGTAAGGTCGGATGTATCGGTTGCGGGATTTGTGCGAAGAACTGCCCGCTTGAAGCGGTTAAAGTCGAGAACTTCAATGCCACCATAGATTTTTCCGTATGTAAGAACTGTGGTACATGCGCAGAGAAATGCCCGAGAAAGACCATTGTTAAACAATACTAGTATGGAATAAGCCCTCACGGGGGCTTATTCGCTTTAAAGATAGGAACTGTGATTATGAAGCTTAACGATTACGATGAGGGAACCGGTGGAAGATTTGCATCCGGAGCGGCTGCTTTGGCCGTTTTACTTATTGTGTCCGTAATTATCATAGTTCTTGTGGCCAATAAAGATTATTTGAAACGCAAATTCGGTTCCGACAGCTCGTCGGTTACGACTTCGGTTTCCGAAACTTCGGCGCAGGCTTCATCAAGTACCGGAGCAAGTAATTCTGAAGTATTCGTGTCTGATTTAAGCTTTTATAAGGATTACGAAGACAGATCGTCGTCATCTGCAAGCGATTCAAGTGCTTCTGATACAAGCGCGACAACGTCAACAACCGCCTCTGCACCCGAACTTACCGAAGAGAACGACGGCAAGCATACGCTTATAACCAATCTCGACGGCACTACCGAGTGGGCTGTTATCAGTCCTCATATTCCCAAGTGTGAATACGATTACACCAATCTCTTTGACCAGAACGGCAGACTTAAGTATTTTGAAAACGACAAATGCACGAGTTATTTCGGAATCGATGTAAGTAAAGACAATAACTACATCGACTACAACAAGGTCAAAAAAGACGGAGTTTCTTTTGTCATGATAAGGCTGGGGGCAAGAGGATATCAGACCGGTCAGCTGTCGATTGATGATTACTTCAGAGACAACATTAAGCGTGCTACCGACGCAGGGCTTGACGTAGGCGTATATTTTATGTCGCAGGCAGTTACGGAAGATGAGGCAAGACAGGAAGCGCAGTGTGTAATTGATAATTTGCTGGGCTATTCAATATCCTATCCGGTGGCACTTGTTATGCAGCCTGTTAAGAACGATACCGCCAGAAGCGACGCACTCTCCAAGAAAGACAGAACTACCGTAATAAGAGCATTTCTCAAGGCCATTAAGGACAAAGGCTACGTGCCGATAGTATACGGCGACAAGCGCTGGTTGTTCCAGGATATAGACCTTTCCAAAATAGTGGGAGATTTTGATATCTGGCTTTCCCAGACAGGCGTCGACTATCCCGATTACCCTTACAAATACGCCATGTGGCAGTATAATTTTAAGGGCTCCGTGGACGGAGTTTCGGGAGATGTGAACTTCAACATAAGCTTCGTGGATTACGCGCTCAAGTAACGCTTATGCCTTAAGATTCATAATTGTATCGGAAATCTTTACACGACTGTAGATTTCCGCATATTCTTTGTTGGTGCAGTCGTCGATATAGTTCTGCATGAAGGATTTTTTGAAACCGTTTTTTATAAGAATGTCAGCCGCCTTGTTATATGCAACGGCGGCTTCTTTTTCGCTTGAATACTTGCCGATTACATAGTTGGAGCGTACATGTATGGTGGCTTTGTAAATCTTTTTCATTTTCTTTTCGATAACGGTAACGCCGTGATAGCGGTTTACCACCTTAAGATTCTCACGTCTGAAATCGAGAGAATCTGAATTCACAAATATATAATCCCTTCCCTCAACGGCAAAACTCATAATTCCGTAACGTTCTTTAATCGAAGTCTGCATACCGAACTCCGACACGAAATAATGATTACCCCTGCACATAATCTTATGCTGGGAAAAGAAAAACAAATCGTCAATATCAAACTTCAATTCTTCAAAAGGAGAGTAGAAGTAAGAAAAATCACGCTTTCTGATGTAGATGGGATTGGAAAAATAAAGACCGTTGTCCCTTAAATTAATTAAAGACACGTATTTGTCGTAATTGATCGGATAGTCTTCGTGATAGTTGTAGCAGGAGTGCTTGGTATCGGTAAAAATTTCTTTAGCAAGGGAATAAGCCGCGGATGCCTGGATTTCCGAATCATAGCTTCCGAGACTGATGTGCTTTTGATTGATTGTAAGAGAAGCACGGTAGTTTTTATCGCCGTTTTTCTTGGTATCGACATAGACTCCGGGTAACATTCTGTAACCTCCGATAACTAAATTATCTCATAGTTTGCATACTTTTTAAAGCATATGAATATATATTAAAAAATTATAAACAAAACTATTGATTATTGAATTAAGTTGGAATAAAATTGTTTTAACGTTTTAACTTAGTAAAGCAACAAAGGGCGGGTTATGAGTTACAAAAGTTTAATAGGCAAAGAAGAAGACAGAGACGTTTTGAAGAGTGAAGATGATTCTGCGGATAAGTATGGAATTATCGGTCTTTCAAAGCGCCATCTTTTTTTTCGCAAATTCTTCAAGACTTATTACATCGCTTATGAGGATTTAAATGCGGTTTTCAGACGCGTTTACATGGTAAGCGGTCGTAAGGGTTCTATTCCGGCAGAATCGTTGGTTCTTGTATCATACGGTACCGAGGTTGCGAATATCGGAGTATCCGGCACTAAGTCCGCCAAAGAAATCCTCGAGAAAATAAAAGAAAAGGCTCCCCACATCGACACAATGTACAAAGGGGAATCGGAAGCAAAATGACCAGGGAAGAGAAGCTTGAGAGCGTGCTTAATGCATTCACACGCTACTATACGATACGTAAAGACGGCGTAACGCCGCCGTTTGCGGCTGAAGCCGATTTTATATCACACAATGAACAGTATATCTTGGTTAAATCCGCCAAGATTTCCGAAATGGATTCCAACGAATATGTTTTTTTCGCATCGGAAGAAGACTTAACCCTTGAAAAGCTTACAGAGCTTGACAAGACAGCGTGGGAGACAGGTCTTTCAAGAGTGGTTCCGAAGTCGGGACATCGCAATTCCGACGTCACACTCATAATTATTGCGGATAAGATTGAAGAAGACGCTTTTAAGCAGATTAAGAAGTTTAAACATTCCAAATCATATTTATTTACCATCCACGGATGGAGCAATTACAAATTGATTGCTATTGATCTTTCAAACGGTAAAACTGCCTACAACCGCCACGGCAGAGACTTAAAGAAGATCATTAACAATAAATAGGTACATGGGACAATATCCCTTTTACCACGGCATTATCAATACTCTTACAGTAAAAGGAGACAGAAATGACTGCATTATTAATTGTTCTTGCGGCAATTGTTTTGCTGGTAATCGGCTATGTAACATATGGTTCATGGCTTGCAAAACAGTGGGGCATCGACCCCAACAAAAAGACACCTGCATATGAAAAAGAAGACGGTGTTGACTACGTGGCAGCTAAGCCCGCAGTATTAATGGGTCACCATTTTTCATCCATAGCAGGCGCAGGCCCCATCAACGGACCTATTCAGGCTTCCGTATTCGGTTGGGTTCCGGTTTTCCTTTGGTGTGTTATCGGTGGTATTTTCTTTGGCGGTCTTCAGGACTTTGGTTCGCTTTTCGCATCCATTCGTCATGACGGAAAATCAGTTGGTGAGATTATCAAGGATTCCATGGGATCCAAGGCTAAGAAGCTCTTTATCGTGTTTGCTTTGCTGGTACTCATCCTTGTTATCGCATCTTTCGTTAACGTCGTAGCAGCTACTTTTGCTACAGCTACAGATGCTCCCAAGACATTTGGCTTTGTTACCGGTCCTACAGGCACACAGACTACTGCAATGATTTCCCTGTTATTCATCGTTCTTGCAATTATCTACGGTGTACTTACCAACAAGTGCGGCGTGAAGACTTTACCCGCTACCATCATCGGTATCGCAGGCATCGTTATCGCTGTTGTTGTAGGTCTTAACTGCGGTTTCGCTATGACCCGTACCGCATGGATCATCGTTATCGGTATTTATATCGCTGTTGCATCTTTGATTCCCGTATGGATCATGCTTCAGCCCAGAGATTACCTCTCCAGCTTCCTTCTTTATGCAATGATGATCGTTGCTGTTGTAGGCATTATCGTTTGCGCAATTACAGGCAATGCCAAGTTCGAAATTCCCGCTTTCACAGGCTGGTCCAACGGACTCGGTAACCTTTTCCCCGCATTGTTCATCACTGTTGCATGTGGTGCTTGCTCCGGTTTCCATTCACTTATTTCAACCGGTACTTCCAGTAAGCAGCTTGACAACGAGAAGAACGCCAAGGCTATCGGCTACGGCTCAATGCTTATCGAATCCGCACTCGGCATCATCGCCCTCATTGCGGTTGGTATGATTTTCAGTAAGTATCAGGCCAAGGAACTCGGCACATCACCTGCCAACTATTTCGCAGCAGGTATTGCTACAATGTTCTCTACATCTGATGCCACAAGCGTTTATAAGACAATCTACGCATTACTTACACTTGCTGTATCAGTATTCGCTCTTACCAGCCTTGATACAGGTACAAGACTTTCACGTTTCATGTTCTCCGAGCTCTTCCTTAAGGATGAGGAGAACACATGGAAAGACGCAAAGGGTATCAGAAAAGTTCTTGCACATCCCTTATTCGGTACAACCCTCATGGTTGTTATCGGTTGCGTACTCGGCGGCTTGAGCCTTTCCCAGATTTGGGGACTCTTCGGTGCTGCCAACCAGCTCCTTGCAGGTATCGCTCTTATGGCAGTAGCTGCATGGCTCGGTGAAGTAGGCAAGAACAACAAGATGTTCTTTATCCCCATGATTTTCATGCTTGCAGCAACACTTACATTCCTTGCCATGAAGGTTGTAAGCATTGTTAAGCTTATCGCAGGTCTCGTACCCGATAAGGCTGCAGCTTGGGGCGACTGGTTCCAGCTTGTATTCGCAGCTGCAATGTTCGTACTTGCAATCATCTTGATTGTACAGGGCGTTAAGACATTCTCTGCACAGGCTAAGGCTAAAAAGAACTAATAGTGATTTTGCACAAAGAAACCCTTCGGTTTATCCGAAGGGTTTTTTGCTTTAATACTTGAACTTGACAGAATTTTCGGTTACATTTATAGGAGCCAATATAATATACAAATCTACAGGAGAATCATTCATGTTCTATACAAGTACCAGAGACAATTCCATTAAGCTTACTGCTTCGGAAGCTGTTTTAAAGGGACTTTCCGACGACGGCGGCCTTTTCGTGCCCAGTGAGATTCCGCAGCTTACCAAATCACTTCGCGAGATTAGCGAAATGAGTTATCAGGAGACCGCATACACGGTCATGAAAGACTTTCTTTTTGACTATACAGAAGATGAACTCAGAAACTGCATAGAGAGAGCATACGACTCTAAGTTCGATACTGAAGAAATCGCTCCCCTTGTAGAGGCTGAAGGCACATATTACCTTGAGTTATTCCACGGTAAGACAATAGCGTTTAAGGACATGGCACTTTCCATCCTTCCTCACTTACTTACCACCGCAGCCCGTAAGAACAAATCGGACAAAGAAATCGTGATTCTTACCGCCACCAGCGGCGATACCGGTAAGGCTGCTCTTGCAGGATTTGCAGGCGTGCCCGGCACCAGAATCATTGTATTCTACCCCAAGGGAGGAGTTTCCAAGGTTCAGGAACTCCAGATGATTACCCAGAAGGAATCCAACACCAAGGTTATCGGCGTTAAAGGTAACTTCGACGACTGCCAGTCTAAGGTTAAGGAACTTTTCGGCGACGCAGAGCTTAAAGAGAAGATGGCTGAGGCCGGCTTCCAATTCTCAAGCGCCAACTCTATTAACATCGGCAGACTTGTGCCCCAGATTGCATATTATGTATATGCTTACGGCAAGCTTCTTAAGGAAGACCGCATTAAGGATGGCGAGAAGATTAACATCTGCGTTCCTACAGGTAACTTTGGTAACATCCTTGCCGCATTTTATGCCAAGAACATGGGACTTCCCGTTAACAAGCTTATCTGCGCATCCAATGACAACAAGGTGCTTTTCGACTTTTTTAAAGACGGCGTATACGACAAGAACAGAGAGTTTATCCTTACAGATTCTCCTTCAATGGATATACTTATTTCATCTAACCTCGAGAGACTCATTTATCTTTCCACAGGTTGTGATTCCAATAAGAACAAAGAGCTTATGGAATCCCTTAAGACCAAGGGAATTTATGACATAAAGGATTCTTTTGCCAAGGTTAAGGACCAGTTTGTGGGCGAGTTCGCTGACTGGAACGATTGCAGCGGAAAGATTAAGTCACTTTACGAAGAGACCGGCTATGTAATCGATACACATACAGCAGTTGCAGCAGCATCTTACGACAAGTACGTTAAGGCTACCGGCGACTACACCAAGACCGTAATTGCTTCAACCGCAAGTCCTTTCAAGTTTGCACGTTCCGTCATGAAGGCAATTGACCCCGCATATGAGAAGGAAGACGATTTCAAACTCATTGATGTTCTTTCCAAGACCGCCAATGTAGAGATTCCGAATGCAATCAATGAAATACGCACTTCACCCGTCGTACACGACACGGTATGCGAGATTGCAGACATGAAGAAGCTTGTAATGGAAAACATCGGAATAGAATAAAGAGAATCAGGGGATACAACTATCGTGAAGGTTAAGAAACAGATTCTGATCGTCGATGACGTTACCACGAATCTTAAATGCTTAGGGGAGATATTACGTAACAAATATTCGCTTTCAATGGCCAAGTCCGGTGAACAGGCATTAAGCATGCTTTCCAAGGTTAAGCCCGACCTTGTGCTTCTTGACGTTAAGATGCCCGGTATGGACGGGTACGAGACTTTTGAAAGAATCAGAGAGATAAGAGGATTTGAAGATATTCCTATTATCTTTCTTACGGCTGATACAGAGAGCGAAAGCGAGTTAAAAGGCTTAAGACTCGGTGCTTATGACTTTATCAGAAAGCCTTATGAGCCAGAGGTTATGGTGGGTCGTATTGAGCGTGCGCTTTTCCAGGATGAGAAGACTCGCGAGATTAAGAGAGCGGCTTTGAAGGATTCGCTTACGGGTCTTTGGAACCGTAACTATATGCAGACGCAGATAGACAATCTTTCGCCCGACACTACCGGTACCTTTATGATTATGGACCTTGATAATTTCAAGGGTATCAACGATCACTACGGCCATGTTGTGGGTGATGAGGCGCTGGTTGCTTTTGCCGACACCTTAAGCAGATTTGTACACAAAGATGATATTGTGGCACGACTCGGTGGAGACGAGTTCGCCGTATTTCTTAACAACTGCTACGGACGCGAAATGCTCGAGGAAAGAGTGGCTTCGCTTATTAAGGAAGTCGAGAGAGAGCTTTGCATCATCAAGAACGACGATTCCGCAAGCTCTGTTTCCGTAGGTATTTCGGCTTATCCTTTTGACGGTAAGACATTTATCGAATTATATAATAACGCGGACAAAGCGCTTTATTTTGTCAAGAATAACGGCAAGTCCGGATTTCACTTCTATGATTCTGCCGAGAAATATTCTTTCCTTAAGAACGACAATGAGGGTGCTATCGATTTGTCGGATTTAATGGGCGGAATCGATGAAGATGACGAAGAAGACGGACCGTTTAAGGTTGAATACAACAGCTTTAAGAACATTTACAGATTTCTGAAGCGCTATGTCTCAAGAACTTCAAGCAAGATTCAGCTGATTCTTTTTACACTTAAGGACCTTTCCATGCAAAAGGAATCCGATGCGGGTGATCTTCTTAAGGCCATGAGAACGCTTGAAGACTGCGTACGCGGTACGCTTCGTAAGAATGACGTATCCGCAAGATATACCAATAACCAGTACATAGTAATCCTTATAGATGCGGATGAAAAGAGCCGTCAGGTTGCGGTAGGGCGTATACTTGATAACTGGAATGAGAATAATCATAATCAGAACATTTTGCTTAAGTATGATATGGAAGAAATGTTGGGCGACAAGGAAGAGAGAAACGCATGATAGCAATAACCGTTTTTATATTTTTATGGGGACTTTATCTTATTTATATGACTGTCAAGATGAAAGCCAGCGGAGAGATTCCCAAGCAATTACTCAGCGCCAAGATTAAGCTTGAAAGGGCGCATGATATCCCCGGATACATCAGTTATATGTATAAGATAAACATGATTTTTGGTATCTTAATCTGTGCTTTGAGCGCGGTGCTTATATATGAGAACTTCAGACCTATCAATGCCTGGTTTCACATTATCGCCAATGCAGGGTCAATCATAGTTCTTGTCATTTATGCGGTAATCACGCTTAAGGCGCAGAATAAATATTTGTTTTAAAAGAGAGAAGATTAGAAAAGGAGGATCAGAACTATGACCAAACAGGAATTGTACAGTCATGTAGATCACACACAATTAAAGGCTTTTGCCACATGGGAGGATATCGTTAAGCTTTGCGACGAGGCAGTTAAATATAAGACTGCATCCGTATGCGTTCCCCCTTGCTACATTAAGAGAATCCACGACAAGTACGGTAAGGATTTCAACATCTGTACCGTAATCGGTTTCCCTCTCGGATACTCCGTAACCGCAGCTAAGGTCGTAGAGGCTAAAGAGGCTATCAAGGACGGCGCCAATGAAGTTGATATGGTAATCAACATCAACGATGCCAAGAACGGCGACTTCGACAAGATCGAAGAAGAAATCAAGACTATCAAGGCTGCTTGCGGCGATAAGATTTTAAAAGTTATCATTGAGACCTGCTATCTTACGGATGAAGAGAAGATTAAGCTTTGCGGTTGCGTAACACGCGCTAAGGCTGAATACATTAAGACATCTACAGGTTTTGGTACCGGCGGAGCTACTTTTGACGATGTTAAATTGTTCAAAGAACACGTTGGTCCCGACGTTAAGATTAAAGCAGCAGGCGGAATCCGCACTAAAGAAGACATGGAAACATTCTTAAGCCTCGGTGCCGACAGACTCGGTACTTCCAGTGCAATTTCAATCTTGGAGGCATAATCGTAACATGAGTTCAGTTTCAGACAGAATTGCGTCCTTAAGAGCACAAATGTCAGAAGTGGGAGCAGACTGGTTCTTTTGCACCAGTGATGATTTTCACGGTTCGGAATATGTAGCGGACTATTACAAGGTAAGAGAGCATTACACAGGATTTACCGGCGAGAATGCCTTCTTAATGCTTAACAAAGACGTTGCTAAGATGTGGACCGACGGCAGATTCTTTATCCAGGCGGAGAGAGAACTCGCAGGTTCCGGTGTAGACCTTATGCGCATGGCTGAGAAAGGCGTTCCCACAATGGGTGAATTCCTTAAGGCCAACTTTAAGGAAGGCGAGACCCTTACTTTTGACGGTCGTGCATTAAGCACATCCCTCGGTAAGGAACTTAAAAGGATAGTAGACAAGAAAAACGGCAAGCTTCTTTGCAACATTGATATTGCGGGAAATTTATGGGAAGACAGACCCGCGCTTCCTTCTACAAAGATATTTATACTCGGCGATGATGTTACGGGTGAATCCGTAGCGTCCAAACTCTCAAGAATTCGCGAGAAGATGAAAGAAGAAGAGACTACAGCTCACTTCCTTACATCTCTTGACGATATTATGTGGATTACCAACTTGCGTGCCGGCGATATTGAGTGTAATCCTGTGGCACTTTCTTATATGTATATCACTCTTGATGATGCAGTTATGTTCCTTCAGGAGAGCGAGACAACGGATGAAGTGCGTGATTACCTTAAGTCATTCGGCATCAGCCTTAAGAAGTATGAAGACGTATTCGAATTCTTAAACAGTGTTAAGTTAAGCGGTAAGGTCCTTCTTGATACCAAGAAGGTTAACTACCTTTCATTCCTTACTTTGAGCGCCAAGGCTGAAGTTGTGGATGCGGCCAACCCTTCAACACTTATGAAGGCCATTAAGAACGAGACAGAGATTGCCCGTCTTAAAGAAGCATATATTGAGGATTCCGTATGCGTATCGAAGTTCCACTACTGGCTTAAGCAGAATATCGGCAAGATCGAGATTACAGAGCTTACCGCTGCCGACTATATCGACAATTTGCGAAAGAACGTGCCCGGCTTCATTGAGCTTTCTTTCCCTACCATTAGCGGATACGGCCCTAATGCGGCCATGATGCATTACAGCGCCACTCCCGAGAGTTACAGCGTTGTTAAGCCCGAAGGTATGCTTCTAATCGACTCCGGCGGACAATACATGAAGGGTACAACCGATGTTACCAGAACATTTGCGTGCGGCCCTGTTACCGACGAGATGAAGCTTCATTACTCGAAGTCAGCGGCAGGTATGCTTGCGCTTGCGGATGCGAAGTTCTTATACGGATGTACCGGACGTAACGTAGATATTCTTGCAAGACTTCCTTTGTGGGAGCTCGGAATCGATTATAAGTGCGGAACCGGTCACGGAGTAGGCTATATCCTTAACGTTCACGAGGGACCTCACAATATCAGATGGAAATATCTTGACGGTATGAGAGAGGCAGTTCTTGAAGATGGTATGATAGTCAGCGATGAGCCCGGCGTATACGTAGGCGGAAGTCACGGCATCAGAATTGAGAACATTATTTTGTGCCGCAAGGACGTTGAGAACGGCGACGGACAGTTCATGAAGTTTGAACATCTTACTTTTGCACCTCTCGATAAGGAACTTCTGGACAAGAAATACCTCTCCGAGAAGGATGTTGAGCGTATCAACGCATATCATAAAGACGTTTATGAGAAGACTGCTTCTTACTTTGAAGGCGAAGAGCTTAAATGGCTCAAAGACGCATGTGCGCCCATGTAAGCAAGCAAAATTTTAATTTATTTTTATTGATTTTGTAATTGTGTTTTATTATAATATTCACCGTGTGAACTTAGTAACAAAATTTTTTATATAAGGAGATCAAATATGGCAAAAATCGATTTAACCCAGATCGGTATTACCGGTACAACCGAAATCGTTTACAACCCTTCTTATGAGCTTTTGTTCGAAGAAGAGACCAAAGCAGGTCTTACAGGTTTCGAAGTAGGTAAGGTTACCGAGCTTGATACCGTTAACGTTATGACAGGTATCTACACCGGACGTTCACCCAAAGACAAATACATTGTTATGGACGCTAACTCCAAAGACACTGTATGGTGGACCACCGAAGAGTACAAGAACGACAACCATCCCATGGACGAGAAGACCTGGGCAGTTGTTAAGGATCTTGCTAAGAAGGAACTCTCCAATAAGAGACTTTTCGTAGTAGATGCTTTCTGTGGTGCTAACGCTGACACCCGTATGGCAGTTCGTTTCATCATGGAAGTAGCTTGGCAGGCACACTTCGTTAAGAACATGTTCATCGTTCCCACTGCTGAAGAAGAAGCTAACTTCAAGCCTGACTTCACTGTATACACAGCATCCAAGGCTAAGGTTGAAAACTTCAAGGAACTCGGTCTTAACTCCGAAACTTGTGTAGCATTCAACATCACCTCCAAGGAACAGGTTATCCTTAACACCTGGTACGGCGGCGAGATGAAGAAGGGTATGTTCTCCATGATGAACTACTTCCTTCCTCTTAAGGGCATCGCTTCCATGCACTGCTCAGCTAACACCGATATGGAAGGTAAGAACACCGCAATCTTCTTCGGACTTTCAGGAACAGGTAAGACCACCCTTTCAACCGATCCTAAGCGTCTCCTCATCGGTGATGACGAGCACGGCTGGGATGACAACGGCGTATTCAACCTTGAAGGCGGTTGCTATGCTAAGGTTATCGGTCTTGATAAAGAGCATGAGCCTGACATCTACGGCGCAATCAAGAGAAACGCACTTCTTGAGAACGTAACCGTTGATGCTGCAGGTAAGATTGACTTCGACGATAAGAGCGTTACCGAGAACACTCGTGTATCTTATCCTATCGACCACATTAAGAACATCGTTAAGAAGGTTAACGGCAAGTCTTCAGGTCCTGAAGCTAAGAGCGTTATCTTCCTTTCAGCAGATGCTTTCGGAGTACTTCCTCCTGTATCTATTCTTACACCCGAACAGACACAGTACTACTTCTTAAGCGGTTTCACAGCTAAGCTTGCAGGTACAGAGCGCGGCATTACCGAGCCTACTCCTACATTCTCAGCTTGCTTCGGTCAGGCATTCCTCGAGTTACATCCTACCAAGTACGGTGAAGAGCTTGTTAAGAAGATGAAGAAGTCCGGCGCTAAGGCTTACCTTGTTAACACAGGTTGGAACGGAACCGGTAAGAGAATCTCCATCCCCGATACCAGAGGTATCATTGATGCTATTCTCGATGGCTCCATCAACAGCGCTCCTACCAAGAAGATTCCTTACTTTAACTTCGAAGTTCCTACAGAACTTAAGGGAGTTAACACAGGTATTCTTGATCCTCGTGACACCTACGCTAACGCTTCCGAGTGGGAAGAGAAGGCTAAGGATCTTGCAGGAAGATTCATCAAGAACTTCAAGAAGTACGAGACCAACGATGCAGGTAAGGCACTTGTTGCAGCAGGTCCTCAGCTTTAATTTGAAATTCAGCTAATTTTGACCGGAGGCGGTTTGCCTCCGGTCTATTTTTATATTAAAATGAATATGTAAGATAGACTGTGTATTTTTATTCAAGCGAGGGGTTATGAAAAGAAACTACAAGTTATCCATTTCTTATGACGGTACCAGATATTACGGCTGGGAGCATCAGCCTAATACCGATATGACCATTCAAGGCAAGATTGAGAATGTTCTTTTGAAGATGACGGGCGAGATGCCCGATATTCAATGCTCCGGCAGAACCGATGCAGGCGTTCATGCCAAGGCCATGATTGCAAGTGTCGAGCTGGATACTCTTAAGTCCGAAGAAGACATCAAGAAATATCTGAACCGTTATCTTCCCGAAGATATCTGCATTAACTCCGTAAACGTCGCCGGAGACCGCTTCCACGCCCGTTACAATGCAAGAGGCAAGACATATGTATATACGTGCTATGTGGGCGATTCTAAGCCTATATTCGACCGTAAATACGTTTATGCGCTTGATTCATGCCCCGACATAGGCAAGATGAAAGAAGCCGCGGAATATCTGATGGGAGAGCACGACTTTGCTTCTTTTTGCTCCAATCCCCGCATGAAGAAATCTACGGTAAGAACGGTAGATATGATAGATATACGTAAGAAGGACGACTATGTTATTTTTACTTACCACGGTAACGGTTTCTTACAGCACATGGTACGCATTCTTACAGGTACTCTTTTAGATGTCGGATTCCTTAAGAGAAGGCCCGAAAGTGTTAAGGAACTTCTGCAGATTAAGGACAGAAGATTTGCCGGAGATACGGCACCGGCATGCGGCCTGTGCCTCGAGAAGGTTGATTATTCATAGGTTTTATGGTATTATAATTACAACCTCGGGTGTTTGACCTTTAGTTTTGAACCTACAGTTACTTTAAACGGGATTCCTATATTCTCATGTGGATGTCAGGCCTCCTTTGCAGTGGAAGGCAGA
This sequence comes from Lachnospiraceae bacterium YSD2013, assembly GCA_900100895.1. Lineage (GTDB taxonomy): Bacteria > Bacillota > Clostridia > Lachnospirales > Lachnospiraceae > UBA1258. The sequence continues at coordinate 69,570 of FMTX01000006.1, forward strand.
AGCATGTATGCGGTTGCCCACCTAGATTTGTTCTAGGAGTCAAAAAGAGGTCGGCATTTCGGGGGGATTAAACTTTATAGTTTACCGAAAAAGGCGGCGGTAGCTGCCTTTTTTGGAGTGATTTAGCTTATGAAAAAATTCTTAAAGATAATGGACAGCTTCGGCAGACAACTTAAAGAGGATAACATTACCGCTTATGCGTCGAGCTGTGCTTTTTTTATTTTTTTGTCTTTAATACCGATGATAATGCTTCTTTTGGCTATATTACCGTACACGCCCATAGATCCGGCCCTGCTTACCAAGTGGGTGCTTGAGGAACTGCCGGCAGGTACAGGTAATTTTGTTATTTCTGTCCTCGAAGAGATTTCCACAAGATCCATAGGATTAATCTCGGTTACGGCAGTTTTGACGCTTTGGTCGGCCGGAAAGGGCATTAACTCGCTTATTGCGGGATTCAACGCCATTGATAAGAACGTTGATAAGCGAAACGGATTACTCGTAAGAGTCATAGCATGTTTATATACGCTGGTGTTTCTTGTAGGCGTGCTTCTTATGCTGATTCTTGTGGTAAGCGGTAACTTTATCATGGATGTGTCCGTGGGCGCGTTCCCGAGACTTGCCAAGGTATTTGAAGTACTGATGAATTTCAGAACGTTTATTTCCATCGGTGTGCTGTCCATTCTTTTTATGCTGTGTTATTCGCTTCTTCCTTACAAGAAGCATAAGTTCAGAGAGACATTTCCGGGCGCAATTCTGGCAGCGACGGTTTGGACAGGCTACTCGTTCCTGTTTTCGTGGTATATTAACAAATTCGGCGCATACAGTATGTATGGCAGCCTTACAGCCATCATTATTCTTATGATCTGGCTATATATGTGTATGTATTTTCTTTTCCTCGGAGACAATCTTAATAAGTATTTCAGACCGCTTATCAGAGGCATTTTTAACAAGCAACCCATATCGGAACTCAAGGCTCAGCTTGAAAGTTTGGAAGAAGATTAAGAAATAGTTCATTGATTTAATCGGTGTTTGAGTGTATTCTTTTTTAGGAACATTATTCGCGTAAGCGTAAATATATTATCAAGGAGAAGTTTATGGAACATAAGAAGATTTGGGAGAATTATTCCTCCAAGCAGCTTAAAGAATTAGAAGTACTTAATAAGGATTACAGAGACTTTCTTGACAACGGTAAGACCGAAAGAGAGTGCGTTAATGTAATCGTTAACATGGTTGAGAAGTCCGGTTATGTTGAGCTCGAAGAGAGACTTAAACAGGGCGGCAAGCTTAAGAAGGGCGAGAAGATTTATGCAGTTAACATGAATAAGGGCATCCTTCTTTTTAACATCGGTGAAGAGCCTCTTGAGAAGGGTATGAACATTCTCGGCGCTCATATCGATTCTCCCAGAATGGACATTAAGTCCAATCCCCTTTACGAGGATACAGACATTGCATATCTTGACACTCACTACTACGGCGGTGTTAAGAAGTATCAGTGGGTTACCATTCCGCTTTCACTTCACGGCGTAGTTGTTAAGAAGGACGGCACCACCGTTGAGCTTTCCATCGGTGAGGACGAGGACGATCCTGTATTCTTCGTATCAGACCTTCTTATTCACCTTTCTCAGGAGCAGCTTGAGAAGAAGGCTGCCAAGGTTATCGAAGGCGAAGCACTTGACATTATTGTTGGTAACAGACCTTTAACCGTTAAGGCCAAGAAGGGTGAAGAAGAGAAGAAAGAAAAAGACCCCGTTAAGGCAATGGTTCTTAAGACTCTTAAGGATGATTACGATATCGACGAGGAAGATTTCCTCTCCGCAGAACTTGAAGTTGTTCCCGCAGGCAAGGCTCGTGAAGCAGGCTTTGACAGAAGCATGATTTTAGGCTATGGCCAGGACGACAGAGTATGCGCATTTACATCTCTTTACGCTTTCCTTCTTTGCAAGGACGTTAAGAGAACCGCTTGTTGCATCCTTGTAGACAAGGAAGAAATAGGCAGCGTAGGTGCAACCGGTATGACTTCCATGTTCTTTGAGAATGTTATCGCAGAGCTTGTTAACTTAGAGGGCAAGTACTCAGAACTTACCGTAAGAAGAGCCCTTGCTGCTTCACATATGCTTTCTTCGGACGTAAGCGCTGCATACGATCCTTCATATGCTTCCGCATTTGAGAAAAAGAACGCGGCTATCATGGGCGCAGGTATGGTATTTAACAAGTTTACCGGTTCCAGAGGCAAGTCCGGTTCCAATGATGCCAATGCAGAGTTCATCGCTTACATTCGTAAGATTATGGACGATGAGAAGGTTGTATTCCAGTTTGCCGAGCTTGGTAAGGTTGATCTTGGCGGCGGCGGAACAATCGCTTACATTATGGCCAAGTACGGTATGAACGTTATCGATGCGGGTGTAGCTGTTCTTAACATGCATGCTCCTTTCGAAGCTACCAGCAAGGCTGACGTTTATGAAACAATGAGAGGATATGTAGCATTCTTAGGCGGATGCGGAATGTAATTAGTAAGTAATGGATAAGCTTTTAAAGTCTGATTATTATTATGATTTGCCCGAAGAACTGATAGCTCAGGATCCGCTTCTTAAGCGCTCCGATTCAAGGCTTATGGTTCTTGATAAGAATACGGGTAAGACAGAACACAGACATTTTTACGATATTAAAGAATATTTAAAGGCAGGGGATTGCCTGGTGCTTAATAACACTAAGGTTATTCCCGCACGCCTTTACGGCACTACGCTTGATACAGGCGCGGTTGTGGAGATTTTGCTTTTGAAGCGTCTCGATGATTGCACCTGGGAAGCGCTTGTTAAGCCCGGTAAGAAGGTTCGTCCCGGTCGTATTATTGATTTTGGCGGCGGAATTCTTCGAGGCGAGGTGCTTAGCATAGGTGAAGAGGGTAGCAGACACATTAAGTTTCACTACGAAGGTATCTTTGAAGAGATTCTTGATAAGCTCGGAGAGATGCCTCTTCCTCCCTACATCACACATAAACTTGAAGACAAGAACCGCTATCAGACAGTATATGCCAAGTACGAGGGCAGTGCCGCTGCACCCACCGCAGGCTTACATTTCACCGAGGAACTCCTTGATGATATTCGTGCAATGGGTGTTAAGACTGTATTTGTAACGCTTCACGTGGGTCTCGGCACCTTCAGACCGGTCAAAGAAGACAATATATTAGACCACCACATGCACTCCGAGTTCTATCAGGTAACACGCGAGGCTGCTGATGAAATCAATGCTACAAAGGCTAATGGCGGTCGTGTAATCTGTGTGGGTACTACAAGTTGTCGTACCATTGAGAGCTCCTGCGATGAGTCAGGTAAGGTAATCCCCGGCTCCGGCAATACCGAGATATTCATTTATCCCGGATACAAATTTAAGGTGCTTGATTGCCTTATTACCAATTTCCACCTTCCCGAATCAACGCTTATAATGCTTGTTTCTGCGCTTGCGGGAAGAGAGAACGTTTTGAATGCGTACAAGGAAGCCGTGGCTGAACGCTACAGATTCTTTAGCTTCGGAGATGCTATGTTCATCAAGTCAGAATAGACAGGCATTAAGAATAAGGGGTAGTATTTTCAATCATGAATTCTATTAATCTTTATGATATGGATAATGAACATATAGGACCGGCATTTCCGGACATGAATGATAAGACTTACTTTGATATATTCAAGGAAAGTCTTAAGCGTTCGTGGCGGGGAATTCTTTGGTTCTTTTTGTTTTTGGTATATGAAGAGACAATTTTTCATTTCTGGGCATTTGACGGAATATCTTTATATTTCCTGTTAAAGATATTTATGTGTCTTCCCACTGCCGTAATTCTTTCGTTTTTTGTATCTTTCTGGGGCAGGAAGGCCAATAAAGTTGTTACGTGGGTACTGACGGCGTTGCTGATTGTCCTGTATTGCGTGGAAGTACTTTATCATCAGATATTCAAGGTTTTCTTTTCCATCGAGTTTATTGATAAGAATAATGCCAAGATTGTGCAGTACTACAGAGAAATCATCCAGGGTATTAAAGATAATGCTCTGATGCTTCTTGCCGTAATAATTGTACCGGTAGTTGCGCTTATATTACTTAACGTTTTCAGAGTGTTTAAGTATAAGCCCATGTCAGTTAAATGCATTTACATACCTGTTGTTTATCTCGCGGTTGTAATCGGGCTTACATGCCTTATTGTGCCGCTTTACGGCGATGATGATTTCAGTGCTTACGATCTTATGAAATATGAGAATACCACTGAGTATTCTTTTGAAAAGTTAGGTGCGGTATGTACCAGTGAGATTCAGGTAAGAAACCTTATTTTCCCTCGCTCAATGCGCTTGGATGATGAGGATTTAGGTGTATGGGTATACAATCCCGACGATAACAAAGAACCGGAAGGAACTGACGTAAGCGCGGATGTTTCGGGTTCTGATGTGTCCGGAAGCGATGCTGAGATTATTCAGGAGATTGTTAAGAAGATTGATACTTCACCCAATATCCTTGATATAGATTTTGTTTCTTTGGTTGAGAATGAGCCCAATGAAGACGTTGCGGCAATTCACAAGTATTTCGCATCAGTCGAGCCTTCATACAAGAACGAATACACCGGAATGTTTAAGGGCTTTAACCTTATATTCCTTACAGCCGAAGGCTTCTCAAGAATGGCTGTAGACGAGAAACACACACCCACTCTTTACAGATTGGTTAATGAAGGCTTTGTGTTTGAGAACTTCTATAATCCCAGAACCGGCGGATCTACCAGTGACGGAGAGTTTGTATGTTCCACCAGCTTAGTACCGACCAACGGCGGTGCCAAGAACTTTAAGATTGTGGGACAGAACTGCATGCCTTTCTCACTTGGTAATACATTTAACCGTACGTACGGAATTACAAGCCGAGCTTATCATGACAATGACTACGAGTATTACGGACGTGATATTACATACCCGGGTATGGGCTATTATTACCAGGGTGTAGGCAACGGTGTGGTGGTAGGCAAGCACTGGCCCGAGTCTGACCTTGAGATGATGCAGTCGACGCTTAACGAGTACATAGATGACGATTTGTTCAACATCTATTACATGACTGTAAGCGGTCACTTAAATTACAATTTCGCAGGTAACTATTGCGCCAAGATTCACTATGACGATGTTCAGGATTTGCCCTATTCGGAACCTTGTAAGGCATACATCGCTTGTAACATGGAGCTTGATCTTGCGATGCAGTATCTTATCGAGCAGTTGGAAGAGAAAGGTATTGCCGACAGAACCGTTATCTGCTTTACCGGCGACCACTGGCCTTACGGTCTTACAAATGACGAGATTTCCGAGATTCTCGGTCATCCCGTTGAAGAAAACTTCGAACTTTATAAGAGCAACCTTATTCTTTGGAGCGGAGCCATCAAAGAGCCTATCCATATTACCAAGCAATGCTGCAGTATGGATATAGTTCCTACGCTTATGAATCTGTTCGGTCTTGATTATGACTCGAGACTTTTCATGGGAAGGGACATTCTTTCCGATACGGAAGGGTTCATCATATTTATCAATAGAAGTTATATTACGGATAAAGTAATGTATAACTCACAGACCAAAGAATACACATATTTAACCGATGAGATTCCCGACGAAGAGTACCTTAAGAACTGTAAGAGAACTCTTAACAACCGCTGGGCGATGTCTCAGAAGATTATGGACACTGATTACTACAAGTATATAGCAGATGCGCTTGGTATAGAGGTTAAGACTGTCGAACAGAACTACACGCCTGACTACTCCAAGTTCACCAAGTAAAGAAATTTGGGGTATCTTTCTTTACATATCAGGTACAATTGATTACAATGTAAGTGGGAAGTAATTAACTCGGAGGTTACGAATATGCTTGAAAAAAGAAAAAGTAAACGTACAGAACTTCTTTCAAAGATTATTTTAAAGAGACTTGACGGTTCCAAAGTTGAAGAGGCTACCATTGATATCAGCGATGTGTCTAAATCCGGTGTCGGTTTCACCTCGAGAAAGGCTCTTTCCATAGGTGCTGTTTACGAAGCATATCTTACTATCTGGACCAGAGAAGTGATTCATGCATTCCTTGAGATTGTCAGAATCGAGAAGGTTGATGAAGGCTATTCATACGGTGCAATTTTTATCGGTATGCCTGAGATGGATGCAGCCAGAATCGAGACTTACCAGACGGTCGATGAGTTCAATAACCTGCAATAAATATTGATTTTACGAGGCGTTTCCTGCGGGAAACGCCTTTTATTTTTGCCCCGATGCAGGGACATCTGTGTGCCATTTTAATTGTATAGAATAAACTGTCTTTTCTATTTCTTTAAACCCCTTAAATTTTCAAATTTTTAATACAATTATTCCACAATTTACTTGTAAATATAGGTCTGTTCTTGTAAAATATAGACATGAGTTTTTCTTTTTAAAGAATGTATTTGGGGATTTTTTACAAAGAAGCTCAAAAGAAATACATTGGAGGATTTTTTTATGAACGTTTACACAACAGACAAAATACGTAACGTAGTTTTGCTGGGACACGGCGGCTGCGGAAAGACTTCTTTGGCAGAAGCCATGGCGTATCTTGCCGGATTAACATCCCGTATGGGCAAAATTGACGACGGAAATACCCTCAGTGATTTTGGAAAAGAAGAGCAGAAAAGAAAGTTTTCAATTAATACCTCTCTTATAGCGCTTGAGTGGGGAGGAGTTAAGATAAATTTACTTGATACTCCCGGTTATTTCGACTTTGTTGGTGAAGTTGAAGAAGCAGTTGCAGCAGCCGATGCCGCAATCATCGTAGTATCCGGTAAGTCCGGTTTCGAAGTAGGAACCGAAAAAGCATGGGATCTTTGCGAAAAACACAAACTTCCCAGATTTGTATTCGTAACAGACATGGATGTGGACAATGCATCCTTTAAAAACGTTCTTGAGACCATGACAGAGAAGTACGGAAAGAGAATGGCTCCTTTCCACCTCCCTATTCGTGAGAACGAGAAGCTTATCGGTTACGTTAACGTTATTTCCGAGACCGGTAACAAGTGGCAGGGTAAGGAAGCAGTTGAGATTCCTGTTCCCGATTACTCCAAGCCCAACCTTCAGCAGTACAGAGATACTCTGATGGAGACTGTTGCAGAGACCAGCGAAGAGTTCATGGAGCGTTATTTTGCAGGTGAGACTTTCTCAGAAGCAGAAATCAGATCCGCGTTGAGAACCAATATCATCGACGGCAGCGTAGTTCCCATGACTATGGGCTCCAGCCTTCTTTGCTATGGTATTTACACACTTCTTGACGATATCGTTAAGTACTTCCCGAGCCCTGAAAACTGTAAGATTGCAGGCGTTAACATGAAGACCAACGATATCTTTGAAGCCAACTACGACTTCTCCAAGGCTAAATCCGCATTTATCTTTAAGACAATTGTGGATCCTTTCATCGGTAAGTATTCACTTATTAAGGTTTGCTCCGGCGTATTCAAGTCAGATGACATGATTTATAACCTTGATAAGGACATTGAGGAAAAAGTAAGTAAGCTCTACACCATGCAGGGCGGCAAGGCTGTTGAAGTATCCGAACTTCATGCAGGTGACCTCGGCGCTATAGCTAAACTTACCGGCGCAAGAACAGGTAACTCATTATCCACTAAGGCTAACACCATCAAGTATGGTATGTTCGAAATTTCAAAGCCTTATACTTACATGAGATATCGTCCTGTTAACAAGGGTGACGTAGATAAGATTTCTCAGGCACTCCAGAAGATGATGCACGAAGACCTTACCCTTAAGAACGTTAACGATTCTGACAACGGACAGACACTTCTTTACGGTATGGGCGACATGCACCTTGATATCGTAACATCGATTCTTAAGAACGAATACAAGGTTGAGATTACTCTCGAGAAGCCGAAGGTAGCGTTCAGAGAGACGATAAAGAAGAAATCCGACGTTGAGTATAAGTACAAGAAGCAGTCCGGCGGACATGGCCAGTACGGTCACGTTAAGATGCGTTTCGAGCCTTCAGCAGACATCACTGTACCTTATGAGTTCGCCGAAGAAGTTGTCGGCGGCGCAGTTCCCAAGAACTACTTCCCGGCAGTTGAAAAGGGACTTCAGGAATCCGTTCTAAGAGGACCTCTTGCAGCATACCCTGTAGTTGGCGTTAAGGCTACATTGTACGATGGTTCGTATCACCCTGTAGACTCTTCGGAAATGGCCTTCAAGATGGCTACCACACAGGCCTTCAAGAAAGGCTTCATGGAAGCAGGCCCCATCCTTCTTGAGCCAATCATGAGCCTTAAGGTTAACGTACCCGATGCTTACACCGGCGACGTTATGGGTGACCTTAACAAGAGAAGAGGACGCGTACTTGGTATGAATCCTACCGCAGGCGGCCGACAGATAATCGAAGCTTCCGTTCCCCAGATGAGCTTATTTGGCTACTGCACAGACCTTCGTTCTATGACCGGCGGTCGTGGCGAATACGAGTACGAATTCGACCGTTACGAGCAGGCTCCCAGCGATATTCAGGAAGCTCAGGTCAAAGAAAGAGCTGCCAAGGTTGCAGAGAGCAACGTGGACGCATAAAATCGTTTTTCCGGCGACTGCCTTTTTACCGGGCAGTCGCCTTTAATTTTTGGTAAATCGCGAGAATGTATATTATACTTTGGGATTAAAAAAGGGAGAAGGATAAAGGTTATGACGGATTTACAGAAAGAACGTCTTGAGGGACTGGGTGTAAACATCGAAGAGACAATGGAAAGATTTGTCGAAAATGAAGCGCTATATTTCAGATGTTTAAATAAATTACAGGACGACAAAAATTTTTCACTCATGTGCGATGCCATTGAAGAAGGAACGGATGCAGGCAAAGCATTTGACGCGGCGCATGCCCTTAAAGGCGTGTCTGCTAATTTAGGACTCAATAAATTGTTTAATGAGCTTCGCGTAATCACGGAAGTATTCAGAGCAGGCTCCATGGATTATGATACGGATAATCTTGAAAGGCTGAAAGCAGCCTACTCTGAAGCAATAAGCACAATTCAGACGTTGTAATTCAAAGATACCCGTAGGAATAATCTTACGGGTATTATTTTGTTCTTAATTTGCACAAGATATTGATTTTATACTTGTAAATATTCCAATATATAGTAAAATAAAGTTAGAATGTCAATAAAATTGGTATTAGTGTGCCTATTAATCGAATTTTTCAACAATCGGTTTAAATATATCAGAGTTTTCAGAGGTTTTATTATAGATGCTTTACGTTGAAGGAGTAGGATTTACGAGCAAGGCTGAATACGAAGCTGCTCTTTCCGACAAGAAAATTATCGACGAATTACGTCGTAAATATGACTTAAATACCAAGACCGGATTGCTTGACGCGTCTAAGGAATTAAGAACCGTTCATTTCCAGACCAAAGTCGGAGATAATTTCGATGACGAAGTCTTTGAAAGGCTTGAAGCAATTAAGAGAGGCAAGCCTATTGTGAATGATGCGCCGGCACCCAAAGCAACTGCGGGGAAGGTTTTGACGCGAAGAGAAAAGCCTGAGAGAGCCTCATCGGTTTCTAAGAAAGACAAAAAGCACGACGCGGAAATTGAAGCGGCCGCCATTAAGGAACTTAAACGCAAGTACTTAATCAGGAATATTTTGATAGGCTTTCTTTTGCTGATAGCAATCGGTTCTATCGGATATTACGTAAAATATTATCAGGATGCAAGAAAAGTTCAGGAACAATCCGACGAATTTTCGGAGCTAAAAGATGAGAAATATGCTGTAGTTCTTAAGAATGTTGAACCTGTTGTTAGGAAAGATTATGATGAAACTGTAGTCATCCCAGACATCCTAGATGAATATAAAGCTTTATATAATAAGAATAAAAGTCTAATAGGATGGATAGAAATAGCCGATACTATAATTGATTACCCTGTTATGCAGACAGTGGACAATGAATATTACCTCAAGCACGACTTTAATCAAAAGAACGATGCCAACGGTTGCATATTCCTCGACACCAACTGCGACGTGATTCTCGGTAACGATAACTGGATTCTCTACGGTCATCACATGAAGAACGGCAAGATGTTCAGTTCCCTTATTAAGTACGCTGACAAGGACTATTACGAGAAGCACAAGTACATTCGTTTTGACACGATTTACGAGAAGGGCACTTACGAAGTAATGTATGCTTTCAGGTCGCGTATCTACAATCAGGACGAGATAACTTTTAAGTATTACCAATTTATTGACGCTAACTCTTCCGAGGAGTTTGACTCCTACATGGAAGAAATGGATAAAATGTCGTTAATCGACACGGGAGTATATGCCACATACGGAGACAAATTACTTACGCTTTCCACCTGCGATTATCAGGAGGAGAACGGAAGATTTGTGGTTGTGGCCAAGAGAATTGATTAAATCCATGGAACTTAGGAGGTAGATTGCATGGGATCAGGTAAAAGAAAACTTTCAAGAAAGGTGAAAAGAACCATTCGAAAGGCTTTATCGGGCGTGTGCATGGCAAGTGCACTGATTGTGGCGTTGGTACCCGCAAGACCGACCAAAGGTTACTCTACAATGCCTGATGATAAGGTTACGGCATATGACTATACATATGGCGTAGTGGATACCGGTGCGGACGATTTACCTCTATCTTTGGATGGTATCGATTTAAGCAAGTTTAAGCCCACACAGACTATAAATGACAGCGATGTGTTTAAAACTTATTATGTGCGTCGCGAGTCTCAGGGTAACTACGAATACGGCTGGCAGTTTAAGGCTTATCAGGACAACTACAACGGCCAGAATTTCGGTATTATCTGTGACTATAACTCCACATACGAAACAGAACTTCTTGAAATTAACAAGTATCTTCCTACAGAGTATGTAACTGTAAGCGAAGACGAGTTTAATTCTTTTTATGATGCATTCTTAACTGCCAAAGAAAACGAAACCTCCGGCAGTCCCAACAGAGTTACCATAGATTCCAAGAATTATAAGTTCTACTATGAAATGAATTCTTTTGCCAACTCAATTGTTGACGGATCGGATGAGTATTTTATAAAGAAATACTTTGCGGCACAGTATAACGCATATAAGACAGACTATGATATATGGTATGCCAAAAAGACTGCGTATGCACAGTATAAAGCATGGGAAGATGCAGGATCGGAAGGTAATCCTCCCAATACTCAGTCAACAGACCCGGGCGATATCGAACCTCTTAAAGTTTATGTCTGCGATATGAGCCCCAACGACATGAACCTTTTAAAGAGAACATATTTCTGTGAAGTTAACCAGAAGTATAATACTTCATCTCTTGTTTTAAAGGGATATGTATTGGTTTCGGCTTACGATTATACTGTTCCCACAACAGGTACAACTACCCCCAAAGTATATCTTGCACAGGGCGAGCCTAACGTTGACTTTGACGGAGGTACAGGTTCGGGTACTATTTCCAACAATGACTCTTTGGGCTTCTACGTAAAGAGTAAGACATCTATTATTGCTATAGGTACTCAGGCATTCAGCGATGTTCAAAAAGTTAACAGGATGAAATTGTCCGGTGATATTGCGTTCATCGGTGATGAGGCATTCCTTAATTCATATGTAAAAGGTATCGAGTTCTCAAACATTAAGGAAATCGGTAACAGAGCGTTTAAGAACTGTTCTCAGCTTGCCAATATTACGTTTGGTAGCGGTACTACGCTTATAGGTACAGAAGCTTTCTATGGCTGTAGTATGCTTAGCTCACTCGAGTTCCCTTATTCAATTAAAGAAATCGGACCCGGTGCATTTGCTCAGTGTACCAGCCTTGCGTCCATAGACATGAGCAGCATCGGACAAGCAGATTGTAAACTTGATGGATTTGCTTTTTACAATAACAAAGCCCTGAATACTATTACTTTCTCCGACAAGATTACTACTATGGGAGATGCTTGTTTTGCATGTTCTGAAGGCGCTACAGGTTCTCTCAGAGATATAGTTCTTCCTGACAACTTAAGTAATATCGGTGACTTCCTGGTAGCAGGACGAGGAAATTTAAAAACACTTACCATGCCTGTTAACTTGGGAAGATTATCCAATCCTACAATTACACTTCCAGAGCATATGCTTTGGAACTGCTTTAACATGGAATCCGTGCAATTTCCTGATGACGGAATGGGTTCCTGTGGTTATATTGATTTCTTAAATTGCCCTACAATCTTTTCGACTATTACCAACCAAAGCTTTTATGTGCAAGGTCCCGGCAAAAACGCCAATAACGGTATTGCACAGCCCAGAAGAAGTACATGGGGTAAGTTAAGTAACGGAACAAGCATTGACGACGGTGCGCGTCAGGTTCCTTATGTTTACATTGACGAAGCAGGAAATAAACAGTACGAAGTCAGCGACGGAACTTATATTTTGGTCGTAGACCCTAACGGTGTGCTTCAGGCATGTGCTTTTGACCCTACGGCAACGGTTACCGATATAGAAATGGTAATTCCGGAGACTGTAGGTTCCACAAAGGTTACGGGCATTTCTTCCGAGTGCTTCAATAATGATACCTTAAGAGAGCATATGACAAAGCTGACTATTAAAGACAATACTATTTCTGATATAGCGGCAGGTGCTTTTAAGGATTATACAAAGCTTGAAGAGGTTTATATAGGAGATTCTGTTACATCCATCGGCGATTCTGCATTTGAAGGATGTACATCACTTGAATACATTAAGTTCAAAACTCCTAAAGGCGGATATTCATCATTCCCGCTTTCCAATATTGGTACGAATGCTTTAAGTACAAAATCTAAGAGCCTTATTATCGAAGGTGATATTGATGAAAATTACGGACCTTTCGCATGGGCAATGCAGAAAGATAATTTCGTAGATCCTCAGAATGGCGTACGTGTATGCTATAAGTCAGGATATCCTGCTTATCAGACAGTAATTATTGATAATAGAAACGGATATGCAACCTTACTTGACTATTTACATTACGACCAGATTGATGCTTATGCCCGGGAGATGAAAATAGTAACCGATACGGTTCATCCTTCTGTTATCGAAAGATATGAGAATCAGGGTAAAGAAGTAGAAGATGCTTCGGGTAATATTTACGTATACTCTATAAATGCGGCAGAAGAAAATCTCGTCAAGGCGGCTTTAAACATTACGGTTCCTTCCGGAATAGAATCGATAGATGCATATGGATATATCAACAATGTATCACCGGTAGGTGAAGGCTACGATGAGCTGAATTCAAACAGTAATAACGTTAATGCTTATCTGAAGACTTCTCCTTATTATCTGGCATATAAAGGCGATCCGATTCTTAAGAAAGACGGCGGCTTATTCAGAAACTTCTATGGAACACAGCCGGCCGGTACTGACGGAATAAGAGAGTATCCTTCAGGAAATACCAAAGAGTTAGAGGACAGAGGTAATGACCGAATCCTTTCGGTTAAGTTTAATTCTGTTAAATACCTTCCTGATTATGCATTTGAGAGCTGTGAAAACCTTACAAGCCTTGATTTGGGTTCATCGCTTGATGAGATGGGTGTAGCTCCTTTTACAGGATGTAGAAATCTTACCGGTATAGGAAGTACATCCGATAAATTTAAATGCGAGAACGGTATTGTTTATTCCACTAATTCTGACGGAACTTACGATATTGTTGAAGTTTTGTCGGCAAGAGGTATTCTTGTGGGCGGCAACAAAGTTGCCGTGGGCGATAAAGATCCGCTTCTTGCAAATGTTTCGGAAATACTTCCGGGCGCATTTGAAAACTGTGACGGAATTACAAACGTTGACTTCTCCGGAATGGAAAAGATAACAGAAATTCCCGATAAGTGCTTTAAAGACTGTGATGACTTGCATCAGGTTATTTTACCTGAAAATATTAAAGCTATCGGTCACGAAGCGTTTGCCGGATGTATGGAAGGAATTAATCTTTACTGCTATGGTAAAGAAGTTTACCTTCCCACCGACGCTTTCGGCTCTAACAGTAACGGAAACTTAGTAAATAAAAAGAATGTTATTTCATATTCGGATTCCGCTGTAAGAAGAGCAGCTGCCGATATTGGTGCAGATGTTTCCGAAACACTGGATGACAAAGTAAAGATTCTGTTCTACAACTATGACGGAGAACAGATAGGCGATACAATCTTTGTAGCAAAGGGTTCTTCAATTCCTTATGACAAGATTCCTGACGACCCTGTACGTGCAGGATATACTTTTACCGGTTGGAAGCCTACATTAAAGGGACGTACTTTTGAAGAAGATACTTTAGTTATTGCTACATACGAACTCAGTTCGACAACAGACCCCAGCGGCAACAACCAGGGAAGCACGTCCGGTAACAATTCAGGTAACGGTAATGGTTCCGGCAATGGCTCGGGTTCGACATCCGGTAACAATACTCAGTTCTATACACTGACAGTTACCAACGGTAATGGTTCCGGTTCATACGCTGCAGGAGCGACCGTTATTATCACATGTACTAATCCTCCTTCGGGACAGGTGTTTGATAAGTGGGTACCTACAACCGATGACCTTGGTATTGCAAGTGTTAACGTTGCTGCAACAACTCTTAAGATGCCTGCTCATGAAGCAAGCGTAACTGCTACATTTAAGAAGGCTCCTTCGAACAGCTCGGGTTCCGGCGGTGGTGGTTCTACTTCCGGCAATAACTCAGGTAATAAGAACAACGGTACAACCGTATTCATTACCAAGCCCGGCGTATCCAATACCAGCCTTGCTTCGGCTCAGGTAAGCGGTTCTTCGGACAATTACGTAATCAGAATTTCCGAGACAGCTCAGGCTACGGCAGCGGTAGAGAAAGCTCTTACCAATGAGTACGGAAGCCTTGATAATGTACGTTACAGCGCAATGGATATATCGTTGTACGACGCATCGGGTGTTAACCGTATTACCAATTACTCAGGCTTAAGCATTACTATTACAATGCCCATACCTGATGTAATGACTCAGTATGCAGGTAATAACAAGGTTGCAGGTGTAGTCAATGAAAAGCTTGATAAGCTTAAGCCCAAGTTTACTTCTATTGACGGTGTACCTTGCGTAACCTTTACGGCGACTCACTTCTCGCCTTACACAATTTACGTCAACACGGCTAACCTTTCGGGTGAGCCCGTTACCATAGACGGAAGCCCTAAGACCGGCGACGGAATCCATCCCAAGTGGTTCCTTGTTGCGGGACTTGTGGCAATAAGTATTGCATTGTTCTTCATGAAGGACAAAAAACCTGTACCGAAGCGCTCAATCGCTTAAATACACTTACTCTAACTAAGAGAGGCAATATGGGACGAAGAGCATTCAGAAGGTGTGTCGGCGCGCTGCTCATAATATTGTCATTGGTGGTGGCTTCTTTTCCTACCAATGAAGCAAGAGCGGAAGAAACCAAATCTGTAGCGACCGATTTTCAACTTGACGGGACAACACTTATAAAATACACAGGCACGGCTACAACCGTGTCTGTTCCCGATTCGGTAAAAGTTATCGGAGAAGAAGCTTTCGCCGACAATACATATATGACATCGATTAAGCTGCCGGCTAATCTTGAGAAGATAAGCTATGCGGCTTTTTCGGGTTGTAATAATCTTAAGACTGTATCTGTTCCTAATAACGTTACTGAAATCGGTACGGCTGCTTTTGCCAACTGTACGGCACTTGCCTCGGCGGCAATCGGAAGCTCTACCAAGTCTTTCGGAATAGGTGTATTCACAGGATGTCCGGAGCTTTCATCGGTTACCGGCAATGACAGAATTATTTGTGAGAACGGTGTTATCTACGACAAAGATAAAACTCAGATTTACGAGGTCCTTCAGAATGCCAAGGTTAAGAAAGATGCTTCGTCCAATGACCTAGTAAATATGACAAGCTATACTATGCCCGATTCAGTGGTAAAGATTAGTCCTTATGCTTTTTACGGATGTAAGAACATAGAAAAGGTAACATTGTCAAACGCGCTTGAAGAAATTCCCGAGTATTCGTTTTCGTACTGTAACGGTCTGACCGAGCTTAAACTTCCATATTCTGTCAAAAGAATAGACGTAAAGGCATTCCAGTACTGTGTAAACCTTGAGAACGTAGAGATTCCCATAAGTGTAACGTTCATACATGATACGGCATTTGACGGATGCTCAAAGCTTAAGATAGTTGCGCCGGAAGGAAGCTATGCGGCCAACTGGTTTAAGAAATTTGATAATTCAAATGTTAATATTATCGATTCGGAAGATAACAATAACTCATCAAGCGGTGGAAATAAGGACGCATCGGGAAATGTGATTGACGATCCTGCTTATGTGGCGCCTGAGATTGAGGGGTTGCTATCCGAAACGAGGATAGTGGGAAGACAAGCGGTATTTTTTATCGACAACACCAAACAGAAGGTGGTATCGGGACCCGGAGCCAAGGACGTTACGGGTAATTCGGACAGTACCGAGGATTATGCTGAGATGGTAGAACAGATGGAGACGGCTCTTCAGACCGAGACTCACGGGAAAGGTTTATCACTTCCGAAATTTGCCATTATCGGCGACAAAGTGGCAGGCAAGGCTTTCTATGAAGACAAGACCCTTACCGAATTCACGATTCCTTCTAATATTACCTCGATCGGAGATTTTGCTTTTGCCAGAAGTAATCTTGAATCGGTTACGATTCCGAGCGGTGTAACACATATAGGTTACGGCGCATTTTATCATTGCGATAATCTTGCGACCATTCTTGTGCCCGGTACGGTTACGGATATTGAGCCGTCTGCTTTTGACCGCACCAGAATGATGAGCAACTGGAAGATGTACGGCGAGAGCGACTTCCTTATTATGGGCGACGGAATACTGGTTGCGTATAAAGGAAGCGGTAATTATGTAGAGATTCCCGAGGGCGTTAAGCAGATTGGCCCACAGGTATTTAAGGACAATAAATACATTACCGAAGTTTCTATACCCGATACTGTATGGCGCGTGTGCGAAGAATCTTTCAGCGGTTGCTCGGCACTTAAGTCAGTTGGAGGTGGTATGTCTGTAGAGGTTATCGAGGACAGAGCCTTCGCGGGTTGCCCTATAGATACGGTAAGAATTGTAGATACTGTAAGAAAGATGGGTATCAAAGCATTCGATCCCGGTGCGGCAGGCAACGATTCGGCGCACAGAACAGCTGTGTTCAGTTCAGGTAAGTTACCGCTTGTATCTTACAATAAGACAACATCAAGACTTACCAATTCTTCCTACAGAGGAGATGCGCTTGAGAACGTCAATGTAGCTATTGTTAAGAATGAAGATGTAAATCGTCTTAACACAGTTCTCGACAGAAGCGAATCCGGCTTTAGCGGTTTGGTATGTTTAATAAGCGATGAGCCTACGGAGTATTTCAACGGCGAGCTTAAGATTATCGACTGCACATTAACGGCCAAAGAAGCATCGAGCATTGATATTCCCGGTACTGTCTACATTTACGGCAAGGGATATAATTTCAGAAGCGACCAGCTTGAGTCGGTTATGACCATGGCAAGAAGCGGCGCTTATTACGAAGATGTTGAGGAAGCTCCGACGGTTTCTTTTACCGGATCGGGAGAAAAGTATAAACTTGATGTTATAAAGGATTCTTACGTAAACATCTCGGTTAAAGATGCATATAAGCGTATTTACGGAGACACGGTTCCTGCGAACTTTACGACATATACGATTTATATGACGGACGCGGAGAGTGGAGTCAGAATTACCAAATTCGGTAAGCAGACATATCCGATTACGATTGAACTTCCCGATAATATGCCTACAAGCAACCTTCATGTGATTTGTATCGATGAATACGATCAGCTTGAAGACTTGCCGTTTAAGGTGCAGGAACTGGATGGAAAGTTGTCGGTTCAGTTTGATATTTCACATACGGGATATTACGGACTGTATTCCTTTAATTCCACAGCAGTTTCCAAATACAACTTGGATGTATCACCCGACACAGGCGACAGAATTCATCCTAAGTGGTTCCTGGCAGTGGGACTTTTCGCACTGGGACTTGTCATGATTCTTATTAAAGGCAAAGAAAAAGCAATAGTACAGGCATAAATACAATTACAAATACATAAGACACGAAGAGCCGCAGATAGTGATATTTGCGGTTCTTTTGCATGTTTTCGGTGCAATTTTTGGCAAAATGTTCTTGACAATAATTGCATCATTGTATACAATCGTACAAAGAATACAATTATTATGTGAGAGGTGCCGCCATGCCTTTAAATGAGAATGATATATTCAGCCAGGATGCCGCAGATTTATTTACAAATCGTCCGGTTTCCATGAACGAGAAGAACAACCTTCTTCAGATTGAGGAGCATATGTACATTCTTAACGACGTTCCCAAGCCGAATGTCTTTCGTAATATGTTCCCGTATTCAGAGATTCCCAAGATTCCTTTTAACGATCGAATCGTTCCACACAATATGCCCAAGAACATATGGATAACCGATACGACCTTCAGAGACGGTCAACAGTCGCGCGCGCCTTATACGACCGAGCAGATTGTTACGATTTACGACTATCTCCACAGACTCGGCGGTCCCAACGGCATGATTAAGGCCAGTGAGTTCTTTCTTTATTCCAAGAAGGACCGTGACGCGGTTTATAAGTGTATGGAGAAGGGCTATGAGTTCCCCGAGGTAACAAGCTGGATTCGAGCTTCCAAAGAAGACTTTAAACTGGTCAAAGAAATCGGTATGAAAGAAACCGGTATTCTGGTAAGCTGTTCCGACTATCATATATTCTTAAAGCTTAAGATGACTCGTAAGCAGGCCATGGAACATTATTTGTCCGTTGTTCGTGACTGCCTGGAGGAAGGCATTGCCGTAAGATGCCACCTTGAAGATATTACACGAGCAGATATTTACGGATATGTTGTTCCGTTCTGTCTCGAGCTTATGAAGCTTATGGATGAATACAAGATTCCGATTAAGATTCGTGCCTGCGATACGATGGGTTACGGAGTTAACTTCTCCGGTGCCGTTATTCCTCGAAGCGTTCAGGGTATCATCTACGCGCTCAACGTTCACGCCGGTGTTCCTCATGAGTTGATTGAGTGGCACGGACACAACGATTTCTATAAAGCGGTAGCCAATTCCACTACTGCATGGCTGTACGGATGCTCAGGCGTCAACGCATCACTGTTCGGTATAGGCGAGCGAACAGGTAATACACCTTTGGAAGCTATGGTATTTGAGTATGCACAGCTTAAGGGTGATTTAAACGGAATGGATACAACGGTTATCACCGAGCTTGCAGAGTACTACGAGAAAGAAATCGGTTACCACATTCCCGACAGAACACCTTTCGTAGGTAAGAACTTCAATGTAACCCGTGCCGGAATTCATGCGGACGGATTGCTTAAGAACGAGGAGATATACAATATCTTCGATACGGAGAAGTTCTTAAACCGCCCCGTTATCTGTGCGGTTTCCAATACTTCGGGTCTTGCCGGCATTGCTCACTGGATTAACTTTAAGTATAAGTTAAAGGGTGACAAGGCCGTTGACAAAAATTCAGAACTGGTTCATGCTATCAAAGATTGGGTTGATGAGGAGTATGCAGGCGGTCGTGTAACGGTTATGACCGACGATGAACTTGTAACGGCAATCAAGAAATTCACCAAGAAGCTTGGATTGGAGAAGATATGGGAAGCTACGACTTAAAGCAGGAAGTAACAGATAAATATTCATTAAGAGGACGTGTTTTTAACAAGATTCGTGAAGACATTTTGTCCGGTAAATACAAGGAGAACGACGAACTCAAAGAAATCGCCATCGGCGAGGAACTCGGTGTATCGAGAACCCCCGTAAGAGAAGCGTTCAGACAGTTAGAACTCGAAGGTCTTATCCAAATTGTGCCCAATAAAGGTGCTTATGTTACCGGTATCACCATCGAAGATGTTAAAGACATTTACATGATTCGTTCCAAGCTTGAGGGCCTTTGTGCAGCATGGGCTTGCGAACATATTACGGATGAGCAGCTTGAAGAGATGGAAGAGAATATCTATCTTGCCAAGTTCCATGCGGAGCGCGGCCATTTTGAGCAGATGGCTGAGCTTGACTCGAGATTCCACGAGATTTTATATGAATCATGTAATTCAAAGATGCTTGAGCATTTGCTTAAGGATTTCCATCAGTATGTTCAGCGAGTACGTAAGAAAACTCTTTCCACTACAGAAAGAGGTATCGCTTCCAATCACGAGCATCAGATGATTATGGAAGCAATCAAGGCCAAGAACCCCGAGGATGCAGAACGCCTCGCCACGGTTCATATCAATAACGCCTACAAAAATATGGTTAAAAACGGTCTTAAGGAGGCCTATTCCAATGAATAAAATACCCATGACCACCCCCATCGTAGAGATGGACGGTGACGAAATGACCAGAATCCTCTGGAAGATGATTAAGGATGAACTCATTCTTCCCTACGTGGATTTAAAGACTGAGTACTACGACCTTGGTCTCGAACACAGAAACGAGACTAACGATCAGGTTACCAAGGATTCGGCTGAGGCTACCCTTAAGTACGGTGTGGCTGTCAAATGTGCCACAATCACTCCCAATGCGGCAAGAGTTAAGGAATATAACCTTTCCGAAATGTGGAAGAGCCCCAACGGAACCATCAGAGCAATCCTTGACGGAACAGTATTCAGAGCTCCCATCATTGTTAAAGGCATTAATCCATGCGTAAGAAACTGGAAGAAACCCATCACCCTTGCAAGACACGCATACGGTGATGTTTACAAGAACACGGAGATTAAAGTTCCCGGTGCAGGCAAGGCTGAACTTGTATTCACCGCAGCAGACGGAACCGAGACTCGTGAACTTATTCATGAATTCAAAGGCCCCGGTATTATCCAGGGTATTCACAATACCATAGCATCTATCACAAGCTTCGCTTATGCATGCTTTAACTACGCACTTGAGACCAAGCAGGATTTATGGTTTGCGACCAAGGACACCATTTCCAAGAAGTATGATCATACTTTCAAGGATATCTTTGAAGACCTCTACGAATCAGAGTACAAAGATAAATTCGAGAAGGCCGGTATCAAGTATTTCTACACCCTTATCGACGATGCCGTTGCCCGTGTAATGAAAGAAGAAGGCGGCTTCATCTGGGCCTGCAAGAACTACGACGGCGACGTTATGAGTGATATGGTTTCATCAGCGTTCGGTTCTTTGTCCATGATGACAAGTGTTCTCGTATCTCCCAAGGGAGTATTCGAGTACGAAGCAGCTCACGGAACCATCCAGAAGCACTACTACAGATATCTCGAAGGAGAAGAGCCTAAGTCCAATCCCGTAGCTACAATCTTTGCGTGGACCGGCGCTCTTAAGAAGCGTGGTGAGCTTGATGGCAACGCAGCACTCACTGAGTTTGGTGAGAAGCTTGAAAAAGCAGTTATTAAGACAATTGAAAGCGGCGTAATGACTGCTGACTTATCAAGAATCAGCGATAATCCTAATTGCAAGACTGTAAATACACACGATTTCTTTGAGGCTATTAAATCAAATATGTAATGTATCAAACCGACTTCTTTTGCGAGAGGTCGGTTTTCTTTTGATTGATTGACAAGTATTTAACAATATTTTATAATTAAATGTGTTAAATATAAAACAATCAGAGGGTTAAAATCGATATGGATGATAAGAACATTTCTCAGGCCGTGATAAGCAGGCTCCCGAGATATTTAAGATATTTGGGTGAATTAAAGGATTCAAATGTTGAGAGAATATCTTCTCAGGAACTTTCACAACTTATGAACGTAACTGCGTCGCAGATTCGACAGGATTTTAACAATTTTGGCGGATTCGGCCAGCAGGGATACGGTTATAAGGTTAATTTCCTGTACGACGAAATTGCTAAGATTCTCGGCATCAATAAGACTCATCACCTGATTATTGTAGGCGCGGGTAACCTCGGTCAGGCTCTTGCCAATTATATGAACTTTGAGCGAAGAGGCTTTCATTTTACAGGTATATTCGACTGCAATGAAACCTTGTACGGCAGAAAGATTCGCGACATGTATGTACAACCGATGGAGAATCTTGAAACCTTCGTTAAGGACAATGACATAGACATAGCTGTTCTTACAATTCCCAAGACAGGCGCGGTTAAGGTTGCGGACAAGCTCGTAAAGTGCGGAGTAAAGGCTTTTTGGAACTTTGCCCATGTGGATTTGAACGTTCCGAGCGACATTGTGGTGGAGAATGTTCATCTTTCGGATTCATTAATGAAGTTAACGTATAATATTACACGTAAAGAACAGGAAACCGACAATCAATAGCGAAAGGACTTCTTTAAATGTCTAGAAAAGAAGATGTTTTTATACCGGCTCTCAAGGATAAAAAGATTCCTTTGCTTACCCTTGACAATACATGGCACAGACTTTTTACGCAGACGGATCCTTCACCGGAGATTCTTAAACTCTCCGAAGAACTCAACGAGCTTTTAAAGAAGCAGGGCAAGCTCAATAACGATACGAAGGATATAAAAGCTCTCAAGAAACGTCTGATGGCGGAGATAGTGGAACAGATGGACGCTCTTAACGAGAATCCGTCCAAAGCGCTTGAGAAGAAGCTTAACGACAATAAGCGTCTTATTGAAGAGTGTAACGAGAAACTCGAAGAATTCGGCGACGATATTTACGATATTCCCAAGCAGATTAATGACGTAAACTATAAGCTCATGCTTGCCACCATGGAAGTATGTTACGAGCAGATTCAGGACAATAACGCAGACATTGAGGAAATCAGCGAATGGGTCAATGAAATGCGTGTCGAGCTCAAGAAAAAAGTTGTTATTAAGCAACAGAAACTTAAGAAGAATCAAAATTTCTACACATACATGCACGACATATTCGGCGCGGACGTAATCAACATTTTTGATTTGAAGTACGGTGTTGAACCTCTCACCGAACAAGAAACCAAAGAAATCGGACAGGACAAAAAAGACGAAAACTGACTTGAATATAAAAGAATTTGATTTAAAACATGCTTCGCAATGCTTTCCCAAGAAGTATTCGGGTGCCGACAAGATTAAATACGGTCGTACGCTGGTGATTGCCGGAAGCAGGAATGTATACGGAGCTTGTTTTTTTGCGGCTAAAAGCGCTTTGATGTCCGGTGCGGGCATGATAAGGATTGTAACACATATAAATAACAGGCTTCCGCTTACAAGAGATTTGCCTGAAGCGATGTTTTCTTTTTACAGATGGATTATTAGCGGCAAGCGAATGGAAAGCGCTTTAAACTGGGCAGACAGCGTTGTAATCGGCCCGGGACTTTCGACAGGGGGCAAGGCCGGACGATTGGTTAAGCTCACGATAGAACGGATTAAAGCCGGTTCAGTGCTCATAATTGACGCGGATGCAATCAATATTCTGTCTACGGACGGCGTACTTTTCAAAGCCCTTGTTTCGGCTGTGAAAGACAAGAAATTGAGGGCTGTAATTACACCCCACAAAGGTGAACTAGGCAGGCTCAAAAATCATCTCAAAATTGTTGATTTAGACGATGACGAAGCGGCCGCATACATATATAATAATTATAATATTGCCGTAGTGCGCAAAGGTGAGAGAACGGTTTCTTTGGCCGGGGAAGTCTACATCAACACTACCGGCAATGAAGGTATGGCTACCGCGGGAAGCGGAGACGTGCTTTCGGGCATACTCGGAGGAATGCTTCACAGGACCGACTCGCATTCTTTGGCCGAGGGTGTGGCGCTGTCGGTGTTTATACATGGACTGTGCGGGGATTTGGCTGCTTCAAAACGTAATTCAATGTCTGTTACGGCAAGTGACATCATGAATGAAATACCTGCGGCTCTCGACCGTGTTGAAAGGTATGCGGAAAGCCCTTGATTTCTTGACGTAAACAGGCTCAAATGTTATATTTATTTTTGTGTTTTTAAGACACTTACAATTTTTTCGGAGGATTTGTATGGAATCAGGCGACGTCGCGATATGGTTGTTAATTGTACTTATCGCCCTGGTCATAATTGATATTTTGATCCGTCTTTTTAAGAAAAAAGCGGAGAAAGAACCCAAGCAGGAGAACGAAATAATCGACATGGTCAATGAAAGTCACGAACAAGGCGTGCTTGAGACCGACGAGGCCACGATGATTAACAATATTTTTAATTTTGACGACAAGGAAGCGGGAGAGATTATGACCAACCGCTCCAATATTGTTGCAATCGATAAGGATACGGGACTTCTTGATGCAATTAATTTCATGCTTAACAACAGCAATTCAAGATATCCTGTTTATGATGAGAATCTCGACCATGTAATCGGTATTCTCTATCTTAAAGATGCGATGCGTCTTCATTCGAAAGATGAGTCTTTCGATAAGCCCATAGGCGAAATTAAGAATCTTATCAGAAAGGCACTGGTGGTTCTTGAGACTACCAACATCGACGACCTATTCAAGACCATGCAGTCCAAGAAGACCCAGATGGCCATCGTAGTCGACGAATACGGTCAGACCGTCGGCCTTGTTTCCATGGAAGATATCCTTGAGGAAATCGTGGGTAACATCATGGATGAGTACGACGTAGACGAGATGCATATTCGCGGCAAGGGCGACGATACATATATAATTGACGGGTTAACGCCCCTTTCAGAGGTTGAAGTAACTCTCGGTATTAAGTTTGACACAGAGAATTTCGAGACCCTTAACGGCTTCATGATTTCAAGACTTGACCGCCTTCCCGAGAAGAAAGAAAGCTTCAAGACGGACTACGGAGGATACGAATTCTCAATTCTCAAAGTCGAGAACAGAATGATTTCCAAAGTATCCGTTAAGAAAATTGATGATAAAGAGAAAGAAGAGGATTTATAAATGTCAGGACATTCAAAATTTGCCAACATCAAACACAAAAAAGAGAAAAACGACGCAGCAAAGGGTAAGATTTTTACCATCATCGGCCGTGAAATTGCCGTAGCTGTTAAAGAAGGCGGACCCGATCCCGCCAATAACTTTAAGCTTGCAACCGTTATTGCCAAGGCTAAGGCCAATAACGTACCCAACGACACCATCGACCGCGGTATTAAGAAAGCCGCAGGCGAAGGCAGTGCCGTTAACTACGAATACTGCTCATACGAAGGTTACGGCCCCAATGGTATCGCTATCATCGTTGATTGCCTTACCGACAACAAGAACCGTACCGCGGCCAATGTAAGAAGTGCTTTTACAAAGGGAAGCGGAAGCATCGGTACCCCCGGATGCGTATCCTTTATGTTTGATAAGAAGGGTCAGATCTATATTGACAAGGAAGACTGCCCTATGGACGCCGACACCCTCATGATGACCGTTCTTGACTGCGGCGCAGAGGATTTCAGCGAAGAAGACGACTGCTACGAGATTTTAACAGATCCCGATGAGTTTGATAACGTAATGAAAGCTATTGAGAAAGAAGGACTTACCACAGCAAGCGCAGAGGTTACCATGATTCCCCAGAATTACGTAAGCCTCACCGATGAGACTGCCGTTAAGAACCTTCAGAGAACCCTCGATCTTCTTGATGAGGACGATGATGTTCAGAACGTTTATACCAACTGGGAAGAGCAGGAATAATACTAATACTACAGGAGAATGGACATGAGAAAAGAAACGATTTGCGTGCAGGGCGGTTATGAACCTAAGAATGGTGAACCCCGCATTATGCCTATCATCCAGAGTACTACATTTAAGTATTCTTCAAGCGATGAAATGGGTAAGCTCTTTGATTTGGAAGCGGAAGGATACTTCTACACCAGACTTCAGAACCCTTCCAACGACTATGTTGCCAAGAAGATTTGCGAACTCGAAGGCGGTGTTGCCGCAATGCTTACTTCTTCGGGTCAGGCAGCCAATTTCTATGCTGTATTTAACCTTTGCGAAGTGGGCGATCACTTTATCATGTCCAGCGCTGTTTACGGCGGAACCTTTAACCTTTTAAAGAACACTCTTGCCAAGATGGGTATCGAAGCTACAGTAATCGATCCCGACTGCACAGAGGAAGAGCTCAATGCGGCATTTAAGGAGAACACCAAGTGTGTATTTGGTGAATCCGTTGCCAATCCCGCACTTACCGTTCTTGATTTTGAAAAGTTTGCAAAAGCAGCTCACGCTCATGGCGTACCGCTTATCGTAGACAATACATTCCCTACACCCATTAACTGTCAGCCTTTCAAATTCGGCGTTGACATTGTTACACACGCTACCACCAAGTACATGGACGGTCATGCGGCTACAGTAGGCGGATGTGTCGTTGATTCCGGTAACTTTGATTGGATGGCTCACAAGGACAAGTTCCCGGGCCTTTGCACTCCCGATGAAACTTATCACGGCATCGTATATGCCGAGAAGTTCGGTAAGGGTGCATATATCACCAAGTGTACAGCTCAGCTTATGAGAGACTTCGGAGCAATTCAGTCTCCCCAGCATGCTTTTTACATTAACATCGGACTTGAGACTCTTGCACTCAGAATGGAACGTCATTGCGCCAACGCTTTGAAGGTTGCCGAGTGGCTTGAGAAGAACCCGAAGGTTGCATGGGTTAATTATCCCGGCCTTAAGTCCAACAAATACTATGATTTAGCTCAGAAATATATGCCTAACGGAACATCCGGCGTTATTACTTTCGGTATGGGTACCAGAGAAGCATCTGCAGCCGTAATGGATAAGCTTAAGATGATTGCTATCGTAACTCACGTTGCAGACGCTCGTACCTGCGTACTTCATCCCGCAAGCCATACACATCGCCAGATGAATGAAGAACAGCTCAAAGAGGCAGGTATTTCACCCGACCTTGTAAGACTTTCCGTAGGTATTGAGAACGTAGACGATATTATCGAAGATTTAGCTCAGGCTATCGGTTAATAAGAGGGGTATAGTTAAGTGGACAGACTTGGAATAGTTGTTCCTTGTTACAACGAAGAAGAAGTATTAAAAATTGCATCCGAAGCATTAAGAGGAGTTCTTAATGACTTGGTTTCCAAGGGTAAGATATCCGAAGACAGCTTTGTTATGTTTGTTAATGACGGCTCCAAGGATGCTACCTGGAAACTTATAGAAGAAGAGCACGCTTTATATCCGAAGCAGATATTCGGAGTTAAGCTTGCCGGTAACGTAGGCCATCAGTTTGCTCTTACAGCAGGTCTTAACACTGCCAAGAACATATGCGATATGTCTGTTTCAATCGACGCAGATCTTCAGGACGATGTAGCTGTTATCGAGGAAATGGTAGATAAGTTCCATGAAGGCAAGGACATCGTATACGGTGTACGTAAAAAGCGTACTACAGACACTTTCTTTAAGCGTACTACCGCAGAAGGCTTCTACAAGCTTATGAACGCCATGGGTGTTAAGACGGTTTACAATCACGCCGATTTCAGACTCATGAGCAAACGTGCCATGGAGCAGTTTTCCGAGTACAAGGAATCAAATTTGTTTATTCGCGGTATTGTTACACAGATCGGTTACGAGACTGACTGCGTATATTACGACCGCAAGGAACGTGTGGCGGGAGAGAGTAAGTATCCGCTTAAAAAGATGCTCGCACTTGCTTTTAACGGAATTTCTTCTTTCAGCATTAAGCCCATTTCCCTTATTGCATGGGTGGGCGGAATTATAGTATTCTTAAGCATTTGTGCCGCTATTTATGCGTTTGTTTCATACTTTACAGGTTCGGTTGAACCCGGTTGGACATCGCTTATTCTTTCCATCTGGTTTTTGGGCGGCGTACAGCTTTTGTGTATCGGTCTTATAGGTCAGTACATAGGCAAGATTTATGTTGAGTCCAAGCACAGACCTCGCTACAATATAGAAAAGGTTTTATCAGATCAAGAAGCATAGAAAAAGGGGAGCCCTATGCGCCTTAAGAAAAGTGTATTTGGTTATATCAATTTCACTATCGGAACTGTAATAATGAGTGTATATCTATATACACTCTTTGTTTCGTTATTGACAATTTTCGAGGAAAATGCCGGCCGCAGAGTATATTTCTACGGTATCGGACTCCCTTATCTTATCGGGGGAGTAATTGTTCTTGCTTTGGCGGGATTATATTTCCTTATTTCACTGATTAAGAGCAAGATTGCCGTCAGAAGTTCAAGTGACGGGGTTATTGTTTCGAACGTTATATACTGGTTTTTATTTGCGCTGTTATTGTCTTACGGCGTGTTTGTAAGAATCAATAATCTTAAAGTTATCAAAGAATGGGGAACCATAAAGAATTATACCGACAATGCAACAGGTGCCGGATATTGGAAGAACCTTTTGAATCTGTTCTTTGGTAACGAAGTTTCTTTTGATAATTTCTTCCATAAGCTATATTCATATATTGCGGCGCTTCTTTTGCGTATTTTCGGTGATACATTGACTGTTCCCGCAGTGTTGAACATTATCCTTTATGTGATTGCTTCCGTGATGATGTTTATGTCTGTTAAGTACATTTTCGGCAAGCTTCCTTCGCTTGTTGTATTCGCGGTGCTGATGATATCGAGAGCAACCGTGGGATTAATGTATGAAATTGCAGGGTTTAATTTGTTCTTTTTGACTGTATCGCTGATAGTGTTCCTGGTTACCTATTTCCTTGATGTTTATACCAAGACTAAGCCCGTAATGTGCTATATAGTTGCAGGAATTGCGTTAGTTGCAGTCGTTTTGCTGAATCATTTCGCATTTAAACCTTTTGCGATTAAGAGCATTTACGATGTGGACATTTTCTGTGTTACGCCCGAGAATATTTCATTTGTTGCACTGGTATGCGTTACGGTAATTGCAGCCTTTGCGCTGTTTGCTTATCTTTCGCATCTTAAGAGTGAGTCGGACGAGATTTCTTTTGCCAATATTTTGTTCGTCGTTTTTATGGTGATTCATCTGTTTGACAGGTCTTCCAACAACACGTTCTGGTTTGTAATAATAAGCCTTTGTGTTCTGGCGGGTATTGGTGCGGATAATTTACTGTTTAAGAATTACAAGAAGGCAGAGAGCGTAACGGATAATATTGATGAATACTTTGTAACAACACCTGTTACAGAGTTTGTTAAGCCGGAAGAGCCTGTTATGGTTGATGTTGAGAAGCCTGAGCCTGCTTTTGCCAAGGCACCTTCGGAAACAACTCCCGAGCCGCCTGCAGTTCATAAATCTGAAGAAGATAAGCGGGCAGAAAAGGCTGAAGAAAAGCCGATTGAAAATACGGAAGAAAAGCCGAAGGTACCCCAATTCTTCGAGACTCCTTTACCCATGCCCAAGAAGCATGTCAAGAAGTCTATCGACTATGCATTTGAGCCTTCGGATGACCTTATGAAATACGATGTCGAAATTTCTCCGAATGATGATTTTGACATTAAATAAATAGACTTTTTATGTTATAATTTTGAGAAATATATTAAGTGGATGGTACCGATGGGAACAACCAGAAAACCTCAGACGAGGAAGAGTACTTCGACTAAGAGAAGAACAACTTCCTCCGCCAAAACCGGAAAAAGAACCAAACAGGATTATGAACTCGCAAGGGATATTAAGATTATCCTCTTTGTTTGCGTGTGCATTTTTCTTTTTGTCTGCAATTTTAATCTTGTAGGTAAATTCGGAGCCGCTTTATCGGGCTTCTTTTTTGGCGTGTTTGGCCTTTTAAACTATATAGTTGCGATATTCGTGGCAGGACTTTATATTTATGCATCCATGAGTTTGGGACGCAGAGGTCTTACCGTAAAGTGCGTATGCGCTTCGATGCTGTTTGTACTGGTATCGATGATTGTAGATCTTATTAACGGTGTTACTTCCACATTGGACAAGTATAACGTTGCTGAGATTTACAATTTCTCCAAGACCACCCACAAAGGCGGCGGAGTTATTGCGGCTTCGCTTAATTACGGACTTTTGTCGTTGATTGACCTTGTGGGAACCTTGATTGTTATCATTGCCCTTATTCTTATATGCATCGTTCTTTTGACCGAGAAATCTTTGGTTAAGAGTGTCCGTGACACCAAGGAATATATGCAGGGCGTCAAGGAAGAGGATCGCCGTTATAAGGCGGAACTCTATGAAGACAGACGCTTAGAGGCCGCTCAGAGACGCGAGGAGAAGCGCTTAAGAGCCGAGGAAGACCGCCGCAGAGCTGAGGAAGAGCGACAGGCTCGCGAGAAAGCTCTTCAGGAAAGAAGAGACGCAGAACGTCAGGCCAAAATGGACGAGGAAGTGCTCAGAAAGAACCGAAAGGTTACCGGTGTAACAACAGACACAACTTTAGTTAAAGAAATTCAGCCCGATGATACTAAGACTAAGCCTGAAGTGGGCGATGTTCATGAGATAATTCTCAATGACTTTGACCCCGCTACATTAACATATACTGTACCTGAAATACCGATTAACGGAGTGACAGATATAACTCCTGTCGAAGAGGTTGTGGAAGAGTATGTACCTGTAAAGCCCGAGCCCGCACCCGGTATAGGAAGAAACGGATCCGAGGTTAAGCGCCCTGTAGCGAGAAAGCCCGCTGAACCGGCTGCTATACAGCCTGCGGAAGTGTCGGATTATTCCGGATACAAACTTCCTCCGTTAGACCTTTTAAGCGTCGGCACCAAGAAAGCCGGAGACTCCGCTCAGTCTATCAGACAGACTGCCCAGAAGCTTCAGGACACTCTTGCAATCTTTGGTGTGGAAGCAACCGTTACTGACATCAGTCAAGGTCCTTCGGTTACCAGATTCGAACTTCAGCCCAAGCTCGGTGTTAAGGTAAGCCGTATTAAGAATCTTTCCGATGATATCAAGCTTAACCTTGCCGCTTCAGAGATTCGTATCGAGGCACCGATTCCGGGCAAGGCAGCTATAGGTATAGAGGTTCCCAATAAAGAATCGCAGCCCGTTCTTTTGCGAGAATTATTAGAGAGCAAGGAATACAAGGAATCAGACTCAAATCTTGCTTTTGCCGTAGGTAAGGATATCACCGGCAGAACAATCGTTTATAATATCAACAGCTTCCCGCACCTTCTTATTGCAGGCGCTACGGGTTCCGGTAAATCGGTTTGTATCAATACCATGATTATGAGTATTTTGTACAAAGCAAGCCCCGACGACGTGAAGCTTATCATGATTGACCCTAAGGTCGTTGAGTTAAGCGTATATAACGGCATCCCGCATTTGATGCTACCGGTTGTTACGGATATTAAGAAGGCGGCAGCGACACTTAACTTCGCAGTTACCGAAATGCATGAGCGTTTCAATAAGTTCGCCGAGTATGGTGTGAGAGATATCGAAGGCTATACAAGTGCGCTTAAGCAACGTGGCGAGCTTGAAGAGAAGAAGATGCCTCATCTCGTAATTATTGTAGACGAGGTTGCCGACTTAATGCTTGCGGAGCGTAAGAACGTTGAAGACTCCATACAGAGCCTTACCCAGCTTGCAAGAGCAGCGGGTATACATTTAATCATTGCTACGCAGAGACCGTCCGTAGACGTCATAACAGGCGTTATTAAGGCCAATATGCCGAGCCGTATTGCTTTTGCCGTATCCAGTAACGTTGACTCGCGTACTATTCTTGATATGGGTGGTGCGGAAGAACTTCTCGGTAAGGGCGATATGCTGTTCTTCCCGAAAGGACTTAAGAAACCCATCAGACTTCAGGGCGGATTCGTATCCGATAAGGAAGTTAACTCTGTTGTTGAGTTTGTCAAGAAACAGGGCACTCCCGCTTACGATGCTATGATTGAAGAGAAGATTAAAGCCTGCGAGAGAAAGGCAGAAGGCGGTTCGGGCGCAGCTTCCGGAGACGGTGGTGATGACGGCAACGATCCTCTCTTTACAGACGTAGGTTTTTACGTAATCGATTCCAATAAGGCGTCGATCGGTAATATACAGAGAAAATTCAAAATGGGCTTTAACAGAGCCGCAAGAATAATGGACCAGTTATCCGACGCAGGGGTTGTGGGCCCCGATGAAGGAACTAAGCCAAGGCAGATAATAATGAGCCGTGACCAGTTTGAGAATTATCTTGAAGAATACGGCGGATAAGGGAGATATACATTTAATGAAGAGTGATATTGAAATCGCACAGGAAGCTACGATGCTTCATATCAGAGATGTGGCATCAAAGGCCGGCATCACCGAGGACGATCTTGAGTACTACGGCAAATACAAGGCCAAGATTTCCGACGAATGGTACGAGAAGAATAAGAACAATAAAGACGGTAAGCTTATTCTTGTTACAGCCATTAACCCCACTCCTGCGGGAGAAGGCAAGACTACCACGAGTATAGGTCTTACACAGGCATTCAATAAGCTTGGTAAGAAGTGTGTTGTAGCTTTACGTGAGCCTTCTTTGGGACCTTGTTTCGGTATTAAGGGCGGTGCTGCAGGCGGCGGATATGCGCAGGTAGTTCCCATGGAGGATTTAAACCTTCATTTTACCGGCGATTTTCATGCAATTACATCAGCCAATAACTTACTTGCGGCAATTCTTGACAATCATATCCAGCAGGGTAACGAGCTTGGTATCGATCCTCGTTCCGTAATCTGGAAGAGATGTCTTGATATGAATGACCGCGCTCTCAGAAATATAGTAATAGGTCTTGGTAAGAAATCTGACGGTATGGTAAGAGAAGATCACTTTGTTATTACCGTTGCCAGCGAGATTATGGCTATTTTGTGTCTTGCCGAAGATATGGCTGACTTAAAGGAAAGATTATCCAAGATTATTGTGGCTTACAACTTTAAGGGTGAGCCTGTTACCGCAGGCGAGCTTAAGGCAGTAGGTTCCATGGCTGTTCTTCTTAAAGACGCACTTAAGCCCAATATCATTCAGACACTTGAACATACACCTGCTATTATTCACGGCGGACCTTTTGCAAATATTGCTCACGGTTGTAACTCTGTAAGAGCTACCAAATACGCTTTGAAGATGGCTGACTATGTTATCACTGAGGCAGGATTCGGCGCAGATCTCGGAGCAGAGAAGTTCTTTGACATTAAGTGTCGCAAGGCAGGTCTCAAACCTGACGCAGTAGTACTTGTTGCTACAGTTCGCGCATTGAAATATAATGGTGGCGTTGCCAAGTCCGATCTTGGTACGGAGAACCTTGATGCACTCAAGAAAGGTATCGTTAACCTTGAAAAGCACATCGAGAACCTTAAGCAGTACAATGTTCCGATAGTAATCACTCTTAATGAGTTTTCTTCAGATACAGAGGCGGAGCTTTCTTTTGTCAAGAAGTTCTGCGAGGACAGAGATTGCGAGTTCGCTCTTTCCAAAGTCTGGGAGAAGGGCGGCGAAGGCGGCATAGAGCTTGCCGAGAAAGTCCTTAAGACTCTTGAAACCAAGAAGAGCAACTTTAAGCCTATCTATGATGACGACATGCCGCTCAAAGACAAGATTGAGACGGTTGCCACCAAGATTTACGGAGCGGGGGACGTTGCGTTCTCTACAGAAGCTCTTAAGATGCTTGATAAGCTTACTGCGCTCGGATTTGGTAAAGTTCCGGTTTGTATAGCGAAGACCCAGTATTCTTTGTCTGACGATCCCACACTTCTCGGTCGTCCTGAGGGTTATACGCTTAATGTTCGTGAAGTATACATTTCTGCAGGTGCAGGCTTTGTGGTAGTACTTACCGGTCAGGTAGTGACGATGCCCGGCCTTTCCAAGGAACCTGCGGCATACAGAATCGATATTGATGAGAATGGAGTAATAAAGGGCTTATTCTAAGCCATAAAGCTATCAGGAGGGCGTTATGGAATTAATCGACGGCAAACTTATTTCACAGAATATCAAGGATGAACTCAAAGCCCGTGTTGCAGAGCTTAAGAAGCACGGACACGAAGGCTCGCTTGCTGTTATTCAGGTAGGCAACGATCCCGCTTCATCCATTTACGTTAAGAACAAAAAGAAAGCTTGTGAATATATAGGCATAGGTTCGGTATCTTACGAACTCAGTGAGAATACATCCGAGGCAGAACTTTTAAAAATTATTGACGAACTCAACAATAAGCCCGAGATAATCGGTATTCTCGTTCAGCTTCCTGTTCCCAAGCATATTGACGAGGATAAGATTATTAAGGCAATTTCGCCTCGGAAAGACGTCGACGGATTCCACGTTGAGAACGTCGGTGCTTTGTGTGTCGGCAACAGAGGATTTGTTTCATGCACTCCCGCCGGAGTTATTCAGCTTCTTAAGAGAAGCAACGTTGAAATCGCCGGCAAGCACTGCGTGGTAATCGGCCGCAGTAACATAGTCGGCAAGCCTATGGCACTTCTTATGCTTAGAGAGAACGCTACGGTAACGATTTGCCATTCCAAGACTCAGAATCTTAAAGAGATATGTAAAGGCGCTGACATCCTTATTGCCGCAGTAGGCAAGCCCAGAATGATTAATTCCGAGTATGTCAAGGAAGGTGCCGTAGTAATCGACGTAGGCATCCACCGAGATGAAAATAACAAAATGTGCGGAGACGTAGATTTTGATGATGTTAAAGATATAGTTTCCAAGATTACTCCGGTTCCCGGAGGCGTCGGTCCGATGACGATTGCTATGCTTATGAACAATTGCGTAGAGGCTATGGAACAATAAAAAGAGGGTTGATTAAGTTATGAAATGTCCCAATTGCGGAGCTGCAATTCCCGACGGTAAGCTTTACTGCGAGTCTTGCGGCGCAGAACTTCAGATTGTACCTGAAATCGATTACGACACCGAAGTTGAAATCGAGAAAGAAATGAATAAGACCTTATCCGGCATAGCCCATGATGAATTTCCTGAAGAATTTGACATGGAATATGACGAAGACCCCAACATTTTTACAATGCTTGCAGGCACCAACAAAGGCGGCAAGGTATTGTATGTTGTTACTGCGCTTGTTGTTCTTTTGTTCGTAATCGGAGCCGTTATAATCGGACGTAAGATCAGTGCCAACGGAAGTTTTGATCACCAGATAGAACTTGCCAAGGAATATGAAGAATCGGGTAAGCTCCTTGATGCTATATCGGCACTTGAAGCGGCATATAAGATTAAGCCCGATGCAACGGTACTTATGCAAATTGCCGAGCATTACAACAGTCTCGGAAGAGAAAACGACTGCATCTATACACTTCAGGAAGTCACTCAGGGTGCTTTTAACGCTATTGACAAAGAAAACGCTTACAGAAAGCTGATTTCAATATACCTTGACAGTGAAGATTACGAAGACATTGCCAAGCTTCTTGAAAACTGCGATAATAACGCTATTTTGTCCGCATACAGAGATTATGCGGTTTACGAGCCTGAATTCAATGTAGCTGAAGGCACATATGAGGATGCCGTTCTTCTTAAAATTTCAGCCAAGGGTGACGGCCATATTTATTACACATTGGACGGTTCCACGCCCACAACCGGTTCGACATTATTCGAAACCCCCATTTTCCTTGAAATGGGAAGCTACAACGTTACGGCAATTTTTGTTAACGGTTACGGAGTTAAGAGTGCTCCCGTATCCAAGACATATTTGATTGACAAGGATTTTGTTTTTGAACCCACCATACTTACAGACTCGGGTGAATACGACCAGGCTACTTTAATTGAAGCAGATGTACCCGTATTATATACGCTTTATTACACTACAGACGGTTCAGAGCCTGATAAGGATTCAAAGCGTTATGTGGCACCTATTCCCATGCCTGAGGGGACCACTACATTCAAGTTTGTATGCTATGCACCCGACGGAACGCAGAGTTCGGTTATTGAGCGTGAATACACATTCCAACTCAGTGCCAACTACACACCGGCAGAAGCGGTTTCACATTTAGGAAATGTATTAAGAGAGAAAGGCATTCTTTTGCCCGATTCAGAGCTTAAGCCCGGTGTTCAGGGTGAATTTAAATATATGTATTCTGCAATTTATCCGATTTCGGGACGCGGAACGTATTATTTTGTTGTAGAATATCATGTGGAATCGGACGGCAACTGGACCAATACAAGTAACGTTTATGCCGTTAATGTAAACGATCTTTCAGTTTATAAGGTTAACTCGGAAGGTGACGGAGAGTACAAGCTTATAGATTTTTAAGAATCATACAAAGAAAGGGAAATATATCATGTACCAGATTTTAAAAGCAGAAGAGCTTACAACCAATATTTATTTAATGGTTGTTAAGGCGCCGAGAGTAGCTAAGTCCTGTTTGCCCGGGCAGTTTGTTATCGTGCGCACCAAAGAGGACAGTGAACGTATTCCTCTTACAATTTGCGATTATGACAGAAAGAACGGCACCATCACAATCGTGTTCCAGATAGTAGGTGCGGGAACTCAGTTTATGTCTGAGTTAAAAGCAGGAGATGCTTTCCATGATTTCGTAGGACCTTTGGGTTGCCCTTCGGAATTTTGCAGCGAGCCTCTCGACGAGCTTAAGAGGAAAAGCATTTTATTCGTTGCGGGCGGTGTCGGAACAGCTCCCGTATATCCTCAGGTTAAATGGCTCAAAGAAAACGGTGTTCTTGCCGACGTTATCGTAGGTGCCAAGACCAAAGACCTGCTCATCCTTGAAAAGGAAATGGAAGCAGAAGCAGGTAACCTTTACATTACTACAGACGATGGTTCATACGGCAGAAGCGGTATGGTTACCAAGACCATCGAAGACCTTGTGGCTGAAGGCAAGCATTACGATGTATGCGTAGCAATCGGTCCCATGATTATGATGAAATTTGTCTGCAAGCTTACCAAAGAACTTAACATTCCCACAGTTGTATCCCTTAACCCCATCATGGTTGACGGTACAGGTATGTGCGGTGCTTGCCGAGTTACTGTCGGCGATAAAGTTAAATTCGCTTGTGTTGACGGCCCCGAATTTGACGGTCACCTCGTTAACTTCGATGAAGCCATGAAGCGTCAGACCCTTTACAAGACCGCTGAAGGACGTGCATTCCTTGCGGCCAAAGAAGGCGCTACTCATCACGGCGGCTGCGGTAACTGCAACTAATACACATATATAGGAGAATCAGTCATGGACGTAATGAAGAAAGTTCCCGTTCGTGAGCAGGATCCCAAGGTTCGTGCCACGAATTTTGAAGAAGTATGTTTAGGATACAACAGCGAAGAAGCAATGGAAGAGGCTTCCCGCTGCATTAACTGTAAGAACGCTCAGTGTATGAAGGGTTGCCCCGTTGCAATCAACATTCCCGGATTTATCGAGCAGGTTAAGAACGGTGATTTCAACAAAGCTTACGAAATCATCAGCGAATCTTCCGCACTTCCCGCTGTCTGCGGACGTGTATGCCCTCAGGAAAGCCAGTGTGAAGGAAAATGCATAAGAGGTATCAAAGGCGAGCCTATTTCCATAGGTAAACTTGAAAGATTTGTTGCAGATTATGCTTCTCAGAACGGTGTTAAGCCTACAGGAGCTACCGAGAAGAAGGGTCAGAAAGTGGCCGTTATCGGTTCCGGCCCCGCAGGTCTTACCTGTGCAGGCGACCTTGCCAAGATGGGTTACGATGTGACTATATTTGAAGCACTTCATCAGCCCGGCGGCGTACTTGTATACGGTATTCCCGAGTTCCGTCTCCCCAAGGAGAAAGTTGTTGCCAAGGAAATCGAGAACGTTAAGTCACTTGGAGTTAAGATTGAGACTAACGTAGTCGTAGGTAAGTCAATTACAGTTGATGAACTTTTAACCGACGAAGGTTTCGATGCAGTCTTCATCGGTTCGGGTGCAGGACTTCCCAAGTTCATGGGCATTCCCGGTGAGAACGCCAACGGTGTATTCTCTGCCAATGAATACCTTACCAGAAGCAATCTCATGAAGGCTTTTGATGAGACATCTACCACACCTATCATGCGTGCCAAGAAAGTCGCTGTAGTAGGCGGCGGTAACGTAGCAATGGATGCAGCAAGAACAGCTTTAAGACTTGGCGCTGAAGTTCACGTAGTATACAGAAGAAGTGAAGAAGAACTTCCTGCCAGAGTTGAAGAAGTTCATCATGCCAAGGAAGAAGGCATTATCTTTAACCTTCTTACCAACCCCGTTGAGATTCTTACAGATGAAAACGGTTGGGTAAACGGTATTAAATGTATCCGTATGGAACTTGGTGAGCCCGACGAGTCAGGCAGACGTTCACCTATAGAAGTACCCGGTTCCGAATTCGAAATTGAAGTCGATGCAGTTATCATGTCTCTCGGAACAAGCCCCAACCCCCTTATTTCATCTACCACAAAAGGTCTTGAGATTAACAAGAGAAAATGTATCGTAGCCGAGGAAGAATTCGGTAAGACATCCAAGACCGGTGTATATGCCGGCGGTGATGCCGTAACAGGCGCTGCAACAGTTATCCTCGCAATGGGCGCAGGTAAGAACGCAGCCAAAGGTATTGACGAATACTTAAGAGGATTACGCTAAGATTATTTATACAAGGAGCTGCAAAGCTCCTTGTATATGGTTTATTAAGGAGATAAGAACATGCCCTGGTGTCCCAATTGTAAGCTTGAATATGTTGAAGGTATAAAGGTATGTCCCGACTGTAAGACAGCTCTTGTTGACAGTCTTGAAGACACTGCCGAAGAAGAATTTGATTTCAGCGAAGAATTTAAAGAAGAAGACGATAACGTAGAAGATGCGTTGGGAGCTTATTTTTCGGATATGGATGAGAGTGAGCGCGAAGACATGATTGAAAACATGAGAAAAGCCGCTCTTATTCCCAAGTATAAGTCCAAAGAAGAAGCTTATACCGAGCATAAGTCCGGTGCGGTTTCTCTTACTATAGTGGGAGTGCTGGGAATTGCTTTTGTAGTGCTTAATGCGTTAAAGCTTATTTCGCTTCCCATAGCGGGCACTACACTTACCAAT
Source organism: Lachnospiraceae bacterium YSD2013 (assembly GCA_900100895.1). Lineage (GTDB taxonomy): Bacteria > Bacillota > Clostridia > Lachnospirales > Lachnospiraceae > UBA1258. Next base: position 108,386 of record FMTX01000006.1, read on the forward strand.
GCAGTAATGGGAGCTTTGTTCTTTATCTTCCTGGCATGCGGTATTCTTTCTTTCGTTAAGGCTTCCAAGCTTAAACCCGAAGCGTTAAAAGAAAAAGAAACCATCACCAAAATTGTTGAATTTATTAAGACCAAGAAGAATGCAGGCGACTATAAGGTTCCCGAAGAATCCGAGAATTTTGAGACTGAATACATTAAGCTTAACGACCAAATTGTAAGCGATATAGAAGAACAGTTTGAAGATCTTGAGCCCGGGTTTGCATACTTTGTAACAGACCGCTACGCAGGCGATATACTGGATGAAGATTAAGATTATTTGTGTCGGAAAGATTAAAGAGAAATTTTACAAAGACGCCATAGACGAATATGTTAAGCGCCTTTCGCGTTATGCGAATATCGAAATCTGTGAAGTTCAGGATGAAAAGACTCCCGATAAATGCAGCGATATAGAGCGAGACCTGATTCTTTCCCGTGAAGGAGAACGCATCAGAAGCAAGTTGAAAGACTCTGATTATCTTGTTACACTTGCTATAGAGGGTAAGAAGCTTTCAAGCGAAGGTCTTGCTGACAAGCTTAATAATCTTTTTGTCTCGGGAGTAAGTTCGATTGCTTTTGTAATCGGAGGTTCTCTCGGAATTGATGCGTCTATTAAGAGGGATGCTTCTTTTTCCATAAGCTTTTCGGATATGACTTTTCCTCACCAGTTAATGCGTGTTATTTTACTTGAACAAATATACAGGGCTTTTAAGATTAATGCTCATGAGCCCTACCACAAATAGAATTTATGGAACGTACGATTGATTTTACCGGTGAAGAGTTGAGAACTCTTTTCGGACAAAACGACAAGTATCTTGAGAAAATTGAAAAAGAACTGAATGTTTCTATCGTTAACAGAAACGGTGCGCTTAAGATATCGGGTGAAGAAAACGATGTTTCAAGCGCCGCTTCGCTTATGCGACAGATTATTACCTCTGTCGGAAAGGAAGACGATTTGGAAGAACAAAAAGTAGACTACGCACTTACCCTTGCCAAGGAACATAACGGCGAGAATATAACCGTGCTTGACAAAGAGGTAATTTGCCACACCGTAAGCGGTAAGCCTATTAAGCCCAAGACCTTAGGACAGAAAGAATATGTTGAGGCCATGAAGAAAAACATGGTTGTATTCGGAATCGGTCCCGCTGGTACAGGTAAGACTTATCTTGCGATGGCGCTTGCTATTACAGCTTTTAAAAACAATGAGGTTAACAAGATTATTCTTACAAGACCTGCTATCGAAGCGGGTGAAAAGCTCGGCTTTTTGCCGGGTGACTTACAGAGCAAGGTAGATCCCTACTTAAGACCCCTTTATGATGCTTTGTATCAGATTATGGGTGCCGAAGGTTTTCAGAAGAATATGGAGAAAGGCTTGATTGAAGTTGCTCCGCTTGCCTACATGCGCGGACGTACTCTTGATGATGCATATATAATTCTGGATGAAGCGCAGAATACTACACCTGCCCAGATGAAGATGTTCTTAACCCGTATAGGTTTCGGCTCCAAGGTCGTAATTACCGGTGACTCCACTCAGAAAGACCTTCCCAAGGACGTTACCAGCGGTCTTGATGTTGCGATTAAGATTCTTAATAAGATTGACGGAATCGCTGTCTGCAACCTTACCAGCAAGGACGTAGTAAGACATCCTCTTGTTCAGAAGATTGTTAAAGCATACGAGACTTACGAAGAGAAGATTTCAAGAAAGAACAAAAATCAAAGGAAATAAATTACTTTGAAAAGCACCAGAAACAAGTTTTTAATCACAAGTTTTTCAATGTTCATCGCTACGATAGTATTGATTGTCGCTGTATCGTTTGTATACGATAAGTCAGTGGGGGAGATACTTCGAAACGGTGTTTTTGGTGTGTTTTTTTCACTTGGACAGATTCTTTTGTGTCATTATTCTTTTGCTTTTAAAAAGCTTGATTATGACAATGAGATGCATCCGTACAGATTCCTTCTTGTATTTTGCGTGGGACTGGTTCTTTCGTGCCTCTTCCCGCTTATAGACAGAGAAGGCTGGGTATTCCTGTGTGTTGCGGTTGCGTTGCTTCTTTTTTCAAATACTCTTATAGCGCTTTATTCAATGTCAGGTTTTATTTTCCTGTCACTGTTTCTTCTTAAAGACGGCGATATAGTAACATATTTCGTTTACTTTACGGCTGTAATGATAGCGGCTGTTTTGTTTCAGGATATTGATAAGAGCTTTAAGGTGGTACCGGCCATTGCTATATCCAACCTTGTTTTATTCATACTTGAAACAGCGGGATTTATCATTAACAAGAACGAAGAGCTGTCTGCCGAGCAGTTTGTCATGCCTATTACGAATGTGGTAATTAACTGCATAGTCATGTTCTTTGTGCTGAAATACTTTAACACATATGTAGTCAATCGTTATCGTAACAAGTACCTTGAAATCAACGACCAAGAGTATAAGGCACTTGCAGATTTGAAAGCTCATTCCAAAGATGAGTATTTCAGATCTATACATACAGCATATCTTGCGGAGAGAATGGCGGGAGCTATAGGCTGTGACGTCGATAATGTCAAGAACTGTGCTTATTACCATCGCATCAAATATGCATATTCATACAGGCAGGAAGACGTTGTTAAATTTCTTGAAGACAATCAGTTTCCGCCGGAGGCATCGGCGCTTTTGCTTGAATATTATGAGCATGAAGGAGCACCTGTTTCCAAGGAAGCCGGAATCGTATATATTTCCGATAAGCTTATAGCCAGTCTTATGAGCCTTTTTAAGAAGGATAAGAAGATTAAAGTCGATTATAATGAATTAATTGAAACATTGATTGATAAGAACATGTTTAAGTCAAATATGGCTGAATGTGATATAAGCGTTAAGGACTACAACACTATTAAAGAAATACTTCTTAAGGAAACATTGTATTATGACTTTTTACGTTGAGAACGAAACAGAAGAGAAGTTTGAATTTAATATTGATGAACTTATTAAAGCATTAACAGAGAAGGTACTTGAAACCGAAGAGGTTCCGTTTAAAGACGTAACATTAAATGTGACCTTTACGGATGATGCCTCCATTAAGGAGATTAACCGTGAATTCAGGAAAATTGACAAAGCTACCGATGTTTTATCTTTCCCCGCAATAGATTTTGAAAGCCCTGCTGATTTTGCGGGTATCGAAGAAGGTTCCGCAGATTATTTCGATCCGGACACTAAAGAGCTTATACTTGGTGATATAATGATATCGTTGGAAAGAGCTCATGCTCAGGCGGAAGAATACGGACATTCTTTCAAGCGTGAGATTGCTTTTTTGATTACCCACAGTTTGTTGCATTTGCTTGGGTATGACCACATGAATGATGAAGAAAGAAAAGTTATGGAGGACAAGCAGGAAGCTGTTCTTCAGGCACTCAATATAACAAGAGAGAACTAATGGATAATAAGAGGACCAAGTCCGGAAACAGTAATAATTTCATAGTACAGGGAAGCATTCTTGCCATAGCAGGCGTACTCGTACGTCTGCTTGGCTTGTTTAAGCGTATTCCGCTTGCATATATCATCGGCGATACTGGTAACGGTTATTATGCGACCGCATTCGATATTTACCAGATTTTCTATACCATATCTGCGTATGGTATACCGGTAGCACTTTCCAAGCTTGTATCGGCCAAGGTTAGTAAAGGCGAATATAAGAACGCCGATAAGATATTTAAGTGCGCATTAAAGTTTTCAATTGTAATGGGCCTTTTATCGTCGTTTATCGTTTTCTTTTTCAGTAATCAGTTGGCAGGTGCGTTCGGTGAGCCGATGAGCTATCTGGCGCTTAGGATGATTTCGCCCACACTTTTGATAGTTTGCGTACTGTCTGTTTTCAGAGGATACTATCAGGGCATGGGCACCATGGTTCCGACGGCTATTTCGCAGGTATTAGAGCAGATTGCGGTAGTCGGAGTAGGCATCGGAGCTTCATATTTCCTTGCCAAGTATGGTACGAAGGTAGGAATGCTCCTTCATAACGAGCAATACAAATACGCATACGGCGCGGCCGGTGCAATTGGAGGATGCGTTGCCGGAGCTGTTTTGGCACTTCTTTTCATGCTCCTTATGTACAAAGCGGGAAGCAGGAGATTTAAGCGCAATATTTACAAAGATCCGACAACAGTAATTGACAGTTCGTATTCGATATACAGATCGGTAATACTTACCATTATTCCAATTGTTATCAGTTCTTCAGTAACTACAGTTTCCGGATTCTGCGATCATTTTATTCATAACAAGGTTATGGATATCAAGGGCTTTGCAGAGTTAAAGACCGTTAACTGGGGAATTTATTCCGGTAAGTATATGGTGCTTGTTTCCGTTGTTCTTGCGCTTTCATCAGCAATGGGAATGGCTACGGTTCCGACTCTTTCCGGCCATGTAAAGAAGAAAGAATTCGATATTGTAACCAGAAAGGTTAAGAGCGTAATAAGAATTACCATGTTGGTGGCAATTCCCGCAGCTATAGGTCTTGCGGCACTTGCTCCTTCGGTAATGTATCTTTTGTTCTCAACTACCAATGAAGTGGCGCCCACGCTTTTAAGAATCGGCTCGGTTGGAATTATTCTTTTCTCACTTTCATCGATTACCGGCTATATTTTGCAAGGTATGAGCCATCTGTATGTACCGATTAAGCATGCGCTTATTTCTATGGTGATTCATTTGTCTTTGATGACGTTGCTTTTATTCACAACCGATTTGAAGATATATGCAGTCGCTCTTTCAAATAACGTTTTTGCACTGGTTATGTGCATATTGAACGTAAGAGCCATCATGAAGATATTAAGATGCCGCATAGATTTTGTGAAAATCTTTGGCATGCCGCTTGTTTCTTCGGCAGTTATGGGCGTTTTGATTTATTTTATCAATAAGGTACTGTGCGGTAACGGATTTTCAAGAATTAAGATATTGTTGACAATTGCAATCGGCGCAGTGGTTTATTTTTTAATTATGTTATTGACCCGTTCCATTTCCAAAGAAGAACTGTCAAGACTTCCGGGCGGAAGAAAGCTTGCAGGGATACTGGAACGTTTTCATTTGGTAAGATGAGGAAATTTATGAAAAAGGTCGGAATAATCGGAGGCGGTGCAAGCGGACTTATCGCCGCTTTATACGCTCATAAGAACGGCGCTTCGGTAACTGTTTTTGAAAGAAAAGACAGAGTAGGTAAGAAGATTCTTGTTACAGGAAACGGGCGCTGCAATTTCACCAACGAATATATGAAATCCGAGTGTTATTATACCGATGACACCGATTTTGTGGGAAAGGTTTTGTCGGAGTATTCCAAAGATGATTTGTGCCTGTTTTTTATGGGACTGGGACTTCTCATCAAAGAAAAAAACGGATATTATTATCCGGCATGCGAACAGGCCTCGGCTGTACTTGATGTTATCAGGAACGCTTTGGATGAGACGGATGTGGAGATTAAGACGGAATCTTTGGTCACGGAAGTTAAGAAGAATAAGTCGGGCTTTAGTGTAAAGACTGAGTCGGGCGAGACGTTTTCTTTTGACAGAATTATAATTGCCACAGGCGGTAAGGCAGGTATAGGTACCAAGGAACAGGCGAATGGCTACGACCTTATTAAATCGCTTGGGCATAAGATTGGTAAGCTATATCCGGCACTTACACAGATGAAGTGCGAAGGCCTCAATTTTAAGGGCCTTGCAGGTGTAAGAAGCGACTGTGAAATGTATGTATTCAGTGACGAGAATCTTATTATGCAGCAAGCGGGAGAGGTTCTTTTTACGGATAACGGACTTTCGGGAATTGTTTCGTTTCAGGTAAGCCATTGCGTTGCTGAACTATTGGATAATAAAAAGGATGTAAGCATCCTTATGAATCTGCTTCCGGGATTCGATGAGGAAAGCCTTAAGAACTTTGTGATTTCGAAAATTTTGCTTCATGAGAACAGCACTGTAGAGAATTTCTTTACAGGTTTCCTCAACAAAAAGCTGAATGTAGAGATTATTAAGCGTAACGGTCTTAAGCCTTCTGCAAGAGTATGCGATTATGACAGAGATACAATAATCAATGCTGTTTTATCCATGCAGGAAGTGCTGGTTAAGGCGGTAGGCGTAAACGGATTTGATAAGGCGCAGGTTACGGGGGGTGGTGTTCCGACAGCGGAATTATCCGACACTCTTGAGTCCAAAATTTGTGAGGGACTCTATATAACGGGAGAACTTATGGACGTTGACGGTATCTGTGGGGGATACAACCTTCAATGGGCATTTTCTACAGGTGCTATTGCCGGTAAGAATGCCGCGACCAAATAAGGAGATACCACTTGTTATTAGTTAATCAGTTAAAACTAAAACCGGGCTATACGGAGCATGAGCTGTTAAGAAAGCTCACGGCTGCCTTGAAGGTCCTGCCTGAAGACATTATTTCATATGAACTTGAGAAAATGTCAATTGATGCCCGCAGAAAGCCTGATATATTCCTGATTCTGAGTGTAGTATGTAAAGTGCGTCACGAGGAATCGGTATTAAGGCGCGTCAAAGACGGCAATGTAAGCGCGTATAATCCGCCTGAATATAAGTTTAAGATAACAGGTAAGACTGAGATAATCAGAAGACCTGTAATTGTAGGCGACGGCCCTTGCGGATTGTTTGCGGCATATATGCTTGCCAAGAACGGATACAAACCGCTCGTACTGGAGAGAGGCTTTCCGGTAGAAATACGTAAGGCTGATGTTGAGAATTTCTGGAACGGCTCGCCACTTAATGAGAACTCCAACGTATTGTTCGGAGAAGGTGGCGCAGGTACTTTTTCCGACGGCAAGCTTAATACCTTAGTCAAGGACAAAGAAGGCAGAAACAAAGAAGTCCTTCGCACCTTCGTGCAATTCGGAGCCGATCCTTCGATTATGTATGATGCTAAGCCTCATATCGGTACTGACGTTCTCGAGAAGATTGTTAAGGCAATGCGTGACGAGATTCAGGCCAAGGGCGGCGAATTCAAATTTAACGCAGAGATGACGGATATCATTATCAATAACGGTTCTGTGGAAGGCGTAATGGTTAACGGTATTACCAGAATTGATTGCGATGATGTACTTTTGTGTATCGGACACAGCGCCAGAAACACCTTTGAAATGCTTTACAAAAAAGGTGTTTATATGGAGCAGAAAGACTTTGCCGTGGGCTTAAGAGTAGAGCATAGCCAGAAAATGATTGACAGAGCTATGTATTCCGATGACGAGGAAATGCTTAGGAAACTTCCGCATGCCTCATATAAGCTTACTTATAAGGCGGATAACGGTCGCGGAGTTTATTCTTTTTGCATGTGTCCCGGAGGCTATGTGGTTAATGCTTCGAGTGAGAAAGAAATGCTTTGCATAAACGGCATGAGCTACTCGGGCAGAAACGGTGAGAATGCCAACAGCGCCATTGTGGTGACTGTCGGCAAGGATGATTTTAAAGACGATCATCCGTTAAGCGGCATGGAGTTTCAGCGTAAGCTTGAGAGAAAGGCTTATGAAGTGGGTCACGGAAGCATTCCGGTAGAGCTTTACGGAGACTTCAAGGCGGAAGTATTTGACAAGGAGAACCTTGACGAAATAGACACGCGTAACGTAGTCAAAGTGTCACCTGCTTGTAAAGGCGCATATACCATGGCCAAAGTCAGCGAAGTCCTGCCGGCGGAAATTTCACGAACCCTGGTGGAAGGCATGGAGTACTTCGGAAAGATTATTCCGGGTTTTTCCGACAATTCGACAATTGTTAGCGCTGTTGAGACCAGAACTTCATCACCGGTACGAATTACCAGGGATGACAGTTTCCAGGCGCTTAACATACAGGGGTTGTATCCTTGCGGAGAAGGCGCGGGTTACGCCGGAGGCATTACATCCGCGGCAATGGACGGCATGAAAGCAGCAGAAAGGATAGCGGCCAAGTACAAGCCGTTTAGGAGTGAGTCAACATGACAATGGATGAAAAAATAAAGCGTATCAACGAGCTGTATCACTTATCTCAGGCTCGTGCGCTTACGGAAGAAGAAAAAGCAGAGCAGGCTGCTCTTAGGCGTGATTACATAGATTCGGTTAAGAACAATCTTAAAGCTCAGCTTGATAATATTGAAATTCAAGAGAAGGACGGTACAGTAACCAAACTTAAGAAAAGGAGTTAGGTAAAGGGGTATATCATGGAGGATAAAAGGGAAATTCGGAAGGAATTAATTCAGAAGAGGGATTCTGTGGACGGACGCGACTGGGAGATAAATTCCAAAGCGATTCAGAAGACCGTCATACAGTCTTCTTTTTACAAGAAAGCGGATTGTATCATGACATATGCCGATTTTCACGGAGAAGTCGGTACGCTTATGATTGTTGAGGATGCGCTTCTTTCAGGAAAGAGAGTATTCTTGCCTAAGGTTCTTGATAACTTCACGGAAAGAAAGATGGAATTCTATGAAATCTTTTCAACCGTGGATTTGATTTCGGGTTACAAGGGTATCATGGAGCCTACAGGCAACAGACAGAGAACATTTAATTACAGCGATTGGGAAGGTAAGAACATTCTTATGACCGTTCCCGGTGTGGCTTTTGATAAGCGTAATTTCCGTATGGGTTACGGAATGGGTTACTATGACAAGTATCTTAGCGACAAGCCAAGCATAATTAAGTGCGGTCTTTGTTTTTCCATGCAGATACTTGACGAGATTCCTGTTTCGAATCAGGATGTTAAAATGGATTTTCTCGTATCCGAAAATACGGGAGCAGACAAGCTTGAGGCTTTGTCTAAAGAGTTTTTGAGGTAATTTGATTTGACACATAATGAAGAAGCATTAAAGCAGCTTGAATACATCGAACTGCTCAAAGAAATAGTTAAAGAAAAAGAAGATGAATTAAAGAGAAAGCTGACATGCCAGGTAACAACCTTCGGTTGCCAGATGAATGCAAGAGATTCCGAGAAACTTCTCGGAATCTTACTTGACGCAGGATTTGTTGAGACAGAAGAAGACGACGCGGATTTTGTAATCTATAACACCTGTACCGTACGTGACAATGCCAATCAGCGCGTATACGGAAGACTTGGAGCTCTTAAGAGCCATAAGAAAAAGAATAAGAACATGAAGATTGCTCTTTGCGGTTGTATGACGCAGGAGCCGAGTGTGGTTGAAAAGCTTAAAACAAGCTATTCTTTTGTCGATTTGATATTCGGAACACATAATATTTTTGCTTTTGCCGAATATTGTGTACGTATGTATTCCGAGAATAAGCAGATTGTTGAAGTATGGGATAAGACCGACAAGATTGTTGAGGAATTACCTGTAGCACGCAAGTATTCTTTCAAATCGGGAATTAATATAATGTTTGGATGCAATAATTTCTGCACCTATTGCATTGTGCCTTATGTAAGAGGCAGAGAGAGAAGCAGACGCTCTGACGAAATAGTTGCAGAGATTGAGAATCTGGTTAAAGACGGCGTTGTGGAAGTAATGCTTCTTGGTCAGAACGTCAATTCTTACGGTAACGGACTTGATAATGAGGTTTCTTTCCCGGAGCTTCTAAGAAAAGTTGAGAAGATTGATGGATTAGAGCGCATCAGATTCATGACTTCGCACCCGAAGGATTTATCTGATGAACTAATTCAGGTAATGGCTGAATCCAAGAAGATATGCAGACATATTCATTTGCCGCTTCAGTCAGGTTCGTCCGAAGTTTTAAGGCGAATGAACAGAAGATATACCAAAGAGCATTATCTTGCTCTGGTTGAGAAAATCAGAGCTGCTATGCCGGATATCGCCATTACAACTGACATTATTGTCGGCTTCCCCGGAGAGACGTATGAAGATGTGCTTGAAACGGTTGATGTAATTAAAAAGGCACAATTTGACAATGCTTTTACGTTTATATATTCCAAACGTACCGGCACGCCTGCTGCCGCAATGGAGGATCAGGTAGATGAAGAAACGGTTAAGAAACACTTCGACCTTGTTCTTTCTACGGTTCAGGAGATGGCAAGAACTCGCACCAAGCGTTTTGAGGGTCGAGAGGTGACAGTATTATGTGAAGGTATTAATGAGCAGGATGATTCGTATCTTGACGGCAGAATGTCCGAGAATACAATTGTGCATTTTAAAGGTGACAAATCTTTAATCGGCACATTGCAGAAAGTTAAACTTACAGATTTCCACGGATTTTATTATGATGGGGAAATCGCAGACTAAAGAGGGTACCTTAATACCCGGATAGGCAGGATGTAACAGTGGCTGACTATACGCCCATGATGCAACAGTATCTGGAGACCAAAAAAGAATATCCCGACTGTATTCTATTCTACAGACTGGGTGATTTCTACGAAATGTTCTTTGACGACGCAAAGACTGCGTCCAAGGAACTTGAGCTTACTCTTACGGGTAAGAGCTGCGGTATGGAGGAGCGGGCACCGATGTGCGGAGTTCCTTACCATGCGGTAGATTCCTATTTGAACAGGCTTGTAAACAAAGGCTATAAAGTAGCCATTTGCGAGCAGGTGGAAGACCCCAAGCTTGCCAAGGGACTGGTTAAGAGAGAGGTAATTAGAATTGTATCAAGAGGTACCAACCTTGATACGACCATGATGGATGAGCGTACCAACAACTACCTCATGTGCATATGTTACCTGGATAATGGCTCAGGTATTTCTGTTGCGGATATTACAACAGGTGATTTCTATCTTACAGAGGTTAAGGATATACGAGGCATTCTGGATGAAGTAATCAGATACTCACCTCGTGAAATTATCTGCAATGAGTCCTTCATGATGTCGGACTTTCCGTTCTCTAATTTCAAGGACAGAACGGAGCTTTCTTTTAACACCATCGATTCACATTACTTCGATGAAAGAGAGTGCCTTAAGGCAATTAAATCACACTTTAAAGTCAATTCTGTAGAAGGGTTGGGGCTTCTTGACTACAAGTCCGGTACTATAGCAGCCGGAGCTATGTTATCTTATCTATTCGAGACTCAGAAGAATTCTCTTTCCAATCTTTCCACAATTCACGCATACGATTCTTCGGATTTCATGCATTTGGACAGTTCTACGAGACGTAACCTCGAACTTGTAGAGACTATGCGTGAGAAGCAAAAGCGCGGCTCATTGTTATGGGTTATCGATAAGACCAGAACCGCTATGGGCGGACGTTTGTTAAGAAGCTATGTGGAGCAGCCGCTTCTTGATAAGAATACCATGAACGAGCGTCTCGATCTTGTGGAAGAACTTTGCAAGAACCCTGTTAACAGAGACGAACTTCGTGAGTACCTTGACGAGGTTTACGACCTTGAAAGACTTCTTGGCAAGATTACATACAAGACTGCCAATCCCAGAGATCTTATAGCGTTTAAGAATTCGCTTTATATATTGCCACATATTAAGACTATCCTTAAGGATTTCGAGTCTAAGCTTGCCTGCGAAATCGAGTCACAGCTTAATCCGCTGTCAGATTTGTACAGGCTTATTGATGATGCAATTCTCGAAGAACCTGCCATCACGCTCAAGGAAGGCGGCATCATTAAAGACGGCTACATGGAGGACATAGATCACTTCCGAAAGGCCAAGACCGAAGGTAAAGACTGGCTTCTTGCCCTCGAGGAGAAGGACCGAGAGCGTACGGGTATCAAGAACCTGCGAATCAAGTACAATAAGGTCTTTGGCTATTACTATGAAGTTACCAATTCCTTCAAGGATCTCGTACCCGAAGATTACATTCGCAAACAGACTCTTACCAATGCCGAACGCTACACCACCAAAGAGTTAAAAGAAATGGAAGACTCCATCCTTAACGCAGAGGACAAGCTTTTCGGTCTTGAATATGATGTTTTCTGTAATGTTCGTGATACAATTGCGTCCAATGTCGACCGCATTTATGAGACATCTAAAGCTATTGCCAAGCTCGATGTTTTTGCATCGCTTTCTTATGTGGCTGAGCACAATAAATACGTACGTCCCACACTTAACGATAACGGTGTAATCGAAATCAAAGAAGGCCGTCATCCCGTGGTAGAGCGCATCATGGAGAACGGACTCTTTATTCCTAATGATACCAAGCTTGATAACAATAAGAATCTTGTAAGCGTTATCACAGGCCCCAATATGGCCGGCAAATCGACATATATGCGTCAGGTAGCATTAATTGTACTCCTTGCCCAGATAGGATCCTTCGTGCCCGCCACAAAGGCTAATATCGGTATCGTGGACAGACTGTTCACACGTGTAGGCGCTTCAGACGACCTTGCAAGCGGTCAGAGTACGTTCATGGTTGAAATGAATGAAGTTGCGAATATCCTTCGAAATGCAACCTCAAAGAGCCTTCTGATACTTGATGAAATCGGCCGTGGAACATCTACTTTTGACGGTCTCTCAATTGCATGGGCTGTTATAGAGCACATCAGCAACAAGAAGATTCTCGGAGCCAAGACTCTTTTTGCCACCCACTATCATGAACTGACCGAACTTGAAGGTAAGATTTCAAGCGTCAACAACTACTGCGTAGCGGTCAAAGAAGACGGTGAGGACATTGTTTTCCTCCGTAAGATTATTCCCGGCGGAGCCGACAGAAGCTACGGTATTCAGGTAGCAAGACTTGCCGGTATTCCCGAGATAGTACTTAACAGAGCAAGAGAAATAGCCGATGAACTTGCCGATAACGACATTTCCGACAAGATTCACAGCATTAACGTAAATATCAAGAACGAGACGAGTAAAAAGAAATCCGAAAGAGACGATATGGACTATGGCCAGATTTCTCTTTTTGAGGCCGTTAAGGACGAAGATGTCATAAATGAACTTAAGAGCCTGGATCTTACCAATATGACACCCCTTGATGCGCTTAATCAGCTGTCCAAATTCCAGGGAATGCTTAACAACAGGTGGAAAGCATAAACAAGGAGTAACATGAACAAGATTACATTACTCAGTAATGAAACAATCGATAAGATAGCCGCCGGTGAAGTCGTAGAGCGTCCCGTCAACGTGGTCAAAGAACTTGTTGAGAATGCGATAGACGCCGGAGCAACAGCCGTTACCGTCGAGATTAAAGGCGGCGGCAGCGAGCTTATTCGAGTAACCGATAACGGTTCGGGTATTGAAGGCAGTGAATGTACCAAAGCTTTTTTGCGACACGCCACCAGTAAGCTTACGACTATTGATGACTTGGAAACATTGGTATCCCTTGGATTCAGAGGCGAAGCGCTTTCATCCATAAGCGCGGTATCCAAGACCGAAATGATTACCAAAGTCCCCGATTCACTCTTGGGTACCCATGTAGTAGTAGAGGGCGGACGCCTCATGGAGAATTCAGAGGTGGGTGCCCCTAACGGTACTACGGTAATTGTAAGAAGTTTGTTTTACAATACACCTGCCCGCAGAAAGTTCCTCAAATCCCCTACAGCTGAGGCTGCTATGGTTGAGGAGATGCTTGAAAAACTTGCACTTTCAAGACCTGACATTTCTGTACAACTGATAGTTAACTCAAAAACCAAGATTTCGACTCCCGGAAACGGCAGTCTTAAAGACGTTATATTCCATGTTTTCGGTCGTGAAACGTATAATATTCTTTTGCCCGTAGATTACACGGAAGAAGGCATACATATTACAGGATTCACAGCAAGACCCGAGTTCTCGTATCAGGCCAGAAACGGCGAGATTTATTTTATCAATAAGCGTTATTCCAAGTCTAAAGTCGTTAATACGGCAATAGAAGAAGTATATCGCAACTACCTTATGAAGCACCGATTCCCGTTCTGTGTGCTTTATATCGATATAGCTCCCGACAAGATAGATATTAACGTTCACCCTCAGAAGCTGGAAGTTAAGTTTGATGACGGTGCATTGGTATCTAAGATTGTCATGCGTGCTCTTGAAGACGGCTTTCTGGACAAAGAACTCATTCCGACGGTCTCAGCCGATTCGGATGAACTTGCAGATCCCGAGCTTCCTGTTGTAAGGGAAGAGCCTAAAGCTGACTATAAGGTTGAAATTCCTGCGCCGGCTAAGCGTGAACCTGTTTCCACAGATATTTTGACTCATGAAGAGGATTCATTGTTTAATCCCGTAAGAGAAGTTGAGAGTACAACGGAACGCAAGACCGGGTTTGAAGTAAGTTTCGATGATGACACGCCTGTCACATCAAATATTGAGCCTCAAAAGCCGGTTAAAGCACCCGAACCTTTTGAAACATCCAGAAAAGAAGAGTTCAAATACGAAAAAGCGCCGGAGTTTGTTCAGGAATCTTTCTTTGACAAGAAGCTTATTAATCCCAAGGAAGAGAAAGAATATCGAATTATAGGTGTAGCATTTGATACATACTGGATAATGGAGCTTGATGACAGCCTCTATATAGTCGATCAGCATGCGGCTCACGAGAAAGTTAATTACGAGAACTTCCTTAAGCACTATAACAGCGAGGGCGGTTCCTACGGTCAGATGATTTCTCCGCCTACGGTGCTCCATCTGTCACCTGTTGAAAGCGAAACGCTTACAAAATACCTTGAAGTGTTTGAAAAAATCGGTTACGAAATAGAGGAATTCGGTATCAATTCTTTTGCAATAAGAGCGATTCCCATGAATCTGTTCGGAATCGATGAGGAAGAGTTGTTCCACAGATTGCTCGACGAACTGATTCAAAAAGACGGCTATTTTCCGCCTACGTTTATACTTGAGAAGCTTGCTTCTTTGTCCTGTAAAGCAGCCATCAAGGGGGGACAGCACATTACCAAGACCGAGATGGAGAATCTCATGAAGCAGATGTTTGCGCTTGATAATCCGTACAATTGTCCTCACGGAAGACCGACATTCATAAGAATAACCGAAACCGAACTTGAGAAGAAATTTAAGAGGATAGTTTAATGGCATTACCGCTTGTAATAATCGCAGGTCCTACGGCGGTCGGCAAGTCCGACTTTGCGATTGAACTTGCCAAAAGAATAAATGGTGAAATAATCTCAGCCGATTCCATGCAGGTATATAAAGGCATGGATATCGGTTCTGCCAAGGTTATGCCTGAGGAGATGCAGGGAATAAAGCATTATCTTATAGACATACTTGATCCCAAAGATGAATTCAGCGTCGCCGTATTTAAAGATTATGCTCAAAAAGCAATCAAAGAAATAACGGATAATGGCAAGATTCCGATAGTTGCCGGAGGAACGGGCTTTTATATTCAGGCGCTTTTATATGATATAGATTTCAGCGAATCGATAGGTGAGAATCCCGAGTACAGAAGCTTTCTTTTGAAGGAATATAAGGAAAAGGGAGCGGATTATCTGTTTGATAAGCTAAGAGAAGTCGACCCGGAGACTGCAGGGATTATTCACAAGAATGATGAAAAGCGGGTAGTAAGAGCGCTTGAGTTCTACCATGAGACGGGAAAGCCTATAAGCGTTCATAATAAAGAGCAATACGACAAGAAGAGCAATTACAATTTTGCTTATTTTGTTCTTAATGATTACAGAGAAACAATTTATAAGAAAATTGATGCCAGAGTAGATATTATGGCTGAAAAAGGGCTTGTTTCGGAGGTTGAAAGACTTAAAGCGGCAGGTATGACTATAACCGATGTCTCCATGCAGGGACTTGGGTACAAAGAAATTCTTTTGTACTTAAACGGTGAAATTTCACTTGATGAAGCCATATATCGGATTAAGCGTGATTCAAGGCATTTTGCGAAACGCCAGATTACATGGTTTAAGCGAGAGCGTGATGTAATATGGCTTAATAAGTACGAGTTTGATTATGATGTCGACAAGCTTATGGAATATACTTGCGGAGTATTGAAAGACAAGTCCATTATTTAAGATTTCTTAAGATAATTGCGGACACATATTAGGTACACAAGATTTGTGTTTTGTGATATACTTATCTTTGGTTTTTTCCTTGGGATGATACTTTGAATTTATGAGTATTTATCAAGGAGGCGGTAAGTCGTTTACATTTCTTAAAGACAATCTTCCCATTGAGCGCTTCGAACGCTTTGGGATATCAACGTTAAGCGATGCCGATTTGCTTGCCATTATTTTAAGAACCGGCACCAGGAATTCTGATGTTTTTAACCTGGTTTCGGAAGTTTTACAACTTGATAAGGTTAAGAAATACGGCCTGCCCGGATTGCTTCGCGTTAGCAGGAGCGATTTGCTTAAGATTGATGGCATAGGAAGTGTCAAGGCGGCACAGATTATCGCCGTTGCGGAGATTTCGAGGCGTATAAGAGTCACGAGCGCTTGCGAATCGGTTTCTTTTTGCAATCCCGAGACTGTATCGGATTATTACATGGAGGAGTTACGAAATCTAGACAGAGAACGTGTAATAGCTGTTTTTCTTGACACAAGGTATAAACGCATTACAGAGAGTGTGCTTAGCATCGGAACGGTCAATGCAAGTGTGCTCGATGCAAGAGAATTGTTTTCGGAAGCATTGAAGCATAATGCGGTGTCATTCATTCTTTTGCATAATCATCCAAGCGGCGATCCGACACCCGGGCGGGATGATATAAGTGTCACGAGAAAGATTAAGGAAGCGGCGAAAATGCTTGAACTTAACTTTACCGACCACATAATAATAGGCGACAACCGATTCTTTTCGATGAAAGAACACGGTTATATATAGGAGGAGACATGAACGCATTCGGAATTGACTTGGGAACAAGTAACATACGAATATACAACAGAACAGACGATGAAATCATGATGGAGAAGAACATGATTGCCATCGAGAACAAGAAGCGTGTATTTGCATACGGCGACTCTGCTTTTGAAATGTATGAGAAGGCGCCCGGCAATATCAATATTTCTTATCCGCTTGCCAACGGTGTTATTGCGGATATCAATAACATGGAAGTTATCATAAGATTCTTTATTACGGCTCTTATGAATAACAATGTTAAGCCTGCGGATTATTATATTGCGGTTCCTACCGACGTTACCGAGGTTGAGAAGAGAGCGTTCTACGACCTTATCAAAGAGAGCAACGTTAAGGCCAAGAAGATTATGGTAGTTGAAAAAGCTATCGCAGATGGCCTCGGAATGGATATCGATATTAAGAACTCACAGGGTGTTCTTGTGGTGGATATCGGTTTTGATACTACCGAGATTTCTATTCTTTCTCTTGGCGGTATCGTGCTCAGCCGTCTTATCAAGATTGGCGGCCTTAAGTTTGACGAAGCTATTAAGAATGCTGTCAGAAAAGAGTTTTCTTTGTTTATAGGCGGTAAGACTGCCGAGAACGTTAAGGTTCATTTGGCAGAGCTTGAAGCTGAAGGCAAGAATGCTGTTGTATACGGCCGTGATATTGTAACCGGTCTTCCTGTTGAGAGAGAAATATCGACAGATATTGTTAACAGAGCTTTGGATGAGCACTTCTACTCAATTATCGATAACATCAAAGTTATATTAGAGCGTACTCCTCCGGAACTTTCAGCTGATATTTATCGTCACGGTATTTATCTTACCGGTGGCGGATCGATGGTTAACAAGCTTGCCGAGCGTATTGCCAACGGCACAGGCCTTAAGGTCAATATTGCCGAGAATCCTCAGAAGAGCGTTGCACTCGGTCTTGCCAAGATTATCAAAGACGACAACTTTAAGTCAGTTGCATACTCGATAGAAGGAATGGGTAAATGAGTCCTGTTATCAAGAAAAAAGGAGAAAAATTTACTTTACCAAGTAAATATCTCCTTTTTATTTTAACAATTATATGTTCAATAATGCTTGTTGTTACATATGTTACGGATATTTTCGACAAGCCTCTCGGTTATGCCGTAAATTATATTATTGTGCCTTATCAAAAGGGTATTTCCGCCATCGGCTCGAGACTCTCTGCCAAAAAAGACGAGCTTGTTATGATAGCGGATCTTATCGAGGAAAATGAAGCCTTAAAGGCCAAGGTTTCCGAACTTGAAGATGAGAACACCAGACTCATGCAGGACAAGTACGAGCTTAACAATTTGAGAGCTCTATTTGAACTGGATGCGGCTTACGAAGGATATAGGAAGACCGGCGCACGCGTTATTTATCATGATGCAAGTAACTGGTTCTCTAACTTTATAATCAACAAAGGTTCTGAAGACGGTATTGAACTCAATATGAATGTTGTGGCAGGTAACGGACTTGTGGGATATGTTTCCATGGTCGGACCCAATTGGTCCAGGGTTACCAGCATTATATCCGACAATACCAATGTGTCCGGTACTGTTTTGTATTCATCGGAGAATCTGATAGTATCGGGTTCTCTTGAACTTATCAATTCAGGCGTTATTTCTTACTCACAGCTTCTTGATTCCAAGGAGACTGTAGGAGAGGGTGATAAGGTCGTTACCAGTAACATAAGTGACAAATACCTTCCCGGTATTTTAATCGGCTACATCCAGACTATTGAGAACGACTCCAACAATCTTACCAAGTCGGGACTTTTAATACCCGCGGTTAATTTTGAAAATATCGAGGAAGTTCTTATAATACTCGATCAAAAGATGAACATTACGGACAAGGACATTGAAGAAGCCGAGAAACTCGAATAAAAGATGAAAAGAACCATTATCAGTATAGTTATCATAATTACATCTTTTGTCTTGCAGGGAACACTTTTTAAGGCTTTGGATTTTGGCAATGTATCCCCCAATCTTTTACTTATAATAGTTGTTTCCTTGGGACTTATGAAAGGGCAGAGAACAGGTCTTATAGCAGGCTTTTTCTCAGGCCTTCTTTGTGATGTGTTTTTAAGTCCTTATATAGGTTTTTATTCAATTGTTTACATGTATTTGGGATATATGGCGGGAAGCTTTAACAGAGTATTCTTCCCGGAAGATGTTAAACTCCCCATGGCGCTTATAGCCGGAAGCGATTTAATTTACGGATTTACATGTTATGCATTCATGTTTTTGCTGCGAGGCAGACTTAACATCGGTTATTACATGCTTCATGTTTGTATTCCGGAGTGTGTATACACAATGGTCATAACCGTTATTTTATATCCCGCATTGTTATGGATACACAAACGTCTCGAAAAGGGCGAAAGAAAGCAGGAAAAGAAGTTTGTTTAATAAGATTAAAGAATATTTTTTAAGCTTAATAACGACTCGTGTGATTTATCTTATAGTGGTATTCTGCGTTCTTTTTTCGATATTGGTTGCGCGCCTTTTTGACCTTCAGATTGTTCACGGTAATGATTATCAAGATAACTTTGAGCTTAAGAGCAAAAAGGAACGTACCATCAATTCCACAAGAGGTAAGATTTACGATTGCAACGGAGTGTTGCTTGCCTACAATGAGCTTGCATATTCCGTAACGATAGAAGACGTTCTGGATTCCGGTAAGACCAAGAACGAAAAGCTTAACAAGACAATTTACAAGACCATAAATATAATAGAGGGAAACGGTGACAAGATTGAGACCGATTTCGGTATCAAGCTTGATGAGAAGAACAGGTATGTCTATACCCTTTCGGGTACCAGACTCGACCGTTTTAAAGCCGACATTTACGGCAAAAAGTATACTTATGAAATGGACTACTCCGAATCCTCATCAACTCCCGATGAAATGATGGAATATTTAACGGGAGAAGATCGATTCGATATTCAAATAGAGAATCTGACCAAAGACAAACTCCTTCAAATAGTTGCAATCAGATATGCAATGAGCCTTAACGCTTACCAGAAATACATAGCAACTACAATTGCCGACGACGTTTCACTTGAAACGGTTGCGGTTATTTATGAGAATTCGGACATACTTCCCGGCGTAAGTATTGTTGAAAATACCAAGAGAGTATATCCGAATGGTATATACACATCACAGATTATCGGTTATACCGGTAAGATTAATGCCGAGGAGCTTGCCGAGCTTCAGGATGACGAACAGTATTCACTTAACGACATTATCGGTAAGACAGGTATTGAAAAGAGTATGGATGCGGTCCTCAGGGGCCTTAAGGGTCACGAGACCATCTACGTTAATACCACAGGTAAGGTAATATCGATTGATGATCATGTTGAGCCTACGGCAGGTAACGATATTTATTTGTCCATAGATTCCAAGTGGCAGGAGGCTATGTACGACCTTCTTGAGCAGACTCTTGCCGGAATCCTTCTTAAGAAAATATACAATGCCAAAGAATACATACCGAGAGAAAACAGTACCGCTCAGGACATTATGATTCCGATATACGATGTCTATTATGCGCTAATAAACAATTCGGTATTGGATATTACGCACTTTTCTGATCCTGAAGCTTCGCCTGCAGAGCAGGAGGTCTATAACGCATTTCTCAAGAAAAAAGACGAAGTTATAGAGAAACTTACCTATGAACTTCAGGAGAAACATACTCCGTATAACAAACTTACCACTGAGTATAAAGTATATGAGAACAGAGTCGAGGACATTCTTCTCAGTAAGGGAATACTTGTAAATTCCAAGATTGACAAAGAAGATGCCACCTATAAAGCATGGTACAAAGACGAGACTATAAGTCTTTATGACTATCTTAACTACGCAATTTCTCAAAGCTGGATTGATATAGATGCGCTTGAACTGGATACGGACTATTCGGAATCGGGCGAGATTTTTGACGCAATGGTACGTATCGTAACAGATGTACTGCAGACGGATATATTGTTTGAAAAGCAGATGTTTAAGTATATTGTCAAGAATGACAATGTTAAACCTCGTGTAATCTGTCAGTGCCTGCTTGATCAGAATGTCGTAGTCCTTTCGGACGAAGAACGAGCATCCTGGGATGCCGGTAAGATATCCGCTTATGATTTCATGATTCGAAGAATTGAGAATCTTGAGATTACACCTGCTCAGCTTGCGCTGGAGCCTTACGCGGCATCTATGGTAATTACCGATGTCAATACGGGCAAGGTTAAGGCTTTGGTATCGTATCCAAGCTATGACAATAACTATATTGCCAACGGAGCCGACCAGGCATATCTTGCCAAGATTACCAACGATTTGTCGATGCCCTTATTTAACTATGCGACTCAGCAAAGAACAGCACCCGGTTCCACATACAAGATGGTTTCGGCTACAGCGGGACTTGTGGAAGGTGTTATCGGTTTGAATACACTTATAACATGTACAGGTTCTTTTACTGTTGCAACAGATACTCATAAATGCTGGGTATGGCCGGGTTCTCACGGAGCGCTGAATGTTACAGGCGCTATTAACAAATCCTGTAACTCTTTCTTTTACAACGTAGGTTACAGATTGAGCCTTGACGAGAACGGTATATATAACTCGGAACTGGGTGTCAATAAGCTTAACAAATATGCGGATTGGTTCGGTCTTTGCGATAAGTCGGGCGTGGAAATAGAAGAATATTCGCCCAATCCTACCACAAAGTTTTCGGTTCCTTCGGCCATCGGTCAGGGTACCAACTCATTTACGACCGTAGGCTTGGCAAGATACGTGACAGCCTTAGCCAACAGAGGAACAGTATACAACCTTACGCTTCTTGATAAGATTACAGACAGTGATGCCAATGTTTTGGTGGAATGTAAAGCAGAAGTTAAGAACGAAATCGATATGAAGGACTCTTACTGGGATGCTATTCAGGAGGGTATGAGAAGAGTGGTGGCAGACACGGCTTATTTTAAAGAACTTCCTTTTGAAGCGGCGGGTAAGACCGGTACGGCTCAGCAGTCGACATCGCATCCCGACCATGCGTTATTTATTTCTTATGCACCGTATAATGACCCTCAGTATTCTATAGCGATAAGAATTGCCAACGGTTATACATCAAGCTATCCTTCCCATGTGGCCAAGGATGCTTATAAATATATCTTTAATGTCGGAGACAAGAACGACACTATTACAGGTACCGCAACCGATATCGAAGTTTCGGGCGCTCACGGGGATTAGGAGTATATATGAATTCAAAGGTTTATATCAAAAGTTATAAGAACGGACTTACGGTCAATCTTGACGCAGAATGTCCTTTTACAGAGATACTTGATGAAATTATCAGGAAATTTCGCGAATCAAGAGACTTCTTTAAGGGCGGACAGATAGCGGTTTCCTATGAAGGACGCAAACTTGCGCCCGGTGAGGAAAGAGCTCTTACGGCAGCGATAGAAGAAGCTGCAGACGTGACTGTTCTTTATATAATCGGCAAGGATGAAGAGTCTGATACGAACTTTAAGAAGGCTGTGGACAGACCGATTCCGCACAGAGAGGATGATGCTTTATATGCAAGGTTCTATTATGGCAATGTCAGAAAAGACGATAAGATAGAGTCTGATTGCAGTGTGGTAATAGTTGGAGATGTAGAGCCCGGTGCCAAGGTATATGCCAAGGGTAATATAATCGTCCTGGGCGGTCTTTACGGAACGGCTGTCAGCGAGGCAACTACAGACATATACAAGTATTTTGTTGCGGCTATGAATCTCAGCGCCGAGAAAGTTATGATAGGCGGACACAGATACTATTCCAAGGAAAAAGCAAGATGGGTGGTTCGCCCCAAAATGTCTCCAAAGTTATTATATGTTTCGGGTAATGATATTGTTGCAGAGAATATCACATTGGAAGCTTTGCAGAATTTGAAATAGGAATTGTAAATGTTTAAAAGATTAAAAATTACGGATTACGACTTCAAATTGGTCGCTTTTATAATTGCGATAAACGTCATCGGTAATCTTGCCGTAGGAAGTGCCAACCCTTTGTATGTTAAGAAGGAACTTCTCGGCTCGATTCTCGGTTTCTTTTTGATGATTGTGGTTTCACTTTTTGATTACAATGTTATACTTAAGTTTCATTGGCTGTGGTATTTTATTTGTTGCGGGTTATTGCTTGCGGTTCTGGTTGCGGGACATGCTTCGCACAATGCGACAAGATGGTTTAATATCTTCGGAATTACCTTTCAGCCATCCGAAACGGCGAAAATAATGTTGATTATTTTTTTCGCACAGTTTATTATGAAATATAGGGAAAAGATTAATACTTTGATGTTCCTGGCAAGCTATTTTGTGTTGTGCGGAATCCCCATGGCACTCATTTATAAGCAGCCCGATATGTCCACAACGATAGTTGTGGCTACGCTTGTTTTATCCATTTTATTTGTATCGGGTATCAGTTGGAAGCTTATAATTGGGGCGATAACTGTGGCCATTCCTTCATCGATTGTATTCTTGAGTATGATTTTGAAGGAAGATCAAACGCTTCTTGAGGATTATCAGCGTAAAAGAATTCTTTCTTTCTTTTACCCTGAAAAATACGCCGACAACGCATATCAGCAGGCCAATTCCGTTATTGCCATAGGTTCGGGCGGACTTCTTGGCAAGGGTCTTAACAATAACGAGATTACGTCTCTTAAGAACGGTCGATATATTATTGAGCCCGAGACGGACTTTATCTTCTCGGTTATCGGAGAAGAGCTTGGATTCCTCGGAACATTGGCTGTTATAATATTGCTTTTCCTTATTGTAATTGAATGCTTTCTCATTGCAAGACGTGTTCATGATATCGCAGGACGTGCGATATGCGTCGGAATGGGTACTCTTATCGGAATACAGACATTTTTTAATATAGGTGTTACTACATTTATCCTGCCCAATACCGGTCTTACATTGCCGTTTGTCAGTTACGGACTGACGGCTCTTGTGAGTATGTATATAGGCATGGGATTTGTCTTAAGCGTAAGGCTTCACAGTAAGCCTCCGAGGGACAAGCGAGAAGTGTCTTTTTTATCTTTCAAAGGGGAATAGATTAAGTGGAGGGAAGAATGAACATTGCTTTAATAGCACACGATGCCAAGAAAAAACTTATGCAGAACTTCTGCATAGCTTACAGAGGCATTTTAAGCCGTAACGATTTGTACGCTACAGGTACAACCGGCAGACTTATAGAGGAAGTTACCAATCTGACGGTACATAAGTATCTTGCGGGTCACCTCGGAGGAGAACAGCAGATAGGTGCACAGATTGAACACAATCAGATAGACTTGGTTATTTTCTTAAGAGATCCTCTTACTCAGAAGACTCACGAGCCTGATGTAAGTAATCTTATGAGACTTTGCGATATGCACAATATTCCGCTTGCCACCAATCTTGCAAGTGCGGAACTTTTAATTAAATCACTTGATCGGGGAGATCTTGAGTGGCGTGAAATGTACAAATAAACTTTGCCATATCTTAATAATAATCTTAATGGTATCTTGTCTTTCTGCCTGTTCCAAGGCTGAGATTAAGATGCCATTTTCTGATTTTCCAATGGATGATACGGAAACAGGGGTTACATTTTCAAAGTCGGATGGTGTTATCACCGGCTTTTCTTGTGATGTTGCAACGTTTAAAGATGACTATATTGACAAATTTGTCTTAGAGAATGCCGCTGCCGGTATGCTTGTGGACGTGAATAACAATAAGGTGTTATTTGCCCAGAATGCTTTTGAATTACGTGCTCCGGCAAGTCTTACCAAGATTATGACTGCTTACCTTGCGCTTAAATACTGCAGCATGGACGAGACTGTTGTAATCGGAACCGAAGCAGTAAATATCAGCGACCCTACCGCAACGAGACTCGGTGTTAATCTCGGTGATAAGATGACCATGGACCAGGCATTGAATCTCTGTCTAATCCCTTCTTCCAACGATATTGCTATAGCCATAGGCTGCCATATCAGCGGTACGGAAGAAGAGTTTGCCAAATTAATGACCAAGGAAGCTCAGGCTCTCGGCGCAACTTCCACGACCTTTACGGATGCATGCGGACTCGGCAGCGAGACTCACCTTACTACAGCTTATGATCTGTACCTTATTTTTTCTGAAGCAATAAAGGACCAGCGACTTCGCGACATAATTCAAAAGAAAGAATATCAGACTACATATAAAGACCGTAATGACAAGGACGTATCCGCAACTGTACGTTCTACCAACTGGTATTTTAGGGGAGACGTAGAGATGCCTGATTCCATTACGGTTATGGGAGCCAAGACCGGTACTACGACAGAGGCCGGAAGCTGCCTTCTTTTGCTGGCTCAGGATAAGTTCGGCAACCCTTATGTAGCCATTATTTTGGGCGCGGATAACAAAGATCTTTTGTATAAACAAATGACCGATTTGTTAATACAAATCACGAATTAAGTGTTGTATTTTAAGGCTCCATAATCTATAATGAATATAAGTCCTTAGGGACAAAAAGAAAGACGGAGGGTTTCCAATGGTACAATTAATTGTAGGCGAAAAGGGAAAGGGCAAGACCAAACACCTTCTTGACAAAGTTAATAGTGAGATTAAAACCGTATCGGGTAACATCGTTTATCTGGACAAGAGCACTAAGCACATGTATGAGCTTAATAACAAAGTCAGATTGATTGATGTATCCGATTATTTTATTGAAAATTTCAGTGAATTTTTGGGCTTCGTATGTGGTATTATTTCTCAGGATCATGATCTTGAGCAGATGTACTTTGACAGTTTCTTCCCTATCTCTAAGGCTAATGTAAGCGATCTTGATGCATGCATTAAGAAACTTGAGAAAGTCGGCGAGAAGTTTGGTGTTGATTTTGTTGTATCCGCATCGGTTACAGAGGCAGACCTTTCAGCCTATGCCAAGGAAAAAGTACTTATTTCTCTTTAATTTAGAATCAGGCGCCCCGGCAGGTCAGCCGGGGCATTTTTATCATTTGTGGGAATTTTTGAGTGTATGGCTAATAAAAAGAACATTGTACAATATCATAACGTTAAGACCAAAGATCTGGGAATAGCCATATTCGCAGTTATTCTTTTGTATGTAATTGTATGTCTTTTTATATCTTCCAAGAACGAATCGATTACCGGTTATCAGGTCAAAATCGGTACTCTTTCGGAAAACAGACAATACAGTGCAATAGCTCTTCGTGATGAGCACGAGGTAATGAGCGATTATTCGGGATATGTCAATTATTTCATCAGAGAAGGTGAAAGATCTGCGTATTCCAATCTTGTTTATTGTATCGATGAAACCGGAAAGATTTCGGATTTAATAGGCAAGTCCCCCGTCGAAGACAATTCTTTATCCAAGGCCGAGCTTAAGTCGTTAAAGCAAGACATTATGCTCTTTTCGAAGACCTTTGATGAAAAGACCTTTGCCGATGCCAAGGCTTTCAGCAATAAGACAGAAAATAACCTGTCTCAGATAGAGAATCGCCGTATTATCGAGGACGTTACCAAGATTACAGCCGATCATTCCAATGATATGATTAATTTCTGCCGTGCCAAGGCCGCAGGAATTACCCTTTTCTATCATGACGGATTCGAAAGCCTTAAGGCCTCAGATTTGACACCCGACAGCTTTAAAAAGGACAAATACGTAAGAACCGATATTCTTAACGATGATTTGGTGGAAACTGGTTCTTTTGTCTATAAATATGTTAACAACGAAAACTGGTCTTTAGTTATCCTAGCCACACCGGAAGAAGCTAAGCGTGTTAAGGATATGGATTATGTAGAGGTTAAGTTCTTAAAGACTCTTACCACATCCTGGGGCAAGGTAACGGTTGTGCAGGATACGGATGAATATTCTATAATAGAGCTTTCTTTTACCAACTCGATGGTTGCTTTTTGCAAGGACAGATTTGTAGATATCGAGCTTATGGTCGAGGAAGACAACGGACTTAAGATTCCCAATTCCTCAATTGCCGAGAAGCCTTTCTTTTTAATAGACAAAGAATACGTCACAAAAGGCGGCAACTCGTCAAATCTTTCGGTACTCAGAAAAGAGCAGAGCGAGAACGGAGAGGTTGTTAAGAACGTTGAAATTTCCGTCTACAAAGAAGACGATGACGTATACTACGTAGATACTAACTCACTTTCCACAGGCAACATACTGATTAAGCCCAATGCACCCGTGGACGGTGATGAGTCAAATATGTTTATTGTAGGTAAGCAGGGAACTCTTACCGGCGTTTATAACATTAACAAAGGTTATGCGGATTTTAACCGTATAGAGATTTTATATTCCAATGACGAATATACGATAATCGAGCCCAACATCAGCTACGGCTTGAGAGCGTATGACTATATAGCACTTGATGCATCGATTGTATCGGATAAGGATTTTGTATATTAATGGCTACGATTAAAGATAATTTAGAGACAATCAGAAACGGTATAAACGATTCCTGCGATAAGGCAGGCAGAGACCGTAAGGAAGTTACCTTGATAGCGGTCAGCAAGTTTAAGCCTATTGAAGATTTAAAAGCTGCGTATGAGGCAGGTGTAAGAGATTTCGGCGAGAACAGAGTACAGGAGCTTGGTGAAAAGTACGATTTGATGCCGGCTGACACCAGATTTCATATGATAGGTCATTTGCAAAAGAACAAGGTTAAATACCTTATCGGTAAGACGGTATTGATTCACAGCGTAGATAATCTTGAACTTGCCAAGACCATTCAAAAGGAGTC
The DNA here is from genome assembly GCA_900100895.1 of Lachnospiraceae bacterium YSD2013. GTDB lineage: Bacteria > Bacillota > Clostridia > Lachnospirales > Lachnospiraceae > UBA1258. The sequence goes on from FMTX01000006.1 coordinate 135,796, forward strand.
TTTGAAGGCCGGAGTTGTTACGGATGTTTTGATTGAAGTCAACATCGCAGGTGAAGAGACCAAGTTTGGTTGTACTAAAGAGACGGCGGTTTCTTTGGCTAAAGAGATATCTAAACTTCCCAATGTGCGGGTTAAGGGACTAATGACCATAGCACCATATGTAGAAAACGACGAAGAGAATCGTCAACATTTTGTTGCTTTGAAACAATTAGGCATTGACATAGATAGTCAAAACATCGATAATGTTTCTATGGAAATCTTTTCCATGGGAATGACTTGCGACTATAAAGTTGCGGTTGAAGAAGGTGCCACTATGGTAAGAGTCGGTACCGCAATATTCGGGGAACGGAATACTAATTTATAAGGAGAGTATAGTATGAGCGTAATGGATAAACTTTCTTCCATGTTTAAAACAGGGGAAGATATTGATGATGAATATGATTATGAAGAAGATGACGACTACGCAGAGCCTGCGAAGCCCGAACCTTCCGAAAGTAAGATAAGCAAGCCTTTTGAAAAGAAACCTGCACCTCAGCCCAGGAGGAAATTGTCTATGGTTGATTCTTCAGTTTGTGTATTTAAGCCTACAGGATTTGATGAGTCCAGAGAAATTGTTGATACATTCCTTGAGGACAAGACCGTTGTTATGAACTTTGAAGGCGTTGATCTTGCTATTTCCCAGCGTATTCTTGATATCGTTACCGGTGCTTGTATTGCGGTAGGTGGTAATCTTCAGAAGATTTCCAATTACATCTTTATTGCTACTCCCGCAAGCGTAGATGTTTCCGGAGAGTTCCAGGATTCATTAACCGGGGCGTTCGATGCTTTATAAGTTTTGAATTTACAGTCCTGTCATAGAGTAATTTATGGCAGGACTTTTATTTTGTATTAAGTGAGGTTTTTTACATGGAAATTCCTGTTATATCCAAGAAGACAGATAGCTACTCTATTTTTATTGAGCCTGATTTTTCTGATTTTAAAGAGAGATTTGTTCCACTATTTCCGGATGCTAAGAAAGTGTGTATTGTTTCGGATGAGTCGGTTTATTCTTTGTACAAAGAATCAGTTGAGCCGTTACTTAAGGAATCATTTGAAGTGGTTTCTTTTGTCATTAAGCCCGGTGAAGCTTCCAAGGATATTAATGTAGTTCTTGAGATTGAAAAGTTTCTTAAAGAATCCGGCTTTACCAGAAAGGACGTATTACTGGGACTTGGCGGTGGCGTAGTGTCAGACATTACCGGATTTGCCGCAAGTTTATATCACAGAGGAATTGCTCATGCGTTTATAGCCACAACGCTTCTTGCCATGACAGATGCTTCCATAGGCGGTAAGAACGGAGTGGATTTTGAGGGTATTAAGAATATAATCGGTTCTTTTAAGATGCCTTCTTTGATTTATATGCCTTTAAACACACTCGATACACTTCCGGAAAGAGAATTCTATGCCGGCTTTGCCGAGATTATGAAGCATGGCCTTTTGGCTGATTCCAAGTTCTACATGTGGCTTGTGGACAACATGTATGAAATCTGCGACAAGGACAAGGATACTCTTGCCCAGATGCTCGAGACTTCAATTAATATCAAGAAGGCAATTGTAGAGAAGGATCCTTTTGAAAACGGAGACAGAGCGCTTCTTAACCTCGGACACTCTATCGGTCATGCTCTTGAAAGCTATTTTGCCGGCGAATATGTTCATGGTGAAGCCGTTGCGTTAGGTTGTGTGGCAGCTGCGTTTATTTCATGGAAGCTTAACAAGATTTCGATGGAAGATTATTATGAAGTAAGAGATATGTTTGTTCCTTTCAATCTGCCTATCTCAATTCAAATCGACAAAGCAGACTATGAAGATATTTACAATCGTCTTATAAAGGACAAGAAGAATACGGGCGGCACCGTAAATCTAGTACTGCTTAAAAAAATCGGTAAGGCCGAAATAGTTAAAGACATATCCAAAGATATGATATTTGCAGCACTCGACGAGCTTAATTTCACCGAAGAGGACTAAATATGTCCACCAAAAAGATTAAAAAGAGCAAACTGTATATAATTGATGCCGTTATTTTTGCAGTAGCCGTATTGCTTGATCGTCTTGCCAAGCTCTATGCAATAAAGAGTTTAAAAGACAGACCGGCTGTGCCTATTGTATCCGGAATCCTTGAATTTCAATACCTCGAGAATAAAGGCGCCGCTTTCGGACTTTTAAAAGGTCAGAAATCCTTCATAATACTTGTGGGCATTATCGTAATACTCGCTTGTTTGTATGTTCTTGTTAAGAGCCCGGGTAAGAAGAAATACATTTCATGTCATGTTCTTTTAAGCCTTATTCTTGCCGGAGCCGTAGGTAATCTTTGCGACAGAATATTATATGATTATGTGGTGGATTTCATATATTTCAGTTTTATCAAATTCCCCATATTCAACATTGCAGATATATTTATTACTGTAGCGACGGCTGTGCTTGTTCTTTTGCTACTATTTTATTACAAAGAAGACGACTTAAACTTTCTTCGATTTATGGAGAAAAGACTTCGTGATATTGATTAACCCTCTGTGAATAGGGGAGACCGATATGAGAGAATTCAATTTTATTATTTCAGATGAAGACGAAGGCATCCGAGTAGACAAATACTTGTCCGATGTATTGCCCGATTTATCCAGATCATATATTCAAAAACAAATCAGTGACGGCCTGTTAAAGGTTAACGACAAACCATCCAAAGCAGGCTATAAATTGAAGGCCGATGATGACATTTTTTTGCAGGTGCCGGACTCGGTAGTGCCTGATATAGAGCCTGAAGATATACCGATTGATATCGTCTACGAAGATGAGGATGTAGCCATAGTTAATAAACCGCGTGGAATGGTCGTACACCCCAGTGCAGGTCATTATAGCGGAACACTCGTAAATGCACTGTTATATCGCCTACAGGGGCGCTTGAGCGGCATAAACGGGGTGCTAAGGCCCGGAATAGTCCATAGAATCGACAAGGATACTTCGGGACTGCTGATAATATGTAAAAGTGATTTTGCACATGCTAAGATTGCCGAACAGTTAAAAGAACATTCAGCGAACAGAATTTACCATGCTATTGTTCACGGTAATGTCAAAGACGATATAGGGACTATAGATGCACCAATTGCCAGAAGCTCCGTAGACAGGAAGAAGATGGCCATAGTTCCCGGCGGAAAGCGTGCAGTTACGCACTACAAAGTTTTGGAACGCTTTAACGGATACACGTATATTGAGCTTAAGCTTGAGACAGGCAGGACTCATCAGATAAGAGTTCATATGACAAGTCTGGGGCATCCTTTAATGGGCGATCCCGTCTACAATCCGCAAAAAGAACCTATAAAGCTTACAGGTCAGATGCTACATGCCAAGACCATAGGTTTTGTGAGTCCGACTCTTAATAAATACATTGATTTTGATTCCGAATTGCCGGAAGATTTTCAAAAAGCACTAAAATTTTTAAGAGAAAACAGATAAGATTTTGCCGAGGTTGACATAATAATATTATGTTAACCTCTTCTTGATATTTTTGAAATTTTGTGATAGAATAAGACAAAAGTAGTAGATTGTCAGAATATTTCTTTTTCATAAAAAGGAGGTTGATAAGTTATGCAAACAGTTATAACTATCGGAAGACAATATGGATCTGCCGGTCACGAAATCGGAGAGAAAGTTGCCAAATATTTTGGAATTCCTTTTTACGATAAGTCTATACTTACTAGGGCAGCCAAGGACAGTGGTTTCTGCGAAGAAATGATTAAAAATCACGATGAAAGACCTACCAATTCATTTCTTTATAATCTTGTTATGGATACATATTCATTCGGTTATAATTCGTCGTCATTTGTTGATATGCCTATAAGCCATAAGGTGTTTTTGGCTCAGTTTGATGCCATTAAGTCATTTGCCAATGAGGGCCCTTGTGTAATTGTGGGAAGATGCGCTGACTACGCATTGGCTGACTTCGACAATGTTTTGAACCTGTTCATTTATGCGGATGATGCGTTTAAATGTAAGTACATTAAGAAGCTTGATGATACCGTAAAGTCTGATGAAGATGCAAGAGATTTGTATCAAAAGAAAGACAAACAAAGACAATCTTACTACAATTATTATTCTTCAAAGAAGTGGGGACGTGCCGAAAGCTATGATTTGTGCATTAATTCAGCCAAGTTAGGCGTAGAAGGTACCGTTAAATTCATCACGCAATACGTTGAGGATTACGAAAAGTATCATAATGCTTAAACGATGATATAAGAGGCCTGTCGGTTTGGTTCCGACAGGCCTTTTCTTTTTGTGAGAATGGCTCAATCTCTTGAAAAACTCATATTCTTAATATAAAATTAGCATTGTAATTTAATTCAAAAAGAGGTGGGTAAAAATGGAGAATAAACCTAGATCTCGTAAGAAAAATGTTACCGGTAACGGTAACGGATTATATAGGCGCGGAGAGGGTCTTAATGCAGGAGCGCCCACAAGCGGTTCATCTGCACCTTCGGGTGGCCCCAGACCTTCGGGAAGTCCTTTGGGCGGAGGCGGAAGACCTTCGGGTGGTTCTACGCTTACAAGAGCAGGCGGAAAGGCTTCGCTTATTCTTATCGTGCTTGCGCTTTTGTTCTTTGGCGGTAAGAGCGGATTCTTGAGTTCGCTTTTGGGCTTAGGCTCAGGAACAGAAGATTATACTGATGATTATTCATATCAGCAGCCTGCAACACAGACACAGACTCAGACATCATCTTCATCATCGGGATATTCTTTTAACCCGATGGATTTAATCAGTTCATTTGGAATGTCCTCAGGTAGCACTTCATCAAGCAGCTCTTCGGGATGGTCATTTACTCCCAATACCGGTAAGCTTGACAGAAATGTTAACGGCAATGTGAGAGACAGATATACCAACATTCTCGGAAACGGCAAGGATACCGTTACTATTATGGTGTACGTGTGCGGTACAGATCTTGAATCCAGAAGCGGAATGGCTACTCAGGATTTAACCGAGATGACCAAGGCAAAACTTTCCGATAATGTTAATCTTATTGTTCTTACTGGCGGATGTAAGCAGTGGAAGAACAACATCATCAGTAACCGTGTTAATCAGATTTATCAGGTTAAAGACGGCGGACTGTATTGCCTTGAGAAGGATTACGGTACCAAGGCTATGACCGATCCTTCCAACGTTACAGACTTTATTAAATACTGTACCAAGAACTATCCCGCTAACAGAAATATGTTTATTTTCTGGGACCACGGCGGAGGATCTATTTCCGGTTACGGTTATGATGAAAAGAATCAGGGTTCCGGTTCCATGAATCTTGCAGGAATCAATACAGCGTTTAAGAATGCAGGAGCAAAGTTTGACTTTGTCGGCTTTGATACATGTCTTATGGCAACGCTTGAGAATGATATCCTGATGGCTGATTATGCCGACTATATCGTGGCTTCTGAGGAAACCGAACCCGGTGTAGGCTGGTATTATACAGACTGGCTTACAGCTCTTTCCAAGAACACATCAATGCCTACAATTGAAATCGGCAAGAACATTATCGATGATTTTACCGATACTTGTGAGCGTGTATGTCCCGGTCAAAAGGCTACACTTTCAATTGTTGACCTTGCAGAACTTTCAGCCACAATCAACAAGGATTTGAAAGACTTCTCCAAGGGTACTACTAACTTAATTAAAGACGGAGATTATTCCGTTGTATCCAACGCACGTAGCAATTCGCGAGAGTTTGCGGTTTCCAATAAGATTGACCAGATTGACTTATACAGCTTCGCCAGAAACTTAAATTCCAAAGAAGGCGACAAACTTGCCAAGACGATTCTTAACTGCGTTAAGTACAACAGAACCTCCGATAATATGACGGATTCTTACGGAATATCAATTTACTTCCCTTACAGAAAGACGTCTAAAGTTAATTCCGCAATTCAGACTTATGATGCAATCGGTATCGACAGTGAGTATTCTGATTGTATCCGTGAATTTGCAGGCTTAGAGCTTTCAGGTCAGGCTGCTACAGGCGGCATGTCGACTAACCCTCTTGAGTCATTACTCGGCGGCTTCAGCGGTCAGTCATCATCAAGCTCAGGCGGCGTAGGACTCGACTCGATTCTTTCATTGGTAAGTTCTTTTACCGACACAGGATCGTCGTCATCAGGCTCTTCGATTCTTGACCTTGCAAGCTTGCTTACAGGCAGATCGTTAAGCGATGAAGATTGTGCCAAGTACATTTCCGAGCATTACTTTGATACTTCCAATCTTGTATGGAAGAATGATTCACTCGGTCAGCCTTCAATCTTCATGGACGAAGAGCAGTGGAAGATGGTTCACAGCGTTGATAAATGTATGTTTATCGATGATGGAACAGGCTACATTGATCTTGGCCTCGATAATGTATATGATTTCGGTAATGAAGGTAACCTTATCGCCGACACTTCGGATACCTGGCTTGCTATCAACAATCAGGTGGTTGCATATTATCATCTCGACACAGTTGACGATGGCACCAACTATACGATTACAGGTTATGTACCGGCATTCTTAAACGGTGAGAAAGTTAAGCTTATAATCATCTTTGACAACGATAACGAATATGGTTACATTGCCGGCGCATTGCCCGATTATGAGGAAAATGTTACCGAGACAATTGCCAGAGGTTTAACTGAATTAAACGCAGGAGATACGCTTGATTTCGTCTGCAACTATTATAAGTATGACATGTCCTTTGATGATCAGTACTTACTCGGTGAACAGATGACTGTTACCGACAATATGGTTATCAGCGACGTTCATACCGGCAAAGAAGGCTTGATCGCATATAAGTTCACTGATTTATACAATCAGAGCTATTGGACTGAAACACTTAAATAGATTTAGACATAAAGAAAGGGAGAGGCTTAGCGGCCTTTCCCTTTTTTAATGCATTATTATTGGACTAGTTAAATCTTACGTTATCGTCGCCTAAGAAGAAGAGTGCTACAGTGCCGGGACCTACATGCGAACCGGTAACAGGTTCGTAGCATACACTGAGAATTTCTTTGGGCGGATTGTCCTTATTAAGAAGGTCGATTAGCAATTGTGTATCCTCGGGGTTATTTGCATGTGCAATTCCCACAATTTGATTCTCCGGATTCACCACAAGCTCGTTGTACTTGGCTGCAAGGGCATACATTGCCTTTTTGCTGCCGCGAACTTTGTCAAAAGAAACAATCTGACCGTTTTCATTACCTTTAAGCAAAGGCTTAATATTAAGCAAATTACCGATAATAGCCACAGCATTTGAAAGACGGCCGGTACGACTTAATGACTTCAAATCGTCTACGGTAAACACCTGGTAAATGTTCTTAGCCATGTTTTCAAGGTAATTATATGTTTCCTCGATAGAATAGCCCTTTTCACGAAGCTCAATTGCCTTAAAAACAGCGATTCCTTCGCCAAGTGAAGCTGCCTTTGTATCGTGAAAATAGTATTTTACATTGGGGTACTCTTCTTCAAGCATTTTCATTGCTGCGAGAGAAGAGTTGTAAGAGCCGCTGATGCCTGAAGACATACCTACATATAATATGTCTATGCCTTCGCGTGCTACAGGCTCCATATAATCATAGTAAATCTGTGGTGTAATCTGTGAAGTGTTGAAAACTTTTCCCTGTCTGATTGAATCATAGAAGGAAACACCGTCAAAAGAATCTATATCGATGCAGTTTTTAACATCATTAATGTTTTCTTTGTCATAAAAAGAAAAGGGAATCAAATCCACACCGGCATCCGATAAACGTGACATCGGTATATTACAGGATGTATCAGAAAAAATTTTAAAACTCAAAATATAACGCCTCCAAACCTAAACTAACAAAAAAATATTACGATTTATACCGGTTAAAGTCAATATTACAATATGGGTGAGATTGTCTGATTAACCGCTGATTTACGCGATTTTAGTTGATTTTTGTACGAAATAGTGGTAGTATAGATATATGTATTATAGCGTTAAATCTCAATTTAACGCTAAACAGTGCGTATATTCAAGCAAATCATAGGATTTACGCGATTTGGAGGTTTTTGGCTTATGGGCAGGGATTCTGAATTTAACAAGCAAAAAGATCGAAATTATCGAATTAAACTTGAGGAACTTAAAAAGAATCTTCCGGTATACACTTATGAGTTTCTTGATTCACGTGCAATGCGTAATCCCAACACAGCGATTTCATATGCATATGATTTATATGTTTTCCTTGAATATCTTAAAGAATTCTGTCCGCCGGCCAAGACTTACGATGTTAAGGATATTCCCCTTGATATTTTAAATAATCTGGCATTCCAGGACATAAATGAATATCAGAAATATTTAAGTGCCAAAGACGTCACGGTTATAGGTACTAAGGATCTGCAAAATAATGTTAACGGAATTGCCCGTAAAATGTCTGCATTAAGATCTTTTTATAAATATCAATGTGAACACGATTTCATGACCAATGACCCGACTGTCGGCGCCAATAAACAATCACGTAAGGATGACGACCATATTATCATCAGGCTTACGCCTTCAGAGGTTGATACTTTTTTAACAATCATCAAAAACAGCGCTGTGGGATCGCTCAGACAGCAAAAAATGCTCCAAAACACCAAATATCGCGATTTTGCCATACTTACTCTTCTTTTGCGAACGGGTATTCGAGTGTCGGAATGCGTTTCACTTGATATTTCTGATCTAAATTTCAATGAAAATTCCATGTGTGTGGTCAGAAAAGGCCGTAAAGAGCATATTTTGTACTTCGATAACGTTACAAAAGAGGCTTTAACCGATTATATTGAGATTGAACGACCACATATGATTGAATCAGACAGCGAAAAAGCTTTGTTTATGTCACTTAGAAAAAAACGAATGGCTGTCAGATCTATACAGGAAATGGTCGATAAATATGCCAAAGTAGCTGTTTCAAATAAGAAAATATCCCCTCATAAGATGCGTTCTACATACGGTACGGCTTTATACAACAAAACAGGCGATATAAGGCTCGTAGCGGACGTTCTGGGGCATTCGGATATAAATACCACAGCCAAGCACTACGCGGCTTCTGAGGACGCTCACAGGCGTCAGGCGGCCAAGGTCGATCCGTATAGCGAATAATTTAAAGGAGAGAGGCAATATCGCTTCTCTCCTTTCTTACTACTCTTCTTTTTCTTCGGTCTTTTTTACGGTGCTTTCTGAAGTGGTTTCATCCTTCTTAGGCGCAGATTTTTTCTTGATATCCATCTTAGAGGAAAATCCGGTGAAAAATGCCGCAATTATGCCGCCCAGTCTCTTTAACAGATTCCATATAGCCTTAAAGAATCGAAAAACAAGGCTGTTTTGATCCATTTTCTTTCGCTCGGGCTTTTTGTATACAAATCTTTGAATATCGCCTTCTTCGGTAATCTTACCGACATTTAAATACTCTTCGGGAGCCTCCGGCAATTCTTTCTTTTTAAGCTTAGACTTGGTAATTCTTTCTATAAACGATATAATTACGGCCGTTACAGGAACACCGATAATCATACCCATTATCTTGAACAATCCACCGAAAAGCGTAATTGCAAATATTATCCAGAAACTGGTAATGCCGGTAGACTGAGCCAAAATCTTGGGACCGATAAAATTACCGTCAATCTGTTGCAAAATGATAATAAATATTATGAATGTCAACGCTTTGCCGGGATCGACGAGCAAAATGATAAGTGTCGAGGGAATTGCACCGATGTAAGGGCCAAAGAAAGGAATAATATTGGTCACACCAACAATTACACTTACCAATAATGCGTAAGGCATCTTAAGTATCAGACATGAAAAGTAACACAAAATACCGACTATTGCCGAATCAATGACTTTACCGCCGAGGAATCCGATAAAGGTTCTGTGGGTGAATCTTACGTTATCGACAAATCTGTTAGCAGAGTCTCTTTCAAGAAATGCATAACATAATCTTACGCTGCCCTGAGCGAACCGTTCCTTACCTGCAAGTACATATACTGAAATGACAAGACCGATTACGATATTCCATACAAACATTAAGACTTTAATAACGCCCGATGAAACGGTCGATAAAATGTCGTTCATGTTGGGAAGCAATAAATTCTTTATTGCGGGAAGTGCTATATCATTAAGAAAATCGTCAGCTTCAGAAGAAAAATCGTTAACCAATGATGATAAGTATTTGGCTATTTCCGGATTCTTCTTCATTGTTGAATTAATCCAGTCGGTTAAATTGCGCGTATAGACTGAATATTGTGAAATAATGCTCTGAATACTGGTATATATCTGCGGTATTACTGATGAGAAAAAAAGATATAATATCATTACTACGATTAACAGCGTAAGAATTACAGAAAGCGTTCTAATATGATCGTTACGCTTGGGATTCTCACGACCCCAGTTTTCTTTGTCAAAAAGAGGTCTTACGAACTTACGCTCAATAAGGTTTAATAGAGGTGTCATCAAATAAGCAATGACGAGTCCATAGAACACCGGCGCAAGAATTGAATTTATCCTGTTAAGACCGGCTTTTATTTGTCCGATTCTGAAAAACAAAAAATAGGCAATCATAATTGCGATTGCAGTAAGAAATATGGTTAATCCTATGTGAAAATATTTCTTTTGCGGTTTGAATTTCATGACAATTCTTCCTTTAAAATTTAATAAACTAATTATATCATATATTAAATAAATATAGATATTATGATAAAATAAAATATATCTAAAGATAAGCTAAGTGAGGTAATATGCAACTTCAGCAAGTACTCAGTCTCGTGCGACGTGCATGTGACGATTATAATATGATTGAAGACGGGGACAAAATTGCGGTAGGTATTTCCGGCGGCAAGGATTCTCTTACTCTTCTGACTGCTCTTGCTCATATGAGAAGGTTTTATCCGAAAAAATATGAACTTGTGGCAATTACAATTGATTTGGGCTTTAATAACCTTAATCTTGATAAGATTACAGAGTTTTGCAAGGATCTCGATGTTGAATATGTCATTGTTAAAACAGACATAGCTCAAATAGTTTTTGAAGAACGTAAAGAAAAAAGTCCGTGCTCTCTTTGCGCCAAGATGCGTAAAGGTGCCTTAAATGATGCAATGAAGGCTAAAGGAGTCAATAAAATAGCTTATGCCCATCATAAAGACGATGTTGTGGATACTATGATGATGTCGCTTATTTATGAAGGACGCTTTCATACTTTTGCTCCCGTTACTTATCTGGACAGAACGGATTTACATGTTATACGTCCTTTGATTTATTTGAATGAGGCGGATGTCATAGGTTTTGTTAACAAAAACAATATTCCTGTAGTCAAGAGCCCCTGTCCTGTCGATAAACATACAAAACGTGAATACGTTAAAGACTTGTTAAAAGATTTAAACAGAGAAAATCCGGGCGTTAAACAACGTATGTTTACAGCCATTAAGGACAGCAACTTGAACGGATGGACCAATAAAGGGTAATTTGGGAGAGTAAATGAATTCTATATTGAACAAGGCAATTAAAATTGCAGATGCGGCTTCTCATCCGTACGTATTATTCAGTATGTCGGACCATGAAGTTTCTATTGTTCATTTTTCTAAGGAGATTCCGGGTTTATTCGGCTATTCTTATGAAGAATTCATTGCTATGCTTGCCGATGAAGAATATCATTTTATTTCTGTATATGACTATTCATATCTTGCCAAATCTTTAAATAACGCCAAGAACAATACCGAAGAAGCAACAATATGCGTACATGTACGCACTAAAGATGAAGGAGGCAGTATTCTTGAGGGTCAATGTGTTTATTTTGACTCTAAGGATAGTGCTTCTGTTTTTATCTGCTTCTTAACAAATACTTTTTCTTCCAATGATAAAAAAGACAGCATTGCCAAAACTTTGATTGAAAACCAACGTAATTACCTTGCTGCCGTTGAATTCTGCAATATTATCACCTGGGATTTCAATATCAAAACTGGCACTTTATTTAACGATAATCTTTTCACACCTTACTTCAGAAATTTTGAAAAGGTAAATTTCCCCAGAGATTTGATTAATTTTGGCATTATTGATGTCAGTGACTGTTCAACGTTTCTATCAAATGTCAATAAATTGTCTTCCGGTGCAACAGAGGTTTCTTTTGAAAACTGGTATCATTTCCCGGGATTTAATCAGGCAAGATACATTAAAAGTCATTACATAGTAGAATTTGATGATGATAATCAGCCTTCTGTCGCTCATGGTATGGGTATTGACCTTACAGAGCAAAAGAACGCGGAAATATCTTTTGAAAACAGAATAAATGCGATATTGAGAATAGCGCCCGAATCTGTTGCTACTATACAGGTAAATGTTACCGAGAATATTTGTAACGGAGTATCTTCTGCCAATAGTCAATTCGCTGCTGTGACTCATAGTAAGACAGTCGATGATTTTGTTACAGGAATCATGGCTCTTATCAATGATAAGGTCGAAAAAATGCATTTCGCCAATGTTATTTCAAGAAGCAGTCTTCTCTCCGCCTTTAATCAGGGAACTCTGCAACTTAAAATCGACCATCATTTAATGCTAAGGAAAAACAATGATGAGTGGGTATGTACAACAGCAGAATTGTTGAGAAATCCTATAACATCTGATGTTGAAGCTGTAATACATATTAATAATATTCATAGAATTAAAATTTTTGACTCGCTTATAAACGGTACCGTCCAAAGAGAGTTTGATTATATTGCACTTATATATGTCAAAACCGACAGTTATATTCTTATAGATAAGTTCAACAACGATATATCCGAAGAAACTCCCAATTTCACTGCTCACTTTAAGCAAAAACTTGCGGCGCAGATTGAGATACCGGATGAACTCGAAGAAGTATCAAGGCAAATAGAATTAAGCAATCTTATTGATAAAATAAACCAACACGGCGAATATACAATTCAATATAATACAAGCCCTGTCCAGGAGAGAAATAAGCACTATGTTATGCGATTTTCTTTCTTAAACAGCAGGCGTGATATTATTACTATCTCCTGCCGTGATTCGACAAGGCTATATAATGAAGACCAGGAACAGAAAAGAAGAATTTCTGAGGCTTTGGAGGCTGCAGAGAAAGCCAATAAAGCTAAGTCTGATTTTCTATCGCTTGTAAGCCATGATATAAGAACACCATTAAACGGTATTATGGGCATGACTCAACTTGCATATAATGAAGACAACCCTGAAAAGATAAAGAATTATCTTAAGAAAGCTGAAATGTCTTCGGGATTCTTACTGGGCCTTATTAACGATCTGCTCGATATGGCCAAAATAGAGTCCGGTAAAGTTGAGTTTAATGCTGAGGTCTATAAATTTGGTGAATTTATAGAGTACTTAAATTCTGTAATTTTGCCTTTGTGCGAAAGAAAGAAAATTAATTTCGGTATTCATTATGAAGAGCCTTTATCAATATTAAATATAGTTATTGATAAATTGAGGCTTAATCAGATAATGTTTAATCTTTTGTCCAATGCATGCAAATATACTAATGATTGCGGAAATGTAGACCTTTATATAATGACCGAAAGAATAACCGATTCCACTTGTATAGTTACTTTCAAAATACAGGATAACGGTATTGGTATGAGTGAAGAATTTCAACAACATTTGTACGAAACATTCTCCCAGGAAAACAGGATAAACGCTACATTCAATGAAGGAACCGGTCTTGGTCTGGCTATTACTCATAATCTAATAGAATTGCTGGGCGGAGAAATCAGTGTCGAGAGCCGAATAAATAAAGGCACAACATTTACAGTTACGCTTCCTTGCTCATACGTAAGCGATGACGAAATAGATGATGTATCCCCTTCTGATGTCATTGAATCCAATAATGAGGCTTCAATTAAAAACGATTACAATAACAGTGTATTCCTGTTGTGTGAAGATAACATTATCAATCAGGAAATTGCGTCAGAAATACTCAGTAATCTCGGGGCATCCGTAGAAGTGGCCGATGATGGTCTGATGGGCTTTAATATGTTTAAAAACAGTGAGCCTAATCATTATTGTGCAATAATTATGGATATAAGAATGCCGAACATGGACGGACTTACTGCATCCAGAGAAATAAGAAAGCTTGAAAGAACTGACGCTAAGACAATACCGATAATTGCCATGACAGCCAACGCTATGAGCGAAGACAAAATGGAATGCATAGAAGCCGGTATGAATGCGTATATCCCCAAGCCTATTAATGTTAATGAATTCTATAAGTTATTGGATGAAATCGTTGTAACTGATAAGTAGGATAATTAACCTGCATACGTATCATAATAAGGCACAATAATGTAATTACCTTCATACAGATGGTAATCTTCATCAAGATTATTGATATACATTACTTCGTTAATAAAGGATTCGGTGTCGTTCATCGTGGGATTAACATATTCTAAAGATAAATCATAAAGAGTATCACCGGATTTAATCTGAACGCTTTTGTAATACTTAAATAATGCTTCGTCATTGCTGGCCATACTCTTGGTTGAAAAAAGAATAAATGCAAGAACTACGAAAAGTGTCAAAACAAATGCAGATATAAGTAATCTCTGCTTCAACTGTCTGTTACGTCTGTAACGGTTGTTGATTATTCTTCTCTCGCTGTATTCAAATCTTGTCATTAATGTCGAATCCATATCATTACCTCGAATGAATGTTCAAAACGTTTGTTTGCCTTGCAAGAACATAGTATCGAACATTCATTCATTTGTCAATACTTTTATCGAACAAATTTTCTGAATATGTGTTTGCTTTTTGCATGACTATATGTTATGATTTTATCAAAAGGAGGATTATCGATGAAAAAAGGACCTATTTCCGACAAACAGAAAGAAATTCTTGAATATATGAAAAAAGTAGTCTTAAGCAAGGGCTATCCCCCGTCTGTTCGTGAAATTTGCGAGGCAGTTAAGCTTAAGTCCACATCTTCCGTTTTTGCTCATCTCGAACGTTTGGAGATGAACGGATACATTAAGAGAGACCCTACCAAGCCCAGAGCTATTGAAATATGTGATGATTCGTTCCAGACGGTAAGAACCGAAACCGCCAGCATTCCGATAGTCGGATATGTTGCAGCCGGTCAGCCTTTACTTGCCGAGCAGAATATTGACGGCTACTTCCCTATTCCCGCAGACAGACTTCCCAAGAGAGACGCTTTCATGTTAAGGGTTAAGGGTAAGTCCATGATTAACGTAGGTATTATGGATGGCGACTATGTTCTTGTGGAATCTTGCAATGATGCCAGAAATGGTGAGATTATAGTTGCTTTGATAGATGATTCCGCAACCGTTAAGACTTTTTACAAGGAGGACAATCATATTCGTCTCCAGCCTGAGAACGACACCATGGCACCCATCATTGTTGATGATTGCATGATCCTCGGTAAGGTATACGGAGTATTCCGCTTCTACAAATAACTTTTATCAGGACATAATAAAGCCCCTCAGAGAATTATCTTTGAGGGGTTTTTGTTCTTATTCGGAAACTGCATCTTTCCAGATTCTGTCGAGGTTATAATATTCTCTTGATTCGGGCGAGAATAAATGAATCATAAAATCGCCGTAATCGATAAGAATCCAGTTACCTGTATTGTAACCTTCGGTCTGCTTGGGATGTACACCTACTTCATAAAGCTTCTCGGTAACTTCATCAGCCATTGCGTGAAGCTGATTGATATTATTACCGGTTGCAAGTACGAAATAGTCTGCAAGGGGCGATATCTTGGAAATATTCAATACCTTGACATCACTGCCCTTTTTCTCTTCTATCGCGTTCTTGGCGATAGACACAAAATCTTTAATTTCTGCCATTTGATATTTAATCTCCTTTTCCTTGCTTGGAGTAATATTTGTAAGTTTCAAGTGTAATCGGATTGATTACGTAATTTTTCTCGATTAAATGCTCGACGGTATCGCTAAGTATCATATCAAGACACTTGTCGAGATCTTCAAACGCCTCAACTCTGACTTCGTCAAGGCGCTTAGCCTTATATCTTGCCGGCTCGATGTAATCTGCAATATAAATTATCTTTTCGAGCAGGCTCATATTGGGGCGTCCTGTTGTATGATAAATTATTGCATTTAAAATTTCATCATCATAGACAAAGAAATCTTTTTTTGCATAATATGCACCAAGCTTAGCATGAATCAGCTGAGGATTATCTCTCTCTACATCCAAAAGTTCGATTCCGAAATCATCGGCCATTTTGATGAATTGATCGGTCGGATATGCCTTGGCACAGTCATGAATAAGCCCCGCAAGCTCGGCCTTTTTAATATCTCCGCCATATCTCATGGCAAGAGAAGCCGCAACGGCACTTACGGACAGCGAATGATAAAACCGCTCTTCTTTCAGGCTTTTTGATAAAATACTTTTAATGTCGGTAATACTTAAATCATTCATCGAAGGACTCCTTCAAATAAATCTTGTGTTCGTTAATAAACCTGTATACCGACGGCGGTACCAGCTCATCAGCGGGCTCGCCGTTTTTTATCATATTGCGAATCTGTGTTGAAGATATATCTATTATCGGTGCATGTAAAAAGAAAACCTTTGCATTAAAGATACGTTTATATTCAAATGCTTTTTTCTTAAGCTTTTCATCGGTCGAATCGCCTCTTGCCAATACCGCCAGAGAAGCTGCCCTGAATATTCTTCCGGGACATTTCCATTTGTCAATACTTAAGAAAGAATCTGCGCCGGTGATGAATACAAACTCGGTATCTTCGTACGCTTCATGTAGAGTTTCAAGTGTTTCGTACGAATAGGAATTGCCGGCACGCTTAATCTCTATATCATTTACAGAAAATCTGCTATTGCCGGAGATTGCAAGCTTAACCATCTCAAGTCTTAATGAAGCATCAAGCACATTAGATTTCATGTAAGATTTACCGCTTGGTATAAACATAATACTGTTAAGATTAAGTTCTGTCAAAGCAAGCTCGGCAAGCTTAAGATGTCCCATATGAATAGGGTTGAATGTGCCGCCCAGAATACCGATTCTGTCACTCATAAGCACTCCGTTAATTAATCGGGTAATATAATCTTGGGATTCTTCTTGTCAGGCTTGTAAAGCACTATTTTCTTGCCTATAACCTGAACCAACTGGGAACCTGTTCTGTCTGCAAGTGCATTGGCAATAACTTTGGGATCCTCAAGGCAATTCTGAAGAACAGATACCTTGATGAGTTCATGAGTATTGAAACACTCTCTTACAGCCTCTGTAATCTCGGGTGTAAGTGTGCTTTTGCCAATCTGAAAAGAAGGATTCAAATTACTTGCAAGGCTCTTTAAATAAGCTCTTTGTCTTGAATTCATATAAATCTCCCCGGCATAAAGCCGTAGTAATGTTATTTGTAATAATTGAATGATAAACCGTACATTCTTACGGTATCGCCATCCTGAATACCGAGAGCCTCAAGTTCGTCAAGGATACCGTTGTCTTTGAGAAATCCCTGGAAGAATGTAAAGCCTTTCTCTGAATCGAGGTTCGTATAACCGAGCATTTTCTCGATACGGGGACCTTCGACAACATATTCCTTGGCTTTTTCGTCGTAAGATACGGTGAAGGGGTCGCTTGAGTAAATTCCGCCGAATTCGGGTGTGATTTCGGGCTCGAATACGATAGTCTTCTTAGGATACTTCTGCAATAATTCGTATATATGCAAAAGAAGATCCTTGACACCTTCACGGGTAGCACCGCTTATAGGGTATACCTCATATCCCTGGGGCTCAAATTCGGCCTTTAGCTTGGCCAGGACGGCCTCTTTGTCCTCGCAGGCATCCATTTTATTGGCAGCAATTATCTGGGGCTTCTTGGCCACGTCTGCGCCGTATTTCTTAAGCTCTTCATTTATGGCATAAATATCTGCTATAGGATCGCGTCCCTCGGTGGAAGCAGCGTCAACAACATGAACGAGTACGCGAGTACGTTCTATGTGTCTCAAAAAGTGAAGACCAAGACCTACACCTTCGCTTGCACCTTCGACAAGGCCGGGAATGTCAGCAACGATAAATCCGCCGATGCCTTCCATATCAACTACACCCAGATTGGGCTGTAAAGTAGTGAAATGATAATTGGCAATCTTAGGCTTAGCGTTAGAAATAACCGAAAGCAGTGTAGACTTACCTACGTTCGGAAAACCAACCAGACCTACGTCTGCAATAGATTTAAGCTCAAGGATTACATTTAATTCCTTGGCAGGCTGACCGGGCTTGGCATACTTGGGAGCCTGCATGGTAGCTGTTGCATAGTGCTGGTTACCGAGGCCGCCTCTGCCGCCTTTAAGAAACTCTACGCGACGGTTATCGCCTGACATATCAAGAAGAATCTTACCGGTCTCTTCGTCCTTTATTACAGTACCTTCAGGAACCTTTAAAGTAATATCCTTACCGTCTTTACCACGGCAGTTCTTCTTACCGCCGGGCTCGCCGTCTTCGGCACGATAGTGTCTGTTATGACGATAATCCATAAGTGTATTCATGCCTTCATCAATTTCGAAGAATACACTTCCGCCATGACCGCCGTCACCGCCGTCGGGACCGCCGTCCGGTACATATTTTTCTCTTCTGAAGGAAACGTGTCCGTCTCCGCCTTTTCCGCTTTTTAAATATATCGTTGCTCTGTCTGCAAACATGTGTGACCTCATTAATGAAACTTTAGTCTATTTTACAAAAATAAAAAGGGTTTCGCAATAGTACGAAACCCTTAAAAGTCAAAAGAAAGAATTAGTTCTCCTTAGGATATACGGAAGCCTGCTTCTTATCTCTTCCTAACCTTTCGAAACGAACAACGCCGTCTACAAGAGCGAATAATGTATCATCACCGCCACGACCAACATTAACACCGGGATGAATCTTGGTGCCACGCTGTCTGTATAAAATGTTGCCGGCCTTAACAAACTGTCCGTCTGCTCTCTTCGCACCTAATCTCTTGGATTCGGAATCTCTACCGTTCTTGGTAGAACCTACACCTTTTTTATGAGCGAAAAATTGAAGGTTTAATTTCATCATGGTAAAACACCTCCTATTTGTCATAAGTCAAATCAAAAAATTTCGGATACTCTTCCCGGATATTATCCAAGCCTAAGCTCAAAGAATTGAATAGAAGCTGTACGTCAGCCTTATCATATTCTTTTATCGTGACTTTTAAGTAACCTTTATCAGCGTCCTCAACGACCTCCGGAAAAGAATCGGTAAGGAGTTCAACGGAATTAACAAAGTTAATGGTCAGTATCGAAATGGCCGCACAAACGATATCCTCGCCTGCCTCAGCATATCCTGCATGACCTTTGCATTCAAAGCCCGTCAATTTATCGTTACCGTCACGATAGAATTTTAAATGTGTCATAAATATTACACCGTATTACGCGTTAATCTTGTCAATCTTAACCTGAGTGTATGCTTGTCTATGACCGTTCTTCTTGTGATATCCGCTCTTTCTCTTGTACTTGTAAACAATAACCTTCTTAGCACGGCCCTGATCCATAACGGTAGCTGAAACGGTAGCCTCGGAAACATCCTTACCAACCTTAAGCTTATCAGCGCTTACTGCGATTACGTTGTCAAAAGTAACGGAAGCTCCTGCTTCTGCGTCAAGCTTCTCAACACGGATAACATCGCCTTCGGAAACCTTGTACTGTTTTCCGCCGGTAGCAATAATAGCGTACATAGTCTGTACCTCCTATCTCTAAACCAATAATGGTTTTACTCGCCAGTTATGGTGATGCTCAAATGGGCATACTTATACCTCACTGTGCGGCATACTCGAATATAATAACAGTTACATATGCGTTTGTCAAATGCTTTTTCAATATTTATTTTAATTGTTCGTAAATCGATCCGTAACGCTTCTCTCTGGTGATTTCGGCAAGACCCAAAAGTGTGAAATCTACAAAAGTGGCTTTCAATGAATCTTTTTTCAGCTCTTTGACCAGAACAGACTTTAAATCCTCAAGAGCGTTCTTATCTTTTTGATTTATAAAATCAACAAGAATCATACCCGAAATATTTCTGAGGCGCAACTGCCTGGCTATTTCGATTGCAGCTTCGATGTTAACTTTTTTAATTGCTTCTTCCTTGGGCATTTTCTTGCTGAATTTGCCTGAATTAACATCGATAACGGTAAGCGCTTCGGTCGGCTCTATATACAGATATCCGCCGTATTTAATATCTACTTTTCTGTCGGTGGCCAAAGAAAATGCTTTATCAAAAGAATAAATGGCTTTAAGCGGCATATCCTTATCGGAATAAAGCCTTATGGATTTTAGATCTTTTAAATCTTTAAAGAATTCGTCAATATCCGTAACAGCCTCATCGTATCGATTGGAACTGACAGAACGAATTCTTTGATAATATGCAGACTCTGCACGATGCAAACAAGTAAATTGATTGCGAAACTTCATGGCAGAAATAATCTCTTTAAGCTTTTCTATACCGGCTTTAGCCTCTGCCTCAATCTCGGCCAAAGAAATGCAAGAGGAATTGGTTCGAACTATGAACCCATAGTCAAATTCGGTGCTGTTGAAATATGATTCTGCTTCTTTCTTGAATACAACCGGAAGCTTAGACGAAAAATGAACCTTTTTATCATCGAGAGTCACTACTGTATAAGAGCCTGTAAGCGTAAGGCGCATGGATAATGTCGCGCCCTTAGTCTTTAAAGGCTCTTTAACGATCTGAACGCATACTAAGTCGCCTTGCATCAAGCGACCGTCATACGGGCGATTCAAGAGGCATTCGGGAAGAATCTCTTCAAAAGGTAAATAGCCTGTAAGATTCCCGCCAAAATCCACAAAACATGCATTTAAATCATTTTTAACCGCATTAACACGTCCTACATATATATCGCCTACATTAAACGCGGTTTCTCCGGCCAATATAAGCTCATCAATATCGCCGTCTTTAAATAAAAAGGCGGCGTTAAAGTCTTTGTATTTGGTTAAGATAAGCTTGTTATCATTCATAATCAACCTTATTAAGCGGCACAAGATTGCCGGAAGCATCACGCATATATGTATCTTTCCTTAAGATGTGGAAAGGATAATCCGCGACCGATTTGTCTTCAAGTTTAAGAAGTGCCTCAAGTAAATTGGCAGGCTTTAAGTTGCCGGCACTTGATGCATCGACCTTAACAAAAAGAGTCGCGTCGTCTTTAAGAGCAATATCAAAAACGAATTCTTTGACATTAATAATGTGTTCGCCGGTCTTGGTAGTCTTAACAAAAGTAACAGCGTCGGCAGCTTTATACTTATCAAGTAACGCAGCACTTAACGGACTTTCTTTATAGAAATTGAGTTCATAATCCGCAGCCGCTACGCTGGCCATGGCATTGGTGAATTTCTCGGGAAGCTTAACAACGTCGAGAATCACTACACCTTCAGCCATCTGTTCGTTAAGCTTGGCAACCATGGTAGAGATATCTTCTTCATCGGCTACTTCCACGTCAAAGTATTCGCCGTCGCTTTCGACTCCGACTCCGAGAGGCTGAGCAAATGACATAATCATATGCGGAGAAAAGCCCTTTGAATAAAGGACTTCGATATCGGTTCTTCTGAATGCTTTCTGGAAATATCTCATAAGATCCAGGTGACCTATATATTTTAAAACTCCGTGTTTACTGAATTTAAATCTGACTTTCATGATTACCTTCCGTTAATGCAAATACCGCAATCAAATCTTGCAGAGCCACAACCTGAGCAACGGGTACGACAGTTGTCGGTAACGATTCCTTCCTGAGCCCTCTTCCATTCTCTTAAAAGATGAGCCTTGGAGACGCCGCAGTCTATGAAATCCCAAGGGAACAACTCATCGTCCTTGCGCTCGCGATACATATAGAAATCGGGGTCTACGTCACATTCCTTAAAGCTTTCAAGCCATGCGTCGTGTTTGTAGAACTCTGACCATGCATCGTAGATACAGCCCTTCTTATAGGCAGAAAGAATGACCTTGGACAATCTTCTGTCGCCACGGGCCAGAACGCCTTCAAGCATGCTGACATCGGCCTCATGCCATATGTACCTTATAACCTTCTGGTTAAGCTGTTCATGGATATAATGCTTGGTAAGACCGGCCTTTCTGATAAAGTCATCCGGTGTATCCATAACCGCCCACTGGAAAGGCGTAAAGGGCTTGGGTATAAAGAAAGAGGTGCTGGCTGTGATATTTACACGGCCGTTAACGCGTTTTTCTTTGGGAATCGCTTCATAAAAAGCAGCCGCAATTGAGTTGCAGAGCTTAGCTATGCCTTCGATATCTTCTTCTTTCTCAAAAGGAAGGCCTAACATAAAGTAAAGCTTAACCTTAGTCCAACCGCCCTTAAAAGCAAGAACGGCACCGTTAATAATATCTTCCTCGGTAAGACCTTTGTTAATGATATTACGCATACGCTGCGAACCTGCTTCGGGGGCAAAGGTAAGGCTTGATTTCTTAACGTCCTGAACCTTTTCCATAACATCAACCGAAAACTGGTCAATTCGAAGGCTGGGAAGGGCGATATTTACTTTCTTTTTAGTACAGTCATCAATTAAGAAACGGACAAGTTCCTCAATATGTGTGTAGTCGGAGGAGCTGAGGGAACTAAGTGATATTTCCTCATGGCCTGTGTTCTTAAGAAGCTTCTCGGCCTTATCCTTAAGAAACTCAACGCTTCTCTCACGTACCGGACGATAAATCTGGCCGGCCTGACAGAAACGACAACCTCTGATACATCCGCGCATAATCTCAAGTACTACACGGTCCTGAGTAACCTTCATGAAAGGAACGACAGGCTTCTCGGGATAATATGTATCATCAAGATCTGTTACAAGTTCTTTTAAAATCTTGGTGGGAATATCGTCATATAAAGGTTTAAATGCCTTTAATGTGAAATCTTCATTATATTCGGGTTGATAAAATCTCGGTACATACATTCCCGGAATCTTGGCAGCCTTGTGTAGAAACTCATCACGAGATTCTCCTGCGGCTCGGGATGCCTTATAAACGTCAAGCAGCTCGCGATATCTTGTCTCGCCTTCTCCGATATAGAAAAGGTCAAAGAAATCTGCTATAGGCTCGGGATTGTACGAACAGGGACCTCCGCCGATGACTATGGGATCGTCCCATGTACGCTCGGTTGAAATTAAAGGAATGCCCGATAAATCAAGTACCTGCAAAATATTGGTATAACACATCTCGTACTGAAGAGTGATACCAAGGAAATCAAGGTTCTTGACGGGCTCTTGGGATTCAATTGTAAAAAGAGGGATATTTTGCTCCCTCATTACCTTATCAAGGTCCACCCAGGGCGAGTAAATACGCTCGCACCAGGTATCCTCAAATTTGTTAAACATATCATACAAAATCGCGATGCCAAGGTGTGACATCCCGATTTCATATACGTCAGGAAAGCACATGCCAAACCTGACGGCGATTTTATTCTTGTCTTTGTATACCGCATTAATCTCATGCCCTATATAACGCTCGGGCTTTTCGATACTCATTAAAACTTCTTCCGGTAACGCGGTGTATTGCATCATATTCTAACTTCCCTTATCTGTTGGCGAGCTCCTTCATAATCTCATCCCAGGTAACGCCTTTCTCGGCCATGAGAACCATTACGTGGTAAAGAAAATCGGAAATCTCGTATTTTATCTCGTTGGCATTGGGGTTCTTGGCTGCGATAACAATCTCGGTAGCCTCTTCACCAACCTTTTTAAGAATCTTATCGATTCCTTTGTCAAAAAGATAATTGGTGTAGGAACCCTCTTTAGGATGAACCTTACGATCCATTATAACATCATATACGTCTGTCAGTACAGATAAAGGACTTTTTTCTTCAAAATCATATGAAATAATATCGTTAAAGAAGCATGAATAAGCGCCGGTATGGCATGCCGCACCTATCTGCTCAACCTTGGCAAGAAGTGTGTCCGCATCACAATCGTAGCTTAATGACTTAACATACTGGAAGTGTCCGCTGGTCTCGCCTTTAAGCCATAAACTCTGACGGCTTCTGGAAAAATAAGTCATCTGACCGGTCTTAACAGTCTTCTCATAAGCCTCGGCATTCATGTAAGCAAGCATCAAAACTTCATTGGTCTTATAATCCTGAACAATAACGGGAATCAAACCGTCACTGTTTAACTTGAAGGCAGAAAAAGGAGTGACACTCTCACCCACAAGATCTTTAATCTTCAAAAATTCTTCGGTGTTATTATTGACTACCGCACCGATAATGCCTTCAACATCATCAAACTTCATATATTCGATGAGTTTATCAAGCAAGATGTTAGGAAGGTTAATGATGAACTTAAGGCCTTTAAGAACATCCTTGTCTTCTTCTCTGTATACATCTCTGTCAAGACATAAAACCGTGCCGACGTAAGCCTTGACGGTATCAAGATTATCGATTAATTCATCTGAAGTTTTAACACAAGCAATTATCTTGTCTTTGCCAAACTTATTCGAGACTTCTTTGGTAATATCTACGTTAGTCTTCTTGGAGTAATTAAGACAAGCTCGCTTACAACCGGCATAAAGAAGCTTTTTGATATCTTCCATGCGCTTAACATTACCGGCTCCGATTACGGGAACGGTTGATGCTTCACAAATTTCGCGAATTACATCCAAAGCCTCTTCGTGACCGTTATCCTCGATGGAAAGGTCATAAACAAGAATCTCGTCAGCCTTGCTATCGGTAAAATTTTTAACAAGACGAAGCGGGTCCGTCTCGATAACGGTATTATCGTCAAAACCCGCTACAGCCATTTTATTTTTAAGATAAATACAGGGAATCAGTTTCTTTTTCATAGTCTGAATCAAAGAGTTCCTTTCGTGGAAAGTACGCCTTTACTGCGGGGCTCGGGTGATGTTGCTTCATCAAGAGCCTTGGCAAAAGCTTTAAACATTGCTTCTATCTTGTGGTGGTCGTTAATGCCGTTAAGCACTTTAATGTGAAGATTCATGCCTGCGCTGTAAGAAATTGCATAGAAGAACTCTCTTACAGTCTGCGTCTCAAGGTATCCCACGCGTTCGGTTGCAAATTGACAATCAAACTCAAAATACGGTCTTCCGCACAAATCAACGGCACAAAGAACAAGCACGTCATCCATGGGTAAAATAAAGCTTCCGTAACGTTTAATACCTGCCTTGTCCCCGATAGTCTCTTTAATTGCTATGCCGAGAACTATGCCGAGATCCTCTACCGTGTGGTGACAATCTACATTCAAATCGCCCTTAGCCTTAACCTTCAGGTCAAAGAAACCGTGCTTGGCAAAGCCTTCAAGCATGTGATCCATGAAGCCTACGCCGGTATCGACGGATGCAACACCTGTACCGTCAAGATCCAGCTGAAGGGAAATATTCGTTTCTTTGGTTTCTCTTTCAATGAGTTTGCAACGAGCCATAAAGACCTCCGTTTATTATTATTCGAACCTTACTTTAATTGAGTTGGCGTGAGCCGTTAAGCCTTCTTTGGCAGCGAAAAGCTCAATATCCTCGTGAACTTTTCTGAGCCCTTCTTCAGAATAACATATTATGCTGGATTTTTTAATAAAATCATCGACAGACAAGGGTGAAAAGAATCTGCTGGTGCCGTTGGTGGGTAAAATGTGGTTGGGTCCCGCAAAGTAATCTCCGAGAGGCTCGGATGAATATTCTCCGAGGAACATCGCACCCGCATTCTTAACCTTGGTCATGGTGTCGAAAGGATTCTTGGTAAGGATTTCCAAGTGTTCTCCGCCAATGTCGTTAACAGCATCGATTGCTTCATCCATAGTGTCAGCAACTAATATATAACCGAAGTTATCAAGAGACTTCTTGATAATCTCAGCTCTTTCAAGGACTTTTAAGAAACCGTCCACTTCGTCGGAAACTTTATAAGCCAATTCCTCACTTGTGGTAACAAGAATTGCTGAAGCAAGCTCATCGTGCTCTGCCTGCGAAAGAAGGTCTGCCGCAACATATCTGGGATTGGGAGTTTCATCTGCAAGAACAACAATTTCGGACGGACCCGCAATTGAGTCGATTCCGACATTGCCATATACGGCTTTCTTGGCAAGCGCTACGAAAATGTTGCCGGGGCCGGTAATCTTATCAACCTTGGGAACGGACTCTGTGCCAAAAGCAAGAGCCGCAATGGCCTGAGCTCCGCCGACTTTATAAATTTCATCTACGCCGGCAATATCAGCGGCAACAAGGGTACCGGGATTAATCTTGCCGTCCTTGCCGGGAGGTGTAACCATTACAATCTTCTCTACACCGGCAACCTTAGCGGGAACAATATTCATAAGTACGCTCGAAGGATATGCAGCCTTACCGCCGGGAACATAAGTACCTGCGGATGCGATAGGTGTAATACGCTGACCGAGAATCGAGCCGTCGGGCTTGGTGGTGATAAAGGTCTGGCGTACCTGTTTCTTGTGGAAGTCTTCAATGTTGGCCTTGGCCTTTCGGATGACTTCTACATAGTCTTTGTCAAGAAGATTGTATGCCTCCTTGATTTCATCCTGTGTAACCTTAATGTTAGACTTTGTAAGCTCGAACTTATCAAACTTCAAAGTATATTCAAATAATGCTTTATCGCCGCCTGCCTTGATATTCTCAATAATATCGGCAACGGTCTTTTCGTATTCAGGATAACTGGTGGTGCTTCTTTTTAAAAGCTTGTTAAGAAGATCTTTCTTGTTATCCTCCGTCAATTTAACAATTCTCATGAGTTTTTCTCCGTATTTAAAACTTCTTTAAGCTTGGAAATAATCTCGTTGATGCGCTTGGCTTCCATCTGCATGCTGACCTGATTGACAATCATGCGCGCGGAAAGGGGACAAATCTCCTCAAGCACTTCAAGACCGTTTTCACGAAGTGTGGAACCGGTTTCGACTATATCAACGATTACATCGGAAAGACCGACAATAGGACCAAGTTCAACACTACCGTTTAACTTGATGATATCCACAGTCTGATGCTTTTTATTGTAAAAATAATCCTTGGCAATAACAGGATATTTGCTGGCAACACGAATCATTTCGTGATGCTGTAACAGTTCTCTTGCTTTGGCCGGACCGCACACACACATGCGACACTTGCCGAAGCCCAAATCAAGAACTTCGTATGCGCGACGCTGTTCCTCGAGTAACGTGTCCTTGCCCACAACACCGATATCGGCGGCACCGTATTCTACATATGTCGGAACATCGGGTCCCTTAGCCAGGAAGAACTTAAGCTTCAAATCGTCGTTGACAAATATAAGCTTTCTTGTGCCTTTATCTTTCATTTCGGTACATGTAATACCGATTTTTTCCATAAGTTCAAGCGTCTTCTCTGCAAGACGTCCCTTGCCGAGGGCAAAGGTTAAATATTTCTCATCGCTCATAATTACACCTCCGCCACAAGGCTTACGGCCTTGCCTTCTTTACGCAATTTGCAGACATATTCAAGCTTCTTTTGAACATTGGAAGCATTGTATGTAACAATTTCCGGCTTGTCTTTAACCGGGACTGTAATATGAGCGCTGCGAAGTGCAAGCATCAAATCGTCGACAACAATTACAAAACCGACAGCGGGCTTGGAATTGCCGAAGGCTTCAAGCAGATGGTCGTATCTGCCACCTTTGACAAGTACATCGCCGAGGCCGTATGCATAAGCCTTAAAGATGATACCTGTGTAATAGTTGTATTTGGAAAGCATTCCAAGGTCAAAAGAAACATACTTTTCATTGCCGAATAATTTGAGCAGTTCGTATACTTCCTCAAGACGCTCCAATGCTTTCTTGGAACGGTCGTTGTTAACGCGAGCTTTCAGATTGCAGATAACGGAAGCATCACCCATGTATTCCCCGGTCATCATAAGGAGTTCTTTGGACACGGAGTCATTAATGAGTGAATCGATAAGCTCCTCTGCCAGTACGTAGTTCTTGGAAGAAATGTATTCTCTGAGCAAAAGCTCGTTGTCTTCGGAAATGCCGGCATTGTCGCAAAGACCTTTAAAGTACTCCATCTGGCCGATAGCAATTTGGAAATCCTTAAGACCTGTAGCTTTTAATGCTTCAATACAAAGATTAATGGTCTCGGCATCAGCCATGGCGCTGTCATCGTTCATGAACTCTACGCCGATTTCGGTAACTTCTTTAAGCTTGCCCTGGAGGCTTGAATTATTG
This sequence comes from Lachnospiraceae bacterium YSD2013, assembly GCA_900100895.1. GTDB lineage: Bacteria > Bacillota > Clostridia > Lachnospirales > Lachnospiraceae > UBA1258. Next base: position 163,969 of record FMTX01000006.1, read on the forward strand.
ACAAAAGTATTGCCGAGGTAAGTAAGCTTAATGGGCGCCTTCTCTTCACTGAAATACTTGGATGCACATCTTGCAACCGAAGGCGTGAAGTCGGGTCTTAACACAAGCGTATCGCCTTCTTTGTCAAAGAACTTATAAAGGTCCTTGGAAGGAGTCGTTCCTATTTCTTTGGAAAATACATCGAAGTATTCAAACGTAGGTGTCTGAATGTCTTCATATCCGTAAGTATAGATAACCTTTTTGATGGTATCTTCAAGATAGAGCTTTCTCTGTTCTTCTTCTCCGTAGATGTCTCTCACACCGTCGGGAGTATGTACTAATTCTTTAATCATTGTTAACCTCAATAAAGTCAATTCAACAGTTTAACGCTTTAAAACGCTTTAGCGTGGTAACGTGCTACCCAATTATCATAGTAGCATATTAAATATTTGTCAACAATTTTTAGAATTTTCCTCTTCTTCCAACTCTTTAGCAATCATATCAAGATAAGGCACCATAACGCCTGTATGTTTCTCAAGAAAGTGCGACGGATTAAGCTCATCGAACCTGAAACTTTTGCGCCCGCCTTCTCTCGCACGGGTCAAAAATACCATCATTTCTTCGATGGGCATGTAATATATAAGGTCTTTGTGGGTGTAATAGATTAAAAAGAAAGCGATTCCTTTCTGCTTTTTGAATTTAAGCATAAAGTCAGCCTGGTGGTCGTGGATATTCTGAAGACTGAAGGTGTCTGTGGCAGATTCCTTGGCATCAAAGCACACAGGAATACCTTGAACGGCACCGATATAGTCAACAGTACTCTTCTTGTCAAAGTATGCAAGAGTAATGTGCCTTGACTTCTGATCGATGTCGATGGGGGTTATGGGCGTAGGTATCTTCTGAATAAGGGCGAGACCGCTTTCTTCGTATTTCTCATTGGTGCGGTTTACCATTTCTTCAAATGCTGAACCTCTTAGTCCTCTTGATTTCCAGGTGGGCATCGTTATTCCTTTCCAAAGAATTTATCGAATAAAGAATCAAAATCTGCTGTAAATGTTTTAAGAGAAAGTTCTTCGTAATCTTTAAGCTCGGGGAAAATCATCTTGTAGGCGTAAAGCATCTGGCTTTTAAGCCCTAATTTAGCCTTATAAAAGGCTGTTTGACCTTTGTCACTGTATTTAACATCTCCTACTATAGGGTGCCCCAGTGAGGCCAAATGAGCCCTTATCTGGTGCGATTTACCGGTTATAAGCTCAACTTCAAGCTCAGTAATATTCTGAACCGGATTATAGCGCTTGGGAACGAAGGAAGTTTCGATTCTGTCCGCTCCTTCAACAGGTTCTGCGGATATAGAAACTTTATTGGATGATTCGTCTTTAATGAGATATCCGGCTTGTCTTAACGGTTCTTTGAACTCACCGAGTACAATTGTCCTGTAATATTTGTGAAGGGAACGGTCTTTAAGGCACGCATTTAATGTATTGGTTCCGAAAAGTGTCTTACCAAATGTCAGAAGTCCGCCTGTGTTCCTGTCCAGTCTGTTACACACGGATGGGGTGAAAAAAGAAAGTTTCTCGGCATCCGTATCGCCCTTATCAAGCATATAACCTATCAGCCATTCATTGGCACTAAGATCTGAAGGCACACTCTTCTGGCTCAATATTCCTATAGGCTTATTCAGAAAAAGAACATGCTCATCTTCATATACAATATCGGGCTTGCCGAAACGTTCGAATGCTTTTTCATATTCGGCAGTATTACGAGTACTGTTACCCTTAAACTTGGCTATAGTTTCATCAGACATAAAAACAAAGATAACGTCGCCTTCCTTAAGCTTATCGTTACCTTCTGTTTTGTGACCGTTTAACGTAATATTCTTTTTACGAAGCTGTTTGTATAATAGCCCTGCCGGCGCATCCTTAAGTATTCTGTTTAAATACTTAATCAAAGTCTGGCCGCTATCCTCTTTGGATATTTTAAATTCCTGCATGATTAAAGGGATACTCCCAATATATTGTCCTTGATAAAAGCATTATCGTTATCTTCTTCAAGGGAACAAAGTTCTGACAATCTGTCTATAAACTTATCGGTATCTTTGAAAATCTTAACGGTTGCGTCCTTGGCTCCAGCATTCTCCAAGACAGCCTTTAAGTGAGCTTCTACCTCAGCGATATCGATATTTTCATCCTCGCTTACACCGATAAGACTCTTACGCTTATAAGTGAGCGCGCTGACCTGATAATTCTTCTTAAAAGCGGTAAAATAAAGGTCGTAAAAATCAGCCGAAAGATTCTTGCCGGCAAGCTTATTATAAAGCTCTTCAGAACAGCCCTTGGCTCTTATAAACATAATTGCATTTACGCAGAACTTGGCCATGGGAAGGCAACCGAGTACTGCAAAAAGCGTAAGCAAATTCTTATTGGAACCGGTCGAGTATATTCCGAGATTGTAAAGGCCGAAAGAAAGAGCCAGCATAACAATTGTCTTGGCAATCTCAACCTTTCTCTGAAATGCGATATATCCGTAGGTTCCTTTTTTGATTCTTTTCATACTAAATAATCTTTCCGTTCTGTAATAATGTCATGACTCTTAACACAAGTTCATGAGGGAATATCTTCATAAGAAGTCTGAAGCCGTTCATAGCAAGTGAATATACGGAAACAGACTTTCTGTGATAAGCGTCGACCAAAGCTTTTCTTACTACCTTATCAGCCTTAGACATAAAGTACTTCTTGAAATTGAAGTTAGCATTATGCTGCTCGGCCACATCAAAGAACTCGGTATTAACCGGGCCGGGACATACTGCGGTAACAGAGATACCATGCTTCTTAAGCTCTTCATTAAGAGAACGTGAAAAGCTTAATACATACGCCTTAGTGGCTGCATATACGCTGAAATCGGTCTGAGGCACAAATGCTGCGGCTGAAGCAAACTGAACGATTCTCGCGCCTCTCTGCATGTATTTGAGCACCATGTGGGTTACTCTGGTAAGTGATTCGCAGTTAAGACGAATCATGCCTGTCTGTTCTGAGCATCTGGAAGATTTAAAAGGACCTACCATACCGTATCCGGACGCATTAACAAGAATCTTAACGTCGGGATTCATAAGGTTTAATGACAAATCCAGTTCCTGTAAATCTCTCTCTTCCGTGAGATCGAGAGGCAGGATTCTTACCTTGTGAGTAAGCTCGGAAGCAAGCCGCTTTAACCTGTCCTCTCTTCTGGCAATAAGCCAAATCTCAGACAAACCGTCTGTATATATCTTATCAATTTGTTTGGCCGCTTCGCGACCCATTCCGCTTGATGCTCCTGTGATAATAGCTACGTTCATACTGATTCCTCCCCTGTGAGCCGGTAGTTAGTATTCTATATCGTTGTAAGAATATATATAATAATCCGAGAGTTTCTTCTTGTCTTCAAGGCAGTAAGCCGAGTATTTGTCATCTACACAACATACCCTCATTCCCGCGTTCTTGCCGGCCATAATGCCCGCTACAATATCTTCAAAAACAAGGCACTTGTCAGGCTCAACTCCGAGAGCGGCCGCTGCCGTAAGGTATATCTCGGGGTCAGGCTTGCTCTTAAGGCTTTCACACCCTGTTAATACATAATCGAATGTCTCCTCAAGTCCCTTGGCCTTTAGCAACGCATCGGTAAGTCTGCGAGAGTTGCTGGTGGCTATGCCTAATTTAATTCCGTTTTCTTTGGCAAAAGAAATAATATCCAATACGCCCTGCTTAAGGTCCACTTCATGAGAATACTTGTACTCGGCCATGTCGTTCCAGGTCTTCTCTATATCCTCAAGTGAATCCTCTATCTTGAAGCGTTTTTTAAAATATCTGGCTGTATCTTTAAAGCACATACCCTCCAAATCCTGCTGAAGGTTCTCGGGAAAAGGAATGTCCTTGGAAGATAAATACTCTACGTCAATCTCCTTCCAAAGGCCCATCGAATCCACAAGAGTGCCGTCCATATCAAAAATAAAAGCTTCTGTATCTTTAAACATCTTTATTCCTTTAATAACTTTATTTCTTCTTCTGTGAGTCGTCGATACTCACCTTCCTTGAGATTATCGTCAAGTCTTACGGGCCCTATTGATAATCGTTTAAGAGAAGTTACTTCATTGCCGACCGCTTTAAGCATACGCTTAACCTGATGATACATACCTTCGCTTATGGTAAGTTCTATCAACTTCGGCGAAAGAACGCGTACCTGTGCAGGCTTGGTAATACCGTCGCCTTTAAGCTCAACACCTTCGCAAAGCGCCTTTATATCTGACTCACTTAGAGGATGGTCAATCCCGGTCAAATATGTCTTGGCAACATGGTGTCTCGGAGATGTCAGATGATGCGACAAATCTCCGTCATTGGTGACTATAAGCAGTCCCAAAGTATCTTTATCAAGTCTTCCGACAGGAAATAAATCTTTACGGCCTTCATCTGCAAATAAATCAATTACCGTCTTATCATTCGGATCGGTTGTAGCAGATACTACACCGTCAGGCTTATTAAGCATGTAATATACGTATTTCTCATATGATACGGGTGTATCCTTAAACGATACAGTATCACTTGATTCATTTACTTGGAATCCGAAATCTGTGACCTTAACACCGTTGACGGACGCATGTCCCTTTTTAATACTGTCTCTTGCTTCTTTTCTCGACAGATTAACGGTGTCACACAAGAACTTGTCTAATCTCATACATAAAGTATACTACATTTTGATGATAAGAAAAATAAAAGATTACTTAAAAATAAAAGAAAAGCGGGCAAAAGAATGCCCGCATGTAAACTACATTATTTCAAGATCATCAACCGATTCGTCGCCGTTTCCGAGAGCGATATTTTCAAAATCGTCTTCATCGGTCGGGTGAAGCTCGGTTCTATTCTCCTTAACTATACCGTTGCAGCTGTTTAAGTTACTGATCAATTCATTGTAATTGGCAACGGTGGTCTGAGTGGTGTGAGTAATAATCTTCTCAAGATTAGCAAGCAAATCATCGGTGTACTGCATAGCAGCTGCTCTTACGGAGTTAGCTTCTATCGTAGCCTTATCAAGGATTTCCTGAGCCTGATTGGTAGCCATTGTAACCACTTCATTGGCCTTGGAATATGCCTGTTGCATAATCTCGTGCTCGTTGATAAGCTGATTGGTCTGGATGGTAGCCTCATTAATCAAAGCTTCCGCTTTTCTCTTGGCATCATCAAGAATAGCATCACGATTGCTTATCATCTTCTGATAACGCTTGATTTCATCGGGAGTACTCATTCTCAAATTTCTGAGCAAATCGTCGATTTCATCCTTGTTAACGATGATTTTGGTATTGCTTAAGGTCATAAACTTACAACCGTCGATATATTCTTCGATTTCATCAATAAGCTGTTCGATTTTACTGGTCATAAACAGTCTCCCCTATTCTTTATACCCGAAACGTTCATACAAAAGATCTGCCACAAAATCGGGAACAAAGGCTGACAAATCGCCATGGAACTGCGCAATCTGCTTAACCGCGGAGGAACTTAAGTATGAATACTTAAGTGTGGTATTAAAATAAATCGTCTCGACTCTGTGATTGGATAATTTACGGTTCATCTGAGACATCTGAAGTTCGTACTCAAAGTCCGTAACGGCTCTTAAACCTCTTACCACTACATTTACATTGATTTTCTTACAATAGTCGGTAAGAAGACCTTCAAAAGATTCAACTCTTACATTGGGAATATCCTTAGTAGCCTCTTTAAGTATATTAACACGTTCATCAACGGAAAACAACGGAGTTTTTTCCTTGTTGTTAAGTACACTGACTACCACTTCGTCGAAAATATTGGCGGCTCTCTTGATAATATCAAGGTGTCCGTATGTACAGGGATCGAAAGTTCCGGGATAAATTGCTGCTTTCATAATTACTCCTCAAATCAAGCTTCTTTGAGCTTTAAAAAGACATGTTTGTTGGTCTTGTAAAGTTTCTCTCTTACTATTTCATACCCGAGCCCGTCAGCAAAAGAAAAATCTGTCTTAATGTCGGCCTCTACGATAAACAACGTGTCTTCTGTTACATAATCCTGATTCTTAAGCACCGATAACAGGTCTGCTTCAAGTCCCTTTTCGTAAGGCGGATCCATGAAAATCATATCTACCTTGGCTTCATGAATCTGCATAGAAGCTCTTATTGCATCCTGATTGAAAATTACTGACTTATCTTCAAAATGTGTATGCTTAACATTCTCTGTAATGCATTTGTGAGCTTCTCTTGAATTGTCTACAAAATAAGCTTTCTTGGCTCCTCTTGATAAACATTCTATACCTATCGAACCGCTTCCGGCAAAGAAATCTATAACGGTAGTGCCGGCTATGTCGAACTGCAATATATTAAAAAGAGTTTCTTTGATACGGTCTGTGGTAGGTCTGGTCTCTAAACCTTCGGGAGTAACGAGCTTTAAGTTTCTTGCACTCCCCGATATTACTCTGAGCATAAAGCCTCCTAATCTAGCTTCTTATCTTGGTGCCCTTACTGTCTCTGTGGCCGGGCTTAACACGAATGTGTAAATCGAAGGGCTTGTCATTGTACATGATTGTATTGTCGCCGGCATTGTGAGTATAATACACCGCTTCAACTTTGTCACCCTTATTTAACTTCATGCCGCGTACGCCAACAGCAGTTTTCTTTTTCTCGGGAATCTCTTCAAGGGCGAATCTTAAGAATACGCCGTCTTCGGTCTGAAGGACAATGTTCTTAAGCTGCTCGTTGAGAATTTGAACGTTTACAACTTCGTCCTTGTCATTAAGCTTGGTAGCCGCTACGGTTCGCTTACCTACGTCAAATTCTGAGCCGTCAACTACCTTCATCATGGAGTCTTTGGTTACAAATACAAGTCTCTTGTACTTAATGTCTTCCTGAGAACATACCAGCAACGCACGTTCTTTCTGCGAATCAAAATTACTTACGTTATCAATGGGCTGGCCTTTGTCTCTGAACTTGCCAAAAGGAAGGTCTTTGGCTTTGATAGTATGCATATCTCCTGTATTGGTAAAGATACATACCTTGCCATCGCTCTTCATAGGGAAAACGTATTTATTCTCAGAATCTATAGCTTCTTTGTTACGTTCGTATACAATCTTATCTACGGTCTTGGCGTAACCAAAACGATCCATCATGTAGACAATATCGATAATTTCGGGCTCTTTCTCTTCAAGAACTATTTCCTCGGCATCTTCAATTACGGTGCGACGAGGTCTGCCGTATTCGGCCTTGAAACGGTCCATGTCGTCTATGATAACCTGTGACATGGAGTCTTTATTGGAAAGAATGTCCTTATACTTGGCAATATTGGAAAGAGTTTCTTCGTTCTCATCAAACAATGCTTCGAGTTCGAGACCTATTAACTTATAGAGTCTCATATCAAGAATCGCGTTGGCTTGCTTGTCGGTAAAATCAAGTCTGGAAGCCATAATCTTAGACTCTTTGGACTTAAACTTAATACCTTCTGTCTTACCTTCAGTCATGCAGGCTTTGGCCATTGCACGGTCTTTGGATCCACGGAGAATCTCGATGATAAGGTCGATGATGTTAACGGCACGGATTAAACCTTCCTGGATTTCTTTCTTCTCGAGTTCTTTTTCAAGTAACTTAGTGTACTTTCTGGTACAAATTTCGTACTGGAACTTAACGTTTTCTTCGATTACACGCTTAAGGCTGAGTGTCTCGGGACGACCGTTACAGATAGCCAGCATATTGAAGCCGAAAGTATCCTCAAGACGGGTCTTCTTGTAAAGAAGGTTGATAAAGTTCTGGGGATTGGCATCCTTACGAAGCTCGAAAACTATTCTGATACCGTCTTTGTTGGACTGGTTCGTAATATCCAATACATCGTTGGTTTTCTTGGTATCTATTAATGTTGCGACATCATTTAAGAACTTACCTATGTTGGCGCCTATCATGGTATAGGGGATTTCGGTTACTACAACGTTAACCTTGCCACCCTTTATATTCTCTATCTCGACCTTGCCGCGAACTTTAATCTTACCGATACCGGATTCGTAAATATCAGCAAGTTCGGACTGATTAACTACAATACCTCCAGTAGGAAAATCGGGTCCCTTGATGTACTTCATAAGCTCGGCGGTTGTAATGTCGTTATTCTTAAGATAAGCACGGCATGCGTCTACTACCTCACCAAAGTTGTGAGGGGGAATGTTGGTAGCCATACCTACCGCGATACCTTCAGAACCGTTTACAAGAAGGTTCGGGAATCTGCAGGGAAGCACAACGGGTTCTTTCTCCGTGGCGTCAAAGTTGTCCATAAAGTCAACGACGTCCTTATCAAGATCCTGAAGCATCGCTTCCTGTGTTACTTTTTGAAGTCTGGCCTCGGTATAACGCATTGCAGCGGCACCATCACCTTCAACGGTACCGAAGTTACCGTGACCGTCTACAAGGGGCATGCCTTTCTTGAAATCCTGAGCCATTACTACAAGCGAATCGTAAATCGAGCTGTCGCCGTGAGGGTGGTATTTACCCATTGTATCGCCGACGATACGCGCGCTCTTACGATGAGGCTTGTCATATTTGATACCGAGTTCGTTCATGTCATAAAGAACACGTCTTTGTACCGGTTTAAGGCCGTCTCTTACGTCGGGAAGCGCACGGGCAATAATAACGCTCATTGCGTAGTCCACGAAGGATTTCTTCATGACATCGGAGTACTCGGTTTGAATTATTCTGTCTTCTTCGTTAATTACGGGTGTTTCATTTTTTTTCATAACTATACATCAAGCTCCGCTTCGTTGGCATTCTCGTAGATAAAAGTACGTCTCGGAGGTACCTCAAGTCCCATAAGGAGCTCGGTCACCTCTGATGCACGCTTGGCGTCATCGATTTCGACACGTTTAAGTAAACGTCTGGCGGGATCGAGCGTGGTCTCCCATAACTGTTCGGGGTCCATCTCACCAAGACCTTTGTAGCGCTGAAGTTTGTAAGATACATTGTGAGTCGCCTTATACTTTTCAAGCGCTTCGTCATTGTATAAATATTCCTCCTCGCCTTTGCTGGGAATGACCTTGTAAAGAGGCGGCATGGCGATATAAACATGTCCCTCGTAAATAAGCTCAGGCATGAATCTGAAGAATAATGTCAAAAGAAGGGTCGAAATATGTGCACCGTCGACATCGGCATCGGCCATGATAATAATCTTGTCATAGCGAAGCTTGGTAATGTCAAAGTCATTACCGTAGCCTTCGGAAAATCCGCAACCGAAAGCATAAATCATGGTCTTAATCTCTGCATTGGCAAGAACTTTATCGATACTTGCTTTCTCAACGTTAAGAATCTTACCGCGAATAGGAAGAATCGCCTGATACATACGGTTTCTCGCCATCTTGGCACTGCCGCCCGCAGAATCACCTTCGACTATGAATATCTCGCATTTTGAAGCGTCTTTGGACTCGCAGTTACTGAGCTTACCGTTGGAGTCAAAAGAAAACTTTTGCTTGGTAAGCATATTAGTCTTGGCTTTTTCTTCGGACTTACGAAGCTTAGCGGCTTTCTCGGCGCAGGCGATGATGTTCTTGAGTATCTCGACATTTCGGTCAAAGTATCTTGTCAGCTCGTCGTTGGTAACCTTGGATACAGCCTTGGAAGCGTCCTGATTGTCGAGCTTGGTCTTGGTCTGTCCTTCAAAACGGGGATCTGAGTGCTTAATAGAAACAACAGCCGTTAAACCGTTACGGACATCGGTACCGGTGAAGTTTTGATCCTTATCTTTCAGAATACCGAGTTCTCTTGCGTATGTATTGATGATATTGGTAAAAGCAGTCTTAAAGCCGGTTATGTGAGTACCGCCTTCGAGCGTATAAATGTTGTTACAAAAGCCCATAACGTTCTCGTGGAACTCGTTAATGAACTGGAAAGCCACTTCAATCTCTATATTGTCGCTTTTGCCCTTAAAGAAAATTACGTCGTGAACAGCCTCGCTGGTCTTGTTCATGTCCTTGATATAACCGATGATACCGTCGGGCTCATGGAAAGTAATCTTCTCAGGTTCTTCTTTTCTCTTGTCTTCATAGAAAATGGTAAGACCGGGGTTCAAATAAGCTGTCTCATGAAGACGATTTTTGATGTCGTCTTCTTTGAAGCGAATCTTATCAAATATGGTGTCGTCGGGAAGGAAATTAACCCAGGTTCCGGTTTCTTTGGTCTTACCGAGAACGGGAAGCAAGCCCTTCTCAAGCTCGATTACGGGATTACCTCTCTCATATTTATCCTCATAGATGAAGCCGCCCGTCTTAACTCGAACAGTCAAATATGTGGACAACGCATTAACAACGGAGGAACCCACACCGTGGAGACCGCCGCTGGTCTTATACGCATTATTGTCAAACTTACCGCCGGCGTGAAGTGTAGTAAATACCAGACGCTCGGCGCTTATGCCTTTCTTATGCATGCCTACGGGGATACCACGACCGTTATCGGAAACGGTTGCGGAGCCGTCGGCTTCCAAAGTCACATGGATCTCTGTACAGTAGCCTGCCAGATGCTCATCGACAGAGTTATCAAGTATTTCGTACACAAGGTGGTTAAGACCTCTTGTGGAAACACTGCCTATATACATGCCGGGACGTTTTCTGACCGCCTCGAGACCTTCAAGGACGGTTATACTCTCGGCATCATAAGTATTCTTACCCATAAATAATAACCTCTTTAAATAAATTCAAAGGAAGCGCAAACTCCCACCAAAATAGTATAGCACACTTTCTTTTTAAAGAAAACAAAAACACACACGATATGGTATCGGCTTTATGAACCGATTACTACATCGTGTGTGATTCGTGTACTTGTTATATTATTCAAATGATTTCTTGGAAATTGCAATCGCAAGAGCACCGGGTCCGATGTGACAGCTTACGCTCAATGAAAGCTTGTCGACAAAAGAAATCGTTGCGTCGGGAAATGCTTGCTTGATATCTTCAACGAATACTTTCGCGTTCTCTTCATTGTATGTATATGCAACAGAGATGTATACGCCTGCACCTGTCTCGGTACCACCGAATCTACCCACAATATCCTTGCGAGCCTGATCAATCATAATGGTCTTAGCCTTGGCAATCGTACGACATGTAGCAAAAGCATCAAGCTTCTCGCCCTGAATCTGAAGTACGGGCTTAATCTTAAGAAGTGTACCGAGCATCGCAACTGCAGGGGTAAGACGACCGCCCTTCTTAAGATATTCAAGTGTATCTATACAGATATAAATACTTGAATTGAATTTGTCATCTTCAAGCTTCTGTCTTATCTCAGCAGCATCAAGGCCTTCGCTTGCAAGCTTAATGGCATCCATTACGGACTGACGCATGGTTACGGAAATACGCTGGTTGTTGACGGGCTGAACCTTTCCGTCGTAATCTTCCGCAAGCATTCTGGCGGTCTGATATGATCCGCTTAAGCCGCTGCTCATGGGAATATATACGATTTCATCATATTCCTTCAATGTTTCGTCCCAGCAGTTTAATACATCTTCGGGACCGGGCTGGCTGGTGGATACGGAACTGCCGCCCATGAGCTTCTCATAGAACTCATCCTGGGTAAGGCTTATGTCTTCAAAGTATTCCACTCCGTCTATCATAAAAGGCATGGGAAGAACCGTTATGCCGAGAGCCTTGGCCTCTGCCTGAGTGATTCCGCTGTTACTGTCGGTTACTACCGCAATTTTTTTACTCAAATCTATAATCCCCTAACTAATCTTTTATAAGACTCAAACACATAGATTTTACTGTTAAATCGTCCTAAAGTCAATTAAATTTCCCTTAATATCATGAAGCCTGTCTGCGGCCTTTTCATAGAAACTGCCCGCAAGTAGCATCAAATCGCCGTCTTCTACAATATCGCCTATAGAAAACTGCAATTCTCCGCTTTGCCGTACTCCGTTAAGCTCACCGGGACCTCTGAGCTTCATATCTTCATTGGCAATCTTAAATCCGTCATTGGTAGAATTAAGGATTTTAAGCCGCTTCAACGTCTCTTCATTCTTGGTATCTGACATCAAAATGCAGTAAGAAGCATCGGAGCCTCTACCGACTCGTCCCCTTAACTGATGCAATTGAGAAAGACCGAATCTGTCGGCATTCTCAATCATTATAATCGTTGCATTCGGAACGTCGATACCGACCTCTATAACCGTTGTGGACACAAGAATATCTATGTTCTTGTTCTTGAAATTATCCATGATACGAGTTTTTTCGTCAGGCTTCATTTTACCGTTAAGAGAGGCAACCCTGTAAGCATCACCGAAGTATTCTTTAATGTCTTTGGTATGCTGTTCTACGCTCTTAAGGTTGGGGTCGTATTCGTCATTATCATATACCATAGGGCATATAATATAAGCCTGATGTCCTGCATCGAGTTCTTCTTTGATTTTCTCATATGATTTGCGCCTGTAAGAAGAATTAACCACGCAATTCTGTACAGGTATACGATTCTTCGGTAACTCGTCGATTATAGATACCGATAAGCCCGCAAACACAATCATCGCAAGCGTACGGGGAATCGGAGTCGCGCTCATTACCAACAGATGCGGCTCGCTACCCTTATTCTTAAATGTTTCACGCTGCTTAACACCGAATCGGTGCTGCTCGTCAGTTATTACCAGCGCAAGATTCTTGAATTCAACACCTTCCTGTATAATCGCATGCGTTCCGAGTACAACATTTGCTTTACCGGTCGCAATCGAAACCAGCGCTTCTTTCTTATCCTTGGCAGACATCTTACCTGTCAAAAGAACGGGCTTGAAACACAAATTATACTTATCCGTAAGTGTCTTAATATTCTCAAAATGCTGCCTTGCCAAAACTTCTGTCGGCGCCATCATAGCACCTTGATATCCGTTGGCAGCGCACATTAAAAGTGCCATAACGGCAACAATTGTCTTGCCTGAACCTACATCGCCCTGCACAAGGCGGTTCATGAGATAATCTCCGCTCATATCCTTAAATATGTCATTAACAGCGCGATTCTGAGCGTTTGTAAGCGAGTAAGGAAGGCTTTCCTGCAAGCGTTTGCAGTCTGCCACCTCAATCATTTTAAATCCGTTCGGGAGGTTAACGTTTTCTTTGGCGCCTTCTTTGGCCATGCGGACAAAAGAAAGGAATTCTTCAAATACAATACGTCTTCTTGCGTAATACTGAGCTTCAAAATCTGCCGGAAAATGAATATTCTTAAGAGCAGTCCTATAATCAGACAAAGAAAACTCTTTCAGCTCTTCCGAAGTTAAATAATCGTCAGGAAGAGGCAACCCGTCTATAACCTGGCGAACACACTTTGAAAGCCTGTCGTTGGACAAGTCCTTTGTAAGGGCGTAAATGGGTGCAATTGTGCCTTCGAGTTTCGAATACTCATCGACTAAATACATCTTGGGCTGGTCCATTAGCAGGCGGTCCTTAATGGCACGTAAGATTCCTCTGAATACTTTTCTGTCGCCTACTTTAACGGACTTTAACATATATGGAGCATTGAAAAATTTGACTTCAAATACATTTTCTGAATCTGTAACAAAAAAAGACACAATACTCTTGTTATTGTATCTTTGAATTTTCGGAGTACTCTTGACGGTCGCAAGAATAGCGTTTTTCTCGCCGACAGAAGCTGATTTGATATCACAGATTCGCTCATATGAATCATAAGCTCTGGGATAATAATTTAATAAATCAGCGCAATTAAAGATTCCAAGCTTGTGAAAAAGCTCGGCACTCTTGACTCCGATACCTTTTAAATTGTCAACAGGCGTTCTATTGTCCATAACTCCCCGAAAGAAAAAGCCCGGTAGCCAAAGCCGCCGGGCCGATTAATTATTCAGCTGAAATAATGTAATAGTAAATCGGCTGTCCGCCCAAATTACATTCAACATCGCAGGAAGGATACTTTTCGTTGATGTACTCAACAATTTCATTGACTGCATCTTCGGAAACTTCTGCTCCGTAGTATATGCTGAAAAGCTCGACATCACCGTCTGCAGCCATCTCATCGATGGTCTGACAGGTAACGGTCTTTAAGTCTTCATTGACTGCAAGAAGTCCGGAATCGCCAAGACCCATGTAGTCGCCTTCTTTGATTTCTTTGTCATCGATCTGGGTGTCTCTTACGGAGTAAGTAACCTGACCGGTCTTAACGTTCTTAATCTCCTCGCACATGCAAGCTTCGTTATCTTCCGGAGTTGCATCGGCTACGAAATTAATCATGGCTGTGATACCCTGAGGAATGGTCTTCGTAGGAATAACGATTACTTTCTTATCATCTACAAGGTACTGAGCCTGATTGGCTGACATGATAATGTTCTTGTTGTTGGGGAGAACAAATACAGTGCGGGCGGGAATGGTCTTAATGGCCTCCACAAAATCCTCTGTGCTGGGGTTCATGGTCTGACCGCCTTCAATTACGTAATCTACACCAAGGCCCTTGAAAATCTCGCTTAATCCGTCACCTGCGGAAACGGATACAAAACCGTAGTCCTTAAGCTCAACGGGCTTAGCGGGTGCCTGGCTCTCGATATTCTCAGCCTTCATATTGTCAACCTTAATGTCGGTAAGCTGACCGTATTTAAGACCGCGCTGTATAGCAAGGCCGGGATCGTTGGTATATACGTGAACCTTTAAGATTTCCTCGTCTGTTACAATGGCAATGGATTCACCTATTGTCTCAAGATATGCTTTAAAGTCAATTTCGTGCTTGATATTGAATACCTTGTCAAGGTGAACAATGTATTCGGTGCAGTAAGCGAATTTGGATTCTTCTTTCTCTTCTTCTACTGCCTCTGCTGCGGTCTCTCCCAAATCGTAAGAGATTTCCTTGCCAAGGAATGCGTCATATGCGCCGTGAAGAATCTCAACAAGTCCCTGTCCGCCGGAATCCACTACGCCTGCCTGCTTAAGGATAGGAAGAAGGTCGGGAGTATGTGCAAGAACTACTTCCGCATGCTTAATTACTTCATCTAAAAATGTTTCAAGATTGTCGGAGCCTGCATCGGCAAGTTCACGAGCCTTGTCACTGATACCCTTAGCTACTGTAAGAATAGTGCCTTCCTTGGGCTTCATAACTGCCTTGTAAGCGGTCTCAACAGCCTTCTCACAAGCATCTGCTACCATAGGGATGGTAATTTCTTCTGATTCCTTAACAAGCTTGGTGAATCCGCGAAGCAACTGGGAAAGGATAACTCCTGAGTTACCTCTTGCACCCTTAAGGGAGCCGGATGAAATAGCCTTACATAAAGTCTGCATTGTGATGTCATTGGTGCTCTGGAGAGCATGTACGTCCTTGGCTGCAGACATGATAGTCATAACCATATTGGTACCGGTATCACCGTCCGGAACGGGGAAAACGTTAAGTTCGTTTATCCATTCTTTCTTGGCCTCGAGGTTCTTAGCACCGGCTAAAAACATCTTGGCGAGTAAATCTGCATTTATAACATTTGCTGCCATGTGGCATCCTCCTAGTCGATTGCTTTAACGTCTTCTACGTAAACGTTAATCTTTCCGATTTCAAGACCGGTGAACTCTTCGACCTTATATTTCACATTATTAATAAGGTTGTCAACGACAGCCTGAATGCTCACACCATAAGATACTATGATATGAAAGTCAAGAGAAAGTTTACCGTGATCGGTCAAAGAAACCTGTATTCCTCTGCAAATATCTGCGGAATTAATCTTTAAAAGCTTAACCAAGCCGTCTTTGACATTAACGTTAGCCATTCCTACGATACCAAAGCACTCTACGGCTACAGAGCCGGCATACTGCATGATAACGCCCGGATCGACAATAACATTACCCAGATGGGTGTTCATGGATGAACCTTTCATACGCACCTCCGGTTAAATTGGTAAAAGTCCAAAAAACTCATACATGTGTCATTATAACCTTATATTCATAAAAAGAAAACATATTTTTTTGCGAGTTTAACATAATATTATTTTTTGCTTGCAATTTACTTAGGTTTCTGATATTATCTCTATGTTGCGAGTTTCGCAAAGATTCCGAGCTTTAAGGAGGTGCTAAAGATGGCAAAGTGTGCTGTTTGCGGAAAAGGTATTCATTTTGGAAATAACGTAAGCCATTCTAATAGAAAGTCCAGCAGAATGTGGGGCTCCAACATTCAGTCCGTATCATGCAAGGTTGACGGAACTACTAAGAAGCTTCATGTTTGTACCAGATGCTTAAGATCCGGTAAAGTTGAAAGAGCTTAATTTCAGATTAATATCTTTTTATAAAAAGAGAACCGAAATTCGGTTCTCTTTTATTTTGCAGATTTATAATAATCGAATTCCGACTTGATTCTGTCGTATTCCTTATTGATAATCATAACCATATCCGAATCTCCGCAGAGATTGTCAGGATGGAAAATCTTGAGAAGGTCTCTATAACGTTTCTTAAGTGCAAGGGAATTATTAACTCCCGCAAAAAGCGTTCCTGCAAGATCAGTGTAAGCTTCTTCGTGCTTAATGGTCTTGGTAACCTGTTTCTCTGTTTCGAAAGCAAGGCGTTCTTTGGCAAGGCGCTTACGATCGGCATCAAGATCTGCAAAGCCGTCCTTAAGTATCTGCATCTTCTTGTCAAAAAACATCTCTTCGTCTTTAAGGCGTTTTCTCTCGCTAACGTTACGAAGGTTAATGGCTTTCATTTCTTCCACAAAAGCAACTTTTTCGTTAAGGAACTTCTCATGAAGCTCGTTAAGTTCTTTTTTGCGGATTTCAAGCCTGATGTTTTCCTCGAAAAGCCATCTTTTTAAGTCATTCAATTGTTCAACGTCATCACTTAAAAGTTTCTCTTCGAAAGATCCATCCATTAAACATCCTCCTCGGGAAAGGCTTTCTCAATAACTTCTTTGTCAGAAGGCATATCCTTCTTATTAATCATATCTGAAATCTTATCAACCACATCAGGAACAAGATCTAGTATCTTGGTAATTGCATCCTGGTTCTTAACATTGACAAGCTTTGAAGTACCGTTCTTAATTACAAGCACCGCGCTGGGGCTTACCTTACCGGTAATACCGCCGCCCGCTCCGTTCTTACTGTCCTTGGCGCTTGCTCCGGCACCCATGCCAAAAGAAATATCCACCAAAGGAAGAATAATTGTATCGTCAATCCTGACAGGCTCGCCCACAACGGTCTTGGCGGAAAATACCGCGTCGGCACCTTTCATAAGCGAATCTATAAGTGAACTGCAATTTTTCTCAGACATTTATCTAGACCTCCCGAAACATCTTTATTATCTTTCGAATATTCTTATTGAAATATAAAACTGCTCCGGTCCATAACACCCTGAATACCGTTATATGACCTTTTAACTTACCTTCAATTGAAACAATCGGATCTTCAAAATTACCCACTATCCTGACATTCTTACCTAAAACAGGCTTAAGCATAGAAGTAATTACAAGAATCTGTCCGGTAACCGAAGGGTCGTCGAAGCCGACTTCTCCTTCAATTTGTAACTTTCTCGGACATATGTGTTTAAGAAGTTTAAATATCTTTTTCTTAGAGTATTCAAACGTTTTCTTAAATCTTCTCGACTCGATTATTTCAATATACTTTTTTATTTTATCATAAAAACTTCGATTCTCAAAATTTTTATTTGGCTCGCTCTTCGACTTGGCTTTCTTTGGCTTAGATTCGGGCTTTGAAGACGTTTCGACCTGCTCGTCCTTCAAAATCAAACTTTCTTTCGCTTCCGGTTCCGCTGTATTTTCGCTTGATTCTGAAACTTCTTTGGCAGGTTTTTCAACTGTCGTTACGCTGACAACATTCTCAGAAGATACACTTTCTGCTTTATAATCTACCTTTGATTGTTCATTCGGAACATTAACAGGTGTATACTCTATAAGTTCATCGTCATCTTCTTCGAAATCGGGCTCTGCCTCTTTCTTGGACTTAATCTTAAATCCAAATATTCTGATACAAAGAGGGTCGGTCTCGCCTAATGTGTATCTTACACTTACTATATGCAATAACCACGAACCACCGGCAATTAATCTTGGCTTATTATCCTTAAAAGAGCCTTCGGCCCTGTATCTTACGGGTACAAAAAGCACAAGTAAAACTGCGAGAAGTATAATACCGAGTATAGAAAGAAGTACTATGCCGATAATTGCCAATATTTTAAAAAATACCTCCATCACTCATTCTCCCCGTCGAAAATAGCCTTTATCTCGGCCTGTACGGTATTCTCAATAGTCTCCCAAGCCTTAAACTCGTTATATTTCTTATAAGAAAGCTCGCTGATACAACGAACATATTCAAAAGCATCATCCTGCGTCTTTAACAGGGCTGTAACTTTATATGTCTGCTCTCTGAAATATTTCTGAAGAAACATTCTTGAAGAAATAATCTCAAGTCTTCCAAGTGCATCGTTATATGATACAAGATAATATCCCTTTATAAGTTTTCCCTTATTCAATTTATCAATGACTTTGTCGGGATGTTTAATCGTTTCATCCACAAAACAATTGGGTGATAAATTCATTTAATTATCCAACCATTGACCGTTTTGTTTAAGTGTTCTGAATTCGTTGTATGCTTTTTCCAAAATGCTTTTTTCGTTGTCAAATTTAAGCAAATGATAAGCTTCGTGATACTTATAAAATCCTGAATCCTCAAAAAACTCGTCTTTCTGAGGCTTTGAATAAAATGATTTGGTGCTCATTAAGTACCATTTGACCGTCTTAACGATTTCTTCATTGCCTACTTTAAACGAATAATGAGTATCTCCTATATATTTAACAATATTGGCAACAGAACCGCCTTCTTCTTTGACCTCTCTTAAAGCTGTCTGTTCGTAGGATTCTCCCGGCTCTACGGTACCTTTGGGAAGTACCCAACCGTGAAAATGATCGTAAAAATTCTTATAAAGGGTCAAAATCTTGCCCCTGTAAACGACGATGCCGCCGCAACTGATTGCTTCTTTCATTGCAATCCTCCTAATTATAAACTCTTAATCCTCTTCCAAGTATTCCTCTTCTTCCGTATTTCTGAAGAATTCATCGAATATTTTCTTGGCCATGGGTGTGGCATATAGATTACCCGAACCCGCATCCTCAAGTATTATTGTAACACAAATCTGAGGATCATCAATCGGTGCGAATCCGGTGAACCATGAATGGGTCGAAGAACTGTTGCTGCTAAACTCCGCTGAACCCGTCTTACCTGCCACTGTATATTTGTCTGTATTAAGGCGTTTGCCGGTGCCGTCAGTCACCACGGCACGCATCATTTCGGTAAGAATCGATGCTTCCTCGGATGACATGAGACGCTTGTATTCTTCAGGTTCAAAAGTCTTAACGGTATTCATATTACTGTTAACAACTTCAGATATAAGGTACGGCTTCATCAGCACGCCGTCATTGGCTATACTTGAAGTAATCATATTGAGGTGCATCGGGCTCATTAAAGTGTCACCCTGACCAAACGCCGTACGTACCATCGTAATATCGTCGTAGTCCTTGGAAGCATGCGCCGCACTCTCTGAATAATTCATCGTAAGCGGAAGCTCTGAATTAAACATCAAGCTTTCAAGCGTCTTTTCAAAAGAATCCCTGTCTAGGCTCAGTCCGATATTACCGAATGATGAGTTACATGATTTGGCAAAAGAAGACTTAAGGTTCAAATGACCATGTACCTGATGGTTGTAACAGCTGATACTTCCTTCTTTAAGATTAAGCACTCCCGAACAATTAAAGCTATACTTCATATAAGTGTCGGGATTCTCCCTTATGTATTCAAGCAAAGTTACAATCTTGAATGTGGAACCGGGCGGATAAAGACCCTGTGTGGCTCTGTTTAAAAGAACCGAACTGTTCTTATCATTAAGCAAATCATTCCAGATATCATCGATTTCATTGGGGTCAAAATCAGGCTTGGAAACCATTGCCAGGATTTCTCCGGTCTTGGGATTGGAAACCACCACAGCGCCTTTATATGTTCCGAGCGCCGTGTACGCTATCTTTTGCAGATTTTCATCAAGCGTAGATATTACGCCGTCTCCGATATATTTATTACCTGTCAAATCC
Source organism: Lachnospiraceae bacterium YSD2013 (assembly GCA_900100895.1). Taxonomy (GTDB): domain Bacteria; phylum Bacillota; class Clostridia; order Lachnospirales; family Lachnospiraceae; genus UBA1258. The sequence continues at coordinate 183,998 of FMTX01000006.1, forward strand.
GCCGCCATACGCTCGCCGATAGGCTGATTGGTGTTGATTAAGTAATAATTGGCAGTACCTTCGATTCCGGCACGTCCGTTTGTGGAATATCCTACCGCGTGAGAGAAAATATTGAAGAATGGATAATATCTCTTCTCTTCACCTGTACGTCTGTCTACTCTGGTTTCCGCCAGAATTACATTATTTCTCGAATATATTGTTCCGCGCCTGGTCTGCGCTATAACAACTTCCTGCATGGGATTGTAGCTATTGTTAAATAGCTCTTCTTTGTGAGTGGCGCTGTATACGCACAAATATGTACATAAGGCCATAAAGCTTGCTATAACCAGATAAGTCAGCACAAGTATAATGTTATTCCTACGGCGCCCGAATGTCGGTAATTGATCCTTAGCGGAAGAATCAACGGTCTGAGGCCTTACCACATACATTCCCTCTATCACAAAGAACGCCATAAGCGTAGCCATAACCGAACTTCCTCCGTGACTGACAAAAGGAAGCGTTACACCGGTAAGCGGAATAAATTTGGTACCGCCACCGATAGTAAGAAATACCTGGATGACATACACAAATCCGAGACCGATTGATATAAGCTTATAGAAACTGTCATCAAATTTAAAAGAAATATTGATGAACATGATGAAACAGCTGAGGCATATTAATACAAGACAAACCGCAAATACGATACCCAGTTCCTGCACAATTGCCGAAAAAATCAAGTCTGTCTCAACATAAGGAATACTGTCGGGAGTTCCGTTAAAAAGCCCCACTCCGAACCAGGAGCCGCTGCTTAAAGCAAATAGCGATTGTGTAATCTGGTAACCTTCATTATCGATAACCGAGAAAGGATCGATAAATGCCGCTACACGAACACGCACATGCCTGAATATATTGTAGCCTGCTATAGCGATACCAACACCGGTTAGAGTACCTATGGACAAATACAAATAGTTCTGAGTAGCGATAAATACCAGAACAACAAAAACCACATAATATACCAAAGCCGCACCAAGGTCATTGGATGCCGCAAGTATAATAATGTGAAGTGCCGCAATTGCCGTCGTAAGAGCAAGATTTTTTATCTTAATGCTATAGCAAAGCGCTCCGGACACAAAAATTACGAATAACACTTTAACGAATTCCGAAGGCATAAAATACACACCGAAAATCGAAATCGAAAGTTTGGAGCCGCCAGAAATGCTTCCCGCAAAGAAAACTATCGCAAGCGCCACAATTCCGACTCCCGCATAAGCAAGCGGAATATTGGGTATTCTCTTTATTTTCTTCATCAAAAACGGAATGAACGCACAGATTGCAAAAGAAACCACAACAATTATAAATTGCTTAACCGCAGACCTGTAATTTAGTCTTACAAGCATAATAAGGCCTATACTGATAAGCATACAGGCATTATTAATAAGAAGCCTGTTAAGCCTCGGATAGACCATTGGCAATATTTCTATGACTCCCAGGATGAATATCTGCAGAATTGCATAGAAAATCAGATATCTTACTTCTCCGGTTTTAAGAATTATCGATAAAAAGCAAGCAAAATGAACCAGCACAATCATTATGAGCTGGCTTATATATATGCTTTTTCTGGAATGTTCTTCTTTGTACTTAAACACCAGAAAACACTCTAACGTGTAGAGCAGCATAATTACGGCAGTGAAATATTTAGAAAGAGTGGTGATATATTGGACCAATTACTCTACTCCCCGCTTCCAATATGCTTTCGTAAATTTGTCAGGATTCTCTCCTGCGCCGCCTAAATATAGAGAAAGAATATTTCTTGTCTCTGAAGCGTTCTCGTCGGTAAAAGAAAGAATAATTCTTTCACTTGAGAAACGACTTTCTTTTAACTCTTCGCATAAAAATGTCGGAACACTGTTGTATATAATGTTCGAACAAATATCACAATTTCTGTATGCCGAAAATACGGTATCGGTACGGTCTTTGAAATATACAAAAGGATTGCCCTTATGCTTCTCACAACCTTTTGAAGTCTTCAAAACACAGTTTGCGGTATGCATAAGGGGTAATTTCCCGTATGCAAAGACATACGTATTACCGTCATAACATTCGGCCAGCTCGTGCTTAGATAGTTCAAGGGGCGCTACGTGAGCGTCGGAAATATCATCGATGAATTCAACAGCTGATTTGTTGGCCGAATAAATCTCACTGCCTACGACTACGTTCAAATCATAGTTACCTTCAGCTATGATATTTAATCCTTCAAAATTACGAACATAGACAGCACAACAGTTATTATCACATATATGCTTTAAAAAATTCTTAACATATCCGTAATCCTTAATTCTGATTACATCCGGAAGGACAGCTATTATATTGTTACCGCTAAAGCTTTCCTTGAGAAGTAGCTCCGCAGGAACACCTATATAAATATCATCAAAAGCACATGCGACGTCATACTGTTCCTTGGTATGAACATTAACTATAGGCTTTTTAGCAAAAGAATGCGACGCCTTCTGCTCCTTAAATGTAATCAGACTTATCTTGGCAGGTTCTTTGACCGATAGTTCATCTGTTAATCGTTCAATTGCATTACGCCTGAGTTCATTAAGGGACTTAACCGGCATGAATGCAGGTTCAGGCATTTCAACATATACTTCTTCGGCAGAGAAAGCTGTATCGCCGAGTTTACTTAACTGTTTAATAATGTCAGCCTCAGCCAAAGGACGATTAAGAGGTGTACTAACCTCATCTCCTTCAACAGTCACCGAAGTTTCCCCCCGTATAACCGTCAAAGAAGCATTCTTGCCGGGTACCAGGCTCGCATACATAGTAATCGGTTGTTTTTTAACACCCGATAAAAATTGTTCAGATACACTCTTCATAAGAGCATCATCATTCCCGTTGTATGCGGGGCTGTCAAGAGTAATCATCTCACGACCGTTTTGGACATGATAATAACCCTTGCCGATTTCAGACCTCAAATACATATGTCTTAAGTTTTCAAAGTCTCTCTTATCGACCTTATAAGCCTCGGGATGTTCCATGAATAAATCAATATATTTACGATATACAGACGTAACAAAGGCGCTGTATTCAGGCTTCTTCATGCGGCCTTCTATCTTAAGCGAATCTATACCCGCGTTAATAAGCTCCGGGATAATATCTATGGTACATTGATCCTTCATGGAAAGAAGGTATTTATCGGTACCGGACTTGTCGTCGAGCATTTTGTAAGGCAATCTGCAAGGACCTGCGCAACGTCCGCGATTTCCGCTTCTGCCGCCGAGACACGAACTGAAAAGACATTCTCCGGAGTATGAATAACACATGGCACCATGAATGAATGTCTCAAGCTCTACATCTACACTTGCCTTAATCTTCTTAATCTCGTCCAAAGAAAGCTCTCTTGCAAGCACAACGCGAGACGCGCCGAGGGATTTATAGAACTTCACAGACTCTATACCTGTGGCAAAACCCTGAGTACTTACATGGCATTCCATATCAGGGAAAAACTCTTTAAAACGTACGATAAGACCCAAATCTTGCACTATACAGCCATCAAGACCGGCTTCATAGAGCGGACGCAAGTAATCGATGACATCGCTGTATTCACGTTCTTTAATAAGCGTATTAACGGTAAGATATACCTTGACATTATTGATATGGGCAAGCTTTATGGCCTTAATTATTTCTTCGTCCGAGAAATTGTCGGCATAAGCTCTGGCTCCGAATCGTGAGCCGCCCAAATAAACGGCATCACAGCCGGCATTTAAAGCACCTATAAACGCATTGTAATTACCTGCCGGCGACAATAGTTCCATACTTAAACAACTCCTGCAATACTATAAAGAAAAAAGGCTGATTAAAACAGCCTTTTAAGTTAGTTATTTTTAAGTTCAGATTCAAGCCTGTATAACTTTCTGGAACTCTCATCGAGCTCACTTTTAAGAGATTTCATATTCTTCTCGGAATTATCAAGCTTAATCTGAGAAGCAATCAATTCATGCTTCAGATCATACAGTTCCTTCTCCTTGGCGCTGATTTCTTCTTCAAGGAGAGATATCTGCTTCTTGGCTTTAAAATAATCATCGGCGATGTTAAGCTGAAGAAGCACATTCTGAGTGTCCACGGGAGAACGTCTGAAGCCTTCGATTCGGTTATACTCCGCAAGCTTGGAGTTTATATAAGCCGCAACCTTCTGAAGATACTCTTCGCTTTCATATCCGCTAAGCCTGAAAACCTTGCCGCCAATAATAACTTCTGTATCAGTTTTAGCTGCCATGAAAGCAATCCTCCCAAAGAATTCTTCATCAAAAACAAGGCATAACGCATGTTTTCAAACATATTTCAATTATAATATCTAACCTGTCAAAATGCAAGGTCTCAAGCATTCATCTCAATGCCCAAATGTCGGTATGCAAGCTCCGTAACCATACGTCCTCTGGGGGTTCTGATGATGAATCCGTTCTTGATTAAATAAGGCTCATATACTTCTTCAATCGTACCGGAATCCTCTCCGATAGTGGCAGAAAGTGTATCAAGGCCTACCGGTCCGCCCTTATATAATTCAATCATTGTAACAAGGATATTTCTGTCCACGTGATCGAGCCCCATCTTATCGACGTCCATTAAATCAAGTGCCGTTCTGGCCACATCTCCGGTAATAACACCGTCAAATCTGACTTCGGCAAAATCTCTCACACGCTTAAGCATACGATTGGCAAGTCTGGGCGTACCTCTGCTTCGTCTTGCAAGTTCATCGGCACCGTCGGTATCAATTTTAACGTTCAAAATCTTGGCCGAATGTCTGATGATAGTCGACAATTCGTCAACATTATAAAATTCAAGCTTCTGTACAACGCCGAATCTGTCTCTTAAAGGAGCCGAAAGAAGGCCTGCTCTCGTAGTAGCACCAACCAACGTAAACTTGGGCAAGTCAAGCCTTATAGACTTGGCCGAAGGACCCTTTCCTATCATGATGTCAAGAGAATAGTCCTCCATTGCAGGGTACAGTACTTCTTCAATCTGCTTGTTAAGTCTGTGAATCTCGTCTATAAAAAGAAGGTCTCCCTCCTTAAGTCCGTTAAGGATAGCCGCCATGTCACCGGGCTTTTCTATAGCAGGTCCGCTTGTAATCTTGATATTAACGCCCATTTCATTGGCTATAATCTGCGCAAGTGTAGTCTTGCCGAGTCCGGGAGGTCCGTACAAAAGAACATGATCGAGCGCATCGTTACGGTTCTTGGCCGCTTCGATGTACACTTTCATAATATCTTTAACCTTTTCCTGACCGATGTACTCGGAAAGAAAATGAGGTCTCAAAGAGCCTTCGAGTTTAACATCTTCTTCGGTTATCTTGGTTTCAATCATTCGTTGCAATGTAAGTCACCCCTTAAAACATGTATTGAAGCGAAAGCTTAAGAATCTCATTGGTATTAAGCTCTTCAAGATGTTCAATCTTAAGTACTGCGGCCTTGGCTTCTTTCTTGTCATATCCGAGAGCCGCCAGTGCCTCGATAGCATCAAGTGCATCCTGCGAAAGCTTACCGTCGGGTTGCGAAGGTACATCCGAAACTGTGCCAATAAGAGGTTCTTTGGCCAGTTTGTCTTTTAAGTCTACAATTATTCGTTCAGCAGTCTTCTTGCCGATTGTAGGTGCCTTTGAAAGGCTTGCAACATCTCCTGTAACAATGAAATACTTTATTACCGGCACATCCGCGATGCTAAGAAGCGCCTGAGCGCCCTTAGGGCCTACTCCGGATACGCCTATAAGAAGATTAAACATATCGAGTTCGTCGCGAGTCAAGAATCCGTAAAGACTCATTCCGTCCTCACGAACACTTAAATAAGTATATACCTTAATCTCATTGCCTATGGACGGAAGACTTTCGCAAACTGACTCCGAAACAACCACATTGTAGCCGACACCGTTAACATCGATAACAAGATTACCCGGACGGTTTTCTTCAAGAATACCCTTCAAAAAAGCAATCATACTCTAATCCTCACTAACCCTGGAAACAATCTGTAAAATAGCCCGATTTGGATGCAGGCTCACCGTTAAGTCTTAAATGGCTCGTATCCCCGAAGTACTGCGTTCTGAACGCGCATTTTCCGGGCTCACGCTCTTCTGTGGCAAGCACCGTCACTGCCGTAGGAGCCACAAAGAAGCCGTGCCACAATACAAAAGGTGAAATACCCAGAAGGTGTCCCATAATCAAAAACGACACACCGAGGTGGCAAAAGAAAACAAGTGTCTTGCCATGGTCTGAACCATCTGTTAAATAGTATTCTCCGTTTCTTTTAAGACCATATTCTTCGAGCAGTTTATCAAAAGAAGCATTCACGTGTTCCGCTTCGCCCTTTATGTCGTTCTCTTGTAACAGCGAAAGCTCGGCCCACTTATCTTTGTCGTATGCTTCCTTAAAATCGGTCCATGCTGCAGGATAAAAATCCCAAGGAACATGTATCTCATTGTTCTGTTCGGCATGATGCGTCGGATAATAAAACTCCTTGAGCCATTCGCACTCCGTAGCTTCCATGTGAAGCTTATTAAGCGAATATTCGCACGTAAGCTTGGCTCTTCCCAAGGGAGAACGATAAATGTGAGTTATATCATCTTTCCAGTTAAGAACTCTCTCAGCCAAAAGCTCGGCTTCTCTTCTTCCTTTTTCCGTCAAAGAATCATTCTTATAATCGGGATCCCCGTGACGAATGAAAATAATTCTCATAAACACCTCAAATTAATATTTTTTCTGCATTACGGTTTCACACAGATAATTATCATATATAACGATATTTACATACACATCCCGATTGGAATAATCATCCTTGCCAATCAAAATATTACCAACAGAGCCATCGCCTGAGAATCTGACACACATAGAATCAAATTCATTTAAATCGATGCTCCTAATACCTTCAGACGAATCATTATCAATTAATTTAGTAAGTGAATTGTTTGAATAAAGCCATTTTCCGCCTTCAGTTATCTCACTGTATGCCATGCCGAATTCGGAAAGTTTTTCACAGGTATCATGAGACAGATTTATTATCGAATCGGTATTTTCCACACTGATTATTGCCGAGAAGTCGGCTCCGGCTTCGCTCGACAAAGCTTCATGCAAATCATGTAAATCGTTGACATACTGTAGGTTATTCAAAAACTCTTCGTGATTATAGTATTTTAAATCCTCATCCCACTGATGGTACCTCGAATCGCCTCGATGGTCTGCAAGACTAAAATTGGTATTGATATAATCATTAAGATAGCCTGTAACTTTCGCAGCTCCGTATGCATTAACATGGTTACCGTCTATAAAATCGCTTCCCATGTCTAGGCCTAATTCATCAGCCATTCTGTTAAAATCTATGAAGTCTATATTCTTACTGTCGGCATACTGCGAGGCTGCATCCATAATTGACTGAAAGAACGGCCCTCCGTTTATAGGCGTTTTCATAAGAACAAGCTTAAAGCCTTCTTTCACTGATAAATCATACAGACTGTTAAGCCACGCAATATTTTTATCCGACAGTTCGGCAGGGTCGAAATCAAATTGAAGTATGGGACTTATGTCGCCGCCGGTATTAAAGCCTATTCTCTCACCTCTCAATATAGAGTTTAGTTTGTTGTTATGGAAATCGTAACGGCTGAGCTCTTTGTAACGTGTATGTATAATAGGCCAACGGTAAAAGAAATTGCTCTTATCGCCTTCGTTGTCTTCAAAATAATCATTAACAAGATCAATCGAATTTTTGGACGTCTTCATGGAAAGAAGGTTCCTGTATAAATTGCCTTCGCTGTCGTGCTTATCCGAAAAAAGGCCGTAAATATCCACGAAAATAACCTTCGGAGATTGAGTCTTCAGCAATTCCTTAATCTGATGATATGCGGAATACTTGTCCTGCCCGGACACACTCATATCAAATGCCGCTATGCCGCTTTTCTCCCACAAAATGCTTGGATAAACACTGCAATACACATGCGAACTTCCCACAAAAACAACGTCAATCAAATCTTTATCGGTATTGTAAAGCTGTTCGATTGACGAGCAATAATCACCCGTAGTGTCTTTCCATTTCAAAACATTATAAACGGACAAAACTATTATCGTTAACAATATGATAAATGCAATAAACTTAACGGTATTTCCTAATTTTTGATTCTTAATTAACTTCAAGATTATAGCCTCTCTAAAAATCAAAATATATGAATTTGGCCGATTCAAAATTGACGCCGTACTCTCCGAATACGAGAACGCCAACAATTACAGCCACATATACAGTCCATCTGAACCAAAGGTTCTGCTCTGCCAAAAGAATGCCTATATCCTGTTTCTTTTTATAAGTTAAGAATGAAACTACGAGGAGCAAAGCAATCATGTATGCAAGAATCGCGAACTCTCTTCTGTCTAGGCCGTGCAAAAACAAGGATTCGTCAAAAAGCACCCATGGATTGAACCTTGTAAACATTCTGTGAATATATCCAACTGCGACTTTCAACGATCTGGCTCTGAAAAATATCCATGCAAATGCAACCAGTACAAATGTTATCAGTCTTTTTAACAGGTTGTAGCTAAACACGTCTTTTTTGACATGTAACGCAGCGTATGCCTTGGCTCGAATTGAACCTGTAATTTCGCCCATAACGCGATACAATCCGTGTAACAAGCCCCAAGCAACATAGTTCCAGGACGCTCCGTGCCATAAGCCGCTTACCAGAAAAGTAATGATTAGGTTAATGTACTTTCTTATCTTGCCTTTTCTGTTGCCACCTAAGGGAATATAGACATAATCCTTGAACCAAGTGCTGAGTGATATGTGCCATCTTGCCCAGAAATCAGCGATGCTTGTAGCAAAATAAGGCGTGTTAAAGTTAGTGCATAAATTAATACCCATAACTCTTGCCGCACCTATCGCAATGGCAGAATAACCGGAAAAATCGGCATATATCTGAAGCGTAAACAGTAACGCACCAAATACCAGCTCTACTGTTCCGTACATCGAATAAGCCGTAAAGATATTGTCAACAAAAACTGCTGCTCTGTCGGCAATCATTGTTTTTAAAAGCATGCCCCAAAGCATCAGACCGAAGCCCGATACCATAGAATCATAAGAAAAGAGATTCTTTTCCCTTATTGATTTAATCTGTGTAAGAAGGTTCTTGCTTCTCTCTATGGGGCCTGCAACAAGCTGAGGGAAAAAGCTTACAAACAAAGCGTAATTAATAATGTTCTTCTCAGCCTTAACTTCTCCTCTGTACACGTCGATAACGTATCCAACAGCTTGGAACGTGTAAAAAGAAATACCTACAGGCAGTACAAAAGAAAACGGATTGGACAAGCTTCCCATGCCGAATTTCTCTGTTATATGACTGATGTTTGATAAGAAGAAATCAAAGTATTTGAAAAGGAAAAGCACCAAAAGGTTAAGCGTAATTCCGCATGCCAATATTGCTTTGCGGACTTTTGCGGGTCTGTCCCGGTCAATTAAAATTGCGGTAATGTAAGTTACAAGAGTTGAAAAAAGAATAAGTACGATGTATTTGGCATTCCAGCACATGTAAAAGAAATAGCTGGAAAGAAGTAACCATACAGGCTTAATCCGCTTGGGAAGTATCAGATAAGCTGCTACCACTATCGGAAAGAATATAATAAATTCAAAAGAGTTAAAAAGCATTTTATACCTCAAAAAACATCTGACATACTAACTAACAGTATATCAGATGTTTGCAAATTAATCTCTATTTTTTATGTAGTTAAGTAAGCCGTCCGAATTAATAATTTTTTGCATGAATTCGGGGAACGGCTGGCCTTTGAAGGTTTCGCCGGTTGTTCGGTCAAAAATCTCTCCGGTATCGAAATTGATCTCAACCTCATCACCTGCGTTAATCTTCTCGGAAGCTTCCTTGCATTCCATAATGGGAAGTCCTATGTTGATGGCATTTCGATAAAAGATTCTGGCGAAGGTCTCTGCTATTACGCAGCTTACACCGTTGGCTTTAATTGCTATGGGAGCGTGTTCTCTTGATGAACCGCAGCCAAAGTTCTTGGTGGCAACTATAATGTCGCCGGCTTTAACATGATTCACGAATTCTTTATCGATATCTTCCATGCAGTGAGTCGCAAGTTCCTTGGGATCTGATGAATTAAGATATCTTGCGGGAATGATTACGTCTGTGTCGACGTTGTCACCGTATTTAAAAACTCTTCCTTTTGCGTTCATACTTACACCTCCGGAGCTGCAATGTAGCCCTTGATTGCGCTTGCTGCGGCAACCGCGGGGCTTGCAAGATAGATTTCGCTTGTGATGTGACCCATACGACCTACAAAGTTTCTGTTGGTAGTGGATACGCAACGTTCACCTTCGGCAAGTACTCCCATGTATCCGCCGAGGCAAGGACCACAGGTGGGTGTGCTGACTACGCCGCCGGCTTCAATAAATGTTCTGAGTAAGCCTTCTTCCATAGCCTGAAGGTATATAGCCTGGGTGGCGGGAAGTACAATAAGACGCATGCCGTCTGCAACTTTATTGCCTTTAAGAACTTCTGCGGCACATCTTAAGTCATCAATACGTCCGTTGGTACATGAACCGATAACAACCTGATCTATCTTAATCTGTTCTTTGATTTCGTCTATTGTATGAGTGTTCTCGGGCAAGTGAGGGAACGCGATTGTAGGCTTAAGAGCGGATAAGTCGATAGTGTATTCTTCGTCATATTCAGCATCTGCATCAGCTTCATAAATCGTGTATTCACGCCTGCTGTGTTCTTTTAAATAAGCTTCGGTAAGGTCGTCTACGGGGAATATTCCGTTCTTGGCGCCTGCTTCGATAGCCATATTGGCGATAGTGAAACGATCGTCCATAGAAAGGTTCTTAATGCCTTCGCCCACAAATTCCATGGATTTGTAAAGCGCACCGTCTACGCCTATCATACCGATAATATGAAGAATAACATCTTTACCGCTTACCCATTTGGGCATCTTACCTACTACGTTAAACTTAATTGCCGAAGGAACTTTAAACCACGCCTTACCCGTAGCCATGCCTGCCGCCATATCTGTACTTCCTACACCGGTGGAAAAAGCACCAAGCGCGCCATATGTGCAGGTATGTGAATCGGCGCCGATAATAACGTCACCGGCAACGGTTAAGCCCTGCTCGGGAAGCAATGCGTGCTCAATACCCATCTTACCTACTTCAAAGTAATTGGTAATCTTATTCTTGAGTGCGAATTCTCTTACGCATTTGCAATGTTCTGCGGATTTAATATCTTTGTTGGGTACGAAATGGTCGGGGACAAGAGCAATCTTGTCCTTATTGAAAACGTCCTTTAAGTTCATTTTCTCCATTTCTTTAATAGCTACAGGGCTTGTAATATCATTGCCAAGCACCAAATCTAAGTCAGCTTCTATTAATTGTCCTGCGACAACAGATTCAAGACCCGCATGAGCGGCAAGAATCTTCTGGGTCATAGTCATTCCCATTGGCTTATTCTCCTTTATTCGTTTTCGAAAAGTGGTGTGGAAAAATATCTTTCTGCTGTGTCGGGTAAGACAGTAACTACCGTCTTACCCTTGCCTAGTTTAGTTGCAAGAGCTATAGCTGCGGCAACGTTGGTGCCGCTTGAAATACCGCACATAAGACCTTCTTTGCGAGCAAGATCCTTGGCGGTCTGTATTGCTTCTTCATCGGATACCACATAGATATCGTCATAGATTTCCTGATTTAGATTCTTGGGGATAATTCCGTCACCGATACCCATCTGGAGGTGTGTGCCGATATTACCTCCCGCAAGAATTGCTGCATTTTCAGGTTCAACTGCCCAGATGGTAATATCCGGGTTCTGAGCCTTTAATGTCTCTCCGATTCCGCTTATGGTACCGCCGGTACCGATTCCGGAGCAAAATCCGTCTATCGGTCCTGCTACCTGCTCAAGAATTTCAAGTCCTGTATGGTGCTTGTGAACCAACGGGTTGTTGGGATTCTCAAACTGTTGCGGAATGTATACTCTCTTGTCAGACGCTGCCATATCGAGAGCTGTCTGAAGGCACTTATCCATGCATTCGCCGATATTGCCTTCATCTTTTATCAGAATTACCTCAGCTCCGTAGTGTTTTACGAGAAGTCTTCTCTCGGAACTTACGGAATCGGGCATTATTATCACTGTCTTAAAACCCATAACCGCGCCGATAAGCGCAAGTCCTATTCCCTGATTACCGCTTGTAGGTTCGACAATTATTGTGTCTTCATTGATAATGCCTTCCTTAAGCGCTTTTGTAATCATGTTGTAAGCTGTTCTGGTCTTGATGGAACCGCCGACATTGAGGCCTTCGTACTTAACAAGTACTCTTGCCGCATCTTCCGGCACCATTTTATTGCTTAATTCAATCATCGGAGTATGTCCGATGGCTTCCAATACATTGTTATAAATCATATTTCTTTTCAAAAAATCAGGGAACCCGCGAAGGGGTTCCCTGTAGCCTTCCGAATTAGTTGTTGATTAACTTATCTTCTTCGTTGTTCCAGCTGTAGAGCTTTCTTACTTCTTCGCCGACCTTCTCAGCGGGATGCTCTGATGCAAGCTTTCTCATTGCCTTGAAGTGTACCTGCTTACCTGCGGGTGACATATCAAGTAAGAATTCCTTGGCAAAAGAACCGTCCTGGATGTCGGAAAGAATCTTCTTCATGGTCTTCTTGGTTTCTTCGGTGATAATCTTGGGACCTGTGATGTAATCACCGTATTCTGCGGTATTGGAGATTGAATAACGCATTCCTGCGAAACCTGACTGGTAAATAAGGTCTACGATAAGTTTCATCTCGTGAATACATTCAAAGTATGCATTTCTGGGATCGTATCCTGCTTCAACAAGAGTCTCGAAGCCAGCCTGCATAAGTGCGCAAACACCGCCACAAAGAACTGCCTGCTCGCCGAACAAGTCGGTTTCGGTCTCGGTTCTGAATGTGGTCTCAAGTACGCCTGCTCTGGCACCGCCGATACCGAGTGCATAAGCAAGTGCAAGGTCAAGAGCCTTACCTGTTGCATCCTGATGAACAGCTACGAGACAAGGAACACCCTTACCTGCCTGGTACTCGGAACGAACTGTATGACCGGGTCCCTTGGGAGCAATCATGGTAACGTCAACATTAGCGGGAGGTGTGATGCATCCGAAGTGAATGTTGAAACCGTGTGCAAACATAAGCATGTTGCCTGCTTCAAGGTTGGGCTCGATGTCGTTCTTGTAAAGGTCTGCCTGCTTCTCATCGTTGATAAGAATCATAATAATGTCAGCCTTCTTGGCAGCTTCTGCTGCTGTATAAACCTCAAATCCCTGTGCCACAGCCTTGTCCCAGGACTTAGAGCCCTTGTAAAGACCGATAATGACATGGCATCCTGATTCCTTTAAATTCAATGCGTGAGCATGGCCCTGTGAACCATAGCCGATAATTGCGATTGTCTTACCCTCAAGTAATGATAAGTTACAATCCTGCTGATAATAAATCTTTGCCATTTTGGTATCTCCTTTTATTTAAATAAAAATAATAACGTTTTAATCAAGGTAAGTAACCTTGTCTATACCTCTTATAAGACCGGTCATACCGGTTCTTGCAAGCTCTAAGATTTCATAGCCGTCAAGAAGATCCATAAATGCCTTAATCTTCTCCTGATCGCCGATAAGCTCGATAATAAGACTTTCCTTGCCTACATCGATAATATTGGCTCTGAAAATGTCTGCGATTGAAATGACTCCCTGTCTGTCCTTGGGTGAGCATTTAATCTTAATGAGTGCAAGCTCTCTGTAAACACTTTCTTCGGGCTTTAAAACCTTGATGTCTCTTACGTCAATGAGCTTGGCAACCTGCTTCTCAATCTGGTCGAGAATATCGTCGTCACCGTGAGTCACGATTGTGATTCTTGTAAATCTTTCATCAGCCGTAACGCCTGCGGTAATGCTGTCGATATTGTAGCCTCTTCTTGAGAAAAGTCCTGAAATTCTGCTCAAAACACCTGAAGTGTTATCTACAAGTAATTGGAAAACTTTGGTATGCATTTTCGTCTCCGTTTCACTTAAATTAATATTTATAGTAACTACTACACAGACAAAAGTCAATAAAAAATGCTTTAATTCTCTAAATCATTACATTTGGGAAGTGCTAAAGTGCCGGTGCGGGCAACTTCAACTACGCTTATACCCGAAAGCATAGTGCGGAAAACCTTGATTTTCTCGGGAGTATCGCAAATCTGAATCATAAGATGAGTGTTACTCATATCAACAATTTCAGCCCTGCATATCTCGCAGATTTCAAGGATGTCCTTGCGGTTTGATTTATTGACTTTAACCTTTATAAGCATAAGTTCTCTTGCGATTGCCTGCTCTTCTTTGAAGGTTTTAACCTTAATTACATCAAGCTTTTTATTAAGCTGTTTCTCTATCTGTTCAAGTGTACGTTCATCACCCGAGCTTACGATGGTCATATTGGACACTTCGGGATCGAATGTCTCTCCCACAACCAAAGAATCGATGTTAAAGCATCTTCTTGCGAAAAGACCGGATACTTTGCTGAGAACACCAGATCTGTTTTCTACCAAAACCGAATACAATTTCTTCATATGCGCCTCCCGACTAACCTTTAACGATATCCATCGGATCAACCATAACTTCCATAATGTAAGACTTGTCATCTCTCAAAAGAAGGTCTATGGCAGCTTCGGCTTTACTCGTATTTTCAACTTTTATGTAGCCCATATCGTAAGCCTTGGCCAAAAGCTCAAGGTTCGGATAGTCATTAAGTTCTACTACGGAATAATTGTCCTTGTATGTAAAATGCTGATACTCACGCACCATACCAAGGTAATTATTCTTAAGCACTATAATCTTGATACCCTTCTTAACCTGATTAATGGTGGCAAGTTCCATCATGGACATCTGGAAAGAACCGTCGCCGCACACTGCGATTACCTGCTTCTTAGGTGCCGCAAGCTTGGCTCCCAATGCTGCGGGAATTGAATATCCCATGGTGCCCATGCCGCCACTGGTCATGAAACGGCCTTTCTTAACTTCGTGATATGCACAAGACCAAATCTGATTCTGTCCGACATCGGCTACATATATTCCGTCATCCTTCATCTTGGCAGACAAAAGCTTGATAAATGCTTCAGGATCTGTAAACTTGGGATTCGGATTTCTTTTGACAACCATTTTCTTTTTATACTCGTTAAGAGTCGTGATCCATTCTTTGGTATCGATAGTCATTTCAAAAGAAAGAAGCTGTTCAAAAATATTCTTGGCGTCGCCTACGATAGGGATTGTGGGACCGCAGTTCTTACCAATCTCCGCAGGGTCAACGTCTATGTGAATAAGAACTTTGTTTTCAGTAATTAAATCAGGCTGATTAACGGCTCTGTCGGCCACTCTCGCACCTACCATTACAAGTAAGTCGGATTCGTTCATGGCTCTGTTGGCATATGCCTTGCCGTTATTACCGACCATTCCGAAGTACATGGGGTGAGCCGTAGGCATAGAACCGATACCCATCATTGTAGATACAACAGGAATCTTAAAGGTCTCTGAGAACTTCTTAAGCTCTTTTTGTGCATCTGCAAGAAGTACACCGCCACCTGCACAGATAACGGGTCTCTTAGCCTTTTCAAGCGCCTTAACCATCTTTTTAATCTGCGCATAATTACCTACAACTGTAGGCTTGTAGGTACGCATATTTACTTCTTCGGGATATTTGAATTTCTTGATTTCGGCATTCTGAACGTCAATCGGAACATCTACAAGAACGGGACCCTTACGACCGGTTCTGGCGATGTGGAATGCTTCTTTCATGACTCTGGGGATGTCGTTAACATCCTTAACAAGATAGCTGTATTTAACAAATGACTCCACAGCACCTGTGATATCGGCTTCCTGGAATACGTCGGATCCGAGAAGCGATGAATTAACCTGTCCCGTAATACATACAAGCGGTATGCTGTCAGCAAAAGCAGTCGCAATACCTGTAATTAAATTGGTGGCACCGGGGCCGCTTGTGACGGCGCAGACGCCCACTTCTCCGGAAATTCTGGCAAGGCCGCTTGCCATATGGGCTGCATTCTGCTCGGTTCTTACAAGTACCGTCTCAATATCGGAATTGAGAATGGAGTTGTAAAAAGGACAAATTGCAACACCGGGATAGCCGAATACGTATTTAACCTTCTCTTCAGAGAGGGCTTTTACCAATGCATCTGCTCCAATCATCCTGTCACCTCGTTAATAGATTTTCTATATTTGTTTCAATGTAAAATTTTACCACACTAAAGCATGAATGTGCAATAGTTAATACAATTTAAAAGTTTTTTAAATTGTATTTAGTCTGTTAATATGATATCTTTAAGTGGTGTGAAACATTGGAGGTTTGTTATGAGAAAATATACGAAAGTTCTTGTATGTATTATACTAGCAGCAATTCTTCTGTGTGGTTGCGGAGCCAAAGGTTCCGGTGCTGCCAAGGAATATAAGGCTTCGATGGAGAAGTTTTTTGAAAGCCTCGATAAGGTTAATACAGATATAAACAGTATCAATCCCGAAGATCAGGATGCTGTATCCAAGTTATTTGAACAGTTTGATGTTCTTGAAAAAGAAATCACTGCTATGTCGCAGCTTACGGTTCCTACCGAAGGCGTTCCCGAGACCTTTGCTTATATCGGAGATATTGCCAAGTCAGCTGCGGATTATATGACGCAGGCCAACGGATATCTGCATGATTCTTTTTCCGACGGTGCCTACAATGAACATACACTTGAAGCCGCTCTTGAATGTTACAAAAGAACCAATAAACGAATCCAGTATATAATTACTCTTCTTCACGGAGAATATCCCAAGGACGAATCGATTTCTTTCGGTAATTAAATCTGTCAAAAATTTAACCCCTGCTTCCTTACGGAAACAGGGGTTTTTATTATCTTTAAATGTTCCGATTGAGCTTAGAACTTACCTGCCTTAGCAGCTTCTTCGATAGATACTGCTGTGGAAACGGTCATACCAACCATAGGGTTGTTACCTGCGCCGATAAGACCCATCATCTCAACGTGTGCGGGAACTGAAGAAGAACCTGCGAACTGAGCGTCTGAGTGCATACGACCCATGGTATCTGTCATACCGTAAGAAGCGGGACCTGCAGCCATGTTATCGGGGTGAAGTGTACGTCCTGTACCACCGCCTGATGCTACTGAGAAGTACTTCTTGCCCTTTTCAAGTCTTTCCTTCTTGTAAGTACCTGCAACGGGATGCTGGAATCTGGTGGGGTTGGTGGAGTTACCGGTGATGGATACATCAACGTTCTCCTTCCACATGATTGCAACGCCTTCGCTTACGTCATTGGCACCATAGCAGTTAACCTTTGCACGAGGGCTGTTAGCGTCCTTGGAGTAGCACTTTCTGGAAACTTCCTTAACAGTGTTGGTGTAAGGATCGTATTCGGTCTCTACAAAAGTAAAGCCGTTGATACGTGAAATAATCTGAGCAGCGTCCTTGCCGAGACCGTTAAGAATAACTCTTAAGGGAGTCTTACGAACTCTGTTGGCTTTCTCTGCGATACCGATAGCACCTTCTGCAGCTGCGAATGACTCGTGACCTGCAAGGAATGCGAAGCACTCGGTGTCTTCTTCAAGAAGCATCTTACCAAGGTTACCGTGACCAAGACCTACCTTACGGGTGTCTGCTACGGAACCGGGAATACAGAAAGCCTGAAGGCCTTCGCCGATTGCTGCGGCTGCATCTGCTGCTCTGCGGCAACCCTTCTTAATAGCGATTGCAGCGCCTACAGTGTATGCCCACTTAGCGTTTTCAAAACAGATGGGCTGAATGCCTTCGATAAGATGATATACATCGATACCTGCAGCATCTGTAATTGTCTTACATTCTTCGATGGAAGAGATACCGTAGTTCTTTAATACGGCAAGAATCTGGGGCTCTCTTCTTTCATATGATTCAAATAATGCCATCTTAGTCTCCTCCTTACTTTACTTCTTTGTCGGTTCTGGGATCGATAATCTTAACAGCATCCTGAACGCGTCCGTACTGGCCGGAAGCCTTGTCAAGAGCGGTCTGAGCATCGTCGCCCTTCTTGATGAAGTCCATCATCTTACCAAAGTTTACATACTTGTAACCGATGATAGCGTCTTCTTCGTCAAGAGCGATACCTGTGATATAACCGTCAGTAAGTTCAAGGTAACGAGGACCCTTCTTAAGAGTACCGTAAGTGGTACCAACCATTGAACGGGTACCCTTACCAAGGTCTTCAAGACCTGCACCGATAGCAAGACCTTCCTCAGAGAATGCGGACTGTGTACGTCCGTAAACGATCTGTAAGAATAATTCTCTCATAGCGGTGTTGATAGCGTCACAAACAAGGTCTGTATTAAGAGCCTCCAAAACGGTACGTCCGGGTAAGATTTCGGCGGCCATTGCTGCAGAGTGAGTCATACCGGAGCATCCGATTGTCTCAACCAAAGCCTCCTGAATAATACCTTCCTTAACGTTCAAAGAAAGCTTGCAGGCACCCTGCTGAGGAGCGCACCAGCCGATACCGTGTGTGTAACCGGAAATGTCAGAAACATTCTTAGCCTTAACCCATTTAGCCTCTTCGGGAATGGGAGCACAGCCATGGTTTACACCCAGTTTAACAGGGCACATTTCTTCAACTTCTTTTGAATAAATCATGAATTGTTTACTCCTTTCAAACTAATAATAATCGCAACTTTCATTGTTGCATAAAAATACTGAAAAATCCAGTATTTTTTATTAAACACGTACGGTTATTAATCTTCCCTTTTTTGAATAACCGTGCCGTTGTTTTTGTGTATTGAATGCGCGGGAATTACACCTCTTACGCATGATGTGGGATATACATTACTCCACTTGCCGATTACTGTACCCGGATTGAGAACGCTGTTACATCCGACCTCAACATTGTCGCCGAGCATAGCGCCAAATTTCTTGAGTCCGGTTTCGATACGTTCGCCTTCATTGTGCACAACAACAAGTTTCTTATCGCTCTTAACATTGGATGTAATGGAGCCTGCACCCATGTGAGCCTTAAATCCCAAAATTGAATCGCCTACATAATTATAGTGAGGAACCTGAACTTTATTAAAAAGAATAACGTTCTTAAGCTCCGTCGAATTACCTACCACACAGCCGTCGCCCACAAGAGCATTGCCTCTTATAAACGCGCCGGGACGAACCTCGGTCTCCGCACCTATAATACAGGGTCCCGCAATATAGTTGTTGGGATAAATCTTGGCGGTCTTATGAATCCAGACGTTGTCGCCTTTATAATCATATTCATCGGGCGAAAGCTTGCTTCCGAGTTCAAGAATGTAATCCTTAATCTTGGGAAGTGCTTCCCAAGGATAAGTTACCGTCAAAAGAAGGTCCTTGGCCAGCGTTTCGTCAAGTGTATATAAATCAGAAATAGTAATGTCAGCCATAATGCCCTCCAATTACTTAATATATAATATCAGAATTAACTCCGCATAAAATAATATTCCATCTATGACTCAAAATCAAATACAATATTTGAATTTTCATCAAGTTTTAATACTGCGTCGAATACGGAGCCTTTTTTGCTCAAAAAGCCTTGAATTTTGTCTGTTTTCTTGTCGGTAATCAGTTTGGTAAATTGTTCTTCCGACAATTCAACGCCTGCAATCTTGCCCACGAAGAACTTACATCCGTCGCCTTCTCTTACGTAGGAAGCGCAACGATAACCCATATGTCCTTTAATGATGGAACTTCCGCATTTGGGACACTTAACGTTCTCCATCACTTTGTCTTCGTCTTCAAAAACAAACTTACAGCCGGTAACGACACCTTCTTCATTTCTTGCAAGCGTAAGCTTGGCATCAAAAGAATTGCCTGATTTGGACTTAAAGCCCGATATAATGGATGTTGTCTCGTTATTAAGGAGTTCCTTTAGGATTGCCTCGGTAATCTTTACTCCCGAAATTGTACCGACATTAAATCGGCAGCCGGCTTCGGGATTCTCGCGGTTATAGTTCTTACAGCCGAAACCAAACTTAGTCTTAACTATATCTCCTCCACAGACGGGACATTTTACGTCTTTTATTGTTTTTTCCTCGACGTTTTCGAAGTCAAAGACGATTTCTTTCTTGCCGTCTTCTGTTGTGTTTAGCTTAAGGCATGCATCAAATGCTTTCTTGGACTTTCCTTTAAAGCCTCTGATGGTCTTGGAAATACCGTTGGTAAGCAGTTCTTTGACATCGGCTTCGGATATTTTCTTACCTGCAATTTCGCCTATGGAAAAATAACACTTATTCTCTTCCATAAATCTGTTTTCACAGGCGAAACCGTATTGAGTAACCACGATATTGCCACCACACGCGGGACATTTTACACCTTCCACAACTTTGGATTCGACATTGTCAAAGTCAAATACGACTTCGGTTCTGCCTGATTCGTTCTTTTGAAGGATTAATACCGCATCAAATTTCTTGCCGCTCTTACCCTTGAAGCCGCGCAAGGTTTCGGTCTTGCCTTCTTTGATCAGCTTCTCGGCAACTGCAGGCGAAATTGTCTTGCCGGCAATGGTCTTACCTATGAAAAACTTACATGAGTCTTCTTTGGCAGCGTCAAAAGCCGAGCATCCATAGCCCGCAGACTTAATAATAATGTCGCTTCCGCAATCCGGGCACTTGCAATCTTTGAGTTTCTCAGCTTCTATACCTTCAAAGTCGAATGCGACGGATTTCCTGCCGTTTTCGTCAGTGATGAGCTTAAGTTTTGCATTAAATTTTGCATTGTTTTTGGATTTAAATCCCGTAATGATATCGGTAGCGCCTTCATTAATGAGCTTAATTATCGTATCATCATCCAGATGCTTGCCCGCTATCTCGCCTATACCGAAGTAGCATCCGTTTTCTTTGGTTCGGTCTTCACATGTCACACCGTAACCGGTAATCATCAAACGCTTACCGCAGGCAGGACACACAGCACCTTCCAAGTATCTTGCGGGAACTTCGGAAAAATCAAAGTTTACGTTAATGACACCATTGTCGTCTTTGTTCATAACAAGCGCTGCACTGAAAGGCTTCTTGTTCTTGCCTACAAAACCGTCGATAACCTTTGTTTTGCCTTCGGTTACAAGACTCACAAAATCTTCTTCAGGCAAATCAACACCCGCAATCGTTCCGACATTGAACTTACACTTAATCGTCTCGTCAAAGTAATTGCTGCAACCGTATCCAAAAGAGGTCGTGGTAAGCTCGCCGCCACACATAGGGCACTTAATGCCGAGTTTCTTACGCGTCGCAACTCCCTTTGAGTCCTTGCCTGTAAAGCGATTGATGTTTCTCGCAATCTGCTCGGTAAGGTCAAAAGAAATCATCTTGGTGGTCTCACGTCTTATGTAGTCTTCAAGCTTAGACCTATACTCAACGTCATCGACCGTTCCGTTAATAATTCCTTCGAGTCCCATCTCCCAGTTCGCTGTCATTTCGGGATTGAGAAGCGTAGGCACCGAAAGCTTAACAACTTCATAAATCATCTCACCAAGCTTCTCGGGAGTAATAATCTGAGTCTTCTGGTTCTGATTAAGATATTTAATGCGAACAAGCTTATCAAGTATCTCACCGCGGGTTGCTGAAGTGCCGATACCGGACTTCTTAATCTGTTCGCGAAGTTCTTCATCTTCGATAAGGTTACCCGCATTCTCCATCGCAAGAATCAAGTTACCTGAAGTATATCGCTTGGGCGGGGATGTCTTACCTTCTTTGATCTCATAACCCTGTACAGCTATCTCGTCGCCCTTCTGAGCAGTTCCGGCAAAAGCAAGAAGTTCTTCCTTGTGTGAGTTGTCATCGCTGCCTTCATCGTCGTCGGAATCTTTCTTTTCATAAACTCCGGCAACTTCCATGTAGCCTTTCTTGGACAAAACTTTAGCTGATGTGAAGAATCTCTCTCCATCTGACATAACTGTCATCTTGACGTTCTTATATTCGGCCGCGGGATAGAAAATCGACAGAAATCTCTTGCAAATAAGGTTATAAACAGACTTTGCAAGGTCCGAAAGTGCACCTATTGCCTGAGTCTGTCCCGTCGGAATAATAGCGTAGTGATCGGTAACCTTTGAATCGTCCGTGTACGCGCTCTTCTCGATTCCGATATACATGCGATTATCGAGAATGTTCTTGGCAAAAGGAGCCATTTCGGGATAACCCGTAAGTCCTCGGATATTCTTACTTATCTCCTTGGCAATTGCGGTAGTAAGTACACGTGCATCTGTACGAGGATAAGTCGTAAGTTTCTTTTCATATAATTCCTGCACAACATCCAGAGTCTGTGCTGGACTTATCTTAAATATCTTGGAGCATTCCGACTGAAGCTCGGCAAGGTTAAAGAGCAAAGGCGCACGTTTATTGGATGTTGAAGTCTCGATAGAGTCAATAACTGCGGGCTTACCGGTTAAGTCGTTAATCAGAGCTTCAGCACTCTCACGCTTCTTAAAGCCGTTTTCTTTGTACAGGAGGGGTGATTCAAAGTACTTGGAATCCTTAACCGCTCTCCATTCACCCTTGAAACCTGCATCGCCAAAAGAACCCATAATGCGGTAAAAAGGTGTCTCTATAAAATCACGGATTTCGCGCTCACGATTAACTACCATTCCGAGCACGCAAGTCATTACGCGTCCGATGGCTATCGCGGTATAGCTGGAAGTTGCGGCTGCATCGTTAATCATGCGACCGTATTTAACAGAAAGTGCTCTCGAAAAGTTAATTCCGAGGCTATAGTCCTCGATGGTACGCATAATACCGGACTTACCCAGACGTGCATAATCAGACATGGGCTTTGCTTCTCTGATGCCACGCATAATTTCATCGTCGGTCTGAGAATCTATCCAAACACGAAGTTCGGTCATGCCCTCGCGGACACCACCGTAGTTGCGAATGTTTTCTTCAATTGTCTGTCCTTCTTTTCCGGAGTCGCCTGCCCAATAGACGGTATCAATGTCTTCTCGGTGTAAAAGCTTGTTAACGAGAGCATACTGATCCTTGGAGCTTTGGATTACTCCGTATTTGTATTCCTTGGGTAAAAAAGGAAGATCCTCAAGCCTCCAGGTCTTATACTTTTCATCGTAGGCTTCAGGATAAGACATCTCGACCAGATGGCCGAAACACCACGAAATGACATAAGTGTCGTTCTCTATGTATCCGTTATTATTGCCGGACACTCTAAGTACTCTGGCAAAGTCTCTTGCCACAGACGGTTTCTCGGTTATAATCAGTTTCTTCCCCAAAATCTAAAATCCCTTTCGCTTTAAAGATTGTCAAGAAGCAACAATCTTAAATTCTTTCTGACCTTGGCTTCCAAAGAAAGCTTTTCGTCAAATCTGTTACCCGCAAAGAGGTAAATATGGTCAGCCGAAATCTTAGCCTTGTCGGCCAGATACAGCAATAATTCATAGTCATCATATGTTACCATAGCTTTGTCGTAAGCGCAAAGACAGATAACATAGTTCTTGTCGGCAGACTTTCCCATAATGTCGATGTTGCCCTGCTTGCCGATCCACTTACCGAAACGTTCCACATTAATGGGAAGCTTCTTCTTATCGTTAAGTCTGCTTAAATATTCGAGACATATCTTATCAAAATGCTTGTCTACATATGCTTTAAGCCCCGGCACAACGCAAAGTCTGTAGAATTCTTCCGGTGAACTGGTTTCAAGATAAGACGCTCTGTTAAACATAAAGGAATAATAGAAATCCACAAGATTATTGGAGATTCCGTACAGTCCCTTTTGAGAATTGTCGCGCCCTTCCGTATCTACGCTGAATAGCTTCTCAACAAGTTCAAGCTCCATAAGATTCTTGATATATACACTAATCTTAGCCCTTGAAAACTCTGTATGCTCATATAAGTCATTAAGCTTATTCTTACCGACTGCAAGAGCACTCAAAATAGTATTGTAAACAGAAGTCTCACGCAATTCCTCTGTTACAAGAGCCCCGGCCACATTGTGAAGCGCACCGTTCTCAGCCAGAAGGTTCTTTACTATGTTATCCTTGATGCTCAAATGCTCATCAAACATCTTCCAAAGCCCGGGCACGCCACCGAGAATGCTGTAACATACAGCACAATCTTCATTGGTATACAAAGAAAAATAGTCTCTTAAATCGTAGAAAGAAAGTTCTTTTAACTTAAGAAATCCCGACAGTTCAAATGCCGCATCACCGATTCTGCTTACGAGCGAATTCTCCACAAACCCAACCGATGAAGAAGACAGAATTACAAGATATTCCTGATTGTTCCAGTTAGAATGTATAAAAGAAATAATCTCTTCAAAGAAATCCGGATTACTCTTTAAAATATGCTGGAATTCATCAAAAACAATAACTTTCTTTTGCGTATGTTTCTTACCAAGGCATGCAAAAACCTCCGACAGTTCCGGGTACTTTAAAGTCTTAATACCCAGTTCCGCCAGTCTTAATCCGAGTCGGTACTTCTGTTCTCTCTCGCTTGCCGGCTCGCAGGCATAGTAAAAGCCCGGCTTATCGGACATGAATTCCCTGATAAGCGCAGTCTTTCCTATGTATTTCTGCCCGTATAAGACAAGAATCTGGCTCTTGTCTCTGTCATAATAATTCCCCAATTGATTTAATTCAGAATTTCTGCCAATTATCATCTTTTACACAATCCAAATTTAAATTATCCTAAGCATCAGTTCCTCGATGCCCTTGTCATCAGTAGGCTTACCGAGATAGAAACCTTGTATAAGGTCGCAATTCGTGTGCTCGGTAAGATAATCAAGCTGTTCCTTTGTCTCAACGCCCTCAGCTACGGTTTCAAACCCTAGCTTCTCGGACATTGCGATAACGGATTCAACAATAACCTTAGAAGCATCGTCCTTAAGAATGTTATCAATAAAGGACTTATCAATTTTAAGTGTATTGATGGGCAAGCCTCTTAAGTAAGCCAAAGAAGAAAAGCCGGTTCCGAAATCGTCCAAAGAAACCTTTATTCCGTAATCCCTTAATTCAAGCATCTTGTCGGTTATAGTCTTAAAATCGTCTATCAAAACCGATTCTGTAACTTCCAGTTCCAAAAGCTCGGGATTCATATCATACTTGTTAAGAACAGCCATGACTTTGGGCACAAAATCTGGCTTGGCGTACTGTATGGAAGAAATGTTGATTGATAAAATCACATTCAAATCAAATTTCTTTTTCCATTCCATGAACTGTCTTACGCTTTCGTTAAGAACAAAATCACCGATTGGGATGATGGTTCCGTTTTTCTCGGCCAAAGGAATGAAAACTGACGGGCTTATCATATTTCCGTCGGAATCCTTCCATCTTATTAAAGCCTCAACTCCGCGAAGGCGCTTGTTGCGGGCGCTAAACTGCGGCTGATAATTCATGGAGAAGTTAGCGGATAAAACTGCATCTTTTAACTTGTTTTCAATTGCAACCTCATTGAGGAAATTGTTGAGTATAGCCGTGTCAAAAAACTTGATATTGTTCTTACCCTGTTTCTTGGCCTTGTACATAACTATCTCGGCACAGTTGATCAAAGAAAGTGCATCATCGGAACTTTCCGGATACTCAGCCACGCCGACGGATACGCTTATTGACGCATCTGTCATATCCGTAAGCTTCATAGGTTTGGCAAGATACTCCTTAATAGAACGATAAATCGTATCTACACTTCTGTGACCGCAAGGGTCGTAAATTCCTATGCAGAAAATATCAGAATCGAATCTGGAAGCTATTACGTTATCTTCCGATAATCCATGGATAAATATTCCCAGATTCTGTATAATTTCATCTCCGGTTACGATTCCACGTACGTCGCTGATATTGTGAAAATCATCGATATCAAGAAGCATAACGCTTACAACAACGTTTTGTTCTTTGGCCTTATCTACGTAGTCTTTAAGCTTGGAAATAAAGTAATTTCTGTTATAAAGACCGGTTATGGAATCATAATATGCCATATATGCCAGTTCTTCCTGGCGATTACGCTGTTTCGTAACATCGGAAACAGCTACTATTTTCTCGGTAACTTCTCCCGAAGCATTCTTAAACACAGAAACATCGACGCATACCCAGGTCTTCTCATCATTCAATTTGCAATCGAGTGCCTGTCTTGACTTTCCTTCTTTCTCAACGAAAAGAAGGCGCCTAACGTTTTCCTTGGACTCTTCCGAAAAATATTCTTCGAGTTCAGGAAGCCTTGCCGCCTCGCTAATCGTTATGTCAAAAAAAGTGTTCCAGTTTCCGAGAGTTCGCGCTGAACCCGTTTCGTAATTCACATACAAAAAGGCTCTTTGCGACGTATCAAAGAACAACCGATACATTCTCTCGTCTGCTTGGAGTTTCTGATTTAATGCCGTTAAGAGGTCAACCTGATAACGTAAATCATCCATATAAATATAACCCTCTATTCTCGCTTCGTCCCCATAAAGCAATGTTTATTTCTTGGTGATGTAACCCTGAGCTTTCAAAAGCTCTGCGCATAAAACAGCTCCGCCTGCAGCACCGCGAACAGTGTTGTGTGAAAGGCCTACAAACTTAAAGTCGTATACGCTGTCTTCGCGAAGACGTCCGATTGAAACGCCCATTCCCTTTTCATAGTCTACATCAAGTTTAACCTGAGGTCTATTATCTTCTTCAAGATACTGAATAAAATTCTTGGGAGCGCTGGGAAGATTTAACTCCTGAGGAGCACCCTTGGCGGATCTAAGCTTCTCTATAAGCTGTTCCTTGGTGGGTTTCTTACGGAACTTAACAAATACGGAAGCTGTGTGGCCGTTTAATACGGGAACACGGATACACTGAGAAGTAATCACGAGATCCTTCTTAAGTTCAATCTCGCCATCCTTAAGATTACCGAGAACTCTCAAAGGCTCCTTCTCACTCTTTTCTTCCTCACCGCCGATGTAAGGGATGATGTTCTCAATCATCTCGGGCCAGTCCTTGAAGGTCTTGCCTGCACCGGATATAGCCTGGTATGTGGAAGCGATTACCTCATAAGGCTCGAACTCGCTCCATGCCCAAAGGCAGGGTGTATAGCTCTGAATGGAGCAGTTAGGCTTAACCGCGATAAATCCTCTCTTGGTGCCGAGTCTCTTCTTCTGAGCCTCGATAAGACCTGTATGATCTGCGTTAATCTCCGGAACAACCATAGGAACATCCTTGGTCCATCTGTGAGCGGAGTTATTGGATACAACGGGAGTTTCGGTCTTGGCATATGCTTCTTCGATTGCCTTGATTTCTTCCTTGGTCATGTCAACCGCGCTGAAGCAGAAATCAACTTCGGAAGCAACCTTATCAACCTCTGTTACGTCCTTAACAACAATTTTCTTAACAGCCTCGGGCATGGGAGTATCCATTTTCCATCTGTCGCCTACGGCTTCTTCGTAAGTCTTGCCTGCGGATCTGGGGCTTGCCGCAATTGTGGTAACTTCGAACCAGGGGTGATTTTCAAGAAGAGAAATAAATCTCTGGCCTACCATACCCGTTCCGCCTAAAATACCTACTTTCAACTTTTCACTCATGAATAAATTATCCTCCTGCATATACAATGCTTAATTATTCAAATTCACTGTCCTGCCAGTCGTGTTCAAGATAGTCACGGCTTACGGCAATAACCTTACTCATCGCTTCCTGTCCGGGCGCGCCTATAGTCAAGCGTTTCGATACACATGTCTTAAGAGATATCTCGTCATAAACATCTGCATCGAAAAGCTCCGAGAATTCTTTTAATTTGGCCAAAGAACAATCATCGATACTGATACCTTCATCTATGCAGTAAAGTACCAGCTCACCTATAACCTTATGGGCATCTCTGAAAGGCATTCCCTTTTTAACCAGATAGTCTGCGGCATCGGTAGCGTTCGTAAATCCGTTAACCGCGCTCTTGGCCATGTTGTCTTTATTAAACTTGGTAGTGGCAAGCATGCCTTCGAAAAGGTCGAGGCAAGTCTTTACCGTATCGATAGCGTCAAAGCTTACTTCCTTGTCTTCTTGCATGTCTTTGTTGTAGGCCAAAGGAAGGCCTTTCATGGTAGTAAGAAGCGACATCAATGCTCCGTATACTCTGCCTGTCTTACCGCGTACAAGCTCTGCTATATCCGGATTCTTCTTCTGAGGCATGATGGAGGAGCCTGTTGAAAAAGCATCGTCAAGTTCGATAAATCTGTATTCATTGGTATTCCATACGATTATCTCTTCGCAGAAACGGCTCAAATGCATTGCAATAATGCTGAGTGCGGCGAGAAACTCAATAAGATAATCTCTGTCCGATACGGAATCCATACTGTTAAGTGTAGGTCCGTAAAAGCCCATCAAAGAAGCCGTCATATCGCGGTCCAAAGGATACGTGGTACCCGCAAGAGCACCTGCTCCCAAGGGGCAATAATTCATACGATGGAAAATGTCTTTGAGTCTGTCTCTGTCACGCTTAAACATCTCAAAATAAGCTCCGAGATGATGTGCAAGCGTTACAGGCTGAGCCTTCTGAAGATGAGTAAATCCCGGCATATACGTGTCGGTATTCTCGGTCATGATATCAAGAATGGTGCCAAGCAGTTTCTTAACCGCAGCATCCACATATAAGACCTCAAGTCTGGTGTAGAGCTTCATGTCAAGAGCAACCTGATCGTTACGGCTTCTTCCCGTGTGAAGTTTCTTACCCGTATCACCGATTCTCTCAATAAGCTTAGCTTCCATGAAGCTGTGAATGTCCTCATAAGCATCGGTAATCTCAAGCTTTCCCTCCAAAACATCGTTCTTAACGGACACAAGACCGTCGATAATCTTGGTGGATTCTTCCTTGGTAATTATTCCGCATTTGGCAAGCATTGCGGCATGTGCCACAGACCCTTCGCAATCTCTTTCCATAAGCCTTTTGTCAAAGTTAATGGAGGCATTGAAGTCGTATACTTTCTTGTCTGTTTCCTTAGTAAATCGTCCGCCCCAAAGCTGTGCCATGATCGTTAAATGCTCCTTTGCATCTCTGTAATTGTTAAATCCAATTTTAGCATAGAGGTACCTTTGATTCAACACAAAGACACCTTCAAAAAGTGCCAAAATAATATGCAAAAAGAGCGAAAATCTCTACACAATATACATATGTGCGTCATACGCGTACATATTATAGCAATTCGTCCTTGTGAAGCGTTAAAGCAAAATGCCTTCAAACCCTTGAATAAAAAGAAAAAGGAACCTTGCAATAAGGTTCCTTCAAACATTCAAAGCTCCCGGCCGGATTCGAACCGGCGACCTACGCATTACGAATGCGTTGCTCTACCAGCTGAGCCACGGAAGCCTGCGTCTTAACGACACAATGGATATTATAAGATGTGCTAATCGTTTTGGCAAGTGGATTTTGCATAAATGTGAAGGCATATAGGACAAAGCTTTAATGTAAGCTCATGCATCTTGCCGTCACGCTTTGCAGCCTTCGCTTCCTTGGCTCTTCCGCTCATTTTGTAGAGTCCGCCGTACTTAATCTGTTCGGACGCAAATATTTCTTTGTATGAACCTTCATCCACGCCCAGTTTATAATTTAATGTCTTGTCCGAGAAGTTACATACCACAAGTAAAGTCTCGTCGCCCGAACTTCTCTCAAAGCTTACAACACTGTGTTCCGAATCGATTGCATTGACCCACTTAAAACCGGCTTCTTCATCATCAAGCGTATTAAGCGCAGGGTGAGTCTTATAAAGTTCTATAAGTTCTTTAACAAGTGTCTTAGTCTTAAGGCTTTCAAAATTGCATAATGACAAGCATTTTCTGCCGGGATGAGCAAATAAACAACTTACCGCCAGCCTCAAATTGGCGGTCTTCTGCTCATCATCACCGGGAAGGCTAGCGAAAAATCTGCCCTTATCCTTGCCGTAATCGCTGTACAGGAACGAAAGAATAAACTTCTCGCAATAAATATACACAGGGCTGTAAGTAAGCTCGCTGTGATGAGCCGGACGATCCTTATAATCGTTCTTCAAATAATTGAACAGATCCTTGTCAAATTGAGTATGAAGCTTAAAATCAAAGCCCATACCGTCTTCTTCAAGAGAAAGTGTCAGATTATTGGACACCATAGAATCCCTTGCGACAGTACAGATATTTGAATAATTCTTATGAAGGAAAGAATTGAGATGCTTAATCAATTCATGGCCGCCGATACTCTCATTGCCACCGTAAATATTGGCTCTCCACTCACCGTCGCCTTTGCCGTAATCAAGGTACAATATACGGTCGAGGCCACCTACAGCAATACCATCAAGGCTCAGAATCCTAACGAAGTAATCGCATACACTTATCAGGTAATTACGCACATACGCACTCTCAAAGTTAAAAGAAAGCGCCCCGAACACCTCTGTATTATCGCCCTCAAACATCCTGCTTCCGTCATATCCGCGCAGTCCGCCGTTATCGGGCAGGAACGAAGAAATATCGATAGTCGAAAGCACTTTAATGCCGGTAGAATGTATCTTATCAATTATCTCTATTAAATCTTTAAGTCTGCATACTTCAGGACATACACTAAAGAAAGAAAGCTTGCCCCACTCGGTTACTACTCTGTTATCGCAAAAAGAAAAATCCTCAAAGAGTACTGCGTCATAGTCATATTCTTTGACCGTATTTATGATAAAATCAGCAACGTTTTCTTTGGTATAATGTGTAAATATATCGCGTAAAGAAAGGTTTAAAACAGTAAAAGCATCGCTGATAGGTGCTCTCTTGTACTTAACATGCTCCCAATCGGGATCGTCAATTACCCGACAAGCGTCACCTACGCCTTTTTCAATTGAAAATGCATATGGATCTCTCTTGGTATAGGTAAGTCCGCTCGTCAATTTTATTTCGTACTTGTATAAGCTGCCTATTGAAACACCGGGAATGAAAAGTCCGAAAATACCGCACTCATCAATCTTACACATCTGATGAATACGTCCGTCCCATCCGTTGAAATCGCCGATAACGCTTACACGCTCGGCCCCCGGCGCATAAGTAATAAACTCAGTTCCGAGAACTTCTTTTCTCTCGCAGAAGTGTGCTCCGAGATATTTGTAAGAATCGTAGAAAACACCGCTTAAAAGCTTATCTTTTAAATTAAGCCAGAATTTGGGAATATAAGAATACACTTCCGGAAGCCTTATCTCATCGCCGCTTCCGTTCTTAACGATATATTCGTATGAAAAGGGAGCCTTAGCCGGCACAAACAGCGCAAAGAAGCCTTCCTCATCTACAAGCTCCATATCATAATATCTGTCGGCTGTCTTATTATAAACCGAAACAGAACTGTGATTGGGAAAGAACGCCTGAATAAGGAATCCTCCCTGTACAGGATGCATGCCGAGAATCTCCTGAGGATGGTCGCACTCCGAATAAACAATACTCTCAATCTCAGGCCAGTTCATAAGCTTATAAAGTTTGTTGTCCATATATTCCCCTTTAGAATTTATTGTAATTCGTGTATAAACAAACCGCTTCGTAACTTAGGCTCAAACCATGTGGATTTGGGCGGCATTAAAAGTCCCGCATCCGCAACCGCGAAAAGCTCGCTCATTAATGTCGGATACATTGCAAAAGCAACCGTTGAATCGGTCTCAAGCCTTCTCCAAAGTTCCTTGACTCCTCTTATTCCTCCCACAAAATCGATTCTTTTATCGGTCTTGGGATTTTCTATTCCAAGAATCGGATTTAAGAGGTAATCCTGAAGCTTAGAAACATCAAGAGCCTTAATCGGGTCGTCACTCGCATATTCATCCTTAAGCGAAATGCAATATTCTTTACCCTTAAGCAACATATAAATATTGCCTTTATGAGCCGGTTTATTGTCACTTACGGCAATCGGGCTCACATTAAAATTCTCAGATACACGGGCGATAAATTCATCTTCCGACAAGCCGTTTAAGTCCTTTACAACTCTATTATAATCCATAATCATGAGTTCGGAATCAGGAAATACCACACTTAAAAAGAAATTGTATTCGGCGTTCTCATCAACGGTCGCCGCTTCTTCTCGTCTCTTAATCGAAACCTTGGCTGCAGAAGCACATCTGTGGTGGCCGTCAGCTATATAAAGATTCGGAATCTTAGCAAAAGAATCCGTAATAAACTTAATTTCATCATCCGAATCAATCTTAAATCCTCTGTGGCGGATTCCATCATCGGATACGAAGTCAAAATATGGCTTCTCCAATGTTTTAATACTCTCTAAGAAGGCATTAAGCTTCTCATCATTTCTGTAAGCAAGAAAAATAGGACCGGTCTGAGCATCGACAGTATCAACGTGATTGATGCGGTCAACTTCCTTGTCTGCGCGGGTGTTCTCGTGTTTCTTTATTACACCTGTCTCATAATCTCTTACCGAAGCGGTGCACACAAGACCTGTCTGTGCACGACCGTTCATTGTTTCTTCGTAGAGGTAATAGCAAGGCTTATTTTCTTTGACAAACTCGCCTTTACGAAGCATTTCTTCATAAAGCTGTCTGGCCTTAGCGTATACCTTCGGATCATATGTATCTACATCATCCGGAAGTGTCGTTTCGGCACGGTCTATCTTAAGAAAGGTCTTGTCATTCTTAGATACGACTTCCTTGGCCTCCGATCTGTTATAAACGTCATAGGGTAAAGCGGCAATTAAAGATTCAAGCCCCTGAGCGGGTCTCACTGCTTGAAAGGGTTTAATGAGAGCCATACATAACCTCCAATGTCGGAATCTTCAGAACAAATGATTCCGAAAATATTTTATCAAAATTTTTAATTCAAAACAACGAAAATGGTGGTATTATAATTTAGTCAATATTCGTTAAGAAAGGAACTGTCATGGAAAACAAAAGCAAATACATTCTTGATAAAGTAAGTGAATACGCAGATAAAGTTCTCGAAGGAATCGACCCCGAGAAGACCAAGATCTCTTTTCAGTTAGAGAAGCTTAAACCCATTATGGAAGAGCTTTCCAATGAACTCGGCGATTCTGTCGAAGACATCTTCATACTGTACATGGACGCCGCTTCCGACGCCGCTCTCTTAACCGAAAGAAAGTTCCAGAGCACCATGGGTGATATGACCAAGTATGGTGACCCGATGGCTTTCGAGCAGTTTTAGGCATTCAGCGAGCCTTCATCTTTTTTGATGAAGGCTCTTTTTATGCCTAAAATCTATTGGCTAGCTTATCGCATACTTACCTGCCTGTGCATTCCACATCTCAGCATACTTACCGTTCATCTTAATCAAAGAATCATGCGTACCTTCTTCAATAATATGACCGTTCTCAAGCATTATGATTCTGTCAGCATCTCTTGTGGTCGAGAGTCTGTGCGAAATATAGAACACAGTCTTTCCGACAGCCGCCGATTCCATTGCTTTGTTAAGTTCATACTCTGCTATGGGATCGAGTGCGCTGGAAGGCTCGTCCATGATAAGAATATCGGCATCTTTATAGAATGCTCTTGAAATGGCTATCTTCTGACTTTCACCGCCCGAGAAATCCACACCTGCCTCGTCGAACTCTGTTGTAACCATGGTATCAAGACCTTTATCTAGTTTTTTAAGACGTTTCTCGAATCCCGCATTAAGCAAAGCATCGGTGATAGGCTTCTTCAGACTTTCGTAATCCTTGTCCTCAATATTACTCATTACAACGTTCTCGGAAAGTCTTGCTCCATACATCTGGAAATCCTGGAATACTACGCCGATTTTATGCCTGTAGTCGCGAGGCTTATATTCTTTAATATTCTCACCATGATAACTGATACTGCCCTCCGTAGGGTCATATAAACGCATCAAAAGCTTAATAAGTGTAGTTTTGCCCGCACCGTTATAACCGACTATTGCAACTCTCTCGCAAGGTTTAACGCGAAGGCTTATATTATCAAGAACCTTCTTGCCGCCTTCTTTGTACGAGAAACTGAGATTGTCGATAACGATTTCTCCCGGGCCCTTAGCAACTTCACGGCCTTCATCTGCTTTAATCTTTACTTCATAATCAAGGAATGCTCTTATTTTATCTACATACAGGCTGTTTTCGTGCATGCTCGGAATAAGGTCGGCAAAAGTAGCCATACCTCTTCTCAAGCTTCCTGTTCTGTTAAAGAGTGTAACTGCGTCACTGTAACAAATCGTATGAAGAACCGCAGCACTAAATACCAGATATGTAATATAAAGGCCATCGAGCAAGAACGTGTCGACAATATATGTTCTCAGATACTCAAGCAGGCTTAACTTAGTACCTACTTTTCTCTGAATATCCATTATCTCATCATCCGCTTCCTCAAACTCTTTGGAAAGCGATGCGCCTACTTCGGGGTGGAGACGCAATTCCTTGGCATAATCCTTGAGATAGAAAAGTCTGCTTACGTAATTACGCTTGCGTTCCTTGGGATTGATTTTCACACGTGTATCAACGTTAACTTTGTTCATGGCCTTTGAAATAAAGAACCTAAACACAAAAGAAACAAACACGAACAAAATACCCGTCTTATCTACCACCAAGTAGAACACACCTGTTGTAAAAAGAATCGTCAGTCCCTGCACCAGGTTATTGCAAAGTGTTAAGAACCTATCGATACTGCTCTCCGACTCCGAAACCGCAAGCACAAAGTCATTGTAATACTTGGGATCGTCATAACATGACAAATCGATTTCTGCGGCTTTGGCGTACATTTTTTCTTTGAGCGCTTTGTAAATCTTAGGCTTGGCCCTGAAACTCCATCCGTGGATAAAGAAGCCGTCGGGAATAATCTGTAATATATTTACCAATAAGATTATGCCTATGTAAATAAACGCCTTCTTAAAGGGCTCATGGAACTCTGCGCACTTAAGTACATAGTTAATACCCAGTACGTGTTCGATAAAGATAACACCCTGATATCTGAAACCGTCATACAGGAAATAGAGCATATATCCCGGGCATGTTTTAAAGCAAAGTCTCCACAAAAAGAGGTGATTTTTCAACACATTTTTCATGCTTTTGCCACCTCCTTAAAAATTCCGTCGGAGGTTTCATGACTGCCCGCAAGGTAATTTTCGGCCTGTTTACGGTACATATCCGCATACAAACCGTCCAGCTCCATAAGTTCTTTGTGAGAGCCTTCTTCTTTTACTGTTCCGTGCCTAAGTAAAAATATCTTGTCTGCGTTCTGTACGGACGACAATCTATGTGAAATAAATACAAGCGTATTGTCCTTACATGATTTCAGAATGTTGTCAAACAACGTATATTCCGCTATCGGATCCAGTGCACTCGAGGGCTCGTCAAATAGCTTAACAGGGCTATTCTGTACAAACGCTCTTGCAACTACAACCTTCTGAAACTCACCGCCCGAAAGAATAGCTCCTTCGTCATCAAATTCCTTGGTAAGTATTGTGTTTTCTTTGTACGGAAGGGACATGACCTTGTCATACACTCCCGCGAGTTTCAATGCATTTAATACCTTCTCTGTCGTATCTCCCTCGGTCTTATGGCCCATCAAAACGTTGTCTTTAACAGACATCGAGAACATCTGATGATCCTGAAAAGCGGTCGCAAACAGTGCGCGATATTTCTGCAGGTTATATTCCTTGATGTCACGTCCGTTGAGAAGTACCTCGCCTTCCGTAGGGTCATAGAAACGTAACAAGAGCTTAATTATCGTGGTCTTGCCCGCTCCGTTGTGACCTGCAAGCGCATAGGTCTTACCGCCTTCAAACTTCATGTTTAGGTTCTTGATTACTTCTTTGTCCTTATAAGCAAAAGAAACATTTTTAAACTCAATTGACTCAATGGTATCACCGGGGTCTGCACCGTCGTAATCTTCCGGAATTTTTTCTTTGTACTCAAGGAAAGTCTTAAGATAGTCCACAAACAATCCGTTCTTGAAAAGTTCCGTTACCGAATCCGTGAATCCTATAAGAATCCATGTTGTGGAAACCATTAAGCTGGTAATAACCGATAACTGTGCAAGTGTCATTGTGTAAGATACCAATGTTCTGTAAGCGCCGTAAATCAGCAGACCTTCAAAGATAAATGTAAAAGTAAACATTACATAGAACCAATGAAGCACCATTGCTTTCTTAGTATACTTTCTTGTCACATCGGTTACGCCTCGGATTGCGCCCCTGTATTCTTCTCTCATAAGTGAGAACACATCTGACAGACGCATTTCTTTGGCATACTGTGTAAGATACATGACACGGTTGATGTATGAAATCTTACGATTGTGCGGAGCCATATCCTTATTACGGTTGTAGTCAATCTTGCTCTGAAGTCTGTTGAACCCGAAGTTACCTATTATGGGGAAAATAATGAACAGCACCGAGTATTTGTCGACCTGGTACATAAAGATAAATGCGCAGACACTGGCTATTGCGCCAAAGAATACGCCCCATATAACCTCGATTGTACGTGTAAGTCTTTCGTCCGACTTTTCCATAGCAAGGGTGTACTTGTCGTAAAAGTCGCTGTTTTCAAAGCATTCAAGCTCAACATTTGATGCCTTTTTAAACAGTATCTTAAACAGTTCCTTATTGACCTTCGTCTTAAATACGGGAAGCCATTTTCTTGTTCTTACAGAATGAAAAAGAGAAATAAAACCAAGTGTAACTATACAGATTAATATAAATGTTAATAGTTTGGAAAATTCCTGACCGGTCTCAAGACCGTTTATCAGAATTCGTAAGAAAAATGCGCTGAAAAACAACCACTCAAAATAATCCAGGAAACTTGCTATACCGTTTGTGATAATAAGCGGTTTGGACATTTTCCATACCAGTTTCAGCGCATAGATATTGTTCTTAAATGCGTTCTTTTTATTCATATACCCTACATATCCCTTTATAAAAATAAAATCCCCCTTCACATAAACAAAGCAGTCTATATAAAGGGGGTTAATATTACTTAACTATTCTTACCTTGAATACGCCGTCGATTGCTTCAAGCTTAGCTTTGATTGCATCGGTAGCGGGTTCGTCTACGTCAATCATGGTGTAAGCCACTTCCCCACGGGATTTACTTGACATATCGGATACGTTAATACCAAGGTCACCGAAAGAAGCCGTAAACTGAGTAATCATGTTGGCAACGTTCTTATGGAAAATAGCGATTCTTCCTGCCTTCTGGCAAATGCCCATATCAAGCGCCGGATAGTTTACGCTGTTTACAATATTACCGTTCTCAAGATAATTTTTCATCTGGTTAACGGCCATTACAGCACAATTGTCTTCCGACTCCTCTGTAGATGCGCCAAGGTGAGGAATTGCGATAACGCCTTCCATATTGGCGGTCTTGGCATTGGGGAAGTCTGTAACATATTTTCTTACCTTACCACTCTTAAGCGCTTCTTCCATAGCGTCGTCGTCTACGAGAAGGTCACGGGCAAGGTTAAGAATGATAACACCCTTTTTCATCATTGCGATGGTGTCTTTATTGATCATCTTCTTGGTGTTTACATTGGGGTCGTCGTTCTCGATAAGCGGAACGTGTACTGAAATGTAATCACACTTCTGGAAGATTTCTTCTCTGGTCTTTACATGGTGGATGTCTCTTGAAAGGTTCCAAGCCGCATCGATTGAAATGTAAGGGTCGCAACCGTATACATCCATACCGAGGTGTCTTGCTGCATTGGCAAGAGGTCCGCCGATTGCGCCAAGACCGATGATACCGAGCTTTTTGCCTCTGATTTCGGTTCCGGCATATTTGCTTTTGCCTTTTTCAACAAGCTTCGCGATGTTTTCGTCAGCCTTGTTTTCTTTGACAAAATCAATACCGCCGATGATATCACGGGAAGCAAGAAGCATTGCTGCGATTGCAAGTTCTTTAACACCGTTGGCATTGGCGCCGGGTGTATTGAATACCACAACACCTTTCTGAGCAAGCTTATCAAGCGGAATATTGTTAACGCCTGCACCGGCTCTTGCAACTGCAAGAAGCTTATCGGAAAAATCCATCTCGTGCATTACAGCACTTCTTACCAAAATACCTTCGGCATCATTTACATCATCTGTCTTGGTGTAATTCTCATCGAAATTTTTAAGCCCCACATTGGCGATGGGATTTAAGCATGCGTACTTAAACATTTAACCATTCTCCTTTTCATACTTTGTAAGGAAGTCAACCAAAGCCTGTACCCCTTCAAGCGGCATAGCGTTGTAGATGGAAGCTCTTAAGCCGCCTACGCTCTTGTGACCCTTAAGGTTATCAAATCCTGCAGCCTTGGTAGCCGCTACGACTTCAGCATCTTTCTCGGCTGATTCTGTTACGAAAGGAACGTTCATAAGTGAACGGAATTCCTTCTGTACGGTACCCTTGAACATCTTGCTGTTGTCAAGGAAGTTGTAAAGAATGGCTGCTTTCTTTTTATTGATTTCGTTCATGGCCTCAAGTCCGCCGAGGCTCTTTAAGTACTTAAATACCTTACCGCATACGTAGATTGCCCAGCAGTTGGGGGTATTGTACATGGAACCGTTGTTGGCATGGGTATCGTATCTTAAATATACGGGTACATTGGCAGCAACGTCTTCTCTGATAAGGTCTTCACGAATGATTACGATGGAAAGACCTGCGGGGCCTACGTTCTTCTGTACTCCACCGTAGATGATACCGTAATCGGATACATTACAAGGCTTTGATAAGAACATTGAAGACTGGTCTGATACCAAAACCTTACCCTTGGTGTTGGGAAGCTTCTGGAATGTGGTACCGTGAATTGTCTCGTTCTCACAGATATATACATAGTCTGCATTATCGTCAACAGGAAGGTCTGAGCAGTCCGGAATGTAACTGTAATTCTTATCTTCGCTTGAGGCAATAACATTTACTTTACCGAATTTCTTAGCTTCGGTCATAGCTTTCTTGGACCAGGCGCCGGTTACGATGTAATCGAATACACCGTTCTTGCAAAGGTTCATGGGAATCATGGAAAACTGTAGGGTAGCACCGCCCTGAATGAATAATACCTTGTAGTTGTCGGGAATATTCATTAAGTCTCTTAAGTCTTTCTCGGCTTCATCTGCGATAGTCTGAAAAACCTTAGATCGATGGGACATCTCCATTACGCTCATTCCGCTTCCCTTGTAATCAAGAAGCTCTGCCTGGATTTCTTCAAGCACAGGTAAAGGCATTGTAGCCGGACCTGCTGAAAAGTTGTAAACTCTGGACACTTTCTCATCCTCCTAAAAAATATTTAATATGTATTATTATATTTTGATATTTTTTTGTCAAGCAATTTTCGTATATTTATTCAACTAATTTTCAACGGTCACAAATTGATGAAAATTACAGAAAACTCAACACTTTTTATTTATATACAATAACAGGTGTTCCGATTTCTATCTCGTCGTAAAGGGCTTTGGCGTCGTCGTAACGCATATTTATGCACCCTCTGGAACCGTGAGTCAAATATCTGTTTCCGCCAAACTTTGATTGCCAGCTCGCATCATGTAGTCCGATGGATTTATATATAGGCATCCAGAAATTGACCCATGAACAATAATCTTCGCCCCTTAAATACTTGCCGGGAATCTTTCTGTAGACGTAGCAGAGCATTTCGGGCGTCGAATAGCCTGCCGAAGGTTTGCCGGTTACAACATCCACCAGCATCTTCTCTTCTCCGTCCTTGATATAGCAAAGCGTCTGCCTCGTCATATCAACCTCAACGTATGTATCGCCGATATCGTTTAGGCCGCGGCTGAAAGGCTCATGAATATATGTTGGAACATGAATCCCTTTCTCGCCCGTTTTAAGAGCATTTAAGAGGTATTCTTTCTCTACTTTACGATTAAGCAGTGTTCCGTAGATTGAAAACTTAATATCTTTAACCTCACCCAAATGAGTCACAAACTTGCGA
Source organism: Lachnospiraceae bacterium YSD2013 (assembly GCA_900100895.1). Classification (GTDB taxonomy): domain Bacteria; phylum Bacillota; class Clostridia; order Lachnospirales; family Lachnospiraceae; genus UBA1258. The sequence goes on from FMTX01000006.1 coordinate 223,810, forward strand.
GGCATCTGGTAAGTGTCATATTTGTCGAACAATTCGTCAATGAATTTATTGACTGAGGTTTCACTTATGAATAAGCTTCCGTCGTCGTTTCTGATAAAGTCTTTATTATTGGCATCGTATAACAGAAAACTGCTCAAAATCGCGGTATCTAACAATATAGGCTCGTCTCCCATATCGTACGAAAGCTTGGGCGTCAAAAATCCGCTGATATCTGCCCAAAGTTTTCTGTCATGAATCATCTCCTCGGTGTAGCCGGGCTTTGTGAAACACTCGTCTGTAATATTGACCTTTAAATCATCTGTAACCGCTGTAAAAGAAAGCGCGTCGACAGCCTCCACATCTATAAGTTCATCAATATTCTCGTAAAGGAAATAGCCTTTATCCTTGGAATAAGCCAGTCTGCACTCAAAATGAGCGTTATCCGTATGATCTTTGACAATCTGAAGATTGTTAACCTTCTCGTAAAGCTTAGCCGAATCAAACGTTATATCAGGCCTAACGTTATTTACGGGTGATGATTTGGAAGCATTCAAAATCCAAAGAAAAGGATTCTGATTACCGAATATATCTTCAAGCGCATTCGTATAATCGATTTTGTAATCGATATCACTAAGGAGAACTTCTTCCTCTGTGCCGTATTTCTCACAGTTTACGTAAAGAACCTTTGGAGTTGTGGTCTCTATCAGTTCCTTATTAACTTCCTCAACGCTCCTTCCGGTGCAATAAACACCGTTAATTCGCGTATTAAAAGTAAACCCATCTGTATAGTACAAAGAAACAAACAGGTAGAAAACAATAAAGGATACTGTAGGAATCAGCAGCAATGCACCAAAAAACCCCTTAAGCTTTCTCTTCATAAACTACGCTTTACCTTTTTTCGTAATCCTTTTCATCAAATACATCGCTGAGTGGTGAACCGCCGGGAACCATAGGGAACACCTTATCGTCTTCGTTAATTATGCATTCGATAATGCAAGGTCTGTTATTCTTGATAGCCTTTTCAAGTGCGGGCGCGAATTCTTCTTTCTTGGTAACTTTATAAGCATCGCAGCCTAAGCCTTCCGCTACCTTGCAAAAATCAACCTTGTCGTTAAGCACGGTCTGTGAGTATCTTCCCTCGTAGAAAAGGGTCTGCCACTGTCTTACCATGCCGAGCACGTGGTTATTGATAATAACCTGAATAATCGGAATATCAAATCTTGAAGCGGTTGCAAGTTCGTTCATGTTCATTCTGAAGCAGCCGTCACCCGCAATATTGATACAAAGTTTCTTCGGATTACCTACCTTGGCACCGATACAAGCGCCGAGACCGTAGCCCATTGTTCCGAGTCCGCCGGAAGAAAGGAATGTACGGGGCTTGGTATAATGATAATACTGTGAAGCCCAAATCTGATGCTGACCTACATCCGTAGTAATAATCGCATCACCCTTAGTAATTCTGTCAATCTCTTCCATGACAAAAGGACAAGTAAGCTTGGAGTGGTCGTATCCAAGAGGATATTTTTCTTTTAAATCATAAATATGCTGCATCCACTCGCTGTGATCCTGCTTGGGAAGAAGCTTGTTAACTTTCTTAAGAGCTGACTTTAAATCACCGATAACGCTTGCCTTTGTCTTGATGTTCTTATCGATTTCCGCAGCATCTATATCAAAATGAATAACCTTGGCCTTTGAGGCAAATGTCTTAACGTTACCGACTACACGGTCTGAGAATCTTGCTCCGAGTGCTATAAGAAGGTCGCAATCGCTTACGCCCAAGTTAGAAGCCTTGGTACCGTGCATACCGATCATGCCGGTATATCTCTTATCGTATCCGTCAAAGGCACCCTTACCCATAAGAGTGTCACATACAGGAGCATCAACAAGCTCCGCGAACTCCTTGACTTCTTTCTGCGCATCGCTGGCAATGGCGCCGCCGCCTACGTAAATAAAAGGCTTCTTAGAGCCCTGTATGAGCTTAATAACTCTGTTTATGTCTTCGTCTGTAAATTTATCTATTCTTGTAACTTTCTCGGGCGCCTTGGGCGTATATTCGCATTTGGCAGCCGTAACGTCTTTGGTAATATCCACAAGGACCGGTCCGGGACGGCCGCTCCCTGCAATTGTAAATGCCTTTCTGATAGTGTCAGCAAGTTCTTTGACATTCTTAACGATATAACCGTGCTTGGTAATAGGCATGGTCACACCGGCTATATCAACTTCCTGGAATGTATCCTTACCGAGCCAAGGAAGAACAACGTTGGCAGTAATTGCTACCATCGGAACAGAGTCCATATAAGCGGTAGCAATACCTGTAACAAGGTTGGTGGCACCGGGACCTGATGTAGCCATACATACGCCTACCTTGCCGGTAGATCTTGCATAACCGTCGGCCGCGTGTGATGCACCCTGCTCGTGGCTTGTAAGAATATGTCTTATCTCGCTGTGGTTGTATAAAGCATCATAAACGTTAAGGATGGTTCCGCCCGGATATCCGAATACGGTATCAACTCCCTGTTCTTTCAAACATTCAACAACAATTTCCGCACCTGTCAAAAGCATGTCTGTCCTCCTTAGTTCTTACCCGGAACTTTAAGTACCGCACCCTTGGCCGCACTTGTAACAAGTTCTCTGTATCTAAGTAAATAGCCTGACTTAATATCGGTTTCTTTGGGCACAAAGCCGACTTTACGTTTTTCAAGCTCGGCATCGTCCACCAGAAGTTCGATAAGATTTTCGTTAATGTTAATGTGAATCATGTCGCCTTCGTTAACAAAAGCAATCGGGCCGCCAAGTGCAGCTTCGGGCGATACGTGACCTATGGAAGCGCCTCTGGAAGCACCTGAGAATCTACCGTCGGTAATAAGAGCCACAGAAGCCCCGAGACCCATACCTGCGATTGCGGAGGTAGGATTAAGCATCTCTCTCATACCGGGACCGCCTTTGGGGCCTTCGTAACGTATAACGACTACATCGCCGGGCACAATTTTGCCGCCCTTAATGGCGCTGATAGCATCTTCTTCACAGTCAAATACTCTTGCGGGACCTGTATGTTCAAGCATCTCGGGAACAACTGCCGAACGCTTTACTACAGAGCCGTCGGGAGCAAGGTTACCCTTAAGTACGGCAATACCGCCTGTGGTGGAATAAGGATTCTCTACAGGTCTGATTACTTCGGGATTAAGGTTAACCGCATTCTTTATGTTCTCACCCATAGTCTTGCCCGTAACGGTCATGACATCAAGGTTAAGAAGGTTCTTCTTGGTGAGTTCCTTGAGTACCGCATATACGCCGCCGGCTTCATTTAAGTCTTCCATATAAGTAGGACCTGCGGGTGCAAGGTGGCAAAGATTCGGAGTCTTGGCCGAAAGTTCGTTGGCAATATCAAGGTTTAAGTCAACGCCTGCTTCATTGGCGATGGCCGGAAGGTGAAGCATGGAGTTAGTGGAACATCCGAGAGCCATGTCGGTGGTAAGAGCATTAAGGAATGCGTCCTTGGTCATGATGTCTCTGGGACGAATGTTCTTGTTAACAAGTTCAACTATCTGCATACCTGCGTGCTTGGCAAGACGTATTCTCTCACTGTATACTGCGGGAATTGTACCATTGCCGCGAAGTCCCATACCGAGCGCTTCTGTTAAGCAGTTCATGGAGTTAGCGGTGTACATACCTGAGCAAGATCCGCAGGTAGGACATACTTTCTCTTCGAATTCACAGAGCTCATCCATGGTCATCTTATTGGCAGCAACAGCGCCTACAGCCTCAAACATAGATGAAAGGCTTCTCTTCTGTCCCTTTACGTGTCCTGCAAGCATAGGGCCGCCTGATACGAAAATAGTAGGAATATTTACTCTTGCCGCAGCCATAAGCAATCCGGGCACGTTCTTGTCGCAGTTGGGTACCATTACAAGTCCGTCAAACTGATGAGCAATAGCCATACACTCAGTAGAGTCAGCAATAAGGTCTCTGGTAACCAAAGAATACTTCATGCCGATATGGCCCATTGCAATACCGTCACAAACAGCGATTGCAGGGAAAACAGCAGGCATACCGCCTGCCATTGCAACGCCCATCTTAACGGCTTCAACAATCTTATCAAGGTTCATGTGACCGGGTACTATTTCGTTATAAGAAGAAACAATACCGATCATCGGACGCTTTCTTTCTTCCTCGGTAAATCCTAAAGCGTTAAACAAACTTCTATGGGGCGCCTGTTGGGTACCGCATTTAACGTTATCACTCTTCATAGTGTAATAATCCTCCTAAATTCTGTCGGCAATAAGCTTGCCCATTTCAGAACAGCCTACCTTTTTAAAGCCTTCTGTATAAATATCTCCGGTTCTGTAACCGTCTTCCAAAACTTTCTGAACAGCAGCCTCGATTGCATCAGCCTCTTTGTTCAGATCAAGGCTGAATCTAAGCATCATAGCGGCGCTTAAAACAGTCGCTATGGGATTGGCTATATCTTTACCCGCAATATCGGGTGCAGAGCCGTGGCTGGGCTCGTAGAGGCCGAATTTGGTCTCGTTAAGACTCGCACTTGCAAGCATTCCTATTGAACCTGTAATCATGCTGGCCTCATCCGAAAGAATGTCTCCAAACATATTCTCTGTAAGAACAACATCGAACTGTCCCGGATCCTTAACAAGTTGCATTGCGCAATTATCAACAAGCATATGCTCAACCTTAACTTCAGGATAGTCCTTGGCCACTTCATTAACAACCTCGCGCCAGAGTCTGGATGAATCAAGTACATTGGCCTTATCGACACTCGTAACTTTCTTACGACGCTTCATTGCTATTTCAAATGCTTTGATGGCTATTCTTCTGATTTCTTTTTCATTATAAGTAAGTGTATCTGTGGCTTCCTTAATACCGTCCTTAACAACGGTCTCACGCTTGCCAAAATAAAGACCGCCGGTAAGCTCTCTTACTATTATAAGGTCAAATCCGTTGTCACTCACTTCTTTTTTGAGTACGCATGCATCGGAAAGTTCCTTGTAAAGTAAAGCCGGACGAAGGTTAGCAAAAAGTCCGAGTTCTTTTCTTATCTTAAGAAGACCGGCCTCGGGACGCTTGGAAGGCTCGAGCTTATACCAGGGAGAGGTGTTGGTGTCTCCGCCTATCGAACCCATAAGTACCGCATCTGCAGCCTTAGCGTCGGCAATAGCTTCATCTGTAAGCGGAATTCCATGAACATCGATTGAGGCTCCGCCCATCAAAATATCTTTATAGTTAAATTTGTGATTGAATTTGTCTGCGACTTTATCAAGAACAATCTTGGCCTGAGATACTATCTCGGGACCGATTCCGTCACCCGGAATGCATGTAATATTGAATTCCATAACTACCCTCGTGCATTTTATGATTTAACGTAGTACAGTATGAAACTAATCATATTACATTTCTAATTTATTTTCAATATAAAATCGTGATAAATTTAATTCTTATATACATGTATACAGATAACTGTATAAAAAAATCCCCTTAAGCTTTAAACTTAAGGGGACCAAAAAACATATTACTGCTGTTCAGCCTTCTCAACCTGAGCAATAGCTGTCTTACGCATAGGAATACGGCAGTTCTTGTTGTTACCGAATTCAACAATAACATCTTCTTCGGAAATATCGATTACAACGCCGTAGAAACCTCCGGTAGTAACGATAACATCGCCCACTTCAAGGCCTGACATCATTTCATTAAAACGCTTCTGCTCTTTCTTCTGAGGTCTTACAAGCATAAAGTAAAAAAGAAGACCGAAAGGAACAATCATTATAAGTAAAGAAACCATAGACATTCCTACAGAAGCCTCACCGCCGGCTGCGGCTGCTGTCAATAACAAATTCATAGATATACCTCCAAATATTATCGGGTTAAAACCCGCAAGAATTATCATACATAACCTTCACTCATGCTGTCAAGTTTGCATTTCTTATATTTTTCGAAACTTCCGTTATCGAGAGCGTCTCGAATCTCCGCCATCATGGTGTTATAGAAGTACAGGTTATGAAGAACGCATAATCTCATGCCAAGCATCTCCTTGGCCTTAAGCAAATGTCTGATGTAAGCTCTGGAATATGACTTACATGCCGGACACTGACAACCTTCTTCAATGGGTCTCATGTCCTTCTCGTATTTGACATTGAAAAGGTTAATCTTGCCCTTATTGGTATACAAATGTCCGTGACGTCCGTTACGTGAAGGGTATACGCAGTCAAAGAAATCGACACCTCTTGCCACGCCTTCCAAAATATTGGCGGGAGTACCTACACCCATCAAATAAGTAGGCTTGTTCTTAGGAAGGTAAGGTACAGTTTCATCAAGTATATGATACATCTGCTCGTGAGTCTCACCAACCGCAAGACCGCCGACAGCGTATCCATCCAGGTCCATCTCGCTGATTCGTTTAGCATGTTCGATACGAATATCCGGGAAAATAGCACCCTGGTTAATACCGAAAAGCATCTGCTTCTTATTAACCGTATCTTCCAGGCTGTTAAGTCTGTTCATCTCAACGCGGCAACGTTCCAACCATCTTGTGGTACGTGCAACGCTGTCTTCCACATACTTACGCTCAGCAACGCTTGAAGGGCACTCGTCAAAAGCCATCGCTATAGTGGATCCGAGATTAGACTGAATCTGCATACTTTCCTCGGGCCCCATAAAAATAATGCGGCCGTCCACATGCGAATGGAAGGTAACGCCTTCTTCCTTAATCTTACGAAGTCCTGCGAGTGAAAATACCTGAAATCCGCCGGAATCGGTAAGTATCGGTCTTTCCCAATTCATGAACTTGTGAAGACCGCCGAGTTCTTTAATAACCTTATCTCCCGGGCGAACATGAAGATGATATGTGTTGGAAAGTTCTACCTGACAACCTATATCATAAAGATCCATTGTGGAAACGGCTCCTTTAATAGCCGCAACCGTACCCACATTCATGAAAACCGGAGTCTGAATATCTCCGTGAACCGTATGAAAGACCGCCCTTTTCGCGCGGCCTTCTTCTTTCAATATTTCGTAATTCATTTAATACCTTTCAAACTAAAAATCTTCCCAGAGCTCCTCAAGTGTGATGCCCTTGTCCATGATATACTTGGCAGCTTCGACACCTACGTATCTGAAGTGCCAGGGCTCATATACGATACCCGTAATACTTTCCTTGCCCTTAGGATATCTAAGTATAAAACCATATTCGGCACAGTGTTCCTGAAGCCACTTACCGGCTTCCGTATCGCCGAACTCCCAGTCAAGAGTCGAATGATAACTGCATACTATATCAAAAGCAAGACCCAGCTGATGCTCACTGCATCCGGGAATGATAACGTCCTTGGAGGCAGTCTTAAATGCTTCAAGATAAGACTTGCCGTTAGCCATATACTGATCGATTCTTCTGTTAAATAACATAACCTGACGATCGTTGTCTCTGTACGGAGAACATACATAAAGGCTGATGCCCTTGGAATTGGCCGCATTGAGCATGCTTCTTAAGGGATCGACCGCTCTCTCGTCGCAACGCATATTGCCCTTAATTACTGTAAGCTTAACTTCGTAATCGTCGGGAATCGGATGAGTCTTGTTAACAAGAATCAAGCTCCAGTCATCCTTGGAAAAGCCCTTGCCGCCTTCGGATTTGTTTCCGGGGGTATCTGTCAGTGTATAAGACATCAGGAAATCGTCCAAAGAAAACATATCCGAATCAGACAATGCTGCGGATTCATCCGAAGTGTATTCATCCTCCGGAGTATCATTGGTTAACTGAACAAATTCCGAAACATCCTGTACCGTCTCCTCATTAAGCGGAATAGAATCCTCGTAGATATTTACTCCGCTCGCCGAAGAAAGATATACCTCGCCTTCCTTCATTGCATCGGCATTGGTAAAGCTCGAACACAGTAAAAAGAACACGAAAACAAAGCCAATGGATACGTACTTCTTGCCATTGCCTCCGAAATATTTTATTACATTGTAAACGCCCAGTACGGTAATCAGCACCAGGAAAATAAATGGCTTCATAAACTTGTGCTTTCGTGAAAGCCCGGCTGCTTTGGATACAGCCTTCTCCTTAAAAGTCTTCTTCACAACGCACCTCGAAAATTCCCATTGCCCCCAGCCATTCTTTTCACATAAATACTATATCATAACTTTCGTTAAATCACACTCGATTTTTTACATTTTTTATTTGTTTAACAATTGTCATATGTTATTATAAATGAGTACACAAAATACGCAAAAAGGACAATTACCGATGAGTGGTTCTACAATAGGAAAAATATTCACAGTAACTACCTGGGGCGAGTCTCACGGAGCGGCTATCGGCGCCGTTTTGGACGGTGTTCCCGCAGGTATTAAATTATGCGAAGATGATTTTTTGACCGACATGTCAAGACGTCGTCCTTCTTCAGACAAAGTTTCCACCAAGAGAAAAGAAAGTGATACCGTAAAGATTATGTCCGGTGTATATAACGGGTTAACTCTCGGTACACCCATATCACTTATAATATTTAACGAAGACCAGCATTCTCCGTCTTATGACAATCTGGAGCATACATATCGCCCCGGTCATGCGGACTTTACTTATGATATGAAGTATGGTATCAGAGATCATCGCGGCGGCGGACGTTCTTCCGGACGTGAAACCGCAGCACGTGTAGCTGCAGGTGTCGTTGCCAAGAAAATTCTTGAGCCCCTCGGCGTTACCTTTGAATCCGAACCCGTGTTAAAAGAAGACATTCCCGCAGGCGATTCCGTAGGCGGTACAGTTAGTCTTCGTATCAAGAACGTTCCCGCAGGACTCGGCGAGCCTGTTTTTGATAAGCTTGACGGATTATTATCCCGCGCCATTATGTCTGTCGGAGCCGTTAAAGCAATCGAATTCGGAGACGGTATTAAAGCTTCCAAGTCATTGGGCAGTAAGAACAATGATGAGTTTATCAATAAGAATGGCAAGATTGTTACCAAGACCAATCATTGCGGCGGTGTTCTCGGCGGTATGAGTACGGGTGGCGATATAGTTATTAAAGCCTATATTAAGCCTACCCCTTCCATTTCTCTTCCTCAGAAGACCGTTAACGATAAGGGTGAACCTGTAACGCTTGAGATTAAAGGTCGTCACGATATCAGCATTGTCAAGCGCGTCGCTCCTGTTTTGGAGGCTATGTGCGCTTTGGTGCTTGCGGATGAGTTGCTTGCCAACATGTCTTCCAAAATGAGTAATGTAGTTTCTTTTTACAAAGGAGAAATCGATGAATAAATACGTTGCGTATGTATCAAGCTATACCCAGAACGAAAAGTTCGGTATAACAATTTTTGATGTGGATATGAAAAAAGGACGCTTTACCAAGAAAGGCGTTGTGGAAGTTTCCAACTCCTCTTATATCACCATTTCCCACAGTCAGAAATTCCTCTATACAATTACCGACCTGGGTGTTGAAAGCTACAAGATTCTTCCCGACGGCATGCTTAAGAAAATTAACATGCAGTCGATAAACGGTATGCGCGGCTGCTACATTTCAACAGATTATCAGGACAAATTCCTCTTCGTCGCAGGTTACCATGACGGTAAGATTACCGTTCTTAAGTTAAAGCCCGGCGGAGCTGTCGGCGACATTACCGAAGAAATCTATTTAAAGGGTATGGGAACCGTTTCTGAAAGAAACTTCCATCCTCACGTAAACTGCGTAAAGATGACCCGTGACAATGAATATCTCCTGGCAGCAGACCTCGGCATGGATCACGTTAACGTATATTCCATGAACCACTCTACCGGCAAGCTTAAGCTCGTAGATATCATTCGTTCCGAGCAGGAATCGGCTCCGAGACACTTAAAGTTCTCCAAATCCGGCAAGTATTTATACATCGTACATGAGCTTAAAAATTATATTGATGTATACTCTTATGAAAATAAAGGAACAGGCAACCCTGTATTCGAAAAGATTCAAACCATTTCTACTCTTAACGATTATCATGCCAAGGGCAATGCGGCAAGCAGTGTAAATATTTCATATGACTTTAAGTATATTACCGCTTCCAACGCCGGCGACAACAGCGTTTGCCTTTATAAGATTTTACAGGACGGAACTTTGGAGAAACTCTTCTGCTTACCTATAAGTGGCGAATATCCGAAGGATGTATCGCTCTTTCCCGACAGTAAGCACTTAGTATCGTGTAACAACGAGTCCGATACTCTTACATTCTTCAATGTAGACCCTGAGTTAAAGACTCTGATTATGAACGGTCCCGCGATTAAGATAGAGAAGCCCAACTGTATAGTATTTAAGAAACTTGAGGAAGAAGTTCCCAAAGAGACCAAAGAAACCAAATAAGACAAAAAATACCCTCGGCAGTAATGCCGAGGGTTTAATATTATTAGTTGCTTGCTTTAACTTTAATCCAAAGCTCCGATAATTTCTTACGAAGGAATTCATTGTCTGTGAATACTTCGTCTTTGGCAAATCCGGTACGGGGAATATAAGCCTCGTTACCGTCGTAAAGGCCACCTTCTTTGGTTACTTCTGCAAGAACGTCTTTGTTAACTGAAGCATATCCCACAGCCTCGGTATTGCCCATAGCCGCATCATAGCTGATTACATAGTCGATGAACTTGTAAGCGAGGTCCACGTTCTTGGCGTTCTTGGGAATAACCATAGCGTCTACCCATACGTTGGTGCCACATTCGGGTGTATAGTAACGCATGTCTTCGTTCTCTGAAAGAATGTAAGCCGCATCACCGCTATATACAATAGCAAGGTCCTTACGGCCCTGTGCCATACCATCGATAACTTCGTCGGTTACAGTTGTAGGTGCCATAGTGGTGTTGAGCTCTACAAGCCAGTCATATGCCGCCATAATCTCTGACTCTTCATTGGTATTCATGGAATATCCGAGAGACTTGAAAGCAATCATGAAGCTGTCTCTCTCGCTGTCGTACATGTAAATTTTTCCGGAATACTTGGTATCCTTCATGATTTCGAAGCCCTTAGCCTCTACTTCCGATGTAGGTACATTGTTCTGATTGTAAACAATACCTACAGAGCCCCAGAAATAAGGAACCGAATAAGAGTTATCGGGGTCAAATCCATTGTAAGGAGCTACCTTAAGTGCATCTGTTACGCTACCGAAATTAGAAAGCTTGGATACGTCAATCTTCTGAAGGTAATCTTCTTTGATAAGTCTTTCAATCATGTAGTCTGAAGGAATGAGCACATCGTAGCTGTCGCCCGCCATAACCTTCGTATACATCATTTCGTTGCTGTCGAAAAGTTCCACATCTACCTTGCAGTTGTACTGCTTCTCGAAATTCGGAACAAGTTCGTCGCTCATATACTCTCCGGGAAGGTATATTTTAAGTTTTTCTTTTGAGCCGCAACCGGTTAAACACATCATGGAAAGTGCAAGCACGGCCAAAGAAACAAGCCATCCTTTTTTCATTTTAAATCCTCCTGAAACTATATATCTTTGTCCACTGCAAGCTTGGCTTCTTTCTTGCTTGCTATGGAAGGAATAACGTTAACAAGTATAAGCGCTACGGTAATTATAAGCACGATAAGTGTCGAAAGCGCGTTGATGGACGGGTTAACACGTCTTGACTCGGTGTACACCAGAATCGAAATGTTGCTGACACCGTTACCTGTTACGAAATACGATATTACAAAGTCGTCAAACGACATCGTAAACGCTATCAAAGCACCCGAAATAATACCGGGCATACACTGAGGCACAATAACCTTGGTAAGTGCCTGCCAGGGAGTCGCACCCAAATCCATAGCGGCCTCGGCAATGTTGGGGTTAAGTGTACGAAGCTTGGGCATAACGCTAAGTATTACGTAAGGAATACAGAACATTATGTGTGCGATAAGCATCGTAAAGAAACCCTTCTCGATATGAATGGCACTGAATAACATCAACAGTCCGATAGCCGTAACGATTTCAGGATTCATGATGGGAAGCTGATTGAGCTGCTCCACAACGCTTTTTACGGCACGTCGAGACTTAGACAAGCCGATTGCCGTAATGGTACCTGCAACTGTCGAAATTGCTGTAGCAAGAACCGCGCAGGCAATTGTATAAAAGAGCGATTCCATCATCGTCTTATTAACAAACATCTTCGAATACCACTTAAGCGAAAAGCCCGTAAAATTCGTAAGGGACTTGCCTTCGTTAAAAGAAAATACAATTGTGTATATAATCGGCGCATACAGGAAAAGCACCATCAAAACCATGAATACTGTGGAGCCGATTTTCTTTTTCTTCTTACTCATGCGTTAATCGCCTCCAACTTCTCGCCCTTGTCGACTTTCTTGGTAATGTACATGGAAATCATAATGATGATTGCCATAATAAGTGAAATAGCACTACCAAAGTTCCAGTCGCCGGCTGTCAAAAACTGTGATTCAATTATAGTTCCGACCATAACATAAGATCCGCCTCCCAACATTCTGGGAATACAGAAGCTTGATACAGAGGGAAGGAACACAAGCGTAATTCCGCTTATTACTCCGGGCATGGACAAAGGAAGCGTAACCTTCGTAAAGCACTTACGAGGGTTGGCTCCGAGATCGCTTGCAGCCTCTATCAAACTGTAGTCCATCTTGGTAAGGGACGTATATATCTGGATAATCATAAAAGGAAGGAAGTTATAAACCATACCGAGAATTACGGCAAAGTCCGTATACATAAACGTCACGGGTTCTATGCCGAAAAGTCCGAGAAAGCTGTTAATAACGCCGTCTTCCTGCAAAATACCGGTCCATGCGTATGTTCTTACAAGCATATTAATCCACGTGGGAAGCGTAATGATAAGCACCCAACGCATTTTAACCTTCTCGGAATACTTGGCAATAATATATGCTGCGGGATATCCGAGGAGAACACACACTACCGTAGTCTCAACCGCAATTCTTAAAGATCTGTACAAAACTTCAAGGAAAGTCTTGTCGGTAAGAAATCTCTTAAAATTGTGGAGACTGAACATAAACTTGGATACCGAGTTGCCTCCCGAAGTAAATGCATAAAGCAAAATAAGAAGCATCGGAACCGCTATAACCACCGTACTCCAAAGAAGGTACGGATAAACCATTTTACGGAATTGTTTCATCTTCGCTCCCTCTTTAGTAGTTCTGCTTAACCATGATATGAAGAGCGTCGGGCGTGAACTTAAGTCCTACAGCATCTCCCACCTTGGTTTCCTTGGTCGTATCAACTTTATATTCATAACCTTCGGTTTTAAAGGTTACATTATATACACCTGGTTCAACGGTTGCAGGATCGAAGTCGTATACAACTTCGGTAATGGTAACGGGCGAACCGTCCTCTAAACTCCATGCCGAAGCATTGGCCCAGGTCTTTAAGTCTGTTTCAAGAGCGATGGACTCCTGAATTTCATCGGCATTCTTAAAGAAGTTAACTGCGAAGATTTCTTCCTCGTACTCCTGATTAACTACTCTGTTCTCTTCTTCTATAATCATGTTAACCGTTACGGAAGTACCTGCCTGTGTAGAGAATGTAACAGGGTATGTACCGTATTCCGGAGCGGCTTCATAATTCACGGAATGAATTGAAATACGCTCTTCTGTAGCGGGATTCCATGCCTGAGCGTCTGCTCTTGCTATAATAAATTCGTCGGTAATCTCCTGAAGGTCGTCAAGGTCGATGTAGAAATCATTGGCACTCATCATTTCCTCGGCAAGCTCATTGACAACAGGCTTGTCGTCGGAAACGTTCATCTTAACGGTAATTTCCGTACCGGACTTAGTCTCAACTATTGTCTCGTAATGCACGCCCTTAAAAAGAACGGATTTAACGATACCTTTAAGGTTACCGGAACGGGGAGCCACAATTTCAAGGTCCTCGGGACGAATTACAACTTCAACGTTCTCATTCTTGGAGAAACCTGCATCAACGCACTCAAAGGTCTTGTCTTCAAACATAACCTTGTAGTCTTCCAACATAATTCCGTCTACGATATTACTCTCACCGATGAAGTTCGCAACATATCTGTTAACCGGCTCGTTGTAGATATCTGTGGGAGTGCCGATCTGCTGAATCTCGCCCGCTTTCATAACCACAATCTTATCAGACATGGTAAGGGCTTCTTCCTGATCGTGTGTAACGTAAATAAAGGTAATTCCTACTTCTCGCTGAATTTTCTTAAGCTCATGCTGCATTTCCTTACGAAGCTTAAGGTCAAGTGCTCCCAAAGGCTCATCAAGCAAAAGAACCTTAGGTTCATTAACAAGCGCTCTCGCAATAGCAACACGCTGCTGCTGACCGCCTGACATTTCATTGACACCGCGCTTACCGTAGTCTTCAAGACCTACGAGCTTAAGCATACGGGCAACCTTCTGCGCAATAATATCTTCGGGCTCTTTCTTAATACGAAGGCCGAAAGCAATATTGTCATAAACGTTCATATGAGGGAAAAGCGCATACTTCTGGAATACGGTATTCAAATCTCTCTTATAAGCGGGTAAGTCCGTGATATCCTTATCATCGAATATTACACGACCCTGATTGGGCTCAAGAAAGCCGCCGAGAATACGAAGAAGTGTCGTCTTACCGCAACCCGAAGGTCCGAGCAAAGTAACAAACTCATTCTCGTAAATATCGAGATTGATTCCCTTAAGTACGAGCTGACCGTCAAATTCCTTTATGATGTTCTGAAACTGGATTAATTTGCGCATATTTACCCCTTTGCAGCTTATGTATAATTATCTGATTCTTTCGGGAAAACCTACTTTTTTCTGCACCTTTCTCAAGGTCTTATTGGCATAATAGCCGGCCTTTTCGGCGTTTTCTTTGATAATGCCATCGATATATGCTTTATCCTTCTCAAGTTCGTAGAAACGAGCCTGTAAAGGAGTAAGAATGTCTGCAACCGATTCACCTACGGCAAGCTTAAAGTCGCCGTAACCCTTGCCGTCGAATTCCTTAACAATTTCTTCCGGAGTCTTGCCTGTGCAAGCGCTGTAGATATCGATAAGGTTGTGGATACCAAGCTGGGTATCATTGTACGCTACACAGCCCTCTGAGTCTGTAACGGCTCTCTTGAACTTGCGGATAATGGTATCTTTGTCATCCATAAGATAGATGCTTGCGTTAAGGTTCTCATCAGACTTGCTCATCTTCTTGGTGGGATCCTGAAGGCTCATGATTTTAGCGCCGGACTTGCCGAGGTAAGGCTCGGGAATAGTGAATACATCGCCGTAGATTGCGTTGAATCTCTGAGCGATATCTCTTGTAATCTCAAGGTGCTGAAGCTGATCCTTACCTACAGGCACTACATCTGCCTGATAAAGAAGAATATCCGCAGCCATAAGTACGGGATATGTGAAAAGACCTGCGTTGATATTGTCTGCGTGCTTGGCTGACTTGTCCTTAAACTGGGTCATTCTGTTAAGCTCGCCCATGTATGTGAAGCAATTTAAAATCCATGAAAGTTCTGCGTGGCAGCTTACATGTGACTGATAATAAATGCAATTTTTCTTGGGATCCAAGCCTGCCGCGATGTATAAAGTCAACAGTTTTCTTGCACGACTTCTAAGCTCCGCAGGGTCCTGTCTTACAGTAATCGAATGTAAATCCACAACAGAGTAAAAGCACTCGTACTCATCGGAAAGGGTAAGCCAGTTTTTTAAGGCCCCCAGGTAATTGCCGAGTGTCAGGTTACCGGTTGCCTGCATACCGCTGAATAATACTTTCTTTCCGTCTATCATCTCAAAAATTCCTCCGAATATATTTTTTCATAAATTAAAATAAAGTCTACAATATAGTGGGCTTACGGTCAAGAATTAAGTAATAAAACGCTTACACTTCTGCCCTCTGCCACATATGATTCGCTCTCAACCAAAAAGGCATTGGATTCATCAAAACTTTCATCCGTTAAACCGTCTGTCGAATACAAAAGTCGCCATCGCTTGGTCTTATCGGTCATGGGAAGTACAAATTCTTTCTTTTCCCAATGCATATTAAATATTATGTAAACCGAATCTTCTTTCTTGCCGGTATACTGCTTGGAGTAATCGCCAAAGAAAAGTACTGCAAATTCTCTCGAAACCGGCGACTGGTCGATTTTGAACGCTTCGCGACCGTGGAAAGAAACATCCGGCGCCTTACATGACATGTAGTCAAAAAGCATAAGTTCCTTGGGCTGATGAAGCACGCTGTGGCGTTTTCTGAAGGCTGCAAGATTCATTACAAACTTAGTAAAATCACGTGATGCCTTATCGTTACGATTGGTAACCCAACCGATTTCGTTGTCCTGACAATAAGGGTTGTTGTTACCCTTCTGTGTATTTAGAAACTCGTCTCCCGCCAAAATCTGCGGTGTGCCCTGCGCAAGCATCATAAGAAGCATTGCATTGCGGGCCTGTCTTAATCTAAGCTTATTGATATTTCTCTTGACAGTGTCGCCCTCTACGCCGCAGTTCCAGCTGTAATTGTAATCGGTTCCGTCAGCGTTGGCCTCATCGTTTAACTCGTTGTGCTTAATGTTGTATGACACTAGATCCCAGAGCGTAAAGCCCCAAAAATCGCTTATATTGCGAATAGGTGAATAAAACTTTGCATTTTCTCTGATGGCAAAGCTTAAATATGACACTAAATCTTCATCACCCTTTATGAACCTTCTTGCATTGTTCATAAAAGAATAATTGAGGGCTCCGAGATTACGTGCCTTCATAACGGTATTCGGTTTATAATCGCCGAAGTTCATACCATCGGTAATAATCTTTATATTCTTAAAAAACGGGCATTCAAGAACCTTCTCCGCGTGAACATTCGGACCCACAAGTCTGAAGCCGTCAGCATGAAAGTTAACAAGCCAGTACTTAAGCGAATCAATAATATAGTCTTCGCTTGCATCTTCCTCATACTGCATCATAAAGATGCATTCAAGTCCTTTGTCGTGAAAAGCCTTAACCATCGACTGAAGCTCGCCGTAAGCATTATCCGTTGATGAAAGCGATTTCTTGACAGCAAAGTGATAACCCTTGCCAAAGCCCCAGAGATTTGGCTTTTTAACCTTCGAGTTCTTTTTGTAATCTAACTTAGCGGGGTCTGCGGCGGTCTTCGAATCATCATTATCCGTCACTTCATAACAAGGCATAAATATAACCCCTGTGACTCCCAATTTCTTAATATAATCAATCTTACGAATAAGCCCCTTAAAGGTGCCACGAGCGCTCTTAACGCTCTTATCCGCCATTGTATAGCCCCTTACGTTAAGTGTATATAAAAGTGAATCTTCAAACTTTACAAACTGCACAGAGTCGGAAGCAAAAGAAGGATATGCTTTTTCTTTGACCACCAATCCAAACTTTCCGTCTTCACTGACAGCTCTGGCATAAGGATCAATGACAGTCTTATCATCTGCAAAAAAAGTATATGCGGTATTCTTAAACTCTGAACCTGTCAGATACGCGCACATTACGTCTCCGATAAAGTAATCCTCGGGAATAGTAATCTTCTTAGTCTCCTGCAGATTCTCGCTGTTATAAAGGACAATACCGGCCTTGTGCAAATGACTTAAGGCAGCGCACACATAGAGCTTGCTGCCTTCAAAAAACACTCCGTATCCCTTAAATCCTGCTTTAGATAAAAGAATCTGCATATCAGGTACCGCCTTTACATATTTGCAACATCTACAATATACCACATACACAGGCTTCTTTGTATATTTATTTGCTTGCAAGTGCGAACAAATTGACATACTATAAGACTGTAGTAACAATACAGCGTATGAAAGGATTTTTTATGAGCGATTTTAACGACGACAACAACTTTGATAAGGAACTTGACGAGGAAATGACCGTATCTCTTGACCTCGATGACGGCACTACCGTTGTATGTTCCATTGTTACCATATTTGAGATGAACGATAAGGATTACATCGCACTTATGCCCCTTGATGAGGAAGGCAATGCAGACAGCGATGAAGTCTGGATTTACGGCTATAAGGAGAATGAAGAAGATCCCAACGAAGAGCCTGAATTAATCTACATCGAAGACGAAGAAGAATACGAAGCTGCCGCAGACAAATTCGACGAATATCTCGACAGCCTCGATTTTGAAGACCAGTAACTTTAAGTAATAAATTCTTCAATAAATCTTGAGGGAAGCGAGCCTCCGCTTTCCTCATTTTTTATTGTGTAAATATACAAGTTTTCTCTTGCTCTTGTAAGCGCTACGTAAAACAGTCTCCTTTCTTCCTCTACCTTACATTCCGAGACCGACATACTCGCAGGGATTTTTCCCTCTATAGCGTCCGGTATGAACACTCTGTCCCACTCAAGTCCCTTCGCCTGATGAAAGGTTGTAATAGTAATCTTATCGTTCGAAGTCTTAGGTATTATCGACGGCTTTATTAATTCTAGTTCAGCTTTGAATGAACTCAAATCGGTGCACACGCCGGCAACTCCAAGAATTTCTTCGTAAATCTTATCAATAGTCTCCTTCTTAATCAGCCCGCTCTTTTCGCGATGATATTCATACAGGCCCACTATGTTTTTAAGATACATGGCAAAAGAAAACGGATTTAAACCCTTTAATATTTTTAACTTATTTTCAAATACGTAAATAATGTCCGCCTTTCTCGTACCTGCCACTTTTCTTTTTAAATGTTCAAGACTGTCGATATCTTTCAATAATGAGCCCGGGATGCCACGAGCAGGGATATTGATTATGATTTTCAAAGCCTGAATGTTTCTTGTAAGTACATATCCGACATAGCTTAAGAAATCCTCTATTATTCCCGCTTTGAAAGCATCTTCATCTTCTGTTGTATTAAGCAGAATTCTTCTGTATTCCGCCACTTCTTTGTTCGTTCTGAGTAACACTGCATCCGTCTTATCGTTTCGGGCATAGCAATCTCTGATTAAAGCTCTGACGGATTCTTCTCTGGATTGACTTATTACCATGTGTACATGCTTTTTATTATCAGACTTAATGCAATCAGGCACGTATTCATTGAGTCTGCCCGGATTCTTGCTTATTACCCGATGAGAAAAGTCTGATATTTCCTGATACGAACGGTAATTCTTTGTAAGGTTAATAACCGCTGTGTTTTCATAGTCTTTTATAAATTGTTTCATGATATCCGGCGTAGCGCCTCTGAACCCGTAAATAGACTGGTCTTCATCACCTACCGCATAAATAATGCCTTGACTTCCCGCCATAATCTTCAGAGTCTCATACTGAATATTATTGATATCCTGAAACTCATCAACGCAGATATGGCTGAACTTATCATTAAGGTATTTTACCGCTTCTTTGTTTCCTTTAAGCAGTTCGTTGCATTCGCAGATTATATCATCGTAATCTATCATGCCTTCTGATTTGAGCCAGTCATTATAGGCGTTATAAACCTTCATGAATTCTTCTTTTTCCGTGTCATTTACAAACCTAAAGAGAGTCTTATCGGACAGGGATTTGTAAAAAGAAATATGATGGTCATAATACTCGGTACTTGCATTGTCCGAGGCAAGATAAGTAATGTAATTAATCCTGTCTTCGCTTGAAACCAGTCGCTTATCAGTCTTATCAAATGCTTTTATTATCTTATAAAATATTGAGTGAAATGTTCCGAAGGTCGTTTGTGCGGCCGTCTGGGGACATAGATTTGTGAATCGGCTCTTCATTTCGAAAGCCGCTTTTCTCGTGAAGGTAATTACGAGAATCTTATCGGGAGAAACTCCCGTTTCAATCAAGTGCTTAATGTGATGTGTAAGTACGGTAGTCTTACCGGAACCCGGTCCCGCCAGTATTAATGCGGGACCGCTTCCGTACTTAATAGCTTTTATTTGCGTCTTATCTTCCAAGAGCTTTCTTTAAAAGGGCTACTCCTGTGTTAAGTCTCTTGATGGACTCTTCCTTACCGAGAACTTCCAAAATTTCGGTAGCTCCGGCGGGAGTCATCTGCTTACCTGAAAGTGCTGTTCTGATGGGCCACATCACATACCCATTCTTAACTCCCTTACGTGCAACATAATCGGAAAGCATTGCATATAAGCTGTCATTGGTATAATCGTTATGAGCCTCAAGAAGGGGAATTACATCTTCAAGAACCTCAAGTGAAGATTCAAGAGTGGTCTTCATCTTCTTATGCTCGTACATTGCCACATCGTACTCGGGAAGAGCTTCGAAGAAATCGATATGCTCCTTAATGTCGGGGAATACCTCGATACGAGTCTTGGTCATAAGTGCAATCTTCTTAAGGTCGTAAGGCTTAGTGATAACTTCCTTAACAATGGGAAGTGCAACTTCCAGGAAGTCCTCGTCACTCATCTTCTTAATGTACTCGCCGTTCATCCAGCGAAGCTTAGCCATGTCAAATACCGAGGGGGACTTGTTGATCTTGTGATAATCAAACTTCTGTACAAGTTCCTCAAGTGTAAAGAACTCGTTATTGTCCTCGGGTGACCAGCCGAGAAGGGCTATGTAGTTCATAATAGCTTCTGTCAAGAATCCTTGCTCAAGCAAATCTTCAAATGAGCTGTGTCCGCTTCTCTTGGAAAGCTTCTTGTGAGTCTCGTCGGTAATAAGACCTAAGTGAATGTACTTGGGTGATTCCCAACCGTAAGCGTCGTATAAAAGCTGATACTTAGGGGTGGATGAAATGTACTCATTACCTCTTACTACGTGTGTAATGCCCATAAGATGGTCATCGATAACGTTAGCAAAGTTGTATGTAGGATAGCCGTCTGACTTAATAAGAATCATGTCATCAAGCTCTGCATTATCAACGGTAATATCTCCGTAAAGTTCATCGTGGAAGGTTGTAGTGCCTTCTCTCGGAACATTCTGTCTGATTACGTAAGGCTTACCTGCATCGAGATTGGCCTTAATCTCCTCGGGGCTTAAGTGAAGACAATGCTTGTCGTATACTACGATTTCCTTGCCATCTACAACCTGCTTGAGGCTTTCAAGACGCTCTTTGTCACAGAAGCAGTAATATGCTGCACCTTTCTCGATAAGTTTCTTGGCATATTCAAGATACATGCCGGACTTGGTACGCTCACTCTGTACGTAAGGCCCGTAGCCTTTGTCCTTATCGGGACCTTCATCGTGCTTAAGGCCTGTCTTTTCAAGAGTTCTGTATATGATGTCAATCGCGCCTTCGACAAAGCGTTCCTGATCTGTATCCTCGATACGTAAAATAAAATCTCCGCCTTCATGCTTGGCAACCAAATACTCGTAAAGAGCCGTACGTAAGTTACCTACATGCATTCTGCCTGTGGGACTGGGTGCAAATCTGGTTCTAACCTTTCCCATGTTTCTAACCTCCTTCAAAATATTAGTACACCATATTGTATGCTTATTTTATCATAAGTGCAAGTACAAAAAATCATACAATAATATCAGAAAAAGCAGCCTATCGCTGCTTTTCCTTCGGTAAGTATTTTCTTAATATCGCATTGAGCCATACCATATCGATGGGCTTGGGTACATAATCGTCAAAGCCCTCGGAAATAAACATCTCTCTTACTCCGCTTACGACATTGGCCGTAAGTGCAATAAGCGGTACTTTCTTCATGTATTCGCTCGGGTCGGAACGTATCATATTAAGTGTATCGATACCGTCAAGTTCCGGCATCATATGGTCTATAAAAATAATATCGTAATCCTTGGTGTCTTTAAGGATTTCGAGGCATTCGCGTCCGCTCTTACATGTATCTACAGTAATTCCGAAGGTTCTTATAAGTCCCTGTGAAACCTTAAGGTTAACTGCGTTGTCGTCAACAACCAAAACCTTGGCATCGGGAGCCACAACCTGCGGTTCATTCTCTTCGTGAGTCTTAAATTTCTCTACAACAACCGAACTGTCGGAAATCTTCTGACTGATATGAATCGTAAACTTTGAGCCTACGCCGTATGTACTCTCAACCTCGATATCACCACCCATAAGGCTGAGAAGTTCCTTACAAATTGCAAGTCCGAGACCGGTGCCTTCTCTGTTTCTTATCTTTCTGGTGTCAACCTGCTGAAAACTTGTAAACAGCTTACTTAAATCTTCTTTCTTAATACCGATTCCGCTGTCGGTAACAGAAATCGTAAGATCTACAAAACCCGTATCTTCCTTGCCCTTAACGTCAAGTATTACATATCCTTTCTCGGTATACTTAATGGCATTGGACAAAAGGTTAAAGAGAATCTGACGAAGTCTTATCTCATCACCGATAAGAGAATCCGGCAAGCCGTCCTGAATATCGGCTCGAATATCCACCTGCTTATCGTCAACCCTTACCGACATCATATTGAGTACGTCTTTAATCATACCGGAAAAAGAATAATTGACAGGAATAATCTCCATGTTACCGCTTTCAAGCTTACTGTAATCAAGGATATCGTTGACAATTGAAATAAGTACCTTGCCGGCAGTCTGAATATTCTCGGTATTGGTTCTTGTCTCTTCCGATAAAGTCTCATCTCTCAATATAAGCTCTGCCATACCGCATATAGCGTTCATGGGAGTTCTGATTTCATGAGACATATTTGCAAGGAAAAGCATCTTCGATTCATTGGCGTGCTCGGCCTCAGTTGCTTTCTCTTCCATGCCCTTCATGTATTTTCTCGCCTGATATACGAGTACATACAAATTCACCATGGCCGCTATGAAAGAAACAATAAATACAATGTGCATGAAAATAGGCACATTTTCCTCTATCCTGTCAGGAACGATAAATATATATCCTACGCACACAATTACAGAAAGCACAGCGGAAACGGCTATGTACCTTTTCTCCATAAATACTGTAATGCATATTGCCATAAGCACATACATAAGTATGGCAAAAGCAAGCGTATGAACAAGATATCCTATTATTGTCGATGAAACGAGAACAGAAATAAGAACGAAGCATAAGACAAATGCTTCTTTTTTCACAAAGACCGCAACGATAATTGTTACGGAAATCATTATGGCAGAAACAAGCAGAACCATTCTGCCTGTTTCACTGCCAAATTGATAGAAAGCATAGATAATGTGTAGTACGAGAATAGTTAAATACTCGGCCAGACATAGTCTGACTGCCTTAGCATATTCGTACATAGAAACCTCCCCTTAAGGCTCTTGTATACAGAGCTTGCCATTCCTTAGCGTACATCTCCCATAAAGAATAAAGCTATGGTTCCGGGACCCGCATGTGCGCCGATAACCGGACCGATGTTATTTATCAAAAATTTCTGTATTCCGAAACGACTCTTAATCTCGTCTCTTACAAACTCAGCGTCTTCAATGCAGTCGCCGTGGCTTATAAATACAATATCGTTCTTATCCTTGTAAGAGCCCATCTGCTCACCCATAAGGTCCACAAGCTTAAGAAGGGATTTCTTACGTCCTCTTTCTTTCATAAGAGGGATAAGGTGGCCGTCATAATCTACATGAAGAACCGGCTTAATGTTCAAAACTGTGCCAAAGAAAGCAGCAGTCTTGGTAACTCTTCCGCCTCTGTATAAGTGATTCAAATCATCTACTGTAAATACATGCACGCACTTGGGTGCAATCTCTTCGGCATACTTAAAGGTTTCTTCAAAAGAAGCACCGGTCTTGGCCTTCTCAACAACCTTGTATACGAATAAGCCCTGTCCGAGGGATGCGCACTTTGAATCTACAACCTTAATCTCGGCATCCTTGTCTTCTTCCATGATTTCCTCGGCTGCAATTCTGAAGCTGTTGTATGTGCCGCTTAAGCCCGAAGAAAATGCAAGAACCAAAATCTTCTTGTTCTCTTTCATGAGTTCAAGCAAAGATTCCTTGGCCTCGTCGGGGTTAACCTGGCTGGTCTTGGGAAGATTGCCGGCTCTCATCAAAGAATAGAACTCTTTATAAGGCAACTGTTCGCCTCTTCCGCCATATGTCTTACCGCAAATGGTGTAAGTAAGGTTGGAGCAGGAAATATTGTTCTCCTTAAGGTAATCCTCAGGAAGATCTGCTCCGCAGTCGGTAGCTATCAAAAAATCACTCACTAAAAAAATCCTCCATAATGTTTACTTTGATATGATGATACCATCGGATTTAAGTAAATTCAACGAAAATAGTTACAAATGTTGGCACAATTCGTAATATAAATCAAGCAATGTTGTTTTAAAAACTACTTGGATGTCGTGCTTCCGAAACCGCCGTTACGTTCGGCGGTAACATCATCGTCATCTGTAATACCGTATTGCATAAAGATTCCCTGAGAAAAAGCAGTAAGCTCGGGAAGCGACACGGTCTTGCCTTCATTGGTATCGTTGGTAATCTTAACAAACATGTGACCTTCATTGTCGGAGTCGTAATAATCCGCATCAATTACGCCTACCGTATTGTTAAGCTGTAAGCGATACTTAAAGCCCAGTCCGGAACGGGGATAAATCATGAATACATAATCATCACGCATCTTAACCCTGATACCCGTAGGAACCTTAACGGTCTTACCGGGCTCAAGTGTTACAGATATGGGCATAAAAATGTCATAGCCCGCACTTTTCTTTGTAGCACGTCTGGGAAGGATAAGCTTATCATAAACTGCCTGAACCTTCTCCTCGGTATCATATTCCGGAAATGTATCTTTAAAATCTTCGTAAAATCTCTTAAAACTTACTTTTTCAAAATGAGCAATTCTCTCCATAAAATCTAAATCCTTTATCAATCTCCGCAACCCTTGCACATCTGCGACTCGGCATCCGTGATGGGCGCATCGTAATAATCTGCGCAATGCAATATAGGCTTGGTAATATCAGCACTCTTAAGTGTCGCCTGTACATCAATTACCTTTTGATTGGAACTTCCCTTCCACATTAACTTCACATCACGAAGCGCATCAATATACTCCCCGTCGACGCACACATCCACATACTTCATGACAGGATAATCGTATATACTCTCCCACGAATCGCCGGTATAAAGCCATATAGTCTTATTAGGATACTTCTCCTTAATTTCTTTAGCGAAAGAAGTCACGTATTCTTTATTAGCCGGATGAAGGGGGTCACCGCCCGAAAATGTAATACCTGAAATATAGGGCTTGTCAAGCTGATCGAATATCTCCTGTCTTGCATTGTCATCAAAAAGCAGTCCGCCGTCCGGGTCCCATGTAAGCGGATTCTGACAGTTCTTGCAATGATGAACACAGCCTGCAACCCACAGCACCACACGAAGGCCGTCGCCGTTATTCATATCATCTTTGGTTATATTGTGATATCGCATAATTACATGGACTTCCTTTCGGCAATTTCAGCCATCTTGGCATCATTAAGTCTGGTGTCGCCGTGCACGCGTGAGTAGGACAAATATCCGTTCATACGGTCAATCTTGGTAAGGTTACGGCTTCCGCACTTAGGGCATACATCCATTTCAAGCTCCTGGTGACCGCAATCGTCACAGTATGCCAAAGAAAGGTTAACTCCTTCATAAAAGCCCATATCCATGGCGCGTCTTATAAGAGTCTTAACCGCATCGATATTGTAATCTATAGGATACTTAACGTACTGAATCTTACCGCCGTTAGAAAGATCCCAGAAACGATTCTCAAGATCCTGCTTCTGAATAGGCGTAATGTCTTCGGTAACATGGCAATGGAAGGAATTGGACACGTATTCTCTGTCGCTTACGCCTTCGATAATGCCGTATTTCTTTCTAAACTGCTGAACCTGAAGGCCGCAAAGGCTCTCTGCGGGAGTTCCGTAGATAGCGTACAAATTGCCGTCTTCTTCTTTGAACTCGTTAATCTTTTTGTTAATGTATTCAAGCACTTCAACAGCAAAAGCACCGTCTTCGACAAGAGACTTACCGTTGTAAAGCTCCTGAAGCTCGTTAAGAGCGGTAATACCAAAGCTTGCTGTTGCAGACTTAAGTAAAGGCTTAATCTTGTCTGTAAGCTTAAGATGTCCGCCTAAGAATCCGCCTTCGCAATATGCCAAAGGATTGGTGGATGCACGCATCTCGCCAAGGTATGCATAAGTACGAATATGAAGCTGTCTTATAAGATTCAAATAGTAATCAAGCACTTCATAGAAATCTCTTGATTCCTTACGGGACTTGGCAAGAATCATAGGAAGGTGAAGCGAAACCGCACCGATATTGAATCGTCCTACGAATACAGGAACATCCTTATCATCGGCAGGATGCATACCGCCGCGCTCATACCAGGGGCTTAAGAAAGCTCTGCAGCCCATGGGAGAAATAATCTTTCCATACTGCTTGTAAATACCTGCCACATAACCCTTACCGGTAAGTGAAAGCCAGTCAGGGTACATGGTCTTGGCAGAACATTTAACGCCTGCCTCAAATACGTCCTCAAGCTCCTTGCCGGGGCCGTGAAGATTCTCATCATAAAGGAATACAATCTTAGGGAATAATACGGGTTTCTTGCACTCGGGCTTACCCTGTCCGCGACGTCTTACATTAAGCATGGAAATAGTCGCAAGCTTGGCAAATCTGCCGGTTCCGGTACCTGCGGTAACGGTAATGAAAGGATAATCGCCTCTTGAAGATGCAACCGTATTAAACTTATACTCCCATCCCTGGAAGCCCTGTTCGAACTCTCTCGTAACATCTGCAAGAGCCTCAGCCTCGGCTCTTGCGTCGTCGATTCCGAGTCTTCTGTATTTCTCTATATATTTGTCATAAGATTTCTGAGCGTAAGGCTCTAAAATAAGATCTACGCTGGGCACGGTAAATCCGCCGTACTGCTGGCTGGCAGCACTAAGCACGATATCACCTATTACGTCAAAAGCAACATCAAGGCTCTTTGGCTCGTTGTACCAGATGTTACCCATTTCGAAACCGCCCTTTAAAACGGTCTCAACATCGAAAAGACAACAGTTCATGGTATCACGTCTTGCTGACATATCATGAACATAAATATATCCGTCACGGCAAGCCTGAATTTCTTCCGTCGTCATAAAGAACTTCTGATAAAGTTCCTTGTTAAGCTGGTTAAAAATAAGGCTTCTCTTGGTAGATACAAGTGCAGAGTCGGTGTTGGCATTTTCCTTGTCACCGACGTACATTATGGACTGAGACTTCTTGTACACGTCATCAAGCATACGTACAAAGTCCTGCTTGTAGTTACGGTAGTCTCTGTAGCTCTTGGCTACGATGGGCTTAACCTCTTCAAGCGCGCTCTCAACAATATTATGCATCACGGGGATGGGAATCTCTGTAGTATTCATCTCATCCACGCGACTGATTACATATCTGCAAATCTTTTCATTTTCTTCGGGAGTAAATTTGGTAAGTGCTCTGTATGCACTCTTTGCAACTGCATTTATTACCTTTTGAACATTGAAAGCTTCCTTGCTTCCGTCCTTTTTAACTACAAATATTTCCCCTACAGGCTTAAATTTCTCGCCGTAATCCAAACCGGTATCTTTATCGGACGACCAATTTCCCGTACTCATATTAAATCCTCCCAAATTAGAAAAAACTAAATAAATAAACAATAAAGAGACACAATATCTTGTGTCTCTTAAAGTATACAGCTACAATATTTAAGTGTCAATATAGGTAAAACCTAATTTGCGGTATATCCTTCATCAATCAAAAGTTCAGAAGGCTCTGCATCGGCAGCAGCCGTAGCAAGGCTGTCACAAAGCTCATTCTCGGGATGCCCTGCATGTCCCTTTATCCACTCAAAAGAAACCTTGTGGGGCTCCATAGCCTTTAATAAGCGCTTCCAAAGATCTGTATTAAGGACGGGGCCGCTCTTTCTTTTCCAGTTAGATTTAACCCAGGAATCAATCCAGTTCTCCGTGAATGCTTTCACTACATATTGAGAATCCGAAATAATCTTAACCTCGCAGGGACGATTGAGAGCCTCAAGTCCCGCAATAACGCCCATAAGCTCCATTCGGTTATTGGTGGTCTCCGCATAGCCTTTGGACAGCTCTAGCTTTACTAACTCGCCCTTGGGCGTTACGTAATGAAGCACCGTTCCGAATCCGCCGGGGCCCGGGTTACCTCGTGACGAACCGTCCGAGTAAATTGTTACATTCATCATCTCCATACTCCGTTAGCAGTAAAATCATCCGCCATAAGCTTGGCTCTGTCTACAATGTCTTCCGAGAAGCCCATGATGGACAAAAGCTTGATCGCGTTCTTGGAAGTTGCCTTGCCGGGCTTAATCATATAATTGAACAATACATCGTCATCTCTTATCTCTTCGTCGAAGTGATAATTGTCATATTTATCTTCAAGAAGCGATGTAAGCTCTATATCATGCGTAGCGGCAAAAGTAAGCACATTCATATCCGTAAGCTTCTTAAGTATCTGTGTACATGCCGCGATACGCTCTATGGTGTTCGTACCCCTGAGCACCTCGTCAACAAAGCACAACACTTTCTTGTCCGGATGAGAGTCGGCGTAATCAAAGATACGCTTAAGAGCCTTAATCTCCACCATGAAGTAACTGTCTTTGTGAAGCAAATCGTCTCTTAATGACATAGATGAGAACATTATATAATCATCCGTAGCAAAAGAATCTGCCATGCAAGTATATATTGTCTTGGCAAAAAGTACGTTAAGCAATACGGTCTTTAAGAACGTTGATTTACCGGACGCATTGGAACCTGTAATCAGCACGCCTCTCTTGGCGACAATACTGTTCTTAACAGGGTTTTCAATAAGCGGATGATAAACATTTGATGCCACTATGCCGTCAGTTGTTTCGGGAATGCAAAACTCGGGTATTGCTGTTCTTAATGATGCAATTACCATATAAGATTCAATCTTACCCGTGAGAATGTATATCTCTTCCACGTGTTCCTTGTGCGCTTTAAAGACCTTGAGCATCTTATAAAAAGCAATAATATCCGAATGGAAGAACATCTTTGTGTAATCGGCCAGTATATCGAGAGGGCTACCCGCTCCTGTATTCTGACTTCTGCCTACCACCATGCCGACTCTCTTGGTTAACGGCTTAAGGCTTTTGGTGATCCCTTCGAGTTCTTCGTACTCGTCGGCCAAGGCATCGATTCGCTCGCTCGAAAGCTTGGAAGCGCATCTTATAAGGTTCGCAATATATGAAAAGCAAACTATATATGACTCGATAATGCCACGACTCTTGTAATACGAATATACATTATACCCGAGAGTCGCAATAAGGAAAAAGATTCCAAGACCGGAATTAATGAAAATTGTCGCAATCGAAACTACCATGAAAATCGTAGGAAGAAGTTCGATAAATACGTTTTTCTCGGGAATCGTCTCAAAGTAATCGATGCACTCAAAGAAATTGACACCGTTCATCTTGGAAATCGAAAGAAACAGGCTTCTGATACGGTCTCTCTTGAGTTCGTCGGCTCTTACGGCCTCAACCTTTTTATTAAGCTTTTCAAGCGCGTCTCTATCATAAATCGGGGTACGAAGCATACGATAGAAATAATCTCTGCCCGGTGCGCTGAGTGCGGTATTGAAACGATTAAAAATCTCATCGATTTCAAGATCCGAAGCGGTTATATCGTCTATCGAATCATCGGTTCGGTAGCGATAGAACATTTTCTTGACGCTTTCCATCTCATCGGGGCTTAAAAACTTTTCATTAAACTTACCGTAAGATGCTTTTGCTTTCTTAAGCAGTCTTTCGATACGACGGTTCTGTTCGAAAGCTTCGTAAAAAAAGAACAGTAGAAATAAGCCGACTATAACGGCCGCAATAATTATGTAAGTGTTCATTGAAGATATTCGGGCCCAAAACTCTTAGGCAGCAGCTCCTTTAAAAAGTATTCTTCGTACTTGTCTTCGGACACTGCAACAATGATTCTAAACGAGTCGGGATCGCAGAATTCTCGCATTACCTGTCGGCACGGACCGCAAGGGTATGCGTATGAATCTATGGGAGTGTTGATGTTTCCGCCGATTATGGCTATCTTTACAAATTCGGTGTCCCCTTCGCTCACCGCTTTGAAGATGGCCGTTCTCTCGGCACAATTGGTAGGATTGTAACCCGCATTCTCAATGTTGCATCCTCTGTAGACCTTGCCGCTCTTGGCTAAAATTGCTGCACCTACGGCAAATTCGGAATAAGGACAATAAGACATTTTCCTTGCTTCATAAGCTTCATGAATGAGTTCTCTGTCTGTCATAATTACCTCCGAGAAATTCGACTAAAAAAGATAAAGCCGGGCAGACGTAAATCTGCTCGGCTCTCCCTCTACAGTCGCTGTAAAACCATTATAACACTATTTCACAACAATTTTTCTAAAATTTTTCTTACCTCTTCTGATTACGAAATCAGATGCTGCGATTTCGTCAAGAGTGTATGCTTTCTTGATGTCGGTAACCTTCTCATCGTTAACGGTTACACCACCCTGTTCAATGGCGCGTCTGCCTTCGCTTCTGGTGGCAACAAGTTCAGCCTTTACAAGTAAAGCAATCGCATCGATTGTTCCGTTGAAAAGATCTGCCTCCGAAACTTCGGTAGTAGGCATGTTCTCGGTGGAAGTTCCTCCGAATACGCCTCTTGCAGCCTCAAGAGCTTTGTTGGCTTCTTCTTCGCCGTGTACAAGCTTGGTAAGCTCGAAACCAAGGATTTCTTTGGCCTTGTTAAGCTCGGCGCCTTCCCATTTCTCCATAGCTTCGATTTCTTCGATAGGAAGGAATGTAAGCATCTTTAAGCACTTAATAACATCGGCGTCACCGACATTTCTCCAGTACTGGAAGAACTCGAAAGGTGAGGTCTTGTTGGGATCGAGCCATACGGCGTTACCTGCGGTCTTACCCATTTTCTTACCCTGAGAGTCGGTAAGAAGTGTGATGGTCATTGCATGAGCATCTTTACCGAGTTTTCTTCTGATAAGTTCGGTACCGCCGAGCATGTTGCTCCACTGGTCGTCTCCGCCGAACTCAAGGTTACAGTTGAATTCCTTAAACATGTGATAGAAGTCGTAGGACTGCATAATCATGTAGTTAAACTCAAGGAAGCTTAAGCCCTTCTCCATACGCTGCTTGTAGCACTCGGCTCTAAGCATGTTGTTAACGGAAAAGCATGCACCTACCTCTCTTAAAAGCTCAATGTAGTTAAGGTTCATGAGCCAGTCGGCGTTGTTGACAAGCATTGCCTTGCCTTCACCGAAATCGATGAACTTCTCCATCTGGCGCTTAAAGCATTCTGCATTGTGGTCGATGTCTTCTCTTGTAAGCATCTTACGCATATCGGAACGTCCCGAAGGATCGCCGATCATTGTGGTGCCGCCGCCGATTAACGCGATGGGACGGTTGCCTGCCATCTGGAGTCTCTTCATGAGTGTAAGAGCCATGAAGTGTCCTGCGGTAAGGCTGTCTGCGGTACAGTCAAATCCGATGTAGAATGTTGCTTTACCTGCATTTACAAGTTCTCTTACCTTTTCTTCGTCTGTGACCTGCGCGATGAGGCCTCTTCTTTGCAATTCTTCGTAAATCTGCATCTTTCTTCTCCTTGTCAATAATTATGTCTGACGGGAAAATAAAAAGTCCCGCCTCTGAGTTACCAGGGACGGGATAAAATCTCGTGTTACCACCCTTATTCACAACCTGCTCACACAGATTGCCTCAGTGAGTACGGCTCTCGCGATACTCATCCCGCTGTAACGTGCGGTAAATCCGTCGCAGCCTATCCTTTCGGCTTCGGTGCGCAGCTCCAAGATGTATTCCCGTTAAAGATTTGTCTTAAGCCTCTCATCAACCGGCATCTTTCTGTAAGAACTCTTAAGCGGTACTTCTTCTTTTCACAGCTTTTATGAAGTACATATTAGCAAAGACATAAAATCTTGTCAACACCGTAATTGCTGTTACTTTATTCCTTCCGCAATGGCAGTAAGTCGTTTGAAATCATAGGCATCAAAAGCATCTGCCGCTTCTTTGATTTTTGCATCGGCTTCTTTGCCGAATGACTTGGCAGATAGTTCTTTGAGCGAAACACCAAGCTGTTCAAGGTCCATTTCTTTGACTGCCTTTATAAAGATTGCCGTACAGGAATCGGCTTTCAGCATATCGTAATTATCCTTCTTCGGCTCGGGTTTGGTCGTCGCGGTTTTCTCTGTCTGTGCCGTAGCGCTTGCTTTTTCTTTGGCCTTGCTCTTCACAAGTTCCGGTGGCAAGAAGGTTACCAGTATACGTGAAAGGTATCTCTGCCTGATAGGCTTAGCAACATATTCCTGGAAGCCTTTGTCTAGGATTTCTTCTCTTATATTCATGCCGATGTTGGCGGTAAGCGCGATAACGGGAACTTCTCTGGTTTCTGTTTTGTCAGACTCACGCATTTGTTTAAGGGTTTCTTCTCCGCTCATTTCTGGCATTACCATGTCCATAAATACGATGTCATAAGTGTTGTCCTTAAGCTTGGCAAGCGCTTCCTCTCCGCTTTTGGCGGTATCAATTTGGGCATTATAGGCATTGAACAGACCTGTTGCCACCTTTAAGTTGACACTATTGTCATCAACCACAAGTATCTTAGCCTTGGATATATCAATGTCGGCAGCTTCGTTTTTCTTGATATAATCATCAATACTCCATTTGCCGTTGAATATGTCGCCTACATTTAAGCTCGATACCGGTTGTCTTATGAGTCTGCACTTGTCAAAATCGCCGTAATACTGCTCGGAATCGGCTACCACATAAGTGTTTTCCTCGCAGTTATACGTTGCAAGCACATTTGAAATCGATACATATACTTCCGACGGAATAAATATGTAATCATATAGCTTGGCTTGGACTGCCTTGTTAAAAGAATAATATGAATCCGCGAAATCCGGCCTTATCTTGAAGCCTTCCATAATCAGCTTCCAGGTATTATACTCGCGATTGTCATCGATGTAGATAAGTACGTTTTTCCTTGCGTCTTCGGGCATGCTTATCATCGGACTAGTATCACTGATTCCGCATTCAAAAGAAAACGATGATTCAAGGCCGATGCCCTCTATGGAGCGCACATCCATCGTTCCGCCCATAAGTTCAAGAATCTTTTTGCATATTATGAACTTAAGGCTGATGCCCTTAAGGTTGGAATTCTGTCTTGAATCGTAGGTGTCATAAGCTTCATATATAGCATCGAGGTCGTATTCGCTCAATCCGCAGCCTGTATCGAGTACCGCGCAGTCAAAATGAGCAGTCCTGTCGTCTTCGCTCCTTTGGCACTCAATATTAATCATTAAGCGTCCGTTTTGTGTTAAGAACAGCGAAATATACACAAGGCGCATGAAAATCTGCTTGATTCTGATATCGTCGCCGTGCAATACCTTGGGAATATTATGGTCGATTTTGACTCTGACCTTCAAATCCTTCCCCTTTGTGCTGGCGCTTACAGCATCCAGAACCTGCCTCAGTATTTCATCAAAACAAAAGTCAACGTTAACAAGTTTAACCTTACCCGAATCAAGCTTTGAATACATCAAAACATCATCGATTATCTCAAGCAGGTCGTATGCCGCCCTCTTAATAATATTGACTTCGTTTCTGATTCCGTCTTCCATTTCTTCACGAAGCGCAAGCTCCGTAAGTCCAATGATTGAGTTCATGGGAGTTCTGATTTCGTGGGACATATTTGCAAGAAAACGTGCCTTGGCAAGTCCGGCATTCTTCTCGATTTCACGGCTTTTATCAATTTCTTCTTCAACCTTGTTTATATTCTTTTCTATTCTTCTTAATACGAAACTGAGTGCAAAAGCAATCGATGCAAAAGAGAACGCGTATCCGAAGAAATATGCAAATCTGTCGGATATTACCGATTCAAAGCCGTTCCAGACATAATTTCTGAAATATAGATACGTATTCCAGTAAAGAACTATCAGAAATACCCACCAGACATCTTTAAAATCAAGTAAAAGTATTATTCCGATGATACTTCCCGCAAACCATATAGGCGTACTGCTACCCATTTGCACACCGAAAATCATAAATACCGGCATCAGGACAAGCTCTATGTACATAACTATGGTAATTGCCAGCAGGCGTCTGTTATACATCTTGACGTTCAAAACATGAACAACAATGCATATAACAAAGCACACCAACAAATTCACGAAAATGACACCGCTTCTGCATTTTAAAACCGCATAGTAAATAATACCGGCAAATACGCACAATCCGGCAAGAATCAGCGTAAGGATATTGAATATATCCCGCTCCATGCTGTAGGTATATTTTCTTTTTTCGGGTTTCTCAAAAGCTTTCATTTCTATACCTTTAACTTAACCAAATCACTCGGAATGTTATTGAGAAGAACTTTTTCAAGCTTATCTATTTCAATGGGTTTCGACAGATAATCGTTAAATCCTTCCTTCATAAACATTTCTCTTGCGCCGCTTACAACGTTGGCGGTAAGCACCACAACGGGAACGTTACTCTTTTCGGGATTGTCCAAAGCTCTTATTGCTTTAAGTGTATCTATACCGTCCATACCGGGCATCATGTAGTCTAAGAATACGCAATCCACATGCTCATCCTGCAGTGTCATCAGACACTCCGCGCCACTGTATGCAGTAATTACCGTAGGATTGTATCTTTCAAGAATGCCCTTCGCAACTTCCAAATTGACAATGCTGTCATCTACTACCATAACTGTCGCTTTTTCAATATCAAAGCCACCTTCAAACAACTGCTTTCTTATTGCGAAGTTCTTGGTCTGATTGATTAAGTCCGCAATATTTAGGCAGCTTACAGGCTTGGTAAGAACGTATTCAATAGGCTCGCCGGAATATGAATAGTTGCAATCGCTTATAATAACCAACTTACGCCAGTCAATGTCGCATTCCGCAAGCTTCTCTTTTATGAATTCATATGTGTCTGCAAGCACGAAATAGTATGTATACTTATTAAGTCCGCATTCTTTTACGAACTCATCTCTCGAAGAAGCTTTTATATTCTTAATGTTCATAACCGAAAGTACTTTTTCGATATTCTTCTCTTCGTCCGTTCTGTCTATGTAAAAGCATACTGTGGCATCAGAATTTTTAGTGCTTCCGCAATGTTCATTTTCGTCTTCTTTGTCATACTTTTGATTGACTTCGAAAAAGAAAGCAGAACCTTTTCCGTATTCGCTTTCGGCCCAAATATTTCCGCCCATTATGCCTGCAAGTTTCTTACAAAATGCAAGCCCCAGGCCGTTTCCTTCAATAATTCGATCGGTCATTTCACCCGATCTGTTGTAAGGCTCGAAAATCTTATCGAGGTTCTCTTTTCTGATACCGATACCGGAGTCGGAAACCTTGATTTTAAGCTTTATTTCATCGTCTGCCACTTGCTCGGAAGTGATGTTTAATGCCATAAAGCCTTCTTTGGTGTATTTGATGGCATTGGACAACATATTGATGATTATCTGCCTTATCTTGCCGCTGTCTCCGATAAGTATCTTCTGAATCGATGGGTCGATATCCGCCAGAAATTCTACGTTTGAATCAAGCAACCTTACCGACATAAGATTTATGATGTCGTTAAGCATAAATGCAAGATCGTACTTAACATTCACAGGCGTAATGGAGTCCACATTCATATGTGAAAAGTCCAAAAGGTCTGTAGTTATGGACAAAAGCGCATGGCTCGAGTTAGATATGTTGAAGGCTTTTTCTTTGATATGATTGGACGCATTAGAGTCAAGCAACAGGTCGGTTGTTCCGATTATTGCATTAAGCGGTGTCCTTATTTCATGAGAAATATTTACAAGGAACATATCCTTGGCATCACTGACAATCTCAGCCTTCTTGGTGGCAAGTTCTCGGACTGCCATCTCTTTACGAAGCTGCAAATGTCTGTACCTGATAATGCATCCGCAGAGTACGCCGGTAATTATGATTGCGGCCTGAATTCGAAGATAATCAAGCGTTGTATTGGGGCCCACATGAAGCGAAGGGGCGTCCATTACCACAAATCTGTAAAAAGCAACGCCCATGTCGGTAACCACTTGAATAACGTACATAACAATCCTTGTTTTGCCGTTTAAAAGAACCAGCGTATACACAAGGCCTATTATTGAATACAAAGGTATCTCAATTAAGTCTTTGGGCGAAATGATTAAAAGAGCCGGGAAACAGATAAGATTTACGTATGTAAGATATATGATGGTTAATAAGAATTCTTTGTGAATTTTCTTTTGCAGGAAAAAGAAAACAGTGCCGATTAAGCTTATGGAAGCATAAACCGCCACTGTGAAATAATCCATTCTGAGCAAAACCGCAGCAGAAACAAAAAGCAGTGAAAAGAAACTGCTTAAAAAAATAGCAAGATAGAATATTCTCTCCGATACCGCCACCCCATCTCCAAGGAATCTGTCGACTATTTTGCTCATACTTCCCCTTAAGAACACACAAAGTTCTGAGAATATTCTATTGTTTTCGTATTAACTTGAAATTATAGGGGTTACCTGGTCATCAGCTTAACCATGGCTTCATTGAGACCTTCTACGGTGAGCTTGTACATGGGGAACATCTTCTTAACCGCAGTCTCGGCTTCACGCCAGGGAGCCTCACCGGGAGCCATCTTAGGATTGAGCCATACGACCTTCTTATAATGCTGTTTAAGAAGCAACAGCCATTCTTCGCCCGAAAGTCCGCCGTTGGGGCCTCTGTAGTTACCGGTCTTGGAATATAACTCCTCGGGAGCCATAGCAGCATCGCCTACAATAATAACCTTGTAGTCCGAATCGATATTTCTGAACATCCAGTCCGTATCTACCCAGTCGCCGTTCTCGCACTCGGGAGTCTTGTACATCTTGGCATAGATACAGTTGTGGAAATAGTAACTCTTAACGTCCTTATAGTGATTGGACTTATGAATCGCCTGGAACAGCTCATTTAAAAGCTTCGTAAACGGTATCATGGTACCGCCCGAATCCATCAAAAGAAGGAGCTTAACAGCATTCTTACGGGGCCGCTCCCACTCAAGCTTAAGGAATCCGCCGTTGTTACATGTGGAATCTATCGTGCCGTTAATATCAAGCTCGGTCTTGGGTATATCAAGCTTTGAGGAAAACTGACGAAGCTTTCTGAAGGCCATCTGGAACTGCCTGTTATCAAGCATCTTATCGTCACGGAAGTCCTTGTACTTACGGGCACCTACAACTGCAAAAGCAGACTGATAACCGGTGCTTCCGCCTACACGAATACCACCGATGTTGCCGCCCATATTACCAAACTGAGTCTTACCCATGGTACCGATCCAGTAGCTGCCGCCGTTGTGCTCACTATCCTGCTCTTTGAGTCGGTCTTTGAATTTCTGCTCGACGTCTTCTTTGTCCACGTGCATGTCTTCCACCTGGTTAAGCCAGTAACGCTCTTCTTCGTGAAGAAGCTCCTGCATTTCGGACTTATCGAGCCATTCAAGCATTCTGTCTGTAATTGTGTTCTCTGTCTTAATACCCTTAAAGCATTCTTCAAAAGCCATATCGAACTTATCGAAGTCGGTCTCGCTTTTAACAAGAATAGCTCTTGCGGTATAATAAAAGCCCGTGAGGGATGACCCGCACAGGTTCTTATTCATGGCATCGTGAAGCGCTATCCATTCGGTTAAAGAAATATCGAGGCCTTTGGCCTTACAGGTATAAAAGAAGTTAGTAAACATTTATTAATCTACTCTCTTACGAACTATGTCAAGGTCTTCGTCTTTCTTGATTAAAACACCTACAAAAGGAAGTTCTGCCTTAATCTTCTCGGGATCCACGCCACCTATCATCATAGCGTTAAGCCAGTCGATAAGCTCACTTGTGGCGGGTTTCTTACGAAGCTGGGAATACGATCTTATATCGTAGAACACCTGCATAGCGTTCTTAAGTAAAGTTTCCTCAATATCAGGGAAATGAGTCTTAACAATTTCCTCCATAAGGGCTTCGTCCGGGAAATCGATATAGTGGAAAATACAACGTCTCAAGAAAGCATCCGGAAGTTCTTTCTCGGCGTTGGATGTAATAATAACTATGGGACGGTGCTTGGCCTTAACTGTACGCTTGGTCTCATAGATATAGAATTCCATCTGGTCTAGTTCCCACAAAAGGTCGTTGGGGAACTCAAGATCGGCCTTGTCTATCTCGTCGATAAGAAGGACTACCTGGTCCTCTGAGTCAAACGCCTCGCCGAGTTTACCAAGCTTAATGTATCTTGCGATATCGTCTACACCTTCGTTACCGAACTGACCGTCATACAAACGCTGAATGGTATCGTAGGTGTATAAGCCTTCCTGAGCCTTGGTGGTAGACTTAATGTTCCATACTATAAGCTTCTTACCGAGTGCTTCCGATACAGCCTTGGCAAGCATGGTCTTACCTGTTCCGGGCTCACCCTTGATAAGAAGGGGTTTCTCAAGTGCTGCGGCAATGTTAACGCTTGCCATAAGTTCTTCTGAGGCGATGTATTCGCCGGTTGATTTAAAGCTATTGTTCAAAGCCGTCTCCAATCTCGATCTTTTTGTCCCTGATCATAAGGTCCCTTACTGCCTCGGCAGCAGGCTTGTCATTAAATAAAATTTCGTTAACCTGTTCAATAATGGGAAGTTCCACTTCATACTTACGTGCAAGCTGCATTGCGGCTTTGGCTGAATATACGCCTTCCACAACCATCTTAACTTCATCCATGGCTTCCTTCATGGTCTTGCCCTGTCCTATAAGAATGCCCGCACGTCTGTTACGCGAATGCATGCTGGCACAGGTAACAATCAAGTCGCCGATACCGGTAAGTCCCGCAAATGTCTCTGCCTTACCGCCCATCTTAATACCGAGTCTTGAGATCTCGGCAATACCTCTTGTAATAAGAGCCGCCTTGGTATTATCACCGTATCCGAGTCCGTCTGCGATACCTGCGGCAAGCGCTACAACGTTCTTAAGAGATGAACCGATTTCCATACCAAGAACATCTGGTGATGTATAAACTCTGAAAGTCTCATTCATGAATAAATCCTGAATAAGCTTTGCAGTTCTCTGTTCGCGTGCACCTACAACGATTGTGGTAGGAATGCCGCGTCCTACTTCCTCGGCGTGTGTAGGTCCGCACATAACAGCAACCTTGGCCTGAGGGATCTCCTCCTCTATGATATCCGAAAGGGTCATGAGTGTGTTTTCTTCAATACCCTTCGCAACATTTACTATAATCTGTCCGTCCTTCACATAATCCTTCATAAGGTGAGCGGTACCGCGTACAAAAGTGGACGGAACTGCCATTATAAGGACTTCGTTGTTCTTAACCGTAGCTTCGAGATCGGTAGTGAAGTCAACCGTCTTAGGAATCTTAACTCCCGGAAGCTTATCCACATATTCTCTCTTCTCGGAAAGCATCTTAACTTCGTCTTCGAACTTACTCCATACGGTTACCTTGGAACCGTTTTTGTTAAGTAATACGGTGAGCGCAATTCCCCAGGAACCGGCTCCGATTACGCCTACATTCATTTATTGTTCTCCTTTAAAGCTTCAGCCTGAGCTGCTTTTTCTTTGCCTTTCTTGGAAAGGTAGGTTTTTCTCTCGTTACCCCTTGCGAGTCTTATGATATTGGAGCGATGCTTCCAAAACGCCATAACTGTCAGGAATGCCGCAACAATGTACATCTCATTAAGGACAGACTGTTCAACACCGAACACACCTGCCTGACCCATAATGACGGTCTCTATCATAAATCCCAGATACAAAAGCAGGGATCCCAAAGAAACGTAGTGATTTAAAAAGAAATTTCCAAAGAACAAAAGAAGTCCCACCGGCACGTACATCCAATGAGAAGCAATCATCATGCCGCCTGTGGTGGCAATACCCTTGCCGCCTTTAAAGCCCATGTAAAAAGGAAAATTGTGACCGAGCACACAGCCCGCGCCTGTATATAGAACAAGCAAAGGCTTAATATCTTCCGCCCCAAAAACCGGAACGATAACAAACCTGACAATGCATATTGCAATAATAGCCTTAAGCATATCGCCGATGAACACGATAACGCCCGCTTTGGTACCAAGCACTCTTAAAGTGTTGGTGGTACCTGCATTACCGCTTCCGTGTTCTCTTATGTCGATACCGTGGATCTTACCGTAAAAGAAAGCGGTCTGAATCAATCCGAAAGCATAACCCAATACTAAACATAGAAGTCTTACCATTACTCATCTTCCTTTCTCTCACGAATAATAAAGTGAAGCGGGGTTCCCTTAAATCCGAAGGAATCTCTAATCTGGTTCTCAATATATCTTGTATAGGAAAAATGCATCATTTCCTTGTCATTTACAAAAATAACAAATGTCGGAGGCTTAACGGAAGCCTGCGTAATGTAGTAAAGCTTAAGTCTCTTACCCTTATCCGTGGGAGGCTGCTGCATCGAAACGGCTCTTGCCATAATTTCGTTAAGCACACCGGTTCCGACTCTCATGCAGTGATTCTCGTATACCATGTCGATGGTCTCGAAAAGCTTATTGACTCTCTGACCGGTCTTGGCTGAAATAAATACGATTTCTGCATAAGACATAAAGGAAAGGACCTGTCTTACATCCTCAGTGAATCGATAAATGGTCTTATCGTCCTTCTCCTTGGCATCCCATTTATTGACAACAACGATAATAGCCTTGCCGTTATCGTGAGCAATACCCGCAATCTTGGCATCCTGCTCGGTAACACCTTCGGTGGCATCAATCAAAAGAAGCACAACATCGGCTCTCTCAACCGCGCTCACGGTTCTTACTATCATATAATGTTCAAGGTCTTCATGAATACGGCTCTTGCGGCGCACACCCGCTGTATCGATAAACACATATTCCTTGTCATTATAAAGAACATCGGTATCGACCGCGTCACGTGTAGTACCCGCAATATCTGAAACGATAAGTCTGTTCTCGCCGAGAATATAGTTAATAAGCGAGCTCTTACCTACATTGGGCTTACCGATTACCGCAACCTTAATACGCTCGTCTTCCTCGTCGTAATCAAGGTCATCGGGGAATAACTTAACCACTTCATCAAGCAAATCGCCGAATCCGAGCCTGTTGGCACTGGAAACCGGATAAGGATCTCCGATACCGAGATTATAGAACTCGTAAACATCAGCCATGTACTTGTTAAAATCATCAACCTTATTTACAACAAGAAGTACAGGCTTGCCGGAACGTCTGAGCATATCACAAACCTTACCGTCGGCATCCTGAAGTCCCTGCTTAACATCTGTCATAAAAAGAATGACATCCGCAGTCTCGATGGCAAGCTGAGCCTGTTCACGCATCTGTGATAAAATAACGTCCTTGGAATCAGGCTCGATACCGCCCGTATCCACAAGTGTGAATGCGTAATTAAGCCAGGTTACATCGACATAGATTCTGTCTCTTGTAACACCGGGAGTGTCTTTAACTATTGATATTTTCTCGCCTGCAAGTGCGTTAAAGAATGTAGATTTACCTACGTTAGGTCTTCCCACAACCGCAACTATCGGCTTTCTTTTCTTACTTTCCATATGTTCTCCGTTAATCTTTAAGTTTACGTCCCATAAAGGACGCAAGCATACCGCGACCGCTTGATTGTACTATCTTACATTTAACTTGTAAAGCATCCTCAAGCTCGGTTAACTTCACATCGTCAAGGAAAATGTCCTCGTCGGCTTTAAGCACGTTTCTGGGAAGCAGAACTTCCTTATAATGACCGTGTTCTTTAAGCTGCTTGATAATATCTCCGCCGGTAAGAAGTCCCGATACGGTAATCATCTCGCCAAAGAAATCGTTGCGAATAGCCACAACATCAACCTTAATCTTAGGATACTCCGCCATAACCATATCCGCAAATTTCTTAATATACGGATATGCAAGGCGCCCCGTAACAACTGTACATTCATAAGGCTTCATAAATACCTTACGCAAGCCTTTAATCTTATCTTTCTCAAATGCTTCTTCAAACTCATTAATCATGAGTCTTATCATGCCGACACCGTTTTCGTACTGAAGATATCCGTCGTAACGCTCTTCCTCCGGCATCTCACGACCTGCAAGAATATACCACTCATCGCTTGCGTGGATAAAATGAAGACCGTGCTCGGCATAAGCTTTCTTTTGATACTCTTCGATTAAATCGATAACCGCTTCCGCATCATCATGATTGAAAGGCTCAAGCGGATAAAGCCCCTCTCTATACTTGGAAAGGCCTACCGGAACCACGGAAACGCTCTCTAAGACCGGTAAATACTTCATAAGGTCTTCTATCGTACGTCTGAGCTCAGCACCATCATTAACGCCCTTACAAAGCACTATCTGACCGTTCATAACGATGCCCGCTTCATAGAGCTTGTCTGCAATCTTAAGAGCCTCGCCTGCGAAACGGTTATGAAGCATCATACATCTAAGCTCGGGATTGGTAGTCTGGAACGATATGTTAATCGGTTCCATACGATACTTGATAATACGGTCTACATCCTTATCGCTTAAATTGGTAAGTGTTACATAGTTACCCTGCAGGAAGGAAAGGCGCTGATCGTCATCTTTAAAATAAAGCGTCTCTCTCATGCCCGGAGGCATCTGATCTATGAAACAGAAAATACAGTTGTTCTTGCACCTTCTGTACTCGTCCATGAGGCCGTTCTCGAACTCTATTCCTACATCTTCGTCTTCGTCCTTGTCAAAAGAAAACGATAATTCCTCGTCTCCTCTTAAAACGGTCATATCGATATGAGGCACCAAAATCTTGTATCTGTAATCAAAGATATCTTCGATTTCTTCGCCGTTTAATTTAAAAAAAATATCCCCTGCCTTAATGCCTGCGGCTTCTGCGGGAGAGCCTTCACAGACATCACTTATGACATGATTTTTATTCTTATCCATTACTTCTCCATGTTACAATTCACTCAATCTATTTTATACGAAATTCCTTGACGTGTCACTATCCTAATGCTATAAATTAATCGAAAGATTGAGAAACCTGAAAGGAAAATATTATGCCCAATTTACGTGTACTTGAAAACGCTCTTCCTTTTGCACCCTTGAAGGTGTGCGCTCTTGACTCGGCAGCCAAGCTTGGCAAAAGCGTTGACAACTACCTTGTGGACTTCAGAAAATCTTTGAAAACAGGTCTTAAGTCCGATCCTGCTTTTGAAGGATATGCAGAGCCTTCTTTTATGATTGATGCCGAATGTCCCAGATTCGGAAGCGGCGAAGGCAAAGGTATTTTTAACGAATCGGTTCGAGGCAAAGACCTCTTCATTCTTGTGGATGTATGTAATTCAAGCATTACTTACAACATGAACGGGTACATCAACCACAAATCTCCCGACGATCACTACCAGGATTTAAAGAGAATTATTCAGGCGGCAACCGGTAAGGCTAAGCGAATCAATGTTGTAATGCCCTATCTCTACGAAGGCAGACAGCACAAGAGAAACGGCCGTGAGTCCCTTGACTGCGCTTACGCACTTGAAGAGCTCTACTCAATGGGTGTTGAGAACATCATTACCTTCGATGCTCACGATCCCAGAGTTCAGAATGCGGCTCCTCTTTCCGGATTTGACAATTTCAGCGCATATTATCAGTTCTTAAAGACCATGCTCGAGGGCGAGGAAGACATGATAATTGACAAGGATCACACAGTTGTCATCTCCCCCGATGAAGGTGCTCTTGACAGAGCGGTTTATTTTGCAAGCGTACTCGGAGTGGATGCAGGTATGTTCTATAAGAGACGTGACTACAGCCGCGTTGTCAACGGCAAGAATCCTATCGTATCTCACGAGTTCTTGGGCGATAACATAGATGGTAAGGACGTAATTATCGTAGACGATATTATATCTTCCGGCGAAAGCATCCTTGATACTGCAAGACAGATTAAGGAGAAAAACGCCAAGAGAATCTTCCTTCTTGCAACCTTCGGCCAGTTTACCAACGGTATGGATGCATTTGATAAGGCTTATGAGCAGTGTGTTTTTGATAAGGTCATCACTACTAACCTCATCTACACCAAGCCCGAAGTCAAGGCCAAGTCCTACTACCTTGAAGCCGATGTAAGCAAGTTCATCGCTCAGATAATCGATTTCATGAATCATGACTTATCAATCGGTAATGTTATTACATCCACCGAAAAGATTCACGAAGTACTCGACAAGTACAACGAACGTCAGAAATTCGAATTAATATAAAATATAAGCGCTTAGGATTAAATTTCCTAAGCGCTTTCTTTATACTTCTTCGGTTTCGTCTTCTGTTTCTTCACCCGCTACCGCAAGCGTTATCGTAACCTTGAATAGATCTCCGTCAAGATAAATATCAAACTCTCCGCCCTGAGCCTGCGTTAAGTTCTTGGCGATGGACAGTCCGAGGCCGGAACCTTCCGTGCTTCTCGATACGTCGCCTCTGATAAATCTCTCGGTAAGCTCATCCGCAGGGATGTTAAGCTGCTGATTGGAGATATTCTTAAGCGAAAGAAGAATCTTGTCATCTCCGCCCTTTTCAAGATCAAAGTAAACTCTTGTATTTTGCATGGCGTACTTGTATACGTTGTTAAGGATATTCTCAACCACACGCCACATATGTCTCGGGTCTACCATGGCATATATGGGCTCTGAAGGAACGTTCTGAATTAATTCCAGTCCCCGTTCTTCGAACTTATCTTCAAACTCTCCCACGGCCTGCTTGCTGAATTCCACCAGGTCAATCTTAATCAAATCAATCTGAATGTTACCCGACGATACTTTCGATGCTTCCAGCAGGTCAAAAGTAAGCTGTTTGAGTCTCTGTGACTTTTCGTCAAGAATCGAAATGTACTTCTTAACACGTTCGTCTTCAATATTCTCACGCTTAAGAAGATCCACATAGTTAATGATGGATGTAAGC
Source organism: Lachnospiraceae bacterium YSD2013 (assembly GCA_900100895.1). Taxonomy (GTDB): domain Bacteria; phylum Bacillota; class Clostridia; order Lachnospirales; family Lachnospiraceae; genus UBA1258. The sequence goes on from FMTX01000006.1 coordinate 268,484, forward strand.
GGCGTCTTAATATCGTGAGATACGTTGGTAATAAGGTCGGCTTTCAGCTTCTCGTCTCTTGTACTAATCTCAAGTGCTTTGCTTAAGCCGAGACCGATGTTGTTAACCTCGGCGGCAAGTTCCTTATTGTCGCCGTGCATCTTGGAGACATCGATTTTGTAATCGTAATCTCCGTTATTTATTCTTTTGACACCTTCAAAAATAACTTTCTTTTCGTAGTTACGGTTAAACAATCCGGCGCCTACACACAAATCAAATATCAAAAGCACCACAATCGACAGGATTCTGTGTGAGCTAAAGAACATGACACATACCCAGAAACAGTTAAACAATAGGAACATGACGTAAGAAACCCACGTTCTGATGGCAACTGCCGAGCTGTCACTTACCGCTCCGATCCATCCCTTTAACTTTTTCTTTTGCTTATCAAACTTAGGTGCAAGGAGCAAAAGAAGGCTTCCTTCAAATACATTTCGAACGGTTACCCTTCTGATAAGGCTGTACAGGAACGAAAGCGCAATATACAAGTCAAGAAGCATCAATGCCACTGCGGGAACCAGGAAATAAATGCTGGTTACCGGCTCTTCGACTTTATAAAGCAGTTCTCTTATTACCCAGTTTTCACCGAGGTACAAGATTACTCCGAGAAGAATAAACGAAAGAATCATGCTCTCGATAGGCATCTTCTCAAAGCGATTCATCTTAAGCCTGTTCTCGGCTACGGAAAGCCACTGTCTGTCGATACCGATAATGATAATAAACAGGGCAATAAAGCATATAACCGCAAGTGCGCCGAAAGAAATGACAAACGGTACCATCTTGGCCGAACGGGAAAATATCTCGTAATTCGAAGAGAATACGTCGTTCTCGCTGTCACCGTTATATGTGGTGTCAACGCCTACCCAGACATCGGTATCACCCGAAAATGCATAGGCGTAATCACGCTGAACCGCTTCCCTGATGATATCATATATCGCCATATCTTCATTGGCGCCGTAGAACTCATAAGACGTATCGACATAAACGTTACCAAACTTAGTCTTTAAGCCTTCGGCATAACCTATGAATGCTTCGTCGATAAACTTCTCGTCTATGCCCTTATAAAACGCACTGACATTGGAATAAATCTTCTTGTTGCCGTTCTCAATCTTACTTACGCAATATCTGAAACTTGTCTTGTTCTCGTCAAAGCGGAACTCATTGGCCTTATACTCGGTGTAGTTAAAATAAAGGTCGTCCACAGCCTTCTGAACGTTCTTGACAAGGTCACTGTAGTCCTTGGCATTGTCAACATATTCATTGAGACGCTTGCCGTCAATTGTGCGGAAGCTCTTATCCTTTAACGTTTCAAAGGATTCGTAAACCGATTCGTAATCATAGTCATCGGGAACTTCAATCGACTGAATCGGTATGTTGAAGAACTTGCAATACTGCTCCAACGTATAGAATTCGTAGGTACATATAGACGAGCCGTAATCTTCTCCGTTAACGCTGCTGTCCGTATTGATAGCCTCGCCCCACTCAAGCAGTACGCCAAGCTTATACTTAATCTCCGGTCCGTCATACGCGCTCGCAGAGTTTCTGTGAGCAAACTCGCCCACATCGATGATAATATTGGGGTCATACTTACCGTTTCTGGTAATCTGCTCACTTATAGTGACATATCTTATCATCGCTTCCACGTAATTGCGAAAGTTGTTCTTAAATACGTCAGACTTATAGTAATCGTTACTTAAGTCGTAAAAAGAAATATTGTCTTCTTCGACATATCCGCGGTCGTAAACCTTTATGCGGGAATTGAATGAATAAACAAAAATGCACAGCACAACAAAGCTTCCCAGAATACTTTGCAAAAGAACAAAAATATTCCGTAAAGCTTTAGAAGGCTTATCCTTTTTGAGGACAGCCTTCGTATCACTGGTCTTTGGTGTATAAATTTTTACTTTCTTATTTCTGTTAGTCATCAGTCTCCGTAAGCTTACAGCTTGTCAATCTTGTATCCTACACCCCATACAACCTTCAAATAACGGGGCTCTCGGGGATTAATCTCTATCTTTTCACGAATGTGTCTTATATGAACCGCTACGGTATTATCCGCACCGATTGCCTGCTCATTCCAAATCTGCTCATAAATCTGATCTATCGAGTAAACACGTCCCTGATTCTTTACGAGCAAAAGAAGGATGTTGTATTCAATAGGAGTAAGCTTAACGGGCTCATCGTCAACCGTTACTTCCTTGGTCTCATCATTCATTACAAGACCGCCTACCGAATATATAGCCTGAGATTCCTGAGGCATGTTGCCAAGCTTGGTATAGCGTCTTAACTGAGACTTAACTCTTGCTACAAGCTCTAGAGGATTGAAAGGCTTCGGAAGGTAATCGTCGGCACCTACGTTAAGTCCCAGAATCTTGTCGGGATCTTCGTTCTTGGCTGAAAGAATAATAATCGGAATGCTCGATGATTCTCTGATCTTCATAATTGCGTGAATACCGTCAAGACGGGGCATCATTACGTCGATTATAAGAAGCTGAATGTCTTCTTTCTTAAGAATCTCCAATGCTTCAATTCCGTCATAGGCTTTGAAAACATTGTAGCTTTCCTGCATAAGATATATTTCAATGGCATCAACTATCTCGTGATCGTCATCGCAAACCAAAATATTAACCATATAATCCTCCAATTATCTCTGCTTTTAAACACATTTCTAAACAATTCTATATTATTCGTAAATTATTAATGCATGTGCTCGCAAATTATTAAGTTTTTTTAAATAGCGTCAAATGCATTTTTAATCCATGTAATATCGCTGTCCAACACACCTATGCAATCGTAACGCACATAAGTGTTGTCACTGTAGTGATTGGTGTATAGATAAATCTTGGATGCGGCCACTATCCTGCGCACCTTGGTCTTGGTAATTGCCTCAAGCGGATTGCCGTAATTGCCGGCCTTTCTGTATTTGACTTCAAAGAATACTATATATTCGCCGTCGGCGCCGATTATGTCTATCTCGCCTTTGTCGGTATTATAATTTCTATCTAAGATTTTAACACCGTTCTTTGTAAGGAAACGGCTTACCATGTCTTCTTTGTCGCTTCCGACACTTCTTTTGTTCATTACTTGTTCATCTTACCTTTTAACTTATCCATAGCATCCACAAAAACAAGGATTTCCGCCACAACCTCGTAAAGCTCGGGCGGTATCGCATCGCCTACTTCCAGCTTTGAGAGAGTCTTGGCAAGCTTTTCGTCCTGATGGACCGGTATGTCGGCTTTCTTGGCTTCCTCTATAATACGTTCCGCAAGATGACCTCCGCCTGTCGCAACAACTCGGGGCGCTATGTCATCGGGATCGTATTCAAGGGCTATAGCCTGTTTGTTTTTAAGTTTCTTTTCTTTGTCGTCCATGTTATATTCTTGCGTCAAAAGAAGTCCTTGCTATCAAAACTTTAGAAATGCTCTGCTCGAATGCTTCTTCTAGGGGTGTCTTGGTACGTTCTTTAACCTTGCCTTCTGTGGTAAGGGAATAACCCTTATCGGAAAGTCGTTCGTTAAGGAAATCCATGTTCTTTTCGATAAAATCAAGGCTTTCCTCGCTTGCGAGAGTAAATTCGGTGTTAACGTTATTACCTCGCATTTTTACATATACATCGGTGGGGCCTAAGTGATCCATATCAAGGTGTAAAAATGCGCTTACTTCGTCGCCTTCAATGCCCTTACCGGACTTGTTCCTGTATACATAGAGCTCTCCCGCTTTGGCTCCCGATTCGCCTCTGAAAGGAATCTGAACATAGGGAATAAAGTTATTGAGAGCATTCATAAAGTCTATGTTGTTGTTAAGCAAAGTAATCTTAGGTGCCGCAGGATTCTCCTTGGGAACTGCTTCCTCCAGTGCGCTTGAAATCTTGCGTGTCTCGGTATAAAGCTTCTCATACAAATCTTTAACCTTGGCCTTGTCGGGAAGTTCCTGTTCATTAAGAGTAAGATTGGACGTAAAATACTTGTCAAACACGTCCTTGAGGCCTGTTTTGAGACGTTCGGATAAGTCTGTTGCGATTTCCTCGGGCAGAGCTTGTCTTGCTGTCTGCTCGATTACAGGTCTTTCTGTTTGTGTAGAATCTCTGTTTTCAACTTTTAGATTTATTGCCGCTTGCTCTTCAGACGCAGGTGCCTGCTCCGGTTTGGGTGCCATATATCTGCTTATTTCTTCTTTGACACCTTCTGTAAGGCTCTTAACTGCCTCGGATAACTCGGGCATTGATTCGTTCTTGTCGAGTACCGAAGCGAATTCTTCAACCGTGTTAAGGCTGCTCATAAGCTTGTTCATCGTCAAAGCCGCATCACCGTTTGAAGTCTCTGCGCCCTCTGTCAATGATTCTGCAAGTGTCGTGGCAATCTCGTTAAAATCCTCGGTAAATACATTCTTCATGTTAAGATATGCCTTATACTGCTCAATGTTTTCATTGGTGACGGGTATCTGCATCTTCTGCAGGTCTACAATATACTTAACGGGTGCTTCGGGATGCAGAGCAACATCTCGATATGATTCGGTAAGGCTTTTTTTGTCAATGGGATTACCGTATTCCATGTTGCGGACGGTAAGTTCCAAAGAACGGTTATTGACAGGAAGCCCGGCGGCCTTAAGTGCACTTTCGGCCGTTACGGACGATGATGTATTGACATTGAGAGGACGAAGCGTCATCTCGGAATTTGAAAGCTTATTAACCTCAAAAAGTACGGTGGCACCCTTGGTAAGGATAACACCGTTTTCGGCCTTGGCATTGATGGTTACGCCCGAATCGAGAGTCTTAAAGGTGTAGGAATTCTCATCGGAGGCAAGAACCTTGCCAAGAAGCGTTTCCCCGTTTGAAATACCGCTTATAAGGTCCAAAAGGGCGCGGTCATTCTCTGCCTGAATAGCCGAAACGTTGGCATTATTCATGCTTGTTTCTGAAACTTGAGCATTATTCAGTAATGACAGCGGTATTCCCTGCATACAAACCTCCGAGTTTCGGACAAAGAATGATTCCTAGATAAAATTACTTATAAAACTATCCCTGTGAATGGGGGTCTTGCCGTATTTCTTAAGAGCAGCGATATGCTCGGCACTGCCGTAGCCTTTATTGGACTTAAAGTTGTATTCGGGATAAATCTTATCATACTCAACCATAAGTCTGTCTCTGGTAACCTTAGCAACGATACTGGCCGCAGCTATTGAAATACTCTTGGCATCGCCTTTAATAATCGGCACCTGCTTAATCTTAACGCCGGGAATGGTTACGGCGTCGTTAAGAAGAACCTTAGGCTTAACGCTAAGATTTGAAATAGCTTCACGCATAGCTTCGTAAGTTGCATTCAGTATATTAATCTCGTCAATACGCTGAGGGCTGTTAAAGCCCAGTCCGACACTTACGGCTTCCTCCATGATTATATCATAGAGTTCCTCGCGCTTCTTGGCCGTAAGTTGCTTAGAATCATTCAGATAAAGAATGTTGCAGTCTCTTTTAAGTATTACCGCGCCTGCCACTACGGGACCTGCAAGAGGGCCTCTGCCTACCTCATCAATACCGCATACATAGCCCATAGCTTCGTATTCTCGCTCATAAGTCTTCATCTTCTCAATACGCTTTATCTCCCTGTTAAGCGTATCGATTTTCTTACGAGCCGATAAGACAAGCTTTTTAACGCCTTCTCGCTCGTCGTCTCCGTAAGCTCTTATCAGAGCTTTAAGCGATTGATAGTCGTCTGTGGCAAATCTTGCCTTAATGTCCTTAATAGAATCCATTAAAATCAATTCCCCTTTGATTTTTATTTAACGGGACCCATCTTGGCAAAAGGCCATATTCTGAATACGGCTCGCCCTATAATCTCCCGTCTGTACACTACTCCGACACTGAAACGCGAGTCTTCCGAATCATTACGGTTATCACCGAGTACATAGTACTCATTGGCGCCGAGTGTCACACCGTCTCGCGCATTGCCGGGGTTCTGGATGATTTCTCTTCCGTAAGATTCATCCAACACCTCGTCATTAATGTAAATTACACCTTCATCATCAATTCTTACGGTCTCACCGGGAAGTCCTATGACTCTCTTGATATATGTGTTACCGGAATTGTTTCTGAAAGGAAAAATAACAATATCAAAACGCTCGGGATCATGAAATCTGTAGCTTATCTTATCGATTATCATGTTATCCCCGTCTTCAAGGGTCGTCATCATGGAAGGTCCGATAACAACCGTTCTCTGCCCCACAAACTTAATGATTAAAAAGCTGAGTATAATGACTATCAGAAAAAACAGACTGTTGCTTAAAATATCTTTTAACTTCTTATTCATGGTCTCTCCAATGTAATTTTCCCAATTTTTCCGCTTCTGAAATCATCTAAGATTACTCCTGCGGTTTTAAAGTAATCCGTCTCTCCGCCTTGTTTAAGACACCCGCGCTTACGGGCAATCAAGTCCATCATCCTCGACTGAGGGGTGCTGAAGACTTCATCGTCAACTTCCGTTTCTGCCTCATCATCAATATTATACCGCTCTTTTAATAAATTGTGGTAATTATCTTTTAAAAACAACAATAAATCGCCGGCCAGTTCCTCTGTTACAAGAATCTCATCATTAATCGAACCAAGGTATGCAAGACGTCTTCCCACTTCCTGGTCTTCGAACTTGGGCCAGAGGATTCCGGGGGTATCAAGAAGCTGAAGCTCGGGGTTAACCTTAATCCACTGCTCGCCCTTGGTTACACCGGGCTTATTGCCGGTTTTGGCCATGTTCTTGCCGCAAAAAGCATTGATAAATGTCGACTTACCGACATTGGGGATACCTGCCACCATAGCTCTGATAGGCTGGTTCTTAATACCTCTTGCTTCATTACGCTTGATGCGCTTTTCGCAGGCTTTCTTGACCGCGGGCATAACGTTTCTTAAGCCCTCTTTGTTCTTGGAGTTGATGAACACAGTCTCGATGCCTTTTTCTTTGAAATAATCGCGCCACATGTCGCTAATATTTTTATCGGCAAGATCTGCCTTGTTCATAATAATCAGGCGGTCCTTGCCACCTGCCATTTTATCAATGTCAGGATTGCGGCTTGAAAGAGGTGCTCTTGCATCAAGAATCTCGATAACAAGGTCAATCAGTTTCATGCCTGATTCCATGGATTTGCGAGCCTTGTTCATGTGGCCCGGATACCAGTTTATTATGGGTTTATCGCTCATACTTAATTCCTTTACTTAACTATACCGATGTAATCAAGCTTGTCCGATAGTTTAAACCAGACTTTGCCGATTATGTAATCATGTTTAACTATGCCTATATTACCCGAACGGGAGTCTTCGCTGAAGTTACGATTGTCTCCCAGCACAAAGTACTCGCCTTCTTTTAAGAATATTTCCGACTCTGCGATTCCGGGGTCTGCAATCTTATCATAAGAATCGTCTTCTTTAAGCTCTACATCGTCTATGTATACGCGTCCGTTTCTGATAACTATGGTATCACCGGGAACGCCGATTACACGCTTAACGTAGTAATGCGCATTCTCATTGCCGTTAGGCTGAAAAGCAATTACGTCACCGAACTTAGGCTCGGATATCTGATATATGAGTCTGTTAATCAGAATCTCCTGACCTGCGTAGAGATGCGGCTCCATAGAGTTACCCACGACATTGGTACGAAGTCCGAATACCACCACAAGCACGACTGCCGTTACAGCAGAAATACCTATCCAGAATATCCAGGAAAATATTTCTTTCAGGACGCCTGCATTGATTTTCTTTCTTCTTCTGTGATTAAAATCCAAACCTTTGTGTCTTCTTCTCATAACTTATTTATTATAGCAAAAAAATGAGCATAGAAAAAGAGGAACAATCCTAAGATTGCTCCTCTTTGATATCATTATTATTTAACAACTTCCTTAACCTTAGCAGCCTTACCAACACGCTGTCTTAAGTAGTTAAGCTTAGCTCTTCTTACCTTACCCTTACGAACAACTTCGATCTTATCAACGTTGGGGCTGTGTAAAGGCCATGTCTTCTCAACGCCTACGCCGTTAGAAATCTTTCTTACTGTAAAGGTCTCACGAGCACTGCCGCCCTGTCTCTTTAAAACGGTACCTTCAAATACCTGGATACGTGTCTTCTCGCCTTCCTTGATCTTGGCATATACTCTTACGGTATCACCAGCGGAAAACTCGTCAACAGCTTCCTTCATCTGAGCAGCTTCGATGTTCTTAATAATGTCGTTCATTTTGTTCCTCCTTATATAGCAGATGTTCTTAATACACTTCGTAACAGAGGACCATCCGTACTGACAACGTTCGTATTTTATCACAATCACTCATCGATTGCAAGCGGTTTTTTCGTAGTTCTTCGTCTTTTTTTCTTGACTACCGGGGGATGAGCCTCCATATAGGCTTCATACAGGTCGGGTCTAATCTTCTGAGTCTTCAAAAGTGATTGCTCTAAGCGCCACTTCTCAACATTGGCATGATGACCGCTTAATAATATATCCGGCACTTTCTTGCCGTGCCATTCTTCGGGGCGGGTGTACTGAGGGTACTCAAGCAAACCGTTCGAGAATGACTCAATCATAGATGACTCTGCATTACTGAGCACTCCGGGCACGAGTCTGGAAATACAATCTATCATAACCATTGCAGGGAGTTCTCCGCCTGTGAGCACATAGTCTCCTATGGATACATAGTCCGTCACAACTTCCTCAAGTGCTCTCTCGTCAATGCCTTCGTAATGACCGCACAAGAATATTAAATCCTCTTCCTGAGCAAAGTCCTCGGCCATCTTCTGATTAAATGTATAGCCACCGGGAGTAACGTAAATAACGCGTGAACGCTTTCTTCCGGCTTCCGTAATGGACTTCTGAACGGCTTCGCAGCAGTCATATACCGGCTGAGCCTGCATAAGCATACCTGCGCCACCGCCGTAAGTGTAATCATCAACTTTATTGTGCTTATCAAGAGTATAATCACGAATCTGCACCGCTTCCAAAGAAATCAAATCTTTATCAAGTGCGCGCCCGATAATACTCGTGCTAAGGCTTTCTGTTATCATTTCGGGAAAAAGAGTCAGTACATGATAAAACATCAAAACAGTCCTTCCATCACATGAATAACCATTAATCCTGAGGCAATATCCACTTTCTTAATACAATCCTTGATAGCGGGAATATAGACTTTGGATTCGTCCTCTCTCTTTATCTCATACACATCGTTAGCTCCGGTCTGAATAACGTCCAAAATCTCACCGATGTAGTTATTGTCTTCGTCATGGACTTTAAGGCCGTATAAATCGGCTATAAAGTATTCGTCCTTGTCACATTTGACGGCATTGTCTCTGGTAACGCACAGTTCTGCCTGTTTGTAGAGTAATGCGTCATCCATTGTATTAATGCCTTCAAGTTTCAAAAGAACAAATTGCTTAAAGAACTTAACGCTTTCAACCTTCTTGGTAACGCTTTCTTTCTTGGTCTTGACGATAACTTCTTTAAGCTTCTTAAAACGCTTGGGGTCGTCGGTTGTGGGGAATACCTTAACCTCTCCCTTAACGCCGTGTGCGGTTGTAACAATTCCGACTGTAAATAAATCTTCCATAAATCTCCGATTAAAGAAACCAATAGGGGCACCGCTCGGGTACCCCTTATGATTACATGATTTCTACATCAACTCTTGAATTATCTTTAGAGCTTGCCGCTTTAACGACGGAACGAATCGCTTTTGCAATACGTCCCTGCTTGCCGATAACTTTACCCATATCGGAAGAAGCCACGTGTAATTCGATAACAGTGTTCTTACCTTCCGTACGTTCTGTTACTACTACTTCATCGGGGTTTTCCACAAGAGCTTTTGCGATAACTTCTACCAATTCTCTCATATCAACCTCCATAAGTTTTTAGCACACTTCTTATCGAAAAATCTTACTTCGTAATTCCGGCTGTCTTGAAGATTCTGCTAACAACTTCTGTAGGCTGAGCACCGTTTGCAAGCCACTTCTTAGCTTCTTCTTCGTTAACGGAAATTGCGCTGGGCTCAAGGTTGGGATCGTAAGTACCGATCTCAGCGATGAATCTACCGTCTCTGGGGGATCTTGAATCTGCTACGATAATTCTATAGAAAGGAGCTTTCTTCTGACCCATTCTTCTTAATCTGATCTTAACTGCCATTTTGTTCACCTCCGGCTAAAAATATAAGTTATTTATTAAAAAGGGAATTTGCCCTTTTTGCCAAATCTGCCACCCATCATGGACGGGAGTTGCTTCATCATCTTCTGAGACTGTTCAAACTGCTTGATGAAGCGGTTAACCTCTGCGATATCAAGTCCTGCGCCTTTGGCTATGCGGAACTTACGCTGAGGATTCATAAGTTTGGGATTCTCGCGCTCTGCGGGTGTCATACTAAGGACAATCGCTTCCGTGCGTTTAAGCTTAATCTGGGACTCTTCTGTATCAAGTCCGTCGAGAGCCTTGCCTCCCATACCGGGCATCATCGAAAGAATCGATGAAAGTCCGCCCATCTTACGCATGGCCGTCATGCTCTCAAGGTAGTCGTTAAAGTCAAACTTACCTTTCTTAAGTCGGGAAACCATTTGCTTGTCCTTCTCGGCGTCGCGGTCGGCATTGGCCTGCTCAGCCTTTTCGATAAGGGACAATACATCTCCCATGCCAAGGATACGGTTAGCCATTCTGTCGGGGTAGAAAGGCTCAATCTGGTCGAGCTTCTCACCGTTTGATACGAAGATTATAGGCTTACCCGTAACTGCCTTAACAGAAAGGGCTGCACCGCCTCTTGTATCACCGTCGGCCTTGGAAAGAATAACTCCGTCAAGACCGATCTTGTCATTGAATTCACTTGCTACATTGACGGCATCCTGACCTGTCATGGCATCAACCACAAGCAGGGTCTCGTGTACGTCAACCGTATTCTTTATATCTACGAGTTCGTTCATCATGTCTTCGTCGACATGAAGACGACCGGCAGTATCGAGGATAACTACATTAAAATTGTTCTTAAGAGCGTATTCAACCGCGCTCTTGGCAATAACCGAAGGCTTAACATCGGTTCCCATGGAGAAAACTTCTGTCTCTACCTTTTCACCGTTACGCTTTAACTGTTCTATAGCGGCGGGTCTGTAAATATCGCAGGCGACAAGCAAGGTCTTCTTACTCTTAAGCTTAAGCCTTGATGCAATCTTGGCTGCGGCTGTTGTCTTACCTGCACCTTGGAGACCGCATAACATGTAAATCGTAAGTTCCTTACCGGGTCTGAAAGAAAGTTCGGTAACTTCATCACCCATAAGGCGGGTCATCTCTTCATTAACTATCTTAATGACCATCTGGCCCGGATTAATGCCGTCCAAAACGTCCTGACCTACGGCACGCTCGGTTACGCTGTTAATAAACTGCTTAACTACCTTGAAGTTAACGTCGGCTTCAAGGAGTGCCATCTTGACCTCTTTTAAAGCGGTCTTAACGTCTTCTTCGGAAAGGCGGCCTTTGCCTCTTAATGCTTTAAAAACGTTTTGAAGTTTTTCTGTTAAGCTTTCAAAAGCCATCTATTACAATTCCTTAACTATATTTCTTAATCCGTCACGAAGCTTGTCCTTAACCTTAGGGTCAATTCCCTGCTCCGCATCGATTACGGCGTTTAAATCTTTAACCTCGGATTTGATAAGGTTAAACTTCTCAATAAGCTTAAGCTTCTCTTCATAACCTTCAAGAAGCTTGTCACATCTCTTGATAAGATCGAAAACACCTTGTCTTGATATTCCTTCAGCTTCGGATAACTCGCTTAAGGATAAGTCGTTAAAGACTATCTCGGAGTAAATCTCCTGCTGATGTTTCGTAAGAAGTTCACCGTAAAAATCATACAGTAAACCGCGTTCGATAATTCTTTCCATAGAACACCTCATTACGCACCTTGCATATATTACCCCAAGAAATATACGTTGTCAAGTGTTTTTACTTTACAGTTTATGAAAAGTTTGTAAAGAAAGAATAAAACCGAGTTATTCCTCGGTTTTATCAGCATCTCCGGCTCCTACGAGACGTGATGAAAGTCTCTTTTTAGCTCTTAGATATGTAGAGTAATCTTTAAATCCCGCTTCAGCGCATGCAGCCGTAACTTTCCAACCTGCATCGGCCAGTCTTCCCACGTGCTGTATTCTTTTTTCAAGAATGTAGCTGTGAACGGTAACGCCGGTGTATTCTTTGAACTTGTGCATGAAATAATACTTGCTGATATAGAATTTGTTGCAAAGAGCTTCAACAGACAGGTCTTCTTTAATATGATTGTCTATGTAATTGCACACTTCAAGGATTCGCTTATCGTAAGAAACGCGTCCCTCAAAAAGCAAACCGTTGTTGTGAACCGATTCGTTGATGACCAGAAGTGCCTTCATAAGCTCGCACTTACCCTTGAGCTCGCCTGCAAATTCACCGGAAGAAATATACTTAACCGATTGTTCCAAAGCATTCTTAACCTTGGAAAAATCAATATCGGACACGCTCATAACATTGGTGTGAGTTTCTTTCTCCGCGTTGAAGCATTCCATGAAGACGGGTTCTTTAATCAAAAAGGACTGTGACAAATAAAGCACAATCCTTTCGTATTCTACTTCGGGATTGATTACGGGCTTATGTATCTCATTCTTCTGGACAAGTACGATGTCCTGAGGCTTAAGCTCGTAATTCTTACCCTCGATACTGTACATTACGTCGCCTTTAATAAACACTATAATCTTGTAAAAATCATGATAGTGGAAATCAAAGGTCTTATCGGTTTTATCCTTAATGTGGAATATCTTAAATTCCTTGGTTAAATAACCTTGTTTTTTGTACATGGCTTATTATATGTTGGTGCGTACGACTCTGGGCTTGTAGCCTTCTTCTTCAAGTTTCTTGATAATGGCTTCTTTGTGCTCGGTTCCGAAAGCTTCGAGAGTTATACGAAGTTCAACGGCTGCATTTCTGTTAATGGATACAAACTGGTTGTGTTCAAGCTTGATTACGTTACCGTTTTGCTTGGCAATTACATCGGCAACTTTTGAAAGCTGACCGGGCTTGTCGGGAAGTAAAACGGATACGGTAAAGATTCTGTCTCTTAAAATAAGTCCCTGCGAAACAACGGATGACATTGTAATAACGTCCATGTTACCGCCGGAAAGAATACATACAACCTTCTTGTCCTTGACATCAAGCTGTCTTAATGCGGCTACAGAAAGAAGGCCCGAATTCTCTACTACCATCTTGTGGTTCTCTACCATGTCAAGGAAAGCCACAACAAGGTCTTCGTCGGGAACTGTGATGATGGAATCAAGGTTCTTCTGAAGATAAGGGAAAAGCTTGGAGCCGGGAGTCTTAACGGCTGTACCGTCTGCGATGGTGTTAACCTTATCAAGGGTAACTACCTTGCCGGCCTCTATGGAAGCCTTAAGACAAGCTGCGCCTTCAGGCTCCACGCCGATAACTTTAATCTTGGGATTAAGCATCTTGGCAAGGGTGGAAACACCTGTTGCAAGTCCGCCGCCTCCGATGGGCACTAAAATATAATCAACAAGGGGAAGCTCCTTGACAATCTCCATAGCAATGGAGCCCTGTCCTGTAGCTACGCCGAAATCGTCAAAAGGATGAATAAAGGTATAACCCTTCTCATCGGCGAGTTCATATGCCTTCTGGCAAGCCTCGTCGTATACGTCTCCGTAAAGAACAACTTCTGCGCCGTAGCTCTTGGTACGGTTGACCTTAATTAGGGGTGTTGTGGTAGGCATTACAATAACTGCCTTAACACCGTAACATTTGGCTGCATAAGCAACACCCTGTGCATGGTTACCTGCGGAAGCGGTAATAATACCTTTCTTACGCTCATCATCGGAAAGAGTGCTCATCTTGTAGTATGCGCCTCTAACCTTGTACGCGCCGGTAAACTGCATGTTTTCAGGCTTAAGATAGACCTTATTGCCGGTCTTAATACTGAAATAGTCGCTGTATACAAGCTTGGTGTCAAGGGTGACTTCTTTGACTTTCTCGGAAGCCGCCTCAAAGTTCTTAAGTGTCAACTCGTCCATTCTCTGTTAATCCTCCCCGGTATCACCGTTATCAAATAAAGCACTTACAAATTCATCTGCATCAAATTTCTGAAGGTCATCAATACCCTCACCCACACCTATATATTTCACCGGAATGTTTAACTCACTTGCTATCGCGATAGCGATTCCGCCCTTGGCAGTACCGTCCATCTTGGTTAATACTATTCCGTTAAGATTGGCTGCTTCATTAAATTCTCTTGCCTGATGGAGAGCGTTCTGACCTGTGGTTGCATCAAGTACTACCCAAGTCTCACGCTTCGCGCCCGGATACTCTCTATCCACAACTCTGTTCATCTTGGCAAGTTCGTCCATAAGGTTCTTTTTGTTATGAAGTCGTCCTGCAGTATCGCATAAAAGCACATCCACGTTTCTGGCTTTAGCTGCCGTACAAGCGTCATACACAACACTCGCAGGATCAGTGCCTTCTCTTGAAGAAACTATATCTACACCGGCTCTCTCCGCCCATTTGGTAAGCTGTTCATTGGCGGCGGCTCTGAAGGTATCTGCAGCAGCTACCAAAACTTTCTTGCCGGATTCTTTCATACGTCCTGCAAGCTTACCTACGGTTGTAGTCTTGCCTACTCCGTTAACACCTACTACCATGATGACGGTTCTCTCGTCGGTAAAAGAATACGCGTCTTCCGGCGGAAGCATTTTTTCTTTAATTAAATCAATCAAAAGGTCTCGGCACTCGGCGGGCTCGTGAACGTGGTTCTTCTTAACGGATTCTTTGAGTTCTTCAATCAAAGCCTCTGTAGTATTGACGCCTACGTCGCCCATAACAAGCATTTCTTCAAGTTCTTCATAAAACTCTTCATCAATCGACTTAAAGCCTTTGAAAATTGAATCCATACCGCTTACAAAACCGCTTCTGGTCTTGGAAAGTCCCGATTTTAACTTGGCAAAAAAGCCTGTTTTTTCTTTTTTCTCCTTATCAGCCATTAATCATCCAAATCCTTATCAATCAAATTAACACTTACAAGTGCAGATACACCCTTCTCCTGCATGGTAATACCGTAGAGACGGTCGGCCTTCTGCATGGTACCGCGTCTGTGGGTGATTACGATGAACTGGGTGTGCTTGGTAAGCTTATGGAGGTACTTGGCAAAGCGATCTACGTTGCTTTCGTCAAGCGCCGCCTCAATTTCGTCCAGGAGACAGAAAGGCGAAGGCTTAAGGTTCTGTATTGCAAAAAGAAGTGCTATTGCCGTAAGTGCCTTCTCTCCACCGGAAAGCTGCATCATATTCTGAAGTTTCTTTCCCGGGGGCTGAGCGATGATACGAATGCCTGCCTCGAGAATGTCTTCTTCCTCGATAAGTTCAAGAGTTCCCTTACCGCCTCCGAAGAGTTCTTTAAATACTTTGTCGAATTCTTCGTTGATGTCTTTGAAGCTTTCGGCGAACTGTTTGCGCATTGCTTCGTCAAGTTCGGTAATGATGCCCTGCAAGGTTTCCTTGGCCTCTACAAGGTCGTCGTGCTGAGTCTTAAGGAAGGTGTAACGCTCCATTAAGTTTCTGTAGTCTTCGATAGCGTTAACGTTAACGTCACCGAGTTTCTTGATGGCATCCTTAACCTTGCTGATTTCTTTCTTCATACCGGTAAGATCAGTCATGGACTCGTCTCTTAAAGAACCGGCATCGGAAAGAGTAATCTCGTATTCTTCCCACATGTAAGAAATCTGAGTCTCGATTGCTTCTTCGAATTTTTCTTTCTGAGCGTTGAGTCTGTAGATTTCTTTATCGAGGGCTGAAATACGGTCGGAAATTTCTTCTCTGGTCTTAAAGAAGGATTTCTGCTTCTCGTTAAGGCTGTCGCGCTTGTTGATGTCTTCGGTAAGTTCTGTCTGTTTCTTATCCTGTGAAGAGTGGCTTTCGACAATAGTCTTCTCAATTTCGGAAATGTTGGATTCCTTGAGAGCCATTTCTTCTTCGCCCTTGGTAATCTTATCCTCGAGTTCACGGGCATCGATTACAAAGCGGCTGATTTCGTCCTCGATACGATGTAAGTTCTGGTTAACGAAATCCTGCTTCTGAAGCATCTTGTTAACTTCAAGATCCCATCTGGTGAGGTCTGTGGAGTATTCGCTTTCTCTCTCTCTTATTAAGTCAAGTTCCGAAGAGTCCTCGGCGATTTTCTTGGTCAAATCTTTCTCGAGAGTTTCGGAATCGGACAAAGTCTTGATAATTTCTTCTTTGCGAAGGTCGATTTCTTTGAGCTGTTCTTCAATCTCAACGCCTTCGTTGCGGAGGTTAACGGAACCTAAAATGGCCTCGTTCTTTTTCTCCTTGGCTTTCTCTACATTTAAGAGAGCGGTGTTCTGCTCGATATATTTCTTCTGAATGTCGACCTTTAAGGATTCGTTGTCCATGCGAAGCTTGTTACGCTTCTGCTTTAACTCTTCGATTTCCTTCTCTGTGTCGGCAATCTGCTGTTTGTATTCTTTGATCTTTTTCTCAAGTTCTTCAATCTCACGGCGACGGCTTAAGAGATTGGAGGAGTTCTTGAAGGCACCGCCGGAAATCGCACCGCCGGGTACAAACAATTCGCCTTCGAGGGTAACCATTCGAACGCCCTGCTCGAACTTTTTGAATATTGCTATAGCGTTGTCAACGTTATCTACTACTACGATACGGCCGAGCATAGCCTTGGCAACGTTAACGTATTTCTTGTCGGTAGATACAAGCTCGTCGGCCATGCCGATTACGCCTTTTTCCTTGAGAACTTCGGGAGTCTTGAACTCCTGAGGCTTGGCAATACCGGTAAGGGGTAAGAAGGTGGCACGTCCGAAACGGTTCTTCTTAAGGAAGGCAATCATCTTCTTAACGGTGTTTTCATCATCTGTAACGATGTTCTGAATATTACCGCCGAGAGCTGTCTCAATGGCAGTCTCGTATTTTTCTTCAACCTTAATAATATCGGCTACGACACCAATGATACCCTTTGTGGTATCTTTCTGTTCCATTACTTTCTTAACACTGCCACCGTAACCTTCGTAGCGCTCGGTAATGTTGGTAAGGGCTTCGAGCTTAGACTTATCCTGAGTGAATAAAGTCTGGAGTTCTCTTAATTCCTTGTCCTTGTCGGAAAGGGTGGAACGAATACCCTCAACGGTACTCTCGCCCTGCTTAAGAGTCTCGTTCATCTCAGCAATTTCTGCATCGATTGCTTCCTGTTCTTCAAGGAATTTCTTGATATCCTCGTCCTGCTTAACCTCATCGGACTTGGCAGCAAGGAGCTTGGAATTAAGCTCTGCCTTACGGATATTAATCTGCTCTTTCATCGTGTCGTAACGACCGATTTCGGCCTTGATGGTGGCACGGTGATTAAGCTCATTGATAATTGTGTTCTTGCCGTCTTCAATCTTGGCGGTTAATTCTTCTATCTGTTTCTGAACATTAGAAAGAAGCTCCTGAGCCTCGTTCTTGCTTTCGACGAGGGAAGCCATCTGTTCATCGTTAACTTTCTTTTCTTTAAGAACTTCGTCGCGGTTCTTCTCGCGGGACTCGCGGTCACGGTTGATTACAACAAGGCGTTCACGTAAATTCTCTTCATTGACCTTGCCTGATTTAATCTGTTCCTTAAGTACAAGGATTTCGCCTTCGAGTTTCTCTCTTAATACGTTGGTGTTGGAGAGGTCTGCTCTTGCGGTTTCGATCTTGTCATTTAAGATTGCGATTTCTTCTTCTATCTGCTCGTATTCGTTCTTGGTGTTCTCGAAACGGGCATTGGTCTCGTCGTACTCATCGGCAGCGATACGGGACTTTTCAAGAACGGAATCAAGCTGTTCTTTGAGACGGTTATTCTCAAGAAGGAATACATTAACGTCGAGTGACTTAAGTTCTTCTTTTTTCTTAAGGTAAATCTTGGCAACTTCAGCCTGCTTCTCAAGAGGGCCTACCTGCTTCTCAAGTTCGGCAAGGATATCCTTAACACGTACAAGGTTAGCCTCTTCCGATTCGAGCTTCTTAACTGCGGTTTCCTTGCGATGTTTAAACTTAACGATACCGGCAGCTTCGTCGAAAAGCTCACGACGATCCTCGGGCTTACCGGAAAGAATCTTGTCAATCTGGCCCTGTCCGATGATGGAATAGCCTTCTTTACCTATACCGGTGTCGTAGAAAAGTTCATTGACGTCTTTAAGACGGCAGACTGTACCGTTAATAAGATACTCGCTCTCGCCGGAACGATAGATACGTCTGGCAACGGTTACTTCATCGTAATCGATGGCGAGTTTGTGATCCGAATTATCAAGTGTGATGGCTACGTATGCGTAGCTCATGGGCATTCGAAGCTCTGTACCCGAGAAAATAACGTCCTGCATAGAGGCGCCGCGGAGCTGCTTGATACGCTGCTCACCGAGCACCCATCTTACGGCATCGGCAACATTACTCTTACCGGAACCGTTGGGTCCCACAATACCCGTGATACCTTCTTCGAAATTAAAGAGTATTTTATTGGCAAAGGATTTAAATCCGTGTACTTCGATACTTTTTAAATACATTTAAACTGTCTTCCAATCGTATTTTTCGACTACGGGAATTGCAGCCTTAGCTGCTTCCTGTTGAGCTGATTTCTTGGTGTGACCTTCGCCTTCAGCCAAAGGCTTTCCGTCAAGACTTACCTGAACCGTAAATATCTTGGCATGCTCGGGGCCTGACTCTCTGATAACAGTATAATCAAGAGTGCTGCCCTCACTGAAATGCTGAACTTTCTCCTGCAGAATAGTCTTGCTGTCTACAAACAGTTCGTCTTCTTTGAGTTCATAAAGAACATGCCTGTTGACATAGTCACGCGCACGTTCAAGACCACCGTCGAGATAAATAGCGCCTAACACCGCCTCCGTAACATCCGCAAGGATAGAATCTTTATTACGACCGCCTGCAGCTTCTTCGCCTTTGCCAAAGAAAATGCATTCGCCGAGATTCATACTTCTTGCGCATATCGCAAGGGATTGCTCGCACACCATCGAAGCGCGCTTCTTGGAAAGTCCGCCTTCGGGAACATCGGGGAATCTTTCAAAAAGAAATTCGCTCGACAAAAGTTCCAAAACGGCATCACCGAGAAACTCAAGGCGCTCGTAGTGACCGCGCTTATTGATCTTCATTTCGTTGGTATAAGAGCTGTGTGTGAGAGCTTCAAGGAGTAAATCCTTGTTATTAAAGGTATAGCCTATTTCACGCTCAATGCTCTCAATCGCTTCCTGTGAGTTCATAAGTTACCTTTCGTATATTTGTGAGGGTTCTCGCAAAATAAAGAAAGCTTACGCTTTCTTTACTTTTTTAATCATTTTGATTGCATCTGCCGGAGTAAGAAGTTCATTAACCGCATTTCCGGGAAGTTTAAGGCTGAACCGTTCTTCTATATTGATGATGATTCTCATTATATCCAAAGAATCGGCACCAAGGTCCTCAATAAGAGTTGTATCTTCATCGATTTCGCGAGGGTCGACTTTCATAACCTCGGCGATAATCTGTCTCAAAATTTCTTCTTCCATAAATATCTTCCAACTTCCTGATAATTAATCTGCAGACTTAAGCTTTTCCGTAAATTTCTCATTAATGCTCTGCTCTTTGAATACAACTGCCTGCAAAACGGAATTCTTAATCTCGATAGCCTTGGAACTTCCGTGAGTCTTAATAACAAGTCCGTTAAGTCCGAGAAGCGGTGCTCCGCCGTAATCTTCAAGAGAAAATCCCTTGAGTGTCTTCTTTAAATCCTTCTTAATAAGAAGTGCGCCAATCTTGGTCTTAAGGCTTGATAACAAGCTCTTCTTAATAACACTTATAAGGGCATCCGCAACGCCTTCGTACATCTTAAGAATAACGTTACCGGTAAATGCCTCGCATACCACAACGTCGGCATTGCCCTTGGGAATATCGCGTGCTTCGATACTGCCTACGAAATCGATGTCGGGACAGTTCTTAAGTAAAGGATATGTCTCCTTAACCAAAGCGTTACCCTTTTCTTCCTCGGCACCGATATTAACGATGGCTACGCGGGGATTCTTAACACCCACAACGTTCTCCATATATACGGAACCCATCTTGGCGAACTGAACAAGATGGCTTGCGCGTGCATCAACGTTCGCACCGCAGTCTATAAGAAGTGCTACTCCATCAGTCGTAGGAATAAGCGGAGCAAGCGGGGGTCTCTCAACACCCTTAATACGTCCGACTATAACCTGACCGCCTACCAAAACGGCACCGGTGCTGCCTGCAGATACAAAAGCATCGCATACGCCGTCACGCGTCATTTCAAGGCCCTTAACTATTGAAGAGTCTTTCTTCTTACGAATGGCAAGAACCGGAGGTTCATTGGGATCGATAATCTCTTCCGCATTTATAACTTCAACACGTTCCGAATCATATGTATACTTGGAAAGCTCAGGCTTAACTGCCGCCTCCTGACCTACCAGATATAACTTAATCTTATCGCATTCATTAACTGCATCTATGGCGCCTTTAACAATCTCGGAAGGAGCATTGTCGCCGCCCATCGCGTCTACGCAGACCTTTATAAGTTCAGCCATACGAATTCCCTTTCATAGTTCTTATGAATATAAAAAATCGCTTCTTTTACTATACCTAAGTATCGTAAAAAAAGCAAGAAAAAAAGGACTCCCCGAAATCGGTGGAATCCTTTGTAAAGGCTAAATATTAGTCAGCAGTTACGATTTCTTTCTTATTGTAGGAACCGCAAGCCTTGCAAACTCTGTGGGGCATCATAAGGGCGCCGCACTTGGAGCACTTTACTAATGTGGGTGCGCTCATCTTCCAGTTTGCTCTTCTCTTATCTCTTCTGCCTTTGGAAGATTTATTCTTGGGACAAATAGACATCTTTACACCTCCTTAATTGCGTTAAAAATATCACTTATTGCTGCCATGCGGGGGTCCGGGATAAAAGTATCACATCCGCACTCACCTAAATTTCGGTTCTTGCCGCAGACGGGACACAATCCCTTGCATGTCTCCTTACACAAAACCTTCATAGGCAGGCTCATAATCATTTCATTGTCGATAAGAGTTTCGGCATCCAATTCGTAACCGTTCATGAAGTACTGCTCGTCTTCATCAATTTCATGATAACCGTCAGGCTTCACTACGGATATTTCAAAGGATAAAGAAACCGGAACATCTACAGGCTCGAGGCATCGACTGCACTCACCGGCCAGTACTACGTTCATATTGCCCTTAATCTCGAGCTTACCGTCTCCGATATTGTCTATCGAAAGCTTTAAGTTCTCGCGAGATTTAATGTCGTAATCTTTAAATCCGTCATTAAAAGTCTCGGCTTCATAAGGAACTTCGATTTCAGCATGTTTACCCTGAACTTCAAAGTACTCAGTTAGGTTAATTAACATACTCTCACTCCTATCCACACTCAAGAGATTATATCTATGTCGGGATGAAATGTCAATAGGATTTTTAATTTAATTGTGCCTGAACGGCTGTAAGTGCAACTACACCTACAATATCTTCCCATGAGCATCCGCGGGAAAGATCGTTAACGGGCTTGGCAATACCCTGAAGCATGGGTCCGTAAGCTTCTGCCTTACCAAGTCTCTGTACAAGCTTGTAACCGATGTTACCTGCATCAAGGTTAGGGAATACAAGAACATTGGCGTGACCTGCAACTTCCGAACCGGGTGCTTTGGACTTGGCTACCTGCGGAACGATAGCCGCATCAAGCTGAAGCTCACCGTCGAGGCAAAGTGAAGGATACTGCTCGTGAGCAATGTTGGTAGCCTCAACAACCTTATCTACGAGTGCGTGCTTCGCACTGCCCTTGGTGGAGTGAGAAAGCATTGCGATAATGGGCTTAGCACCTACCAAAGTCTTAAAGCTCTTGGCGCTGGTGTCTGCGATAGCCGCAAGTTCCTCTGCGTTGGGATCCTGGTTAAGTCCGCAGTCTGCAAAGAGGAAAGTTCCGTTCTCACCATACTTGCAATCCGGCACATCAAGGATAAAGAAACCGGACACAAGCTTAACGCCGGGAGCCGTATGAAGAATCTGAAGTGCGGGTCTTAATGTATCTGCGGTAGCGTGGCAGCATCCTGCAACCATACCGTCTGCGTCATTGGCCTTAACCATGATTACACCGAAGGTAAGATAATCTGTCAAAAGAATCTCTCTTGCCTTCTCCTCGGTCATGCCCTTAGCCTTACGTGTCTCGTATAAAAGATTGGCGTATTCGTCAAATTTTTCTGTAGTCTTGGGATTGACAACCTTAACACCGGAAAGATCTACTTCAAGCCAGCCTGCGCCATCCATAATCTTTTCTTCATCACCTACCATGATGATGTCTGCAATGCCTTCCTCTATAATATGTGCCGCAGCGATGAGCACACGCTTGTCATTGGACTCGGGAAGCACAATGGTCTTCTTGTCAATTTTTGCTTTTTTCTTAATTGCGTCGATGTAAGACATATATATATCCTCCTGATAAAAATGAGTGTTAATATGTGTCGAAAGATTGTCAATAATATAACAATCTTTTATCTGTACATAAAAAACCTATAATGTGTATCTTGTATACATTCTTCTCTTATTATTGGATTATAGTCGAATGTAAGCACTTCCACAATACCTGTGAATGTACTAAATTAAGTACAATCTATGATTGTTAAATACAAAACAATGTGTTAAACTTTTATCAAACCACTCGGAGGTAAGTGATAATGAGCATTGCTGCCGTTATATGTGAATACAATCCTTTTCACACCGGCCACAAATATCAATTTGAAAAGATTCGTGAAGAACTCGGTGTCGATTATATCATCTGTCTTATGAGCGGTGATTTTGTGCAGCGTGGCGAGCCTGCCATATATTCCAAAGAAATTCGTACACGTCATGCTCTTGAAAACGGTGCCGACGCGGTCTTTCTTTTGCCGTTGTCTTATGCCTGCGGCAGTGCGGACTTGTTCTCTCTCGGTGCCGTATATATTCTGAATAAGCTTAATTGCGTTGATTATTTGTGCTTTGGTTCCGAGTGCGGCGACATTACCTTGTTAAAAGAATGCGCGCAGAGACTGATGACCGAGGGTTCTGTCGAGTCTCCCGCAATTCAAAGGCTGTTAAAAGAAGGAAATACCTATCCCAAAGCAAGATGCATTCTTTTTCCGGAATATGAATATATCCTCAATCAGCCTAACAATGTACTGGCTTTAGAATACATTATGGCCATTAACCGTTTGCACAGTAATATCGTTCCGTATACATTGAAGCGTGAGGGTCAGTCTTACGATGATGCCGCTTTTGATGAGAATGCCGAATTCTTAAGCGCCACGGCTCTGAGAAAGGCTATTTTGACCGGCGGCGGAACTTCTGCCAAGAAATTCCTGCCGTATGACTTCCTGTCCATAATGGAGCGTCCCATCGGCCCCAATGCCGTTTCGGGTGTTCTGTTCTATTCACTCATAACGCAGCAGGATAATTACAGCAGTATTCTTGAACTTAGTCCCGATCTTGCCGACAGAATCAAGAACCTTCTTCCTACGTTTAAGAACTTCACCACCTTTACCGAGGAAGTTAAGTCCAAGAATTACACTTATTCCAGAGTTTCGAGGTCACTTCTTCATATAATGTTAAGGCTTCAGGGAAGCAGTGTTTTCCATAAAGAACGATTGTTTAAGCTTACAGGCATCAGGTTGCTTGGTTTCAGAGAAGCATCTTCCGCTCTTCTTACCAAAATTTCCGATTCGTCCGGTCTTACCATTATTTCAAAGGTTCCTGCCGTTTACGATGATCTTGACGCAGCCACCAAAGAAATGCTTGATGAAGAACTCTTCGCTTCGACTTTGTACGACAAGAACAAAGGCATCGAGACGCCTGAGTATTCCAAGCAGCTGATTATAGTTAAAGATAAATAATAAAAAGCCTGTCACGGTTATAACGCCGCGGCAGGCTTTCAAAATTTACGTATTTATTTAGTTCTTAAAGCTGTGAATTGGTGCGGGAATACGTCCCTTACGATTTACAAATGCGTCACAGGAGAATGAATTAACAGGCATTACCGGTGCATATCCAAAGAGTCCGCCGAATTCCACAACGTCGCCTTCTTTCTTACCTACTGCGGGGATAAGACGAACTGCGGTGGTCTTCTGGTTAACCATACCGATGGCCATCTCGTCAGCGATGATACCTGAAATTGTGGTAGCCTTGGTATCGCCGGGAATTGCTATCATATCAAGTCCTACGGAACATACACATGTCATTGCCTCAAGCTTCTCAAGTGTAAGTGCACCGGCCTGAACCGCATTAATCATACCCTGGTCTTCGCTTACAGGGATGAAAGCACCGCTTAGACCGCCTACATATGAAGATGCCATTACGCCGCCCTTCTTAACCTGGTCGTTAAGGAGCGCAAGTGCTGCTGTAGTACCGGGAGCGCCTGCATGTTCAAGACCGATTTCGCAGAGGATATCTGCCACCGAATCTCCGATTGCAGGTGTAGGTGCCAAAGAAAGATCCACAATTCCGAAAGGTACATTAAGGGCCTTGGATGCTTCTCTTGCAACAAGCTGACCTACTCTTGTAACCTTGAATGCCGTCTTCTTGATGGTTTCACAGAGAGTTTCAAAATCTGCTCCGCGTACGGATTCAAGAGCATTCTTAACAACACCGGGACCGCTTACGCCGACATTGATAATACAATCAGCTTCGGTAACACCGTGGAATGCTCCGGCCATAAAAGGATTGTCGTCGGGAGCGTTACAGAATACTACAAGTTTCATACAGCCTGCACTGTCATTGTCCTTGGTAAGTTCGGCTGTTTCTTTGATAATTTCACCCATAAGGCGTACTGCGTCCATGTTGATGCCGGTCTTGGTGGAACCTACATTAACGGAGGAGCACACGCGTCCGGTTTCTCTGAGCGCTTTTGGAATGGAACGGATAAGAAGTTCTTCCGAAGGAGTCATACCCTTGGAAACAAGAGCGCTGAATCCGCCAAGAAGGTTAACGCCCACGTCTGTAGCGGCCTTGTCAAGAGTCTTGGCCACCTTCACGTAGTCATCTATGCTCTTACATGCAGAGGCACCGATTAGTGATATGGGAGTTACGGAAATGCGCTTATTTACTATCGGAATACCGAATTCATGAGAGATTTCCTCTCCCACTTTAACAAGGTTACGAGCCTTGTCGGTAATCTTCTTATAAACCTTGTCGCACAGTGCATCCACATCGGAATCTATGCAGTCAAGAAGACTGATACCCATGGTGATGGTGCGCACATCAAGGTTTTCTTTTTCAATCATTTCGTTGGTCTCTTTGACCTCGAATATATTAATCATTGACGGTAACCTCGCTTAAATTCTGTGCATGGAATTAAAGATGTCTTCCTGCTGACACTTGATGATTACGCCGATCTCCTTGCCGAGGGCATCGAGTTCATCAGCTATGGTGCCGAATTTCTTGTCGGTCTTGTTCATATCAACAATCATCATCATGTTGAAGTAATCCTGAACGATAGTCTGGGAAATATCCAAAATATTAATGTTGTTGTCGGCAAGATATGTGCAGGTCTTGGCAATGATACCAACGGTGTCCTTACCGACTACGGTAATAATAGTCTTCTTCATGTTGTCTCCCTTTGTAAGCTTTTCTTGCAATTATATTTCAATCGGCGCCATAGGGCAATCTCTTTTTGCAACTAAAATAGGGAAATCGCCTCCGTGATATTTATTGTCCGCCGCTTCGATTTCAAGTCTGACTGTTTCGTAAGCAAGTTCGGGAAGGTTATTTTCAAGGCTCAAATGTCCCAAAATAACTGCTTTCATCTCGTCGTGAAGAAGGCTTGATATCATTCGACCCGAATTGTCGTTGGAAAGATGTCCTCTGTCCGAAAGAATACGCTGTTTAAGATAATAAGGATAAGGGCCTACCTGAAGCATTCTTACGTCGTGATTGGCCTCGGCCATCAGAATGTCCATTCCGCGAAGGCATTCGATGGTATAGTCGTCGTAATTGCCAAGGTCTGTGACGACCGCCGCTTTTTTGCCCTCGCAGAAGACTCTGTAAGCAACCGGATCGGCTGCGTCGTGAGAAATGTGCATAGGATTAATCAACAGGTCTTTTATACTGACAGGTGTGTCACTCTTAACAATATTGAAGAGCGCATCGTCGATGGGCTTAGACCCCGATGCACTCTTGATTCCCTGAATGGTGCCGTTTGTGGCATAAATCGGTATATTATATTTTCGCGCAAGAACACTTATACCCTTAATGTGGTCGCTATGCTCGTGTGTTACAAATATAGCATCGATGTCCTCGGGAGCCACATCAAGCCCCCGAAGACCTTCGATAGTTTTCTTGGCACTTATACCCGCGTCTACCAATATACTAGCCGTATCGGACCCAACGTAAATACAATTACCGCTTGAGCCGCTTGCGATACTGCAAAATCTCATGTGTTACTAACCTCCGGAATCAATCCTTCCAGTAAATCTCGAGCACGTCGCCGTCATTGAGCGGTTCCATGTACTTGGCATTCTCGCCGTTGTGGAGGGTTACGATGCTCTTACCTTTCGGATCGTTTAAATCAAAGTCGATGTAATCGAATACATCGATGAAAATGTAATAATACTTACCTTTAAGTGTTACGGGACTGCCGTTAACCATGACGGTAATTACGGCACCCTTCTGCTTTTCTTTCTGTACAGCGTCAGCTTCCGTAGGCTTATCTTCCACCTTGGAAACGTTCACGGTATCAACTTTACTTGCATCGTTGGTATCAAGGACTTCCATAAGCTGTTCCTTGGTACAGGTATCAAGAACCTCAATATGGTCGCCTTCGTTAATCTCATACGCAGGAGTAACCTTCTGTCCGTTGGCAAAAACAGGTCTCGTAAATTCAACCACCTGGCCGTCCACAAGAAGCTTCAAGCCTTCTTTGAACTCAGGAAGGTCTGAAATCTTGGACTTAGCCTTCATACCTGCGGTAGATTCAATTATGACAACCCTGTCATTAGAATTGACCTTGGTAGTAATATCTGCAGGCTCGCCGTTGACCGTAATCATAGCCGCTTCACCCAGCTCACCCTTAATAATCTTAGACTTACCGTTAACGGAAAAAGAAAGTGCCTTGCCACGCTTGGGGAACAGCCCGTCATTGGGGAAACCTGCCTGCATGGCAACATCAACCACTGCTACGTGGCCGTTATCGTAAAGCTTCATTCTTGTGCCGTTAAAGAACACGTAAATGAGGTTATTGTTATTCTCGTAATAGTTAAGACAGATACCGATAGGGGTAACCATCAAAGGAGACTTGGAAAGATCTTCCTCTTCGAAATCAATCTTGCCGAGCACGTCACTGCCTCGAAGAGCAACTCTTTCGTGCATGAGGCCTAACTTATCCGCAAGTGCATCGGTATAGCCCTTGGCAAGACCGCCACCGCCGACTACGAATACGGCGCTTACAGGCTTGTCTCCGTTAAGATGCTTAATCTCGTCGGCTACATATGTGGTCATCTCATCTATCTTATCGGCCATAGCCTGAGCGGCATCTTCGCTGGTAATGGTCTGCTTAATGCCCATAATATCTTCGAATTCGATTTCTTCAGCTCTGCCTGCAGTTCTCTTAATCTTCTCTGCCTGGTAAAAATCTGCAAGATAGTGCCTTGCAAGCTCATCCGTAAGAGCATCGCCGGCCATGGGAATCATACCGTAGCCGATAATACTTCCGGCATCGGTAATGGAAATATCGCTTGTACCTGCACCTACGTCTACAAGTGCAAGGTTAAGCATTCTGAATCGCTCGGGGATTGCAACCGACATAGCCGCAATAGGCTCGAGCGTAAGATTAAGCACTTCAAGTCCCGCAAAATCAACAGCCTTATAAAGACCGTCCACAACATCGTCGGGAAGGAATGTTGCTATCATATCGGCCGAAATATGCTTGGCCTTATGACCCACAAGATTAAGGATGGGGAGCTTGTCCATGAAATATTTGATAACAGAATAGCCTACACAATAAAACTTAATGTCGGTATTATTGCCTGTCTGAAATTCCTTATAAGCCTTCTCGACGCCGAGAAGCTGAAGGTTGGTAACATCTTCGGGCTTGGTCTCGCGTTCTTCTTCGAAAATCATGTCAACGTGAGTCTTAACGGTCTTAAGCACACGACCTGCCGCAGCAATACATACATGAGTGAGCGGCTCGCCGATAACTGCCTCACACTGTTCCTTGACTTCCTTAATAGTCGTTGCGACTCTCGGGATATCGTGAATCTGTCCGTCTATCATGGAGCGGGTCTCATGCTCGATTGAGCGCTGACACACAACTTTAAAACGGTCATCGTCAAAATAACCTACCGTTCCTACGACACTTCTGGTACCGATATCAAGTCCGAAAACATATTTTGCTTTATTCTGGTTGTCCATACGGTTCCCCTAACCTTTCGCGTATTTGTCTGTAGCTAACCTCACAGTCCCCGGAATTATCAATCTCAAAATCAGAGTTTAATCTGAACTCTTCCTCGCTCAGCTGACTCGCCATAATATCGTCGATTTTTTCATCCGAATATCCCCTCGACGCTTTCAGGCGTTCCCGCCTCACTGCCTCATTAGTATAAATATACCACAGTTCGTCCACAATGTCCTTATATCCGTCCTCAATTAACAGAGCCGCTTCTATAAAAAGAAAATCTATCTTTTCTTTTGCCCGTAAATACGCGATTCTTTCAAGAATAAATTTTTTAACTCCCGGATGAATTATTCCATTGACTTTCACTCTTAATTCATCGTCGTTAAAAATCATCTGTGCCATGACACGCTTGTCAATTTCTCTGTCCGGTCCAAGTGCGCCCTTGCCCAAAAGCTTAACAAGCGGCTTGTAACACAGTTCTCCCTTGCGACACAAGTCCTTGGCAAGGTCATCGGCCATTATAATCTCGCAGTTGTAATTGTCTTTAAGGAAACTTAGTATCAGGGACTTGCCCGAACCTACGCCTCCGGTTACACCGATTACTTTCATGTTTACGCTCTCTTTATTTGGCATCGTACCAGGTTGCACCGTCGTGAGCCTCCGCAAGAAGGTCTACGGACAAAGAAGCCGCCTTCTCCATTTCCTCGGATACAAGCTTCATAACGGTATCTTTCTCCGATAATTTAGTCTCTATCAACACTTCGTCGTGCACCTGAATAAGCATCTTGGATTCAAGGTTCTCAGCCTTCATGCGATTGAAGATGTTAATCATCGCAATCTTCATGATATCTGCCGCAGTGCCCTGAAGCGGCGCATTCATTGCTACTCTCTCGCCAAAAGAACGCTGCATGAAATTGCTCGACTTAAGTTCCGGAATCGGTCTTATACGTCCGAAAAGTGTGGTTGTGAATCCGTCTTCTTTGGCTTTCTTAACCGTATCGTCCAGATATTTCTTAATCTTGGGGAAGTTTCCGAAATAGTCTTCTTTGTATTTCTTGGCAGACTTCATGTCTATTCCGATGTCGCGGCTTAAACCGAAATCGCTGATTCCGTAAATAATACCGAAGTTAACAGCCTTAGCGCTTCGACGCTGCTCGGCGGTAACCTCGTCAAAAGGAGTATTGAATACATGAGACGCGGTGCTTCGGTGAATGTCCTTGCCTTCTTTGAAAGCCTGAATCATCTTCTCATCACCGGACATGTGAGCCATAAGTCTTAACTCGATCTGAGAATAATCCGCATCCACAAAGGTAAAGCCGTCCTTAGGATAGAATACCTTTCTAAGCTCACGTCCAAGCTCAGTTCTGATAGGAATATTCTGAAGGTTGGGATCCGTAGAGCTTAAACGTCCCGTCGCAGTGATGGTCTGGTTAAAATGCGCATGAATTCTTCCGTCTTCGCTTATGTAGTTCTGAAGACCCTCGGCGTACGTGGAATTAAGCTTTGAAAGAGTTCTGTATTCCAGAATGTCGTTGACTATAGGATAATCAACCGAAAGTTTCTCCAACACATCTGCCGCCGTCGAGTAGCCGGACTTGGTCTTCTTGCCGCCCGGAAGCTGCAACTTTTCAAAAAGAACCTCTCCAAGCTGCTTGGGCGAATTTATATTAAATTCAGTTCCCGCTTCTTCGTATATTTTCTTTTCAAGTCGAGCGATGCCTTCAAGACATTTGTCGCTGTATTCCTTGAGAGCTTTTCTGTCTACAAGTACGCCTTCCCGCTCCATCGAATATAACACGTAAGAAAGAGGCATCTCGACATCCCTGTAAAGCTTAAGCATATTAAGCTTATTAACTTCCGACTCAAGAACTTTATAAAGTTCCGCGCTGATTGAAGCCTTAACGGCCGCGTACTTCTCCGCGTCTTTTATAAGTTTCTTCTCATCGCCAAAGAACTTGTTAAGATAACGCTCGCTAAGGTATGTAACCGGATACTCGCCCTTAAGCGGGTCGATTAAATACGCAAGAATCTCGCAATCTTCAAAGCCGGTTCTGTAGTCACCTATATAATCGTATATGTCTTTGATGCCTAGCGTTGTGACACGCGTGTCGCTCTTTAACGCATTCACAACCGCATTCTGCATATACTCTTTATTTACAAATCCATAAAATCTTACAAAATATGTATTGCCGGCCAAAGCAAGCGCAACACCGGTATCCGTAGCCGCCATACCGACCTCCCCCGCCTTAGCCAACTTCGAAATAATCTCTTCAGTCTTGTTAAAGTCCTCTATTACTTCGAAATTGAATTCTTCCATGCGGTTTTCTTTGACCGCAGAGGCGTCACTTCCGCCGATGTTCTCAAGCTTAGTGATTACACTCTTCAAATTGTATTTAAGCAATACATCCATTGACGCATCGTTAAGCATATTCTCAAACTTCGACGCTTCAAGATTAAGTTCAATCGGCGCATTGACCTCAATTTTTGAAAGTGTTCGGCTAAAGAAAGCCATTTCTTTGTCATTTACAAGGTTCTCGTGCAGAGCTTTCTTGGTAATCTCATCGATATGGTCGTATAAATTCTCAAGCGAATGATAAGTCGCAATAAGCTCTGTCGCGGTCTTGGGACCTACTTTGGATACTCCGGGAATATTATCCGAAGAATCGCCTTGAAGTGCCTTAACCTCTATAAACTCAAGCGGTGTTACTCCGTACTCGCGAGTAACGTCTGAAGCATAGTAATTAAAGGTCTCAGTCTTACCGCCTGTAGTCTTGGGAATGGAAATCTTAATCTTCTCAGATGCAATCTGCAGAAGGTCTCTGTCGCCCGAAAGAAGCGTCACATCAAGCCCCGCTCTCTCTGCCTGTCCTGCTAAGGTTCCCAGCAAATCGTCAGCCTCGTAACCTTCCATCTCCACAATATTGACCTGCATCGAAGAAAGCACCTCCCTGATAATCGGAAGCTGCATCTTAAGTTCCTCAGGCATAGGCTTTCTGGTTCCCTTATAGCCTTCGTACATCTTATGTCTGAATGTGGGAGCATGAACATCAAAAGCAACCGTAAGATAATCAGGTTTCTCATCTTCGGTCACCTTGAAAAGAATATTAAGAAAACCAAGCACTGCGTTGGTATAGATTCCGTCTTTGTTGCTTAAAAGCGGGAGGCCGTAGAAGCCTCTGTTAAGTATTGAATATCCGTCAACAAGTAAAAGTTTCAAACCCGTTCCCCTTTATATAATCGCAAAAACAATTGCAAGAATCACAAATCCGACAGTCAAAAAAATCAAGAACGACACAAAGAAGACACCAATGTCATAATTTCGAATTTTCTTGTACGAGCCCTTAATCTTCTCTTCGAGTCCTTTAAGCAGGTTGTACTCGTTGTTAATCTCAGCCTTATCAAGACCTTCCGAAACCATGTATCTTATGGTCAGCTCTTCTTTGCAATCGGCGCATTCATTGATGTGCTCAAGAAAAGAACGCAACTCCGTCGCCGAAAGCTCATCGTTTAAATACTGTGGAATTTTCTTCTCGATACTCTTGCAATCGAGTTTGTTTTCTTTCTTTTTCATACTCCTAAGTGTACCATAAATGTGCGCTATAAAAAAGCGGTGAAATTAAATCACCGCTCTTTCTTATCTTGAATTTCTTATTCTGTTAAGTGCACTCGTAAGCTTCTCTCTTATGAAGTCACGTTCATCATCCTTAACAAGATAATACATGTAAGAATCAATAACAAGCGACTCTGGAAGCCCTCTTCCCACAAGCTTGAAATTGACGAATCCCTTCTCTATGTATTCGCCTATCTCATCATTTGAAATAAACGCCGGTCTCTTCATTGCATCTGCAAAAGAAGGCGCCTTCTTATAATTGGGACACGGGAAAGGTGCACCCTTATCAAATTCCAGCTGTTGTCGAGACTCAGTAAGATAGTGCTGTGTACGCTTCGGACAATTGGGAAAACATACTTCATCCACCAGTATCTCAATCCTCGAAGCCTGAGGCTCAAGCTCACTTAACACTTTCTTATCATGATTAAGATCGTAATCAAGAACCGCCATAAAGTAGTCTTTTTCAAGCTCAGCCTGAAGCTCTTTAAGAGTCTTAATACGCTTCGTAGTCGAGGAAATGTACTCAAATCCCGGATACTTGCCTCTCAGATAATCTTCAAGCACCTGTGAATTGCATAACACCTGATTCTTGCCGTTGTCCGCAAGTCTCATAATAAGATTGCAATAGGTATCGGTTACGTGTTCTTCCTCAATAAGCGAATTGGTCCACGTGAATCTGACAGGTGTGTCAAATCTCTCATATGTATCAAGAATCGCCTTCATATTGCTCTGAGGCATGCATCCGATAACCGCTCTTCCGCCGTTCCAGATAGCCCCGGGGAAAGTACCGTATACGCTACCGACAGTATATCCGTCTCTGAACTTGTCCGGGTATTCCTTCATGAGATTAATGATAATCTGGTTCAAATAGAAATGAACACAAAACCCGGGCAAATGCCAATACACGTTCTTAGCCATAAAAAATCCCTCTTTCACGCATTAAGGCCACTGACCCGGACGGGGTCTTGAAACCGTAATAACGTGAGCCTTTTCAAGATTACGAAGAAGCAATAATCTTGCCTCTCCGGCCTTCTCGGGCTTAAGCATAAAGAAGCAGTATGTATCGATAAGTGAGAACAGATTACCTGTTCTTCCTTCAATCTTAAAGTTATTGATACCTGCGGGAATATACTTCTCCCAGATATCCTCGGGTGAGATAAATGTAGGATAATCCTGAATCGTGTGTACGCAATTGTACTCGCCGTAATCGCAGTGCCAATGCTTAATCGGAATCTGCTTATCTGCGGGAAGCGTACGATTAAGAAGCATGGTCTTCTGATCCTTGGCAATCTGTCTGTAATGCTCACCGCGACGCTTACAACCTGGCTCGCACAAAGTATTGACCAATACTTCAAGCTTATCCTTATGCTCTATCTTATCTAAGATATCCCACTTATTGTTGAAGTTATAATCAAGTACTACGTACTTGTAGTCTCTCTCCATCTCGCGGTTAATCTCGTCAACATCCTTGATTTCCTTACAGGTAGAACTGTTGTAAGCGAAATTCGGATATTTCTCACGAAGATACTTCTCGAGTATAGGCGAGAAAATCATAACCTCATTCATCCCGTTATCGGCCGCCTGCATAAGATAATTGCAGTAAGGGTCCTCACAGTCATGCTCATTTAAAAGCGGATTCGTAAATGTATATCTTACGGGAATACCCTTGTCGTTAACCGCCTTAATAACACCTTCCACAAAGGCCTTATCGCACTGATCGTACGCAGGAGTAAGTCTTCCTCCGTTCCACAGTGCCATGGGGAATACGCCAAAGAAAGAGCCTATCTCAACTCCCTCTCTGAAATATTCCGGGTGCTCCTCAAGTAAACTCACCCAAAACATATTAAGCGGATAATTATATCTAAGTCCGGGTAAATGAAATCTTGCAGGTAACATATCTAAACATAACCCTCCCAAAAGTTTAGTCCTTAATCACAGGCTCGAAACGCTCGTATGTGAAAGATTTGAATCTGGCAAATACAGGCTCTTCTCTGTCATCACCGTCTGTAGCAAATATACCTACGGTACATCCTACAAAACCACCGGCAACTTCAGTTGAAAGCGCGGAAATATCCAGATCTCTTACAAACGGCTGCATGCCTCTGTCATTAAGAGAATATACAGACAAGGATGTTCCGGATATCTTCATGATTATGGTGGCAGGGCTCTCTCTTAACGCATCTTCTGCAATAAGCTCTTCCTTACCCTTGTTGACAAGAACAACACGTCCTCTGTTCTCCGTAATTTCGAAACGCACGTGGAAACCCTCGCTCTGGAATAAGCAAAGACCCGCTCTGGTGCCCATCATAAGATTGTCTGTATAAAGTGTGGCTCTTGCTTCAAAGAACTTGGAATCCTGTCTTATGCACACATAAGAAGGTACGCCGGTTCCCGAAAGATTATCGGTGCCACATTTCAATAATAAACCATCTTCGTCGAATTTAACAGAGTCAGTAAGAGGCGCTCTCAAAGTCATAAACTCGGGGCCGAAAGATTTCATTTCTTTAAATTCATATTTCTTGCTGACATTAGGCCATGTTGTCTCGGGAAGTTCAGGCTTCCACTCATCAAGTCTGATATTAAGATTATCCGACAACACACCAAGGCCCGGGTTAACTACAGGCCATTCATCCTCAAAGATTACTCTTGCAAGGAAAGTCTCTCTGCCCATAGTAGTAAAGCCCTTGGTAGGTCTTACGGCAAGCATAACCATGTACCAGTCACCGTTTACTGCCTGCACAAGGTCGCCGTGTCCCACATACTGAATAGGATAAATCTTCCCTAAGTGTCTATGCGTAAAAATCGGGTTTCTTTTGCAGCCTTCGTAAGGACCGAATACATCCTTGGAACGTGCTACCGAAATAGCGTGCTCAGGACCCGTACCGCCCTCTGCATGGATAATGTAGTACCAATCCCCTATCTTATAAAGATGAGGGCCTTCAGGCCAGTGTACGCCTCTTAAAGCGCCGTTCCAAGCCTCTACACGCTTACCTACAAGTTTAAACTCTTTATAATCAAATTCCTGAATGTAGAT
Source organism: Lachnospiraceae bacterium YSD2013 (assembly GCA_900100895.1). GTDB lineage: Bacteria > Bacillota > Clostridia > Lachnospirales > Lachnospiraceae > UBA1258. The sequence continues at coordinate 303,588 of FMTX01000006.1, forward strand.
ATAATAATCTCCGTCATATCTGCAACCGTCTACATTGGGATGAGTTCCGATATAATAACACTTTCCGTCTTCGTCAAAGAAAAGGCTGGGGTCGATACCGTCAGCTCCTTCAATGTAATGAGGCTCGCTCCAGGGTCCCTCCGGATTCTCGGCAGTTACTACGAAGTTACCGCCAAAAGAAACATTGGTGCAAATAACGTAGAATAATCCGTCATTGTATCGGATTGTGGGCGCAAAAAGTCCTCTCGACACACCCGCATCCTGCAAAGGCAGCTGCGAAGGGCGATCAAGAACATTACCGATCTGCTCCCAATGAGCCAAATCCTTACTATGCATAACCGGAAGACCCGGGAAGTATGCAAAAGAAGAATTTACGAGGTAAAAATCATCATTTACCGCACAAATTGAAGGGTCGGGGTAAAATCCGGCCAAAATAGGGTTTTTAGCTACTGACATTCATCTTCTCCTTATTATCACAAAAATATAGCAAACCTTAATATCAAATATTTAGGGTTTCTGTATTACTATCTCATTATCTCTGTAAGAGATCTTAACCTTATTATCCGTAAGGCCCAATTTTTCAATCAGTTCATGCGGAATCTGCAGACGGTTTGCGCGGTCGAGTACCACATACTCTTCCTGAGAATCAATCTCGCGCCAGTCGATATTTGATTCTTTGAGTCTGTCCGCAAACTCTTCCTTAAGCACACGCTCGGAACTAATCTTACCGTCTCTTATTGCAATAACACGCTTAACCTTCTTGGAAAGCGCTATATCGTGGGTAACGATAAGAATGGTCTGACCGTTTCTGTTAAGCTCTGTAAATACATCGAATATATAATCCGCTGTCTTAAAGTCTACGGAACCCGTAGGCTCGTCGGCAAGCAGTAACTTGGGCGAATTGGCAAGTGCAATTGCAATGGCCACACGCTGCTGTTCACCACCTGATAACATGTTCATACGGCTGTTCTTCTTGTGGCTCATACCCACCATTTCAAGAAGTTCGATAGCCTTGTCGTGCTTGTGCTTGGTGCTTGATAAGTTCATAGGCATCATAACATTTTCAAGCGCTGACAGGAAGGGCAACATATTACGTCCGTTGTTCTGCCATACAAAACCGACAGTGTCACGCTTATAAAGCACGAGTTCCTTCTCAGACATGGTAAATAAGTTCTTACCGTCTACGAAAAGTGAACCGGCGCTGGGCTTATCAAGTCCGCCAATCATGTTAAGGAAAGTAGATTTACCCGAACCAGAGTTACCGATTATAGCCGTGAGCTCACCGGTTTCAACCGTAAGGTCGAGTCCCTGAAGGGCAAGTACTTCCGTTTCCTTTGTCTTATAAATCTTTACGAGGCCGTCAGCCCGAATCATTTCATCAGCCATTTATTCTCACCCCGTTTTCAAGTTCTATTATCATATCGGCCGCACCCATAAGACCCACGTCGTGGGTGGTCATAAGGATTGTGATGCCTTCTTTTCTGGTCATCTCCTTAAATATCTCGGTAACCTTGGCAGCCATCTGTGAATCAAGCTCCGCAGTAGGCTCGTCGGCAAGTATTAACTTGGGACTGTGGGCAAAAGAACGTGCAATCGCAACTCTCTGCTGCTCACCACCCGACATTTCGGAAGGCATGTGATTCATACGATTTCCGAGTCCTACAAGTCTTAAGCATTCCTCAACGCGCTTATCTCTTTCTTTGGACGGCTTGATACCGGCCATACGCATAGAGAACTCTACGTTCTGGAACGCATTAAGTGAAGGAATAAGCGAAACCGACTGGAATACAAAGCCGCAGTCACGTCTTCTTAAATTCTCGCGCTCGTGCTCGGACATGTTCTTGATGGGTGTTCCGTTAAGATAAACCGCACCGTCCGTGGGATCGTCAAGTGTACCGATAATGTTCATAAGAGTAGTCTTACCGGAACCGGAACGTCCTTTAAGTATGGCAAAAGTACCTGCGGGCACCTCTGCGTTTATTCCTTTAAGAGCCGTAAACTCGCCTCCCGGAACCGGGAAGACTCTTGTTACGCCGTCTACCTTTATTACGCTTTCATTACTCATTATTCTTCACCTAACTTAAGAGCCTTTGTAACATTCATTCTAAAGAGGATAAATACAAGTACCAAAAGTACCACAATCATTACGGTTGCAATTACTCCGTACAATCTGTACATATCGGAAGCTACTGTAATCAGTCTCATGGGAAGTGCCTGATTTTCTGACGAATATGCCTGCTGAAGTATCGGCACAAAAAGCTTGGATGTAAGCTTACCGATTCCGATACCCGCGAATATCGAAAGCACACCGGAGAATACCTGCTCGTTAAGGAGCATATGGAATATCTCGCCCTTGTGAAAACCTGTAGCTCTCAATACACCGAATATAAGCTCTCGCTCTCTTATGGACATTACCCAGTAAATCAGATAACCGACAGCACATAAAACGATAGTTACCACAAAGCCCATTGTCAGCACACCGTTAGTACCCTGCAAAAGCGGATCTCCCATGGTTGCCTTCAAATCAAGTTCGCGGTTCTCATATTTCTTAACGCTCAACTTCTGCTCATTAACCCAATTATACACATCCATGGCTGTAGCGTCATCTTTGAGCTGTATCCATACTTCGTAAGGGTATGTGCCCCACTTCTTGGCAAGGTAGTCGTAATTGGCAACTATAAGGTAGTTTTCTTTGGAAAAGGCGGTTCCGTCAGGGTTAAGTCCGTTAGTCATCGGCGCATAACTCGGGAAATAGTCAAAGAAACCTACTATCTTACATGTAGCCGGCTTTTTCTTGGAATTACTGAAAATAATGGAGTCGCCGACATTATAACCCATCTTAGTGTTGAAGTTTCTGGAAAGAAGTACACCGTCTTCAACAACCGCAAGGTCATTCAAATACTCATAATAGTGCTTCTCAAGAAATTCCTTGCTGACCATGGTCTGTGCGCCGAATTCCTTGGTATTGATACCGAGAATCTGGGTAGAAATGGCATCGGTATTGCTGCCTACACGACCCTTTGGCTCGTTAAATACTCTTGTATAGCTCTTAGCTGCTGTAAGCGTATTGTACTTGGAGTAATCAGGCACAATATAGTCGCCGGTATAAGAACCGTATCTGTCCGTAATCTCAGTCCATACTTCCTTGATAATAACGTCGGTTGCATCAAGATATTCGGTGTTCTCAACAGCATTGTCAAGAATCGTACGCGCTACCGTCGCATGATACATACCAAGCGAAATAGTCATAATAAGGAACAGCATAATCAGCTGCTGCTTACGTCCGTTCTTGATATTTTCCATGAACGAAACGTGGCTTGCAGGTCCCCACCACTTTTTACCGATCTTATAAACAAGCGATACAAGGTGAGGCTGAATACGTAAAAAGAACATGCCCGCACCCACTATAAACAGTGATGAACTGATATAAAGAAGCGGATCGAGACTTTCACCGGACATAACCGCACCGGAAAGGTCTTTCATATTCTTGTTAAAGCTGTAGAAGCCGTAAAGCGATACACCGAGAAGCAAAATATCGATGAACAGCTTCTCCCACCAGCTCTTCTTTTTCAAAGCGTTACTCTGCTTTAAGTTAACGATTGTAACCTTGCTGTGTTTGAAGGAAGGAATCGTGATGCTTAAGAGGCAGACAGCAATTGCTGCCAAAGCATAAATAAGCGACTCCTTGGTATATGAAACATTAAGTGACTGCGAAAAATCAAACTCAAGGAAGTTTCTGGTCGAGCCGAGTACCTTGGCAAACAAAGCACCGAGCGGCATACCTATAACAGCTCCCGTAAGTGTTAACACAAGTCCCTGATAGAAATAAAGTCTGATAATCTGTCCGCTCGAACTACCACGGCTCTTGATAACCGAAATTTCGCTCTTCTCCATCTCGTACATCTGTCCCGAAATCATGAACAGGAATGCGGCAAGCATTGCGAGCACGGGAACCTGCAAGATAATAAGTGTAGCTGAAATTCTGGTAAGTTTCTTATTGTAATCGTCGAAAATCTTAACGTAAGGCGCATCCTTAAGAACGCTCTTAAACGGACTTTCTTCCATGTAATACTTGGTGTCGGCGTAGATTCTGTCTACATCCGTTGCCTTGACCGATTCGTAATCAAACATCGGTACAATATAGCTGGTAATGGTATACTTGCCTACGTTATCGCCCATAAATGTGCTTCTGAACACATCCTCGCGACACAGAATGGTGTCGTTTAACTTTTCAGGCTTTATCTGCCAGAAATAGTTAAGCTCATCCGCCGAGTCATATACACCTTTAACATATACTCTGAGAGCTTTTCCGTCGGGAGCCTTTATGTCATCAAAAGTAAAGTATTCATTGACAAGCAATCCCTTATCTACCATACATGACTGGCTGATAAGTACTTCAATTGCTCCGTCTTCGGTCTTACCTGCTTCTGAGTACAATTCGCCCGCAAGAAGCTTGATATGGTCTGTCATATCGCCTATAGCGGCAAGCTTAATTGATAAAGCCTTGGCATCGCCTCGACCCGTTTCGGAACTCATGGGAGTTGAAGACAAAGAAAGCTCGCGGAATGTGTAGGTTTCTTTGACCTTTAAACGATCATAAAAACCCCCTGGAAATTCATCCATCTTCTTAAGTGTGGAACCGCCCTTTTCCTTTCTGGAAACTACGGTTGCACTGATCATGGTGGGCCATCTGCCTTCGGTAGATATATAGTTTTCGAATTCGTCATTAATCATTCTATTGTAAGCAGCCGCTCTGTAAATGGGGAAACTTACAACGGTGGCGGTAAGCAGGATGCATCCCAAAAGAAGGCATACATTCATCCACTTCTTATGCCACATTTTTTCAAGCATTATTCCAAGCATATCTTTGTTCCTTCCGAAAGCCCGTCTACAACCCAGTAATTAAAGTTATCGCTGCCACCGGCAATAAAGCTCTTGAGGGTAGGCTTATTATTTTCATCAAGTATGGTAACGTAGGTCACTCCGTTTTCAACCGTAACCGCGCTCTTGGGTATCAATACTACATTATCCATCGAACGCACCTCTACAGACACATTAAAGTGACTTCTCATCCACCATCCGTCATAGCCTCTGTTGGATGCCGCCATCTTGGCAAAGTCTTCTTTGGAAACCTTGATAAGATTGTAACCGGTATTGAGCGCTTGGCTTAATGCGCAGTTGGATACCATAACAACTTCACCTATAGCTTCCGCAGAATTACCGTCTTCGTCATCGTAAGTAATTGTTGCCGTATTACCGTATGTGATCTGGCCTGCTTTATCTTCTAATACAACATAGCAGTTGTTCTCATCTGCCAAAGTACATACTGTCTGGTCCTTCTGGAGGATATCTCCCTCTTCAAATGTATTAACAGAGGTAATGATGCCGGCGAAAGGCGCCTTAATAACGGTCTTGGCCGCATCGCTCTTCATGTCGCTTATTAATTCTTCGAGATCTTTGATGGTCTCATTCTTAATCTTAATAAGCTTTTCGTTCTTTTCTTTGTCTTTTTCAAGCTCTGCCAGATCTTCCTTGGCTCTTTGAAGCTTTCTCTCGTTGCGCTTTATATTGATGTCATCGCCTGCGACACGAATCTTGGCAAGCACCTGACCCTTTTCAACTCTTTCATAACGCTTAACGCACAGTTCGGTAATGTATGTCACACCATACTCCACTGTGTTGTTAATATACTCGTTCTTAGGATAGAATATGTATCCTGTTTCGTTAAACTGGACACTGATCTTGCCCTTGGAAACCGCCTCGGTCTTGGGCTTTTCCTTGACCTTAAACTCAGATACTACCTTATCGCCTTCAGAGAGTCCTGATAATACTTCTGTGTAGAAACCGTTCTTAATACCGATTTTTATAGGTGTATATGAAGTCTTATCATCGCCTTCGTAAAGATATACAAACGCGCCGTCTGTATCAGACTTAATGGCATCTGTCGGTATGCAAAGAGCACCTTCGCGTCTGTTGCTGACTACTACTACCGTTGCAAAATCACCGGCCTTAACAGTTCCGCTATCGTCCTTTATCAGGAAAGTTGAGTAGCTGTTACTCGTCTCCGTTGTAGTCGTGGCTCCCGTCTCCGAAGCTTCCGGTTCGACATACTCAACTTCGTATTTCTCTCCGTTTATAACCGCATAATACTCGACAGCGCGCTTAATATCGCTCTTGTAAACCATATCGCATCTGATTCTTAAATCGGAAAAATCTCCTGTTGCGGCAACAGATACATCCTTGTTAATGTAATTGCCCCAATCATACACTCCGATTGCCACTACCGTTCCGCTTTCTTTGGCATTGGCAAGAACGTTCTTGCGCTCGGTATTAAGCTGCTTTAAACAAAGATTATCGTAATCTCTGTCAAGCTCATAAAGCTCCTTGGTTTCCTTGGCTTTCTCCTGACGTTTCTGAACTTCAGCGACCGACCTGGCAAGAAGGCCTTTATACTTGGTATATTCACCGGAAGTCTCATAAGCCTTTCTCTCGTCTCCGGTCATGGCTTCAATATTCTTAACTATTTGCTCATAGTAACCGATAGAACCCTCTGTTTCGTAGTAAGTCTTATCGTAAATATCCTGAATGGCTTCCTGATAAGCCTCATCGTTGGCCGCGATTTTTTCCTTGAGTGCTTTAATTTTCTTATCTATTTCCTCTGTGGAAGCATAGATAACAGTGTCCCCCTTGCCCGCCTGATTGCCGGGAAGAATTCCGTATTTTTCAAATTTCTGATTGGTGGAAAAAGCAATCTCAGTGACTCTCGGTACAACCTTGCCACCATAGGTCTTGTATGCTACAAGATCCTGTCTTGAGGCTACTGCATAATTGGCCGTCACGCCTACCGGCTCGACGAGTTCTATTCCTTCAGTTTCGTCCTTTTTATCCCCACAGCCTGCCAACGTCTGAAGAACAAGCGTCATTATAAGCAATGCTATAACTGATTTCTTAATTCTCATTTCTTTAATACCTTTTCTCCTTCGGTAAGACCGCTAAGGACTTCAACCCTTTCATCGCCCATAAGTCCGACCTCAATGTATCGAATTTCTCTGACGTTCTCATCAGATAACGTATAAACAAATGCCTTATCGCCCGCTAAATGAACCGTGTCTTTAGGAACAGACAAAACGTTTTCTTTCTTGGCAATTTCAACGGAAATGGTACCCATAACACCCATTTCTATCTCCGAATTATCCGGGCCATCGTATATGCTGAAAAGCATCTGATCGTCCCACTCATTCATGTTGTAAGGCATTACAAGGTAATCACCTGCGGCGTTAGAATAAATTATCTTCATATCCACCGCAGTTCCTTCCTTGAAAAGATCCTTGTATTCCATAGCGGTAGATGAGAAAAGACAGTTCGTATCGTCAACTATTGTCATTATCACAGTACCGGCCTTGGATGTGGAACCTTCAAGATTCTGCTTAAGCTTATAAACCTTACCGTCCATCTTGGCATAAAGTCTGCTTGCGCGAAGTTCTTTCTGCTTTTTGGAAAGTTCCTGTCTGTCAAATTCAAGAGAGTCATTAATCAGTTCTCTCTCTCTGGCATATGACTTCTGAATTTCGGCAACATCTTCCTTGGCCTTTTCGTCGGTATCATACATGCTGCCTACTCTTGCCACCCATCTGTCCTGAATCGCAAGTTGTTCATTGGTCTCCGAATATCCCAGCAAAAGTTCATTTCTCTTAATCTTGTATGTCAGTTCATCGATGGATTTTTGCAGGGAATCGGAGGAAAGCTCGCATAAAAGCGTACCCTTCTTAACTTTCTCTCCTTCCTTGACATAAACCTTATCCACGTATTTGCCGGTTTGGTCAAAAGAAACCTCTTGGGAATTGGTCTGAACGTAAGTACAATCAATCTTACCATTCTGCACAACATCGTCATATGTAACAGGTATAAGATTAAAAGACATTACATCATCTTCCGAATCGACTATTACGAGAGGAACCTCTTCTTCTTTAGTACATGCAGACAATGCCAGGGTCGATGCGACAAGCAATACTGCACATAATTTAAAACGTTTTTTCATAGTAAATCTCCAATATTTCAAGCTACAAAAGACATTGTACTTTATGGTAATGCATAATTCCTATTACTTTTTGCTTTTTTTAAGCAAAATTGTGCTAAATTAACCAAAAACCACGTGTTATATATTAAAGAAATATGCATAAGAATTTGCGAAGAATAATTTCTTATACAAAATACAGTTTCCTAATGTTCTTTACTATGTTTAATATAATTGTATCAATGGTAAAACGGTTTTCTTGGATGCATGATCCGTCATTTTAAAAAGCGTAATCATCGGATTTTCTTAATGATGAAATCCGAGATTGTATGCGGTCGCCAAATGTCTTATTGTGCAAGCACATCAGCCGCTTGGCTCGTCGCTTAACAAAAAAAGGACGATGCCCGGAAAACATCGTCCTTTAGTATTATTTAGTTAAACCAATATCTTACTGGTTAGCTTCGTCGATGTACTGCTTGTACATGTCGCGGCATCCATCTAAGATTTCAGAAACAGGACCCATATCAGGACCAAATTTCCACTGGAAAGGAGCTCCCATATCAAGGCCAGGGATAACTGCTTCTAACTGAACTTCAGAGTTCTTAGACATAAGCGGAATAGTTTCCTCACATGCTCTCTGGTCGAAGTTACCGGTACGTGTGGTATTTACGTAAGGGTTGTAATCTTCATAACCGGGAACAAGCTCGTTGTAAAGGCTGTATGCAAATGCACACTTCCAAGCTCTGTCAGGATCGTAGCAAGCAGGGATAATGCAAACGTTATCCTGTGCGGTCTGAACAAGCTTACCCTTAGGTCCCTTCGGGAACATTACGAAGCCAAGACCATCTTCTGTCTCAGGCTGCTCGTAGAAGAGGTTACCGGGAGCTGCACAGTACTGCTGATCGCATACGAATGCGCATCCGCCGTTCTGGAACTGTCCCTGATAGTAATCCCATGCAGTATTTCCTTCATCGTCTACAGGACCATTCCAGTCATACTTAGAGAAGATATCACGAACCCATTCAAGAGCTTCAAGAGTTTCAGGAGATTCGAATTCGTAGGTGTACTTGCCGTTTGCATCCTGGCCAACGTACTTACCGCCGTTAGAGAATACAGCTGCTGTAACCATAACGCCTTCGTTAACACCAAGACCCCAGATATCGATGGTACCATCGTTATCGGTATCCTGCTGAACCTTTTCAAGGATCTCTTCGAATGCTGCCCATGTCCAGGTATCATTCTTCTGCATATCGTAAATAGAATCGGGATCAACACCGGCTTCTCTTAAGATCTTCTTGTTGAAGTATAAACCGGTTCTGGGCTCTGCCCAACCTGCACGGAATGCATAGATACCGCCATTAACGGTATAAAGCTTGTGAACGCCGTTAGCCCACTTAGCTTCAGAGAAGTCAAGGCAATCAAGAGTAGAAAGGTCATAAACAAGACCATTGTCGATTGCTGAAAGAAGTGTGCCATCACCTGAGTGAAGGGTGAATACGTAGTTCTTGTCGTCGCCGCCTGCTGTAGCGTAATCAACGAAGTCCTGAGCTACTGTTCCCCAGTCACCGATGGTTTCTGCGTGGATTTTGAAGTTGTAAGTTTCCTGGATCCAATCCTGGTAAGCGTACTGAGCTTCTTCGTACTCAGTCTTAGCTTCCTGTCTCTCAGGATTTGAGAACCAGTCACGAATAATAATTTCAACACCGCCAAGATCGTAGGTGTTGCCGTTAGCGTCCTTTAATACGGTATAAGGGCTAACTTCTTCTTCAACGGATGCTGATACTTCAGGCTCGGTTGAAGCGGGTGCTGCAGACTCGGAAACAGAAGCGGGTGCCTTTTCACAAGCTGCAAAGCTCATGGTCATAGCGGCTGCCATAGAAGCTGCTAAAACCTTCTTTGCCATAGGCTTTCTCATAGTATTTTTCCTCCTATTATCTATATACTATAGCATCAATGTTGACAATTAAACTCTTCCGGGAGTGCCAACGTCAATGCATAATACATACAAACTTAAACGATTACCTAATCATTTTACTACATACTGGATAAATATGGAAGCCAAAAAACGATTTTTTTGTTACATTTTTATACCGGTACTTGAGATACTTTCTACAAACGCTCTCTGTGCAAAGAGATATACCACAAGTATAGGGAAAACAATCATCAGAGTACCTGTTGCAAGTATCGCGTTGGAGTACTGAGTGGATACACCGACCTGCGCATTGGCGCCACCGCCCATTTCTCTGGCAACGTACACACTCAAACTATCCACAAGTCTTGATAATTCTGTACTTATCAAGATATTGTTACCAAGGAAAAGCTTGGAGTAGAAACCGTCTGTCCACTGCCATACAAGTGAGAAAAGGAAGCATGACGTAATAATAGGCTTAGCTTCGGGAAGCATGATACGTACGAAGGTCTTCATCATACCGCAACCGTCTACATAAGCAGCCTCTTCAAGGTCGATAGGAATATTTCTGAAGAACTGTCTTACAAGGTAAATATATAAGCCGTTCTTAAGTCCACAGCAAGTGAAACACATCATGAAATAAGGAATGGCACTGCCTCGAAGGTTAATGCCCTGTCCCTTGATAAGCTTAACGATACCAAGGAAATCCCACATGTTAAAGTGAAGATAAAGTGAGCTTGAAAATGCCTGCGGAGGAATGATAATCATCGCAAGTACGAATGCAAACCACATCTTCTTAAGAGGGAATTTAAATCGTGCAAATCCGTAACCAACTATTGTACACATTGCAGTCTGTATAATCGAAAGTGCCAATGAGAATATGATTGAGTTCTTAAGGCCTACACCATATTTCATGATTTTGGCTGCAAGCTGATAGTTCTCACCCGTGAAATGAAGGGGAACCGATACAACTATAGGATTGTATAAATCTTCCTGCTTCATGAAGCTTACCGAAATCTTATTAAACAAAGGAATAAGAATCAGGAAGCAAAGTCCGAATAAAAGGATGAATCTGCAAAACTTTACCAATACATTGGTAACATCTTTTCTAAAGAGGTATCCGCCGGACTTTTTATTTCTGTCCCAGTAGGTACTGTATTTTTGAACTTTTACTTTTTTAGTCATAGTAGTAAACCCCCTTAGAAATGAAGAAGGATGTAATTCCTATAAATGCCGTAACTATTACGAAGTATGCCCAGGCCATCGCTGAAGACAGACCATAGTTAAGCTGAACGGTAAGTACCGTCTGTATCTTATCCATAACGTCATTGTCAGATCTCATACTATAGTCAACAACGGTATAAATCCAGTTTACTAAGAAGATTGAACTGATCATGGGGAATGTAATCTTCCAAAGGCTCTCCCACTTAGTACATCCCTCAATATCAGCAGCCTCATACATACTGCTTGAGATTGTCTGAAGTCCTGACAGGAAGATGATAATCTGAATACCTGATGCAATGGCAATATCATAGATATTGGCAATTATTTCAAATACCCACTCATATGCTCTGACACCGACACCTGCAGTTCTCAATACATCCTGTAAGCTTGCGGTAATATCAATGTTAGATACCGAAGCATCAACTGTTGTCGCTATAGTAGCCATAAGGGAGTTATTTTCTTCGAGTCCCAAAATAACACCTGATGAAATAATAACCGGAAGGAAGAACACGGCTCTTACAAGAGCACGGCCTCTAAACTCCTGATTAAGAATCAATGCAACAAAGAAACTGAAGACGATGATACCGAATGAATAAAGAACCATCTGTCCGAGTGTCTCTCCAAGCATTCTCATATAATCGGGGTCGGTACGGAACGCATCGTAATAGTTCTTGAGTCCGATCCACTCCATTTCAACCGAGCCGGCGCCGAGTTTAACATTGCTAAAGCTCATGTATAATGACTGAAACATAGGCTTGAGCATAAAAAGCAGGAAACCGAGTATAAAAGGAAGTATGAACAGATAACCCGCTATCGCTTTTCTCTTCTGAAGACCCGCTAATTTGTTTTTTTGTTTCTTCATAATAAAAACTTACCTCTCACAAATTTGGTATATCTACTATCTAACTACCAGATAATCTCTGGCGGGAATCTTTACTCCGTTATAGTTGAATGCTTCGTAACCGTAGTTGACATATACCTTGGTACCGTCTTCATAAACGGTCATTCTTACATCGTTGTTGATCAAAACATGATCTTTTATTTCCTGTTTGAATGTGTGTCCGAGTTCTGCATTGTAGCGTGAGTAGATGGACTTCATCTCCTCTTCCCACTCTGCAAAGTCTGAACCATAGTACTTGGTATAAAGAGTCTTCTGAAGTGTGAAAGATGACTCTTTCATAAATGTAAAGGAAAGACCTGCGCCATATTCTGCCGAGGTAAGGATTTCTTCTTCCTGATTACCACATACGTTTATAGGTGCTCCGGTATAATCCTTGTAACCGTGAATAGCTATCTGATAGAACGGAACTGTTGCATCAAGAATAGTATATTCACTACCCTTTAAATCCATGTTTGTAATAAAGTCTGCATAAGGAAGCGCGTAAGCGTTACCGCTGTTAATCATAACCTTCTGACCGCTTTCCTTAATCTTCTTAAGTTCTTCTACCTGAAGATTCAAAGCTTCTTCTCTTGAAGTATAGTCTTTTCTCCAATAGTCGGAAGAAAGATCTTTACCAACATCAAGGAATGAAACATTAGCATTGTACTTGGATGCTGTTGCGGATAACTTACCCATAAGTGAAGGAATAATGTCTCCGTGTAACAGGAAGTAACTGTCAAGACCTTCTCTTGCGGTATAAGTAATAGCACTATATTCGTAAAGTTCTGCTCTCTTACGGCTTAAGAACTTCGCTGCATCTCTGTAGGAGAAGAAGCCGTTAAAGATATTTGAATCTTTCTCATACTGAACCATGCCGTCAAGATAAAGGCTGATGCCCATCTCTTGAGCCTTGGCTGTAAGGTCCTTTAAGTCTGAGTAAGAGCCAAGAGCCGAAACCTTCTTAATATTCTTTAAGTATTTCTGTTTAACACCGCCGTTACACCATCCGGAGTACTTAACGGAAAGATTATCTATTCCGTCTTCTTTAAGCTCTGAAAGGAGTTCTTCGGCCTCATCATAAGTGGTAAGTGGAAGCGGACGTGATACAGGAATACCAACAATCTGCTTAACCTTATCAACAGCTCCGACTACTTCTACCGCTACAGGTGTATTGCTGTCTGTAACCTTAGTCATGTATTCGGGATACTTGTTCAAAAGGTAACTTCTGTAATCCTTGGCCATATCAACATAGCTTCCGGAATTTACAAAGCTGTATCTCTGAGAAAGTGTTTCATCGGGAAGATTCTCAAGATATACATAAACGTCTTTGTTCGAGTTGGAACCAAGATCAAATTTTTCTCTGGGTTTAACAGTATATACAGCGTTGACATAGTTGTAACTTGATGCTCTGCCACTTATATCTGCTCGAATTGCCGCATAAGATGCACCGCCTTCAACAACGCAGATAAATGAATCCTTCTTATCTGAGATACCGAATACGTTCATATTGGCAATTGTTGTATGTACAACGTCCTTTCTCTCAATCGCCATATCCCATCCGTAAAGGTTGGAATAATAAATAGCCTGAGAGGTTTTACCGTTGTTAAAGTTCATAATTGAACCGCCGCCTTCGGGAACAAGAACATAACCGTCTTCTTCTGTGTTGCCCGCACCAAAGTAAGGAAGTACGCAAACATTGGTTACAGGATAAGAAGAAGGACTGTCAATTGATGAAAGCGGAACTTCTACCACAAGGTCGTCACCGTCAAGTCTGTAGATAACAGATACGTTAAATACAGGATTGCTGTTGGTGGCTTCAAGAGTACTTAACTCTTTGTCTTCAATGTATTCTTCATATGTATAGCCGGCTTCTTCAAACACTTTCTGTAAGTGAGCCTTTGCACTATCCTTCTGGCCTTCACGAAGCACGTAAATTACTTCTGTTTCAAGAATGGGATATGCTTCAAGAAGAGAATCCTTGTTCTTCTTATCTGCCGTACTAAGCTTGTTAATATCAAGCTTCTTGTATAACTGTTTTACGTTTTCTCTATCTGATACAGACATTGTGCTGCAAAGCTCATCAAGTCTGGAAGCTAAGATTGCAGGGGGAATTACGAACTCCTTGGCAACCTTACCGATTGAGTAATCAACTTGCACAAAGTCATCACCGGTAGTAATCTCATAAATACCGTTAACGGCACTTAAGGAATAACTGTCATATGTGGTATCAAGACCGGCATCGGTTCCGTAAGTAAGTAATACTGTAGACTGAAGTTTATTCTTCTCTTCCAAGATTGCAAGTGCATCATCTGCAGCACCTACGGGAGTCGAATGCCATACCTTGCCTGAACTCTTAACCGTGAGGTCAAAAGTTGTAAGCTTTGGATCCATTTCAAACTTGAGGCTCTTATTTTCCATGACGATAGTCTTATCATCACCTGCATAAGCTCTTACCTCTACCGGATCCTCTTCCTCCTCGGTACTTTGATATTTCATGATAAAGATTACAAGTCCCGCAAAAATAAGGAGCATAATTGTGGGGAAAATCAAGGCTTTAAGTTCCTTGATGATGTTCATCTTTATCTCTTGTTTTCTTTCTTCACTGATAGGATTATATTTGCTCATGACAACTCCAATTTCTTAAAAGTTTACATTCGATACAGCAATTCTTTGGCAATGGATACAAAGTATGCAACACCTTGAGATATCATGCTGAAGAACAACATCAAAAGGAATATCATAACAAGCATTGCAAATACTGTGGCAATCAGGAAAAGAATGTTCTTACCGAAAGAATATTCATGAACCTGGCTCATGCCCAAAATTCCTATGAAAGCCACCCATATCAGTGCTATCATGCCGACAACCGAGTAGAACTGAGCTTCTTCGGTTGTGATGAAATTACTGAAAATCATCAAGGGAACGTTTATAAGAATGTAAGGGGTAAGTGCATAACATGTAGCCATGTATACTTGCCCGAGGCGTCCTTTACCGTCAAACAACGTTGTGAGCGCCCAGTTACCTACTACAAACAAGCCCAAGGGAATCAGAATACTTGCCACATAGGTTAAGATATTAAGATCTTCCCAATATACCTGAATAAAGATAAAACTTGTATATTTTAATCTTAGTATACGAGTAAGAATGGTTAAAAATAGAATTGTATTGGCGGCTGCATAAGTACCGCGTCTTTCATGGGTCAAATCCCAGAATCCGTCAATGGGATGCGTGGTGCAGTACAATGCAAACTTAAGGCTCTTTATATAGCGCTGCCATTTTTCCTTACTGAATAATGAAGCAAACATGCTGATTTCTCCGTTATCTTTTATACTTTAAAAATATCTGCGGTTGCAAATTCGTATTTTATCGACTTAATCTTACCGATAATCATGGGAACAAGGAAAAGAACAAGAAGCACGATTACAATTACTACTATGTTCTCTTCTACCCAAATCTTACGATATTGTCTGTAAGCCTTCGAGTAGTTCTCAGCATCGTATTTAAGCTTGAAATACTCCATTGCGGTCTTGTATTCTTTCTGTCTTAAGTATGCACGACCGATTCCGATGTAAGCCAAATCATAGTTACCGTCATATTTGATAACCTGGTTCCAGCTTTCAAGCGATTCGTTATATCTGCCGGCATCAAAGTCTTCCATTGCGGTGAATACAAGCTCGCCGAAATTTGTAAGTGTAAATACGGTAATGGCACAGTCAAGCTGGTCCAAAACGTAAATGTCATAGCCTATATGATCGAGTGCGATGGGGTTTCTGAAGTAACCGTCCATGTTACCGTTACCGCCACAGCAGAATAAAAGTCGTCCCTGATTGTCATATGAGAACAAGCGTCCTCTGTTCTTATCAAGACATACAAATACTTCATTGGGAAAAGAAGTAACATCTATAAACTGAGAAGGACCTGACATACCTCCGCCGGAACCCATGTAAAGGTCACCGTATACAGGGTACTTACCGTCATAATATACACCGTTTCTTACTAAGATATCTGAACCCAAAAGGTTAAGAAGTCTTACGTTCTGAACAGTGGCGCCCTTTAAATCTTCTTCGGCAACAGAAGCTGCAACCGCATAGATGAAGCCATCTTCATTGATATAGCAGTTGCTGTACTCTGTAGGAACGAAAGATTCCATTTTCATGAGCTGTTCCTGAGATGCAAATTTCTTCCAGATATAATCTACGAAGTTATAAGATGCAGGAGGTGCTCCGTGGAAGTTGGTGAATGTTCCGTCACTCTCATACTTAAGCAAACCTTTGTTAATACCGGCTGCAACGGCATAAACACGCTCCGCGGTATCAACAACAAGCTTGGTGGGTGCAAAAGCAAGATCCTTATCAATAGATGAATCATTGGGCTTTCCAAATTCCATCAAATAATTAAAATCTTTGTCCACCTTAATGATTCTCGCATTACCCTTATCGGCAATAAAAATATTACCGTCTTCGGAAATTGCAAGATCGGTAGGAGTATTAAATGTGTTATCTGAACTCTTACCGTTGAAATGATCGTAAATCTCTACTACTTCAAGGCTTTCTCTTGTGTTTCTCTTCATCTTAATGATTCTGTTGTTACCGGAATCACAAAGATAGAGAAAATCTCCATCTGCGGTAAGACCCTGAGGATTGGAAATCTTCTTGTCAAGATTTAAATCCTTCCAGGTAAATGTCTTACAAGGCTCATAAAAGTCAGGAGAATCCTGAACGTCTCCCCAGTAGTCGTAGTTGTAGGAATAGCTTCGATCTACCGCATATGAACTTAAGCTAACAGAACCGGCCAGTACTGCGCTTGCAAGCGCCATGGCTCCAATTCTTACAAACAGTTTTTTCATAAATGTCTCCATCCCGTCTCGAATATTTCCAAATCAGTCTTTAAGTCCCGAGCTTGCCATTGTTTCAAGAATCTGGCTCTCGGAGAAGACGAATATAATAATCGGAACTATCATTACAACTACAAGTACTGCAGCCTGCTGACCGGTACGGGCGATACCGCCGAGACCGATCTGGTTAAGAGCATAAACAAGGGTCTTCTTCTCTTCGGAGTAGATATATGTTGCTGCTCTGTCGTTCCAAAGTCTTTGAACTGAAAAGATGATAAGTGTCATCCAAGCGGGCTTAACGTTAGGCATTACGATGTTAGAGAATACTCTCCACTCGCTTGCACCGTCAATCTTGGCAGCTTCAATAAGTGAAGTGGGAAGGCCTTCCATGAACTGCTTCATAAGGAAAAGACCGATGGGCGCTGCAAATGCGGGAATGATGATTGCCCAATATGTATCAATCCAGCCAAGCCAGTTAAGGATCAGGTAGTTAGGAATCTGTGTAGCCCAACCTGTGAACATAAGAGCGGTTGTGGCAAGTTTGAAGAATCCTTTTCCGCCGGGGAATTCATACTTGGCAAGTACGAAGGATGCCATGGATGCAATGATAAGGTGTCCTGCTGTACCTACAAATGTAATGAATACCGTGTTGAAGAGGTATCTTGAAAATGATACCCATGATTTACCCATTGTTATGAACAAGTCTGAAAAGTTGTCCATGGTGGGATGTTGCGCAAATATTCTCGGAGGGAATCTGAACAATTCGTCCAAGGGCTTAAGCGCGTTGCTCACCGCGAAGATAATCGGGAAAGCCATAATGTAAGCCATGATGATAAGGAAGATATAAAGAAGTACGTCACCGGCAATTGAGCGGTTGGGCTTTCTTCTCTTTATCATCGGCTTCTTATATTCTTTTTCAACTTCTATCTTTTTTCTTTTACTCATGTCAGGTTCCTACTCTTCTTAACAGACTCTGAATTGCTTTATTACATAAAATCATCATTAAGAACAAAATGGTTGCTATTGCACATGCATAACCCATTTCGAATCTTGAATAACCGTAGTCGAAAAGGTGAGTTACAATCGTACGTGCTGCGTAGTCGGTACTGGGGTATCCGCAAAGTGCCATTGTTACGTCGCAGACACCGAAGGACTGTGTAATGGTCATAACGGCACCGAACAAAAGCATGGGCTTCATGTTGGGAAGTGTTATGTACCAAAGTTCCTGCCAACGGTTCTTGATACCGTCCATGTAACCGGCTTCGTACTGAGAACCGTCGATACCCTGAAGACCTGCTACGAAGGAAAGGAATCCTGTACCAAGACTCATCCAAAGGATAACCACCATACAAATCGGTAACATGTACTGAGGGTTAATCAGCCAAAGGATGGGGGTGTCGATTATACCGATGTTCTGTAAGAATGCATTTACATATCCGTAAGCATCACCTCTGAAGAAAATCGAGAAAATCGTGTAACATGTACCTGCGATTGAGGGTGCGTAGAATATGATAACCGCAACGGAACGAACCATTCTGGGAAGCTCGTTGATAAGCCATGCAAAAAGGAATGACATGATGTATCCGAGAGGTCCCGTAACTATAGCTATAAGAAGTGTATTCTTAAGACCGATAAGGAAAACGTCGTCCTGAAGTATCAGGTTAATGTAGTTAGTAAATCCGAGGAATCTCGGAGCTTCCAAAATGTTGTAGTAAGTAAAACTGAAATAAATCGAAGCTACAACAGGGAAGATGTAAAACATTGCAAACAGTACTGCGAAGGGCAAAAGGAAGAGGTAGCAGTTCTTGCTTCTCTTTGCCTTCTTCCAGGCAACCTGCATATTGTGTTTTCGTAATGTAATATATTTACTGAAAAACTCTCTCATCTGCTCTCTCCTGCCTTAATAATCTATACTCAAGCCAAACTCTTTACGCTTCTTGATAATCTCTTCATCAATCTTAACAGCGTAGTCGATAATGGTCTCACGTGAGTCGTCTTTATCATTGATACACTTTCTTATAGCGTTGGAGATGTGACGACCTGTATAGTATCCACCGGGAACCTCTCTGATTCCGACTGTCTGATCCCACTGATCGTTTAATACCTTAATATCATCAACGCTCCAGGAAAGTCTTGAGAACGCATCTCTGTTAGCAGTTGCATAACGAGCCGACGAACCAAGAAGTGCTTCAATTTCACGTCCGAAACGAACCTGTACATCAGGTGATGCCCACCACTTCATGAACTCCCATGACTTCTGCTTGAGGCTTTCATTGTCGGTCTCAATCATCATGGTAGCCGCGCCGGCTATAAAGTCGGAACGATCGATATATGTATTACCGTTCTCATCAACCTTCTCAGTACCGGGGATAAGGGTGAAGTCCCAAAGTCCTCTGATCTCAGGTGCGGATACCATAAGAGTGTTGTATGCGGAGTATGCCTGAATACCGATAGGCATCTCACCGGAACGGAAACGGCTTACAAAGTCGTAAATTGTAGGAAGGCCGTAGTCGTTAAAGTACTTAACGTAATCGTCGAATGCTTTAATAGCTTCTTCGGTATCTACTGTGGTCTTGTTACCTGCCTCATTGTACATATCTCCGCCGTACTGGAAAAGAAGTGAGAAGTACATGTTAAGGTCAGGCATGTTACTCATGGTAACTGTAGCTGCGGAACCTGCACTGCTGGAACCGGCTGCCGTAGGAATACCTACAGATAAGTTGTTACCCTGAATGGTAGGAAGAATCTCGATGAATTCTTTCCAGGTATTGGGAACTTTAAGTCCCAATTCATCAAGTACATCCTTACGATAGAACATAACGGTGAAGGTCTGAGTCTCAGGAACACCATAGATGTGATCGTCAAGTCTGTACTGCTCGTAAGAGCTGGGTGAATAATGTGATAAAACTTCTTTGTAATCGGGGAACTGCGTAATATCTACGGAAGCTCCGCGAAGTGCATAGTCAACAGGAATATTGGAACCTACGGAAAGAACTACGTTAGGTCCGCGTCCCGCAAGTACCGCATTAAGTAATGCATCCTGCGTAATAACTTCAACATTAACCTTAATTCCGCTGTTGGGGATAAAGTCATCGTCAATCATTGCCTTAAGGATGGTACCCTGATCACGGCCGGTAAGTACCCATACCTTAACTACTTCTTCTTCCTTACCTTCGTATACGTCACCGACAGCGTTGTAATCTACAAAGAAGGAAGCAACGAAGGACTTAATCTCGTGCCATGACTTGGTAAAGAAATTAGCCTTCTCATGCTTAACATTGGCTTCTGTACCGGATACGGTAATGTAGTCGATATCAAGCTTGGTCTCGCTCATATTAAGCTGAGCGGTACCGAGTGAAGTAATGTTATCTTTAAAAGTAATGAACTCTACTGTAATCTTCTGAGGTTTCTTGCAGAATCTTTCGAGCTGGTTGGCAACGGTCTGAGCTGTTGCAATCTGATCGGCCTTCTGTCCCGAATAAGCAACCATGTCATCTACGATCTTGTATAACTTTCTATATTCAATATCGAGAGCTTCCATGATTTCGGGATAGTTGGTATTGATTCTGTAATCACGGTATTTATCCGGGTTGGCTCCTGTATATACAAGGAGCTTTCTGTATACCTGGTTAAGTCTGTATGTAGACTCTTCAAGGTCTGCAAGGATAGGCCCTACACCTCCGAGAGTAGCTTCAAGTCTGATGGTGTGCTTACCCTTTGTAAGGTAGAAGTTGTAAGGATTTCCATCAGCATCGGCAACGTCTCTGCAAATCCAGTCGTTGGCATATTCGAAGGAAATCTCCTGCATCTCTTCAAAAGGAACCTTGCCGTCGATATAAATCTTACGGTTGGAAACAGAACCTCTCTGGTAGTTCTGACGTCCCTTAACCATGATGTTGTAAAAACCATCCTGAGGAACTTCGAATTCCCATTCAATCCACTGGCCGGTAGTCTTCCATGCATCACCGCCTACGTAGTTAAGAACTGTGGTGGTTACGCTGTTAGGCTGTGTGGTAGGTGAGGATCTGTCGTACTTGGCATAGAGTGAAGACTCGGAACGGAATGTTGATTCCTCACCCTGAATAACAGTCTGGAAATCTCCTGTGGAAGGAGCATTCGTAGGCTGCTTTGCAATATACTCTTCATAAGTATCAATATGTACAACGGGAACAACCTGAAGCTTTCTGATTACCATAGGCTCGTTGATGGCGTTAATGGTAATTGTGTTCTCGCCTTTTTCAAAATAGAACTTGAAGGGATTCATTTCATATCCGAGCTTGTCGGAGAAATAAGATGACTGCCAGTCGTAAGCTTCAACCTGAGTGGGACGGATTTCGTTGCCCTGGTTGTCGACACGCTTCTTTCCACCGTCAGTCCAAATACGTGTGAAGTTAAGATTTAATGCATCGTCAAAAGGAAGTTCACCGTTAATGTAGAAAGCACGCTCTGCGGCAACGCCTCTGGACTCGGTGATAAGGTACTCCATATATACATTGTAAAAACCCGCTTCGGGAACATCTATAGTATAGGTAACCACAGATTCAATATCCGTGAAAAGGCACTTAGCCTCATCGTGGAAATTGGTGTAAACGGATACATTGCCGTCCGCTTCATAATTATAAAGATCCACATCAATAGTCTTCTGGGGCTCCTTGGCATCGGCGTGGCTGTTAAGATAGCCCTTGTAGGTGCCGGTTCTCTCCAATCCGACTACATTCTTGTCTAAATCAACGCCTTCATATTTGTCGGAATAATTCTTAACTCCGCGTAAAGACAAAAGAACGCAAAGTACGACTATTGCCGCAACAATTGAAAGAACTGTCAGAAGGGTTTTCAGGTTTTTACTCATATCTTCCTCCGAAAAGGTGTAAAATTGTACATAATTGCAAACGCATTATGTCACTTATACACAAAAGATTAAACGTTTTAGTAAATTTCTTCTTGTGATATTGTGCTTTTTTTTTCTCAAAATTTGCTTTTTTGTATAAAAGATGCAAGATGTGCACATTTTGCTTATTTGGCAAACACATAAAAACAAGGCTTGGGCTCGTAATTCTCATCAAAGAGCAACGGCATCTGAGGAAGTCCCGTAGTATTGCCGCCGCCTACATTCGAGCGGGACTGAAGCCATGAATAATGGTCAACGGTTCCCCAGAAAGTGATACCGTCGAAGTTAACTTCTTCTTTCTTCATAGCTGCAGTGATTGCGAAGTTAATCATGTTGTAACGTTTCTTAAGTTTCTCGTTCTCTTCGTCCTTCTGGCTTGCGTCTCCCGTATAATCAGAGCTTGCGGAAATATCGACTTCAGTCATCTGAACGTGACCTACTACCTTGCAGTAGGATTTAATCGCAGCTTCTATATTATTATAAGAAGGATTCTCCATTCCGTAGTGACCCTGCATACCCATTGCAGAAATTCTGGTGCCGACGCCGGGCTCGCCTTCCTCATCCTTAACTGCCTGAAGAAGCTTAACGATTCCCTGAGTCTTGTCCAGGTTAGAGTCGTTGTAATCATTGTAGTAAAGTTCCAAATCTGCGGGCGCGTATTTATTGGCATACTTGAATGCATTTATGATAAACTCGTTGCTCTCATATACATGCCACCAGCTTGAATTGCTGCCGTGTCTGTCTTCCGAAAGCTTCTCATTTGGATTCTCATTGTCACTTCTGTAAGAGCAGGTTGCGTCGCTGATTGCCTCATTGACTACGTCCCATCCGTAGAACATTCCCTTCCACTCACTGTCCTCACCGGTAAAGTGAGTAAGCACAGTGCAAATATACCACTCAAGGCGTTTGTTCATGGTGTCCTTGTCAACATAGGGCTTAGACTTGTCGTAATCCTCATGGAAGAACCACTCGGGAGTCTGTGAATGCCATACAAGAACATGTCCTCTTACCTTAATTATATTGTCGGGATTCTCATCGTTCCATTTCTTAATCTTCTTAAGCATTCTCTCGGCTCTTGAATAATCCATTTTCGGAACAAGAAGGTCTTCACCGTTAAAAGAAACCGTCTCTGTGCCCGAAGGCTTGGAAAGACTGTAATTAAACAATGCATCGGGCTTAAGCTCGTTACCGAAAGTCACAGCATTAAAATGCTTGGTAATAATGTCCCATACCTTCGGATCTGCGAGTTCATTCTCCGTAGCGGCACATCCCACAAAGCAACCGAGATTCTTCTCTACGCAATCTTTCAAAATAAGGTCTTCCGCAGCAGTCTCAGTCTTAGTCTCCTCTGCAGATGCCTCGGACGTCGAGTTCTCTGCAGACTCAGTCTTCTCTTCGGAAGCCGAAGATACTGATGTTTCAACGCTGCTTACCGAAGCTGATGTTTCATTATTACTGCTCTGTACATCTTTACCACCGCATGCGGTCAAAAGAACGCTTGCCGAAAGCATAAGTGATAAAGCAAATTTCCATTTTTTATTAATCATAGTTTTACCTGCCTTAGTTGCACAAATTTACGAGTGTATTACCATTGTATTTATAAAAATTGTATAAAACCAACCATTTTTTGCTTATAATTGTTCATGTCTTGCTTTTCAAACTTCTCATTCTTTGCTATAATCCAACTTGAGAAGATGACATTTGGGTTTTTTAATCGAAAGCAACACCCCGCGCAAGTTCCGTTACCGTTTGCGCGTTGCTTTGGAGGTTAGTTTTGTCTACAAAAAGCGATTTTAAAGAGAATTTTAACTACTATCAGATAAATGCCGATTGGAACGGCTCCCGTAATCTTCACGATACCGAAGAGCTTGTCGATTTCTGGCAGAATACCTCTCATCGTATCTGGATGAATGAGCAGACTTATTCTTTTGCCCCTCACTGGCACACCGCCATGGAGATTATCTCTCCCGTCGAGAATTTCTACGATGCCAAGGTTAACGGTGAGGAATTCAGGCTCAATCCCGGTGATATCCTTATTATTCCCCCCGGTGAAGTTCATGAGTTAATCGCGCCCGAATGGGGTAAGCGTTTTATTTTCCTTATGAATATTACGCTTATAAGCAGGCTCAAAGGTTTCTCCGGAATACAGAGTATACTCTCGCATCCGCTTCATATTACTAAGGAAACTTATCCTAAGATATACGAAGATATCTATCAAATATTGCTACAGATAAGAAACGAATACTTCAATAACAACGATTATGCGGAGCTCACCATACAATCGCTCCTGCTTAACATGTTTGTGAAAATCGGCGAGAATCACAACAATGCTGACGAGCTCTTCCCCAACGTCCGCCTTTACAAGCAAAAGGAATACGTTCAGAAGTTCAATCAGGCTCTTGAGTACATCGACAGCCACTACATGGAAGACGTATCTCTTGAAGACGTTGCGGACCAGATTGGTTTCAGTAAGTATCACTTTTCGAGACTTTTCAAGCAATATACCGGATATACCTTCTGCGATTACCTTACTTTCAGACGTATCAAGGTTGCGGAAGATTATCTTGCAAGTCCCGACTTTTCCATTACAGAAGTTGCCATGCAGGCAGGTTTTTCCAGCATTTCTACCTTCAACCGCCTCTTTAAGCAACAGAAAAACTGCACACCGAGTGAATACCGTTCCAAAAACAGCGGTTCCAAAAAAAGAACGCACTAGACATTCCCTAGTGCGTTTTTCGTATCACGTATTATATCTGTATTCAAAATCCGTAAATACAGCGCTTCCGCCGCATTCTCTCGTCGCATATACGAACAGTCCGAATCTTGCTCCGCAGAAATGATCCAGTCTGAACTTAAGATTGTGAGCGGGTCCTACCTTGGTCCATCTTCTGTCCTTAAGGTAAAAGAAATCGAGCTTATCCTGCATATCTTCAAAGCCCGCCTTCAAACAAAGCGAAACAACCGGACCCGAAAGCTTAATCTTCTCGGTTACGGTACCGGGCATATAGTCGTTACTGTTGTCCATGCGTTCCTTCTCAGGTCTTACAATCTTGACAAGGAAATATTCTCCCGTCTCCTTGGTAATACCGATAAGTCCATAAAGTCCCTGCAATGCACAGATACCTGCGACATCGCCTTCCTTGAGCCCGCTTGCGTCAACGGTAACCTCCGCTTCGCACTTGGGATACATCATACGCTGTGTAAGCGTATTACATGCATGCGTAACGTTTATGGAAAGCTTATCTGTCTTAAGCTTAAGACCTCCCTCGGGAAGAATGCTCCAATATTCATCGTGAGGCTTATGATTCCACTGCCACTGAACCTTAAGCTTAGGGTGTCCTTCCTCCGCATCCTCATATTTAAAAGAATCCGAAGTATACACAGGCTCATATCTGTAATAAGGACGGCTGCTGGCGATTTCCATATTGGCCGGAACCTTGCCGCCCACACCGAACACCGGGAAATCGTTCTTCCAAGTTACAGGTACAATAACCGGAATACGTCCCACTGCACCGTTATCTCTGAAAAGAATGGCATACCACTTACCCGCAGGAGTATCTACAATACCGCCCTGCGCAACTCCCATATTGAAGAATCCCATATCGTCATTAAGGACTTCTCCGCCCTTAAACTCACCGTCAAGTGAATCAGCGCAAAGGCATACTTCCGAACGTCTTCCAATGCCGGGCTTCTCCCAGTGAATCAGGAATAAGTAGTACTTACCGTTAATTTTATAAAAGTGTGAACCCTCATATCCGAGACCGTCGACATGGTCAACCGCAATAACCTTATCAAGGCCGCCACTCTTAGGTCCCGTAAGCTCACTGTCAAGCTCAGTCAAATGAATCTCTCTGTTGCCGTAAACTATATATACTCTGCCGTCATCATCAAAAAGAAGGGAACAATCATGATAATATCCCTTAATGACGCTCTTCTTCCACGGACCGTTAATATCGCTTGCTCTGAAAAGATAAGTTTTCTTGGTGCCGTGACTTACGAATACGGCATAGAAAGTACCGTTGCAGAATCTCAAGCATGGCGCCCACATTCCGCGACCGTAATTGGTAAATTCATGTTCCAGACATTCTTCCGGAGTATCGTCAAGAGAATCAAAAAGATGTCCTATAGGCTCCCAGTGAATAAGGTCATAAGACCTAAGCAACGCACCTCCCGGAAAAAAATGCATAGTGGTGCTGAGCATATAGTAAGTATCCCCCACGCGAATAACATCGGGGTCCGGATAATCTGATTTAATTATTGGATTAAAATCACACTCTCTCACTTGTCTAACTCCGCAATCTACCTTACAATACCGAATCCAAGAATCGTAAAGTTCTTGGTCGGATCGTTAACCACAACCTCAATATGTCTCTTCTTAAGCTCCCCGCCTCTGAATACAATTACCGCATTGCTGTGGCACCAACCCACAACATGAGGGTCGTAATCCAATACTTTCTCACCATCAACAAATACAGAAGCTGTACCATCAGCAGGATCTGCCGAATCCTTAACCACTATAAAGAGCGCCGAGCTCTCCACATCCATGGAAAAAGGAGTAGCATCGGGATTGGAACCTTTATGCATCCAGTTATTGACGTAAACCTTGGTATGTGTAACATCAAGGTCCATTTCAACCGCCTGAATCACTTCGTCGGTATCGGTAAAAGAACCTGCATCGACACTTACATAATCAGCCTCGGAAGCTCTGTCATACAGCAATGTACTCTCAAACTCTCCGCCGATGGGAGGCTTAATACTACTGATATTGACTTCAGCTTCATCGCAAGGCTCCGCATCTACAATCTTAAGCAGATTGATGATACCGTCTGCCATAATTCTGTGGCCGATGTTGGTAGGATGATAGCAATCATAGAAGAACTGACTCTTCTTAACCACTCTGTCGTTACCTTTGAGAGCAAACTGGTCTACCACACTGTTTAAAGTGCTGACCATGGGTAAATCGTACGCAAATCCGACAGGGCTCAATCTGTCCTGAAGATTCCAGTCATTGGAGAACACCGCAAAAATCAATATAACCGCAGGCGAACCGGGTCCGTTGTAAATCTTACGAACCAAAGAATCATAACATTCGCCCTTAGTCTCATCGCCCTCGTCATTAACGGCAAACTCAACAACCACAACATCGGGCGTAACCTTACCGTTTCTTAAAACATCTCTTTCATATCTGCAAAGTCCCAGCTCGGAAGGAGTTCCTCCGATACCGCCCTTTACAAAATGAACATTATCTTCATATCCTCTGCCCGCAATATCGCAGAATCCCTGAAAAGTCTTATAAGCATAGCATTCCGTATTAATCGGAACAGCGCCTGCACCCTGAGTAATGGAACCGCCGATAAAGCCGATTGTAACGTTCTCTCCCTTACGAGCTTTATCAAGAGCTCTTTTAATACGAACATTGTTACCCTTGTTCATAAGAGACTTCTCAATCATTGCTCTGTACTCGGGCGAATCGAATCTCACGGGAGTCTCATCTTCCTCGGCAGGAGCACTAAATCCGTCATTTAAGTAAAAGCGAACGGTTACATTACCGAAATCTCCGCCTTTCTTAAAGTGGAATCTAATCTGACCGGGAATGTTGTCATCATCAGACCAGTTAACCTCAGACAAAGGAATAACCGTCTCCATTCCATCTCCGCTCACTGTAGCCTCTATGCTGGTGCCGGATACGTAAGGATTGGTCTTGCCATACATCTGAAATACGAACTTAACGTCCTCTCCGTCGTCGCTCTCGATGGTAACTCCGATAGAGTGAACAAGTTTCTTCATAGACTCAACAGTCTTAAGTAAATCAATAACGCTTTCATCCGTGATTCCGCCTACAAGACGCGCAGAATCAAGCAATCTTCCGTCGCTTTCGAATATGAAGCACACACCGGTACCGTCGGGCTGAGGTGAAGCCGATATTCTCTTATTACGCATAATGCAAAATCCGGGACGTTTCTTGGTAGGATCCTTGGGAGCCTTAGGCCCGCCGTTTCCCCCTTTAACAACTTCTGTCATATCTTTATCTTTCCTTTACCAAATTCTGTAATTGCCGCTTAATGCAAGGAATGCAAAAACATAGAGGCAATTATCATAATATCTTCTCTCGCCTTTTCTCATGGGCATTTCAAAAAACTTCTTAACCCATTCGATTGCCACATTATCAAGCTTGGAACCAAGAACGCTCTCCGCAACCGTTGCGGTGATTCCGTATGGATGAAGTGCCTTCTCTCCGGCAACTCTTCCGTCCACTTCATAAATGTGATAAGTATCCGCTCTCATATCATCAAGGAGAGCTCTCTGAATATTGCCGCAAGCCTTAATCTGTCCTACGTCAATCTTATTCCATTCATAATCAAGACCGATATTGGCAACGGTTCTGTAAGAATCCGAATAGAACCAGTCGTGACGGTCCTTACTCCAGGGAAGCTTCATCTTAAGCGGGCTTCCGTCAAACTCGGCATACTCGGCCGAAAAACCGGTCACGGGATGACATGCCTTCACAAGATAATCTCTTGCTGCAAGACTTGCCTTGTTCCAGAACTCTCTGTCTGCCTCGGGACCCCACTCAGCAAATAACTTGTAGAAATGAGGAAGGTGGTACGAAGGATCCGTAAATCCGATACCGGGCACGAACAAAATCTGATAATTGTCCGCATTCATCATGGGAGCGCCGGCTCTGTCGCCTCTGCCCTTGTGAATCATAGCTGTCAAAATATCGCAAGCTTCCTTGCTGTAATTAAAGATGCCTTCTCCGTCACCCCATCTGTGAGATGCAAAAAGAAGTGCCATCGCAAAATACTCTTCACCGTCGGGTGCGGGACCGTACGCGTTCTTCTTACCGTCAAGAGCGCATGACCAGGCAAAATATCCTTCGTTCTCACCTTCGGCCATCCACATGTAAGTCTTGGCCCACTTCCATATACGATCAAATTCTTCATGCATATTAAGCTGTACGCACATCATCATGCCGTATGACATACCTTCCGTGCGCGCATCGTTGTTGCCGGTATCAACGATATATGCCATATCACTGCCGGTCTCATAATATACGCGGTCTTCGCCAAAGAAAAACTCGTGTTTAATCTCCTCAAGTCGTTTTCCGATTTCATTCTCGGTATAGCCGACTTCGGCAAAAACGTTCCTGTAACTATGCATATCCATACACAATATCCCTTCCCTCTTGCCGGTCTTCGAAAACGTATACGTAGACCGATTGTAAATCAAGTTTAAACCAAGCAAAATTATCTTATCTCTTTACTCCTTGCCAAAAACTTGTCATATTTTGC
The DNA here is from genome assembly GCA_900100895.1 of Lachnospiraceae bacterium YSD2013. Lineage (GTDB taxonomy): Bacteria > Bacillota > Clostridia > Lachnospirales > Lachnospiraceae > UBA1258. The sequence goes on from FMTX01000006.1 coordinate 332,629, forward strand.
CAATTATGAAAATATGGAAGACAAAAAAAGAAACCTCTGTTATTATGTTCAATTAGGAGGTAACCGCACATGAATAAAAACGTTTCACTACCTCTTTCTTTGGCACTGTTATTAATGCTTTCCGCCTGTTCCGGAGCATCGCAGACATCGGCTTCCGAGCAGGCCGGCGCAAAAAGTGATATAATGGTTTCACAAGAAGCAATACAAACCGATTCAGAGGATGTTACTATGGACGATATTTTTGAACTTACAAAAGGCTATAAGACTCGCGGCAACACCAATCCGATCATGACTCAGGAATTCGGAGCCGATCCTTTTGCTTTGGTGGTAGACGACGAGGTCTATATTTATATGACCGCAGATGCTTTTGAATATGACGAAAAAGGCGAGCTTAAAGAAAACACTTACAACAAGATTAAGACGATTCACGTAGTATCTACGAAGGATTTTAAGAATTTTACCGACCACGGCGAGATTCCTGTTGCGGGAAGCGACGGAATTGCCAAATGGGCTCATAACTCCTGGGCTCCCACGGCTGCCATGAAGGAAGTCGACGGTAAGATGAAATACTTCTTGTATTTTGCCGATAACGGCGGCGGCATCGGCGTTCTTGAAGCCGAATCTCCCACAGGTCCTTTCGTCGATCCCATCGGTAAGGCTTTAATCGACAGAAATGTGCCTACCTGTGATAAAGTTTTATGGCTCTTCGACCCCGCTGTATTGGTTGATGATGACGGTTCCGCTTATATTTATTTCGGTGGCGGCGTTCCCCAGGGCAAGGAAGAATTCCCGGGAACCGCACGTGTTGCGAGGCTCTCCGATGACATGATTCATCTTGCTTCAGACCCTGTCCTTATCGATGCTCCCTGTCTTTTTGAAGACTCCGGCATCCACAAATACAACAACAAATACTACTACACCTACTGCACCAACTGGACCGTATCTCCCGAGAGCACTCAGAAGTACGGCTTTACCAACGGTGAGATTGCCTGCATGATGAGCGATTCTCCCATGGGTCCTTTTACATACGTTAATAAGATTCTTGAGAATCCCGGTACCGCCTGCGGTCTTTACGGCAACAACCATCACGCAATATTTGAGTTTAACGGCCAGCAGTACATCTGCTATCACTCGCGTTGCCTTGAGCGTCACATGGGCTTAGAGCACGGCTACCGCGCTACATTCATTAACGAAGTAACCACTAACCCCGACGGCACCATTAAGCTTATCAGGCAGTCCAAAGAAGGCATCGACCAGCTATTCCCCAAGGACGCTTATGCTGTTAATTCCAGCGTCTGCGTATCTCAGATGGTAGGCACCAATTCCGTTCCGCTTGATAAATCATTGGGTTATAAGGACATGGCTCTCGGCGAGCTTAACACCGGTGACTTTACCGAGACAACAGGCGTAGACTTCTCAGATGTTGCACCCAAGTCAGTTACCGTTACAGCCAAGGCCGACAAGGGCGTCAAAGGCTCGATTTATTTAAGAATCGACTTCCCCAACAAGCCCAACGTATGCCGTATCGATATCGAAGGCACAGGCGAGTTTACCACATACACCGCCGACCTTCGTGAAGAAGTTACGGGTGTCCACTTCTTATACTTTGTCTTCTATGGTGAAGGCTTTGAAGTTAAAGACTGGCAGTTCAACAAGTAATTCAGAGCATAATAGAACGGCAAGTTACCAAGTTGTAACTTGCCGTTTTCTTTATCTGTTCTTCATATCATTGTATGCCTTAACAATTGAATCTATTATTGCGGGATGTTCGAAATCCTTTTGGTATACTATATTAATCTCTCGCATCATACTCAAGTTCTCTATCTGAAGTAGTTTAAGCTTACCCTTCTTGGCTTCGTCGATACAAGCACTCTTGGCAAGTACCGATACACCGAAGTCACGTCTTATAAGGTCCTTGATGGTCGCAATGCTGTCAATTTCCATCGCTATATTGAAATCGTTAATATTTAGGTTCTGGCTCTCAAGTGACGCTGTAAAAAGGCTGCGCGTATTGGAGTTCGGAAGTCTCAATATCAGCTTTTCTTCTTTTAACTGATTAATGGTAATTAAACTCTGCGATGCAAGCTTATGTGTCGGCGATACCGCAAGCACCAGGCAGTCGGTATCAAGCATTGCGTACTTAAGCTCGGGGTCGTTGGTCTTGCCTTCCACAAAAGCAAAGTCCACTTCGTAATTCTTAAGGCTCGAATAGAGCTTGTCCGTTGTGTACGTAAATATCTTAAGATTAAGTCCGTCTATAGTCTTGGCATAAGCCGCCAATGCTTCGATTATGGCGCTTGACTCGGCCGTATGAGTAATACCTACGTTGAAAGAGCTCATGGTGCCCTTTTCGTTCTTAAGTTCCTCTTCCATCTTGGAATAAAGAGCTGCCATTCTGCGCGCGTAAGTCACCACTATCTCGCCTTCATGAGTAAGACTGAATTTATTATGTGCGTAATCAAAGAGCTTGACTCCCAGACTGTTCTCCAGCTGCTTAACATGCTGACTCACAGCCGGCTGTGACAAAGAAAGCTCGGCCGCTGCCTTGGTAAAGCTTCCCGTTTCTGCTATTTTGATAAGTGACAATAATCTGTTGTCTATCATGTTAACCTCTTAATGTATTAACCTATGCCGTAACTTCTTCTTTGGCCACGGTCTTCATAAGTTTACTTATAAATGCCGCAAACATTATATTGGCCGCTATACAACAAATTGCATCGGCAATCGGTGTTGCCATTACTATACCATAAACAGGTATGAAAATGTTAAGTATAAACATAAGCGGTATGTCTATAATACCTTTTCTTAAAAGCGCCAGTATAAACGACTTTCTGCCCTCTCCCGTCGCCTGAAAGAAAGTGATAATAGTATATGCACCTGCCGAGAAAGGTCCGCCTATACAAAGGATTCGCAAGAATATGCTTCCGAATCTTATGGAATCGGTACCGCTGTGAATGAATATACCGATTAGCGGGCGTGCAAAGATAAGACTGATAATCATGCACGCGCCTGCCACTATTACGGCTATGAAACTTGAGTAAAAGAAAGCCTTGCGCATTCTTTTGATATTACCTGCCGCGAAGTTATAACCGATAAGCGGCAGCGAGCCTTGAGCAATGCCTCGAACTATGCAGTGCGCAAGCATATTGACCTTCTTGGCAACGCCGATACCCGCCTGATATGTAATGCCCCATACAGACATTAGGTTATCAAGTATCGCGTATGAAATGTTTTCAAAAAGCGTCATTACGCAAGCCGGAATACCTGCGTTAAATATCTCCCGGGGAACATTATCGTCAAGCATCTTGGACGAAAATCCGAAATACAGCGATGACCTTTTTCTTATGACAATTAAGACCGCCACAAAGTATATAAGTGAGATAACGTTTGAAAGTGTGGTTGCTATCGCGGCGCCCATGGCTTCTTTGCCTGCAGGAAGAATTACGAACATGAACAACGGATCGAGGGCGATGTTCATAAGACCGCCGATTGCTATACCGACGCTTGCGTGAACCGATCTTCCTTCAGACCTTATAAGGTGCGCCATAAAGACGTTCAAAGAAGTAACAAGGCCGCCCAGAATAACGGTAACCATAAGGTACTCTACCGCATTCCTGTGAGCCTCGGGATTGGTGCCGCCGAGAATATCTACAAAGAAGTCTTTAAAAAGAAAAGCAAGTGCGGAATAAATAAGTGTTACGACAATACAACCGTAGAAAGCATAAGACGAAGCGTTCTTGACCTTTTTACAGTCCTTGGCGCCCATGGCCCTGGAAATTACGCTGGCTCCGCCTACGCCGAAAAGATTGGCAATGGCCGACAAAAACATAAATGCGGGCATGCAAACCGTAACGGCCGTAAGCATAGCATCATTACCGGTAAGTCCCACATAAAATGTATCTGCCATATTATAGATAACTAAAATAATCTGTCCGACCACCGTAGGGAAAGCCAAGGTAAAAATAGCCTTCGAAACGCTACAGTTTTCAAACAGTTCGCGTTCTTTTTCTGTATTCATAAATCCCCTCTGAAGAAACCTTTTATCCTGATAAAAACAACAAGCCTGCGTAACAGGCTTTGTATGGTAGTATTTTATGGTCTTATTACGGTAAAAGCAAATTAGACATATACATCCCATTATAAGTACTGCTTATAGGCAAACCACTATAATTGTTATAGCGTATGTAAAACCACTTGTACCGTTGATTTTTCAGAATTTTCTTATAACATTTCATTATTGACTTACAATAAATTGTTATATCCTTTGTTAATCATTCTACTTATATCCCTTAAAAATGCGTTAACAAATGCCCCCAATTTATGTGTAATAAACACTTGCAACAGGTGCCTGTTTATGGTAATATTCTTCTTGTCGCGAAGACGCCGGCGTGTCGGAATGGCAGACGAGGCAGACTCAAAATCTGTTGTTGGCAACAACGTATGGGTTCAAGTCCCATCGCCGGCATAATAAAAAGCTTATGCATTACGCATAAGCTTTTTTGTGTCTAAATATTCTCTATCTGCCAGTCTATTGGTGCTATTCCGTGGCTCTCCAGAAATTCATTGGCCTTTTTGAAGTGTCCGCAGCCAAAGAAACCGTTATAAGCTGAAAGCGGGCTCGGATGAACCGTTTCAAGCACCAGGTGCTTGGGGTTGTTTATGAGCGCTTTCTTGGCTCTGGCGTTTGAGCCCCATAAAAGATACACTACCGGCCTGTCCTGGGCGTTTACGGCCCTTATAACGGCGTCTGTAAACTGTTCCCAGCCTTTTCCCTTATGAGAGTTGGCCGCACCGCTTCTCACGGTCAATACGGCGTTTAAGAGAAGCACTCCCTGGTCTGCCCATTTAATCAGGTATCCATTATTGGGTATATAGCAACCCAGCTCTGTATTAAGCTCCTTGTACATATTCTGAAGCGAAGGCGGTGTCTTGACTCCGGGAAGCACCGAAAAACTCATTCCGTGAGCCTGCCCGGGTTCATGATACGGATCCTGACCGATTATTACCACCTTAACATCCTTAACCGAAGTATGCTCAAGCGCTGAGAAAATCTTATCAGATGGCGGAAAAATAACGTGATTCGTATATTCGTCTTTAACAAACTCGTAAAGGGTCTTGTAATACGGCTTGGCAAACTCAGGCTTAAGATAAGGGAGCCATTCATTCTCTATCATGAAAGCTTCCTCCTTACCGAGATTCCCATGTCGCTTAAATATGCCTTCAGATCTTCTATTGCAAGTTCTTTGAAGTGGAACAGACTTGCAGCAAGTGCCGCGTCGGCGTGGCCGTCGGTAAATGTATCATAGAAGTCTTTCTTGGAACCTGCTCCGCCCGAAGCGATTACAGGAATCTTTACCGAATCGGACACAAGTCTCGTAAGCTCGTTATCAAAGCCGTTCTTGGTACCGTCTCTGTCCATGCTGGTAAGAAGAATCTCGCCCGCACCGAGATTATAAGCTTTAATCGCCCACTCAATCGCATCTATACCCATGTCGACTCTTCCGCCGTTTTTGTATATGTTCCAGCCGGAACCGTCGGCACGTCTCTTGGCATCGATTGCCACTACAACGCATTGGCTTCCGAACTTAAGCGCAGCTTCGGAAATAAGCTCGGGATTCATAATTGCGGCAGAATTGACCGCAACCTTATCGGCGCCTGCTCTTAAAATCTTTTTAAAATCGTCTACAGTTCTGATACCGCCGCCTACGGTAAAAGGAATGAACAGCTTCTCTGCCACTCTCTCTACCATATCCACCACGGTATCTCTCTTATCGCTTGATGCGGTAATATCAAGGAACACCAACTCGTCGGCGCCTTCACGATCGTAAAGAACCGCCTGCTCCACCGGATCACCCGCATCTATCAGATTAACAAAATTAACGCCTTTGACAACTCTTCCGTTGTTAACATCAAGGCATGGAATAATTCTCTTCGTATACATACTATAACTCCGCAAAATTCTTAAGTATCTTTAATCCCACATCCGAGCTTTTCTCCGGATGGAACTGGCATCCGAAAATGTTGCCTCTCTCGCACGCTGCGTGAACAGTTACCCCGTACTCGGTTGTGGCGGAAACATCTGTCGGTTCTTTGGCCGAGATATAGTATGAGTGGACGAAGTATACAAAAGCACCTTCGGGAAGTCCTGCCAAGAGTCTTGATTTATTCGGAAACTCAAGGGAGTTCCAGCCTATCTGAGGTACCTTTAAGCCTCTATCTTCCGGAATCTTAATACATTTACCGGGAAGCAAGCCAAGTCCCTTAACTCCGGGACTTTCTTCGCTTTCTTCAAAAAGAAGCTGCATACCAAGGCAAATGCCTAAGAACGGCTTACCTGCGGCAACACACTCCTTAATGACCGACTCAAGGTCATACTTTCTTAAATTGTCTACTGCGTCTTTAAAACACCCTACCCCGGGAAGCACAAGCTTGTCGGCTTTTAGAAGCTCGTCTCTGTCTCTGGTGAGAATCACGTCCTCCTTAAGATACTGAAACGCCTTCACGACGCTCATGATATTCCCCGCATCATAATCAATAATAGCTATCATTTAATTTCCTTCTTCGTCCAAAATATCGCCTTCACCGTCGCTGTCGTAGGTGGCAGTGCTTTCAGGCTCCACAAAAGGTGCCGGAAGCGGTGCCGTGGGATCGATGTACTCGGTTCCCGTAACAATTGAATGCACCATAAGAGAGTACTCCTGATCTGTAGGCAAGGCATTAATTGCTTTGGCTGCTTCTTCGGTAAGTCCGTAATTGCTTATGAGCGCACCAAGACACTTACTGTAAGCTTCCTTGAACTCCTCTGCAGCTCCGCAGCCTTCAGCCACTATAAGCCATGGCTCGTAATTGTTGACTGCCTGAAGCAACTGATCGAGAGCCTCAGCCTGCATATCAATCTTTGTATATGTCTTGAATGCGTCATACTTATGAAGCATCTTAAGCACTATTTCGGAACGTTTAAATATAATCGCGTCACTGTCGCTTAACTTCTTTTCGCCAAAGAAAGAATTGTATGTAGTCTCGTAATCGCCTCTGTAGTAGGCTTTTCTGGCCGTAGAGTTAACGATAACCTTGGGAATTAATGTACATACAAGAATAATAGCGAGAAGAAGCGTTGCAGCAAGTACCGCTACAAGCTTAATGTTGCGCTTGGAAAGAGGCTTGCCGGTATCAATGTCAAGTTCAAGAGGCTTACGTTCTTTCTTCTCTTTCGGAGGCTTTTTCTTTTTCTTGCCTTTCTTATCGCCGCCTTCTTCGGAGTCTTCGTCGCCTTCGCCGCCTTCTTCGCCGGCTTCTTCGTCTTTACCTTTCTTGCCTTTTTTCTTCTTTTTCTTCTTCTTGCCCTTAGAGTCATCGCCTTCTTTGTCGATTTCTTCAAGGATTTCTTTATTCTCGCCGGTTGCAGCTTCGCCTTCGGCCGCATCCACAGGCTTAATTAAAGCTTCCTCTTCTTCGTCCTCGGCAGTTAAGAAATCAAGAAGCTTTTGGAATTTTGATTTCTTCTTGTTAGGATCGGCGGGGGCTTCTTCTTTGTCCTTTTTCTTGAGGAATGAGAACAGGCCTTTTTTCTTGCCTTTCTTGTCATTGGCAAGTGCTTCTTCGGCTCTGGCGGCAGCATCCGCTTCAGCTCTGGCTTCGGCCTTGGCCTTTGCGGCGGCTTCGTCCTCTGCTTCCTGCTTGGAGACTGCTTCGTTGAGCATCTCGAGCATATCGTCGGATCCGCCTGCGTCATTATTGTCTATAGCTGCAAGAAGGCTGGATATCTCTGCAAGTTCTCCTCCGTCACCACCCAGTTCAGCATCGGAAAGGCCTTCTGTTATATCGTTCTTGTCATATATGCCAAGCTCGCCTTCCATGGAGGCGATATCATCAAGGTCAACCGCAATCTCTCCTTCCTGAACACCTTCGTCGGTACTTACGTCAGCGGCTTCACTTAACATTTTCTCTATATCTTCGCCGGACATGTCGAGAGCTTCTGAACTTTCGTCCGTAAGATTCTGTGTGCTTTCAGCTTCTTTGGCCGCAAATTCCTCTGCGCTTTCAAGAAGCGAACTAACATCGGCAATGTCTACTTCACCTGCAAAGTCACTGCTTAAAAGAGAATCTATATCGCCTGTGGCTTCATCGGTCGGCTTGGTGGCTTCTGTCTCTGCGACGGTTTCCTCGGGAAGAGCTTCACCGAGTATATCTATAGGCTCTTCAGTTGCAATTTCCTCCGCAGTAGCGCCTTCTTTGGCTGGTGCTTCAGTTACTTCCTCTGTCGGAAGGTCTGCAAGCAAATCTGCCGGAATATCAGCCAGTGCGTCAAGTGATTCATTTGAAGGAAGGTCAGCAGGCACTTCTGCACCGGCATCTGCTGCAATATCAGAAAGTTCTTCAAGACCTAAATCCGCTGTTAAATCTCCAAGTCCTTCGAGTCCATCAAATCCTTCTGTTCCTTCAACGCTTTCTTCTGTAGGTATGTCTGCGAGGGCTTCAAGATTGTCCTCAGCAGGAATTTCTTCGGTAATGTCTGCAGGTACTTCTATGCTTTCTTCGGTGGGAAGATCTGCAAGTGCTTCCAAACTTTCTTCCGTGGGAAGATCTGCAAGCGCTTCTAAGCTTTCTTCGGTGGGAAGATCTGCAAGTGTATCTAAGCCCTCTTCAGTAGGCAGGTCTGCAAGTGCTTCGGTGACTTCCTCTGCAGGAGCATCAAGCGTTTCAGAAGGTATATCAAGTACATCCGCCGGTATATCAAGTGATTCTGAAGATACCTCTTCAATAGGCTCTGCGGTCAAATCTTCAGCCGGCACTTCTGCAATATCTTCAGTCGGAATATCACCCAATAAATCCGCGGGAATGTCAGCCAATGCGTCTGCGGGAATATCCATGACAGCTTCTGTAGGAACTTCTACGGGCGCTTCGGACACTTCTACAGGTATTTCCTCGACTACAGCCTCTTCAGGCTCTTCTATGGCCGTTTCTGCAGGCACTTCGGGCGGAATCTCTACCGGAATCTCTTCGGATACTGATATAGGCTCCTCTGTAACCGATGCTTCAGAAGCCGGTTCTTCGGGAGTTTCTTCAGTAATGACGTCTTCAGCTATGCTCTCGGGAATATCCGCAAGAATATCTGCCGGGATGTCTTCTGCAATCTTCTCCGTCAAAGAATCATCAACAGCCCCGGACAATTCCTCATCCGCGGCTTCTGCTGTTTCTTCTATAGGTGGTTCCTTGGGCATTTCGCTTTCGATTTTACGTACCTTATTAATGGCGGAATTGGGGTTGTCTTCCGCAACCGCCGCTCTCAACAGGCTGTCTAAATAATCCTCATTATTCATATACATCCCCCGAAGATTTATTTATTACGTAAATGCTTTAACTTGTTAATATAATCTTATCATAGGCATATTTAATTCTCAATAAGCCACTTTACGGAATTTTCGCCGATACCTTTTCCTTTTTCCTTAAGTTCCGCATTAATTTGAGGAAGCTTTCCGTTAACTCGTAAAAAGAAAGCCTTGTTATTAAGCATCGCCACTCTTTCAAAAGGCCATCTGACCACTTGCGGAAGCCTCATGGAAACGCCAAGTTCCATAATGTACAAGGACTTGTTAAGCGTTCCCGTAAGCCAGAGTTTATGTTTCTCCCACATAGGAAGATAACCTTGTTCTATATAATTTTCTGCCAGAATATTGTTATATATCAGTTCTTTGCCGCAAATAGGGCATTTTTCGACGTCTAAATCGTAAAGAGCGTTTTCACAGGCGTCGGGACACTGTTTCTTTCGCCGTCCGCCAAGGGGTGTTACAATTCTGTCTTGATTAAGGTTGCTTTTGTAAATTACATCATCCATGCAAAGAGACACTATGAAGTAATTCTTTCCCTCCAGATCTTTTGAAAGCTTATTGTAAGCCTCAAGAGCATCGGGAGCCTCTTCGAACTCTTCTCCTATGCCGATTAATACCATGTCATACCCGTCTAAATTCATATGTACCTCACTATTTTCTTACATAAATAAAGGGCCGTTAATCACGGCCCTTTTAAGGACTTTGTTATTTGTTAAGTACCAGTCCGTCGATAATCTGAACCAGCTTACCGATTTCAGGCTTGGATAATTGAGCATCTGCGCCGAGTGCCTCACCCTTACGTCTCATTTCCTCATTAACAAGCGATGAGAAAATAACTATCGGGATATCCTTGGTAGCGTCATCGGACTTAACAAGCTTTGTAAGTCTGTGACCGTCCATCAAAGGCATTTCGATATCGGTTACAATACACTGTACATGCTCTTTAAGGGTACCTTTTGCTTTGCAGTCCATGATAACGTCGTAAGCTTCCTGACCGTTCTCGGTATGGATAAGGTTCTCATAACCTGCCTTCTTAAGTGAATCAACAATAAGCTTGTTAAGAAGAACTGAGTCCTCAGCGATAAGAATCGGAATGGAGTTACGAGGTCTCGCACCGATGGCATCAATATCGGACATCTTAAGACCGGTTTCGGGATTAATATCAGCTACAATCTTCTCGAAGTCAAGAATGATTATAAGCTTTTCATTCATCTTTATAATACCGGTAGATACGCCTTCTTCTGTTGTAGAAATTGTAGTGCCGGGCTTAATAATATCTGCCCATGAAACTCTGTGAATACCAAGAACCTGATCTACATGGAATGCAATATCAAGTTTATTAAAGTTGGTAACGATGAAAAGTCCGCCGGGTTCAGATTTACCTCTCTGTAAGCAATTCTTTAAATCTATTGCGGTAATCATCGTATCACGCGGCATAAATATACCTTCGATACTGGGATGAGCATTAGGTACAGGCGTAACCTCTGCGTAGGGAATAATCTCTCTAATCTTGGCTACGTTGATACCATAGGAATGATCATCAAGAACAAATTCAAGAACTTCCAATTCATTAGTGCCGTTCTCCAAAAGAATCTTAGTATCCATCCAATATCTCCTATCTGTGCATGGGCACATTTTTACTTTTCAAATATAAGAAAATTATACCATATTGTATCTAAAAATCAAACAATATTCTGAATTTTGTAGATAATTTTTGGTTAATTTCCATAACAAGTCGAAGCGCTTGGCTCCGTTAGAATTATTGTAAGAAATTGAAATTAACCTAAAATTTAAATAATTGAAATTTATACCTGCTTGAATCATTATGAAGAGGTATCTTACCGGTGTTCGAGAAAACCTCAGCACCGGCGGAACGCTCCGCGTGAAAAGCCGATTAAAGCTTCGACTTTTCATCACGATTTTAAAATACAAAATCGTGATTCCTAATAATAAAAAAAAGACGCTTTCGCGTCTTACAAAAAAGAAACAAATATGGCGGTTGCCCGCTTTTGTGAAATTAGCTATATACACCTTGAACTCTTAATACAAAACAGAAGAACTTTCAATCCTAGGATAACTTTCACCTTCAAGTGAAGCTCTCGACCTATTAGTAACCATCAGCTGAGTACATTACTGCACTTACACCTTGGCCCTATCTACCTCGTCGTCTTCAAGGGGTCTTACGTATTACTACAGGGATATCTCATCTTGAGGGGGGCTTCACGCTTAGATGCCTTCAGCGTTTATCCCTGCCGGACACGGCTACTCAGCTATGGGATTGGTTCCCAACTGATGCACCGGCGGTCCGTCCACCCCGGTCCTCTCGTACTAAGGGCAGCTCCTCTCAAATATCCTTCGCCTACGCC
>FMTX01000016.1 GCA_900100895.1 Lachnospiraceae bacterium YSD2013
ATTTTTTTGTATAACAAACACCGCGCACCCGCATAGCGGGTGGTTGATATTTCGCACGCTTCGCGAGCTCAACAGGGTCACGACCCATAACAATAGAATACCCTGCACGAAAATGCAGGGTAACCTAGAGAAGTCTCTTATTTCAGCATATTATTCATACTTATCCTGCGCTGCCACGAAGACGTGGGTTACACCCATCCACGCTACGAAAGAGCCAAGCGCCATATGATCTAGCCACATTGCGGAAAAAATGAAAATCGACAACATAATACAAGCGGTTGCAATTCGTTTCCAAGTCCTTTGTTTGACAAAGAAAGAAATCCAAATAGCATAGTACGCAATAAGCAAAACTATATTGCTCAGTAAATATAATTCAAAGTATTTATCGAACTTAAAAGCAAACTCTTCAAGTCCCAGATTCCATACCATCAGCACAAGACAGATAAATATGAAAATCTTTTCTCCTATAGAGAAGCACTTAGGAACAGGGCCGTGCTTTCTGTTCTTAAACTTTACGGCAAATATAATTAATGGAATCAAAAGAAGCACATCAATTATAATTCCGAATATATTAATCCATCCAAATCCCTTAAATAAACCTGCATATGTAGACAACGGTTCGCCTATCGCGTATGTCATTGCGCCTTTCTCCTTTCTTTGGCCCCAATCATCAGTTTACATCTTATATATTAGTGCACATTTCTTAAGTATTTGCTAGCGCATTTCTAAAGAAGCACTTAAAAAAGCACTCCTGTCTACACAGAAGTGCCTTTTAAAAGCGTATATTATATCAGTCATAGAGTTTCTTTCGCCGTGAGTAGAACTCGTCGGGGTTGACCGTGTTACCGTCGGATGAGTACATTACATGCGGATAGATATCACAGTCCGAGGCCACGATGAGAACCGACTTTGAATTAATCCAATTATAGAGACTGTCGTAGAAATCGGTGATGTCGTATTCTTTATCGAGTTCAAAAGAATACTCCTTGGTATCGACTACGCAGGCGGCTCCGTTGTCCCAATATAGAACATCGTACATGTAGTCTCCGAATCCCTGACCGACCCAGAGGCTTGTGACTACGATGTAGTCGAGGCCGTCAACTGTTGTTTCGAAACACTGAATGTTTCCCGTGTGGGCCGTTGCCCAGTCTAAGCCCCAGAAAGGTGTGGAGCCATCGCCGGCGGTAACTGTGCCGTCATATACTTTGACCTGCCCCCAGTCGCCCGGGCTGCGGTCTACGCCACCTACAGCTTCAGGCTCAATGCTCGTAAGGATTATGGTGTCTTTCTTGCCGTCGTGTGTTATGTCAAAGTTGCAGGTGTTAAGCACTTTTTCCGTTTCGCCCTCATCAAGCGGCCACTCGTAAAAAGGATATGCCCAGCGAAAACTCTCCTCGCCCGATGCCTCCGTGCTACTCTTTAAGCGTTTAAACTTGTCGCCGTCTTCTACAGTGACCCCGCCAAATGCAGCGGATTTCTTTTGCACAAAGATCAGATTGTCATCCTTAATTTCAAAAGTAAATGTAGCCCCGTAGCCTGTCTGCTTTTCATCTTCCGTAAGGGTGAGCACCGTATCGTCCTTGTGCCATCTGCCCATACCTATGTGACTGCTGAACGCGCCGACATAATACTGAAATGTACCGTCACTGTTAAGCGTGATGTAGAAAGGGCTGCCGAAGCCTTCTTTTTCCCACACGTAAACAGCTCCGGGCAATTCACTCAATTGGTCATAAAACGGGGCATCAAGCGGTTCAATCTTAACCCGCATGAAGTCACAGTCGGCGTAGGTAATCAGCCCGACTATGCACTTGTCCGTGACCATCTCGACAATATATACTTCGTCTTCTGCCGTCTTGGTCGCAGAGTCGTAGAATGGCAACAGCTCCGGCGCATATTTCTCGGCAAAAGAACGACAGTAGGCTTCCTCGCTCGAACGGTCGAGCCCCTCAAGATCCTCGTATTCGGCAATGAGGTACCCAAGTTTGCGGCTCTCACCGTCATTATCTATTTCAAATATGTAATGTGCGCCTTCATCCATGCGGTTGGTGGCATTCGGATCGTATGAAACCTCTACCAGATGTGAAATAAAGCCGCTGTCCACCGATTCCTCTGCCGTGAGCTCCTGCCCTGCTTCTTCTTCGACCTTTACTTCTTCCGTTACCTGCTCATCCGGCTCATCGCTCTTCCTGTTCGTAAGGAAGCACACCGCTACGACCACACACGCCACCACAGCGCACACGATTACCCAGAATGCGGGCTTCTTGTAGTTAAGGACGCTCTTAACGCGTTCTTTGACCCCTACCTCGCCAAAAGCAAGCGGGCAGGCCGCAACTCTCGCTCTGTTCACGCTGCAGTCGAGAAGTGCCTGCGAATATGCTGCTTTATCGGCCGTATCCATGTCGCGAATAACCTTCTCATCACACGCAAGCTCAATGTCGCGACACAACAATATATACGCAACCCAGCACAGCGGATTGAACCAATACACCGTCAGCAAAAGAAATCCTAGAGGCTTCCACCAGTGATCCTTGCGTGCCAGATGCGCTCTCTCATGCGCAAGCACCTGTGTATATGTCTCCCTCGGCATATCCGAAGGAATATAAATCTTAGGGCGCACGATTCCTAAAATAAACGGAGATTCAATGTCGTCACATACCATGACATTGCCCCCGGCACTAACCGATGCGCTCACGTTCTTTCTAAGTCCGGCATAGGTGATGAACGCATACAGAAGCATCACGCCCATGCCTGCGCACCAGACCCATCCGAGTATTTCCAGATTGCTTCTTAACACAGGTCCCGTGCTTACATCCTGCAAAATTGCTCCCTGCCCGTTATCGACCCGGGCAACCCCCGTGTTAATCTCCCAATTGTGCGGATTATTCGCTGTCTGCTCGTCTGCGCTGTAGATTTTTTCTACAGGAAACACCGCTTCACTTGGAACAACACTTAACTTGGATTGCGGAAGCACGGGGCATATAAGCCTTATTGCCACAAGGCTCCAGAGCACGCATTGAATCCATTTGGGTGCTTTTTTCAAAAGAAACCGAAGCACTATGACCGCAACAATAATCCAGCTTGCTGCTATACTTAAATTAACCGCTTTCAGGAATACCTCTCCCATAGTTAACCCCTCCTGAAGGTATCTATCATCCTCTGAATCTCTTCAACTTCGCTCTCGGAAAGTTTCTTTCTTGAAGTAAATGCCGCAATAAAAGCGGGAAGTGAACCGCTGAAGGACTCCTCAATCACCTGCTCGCTCTTACCGGAATAGTAGTCATCCCTCGCAATAAGAGACGACACCACGCCGTCAACATTCTGAAGTATCCCCTTCTCGCAAAGCTTACGAAGCACCGTGTAAGTCGTGGGCTTCTTCCACTCAAGTTCTTTCTCGCATATCTTCACAAGCTCGCCCGAAGCTATCGGCTCATGCTCCCACACAATATCCGCAAATCGTTCCTGGACTGCGCCAAGTTCCAAATCAGCCATATCAATATCTCCTTGTGGTTTATCCTTGTAAACCACAATATTAGTTTATCGCGATAAACCATTTGTGTCAATAGTCCGCGAGCAAAAAAAAAGCACCTCCGCCACAGCAGAAGTGCTTCACTCTTAACTATCTCAATGTATCAATATATTTGCGGTACCGCTCATTATGCCCCTTAAGCGCATCGTCCTCATCAAGGAACTTAAAGAAGCCGTCAAGGTCGACCCACTTATATTCAATGGTCTCGCCCTCCTGAAGTACCACCGCATCCTTGTCGCCGCTTACGTATGCCACGTAGCTAAAGAAAATGGAATGCGACCACTCAGATACCGTATTGCCCACGAACTCAAGCCTGTCAGCCTTAAGCCCGGTCTCTTCAAGCATCTCGCGATAAGCCGCTTCCTCTGCAGTCTCACCCGTAAGGGCGCTTCCGCCTGCGCTTGCTTCCCACATGCCGGGCGCGATATCTTTATTTAAGTCCCTGCGAGTAAGAAGGAAATCTCCATCCGCATGGCGAATCAGTAAATCGCACACGATATGATACTCGCCGTCGGGGATATCGTGGTTCTTGCCCTTTTTACGCTCCCAGGTCTTACCGAGGGGCTTTAGATTAATATCATACAAATCCCACAGTTCCATAACCAAAATACCATCCTATTCGGGAGTTCCGCCGCTTAAATCGTCGTAGAACTCCATATCAACTATCTTAACTCTGCCCTTGGCATCGAACCTAAAGTAAATGTACAGATTACCGAGAACATCGTAACGCTCAAGCTGCGCGCCCGCAAGTCCGTGAAGCGCTCTGATGCATGGCTCATCGTTAACGGTAACTGCTTCAACCTGCCAGATACCCCAGGGCATCACCATACCGTAGTCGGCGCCCTTAACAAAGCCTTCGCCCGCAAGAACACGCTCGAACTCTGCCTTGAATTCCTCATTGCCGCCACTTTCGACAATATCCTTAACAGCAGCCTCATAATGGGCCTTGGCATCGTAATCTATAACCTTATCGAACCCGTCGCAGGTAATCTTAAGCGTGCAGGGCTCGTCGCCATACTTAACATGCACGGGGAATCTGTTCGAACCGTTCGCATCCTCCGGCACTTCCATCTCATACCAGAGCCCGTTCTTTTCCTTGAGCACTACGTACTCATCAAGAGGCATCGAATTTACATGCGGATAATATACGAACAACAGCTCATTAGCGCCGTCACCGTCGTAATCGGCATATACAAGCATTCCCGAGTCAATCGGAAGCTCATCGTTCACCGTGTGAATCAGCTCATTGTTGAAATACACTTCTATCTTGCCTGTAATAATGTCGCCGTCTTCCACAAGATAATCTATGGAGTACTCAACGGTGCCGTCTCCGTCAAGGTCGCCGTACTCTACCTTGGTGCCGTCTTCGATCTTCCCTTCGATTTCTTTCTCCGTGGAAGCAATCGCGGAAGCCTTGCTGTCATCGTCTACAGGCGTAAAAGAAAAATTCTTCGACACATCGCTTGGCTCACCGTCAACACTTGCAACCGGCTCAGGCGATGCACTCACGGGTGCCGGAGCTGCCGCGCCGCAAGCACTCAGTGACAAAATCATTATCCCAATCATAAGGATTGACATAATCAACCTTTTCATAGGTAAAACCTCCTATCATACAGTTATCAACCCATAGGTGCCTTAACACCTCTTCCCTCTGTGTGCCTTAACTCTAACACTTTTTTGCGACTTTTTCAAAGAACAAAATCTAAATTTTATCCAAAGAAAGAGCCGGGCAATAGTATCATCCCCGACTCCCACTATTCTCATAACTATTCACACCATTGCGTGGTCTTATCAGTTTCCGCTCGGCTCAGAAATCTTTATGACCAGCCTTCCGTCTATGTAACGCATCGAGCCTTTGGCGGGATATACCGGCATATCCGCAGTATATTCGCTATCCTCATCGCAATGCACAATATTCATGTCCACAGCCAGATAATTATTGATATAGAAAGAAAGCGAATTGAGATACGTAAACACCGACTTATAATTTCCGTGTACGTAAAGCTCTCTGATATAAGGCACATCATTGACACTGCTTGAATAAGGCATGAAACCGATAATCTCAACCGGCGTCACACCGGGCTCATAATCCTCAAAAGCTTCGACATCATTCACGATTCTGGTAGCCATCGACAGCGCCGCTTCATTCTGCATATCGATTTTAAAATAGTTCTGATTGCTGAATACTATATTATTCCAGATCATGACAACTATCGGAATCAAAAGAAGCAACTGCTTACGCTCCGCGCCCTTACTCTCACGAGGCAGTTTCTCCACAAGCACAATAAGCCCCACGAACACAAACAGGAACGAGAACACCATCAGCTCATACTCAAATCCCTTGGTAATAACATACACAAAATTAGCCGCAAGCGGAAAAAGAAGTATGCACGCCGCCTGAAGCACCACATTGATAACCGCCGTTTTATTCTTACGGTTAATCACAAAGAGCGCCACAAGTATAAAGATTATGGTAATCCACACGCATAAGGTAACCAAAACGCCCCAGAATCTGCTCACCTGAATGCCGAGAAGATACGTGGACACAAAAGTCTCCTGATTTACCAGGAAGTTAAAGAATTCTTTGTATGCTCCGACAATAAGCGAGAAAATCGATGTTCCCTCGAAATCGCCTATGCCCGCAAGACTGTTATAGCTGACAGCCTCCATAACATGGTGCACCTTTATGACCAGTTTATAAGCAGCATAATAACCTACACCCGCAATCAGCAGTCCGCCGGCAATCTTACCGACCTTAACAAGCACCTTGCCGACCTTATCGCCTCGCGCCAAATCGCCTATTACGATGATAAAGAACAGTGCAAAAGCAACATCTATATACGACTGATAGAATCCCATGGCGCAGACAAAGCACACGATTCCCGCAAGATATCCCCACCACTTATCCTTAAGAAACAGCCACACGCCGAGTGTCACAAGCAAAAGCGACGTTCCGTAAATATCAATCCAGGGCGTATACACCGCATTGGCGCACAGAATCGTCGAATTACACGTAAACACTCCGCATGTTATAAAAAGAAGCAGCGGCTTCTCAATTCCCAGCATCTCGGTAATAAGGTAAGTCGACAGCGAAAAAAGAACTATCGACAGTCCGAACAGTAACCAAGGCGCCACAATAGTGCCTCTGAAAACCATGGTAAGAGGCTGCATAAATCTGCCCAGGGATCTCTGCCACATAATGTCATCCTGGAAGACGTTGCACATTGTATCGCCGGTATAAAGGTTATTGGTGAATCTGTATCCGTGGGTGATTACCCAGAATATCAAAGTATATAAAGAAACACGTTTAAGCTTCTGTGTGTTAATCTGCATTGGGTTCTCCTTGCAAGTAAGCCTATCTTAGCCTTAAGCCACTAACATTTTAGCATTTAGATGTGGCGGGAACAAGTTGAATTTCCTTAAAGCTTAATTAAGGCGGCATGTTTCCATGCCGCCCCGACTATTCTCTATTACGCTTACTTATCAGCCGCCCGATGACGATCCGCCGCCGCTGCCGCCCGAAGCTGCCGCCGCTCTGTCACGCATCATATGCTGAAGCGTTACGAGTATCGCTACAACCGTCTCCTCGTGTTCTTCCTGATAAATATCGATGCAGTACTTGTCATGGATGGAGAACATTTTCTGACCGATTACCGCAATCACTCTGCCCTCTTCATCAAGAAGCTCGAAATTAAGGCCCAAGAGGTTACCTCTTAACTGCCAGCCGAGTCCCACGATATTTGTGATATCCTTGATGATATGCATAATTTCGTTGGAAAGCTCAAAACGCATTCCGTCGCTCATGGTAACGTAATGTCTTTCATGAAGCGTGAAAAATTTTCTCTCTATATGGGCTACAAACTCACCGTCTGCTCTGTAGACATCCGTCTTGTCATGAAGCGAAATCATTTTAGACTGTGCCTGATACACCACGTTTCCGCTTTCATCGGTTATATCTATGTGATGATGCAGGGAAAACACCTTGGTGCTTGTAAAGAGCGATCTAACGGGTCTGCCATAAGTCTCGGCATTAAAAACGTTAACGTCTTCGCCCCCTTCTCTGTATCTGTGTACTTTTGAAAAAACTCCCATATGTACCTCCTTAATAGGTCGTTTCAACTTATGGTGCTATTATAGCGCAGATTCTTACGATAATATAGTATTGCAGGGGCGAAATATATTATTTTATTTTTCTGCGGCAATGCAAAAGGACAACACTTTTTAGGTGCTGTCCCTTAGTCTTAGCCACGCTCTTTATTCCTCAATGATAATAATATCCTTAAGAATGTACCCAAACTTCGGATACGAAGTATTTTCGTTCTCCACGTATCCTGCTTTTAAATCTATCGTGTCGGAAGGATTGTTGTAGTTAACGCCTACGTAATCTCCTTTAAAAACAAAATCAACTTTGCCTCGCTTAACCTGTTTGAACTTGGCTATTGCCGCATCGATGGCTTCCTGTGTTCCCGGCGCCGCTATCTGAAGGTTTAAGTCGAGCATTTCCATCCAGCCTTTTTCGAAGCCGGCAAAAGAATCTGTTCCGCGAACATTTCCGTTGACCGTAGATTCAATTGACTTATTCTTAAACATAGCGTCCGCCGCACCGAGGACGTAAGGCTCCCAGCATATTCTTGCGGTTACGATTGACGTACAGGGCGCCACTTCCGACATGCTGTTGTTGTAGCTGATAAAATATACTTCTTTTTCCGCCGAAGCTTCTTCGCAAGCCACAGCCGGGGCGATGGTATCGGTGTGCTGCGTGATGATAACGCAGCCCTCATCAATAAGTCGCTCGGTCGCTTTCTTTTCCTGCGCGTAGCTGCTCCAGGTCTCGGTATAGACAACGCGCATCACAGCCTGCGGTACCTGAGAGCGAACGCCTAAGAGGAATGCGGTGTAGCCGGATATCAGTTCCGTAGTGGGAAAAGCCGCTACAAAACCTACTACCGCTTCGTCTTCGGTAATGGTACCTTCCTCAATCATCTGCTTGAGTTTTAAGCCGGCTACGATTCCGCTTATATATCTTCCCTGATAAGCTTCACCCTTAAATGTATGATAGTTCGCGGGCACCTCCTGATTGTACATGTCCTTGTAAGATGTCTGACAGAACTGGACATTGGGGTAATCCGGAGCAAGTTGTCTTACAAGCTCACTGTAGCCGCTAAAAAAAATTATGTCACAGCCATCTTCAGCCAGCGCTCTTAAGGGTTCTTCTATCTCATCGTCGAGCACGTTACTGCAGGTCTCAATTGCTACACGTTCTCCGTACTTTTTCTCAAGAGCGTCTTTGGCCAGCGAGAAATTATAAGTGTAAGATGTGCTTTCGTCGTTGTCGTAGACGAAGCCTACCTTCAGAGATTCTCTTTCGCCGGAAAGGTTAAGCATTCTGAATCCAACAATGAGCAAAGCCAATATAACCGAACATGTCACTGCTGTTGCGATATAAATACGTTTCATGCTTTACCCCCTTTCTCTTCGGCGCCGGACTCGGCTTTGTGCATCTCCGCTTCCTGAATCTTCTTGTCTTCCTCCACTCGCCGCGTAAGTTCTTCGGACTGTTCGCCCTGAGAATTTTTAATCTCTTCGCTCTTCTGCGCGTATATCTTGTCAAGGTCGATAACACCTTTATCCACGAGCCTTAGGAATGCGTCAAGTGCGTCCGGATCAAACTGTGTGCCTCGCCCTCGCTTCATTTCGTTCATAACGTAATCGGTGTCCATGTGATTTCTGTACACACGGTTCGATGTCATGGCGTCAAAAGCATCCGCAACGCTTATTATACGTCCGAACAGAGGAATTTCTTTGCCTTTTAAGCCGTCCGGGTATCCCTTGCCGTCATACCTCTCATGGTGGTATCTGGTACCGTCCACAACGTGGGATACAAGCGTAAAGTCTTTAAGAATATCACCGCCCGCCACAACGTGGGACTTCATCTTCGTATATTCGTTGTCGTCGAGTCTTCCCACTTTATTAAGCACGCTGTCGGGCACACCAATCTTACCGATATCGTGCATCTGCGCTGCCTTTTTAAGACTTGCGAGCTCTTTGCTCTTCTTCCACCACTTAAAGCAGTTCATTTCTTTGGCGATGAGTACAGAGTACTCGGCTACACGCATGGAGTGCTGACTGGTGCGCACGTCCTTGGCATCGACTGCTTTTGCTATGGCCATAACGGTTTCGTTGGCCATGTTTAACTTAATCTGCTGTCTGTTTATCTGACGCTGTACTATCAGCCAGGTGCACCAGATTAGGAACAACGCCGAAAGAATAAATACGTATCTTACGAAGCCCTTTCTTTCGTAGAACTCGCCTTCTTTGGTCATTTCAAATTTGCGTTCCTCAAGTACTCTGGTGCCGGCGCTGTCAAAGATTGCCAAGCGGAAAGTGTAGTCTCCCGCGGGAAGGTCGTTGTAAATAATATTGTTAAGACTGTTCTGGGGCACGATGGTCCATTGCTTGTCATAGCCTTCGAGGAAGTAGCCGACATTGGGCTCCTGAATGGTGTAGTTTAGAATCTCGGGAGCAAGTTCCACTCTGTCGACACCCTCACCCACCGTGATGACGCCCATACGGGCTATAGGCTGACTCACGCCGTCCATCTTGACTGAAGCAAGCTGCATTCTGTAGGAACGAACATCACTGTTGTACTTGTCAATATCGATGACATAAACGCCCGTGTCGCAGGATAAGAACAGCTCTCCGCTTCCGTTGTAGTAGTTCCAGGAATTGGCGGTAAGGGAGGTACCCAAGCCTCGTCTTGAGTCCAGTAATTCCCAGGCGATTTCGCCGCCTGCCACAAGTTCGTCACGCTCTACCACATAGATACCTGCACTCGACATTACAAAGAAGGTTTCTTTGTCCTTGGCCCAGATGTCGTAGTTGTTAAAATAAGGGAACTTGTCAAGCACGGTAATGGCGCCGTCAGCGTCCAGATAACAGAGGCTGTTACTGGTGACTATGAAAACGCCGTCGGACTTGGGATCTTTAACGGTTCGAAGAATTACGCCGCTGCTGAGTCCGTCGTCGCGAGTAAGCATGTCGATGACTTCGCCGTCCTTAAGAACCGCTATACCGTCACCGTCGGTACCTGCAAGAATGGTGCCGTCTCGGCGCTCGGTAATCGTAAGAATCATCGAGTTAATCAATCCGTCCTGCTTGCCGATGGTCTTCTCAACTTTATGGTTGCGAATATAGCTAAGTCCGGTATCGCCTGCCGCAAGAATGGTGCCGTCCGAAAGCCCTACCACAACTCTTGCGCGATTGCCGAAGCTTCCGCTTTCCACGCTGTACGTCCACATATCTCCGCCTGCGTCAAATTCCATGAGGCCGCTTCCGTATGTACATACCCATAAGTGGTCGTTCCCGTCTACGTACATGCATCGGATACGCTTACCTGCGAGCGTTTCCGTCAAATTATTCTCTACCTGCTTCCTGCATGCTTTGTCCACCACATCGAGTCCGTTATCGGTTCCGATATAGTAGTTGCCCTGCCAGAACACTATGGCATTGACTACCTGTCGCTCCATGCCGATGGCGCCGTAGACATCTTTAAAAGGCGACTTGGCAAGCCTTAACAAGCCGAGTCTCGACGATGTAAACCAGAGATTTCCCTGGTAGTCGCACAGCATGTTGTCTATGGAGTTATTGAATTCGTTGGTATTTAACTTATGATATCCGGCTCCGTCCATGTAACATACGCCGCTGTCGGAAGCTATGAACAGCGTTCCGTCATTGATATAATAGAGATCGTTGATGCTTTTTACATCTTCACATCTGATGATTCTCTTTGTCTGAAGCTCTTCCTTAGAAACATCAAAGCAATATATCTCATTGGCGGAAGTTCCCGCCATAAGAGTTCCGTCCGGAGCAAAAGCACAGCAATTGAACAGCTCCCCGCCATCAGGAAGCTTTGCAAAAGAAATAGCGTTTCCGCCTTTTAACAAAACCAGTCGTCCGTCCGATGTTACTGCCGCTACGTGGTCGGCTTCGTCAGCCGTGATACTGTCGACGTAATTCACGTCGGGCAATGTGTTGACAGCCTTCAGACCGTTATTCATAACAAGAATCTGCATACTGCCCGTAGTACCTATATAGTAGTATCCGTCGGTTCCCCTGATGATGCTTCGCACCGAATTGGAAGGAAGTCCGTCGGACTGATCAAGCACGTTTACAACCTTCTCACGAATCGCAATGGAAAGACCGTTATCGTTGGTACCTATCCACAAACGTCCTTCTTCGTCCACATATAAGCAGTTTACGTTCTTAACCGATTCGTAATTGTCTATCCACCTGAATTCATGTCCGTTATATCTATACAATCCGGCATACGTTCCTATCCAAAGAACACCGTCATTGGTCTGCGCAATATCATTGGCTTCGCCGCAGGGAAGACCGTTGTTACTGCTGTATATACTCTGTACATAATCGTTGTAGTCGGGGAGTTCTGCGTAAGCGTTTGCATGAGCTTTAAAGGGTATTGATAATGCAAGACCGATTGAAATAATCAAAACAGAGAGTGCCGTTGCCGCATTGCCCTGACTCATTCTTTTTTCATTATCACTGTTTTTCTTGGCTCTTCGAATCAGTATCACAATGTATACTGCCGCTATTGTAATGACTTTATCGGCAAACTCTATGAGAAGCTGTCCAAGAATCACGCACACAAAGACAGGACATTCTTTGTCCGTAAGATAATCGATTAAAGCGTCGCCCCATTTATTACCGGTATAACCTGCCGAGAATATTGCATTCACGGGTACGGATACCACCAGAGCCGTCAGCACGGTAAAAGAAGCCGCTTTCATAAAGCCGTAGAACTGATCGAACCACCGTTTCTCGGCCGCGATACCCACGATAACGCCAAGCGCTATGCTGGTAATAGAATAAGCCGCCGAAAGCCGGTTAACGACACAGTATGCCAGATTGCCCGTAAGTCCCACAATACCGCCGCACACAGGGCCGAGGGCATATGCCGCAAGTGCAGTTCCGAAAGAGTCAGCCCATATCGGCAATTCGAACTTAACCGCCAGTAGCTTTCCCCCCACATTCAGACACACACACGCCGCAATGAAAAGAACGATTTTCCAGGTTCTCCACTTTTTCATCGATACTACTCCCCTTAAACATGATGAAAACCAATTTCAAAGATACACCCCTGCACCCGTACCGGTCTTTTATTAATCAATCGAATCCATCAAAAAGAAGCCATAGACCCCCAATTTCTATAGTATATTCGGGGAATAAACCAAAAAGCAAAATCTCGGATTTTCTTAATGATGAAATCCGAGATTGTAAGCGGTCGCCAAATGTCTGATTGTGCAAGCACATCAGCCGCTTGACTCGTCGCCTAACAAAAAAGGATATCCTCTGCGGATATCCTCCTATCAATCATATGGCAGTTTCTAAATATCTATGTCAGTAGTACTCCCAGACCGATCACCAGCCAAATCACAAGCGCCAGTCCTATAGCCCTTACTACCTGAAGTTCCATTATCTTCCTATTGTTGGCCGCCTCAAGTTTGGCCCTCTCTTCGGGGTCGTCTGTATGTATTTCTTCTATGCTGTTGTCTTTGCGGATAAAAGCCAACAATTGCAATGGCAAAAGAATAAGTACGCCATACTTGGAGCCGTATCTGCCGTTTCCGATATGAAATAAGGATGTATTTCTAAATGTTTCCGGCATAAAACGCCACAGCAAGAAGCCTACGGCTATACCAAGGATGGAAATGACGTATAACAGAATTTTCAATTGCTTATCAGATAGTTTTTTCATATACCCCCACTCCAATCTATCTCGCCAAATCATTACTATTTACATACTACATAAGCATCATACCACAATGTGGCCAATTAAGTCACAATTTCATATGCTTTCATGTCTTTATCACCTCGCTCGAGAGGGTTCTATTGAGGTAATTTGACAGGGTAAAATTTGAAACAATGACTAAATATGGCTTAATAGCGATTTTTAGTCATTGCTTCGTTTCATTTAGTTGCGAATAGTTATTGCGTACGTGCGATGCAGGTGATTTTTGAAGCGCCAGAAGCTCTGACAATTCTTGTTATGTAAACTTGGCGAAAGAAAAACGATGACTAAATTTCCCGGAAAGCGGTTTTTTAGTCATTGGTGCCTTTTTTAAAGGGGGTTAAATGGGAATAAAGGGTATAGGTACGAGAAAGGATTCGCAGATTGCTGCGATACGTGCCACCGCGTTAGGCGTATCGTTGGTTTACATAAGTTTATTAGGCATAAAGAAGTAGCTTTATTCGAGACAGGTACAATAGATTTCTGAGGAAATCTATTGTCACGTGCTGTCGCCTTATAAGAATAAGCAAAATATACACCTGTTACACAGGCTAATAAAACATCAGGCCGAATCCGACTTACATGCAAGCATGAAGCCGAACCCGGCCTGATATTTTATTCACCCGACTTAAAGAACTGTCGGGTGATATTTTGCTTATTATTGCAAGGCTCGTAGCTTTCGCTGGTCGCACCCGCTTGCGCGGGTTCTCCCCCGGTAAGCGAGAATAAAAAATGAGATATCCGTTTAGGATATCTCATTTTTTAAAGCGCGAGACGGGGATCGAACCCGCGACCCCCACCTTGGCAAGGTGGTGCTCCACCGCTGAGCCACTCGCGCATGTTACGTGTTTCGCAACAAAACATATATTACATAAAACCCCTTCTTTTGTCAAGACGGTTTTTGAAGATTTTTCATTAAAATTCCCCCTTGCAAATAATCCGTTGCCTGCCAAAGTTTATTGTATTATTATAAGATGCAAGGAGTGTATCTTGCTACAAGGAGGTAGCGCCATGAGAGATTTAAGTAATATATCATCATTAATCAGTTCACTTAATAACAACTCTAACAATTTCATAAATTATACCGACTATTCTTCCATCAAGAGTGGCAGCTACGGCAAGCTTATGAAGGCGTACTACGCTGAGGAAGCTAAGGCTAATAAGGCCCAGAAATCTTCTACCAAGAAGACGGATACCACGCAGAAGACCAAGGCTAATACCAAGACCAAGACTCCTGCCGACAATCCCGAGCTTACGAAGGCTAAGGCCAATGCCGACAAGCTTAAAGAATCCGCTTCCAAGCTCTCTCAGAAGAGCCTTTGGGAAAAGAAAGACAATAAGCTTGATACCAAGGCTATCAAAGAATCCGTTAAGGACTTTGTAAAGAGCTACAACGACGTTATCGAGCAGTCTAAGAAATCAGGCTCCAAGGAAGTTGAAAAGAACACCAAGTGGATGACCGATCTCTCCGATACTCTTTCAAAGACTCTTGATAAGGCAGGCGTTAAAGTCGGCGACGACAAGAAGTTAACCTTCGACGAAGAGAAATTCGATAAGGCTAAGGACAGCACTCTTGAGTCCATGTTTAAGGGCACCTACTCTTATGCCGGACAGATTGAGGCTAAGGCTTCGGGTATCGCTTCCGCAAGTCTTATGCAGACTTCCACATACGAGAAGGACGCTTCTACCACGGCTTCACTTGCAAGCCTCTTTAATACCAACATTTAATCAGCACAAAATGAAAGCTCTGTACCTTATAGTACAGAGCTTTTTAAATTTTATACGTTATGGCTCAATATACTAACTACCGCTTCGAAAAGACCTCAGCGGCAGCGGAACTCTCCGCGCGTTGACTCGGTTAAAGCTCCGACTCAACGTCACTATTGTAAAAGACACAATAGTGATTCCTAAAAATCACAGGACCTAGGTGTTCTGGGATAAGGTATTACGTCTCTGATGTTCTCAACGCCTGTTAAGTACATGATAAGACGCTCAAAGCCCATACCGAAACCGCTGTGGATGCATCCGCCGTATCTTCTGGTGTCAAGATACCAGTCGATGCCTTCCTTGTCTACGCCCATTTCGTCCATTCTCTCGATGAGCTTGTCAAGGTTCTCTTCTCTCTGGCTGCCGCCCATAAGCTCGCCTGCCTGAGGCACGAGGAGGTCAACGGCTGCAACGGTCTTGTTGTCGGGGTTAACCTTCATGTAGTAAGCCTTGATGTCCTTGGGCCAGTCTGTTACGAATACGGGACCGTTAAAGTAATCTACGATGTACTTCTCGTGTTCCTTGGCAATGTCTTCGCCGTAGTCGGGCTCGAACTCCCACTTAACGTCGGCTTTCTTGAGGATATCGATAACATCGTGGTGGCTGATGCGGGTGAACTTAGCGTTTACGATAGCGTTAAGCTTGTCCTTAAGACCCTTCGATACGAACTTGTCGCAGAAGTCGATTTCCTCGGGGCAGTGCTCGCATACGTATTTAACTACGAATTTAAGCATATCCTCTTCGATATCCATAAGACCCTGAAGGTCGCAGAAAGCCATCTCGGGCTCGATCATCCAGAATTCATTCGCATGAGTCTGGGTGTTGGAGTTCTCGGTTCTAAATGTCGGACCGAAGGTGTAAATGTCGCCGAAAGCCATAGCGAAGGTCTCGCCCTGAAGCTGTCCGGAACCTGTAATAAATGACTGCTTGCCGAAAAGGTCCTTGGAGAAATCAACCTTGCCGTCTTCTGTCATAGGTAAATCGTTCATGTTAAGAGTGGTAATCTTAAACATCTGGTCGGAACCTTCACAGTCAGCACCGGTAATAAGGGGAGTGTGTACGTAAAGGTATCCTCTGTCCTGGAAGTAAGTGTGAACAGCCATCGCAGCTACGCTACGTACGCGGAACACTGCGCTGAATAAGTTCGTACGGGGACGAAGGTGTGCCACGGTACGAAGGTACTCTCTTGTGTGTCTCTTAGGCTGAATAGGGTAATTCTCGGGGCAGTCGCCAAGGAGGCGGACGCCGGTTGCCTTAACTTCGAAAGGCTGCTGTTTATCGGGGGTAAGCACGAGCGTACCTTTAACTTCAACGCTTGCGCCCACTCTTATCTTGGAGATGTCCTCAAAATTATTAAGTTCCTGCTCGTAAACGACCTGTAAATTTTCGAAGAACGAACCGTCGTTAACGTTAAGGAATCCAAACTGTGCCTGTGCGCGGTTAGTACGTACCCAAGCGCAGATGGTCACTTCTTTGGAAGCATATTCAGAGGTGTTTCTGAACAGCTCTTTAATTTTAGTTCTCATCATTTTTCTCCTTTTGTTTGACTTGTGTTTTTATACAAAAAACACTATGTTGCTATGATACCAAGTTTTCAAAATAATTCAAACACTTTTTTCAAAAAAGCAAGCAAAAAGGAGCAGGCTGTATGCCCGCTCCTCCCATAATCGCATTATTATTTTACCACTACAGAGAAATAAACCGGTGTTGCCTCTGCGAATTCTTCGAAGAGTCTGTCATACTCGGTGCTGTCTGCCTGCTTGGTTTCTGCTCCGTCGCCGGACTGATAGTAATAGGTTTCTTTTCCGTCGCTGTCATATTCCACCCATGCAGCCTCGGTTCTTACCAATTCATTGTTAAGAACAGTGTATTTTTCCGCTCCGTGATTGCCGCCTGCGTAGATTACTTTATCCTTTATGGAAACAGGGCAGCTGGTGCTTGTGGAACTTACCTGTCCCACTATTGCGGGAACACTGTCCTTATAAATAAATAACAGTGAATCAATAGCCTGTGCATTGCCATCGGCGTCATTAAAGATTCCGTTGCTTACAAAGAAAACATCCGTATCTCCTACGGACTCGTTGGCATAGCCCCAGCCGTTTTCAAGCTTGCTGTCTACAATCTGCGTGAATGTATCGCAGCCTTCGAAATTAAAGTCTGCATAAGGTTTTTCAGTTTCTTCTATTGCTTCTGCTGAAGTTTCTTCAGTAGCTCCTTCTGTGATTTCTTCCTTAACCGATTCATCGGCTTCTTTTGCCTCTTCGGTAAGCTCTATGGCACTTTCGTGGGAATCAACCGCCGTTTCGGTGGATTCTGCAGCCTTATTGCCACATGCCGTAAGCATTACAGCCATAGCTAGGCTCATGATTAAAGCAGTTTTGTTTTTCATAACTAACATCTCCTTCTGTTCCTCTCATTTCAAGAACTTCATTATGGTACAACACAATTATTAAAAATTCCGGAAGAATATGTTAAAATAATCGGTGTGTGAAAAAGAATAATATTTAAGGAGGTATCTCATGGGAAATTGGGGTGACGAAACCGATCCCGAGGTTCAGGGACTTAAAGAATACAAAGGCCGTTTCACGGTCAATTTTAAAAAGATTTACATGGATGTGGACGAGATAGTTCAGAAGACTCTCACCATCGATGACAAGCACCCGAAGGACTCGCTTTTAAAGCTTTGGGCCGGTACGATGGCAGGATTCTTGGTGCTGTTTGCTTTGTCATATCAAGTTCTTTTTATAATAACGGTACCGTTCATGGCCTTCTATTTCATAGCGCTGCTTCGTATCTATAAGGCTTGGAAGACCTTCCGTTATAAGAGCGCCACATTCTGGCTTATAACTATCGCAGGGCTTATCCTTGCGGCCGCTATAGGTCTCGGAGGCAGAACTCTCATACTTAAATATTTCTTCTAGCAACAATTAAGCGCGAGCGTCGCAATCGGCACCCGCGCTTTTATGTTACATCTTAACTTCCATCTTTCTGTAGATCATTATGTCGGCTACGAGGAATGCTACCAACATAAACACACCGATTACAATCCACGGAACCGTACCCATGTTGAAGAAAGCATGTAAGCCTTCGCCGATCTTGGCGGGGATTGACTCGGGGCTCTTCTTCATGGCTGATGAAACTCTGGGGCCGCCGAGGGCTATAATCATGTAGACTGCCCACATTGCCCAGAAGAATTTTCTTTCGAACATAACGTACATTGCAGTACAGAAGATAATCACAAGGGGAAGTACCACTGCAAGGCCGATAATAAGTCCGGGTGAAACGTTCCCCATAAGATTTTCAATCTCGTTACCCTTGGCAAGTGCGGGTCCCACAACCTTCATCTCAAGCACGTTGATGGCAAAGCATGTAGCCACAGCAGCAAGTACGTCAAGCACAAGAAGAAGGTATCTTCCGATAAGGTAAGACATTCTTGCTCTGTTCATGGAAACGGTTACATAGAAGTCCGCCTGTCCGCCGAGAGACTGTCCGAAGATTAATAAGATAGCTACCAAACCAAGTCCGAACACTGTGCCGAGGGTTACATAGCCGGTCTTCTCTTCGGTGCTTAATGTCAGTGTAACAACGTACGCAATCAGCATACCGAGGGCACCGCCGCCGAGCGCAGCGCCTATATAGCTAAATATTTCTTTGAAATTAATCGAAATAAACTGTCCTATTGTCTTTAAAGTTTTCATTTTCTCTCACATTCTGCCTCGGGCCCGCGGCTTAAATATCTCGAGCCCGAAAAGGCTTAATCAACTGTTAGAATTTAATATCCTTGTTCTTGATACCTACCGCAAGAAGCCAGATACCGATTGCATCAAGGATGATGCCTGCCGCACAGATAATTACGCTGAGTGCACCAAAGTTGGTAAGAAGCGCAGGTATAAGTGTACTTCCTTTTTTGGTTGCAGCCATACCTACGAATATAGCGCCTACACACACTACCATGACGAATACAAAGTAAAGAACCATACCAAGTCCTCTTCCGAAGCGGTCCGATAAGAACGCTACAATGTTACCCATGAAGAACAGTACACATACAACGCCGACCACCAAAGGTGCTGCGGCTCCCGCATACGGTCTGCTATCGGGTGATATATAGAGGAAGCAGGCAAAAGCAAATGCAAAGCTTAACAAGCAGAACACATGCTGTGCCACATTCATACCGATCAGGCTCGAGCTTCTTCTGGAACTGCAGGAAACAGTTATCGGGAAAATCGTGGTGATATTCATAAATCCGAAAGCCATAATGGACATTCCCGATGCCATGATAAGGTAAGTTACAATATTCTTGGAGAATACTTCCATAAAATTGCCGCCGTCAAAGAACGACATAAATGCACAGATACCGATTATCATGAGATATGTAAGACCCATTGTCTTACCTATATAAAAGAACCAGTATTTAATATTTCTTTCAAGTCCGGTCATATTAAGCCTCCTTGCCGCACATAGCTACGAAAATCTGCTGAAGGTTCATAGGCTGAACGGTGATGTCTGCGGTGTTCTTAAGCTCTTCACCGGGCTCAAGCATTACTGCTGCGGCCTTGCTTCTGCCGATCTTCTCTACGTGATATACCTTTCTGCCTTCGCAGATAGCGTCAACGTCTTCTTCTTTGCCTGATACGTGTACCACTCTCTCCACAAGCTCCTGAGTGTTCTCTTTAAGAATAATCTTGCCCTTGTCAAGGAAAAGAACCTCTTCAAAGATATCAGCTGCTTCTTCGATGATGTGAGTTGAAATTACAAATGTACGTCCGCTCTCGGAGAACTCTTCAAGAGCAATCTTATAAAATGTTTCTCTTGCCACTACGTCAAGACCTGCAACGGGCTCGTCAAAGAAAGTGTAAGGAGCCTTGCTGGCAAGAGCCACGATGATGGTTACCATGGAAAGCATACCTTTGGAAAGCTTGGAAAGACGCTTCTTAACGTCAAGCTCGAATTCTTTAACCAATCTGTCTTCAAGGGCTTTGTCATAGTTAGGGAAGTAGGTCTGAGCTGCCTTTAAGTAATCCTTAACCTTAAGACCGCCTACGCCTGCGTTACCGCCTGTGATATTAAGCTCTCTTGAAAAGCAGATAAGGTCGAGTGCGTCCTGATTGTCCCATACCTTGAGGGGCTGAGCCGCAATGTCGTCTGATGCGGAAACGGTTACTTCACCTGCGGTAGCGGGGTTCTGACCGGAGGCAATTGACAAAAGTGTTGTCTTACCTGCGCCGTTTCTTCCGATAAGGCCGTAAATCTTACCTCTTTCAAGAGTTAAATCAATTCCGTGTAATACTTCGTTACTGCCAAACTTTTTTACAATTCCTTTGCATTCTAATGTGTTCATTATCAATCTCCTATGCTAGTTCGCTTCATCAATCATTTTAATTAAGTCTTCCTTGGTCATACCAAGGTTCTTAGCTTCTTCCACGATTGCTCTGACATAATTTTCGTAGAATTCTGCTTTGCGGCGCTTCATGATAAGTTTCTTGGCGCCGGCTGACACAAACATCCCTATACCACGTTTTTTATACAAAACACCCGAATCAACCAGTATATTCACACCCTTTGCTGCAGTCGCGGGGTTGATGGTATATATCTTGGCCAAGTCGTTGGTGCTTGGTACCTTTTCTTCTTCCAGCAGAATATCTCTCAATATATCATTCTCAATCATTTCGCTAATCTGAATATAAATTGACTTTTCTTTTGAGAGAATTTCATTCATCTGCTGACACACCTCGTTTCCTTCCCATTAAGAAGAATCCTAATATTGTTAATATTATTCCTCCGCCGATCATGACTCCGAGCTGTACGCCCTGACCGAAGCCTATAAGCCATGCTACGACGAAAGTTCCTACGAAGTTAAAAATCATGTGTCCCAAAATTGAGCCCCAAAGTGAACCGGTCTTCTCTCTGATGTATCCAAGGAAGAGGCCAAGTACAAATGCGTATGTGCCCTGCACAATGTTTAAGTACTTGATACCGCCCTGGAAGCCTGCCTGGAACTGTAAGTGTGTGATTCCGAAGCAAAGCGCCTGGATTACATTTACCGCCCAGAACTTAAGGTTCGCTTTCTTAAGGAGTGCAAAAGAAACTCCTCTGAAAAGCACTTCCTCGTTAAGAGGGGCAATTACCAGTGTTGCAAGAATCGATACTAATGTGAATCCCGCAAGACCGGAGCTTGCAATCAGTTCCGAATAGCCTTCCATAAGGCTAGGAGCAACTACCGCGAATATCGGCATAATGAAGAGTGTTAAGAACGCTCCGCCGATCATCAGTATGATTGTTCCGGGAAGTGTAAGTCTCGGAAAAGCCTTAATCGGTGAACCGAAGTCGTTTCTCTTCATTATCAGAAAAAGAATAATGAGTCCTGCAATAAATGATATTATCTGCATCAGTGACGTAAGCTTAATTGCATTGTCGCTGTTAAGCACTTCTACCAGGTGAGCCATAAGGCCTTCGGGCGTTCCGCCCTGTGCGTAGAACTGAGCTCCGATGATTACCTGCACGATTGACATTGTCAGCGTTGCGATTCCTTTAAACAAGAAAATCGGCAAGGTGGCAAGCAATATGTATTTAATCTTATGCCATGTTGAATATTTGTCGTTCATATATACCTCCGTGTTATTTTGAAACTTGAAACCGATCCTCATGAGTTAATCGGTTAGTTCGTTATGTGGTTCATTACTTATGTAACTAACCATAGCACTAATGTACCTAACTGTCAACAGGTATTTCAGAAATAATTCATGTGTGTAGACATGTGTTGATTATCTATGTTATCTTTGCTAATGTCATACTTGATTGTGTGTCGTTCTCGTGCTATTCTGACATATGCCCTTACGGCGTTTTGAAGCAAAAGAAAACTTTTCTTTGCGCATTTAAGCTTATTTTTCTACAATCACATCATTAACCCTGTCTATTTTTCTGTTGCTCCCTATATACAAAAATGCTCCCGGTTGGGAGTAATCAGGCGAAAATCGTTCAAGTTATGTAAACCATTTGCTCGCAAAAGAAGGCAAGAAACATTAAAAAACTCCCAACACGTATTCTTTTTACGTATTGGGAGTAGTACTTATTTCAAATAATAATCAATAGGACTAATATCGTCGTGGCAAGTCCCACATTTCGGATTCAACGTATCCCAAAAGCGGTTCCTTTGAAAAGAACTTATCTACATTAAAACCTTTATCCTTTAATAGGGACTTACATACTTTTTTAAATTCTTCCCTGTCTTTGCAAAAAACTGTATTTTCGGGAAGCTCTGCTTTAGAAAGCTTCTCGTTCAAGGATTTAATGATTTCCGGCTCAGTATCGTTAAAATGCCACAGATACCATACTCTTATATCATCTATAACCATCAGTTGATAAACGGCGATTTCTTTTAAGTCATCCTTTTCAAGATAATCCAGCAAAATCTTTTCATCTTTCAGAAGCCAAATGTATCCGAAATCCTCGTAGCTTCTCAAATCATCCTGATCAAACGTGTATACAGTTTCGATATCATCACTGAGAAAATAGATAGACTCGCCGGCCGATGTAGCACTACTCTCTCCGATGTTCTGAACATAGCCTCCGTCATAAATGTTGTATCGGTCTCTCTCACTCGGTTCATACGCAAAAACACTTTTCATACCAATAGGTGTTTCCCTGACAATATATGAACTGT
Organism: Lachnospiraceae bacterium YSD2013; assembly: GCA_900100895.1. Classification (GTDB taxonomy): domain Bacteria; phylum Bacillota; class Clostridia; order Lachnospirales; family Lachnospiraceae; genus UBA1258. Next base: position 22,759 of record FMTX01000016.1, read on the forward strand.
CAACTATTCCCAGTGGGTGGGTGTTTACGCGAAAATGATATAGCTTACCGTCTGGAGTATTAATGGTAGCTTCATCATAAATGTGTGGCTCAATCCCACATTCTTCAATTAAATAATCTTTACGCTTTCGGTCACGTTCAATCGCCATGGCCTCGAAAGCCGCGATTTTCTCATTAACCGAAATCTCTGTATTAGCATTGATTCCGGCCGTTATGGATAACAAAGCTCCAAGCAAAAGGCCAATCATTCTTGCTATACCCCTTTCCCCAATTATTACTCGTAAAATGTCTTACCCGGCTCGACAAGTGTGGCTTCGCCGGCTTTAATCTCGAAAATAGTGACGGTGCAGTTCTTCTGCTGGACGTAGCCCCAGAAGTCTTTCTTGGCCCAGTGCATGAGGCAGGTCATGAGGGCTTTGTTGAGGGCACCGTGGCCTAATACAAGGATGTTGGCGTCAGATTTTACCTCTTCCAGAGGATATATACGCTCATCAAGGAATGCCTGCGCTCTCTTCACCAAATCTTCGATGCTCTCTGCGCCGTTCTCGGGAACATAATTGCCGGCATCCTTAAAAAGTGTTGTGATACAGCAATCTTCGGGGCGCTCAGCCTTGGTGGTGCCTTCGTAGTCGCCAAAGAACATTTCTTTAAGCCTGTCATCTTCGAATATAGGGAGCGGACGCGCTCCGCGGATAATCTCAGCAGTCTTACGTGCGCGCTTCAAAGGGCTTGAGAAAATGTAGTCAAAGCCGGTGTCTGACAACCCTTCTGCGGTAAGTTCCGCAAGGCGCACTCCGTTCTCATTAAGATTCGTGTCGGTCTGACCCTGAATACGCTTTACGGTGTTCCAGTCGGTCTCGCCGTGTCTTACAATGAATAATTTCACTTATTATGTACCATCCTTACAGTGACAGTTCGTCAAAGAAACTGTCTTTTTTGTCGTGATTGCTTGAGGCTTTGAGTATATATGCCTTAGCGGTAGCCATGTCGTCGCCGAGGTCTCGAAGCATTGCGTCGATTTCCTCGGTGGTAGGCTTGATTGTATCAAGATAGAGTTCGAGATACTCTTTATTATCCTTAAATTCTTCTTTAAAAAGGCTCCAGGCTGAGCCGGTGCCGCGGCCCTTAGCGCGCGCGGTTACGTACTCGCAGAGAGTCGCTCTGAAGTCGTCGGTAAGATTATTATCGTGCATAAGGCGTAGCAGGCACAAGTAGCATTTGTTGCGCCCCACTTCCTTAAGGTACTCGGTACTCTCACCGGGCATCTCGCCGTCCACCATGCCGACACCGTCGTAGGAAATATCTTCCTCGCCGCATAAGGCTCTATCGGTAAAGCCTTCATAATCATCTAACTTCAGAAACGATGAAAGCGCAAGGTCCCACTTATCATACCAAACCGCCGTGCCTATGTCCTTGTCACGGAGCAGATACGCTGCGGGAAGTCTCTTGACCGTTGCCGCAAGAAGATACGGCATATCATCATCGTCAAACTCACTTAGGCGTATGGACTCGATACGCTCGGAGCCCTCGAATACGCCACGCTGGAACGCAGGCCTTCCGCCCTTTTCAATCGTTACGTTCGTAAGGTGAATGCACTGCGAAAGCGCCCAGTCGCCGATATCCGTAACGGTAGCGGGAAGCGTGATGTCACGAAGGCCGCGAAGGCCCAGAAATGCTTTCTTGTCAATCGCTGTCACGGGAAGAGCCCCCGAACCTTCTTCAGGCTTCACCGTTGCAGGCACCGTAAGTCTGCTGCCGGCGCCCTCGTAGCCTGTTACTGCCACGCCGTCGCCTGCCGCACTTACTTCACATGACAATATGAAACTGTCTGCCGTCACCTTTATCATACTAAGTTATCTATCTCTTTTCGTAAATCTTCTTTTCTGTCCTGCACCATCAAAAGCGCGTTGTACTTATCATAATCCTCGGAGCCGAAAGTATTGAAGAATCTCGCGGTTGAATCCGAAAGCGTAAGCTCCGTCACCGCTACCAACATCTCGTTGCTCTCGTCGCCAAAGAAAGTCGACAGCGTCACAAAGAGATTGTGTAAACGCTCCTGCTCTGCCTTGGTGCTCTCCTTAAGCGCCGCAACCTTGTCATTGTAAATCTTACTTACAACCTCAGCCGCATTCTTGTCATCCTCGTTAACACCCGCAAGCATAAGTCCGAAGAGACTCTTGATACGCTTGTGCTTACGCTTCTCGGACGATGAAAGGGAGCCCGACATTTCTTTCTTGGAAATAATAGTGTTGCGAGCTTCAATCTGAGTCTTAAGTGCTGCTGCCACATCGGCGGATTCTTTGACCGATTTAAGTGCGGGGAGGATTTCCTTGTAATCATCCGCAAGGTGCATGATATCCTTGACCTCGCCCTTAACCTTATCAAGTAAGATGCCTACAAGGGACAAGCGCTCGTCCATAGGCGCCTTCCCAGCCTTCTCGGCAACCGACTCATTGATATCGCCCGAGAGAAGTGCTTCCGCATTGTAGCTTGCTCGGTACTTAATGTAGAGATCGTAATATGCCGCGAACTCGCGCACTATCTTATCGTTGCGAAGGTACTGACCGATAAGGCTTTCGCTTACCTTAAGGCCATCCTCTTCGTAAAGATTAATGATATCGCTTAAGTCTTCCCAGCCTCGGGCGGTCACGTAGGATCGGCCCTCGGAAGTGGTCTCGATATGATAGAAATAGTCTTTCTTGTTTTCAAGAAAGCCCATGATGGCGCCATGAAGGCCCTTTTCAAGGGCGTATGCCTTCCACGCGGGGTAATCGGCCTCGACAGTAATAACCTTGAGACGGTCGAGAGTTACTACGTCGAACTCTCGCACCGAACGGTTATACTCCGGCGGGTTACCCGCCGTCACGATTACCCATCCATCAGGCACCCTGTGGCGCCCGAATATCTTAAACTGCAGGAACTGCAGCATCGAAGGAAACAGCGTCTCCGACACGCAGTTAATCTCATCCAGGAACAGTATGCCCTCGCGCACACCGCTCTTCTCCATCGTCTCATACACCGACGCGATAATCTCGCTCATAGTGTACTCGGACACATCGTAAGTGTTGCCGTCATACTCCTTTTTATCGATAAAAGGAAGTCCCAGCGCCGACTGTCTCGTATGGTGAGTCATGGAGTAGCTCACAAGCGCAATTCCAAGCTCCGACGCAATCTGCTCCATAATCGCCGTCTTACCGATACCCGGAGCACCGAGCAAGAACACGGGACGCTGACGCACCACCGGTATCCTGTAATCACCGAACTCATCCTTCTTAAGATAGAGCTTTACGGTATTCTTAATGTATTCTTTGGCCTTGGCTATGTTCACAGCGTTTCCTCCTCGAGTATCACTTTAATGGCCCAGTCGGGGACCTTCACTCTGTATTCGTCTTTATTTAGAAAAGCAAATATAACATCGTAATCCGGGCACTTCTCGGGATAGATTCCGAGACCGTCCGTGAGATATATAAGCCCCTTCAGATTGTTAAACTCCTTGTTCTTAACAAGCTCATCCACGTAGGCAAAAGCAGGTCTGAAATCCGTCGCCCCGAAGCCCGTAAGCTTGAAATCCTTAATCAGGCTCTGAAGCTCACTTAGCGACGTAACCTTAATATCCTCCCACACCCGCATATCGCACTCGATAATGTGAATGTTAACTTCGGCAAAGAAAGAGCCCGACCGCGACAATATATCCACGGTCTTTTCTAAGAACTTCCTCACCGTCTCGCCGCTGCAGGAAGCCGACGTATCGATTACTATCACAAACTCCCTGACCTTCTTGTCCTCGGTATATTCAAGCGGCTCCACCAGAGGCATCTTGCCGTATGTTCTCAATCCATAAGTATAATATATATAGTCGAATTCGTCAGGATTTACCTTAATTTCTTCGCCTTCGACCGAAAATCTCCTCAGTATCGCGTCGTAATCATATCGGGTCTTGGTGGCTTCCTCGAGGTTCTCCGTGATACTCTCACCGCCCATTCCCTTCTTGGAAAAAGAATCAAGCTCTGCCTTAACTCTCTCAGCTATCCTCTTCCAGTCTTCCTCGGTAAGGATGGCCTCGGGTTCTTCTTTGTACGAGGCGCGGACACGGTGACGGTCCATGGTAAATAACTGCTTGTACTTAATCTCCGCATCGTGGGAAATACCGCCCACCGCGAACTCTCTGTAGAGCTTCTCGGCAGTAATCTCGGGCACCCACTTACGCAAGCGCGTGATGATGGTGCGCTCCTCGTCGTCCTTCATCATGGATGCTCCCGGAATGTCCATTTCCAGGATAATGTTCTCAACCGCAATATCCGTGGCAATGTTCCAGAAGTTCTCGTCGGTCTTATCGTATCTGTAAGGATGCATGAATATCGCATGAAGCATCACGTGAAGGTACAATCGCACAGCGATATTAGGCTCTTCCTTGTAGTCCGTAAGGAGCTTGAGCGGGTCGTAGGATAAGGCCTCGCCGTCGCAGACGTAGCCCCTAAGCCCCGGCACCGACTGAAGTTTAAGCTTCATGAGAGCCGTGTCAAAGAACCTGAATCTTACGGTAATGGTATCTCTTGCAAGAAGCATTATTTTGCCCGCATATTCCTCTATTAACTTGTCATCACGTAATGTTGCCGTTGTGTCCATAATCACCTGTATACGCTGACCAGTAAATTAATCTTGCCTTTCTTGCTGAGCCCTGCCTCCGTCTTAATCTCGAAGCGGCCGAAGCCTCTGACGCTGACTCTGTCGCCTGTCTTAACCTTGGTGTCGGGAGTCACCACAAGCTTGGAATTTACAAATACTTTCTGTTCTTTGAAAAGTCCCTGAGCCGACTCGCGCGAAAGCTTATATACACGGGCTATTATAGCATCGATGCGCTCGGAACTTATCTGAATTCTAACATCTTCAAGTGAACCTTCGGGCAACACGAACTCTTCCGTGAAAGGCTTCACCATAACAGTCGTGTGGCGCACTCTCGTAAGGTTCTCGATAATATAGTCCGCCATAGATTCTATGCAATAAAGAATCGCTCTGTTGCTGTCCACAAATATATCGCCGAGAGTCTCGCGCTCTATACCAAGATTCATAAGCGCTCCAAGAAAATCCCTGTGGGAAAGGTCATCCGCGAACTTCTCGTTGAGCGGAGTAATGAGTAACGCTGTAATCGGAAGCGGTTCCTCGTAACCGAAGTCCTCGGGGTTACCGAAGCGGATAAGTTTTCTTTCGCAGTAATCGTTACCGCCGAGAGCCACGGGTGAAGCGTAGTCAAGCTCCCTCTTAATCTCCATGAACTCGGAGAGCTCAGCTTCGGTTAAGAAGTTCGTATATGTGTACCTGCTTGTGCTGTAGCTGCGCTCGGCAAGTTCTTTTAATCTGTTCTTAAGTAATGCGTCGTCTGCCATGATTTCCTCGTAGCACCCAAAAATCGGGTGGCTCATCACCACCCGATGATATTATTTTAAAGCTGTTATGCCCAAATCTTCGTAACTGATGGGCACTTCTATGAATCCAGCCGCATAAGATGACATCTCATAAGGCGGATACTCGATCCACAACTTGCCCTCATCGTAAGTTACAGGGAAGTTGTCAAAAGAAATATACTCGTAAGCATGCTGATATACGGCATCCCCATCCTCGTCCCATGCGTAAGGTCTTTCGTCCTCACTGTAGGATAAGAAGTCTTCTTTGGTCTTCTCTGCAACGATGCGCTTTAAGTCTTCCTCTGTGCCGGGGAAGATATCCTTGATGGTCACCTGCACACCGGTAGTAAGGTCATAAAGGTTGCTGTCCATGTAAGGCATTCCGTGTGCTCCGCCGCCGTACCAGTAACCGTCGGAATTTACCACAAGGTAGTTGCCGAGAGTCTTAAGCTCTCTGATTGTTCTGTCAAAGGTTACCTTGCCGTAGTACTGACCATGCCCCATATCTTCACAGTCTTCTGCACTTGTAGATTTGTAGCCGTCGGCTTCGTGCTCTTCTTCGGCATATGTCTTGGCTCTTTCTTCAAAAAGTTTATTAAGTTCGGCTGCTTTAGGACCTACCGAAGCGTCAAGTACAGGATACTCCGCATAGCACTGATAGATGGGATTACCGCAGAACTCGCACAATTGTGTATAGCTTACGGCATCAATATGACCGTACTTAGCCCAGCCGAATTCCTGCTTGTCAATTCCGAGAGGAACAAGCTTTCCGTCCTTAATCAAAGACCATTCCAGGTCGGTATCGAGAGCCGAGTAGGTATATAAAGTGTCGCCGTTAAGCACAGTAACCGAACTTGCATAGTAGGTATTACCGTCGCCGGGTTTCTTAGTCAGGGTGACAACTTTCTGTTTCAAAGACTTATCAATGTCATATGAATAAATCGTCGTACTCTCCCCGCCATACAAGCCTTCACCTTCCTCGGTGAAATACGTTACGGAGCCCTGCGTACCAAGGCATGTATTGTATGTCTCCGACACAACCTGTCTGTCATTGGTGTTCAAATTAATGCATACAAGACGGCGGTCATCATAATTGCCGCCCTCATAGCATGTATAAAGAATGTGCTCCCCATCATAGTTAAGGATGTCCTGATTCTCGCTGTCTTCAGCGGGGAATTCGGTAAAACGGTTCAAGGTCTTACCGTCGTAATTGTAATACTCGCCCTCAACCTTAACCTTTATATAACCGGTTTCATCAACCATTCTTTCCGCGCACTTAGCGTTAAAGTACGTGTTATCCATCGGTATTCTTTCGATAATTGCATCATAAGGAAGATTATCCCAGAAAGTGTCAGTATATTCAATCTCCTCAAGTGTCTCGGGATCGAACCAATACTCCCTGTACTGTCCCGCATACCAGTTAGCGGCCGTAAGAATAATCTTATCGTCATAGAAATCTATAAAGCCGCCCCACTGAACCGTCACAAGGTCTTTGGTCTCGCCGGTCTTGTAGTTGTAAGCTTTATAAACGCAGGAATTAAGGTCGCCGTCGGCAAGCTCACCGTCGTAAGAATCCTGGAAAAAGATGTAGTCACCGTTTAAAAACCAGGAATTGTACATCATAATCTCAGGCACATCATACTCGCCGAGCACCTCGGTACCCTTCACAATAAAGAACTTATTGCTTGCGTCCGGGTAATAATATGATCTCTTTAAAAGTGTGGGTAAATATTCAACCTCTGCTTCCGTCTCGGGCGCAGGCGTCTCAACACTCGCCTCCGTCGATGCACTCGCCGAAGTCTCCTCGGAAGTCGATGCCGAGCCCGCCGATTCTGCCGGCTTCTCGCATGCACACAGTCCGAAAGTCAATATGGCAGCCATAGACACTGCCAGGAATTTTTGCAATTTTTTCATGGTATTATTACTCCTTTTGGAACTCCTCTTTAAAACACATTTTAACAGATTTTGGCCAAAGAACAAAGCTATCTTTGAATCTTAAAAGAATCCTAAATAAACCTAAAAAGAAAAACACGGAGGTGGGGCCTCCGTGCTTTCTTAAGTAGGGTTAGATTCAATCGGTTATGAATTGTAATTGTCGTTACGATATTCGTCGTTTCTTACGTAATCACCGTTGTTGTTATAATCTCGCTTGTCTGTATAAGGATTGGGGTCGTCGCTCATAACGAGGCCGCATACGATGTAAGCAAGAACGCCGGTACCAAAAGCAAGTACCAATACTACGAATCCGAGTCTGAAGATCATGGGGTCGATGTTGAAGTACTCACCGAGGCCTCCGCATACTCCGAAAACTTTTCTGTCTTTAACTGATTTGTAAACTCTTTTTTCCATAACAATAATCCTTTCTTTAGCTAAGTTTATATAAAGTGTTGTCTTTAGTGGGTTAAGCGAATGTCTTTCGCTTTATGTGATTATTATATCATATACTATTATACATTAAATAGTACTAATTGCAATATAAGAGTTGATATTTTTATTTTTCCGCAAGATAAGCCATGAAAAGTAGCAAGTTTTGAATTGTAGTTACAATTTAAAGAAACCTACAATGATAGTGGAAACGGTTAATAATGGGGAATGTATATGATTGAGAATCTTAAAGGTGTATACGAAACCGTCAACTTCAAAAAAGAATCGGGAATCAGGTTCTATGTGAACACTTCGCAGGTCACATATCCCGCTCACTGGCACACTCCGCTTGAAATCATTATGCCCGAGAAAGGGCGCTACTACGCCAAGTGCGTTAATGAAGAAGTCACTCTGAATCCGGGGGACATTCTTTTTATTGCACCGGGAACACTGCACTCACTTGCACCGGTGGGCGGAAGCGGTTCGCGTATCATCTTGCAGATTGATATGTCCAATGTCCGCGGAGTGCAGAATACGGACAGTATTATAACCTTTCTTTCGCCGATGTATCTGCTCACAGCGTCGAGCTGTCGCGGTATTTACAAAGAAATCAGACAGGCACTCCTTGAAATAAAAAAAGAATACCAAAGCGATATTCCTTTCTTCGAGGCGGCGGTGTACGGGAAATTGCTGAACATTCTGTCTATTATAGGAAGAAGCGAGGCTTATCAGACGCATACCGATTCCGCAAGCAGCGCCAAGAACCGCGAGTATACCGAGAAGTTCCTGCGTATCTGCGACTATATTAACACGCACTGCTCGGAGGACTTAACGCTTGAAGAAACCGCCAATATGGCAGGCTTCTCCAAGTACCATTTTACGAGGCTTTTTAAGCAGTTTGCCAATCGTTCATACTATCAGTATTTAAGCCAGTGTCGCATATATACTGCGGAGAAATATCTGTCGTCGACGGATTACAATATCACGGATATTGCCTTTAAGTCGGGCTTTACGTCACTTTCGTCGTTCATTCGTATGTTTAAGCTGATTAAGGGTGTTACGCCTTCCGAGTATCGCGCCGCTTATACGAAGCAGCGGCCGGTGGTGTAGCCTACAGATATTTCCCGGCTATGGTCTCGAAGTCATATGTGGGTTCGTAGCCGATTCCTTTAAGCAATTTAGTGCCCATATTGTACATCATTTTGCAGGCTTCCTTTTTGGGGAGCCTGTAGCTGTCATAGCCCATCATCAGTGCGAGGCCGTGAGTGTAGATTACGGTATCCCTTACGATTTCGCCTATCGCTTCCGGTGAGGCGTTGTACTGAGCCGCCAGCATTTCTACCGCTTCGGCATCGAACTGCTTACTGAAAATGGTGGAATCTCCGCCTACTCTCTCGCCGATGGTCTCCATCGGATCGTCCACGCAGATAAACTTAAACACGTTCGGGTGGTCGCAGGCATTTGATATGTAGTGCAGACCTGAGACAAAGAAAGCTTCTACCGCTTCCTTGCCCTGCATCTTGGCCTGAAGGCCTCCGTAAAGTTGTATCTGCGAATATCTGAACAGTTCTTTCTTAAGTTCCGGCATGCTTCCGAAATGCCAGGAAACCGGTTGCGTGGAGCAGTTTAATCTTGCGGCGATTGCCTTAATTGCCACCGCGCCGATGCCGCCCTCTTCTAAAAGTTCGTATGCCGCTTCCAGTATCATTTCTTTTGAAATCTGCGTTTTGCGTCCCATGTGATGTCCTTTGTTGCTTGGTTATTTGTAGGGTCTGTACTTAAGTGACTTGGTACATCCGAGTCCTGCCGCAATCTTCTTAAAGCTCTTACGCGCAACGGTAGCAAACATAGTGCCTACCAATATGCGAATCTTGAGTGGGAAAGTCTCGGGACCGGTAAATTTCCTGCAGGCTTCCGACTTGAAATTGCCCTGAGAGGCGAATTCTCTGCCCATTTCCTTGTAGGGAGAAGTAACCCTCTCGCGGGTCTGCTCTCCAAAAAATCTTATACTAAAATTGTCCCCTTTGGCAAGAGTTCCGCCGTATTCGCATCCGAGTTCTCCCGCCAGTATTTCAAGGTACGCTTCGCCGCATCTAAGCTGCGACCCTTCCGCGAATCCGCCCTGTAAGATAAAAGAAAGCTGCGTGCCGTCGTTCTTGGGAGCGAGTGTCTCGAGAAACTCAAGAAGCAGTCCCGGAATGTTCTCAACGTAAAGCGGAATGGCCATGAGTATGTTCTTATTAGTGTTGTATGCAGTACGAATCGCATCCCACTGCTTTCTGTCGGAAACCTCGTACTGCTCGAATGTCGTGCCGTTCTCCGTAAGCCCCTCGGTAAACTTACCTAAAATCTTGTCTGTATTGCTAAACTCCTTAACGCGGGGACTTCCGTTTATGATTACTACATGCATGCTACTGCCTCCTTAATGTTCTCGGTGCTGTACGCGCCAAGTGACTTGCTTTCAAAATTGATGGCACACCTCTTAGTCCATCTGTTCAAATATGCTTTATCGGCCTCTCCGCTGTAGATAATGCCTACATCGGGCGTGCTCTTGTATCTCGCAACATGACGCATCTCCTTGCCCTTAAACTTAAGATACATCGTCGCAATCGGTAAGATTCGGTCAAAGAAATTCTTTCCCTTATGATTAATGAACCCAAGCGCTGTATCCGAAATCACCCAAAGCTCCTTCGCGTGAATAATCTCCTTAAAAATCTCCTCATAATCATCCTTAACCGCACACTCTCCCGGCGTCTTCAGCCAGCAATAATTACAACCTATGCAGTTTCCTATCTTCTTGTCGCCTGCTTCGATGAGCTTGATGTCCTTATTCTCTTCTGCGGCAAGCTTCTTTACCTCTTCGGATACCGAAGTGTCTGCCGTTGTATTAACTACCAGTATCATTTGTTAACCTCCGTAACTTTGCTTTAATGTAAACTGTTTTATATAAACATGTTTATATTATCCGACTGCATGGATTTTGTCAACCCCTTTTTTTAATTTGCCAAAGCCGAGCGGCGGAGCCGAAAACATGAGGGTAGGGGGCTGTGGTCAGCGGAAGAAAATAAAAAACCACAGACTCCGCGCATGAAGTTTAAGTGGTAACGTGTCGGGCGGCCTCGTCTTTATAGCCCGACTAAACAAGATGCTCGTAAAACTTTCTTTTTCGTGAGTCTGACCCTGCCCACTGCCCTCATGTTTTCGGCTCCGCCGCGACATTCTTTGCACATATGAAAAGGGCCGCATGGACGAATCCATGCAGCCCTTCATTCATATGGGAGATTTAAATATATTATTTTGCTTTATCAACGATAACGTTCTTGATAAAGTCTACAAATTCGGATGTGTCTTTCTTAGGCTCCGGACCGTTGGAGGTGAACTCAAGCTCGTTGCGGTCGGTGCCGTAAGGCTTCCACTCGGGAAGCTTGGTGCCGTCTACGTCGACACCGTTGGGATTGCCGGTCTTGATGAAGTTAACCCAGTAACCGCTCATCTTGCGGGCAAGATCGTAGTGTCTGCCTACGAAAGGTCTCCAGCACTTGTCGAGATTGTTAAAGAAGAACCAAAGATCGACAGAATGGAAGGTGCCTGCGTTGTCGCCGGGAATGTCGGGATTGAATCTGTAGTAGTAGAATAAATCGCCGGTTCCGTTCTTGATGTTGGACTCTGCAGCGCCCTTAACGGATGCTTCGATGCCGCTGACCGTAGCATAGCCCATGGGGCCTTTGACGGGAACTTCTTTGAACGATAAGAACTTGTCTGCCTTATCGCCGAAGATTTCTTTGGCCTTTCTTTCTAACTCTGCGGTGTCGGAAGCGGGAATGAATGACTTAAACTCGTCACCCGTGTTACCGCTTAAAACGGGGCACTTAGCCCACTGGCCGTTAAGCAAGCGCTTGTAAGGCTCGTCTACACAGAACTTGTGGTCAATGCAGGGAGCAAACATGCCGTACTTCTCTCTGAATGCGGCATACTTGTCGCGGATGGTGATGGCGTCAACCTTTCTTGCTTCTTCAAGGGTCTTAACGCCTATGAAGTCAAAGAACTTCTTACCGAGCTCTTCAGCCTCGCTGATGTCGTGAGGAACGATGAAAGCGTCCTCGCCGTAGGGATTTCTGATGATACCGCTCATGATGAGAGCGCTCTTGATCATCTTATAGTTCTGCTCACAGGTAATCTGGAGTAATGTGCTTCCGCCGCCTGCGGACTGTCCTGCGATGGAAATGTTCTCGGGATTTCCGCCGAATGCGGCGATGTTCTCGTATACCCACTTAAGACCTGCCTGCTGGTCGAGGTTACCGAAGTTCGTGGGAGCCTCCGGGCTTTCTGCTGTTATCTCGGGATGAGCAAGGAAACCGATAGCACCGAGACGATAGTTAACGGTAACTACGATGATGCCTTTCTTGGCAAGGTTCTCGCCGTCAAATTCCATCTCGCAGGGATATCCCCACTGGAAACCGCCTCCGAAGTACCATACGAGTACGGGAAGCTTGTCGTTCTCAGAATGAGCGGGCGACCAGATATTTAAATATAAGCAATCCTCGCCCATAGGAATCTGATTGTCAACGTGCCATTCCTTGTCGTAAAGGGCCTCGCCCACGCCGGGTGTGTCCTGTACGGAAATGTTCTTAAATTTGTAGCACTCAAGCTCTCCGTCCCAATTCTGAACGGGCTGAGGTGCTCTCCATCTGTTCTCTCCCACCGGGGGAGCTGCAAAAGGAATTCCCTTAAACACGGTAATACGTGCATTTCCTCCGGGAAGACCCTTTACTACGCCGTTTTTAGTTGTAACTTTTCTAAGCATCGGCAGCATGATTGTAACCTCCTCTTTACTGATATATGTAACGCGCGGTACTGCCTACCGCACTCTCTTGTGTCTCAAGTCACCCCCATGACTCACTAAAACGTTTTATCGTTTGTATTAATCATATTCTTTTGCCAAGGGCGTGGACTTATCAGATATTGCCATGTACTATTTATTTATTGTCATATTTTTTAGTAAAAGAAAGCGCAAAATCAGTATTGCCGATGCCGCCATCGCGATGCATACTTGTATTGACGCGGTTCTTTTAACCTGACAAAACTGCGCAACGGCGGAAATGTGGGACGACTCGAAGTTTCCTACAATAGGTTCATCAGGAGGAACAAATATGGAGTGGACAGAATCATTGCAGGAATCGATTTCATACATCGAGGCACACCTGCTCGAAGAAATCAACTATGAAGACGCAGCGAAGCATGTGCACACTTCAAGCTACGAATTTCATAGGGCTTTCAGCTTTCTTACGGGAATGACCGTCGGAGCGTATATTCGTAACAGAAGGCTTTCTTTGGCCGGTCGCGAAATTGTTGAGACGAACACGCGCATCACGGATATTGCAATGAAGTACGGCTACGACACGCCCGAGAGCTTTACCAAGGCATTTACCCGATTTCATGGGGTTGCACCTTCTTTGGCCAGGGCTGAATCCGCCAAGCTCCGCTTATTTAATCCTCTTGTCATTAAGTTAACCGTTGAAGGAGGTTTAAGTATGGATTACAGAATCGTACAGACAGAAGCCAAGAAATTTATTGCAATTGCAAGACCGTTTAAGAACGAAATTATCAATGACGAGGACAATCACGAGATCCCTGATTTCTGGGGAGAGGTTAATGCAGCTAACCTGCTCGAGCCGATTAAAGCGCTGCGCCCCGCGGGCAAATGCGACCTTTATGGCTTGTGCACGCCTACCAGAGAAGGTTCCGAAACATTTGATTACGGAATCGGCGTAATTGTTGACAAAGACACCAAGGATTTCGATATGGCGGCGCTTGAGAGTAAGGGCTATCGCATCTGGGACGTTAATCCCGGTACCTACGTAGTCTTTGAATGCATCGGTGATGACGGCGATTGCATCAGTGAGACCTGGGAGCGCTTCTATAAGGAATTTCTGCCCCAGATGGGTTACGAATCCTCGGAAGAAACGGACTATGAAGTGTACTTCGATGCCGGCAAGCCCGGAGTGTTCTGCGAGTTGTGGATTCCCGTTAAGAAGAAGTAAGTAGTTAGGGACATAAGAAAACCGCTGTCTGCGTGGGCAGATAGCGGTTTTTATTTATGTATGCCGTGGATTGAGCCTTGTGGCTGCTGTTTATAGTTAAATGGTGGCGATGCTGCTGCTCTCCAGCTGATTCTTTAAGCGGTTGAAATATTCTAACTGAAAATCAACCTTCTCATGCCACATATTATCGGCGGTTTTCGTGCCGTAAGGATATTCGCGGAACTGTTTCAACTTGCTGATTCTTTTGTCTGTAAAGTCAATCTGCTCAGCTAAAGGCATTTCGCTGAATTTCATAAACTCCAGTCCCTCGTAGATGCGGTATGCATCGAAACGATCGATGTTGTCGGCATCTCCCACTGTGAGCGCGAAAGGTGTTCTTTCGCCGCTAAAGTCCGAAGTGTCGTCCACATGAATGGCTATTCCGTAGCACATTTCCTCAACCTCTGCGTCGGTGTAGCCCAGTTCCTTAAAAAATGGTCTCGCAATCTCAGCGCCCACTCTTCCGTGTCTCGACGCATCCTCCGCCGACTCATACTGCACTGTATACCCGATGTCGTGAAGCAGCGCCGCCACGTACATTCTTTCTTCATCAAAGCCCTCGCCCTTAGCTATTTCTCTAGCAATCCTCGCCACTCGGAACGAATGCTCAATGCGGTATTCAACCATTCTCTCTGTTCTGTCCGTAAAGCCCACAGTCTTCCTAAGTTCTGTCTGCAGGAAGTCCGCAGCTTTCTTGATTATTTCTTCTCTCATTCTTTTACCCCTCTGTACCGTTTAATGTGCTCATTCTACCATTAAATCAAATAATTCTCAATCATAGCCTTAATAACCTCGCTGTTTAGCGGTTTCTTTGTCGTCTCAAAAGTCATAATAAAATTATCCCCCGGGATGTAGCCGTTAAGCATGTACCTGTTTATCTTATCGACGTTTTTGCGCGCATAATCCTCCAGTTCCATCATTCCAAAGTGTTCCCACACGTATTCTTTTCTCGTGCGCACATTCAGGCACAGAAAGTCCGGCCTAAACTCTATGCTATCCATCACCAGCGGGAACTCATACCTGTAAGGTATTCCATAAAGGTTGAGCATATTCGCAATATTTACCTCCGTCTTCGAGCGCACCCGCTCATTCTTAGCCGTATAATGCTCCGCATCCCCCTCCGCAAAATACCCCGGCGGATACACCACCCCCTCCCAGTTGCGGACGAAGGTTGCATGGTCTTCAAAAACCGGATTAATCAGAAGCCTTTTGCCCGGGTGCATATCATCATAAATCTTCTCTATCGCTGTACTCTCCGTCCTCCGCAGGTATTCGTCCAGAATCCCCAGTTCCTTCTGAGCCTCGGCCACAAACTTCTTGTCGTAAGCCTTCTGTGCAAGGGTTCTGGCCAGTTTAATGTTATATTCTTTGATATAAACACCTAAAGTATCTTTCGCTTCTGTCCTATGATAATAATGATACGTATTCCCATACTTACTGACACGTAGTGTCCCTTCCGGAGCCTTCTGCAGCGCCTGCACTCTGGCCTTTATCTCCTGCCTTAAAAGTTCCGCTCTTTTCTTAATGAACGGCCGCGTATCGTATACCCACGCCTCCCCGTTTTTTTCTCTCCTGTTTTGCGCCATAATCTCCTTTCCAATGGATAAGAATACGTTTTCCTTTTATTTTATCCATTGTTTTTTCTTCTTAGTTTTTGCCATCAATGGATAATTTTACCGATTCTACATTTTTATGCCTTGTTATAGTCTAACGCGAAGTCGCACCTTCTCAAATTGTTGCGAATCGATCAATTTGTCGATGGATAAAATTGTTGGTTTTGGGATTTTTATGCCTTGTAGTCTCCGATGAATGTCCGGAAACAATGGATAAAAAAGAGTTTTAAGCTAGTTTTATCCATTGTGCTGATTTTCAAGCCTCATAAACAATAGATAAAACATAGCTAACGAGCTAAATTATCCCTTAGCCCGCTGTTCTCCGACTACGGAGACAAGTGACATTGTACATTAGGAAAAAGAAAATGTAAAGGGGAATAGGATTATCCCGCCAAAAGGAACTTCATGAGTGGCGAGTGGAGCGGGGCAGGTGGAGAATGGGGCGAGGACTTGCAGAGGTGCGCCGGATGGGGAAGCCGGGAAGGCGACCGGAAGTGGAAGGCGGTTAGAAGCAGGAGGCGGTTGGAAGCGGAAGGCGGGCGGAAGCGGGAGGCGCGCCCGGGCATAAAAACGGGGCGCCGATGGGGCGCCCCGGGGGAATACGAAGTATTCAAGATAAGTGGATTAAGGCTGCACAATCTTCTCAGCTGTAAGCGAGTTAAGCTCGTCGAAGGTCATGCCTTTAAACTTAACTTTGTAGATGCGAACTAGCGAGTCTTCGACGCGTTCCTTGGCGATGACGCCGGTGTTGACGGCGTTTAAGACTTCGGCGTAGGCCGCCTTGAAGTCTTCAGGTTTAAGGAGCATGTCGGCACCGGCTTTAAGCGCCGCAACGCAGTACTCGCCGGACTCGTAGTAGGCGGAGACGGCGGTCTTGGAAAGGTCGTCGGTGATAATGATGATGCCGTCCATCTCAAGCTCGACACGAATAAGATTGGTCATCACTTCCTTGGACTGGGAAGCATACACCGCCTCACCCGCAAGCCCCGGCACGCTCTCGTGGCTCACCACGAATGCCGAAGCGCCGGCATCCGCCGCCGAGATAAACGGAAGCAGCTCGCAAGCCTCCATCTCTTCGCGAGTGCGCTCGTTCTGAGCGATAGCCTCGGAAGTGTCGGCAGAAGCATAACCCTGACCGGGGAAGAACTTAACGCCCGCAGAAATGCCTTGCTCGTTCAAAGCGCCGATACACTGCGTAACCATCTCGGCCACAACGTTTGCGTCCGTGCCAAAAGAAACCGCAGGCACCGCATCATCTTCACCCGAAGGCGCAGGATACACATCAGCATCCACACCCAGGTTCAGATTGATTCCAAACTCAGACAAGTACCCGGCAATCTTCGATTCCTCGGAACGCGCCACGGAAGCATCTCCGCCGGCAGCAATCTCCGACGCCGACTGCGTAGCCGCAACCTTCATCTTGGCCGGAAATACAGACTTGCCCAAAGTCTCGTCAACCGCTATAAACAACGGATACTTGGAATAGCCCTTCGTACCCTCAATCATCGTCTTAAACTGATCTGGATCGATCATATTCTTGTCACTGTAAATGATACCGCCCACCGGATACTCTTCCAGCGCCTTCTTAGTGCCGTCGCCCGCCTTAATCGCCGCGGATACGCCGGTAATCTGCTCGGGAGATACAATAAACAGGCCCAGCACCTGCTCCTCAGGCGTCATGGTATGAATATAATTGCGAAGCGCTTCCTCAAAAAGCTCCTCCTCGGACGGACCCACCTCCACAGGCTCGGGAGGCGTCACCACAACTTCATCCTCACCGCCGATAAGCTCATCGATTACACTGTTCTCGCCGGGACCGCCATCATCAGACCCGTCAACCGACGCTACAGTCTTACCGCCGCGCCCGATAATGCTCTTAACAATAGCCCTTCCGCCAAAGAACAAAGCCGTTCCCAGCAAAAGAATCCCTGCCACCAGCACGACCCACGCAATCACGCGCCCCTGACGATGTTTCTTACGTCTGAGTTCCTTATTTGCTTCACTTTCCTTCTTACTGATTGTCTCTATATCAAAAATATACTTGTTATTATTATCCATTGTGCACCTAACCTTCGTTACCATGATACACTATATTTAGTACGATTAAAAGAAAAAAAGTACCATATATAAATTTTTTAATAATTTATACATGGTACTTATGTATCAAACAAAATCCTACAACACAGGTTAACGATTCCTAATATTGTAACCCAGATTATCCAGCATCTGCCAGACATCATCCAGTATCTGATAATCGTAGTGAATTACGTCATTCTCCTCCTCGGAGCCTCCGTTAATCTCACACATTATGCGCCTGTAATCCTTAAGTCCTTCATAAGTCGTAAGATTGTTATGAAGCCTTAAAGTATAGTTCTTACCGTGGTCGGCGCCGTTCTTAATACGCTTAAGCTTGGCCGGCACAAATCCCTGACTGATAATGTAAGCGTTCCACCTGAAATGCTCCTCAATCGACATATAATAAGGCTTCGTATCCTCCATAAAATCAACAGAGGTACGCTTCGAGAACTCATACTTCCGACCCTTATACTCGATGCTGTAATAATCAGCCTTGTCGGCACCGGCGTAGCTCTCTACATACTCATCGCGACTGAGCCCGACATCAGCAGCCCCATCATCGGCAGCCCCCTTCGGCACCATATCAAGTCCCATCATCAGCAGTTTCGCGCGAAGGCTCATTGTAGCATATCTGCTCGAATCCCTGTAAGAACGCTCCTTAAGGCCGTCCGCTACATACCATCGTTTTTCGGAAGCCTTGACTATCTCATCAATCTCTTCCTCGGTAGGCGCCGGCAATCCTTCAAGCTCACGACGACGAAGCTCACCCTCTAACGCATACGACTTATGGCGATACAACGTCATGCGCATCTCTTCGGAATCATCGAGATTATCCATATCGAAGACCGCCTCATCCTCAAGGCCAAAAGAAATATACTCGCCCTTCTTAATCTCCGGCTCATCGTCATCACTCATGCGCTTGCGGGCAAAAATCGCCACATTGTCCTTCTTCTTCCACCCGTTAATCATAAGTGAAAGCTTGCGCGCCAAATCCCTGTTCTCAAGGTCGCTGCCGTACGCCACAAACACAAGCATCGCTCCGTTCTCGGACGCCTTCACAATCTTCTTAATATCCCTGTAAAAATCAGGCGAATTGATATCCGTAGGATGATAAATTTCCCTCGACGGCAGATCCGGCAAAGGAAGATAGTCCTCCTCATTCACCATCGGCTTATAATCAAGCGAAGCCTTATCGAAGTTATAAAACTCGTTACGATATCTGTAAAAACTGTTGTTAAGGTTCTTATTGTGATATGCTTTTTCTTTGTCAAAGAAATGGTAATTGACCTGCTTAAGCTTAACCTCGTCCCCCACCTTCTCAATAAACTGATTGGTAGCGGCATACGTTAAGAACAGCTGCTTGTTAACATCACCGAAGCCTAAGAACACAACATTAATATTCACATCCGGCTTCAAAAGTCCGGCGGAATAATCAACCGTCTCCTCGCTTAAAAACTTCGCAATCGGGTACTCCATCGCAACCTTCGTCGCAATTTTCTTGTACTTGTCCACAAGTCTGATGCAGCCGAAAGCATTGGTAATCTCCTCATACAAGCTCTCAAACTGAGGGTTACCGAAAATGTATATATTGATGCGGCTGTAAATATCGTCCGCAGGTATTTCTTTCTCTAAAGTCTCAAGCTTCTTGGTAAGCGCCATGGCAATCTCGAGATTTTCTTCATCGTCCTCGGTATTGACCACAATGCTGATCTTGCCGGCCTTGTCACTCACAATCTGACGATACGACTCCTCAAGCTTACCTGCCGCAAACTTCGCGAGGTTCTCCCTCGTGTAATTCACAATGCCGAGCCCGTAAAGTTCAAGCGCCGTTTCCTTGGAAATATTGTCGACCATCGCCTTCTTGCCCGTCTTAATCGACGCATAAAGCTTTCGGTTACCCTCATTGTTGCCGATAACCAGATACTTGTCCCCGTGGTACCTCTCATACGCCAGAATACTGATATGCTCCCACAGAAACTGCATAAACAGCGAAAGAATAAACAGCACCACATTAAGCAATATCAAAATGTAGCAATAATACACGCACACCGTAAAAAGAAAGCTTGCATCCATAAGCCCCTTTAAATCGGAGAAAGCAAACCTCACACTCACAAGCTGAGCCGCCTTGGTGATTGCCTCAAGGAAGCATTCGAAAATATTGGCCTTGGACAATTCCTTGCCGTATAGTATCGCCATGAAATAAATCGGTATGGCTATAGGGTAAATCGCAAGAAACTTACCCTTCTTAAAATTCCTGATCTTATCGATTCTCTCACCGCGAGAATCGCTTCTTATAATCTGCAGCGCAATACTCCCCGCCCAAAGGGTGAGAATCACAATAACCGCAATGCTTCCGAGAGTGTAGTAAAACATAATTCCACCTTTTATTAAAATTTGGCGCAGAAAACCCTTCACCAAACAGTATTATACCATCAGGTGAAGGGTTTTGTATTACTTAACCACTATATTAATGATTTTACCCTTAACATAGATTTCTTTGACCACAGTCTTGCCTTCCATAAAGGACTGAACGGAAGGGATTTCCTTGGCCTTGGCAAGAGCGGATTCCTGATCCTCGTCAACTGCGATGGATACGGTACCTCTAACCTTACCGTTAACCTGTACGCCGATTTCAACTGTGTCTTCCTTAACAGCGGCCTCGTCGTAGGTAGGCCATGACTCGAATGCGATGGTGTCCTTGTGTCCGAGAGCCTGCCACATTTCTTCGCCTACGTGAGGTGTGATGCAGGAAAGCATCTTGATGAAGCCTTCCTTGTAGCTTACGGGGCACTTGCCTGCTTTGTAAGCTGCGTTGATGAAGATCATCATCTGAGCGATGGCGGTGTTAAAGCCAAGGCTCTCGAAGTCTGAAGTAACCTTCTTAACTGTCTGGTGATATACCTTCTTAAGTGTCTCGTCGGACTCGTCGCCGTTGGTATCTTCGTCAACCATGTAAGTCCATACACGGCCGATGAACTTTCTTGCACCTTCTACGCCTGCCTGAGACCAGGGCTTGGAAACCTCAAGCGGTCCCATGAACATTTCGTAGAGTCTCAAAGTATCTGCACCGTAATCACGCACGATATCGGAAGGGTTAACCACGTACTCGGGGAATCTCTTACCCATCTTAATACCGTTTGAGCCAAGGATCATGCCTTGGTGAACGAGTTTCTTGAAGGGCTCTTTGGTAGGAGCAAGACCCTTATCGTATAAGAATCTGTTCCAGATACGTGAGTACATAAGGTGACCTACCGCATGCTCGGGTCCGCCGATGTAAAGGTCGACGGGCATCCAGTGCTTCAAAAGCTCGGGATCTGCAAATACCTTATCGTTGTGAGGATCGATATATCTGAAATAGTACCATGAAGAACCTGCGGAACCGGGCATGGTAGAGGTCTCTCTCTTACCCTTTATGCCGTTCTTGTTATACTGTTTCCATTCTGTTGCGTTCTCAAGAGGCGCCTGACCGTTCTTGCCCTTGTAGTCTTCAAGTTCGGGCAAAACAAGAGGTAACTCTGAGTCGTCAAGTGCATAAATCTTGCCGTCATCACCGTGAACAATCGGAACGGGCTCGCCCCAGTAACGCTGACGGGCGAAAATCCACTCTCTGAAGTGGTAGTTAACCGTTCTCTTGGCAACGCCCATCTTCTCAAGCTTGACAGTAATGGCTTCTTTGGCCTCTTCTACGGTTAAACCTGTAAACTCTTCTGAATTGATGAGCTTGCAGCCCTTGCCGAGGTAGTCCTGCTTCTCAAAAGCACACTCTGAAACGTCGCGGCCTTCGATAACCTGAATCATATCGATGTTGTGAGCGACTGCGTATTCAAAGTCACGCTGGTCGTGGGAAGGAACCGCCATAACGGCGCCGGTACCGTAATTGGCCAGTACGAAGTCGCCGATGAACATGCGGACTTCACGGCCGTTAACGGGGTTGATACAGTGAACGCCCTTTAACTCGCAGCCGGTCTTGCCTTTGTTAAGCTCGGTACGGTCCATATCGTTCTTCTTAACGGTTTCGGCGATGTAAGCCTCAACCTCTTCACGGTTCTCAACTCTGTCAAGAAGTGTCTTAACGGTCTCTCCGTCGGGAGCAAGTACCATAAAGGTAATACCGTAAATGGTCTCGATACAGGTGGTAAAAATAGAGAACTTGCCGCCGCCCACAATCTGAAACTCAACTTCGACACCGGTGGATTTACCAATCCAGTTACGCTGAATTTCCTTGGTGGATTCGGGCCAGTCGATTTCGTTAAGGCCTTCTAACAATTTCTCGGCAAAAGCAGGCTGGTTGATAACCCACTGCTTCATGTTCTTACGAACTACGGGGTAGCCTCCGCGCTCGGATTTGCCGTCGATTACTTCGTCGTTACTAAGAACGGTGCCCAGTTCTTCGCACCAGTTAACGGGCATGTCGATGTATTTGGCATAGCCGTCAAGGTATAACTGTTTGAATATCCACTGGGTCCACTTGTAAAACTCGGGATCGGAGGTTGCAACCACTCTGTCCCAGTCATAGTCAAAACCAAGTTCTTTTAACTGTTTTGAAAATGTCTTTATATTTTCTTGAGTAAATCCGTTTGGATGATTACCGGTGGAAACCGCATACTGCTCGGCCGGTAGTCCGAAAGAATCATACCCCATGGGATGTAGTACATTGTATCCCTGCATCCTCTTCATTCTGGATACAATGTCTGTGGCCGTGTAGCCTTCGGGATGTCCCGCATGAAGGCCTACGCCGGAGGGATAAGGGAACATGTCAAGAGCGTAAAACTTGGGCTTGGAAAAGTCCCAAACATCGGTCTTGAAAGTCTTGTTCTCTTCCCAGAATTTCTGCCACTTGGGCTCAATCTCTTTGGGATTGTAAACTCTTTCTCCGTTTTTCATGATTTCTCCTTTTTTTATTTAAAACTTATAAACGATAAGATAGCACATTTTCCCGTGACGGACAATAGAAACGGCAAAAGAAAATGTTTCTTTTGCCGTTAAATCTTGCTAATTCTTCAATTTAAACGTCCTAGGCGCCAGCATGGCCACAAGCAGGCAGGCGATAGCGCTGTACACTACGCAGAACACCAAGCACGCAACACCGAACGTCGCAATCGGAATACGCTGAAACATCAGCAAATAAATCAGGATGTATGTACCGAGTTTGATTATGGTGTAGTAAACGCCCTTGACCTCTGTGTTAACGTTGTAAGGCTGAAGCAGGTAATAAAGCATCAGGAAATGTACCGAGAAAAGAATGCTCTCTGCCGTCATGGTAAGAATAATAAGCAGCCCTTTCTTAACCGACTCCATGTCGCCGGGGATAAATACGAACGACCCAAGCGCGATGCCGAGCGCCAGTCCCGGAACGATATTGACCTTCACGATTTCTCTCAGTCTTATGCAGAACAGCTTAAGCACGTTGTTTCTCTTCTTATAGAAAGAAAACGTAAGCATGCTGTCGTCGCAGTTCATGAAAAGCGCCTTGGTAAAGGGTTCGCCTCGGCTTATTGTATATGCTATAAAGGAAAAGTACGGAATCATGCCGTCAAAAATCTTCGCAATAAGCTGTCTTCCGTCCGGAACAAACAATATGCCGACGTTCACTATTACCGCAAACGCTGCAATAACGATGGTCATATTGAGAGCAGGCTTCCATAGAATCTTTTTGTGACGCTTCATGAAGAGCTCGTTAAAGTACTCAAAGCCCGATTTGCTGCTGGTTACGGACGCGTCGTCAATCGAAGCCTCGATTGTCTTATTGCCTCTTTTCTTGGCCTCCTTCATGGCAAGATCAACCTGGCTGAGCATGGACTTGTTTATCTTAAGGTAGTTCTTGTAAGTGAACACTTTGATGGCGCACACAAGTCCCACGGGTAGCAAAAGAAGCACGCCCGCCATGCAGGGTTCTTTGGGCAGACCCTTCTCAAGGAGAGGCATAACGAAGCCGGCAAGGCCCAGAAGAAGGGCTACAAGCCATGAAATCAGGCTCTTTCCCGCGTAATTGACTACACCCGTCTTATCATATGTAACAAGTACGTAAGCCGCATAGATAAACTTGCCGAAGGCTACGCAGAAAGGAATCGCGATACAGAACCAAAGCGGAATGCCCCAGGAAAGTCCGAGGTAGATTACTATAGGTAACGAACCGACGATTATCTTTGACAAAGAAAACATTAAGTCGATAAGCGTATACTGCTTGGCGTTAAGCTTAAAAATGTTAATAGCGTAGAACTTATCCTTTTTGTAGCTTAAGAAGTCTACGTTCATTAAGAGTCCGATTATCGTGCAAATTAGCAAAGTCTGGCAAAACAGCACGTCGGAAGGGAGGGTGTCACTCATGGATCTTAAATATCCGAACACTCCGAAGTAGTACAAAGCCTTCCACATGAAGAGGTTGAGAATCTCGCCGATGACGTAAAGTGTAGTCACTATGATATTTAACGGCTTGCTTACGGACAAAGCAGGCGGAAGAATCTTCTTTATAAGAGGGAGCTGTCTCAATACGTAAAGTATCGAGTTGCTCTTGTATGCCTTCCTTAAGCCGAACATATTCTTAAGAGTTTTAAGCATCCTGTTCCTCCTTAAGAGCGGCAATGATTCTTTCTTTGAAGCCCTTATCGTCAAGGTTGGCCTTATCCACCACTTCAAGTTCGCCGTGGTTTAAGAGCACAATCACGTCGCAAAGATCCACCGCAAGGTCCATAAGGTGGGTTGAAAAGATGGTGATTCTGTCTTGCTTAATGTCTCTTAAAATCTGCTTCATTTCCTCCGCTACCACAACGTCAAGTGTGGTAAGAGGCTCGTCAAGAAGAAGGAGCTTGGGATTCGCAATAATGTTAACAAGCATCTGAAGTTTGTTCTTCATACCGTGCGAATAGTCTTTCATAAGCTTGTCTCTGTCTTCTTCAAGTATGCTTACGCTGTCAAAGTACTCATCGATGGTCTTGGGATTCTCGATTCGCTCTTTGTTTATTTCAAGGAAAAATTTAAGGAATTCTCTTCCCGTAAGAAACTCGGGAACGGTAGGAACAGACAATACGTAGCCGATGTCGTCGGGTTCGAGTTCTTTCTTTTTACCATTCTCTTCAAAAGAAATCGTTCCGCCGGTTACGGGCATGTCTTTGTTGACACAGTTAAAAAACGTAGTCTTACCTGCGCCGTTTCTGCCAAGAAGGCCGTAAATCTTGCCTTCTTCAAAAGAAAAGTTGATACCCCTAAGTACTTCTTTCTTGTCAAAGTTCTTGGTCAGTCCCTCAATTACCAATCTCATTGTTATTACATCTCCTTATAAAGTTTTAATCTGATATACAGGCTGTATACCATAACTATCAATTCGGCGCACAAAACGATAAGGATAGCCCTTAACTCAACCCTCATAATCGCAAGTATCACAAGTGCCGCCGAAAAAAGATAAATCGAAAGCGTATAGGCTTTGGCTCTGGCCTTTTCGTCAATGGCGACGTTTCTCTCATCATTTTTCTCAATATTGATAAGTCTCATGCGTTCCGGGTCTTTCTTCTCAAGCCTTGCAGCATTGAGTCTTCCGATACCGTCTCCCAGCAAGCCGAAACCGCCTCCGAAAATAGAATAACTTACTACGGTATAAGCAAAACGCTCGCTGCCAAAGAAGTAAAAACATATAACGCTGATTATTACCAATACCAGGCCTAATATTAGTAAAGTGTAAGCAGTTCTTCCGCCCTTATCCATACCTATTCCTCCTCATAGATAAATACATCTTCTATCTTAAGCCCAAAAAATTTGGAAATTTTAAAAGCAAGTTGTATAGAAGGATTGTATCTGCCGTTTTCAAGTGAACCAATCGTCTGCCTGGACACTTCAAGCGCCATTGCAAGCTCTTCCTGCTTGATTCCTCTCTCTTTTCGCAATTCCTCAATTCTGTTTTTCATGGCATCCCCCTGCACATGGAAAGTTAACTTTACATGCCTATTATAGTGCAGGTTGGTAAAATGTCAAGTAAACTTTCCATGTTTTTACAAAGTATTTTACTTAAATCGTGCATACAAATGCCCCCTGCGGTGACATTTGTCCCACGGTTGTCACCGTATACAAAAGCGCATAAAAAAACCCGCTCCCATGCAAGCATGGAGCGAGTTTTTTTATACACTTTTGTGCACGCTTCGTAGCTTTCGTGCGGGTGACAGGACTTGAACCTGCACGGTCACCCACCAGAACCTAAATCTGGCGCGTCTGCCAATTCCGCCACACCCGCGTAAAGTGCGAGAAAATCGCACTTGGACATTATAACGTGATATTTGTGACTAAGTCAATACCTCGTCTTTTTGTTCTTTGGCCAGATAGTCACGGATTTCGGAAGAGACAATTCTATGCTCGTTAACAATGCGCTCAAGGCGGGCATTAAAGAGGGTGCCTTCACCGATATTTCCTATATTAATAAGTTCGGAAAGCATTTCCTTGAGCTTGAGCGCTCCGGCGGATTCCGTGATGGTGCGAAGTTCCTTGGTAAGTCTGATTTTGTCATTGACGGATTCGCAGGCGGAAATCTCGCTGATTAAGCAGCCGCTCTTATCAAGATACATGTTTAAAAGTTCACAATAAATCTTCCGGTCGTTCCATACCTTCTGAAGCCCTTCCTCCGGTACAAAAGAAGGCTCTTCTTCTCTTGCTTTGGCCGCTTCTTCGGGATTAAGTTCCGTAAATATCTGCTTGTTCTTCGGAAGCCATTTCTGCATAACGAAGTTTAAGTGCTTCATAACGATGGGCTTGGGAATGAAGTCGTTAAGACCCGCTTCTATAAAGAGCTTCTCAACTTCCTCGCCGGCATTGGCGGTAAGGGCAATAATGGGCGTCGGATTTTCGCCTTCAATCTCGCGAATCTGCCTTGAAGTCTCGATTCCGTCCATACCTGGCATCATGTGATCCATAAATATAAGGTCGAAGTGCTCGCCCTTCTTAATCAGTTCGACCGCTTCAAAGCCCGAATCTACAGCCTCAACCTTGGCATTGAAGGTCTCAAACAAAGCCTTGGCAACCTTAAGGTTAACCCTGTTGTCGTCTACGACTAAAATCTTGGCATCGGGAGTAATAAGCCTGCCTGCGTAATCGCCGCTGACTTTGTCCCTGAATTTCTCACTGTTAAGCACCTCAAGGATTTCGAAAATATCCACCGGTCTCGTGATTACAACGCCTTCCGTCGCCTCGGGAGTGTCGCCGAGTTCGGCTATGCGCACGGGAATCGTCGTGTGCGAGTATTTCTTCACCGCCGAAGAAACCTCCCATATATGAGTCTCCGAAGAGAATACATAATCAATCTTTGAATCCGCAAGAAGGGTCTTAAGCTCGTTTCTGTTGAATATTCCGTGAGCCTTTATGCATAACTTCGAAAGCGCCTGTAACAGGTTCTCTCTGTAGTAAACGTTATCTTCCCATACGCATACTTCAAGCGCGTTGCCGCCCTTAACGTCAGCAATCGGCTCATCGGAGCCTTCTCCCATGCGCTGTCTTACCGTAGCCTTGAATGTGGAGCCCTTCCCGAGCTCGCTTTCGAAGGTCACGCGTCCGCCCATCATGGTGGCAAGCTGATTGCATATCGCCAGTCCGAGGCCGGAACCCTCGGTGTAACGGTGGTTAACCACGTCGGCCTGCTCGAAGCGCTTGAAGAGTCTTTCTTTTTCCGAAGGGGGAATACCGCAGCCGGTGTCCCTGACGGTAAAGGTTATGTCGATATTATCCTTGGAAAGGCGTTCGAAAGTCACGGACAAAGCAATCAGTCCGCTGGAAGTATACTTAACCGAATTGTTGAGGAGGTTAATAAGAATCTGCTTAACGCGCACCTCGTCGCCCACTATCACCTTTGGAAAAGAAGGATCTATGTCCACGGTGAAGGCTACGTTGCTAGCGGCAAGCCTTACAGAAATCATGTTTTCAACGTCAGTAAGAACGTTTTTAATCTTATAGGCAGTCTCCACAAGGCGCATCTTGCCCGCGTCCATTTTGGAGAAATCAAGAATGTCGTTAACTATGTCGAGAAGATTGTCGGAGGAGCTCTTGATGATGCTTAAGTAGCTCTTCTGCTCGTCCGCGGGATTACCCTTTAAAAGGAGCTCAGTCGCGCAGCTTATGGCGTTCATGGGCGTTCTGATTTCGTGGCTCATGTTGGCCAGAAACTCGCTCTTGGCTCTCGCTTCGTTGAGTGCGAAATCCCGCTCCGTGAGGGCGTCGGTTGCTTCCTTCTCCTTATTCTTAAGAAGGTCCGTCATTCGCTTCTTCTCGTAAAAGAAACCGTATATGCAAAATAAAGCGACCAATGAAATTATTGATATCGCAATGTCCTTAATCAATGCTATGCCCCCGTATGCAATGTGTATTATTACCGCTATAACCCAGTACATAATTATACTCTAATTGCATTAAAAAAAACAGAGATAAAACTTATCTCTGCTTTCCGTGAGCCACCCGGGACTCGAACCCGGGACAACTTGATTAAAAGTCAAGTGCTCTACCACCTGAGCTAGTAGCCCATCTTATTAAATTACCAACTGGGCTAGGCAGATTCGAACTGCCGAATGCAGGAGTCAAAGTCCTGTGCCTTACCGCTTGGCGATAGCCCAAAGCTTATTACTCCAAAGTCATACCCATTGGAAATCTACGCTTAGAAATCCGGTACTTACTATCGCTTTGTGGAATACCAAAGCGACAGCGGAATGCTCCGCACGAACTGTTTTTTAATGCTAAAACAGTTCGTCATTAATGCAAAAAACGCATTAATGATTCCTAAAGGGTGGATAGAGGGACTCGAACCCTCGATCTCCAGAACCACAATCTGGCGCGTTAACCAACTACGCTATATCCACCATAAAATGTGCCCGAAGGGATTCGAACCCCCGACCCACGGCTTAGAAGGCCGTTGCTCTATCCAGCTGAGCTACGGACACAGATTACGATTCTGAAATTATTCAGTTAATCTACAAAAAAAATAAGCTTCAGCCGTTTCGTGAAATACCCAAACGGCTGCGGAATGCACCGCATGAAACATCTTTTTAAAGCTAAAGATGTTTCATCATAAACCTAAAGGACAGGTTTATGATTCCTAAGAGCGGGTGATGGGAATCGAACCCACGTATCCAGCTTGGAAGGCTGGTGTTCTACCATTGAACTACACCCGCGTGTCTAGGCTCGGGGTGACAGGATTCGAACCTGCGACCTCCTGGTCCCAAACCAGGCGCTCTAGCCAAGCTGAGCCACACCCCGTAATAGGACCGCGCCCTTGTGACGCAAGAAAGATTATATAATAGGGTTTTTCATATGTCAACAAAAACTTTTACAAATAATTTACGGTAAAATGAACTTCCGATGAAGCGTCTGTTTCCATGATTAAATAGCTTGCCTGATGCCCGTTCTGACGCGGTAAAGACAGGCTTCCCGGGTTCACCGCCCAGATGCCTAACTCCTCGTCATACTCAATCGCCGGCACATGTGTATGACCATAAATCACAATGTCGGCTCCCTTCTCCGAAGCTTTATAGATGAGTCTGTCTGTTCCGTAATAAACTCCGTCCCTGTGACCATGTGTAAGGAGTATGGTATGACCGTCGAATTCAAACAGTTCTTCCTGCTTAAGCATCGAACCCCAGTCGTTGTTACCCGTGACCATCATGAGTGCGCAGTTAAGCTCACGTCTGAAATCCCTCTCGCTTCCCGATAAGTCTCCCGCATGAATCACCATATCTACGGGGCCGACCTTTTCTATTACTTCATAGAAGTTTTTGTCATATCCGTGAGTATCACTTACAATCAGGGCTTTCATACTCTGCTATCACTTTCCTCATCATTCTGAGAGCGTTGCCTCTGTGACTGATGGCATGCTTCTCTTCGGGCTTAAGCTGAGCTGTGGTGCATCCAAGTCTCGGTACGTAGAAAATAGGGTCGAAACCAAAGCCGTTCTCGCCGTATTCTTTGTCCGCTATCTCACCGTCTACTATGCCTCGTACTACCTTGCCGGTTCCGTCAGGGAACACTGCGGCGATGCAGCATACGAACTGAGCGTTGCGGTTACCGTTTCCTTCTTTATTTACACGCTCGATAAGGTTAGCGTTCTTTATCCTATAGGAAGTATCCTTGCCCATATATCTTGCGGAATAAATGCCGGGCTCACCGTTTAAAGCTTCCACGCAAAGTCCCGAGTCATCCGCAAGCACCAGCACATCCTTCATGCCCTTAGCCACTGCCGCATCGTATACCGCGCGGGCTTTGATCATCGCATTCTCTTCAAATGTCGTTCCGTTTTCTTCTATATCAATGTCAACTCCCGCTTCTTTCATCGACTGCACTGTGTCAATTACGTGCATGCCGTCGAGAATCTCGCGAATCTCGGACATTTTGTCCTTGTTGCCTGTTGCAAATATTACGTTCATTTTCTTAGTGTATCTCCTTCGCGGTCTTCTCATTTTGTGTAGCTTCCGACCGCAGTTTCAAGAGCATCGACGATGCCCTGCGCTATCTTATTTAAGTATTCCGAATTGTTCAAAAGCCTTGCCTCATCAGTATTGGAAAGAAATCCCGCATACAGATACATTGCGGGCATATCAAGCACCTTAAGCACCGCTTCCTCGTCTCCCGCCTCGTTGATTCCGAGAGCCTTGTTGCTCGCCGAAACCGCCGCCGACTTAAGAATCATGTCCGCAAACTCCGCATTTTCAAGCCCGTTGTGATAATAAAGTGAGTTATACGATGCAGACATTCCGAACTTCTTCACATCATCAACATCCGTCGACAAATGTATGCCCACGAAATAATCCGGCGACACTGCCTTTATAGCCTTAATACGTTCTTCTGTCGTAAGTGCCTCGTCGTCTTCTCTTGTAAGAAGCACCGTAAAGCCCTTGTCCTCAGCCAGCGCACGCACCTTCTCGGCCAAAGAAAGCGTTATGTTCTTTTCCACAATATCGCCTACCCTGGTACCGCTCTGCGCTCCGCCGTGACCGGGGTCTATCATAACAATGGGGCGCTTTATCTCCGAAACAGGCGTAATTGTCAGTTCCAGCGCGCGTCCTTTTCGCTCCATTTCACAGGTGCATGCCTCATCAAGCTCAAAAACTATCATAGTATCCTTGCCGTCAAAGATTCCCCTCGCCACATCAACATGCTTGTAATTGCCTCTGGGCGGGTCCGAGAGGAAGTATGACTCTCGCGTATCTTTTATCCGGACACTGACAGTCTTACGGTCATATCTCACACTCATGGAAATGTCCGACATAGGCGTATCCGAAGGCACAAAGACCTTCAAAGCCGCAGCCTTCTCTTCCGAGAGATTCTTGGTATCTATCGCCCATTCGAGGTTATCGTAGCCGTACAAGTAGGTTTCTTTTTCCTCCGACTCTTCGCTGACAATAATAGTCTTCTGCGACGCATAAGCAATCATCACGGAAAAAGAAAGTACGCTTGCGATGATGGTAAGTATCAAAGAAGCCTTTATTAAGTTGCCTCTGTCTCTCCACTTTTCGTTCAAACTTTACTTCTTTCCGGGCTTCTTGCCCATGAAGGAATAGAAATAGGTCTTCATCATTCCGTTGTAAATCTTACGGTTCTTATCGGCCTTTCTGTTGATAGCCGCCTCAACGCCGTCGTATGCGGTAATAATGTACATCGACCAGTCCTCAAGATTCTTAAAACGGTCGCCAAGCGTTGCATAAAGTCTGGGAAGTGCAGCCTTCTCTTCAAGTCGCTCACCGTAAGGGGGATTGGTAATGATGAACCCGTATTTTTTGGCATGACTTAAGTCCTTGACATCGCGCTGTTGGAAGTGAATAAGCTTCTCGACTCCCGCAAGCTTGGCATTGGCTCTGGCAGCCTCCACCATTTCTCTGTCAAGGTCATAGCCCTGAATATCCGTTTCTATATTTAAATCTACAAGGTCACGCGCCTCGTCAAAAGCATCCTTCCAAATCTGAGGTGCCACGATTCCCTGCCAGTCCATCGCCGTGAACTCTCTGTTCATGCCGGGTGCCATATTGGCAGCCTTCATCGCCGCTTCAATAGGAAAAGTACCGGAACCGCAGAAAGGATCCACGAGGATTCTGTCCTTATTCCAAGGCGTAAGGTCCAAAAGCGCCGCCGCAAGATTCTCCGCAATGGGAGCCTTGGACACAAGCTTTCTGTATCCTCTCTTGTGAAGACTCACACCGGTAGTATCAAGTCCCACGGTCACCTCATCCTTCATAAGCGTAACTCTTACGGGATAATCGTCACCGCTTTCCTCAAACCAGTTAATGTTGTAAACCGCCTTAAGCCTCTCCACCATCGCCTTCTTCATAATTGACTGAATGTCTGAAGGTGAGAAAAGCTTACTTTTGATAGAAGCAGCCTTAACAACATTGAATCGTCCGTCCACCGGGATATAGGACTCCCAGTCCAGTGCCTTGGTACCCTCGAAGAGCTCCTCATAAGTGGTCGCGTTAAAAGAACCTACCTTAATAAGAACACGCTCCGCGGTCCTAAGCCCGATATTGGCTCTGGCAATAGCCTCATCGTCGCCGATAAACGTAACTCTTCCGTCCAAAACCTCCGATACATCGTATCCGAGATCCGTTATTTCTCTTTTTAATACGCTCTCCAGCCCAAAGTGGCAGGGAGCAATCAGCTCAAATTTTCTCATAAGGAAATAATAGATTAGCAGAAATATTATGTCAAGGAATCCATTCTTTCGTGAGATACCAAAAGAATGGCGGAATGCTCCGCATGGAAGGCCATTTTAAAGCTAATGCCCTTCCATCATAAACCTACAATACAGGTTTATGATTCCTAATATATCAAGGAACTAAGAAAGCATGGACAGTATGCCCATGCTTTCCTTAAAGTAGAAAAAGCACCGCGCCCTGCGATGCTTTTTCCTGAGGGGAGTATAATACCTGTTAAATAGGGTATTGATTAAGTCCAAGTGGAGAACTTGGCTTTATCGATGATTCTATACTAGTACCTTGGTACCAGTTTTGCAACATGAAATAGTACCAAAGTACCAATTGATTTATTGTGCAGGTTGCATAATTAGTACCTAGGTACTATAAGGAATCATGGATTTGTACTTTAAATCCATGATGGAAGGGCATTGGCTTTAAAATGGCCTTCCACGCGGAGCGTTCCGCAGTTTTTTCGGTATTTCACGGAAAAACTGTTTCCTCTTCATAAACTAAAGCAAACAGGCATTAGGAATCATGAATGTGTCCTTTACATTCATGATGAAAGATCATTAGCTTTAAAATGATCTTTCATGCGGAGCATTCCGCAATCAATTTGATACCTCACAAATTGATTGGTACCGCTTAAAGAAAAAGAGCAAGTCCCTAGAGACTTGCCCATTTTCATAAATGAGAAAAGAGTATGAAAAAGAAAAATTTCATTGGTAAATATGGATTTACTCTAAATCCATGCGGAGCATTCCGCTTTACTTGTTAATCTCTGCCACAGACTTGCCCGGTACCAGGGTACCGTCTACTACTATCTGCTCAAGTGCCTCGGTTCTCGGGTGCTCTATAAGATTAAGAAGCTTGATGGCGGCGTGTTCACCGATTGCCTGAGTGTCCTGCTTGATGGTGGTAAGCGAGGGCTGGAGCTTGGCAGCTAAGGTGATGCCGTCGTAGCCGGCGATTGAGATGTCCTCGGGAACGCTTAAACCGTGACGGCGCACAGAGTTGATGCCGCCCATTGCCGAGTAGTCGTCACTGTAAAGGATACAAGTCGGTCTGTCAGGACGATCGAGAAGCGCGTCCGTAAACTTCTCGGTACGGTTGATGCTACGGTATGCGCCGTGCATTACGTAGTCGTCTGGAATCTCTATGTTATTCTCCTCAAGGACTTTGTAAAAAGCAGCCAGACGGTTTCTTGTAACCGCTGTATCTTCACCGCATACGTAAGCAATCTTACGATGGCCCTTGGAGACGATATATCTTACTAACTCCATCATGCCCGCATAGTTATTGGAAACAACGCCGGAATGATTGTTAAACATATAGTCGATTGTGACAAGAGGAATATCCGAATTGGCAAGCTCGATAACTTCGGGGTCCGAGAAATCGATACAGGCAATAACTACGCCGTCATAGCCTCTGTAACGGCTGTGCTCAAGATATGAAAGCCTGGGCTCCCGTTTCTTGGAGCAGTTAATGAAGGTAAGATCGTAACCGTGATCCTCTACCACTGCCTTGAAGCTGTCAAGCACATTGGCAAAGTAATCATGGGTAAGTCCGCTTCGACCTTCATCTACAAAAAGAACGCCTATGTTGTAAGAACGGTTGGTTCTTAAGGCTCTTGCAAGGGAATTCGGGGAGTAGCCCATTTCCTTGGCCGTCTTTTTGATGTATTCGCGTGTCTCTTCACCAACATCGTTGCGATCGTTGAGTGCCTTGCTCACAGTTGCGACAGAAACATTGCATTTCGTCGCAATATCCTTCATGGATACCATAATTCCTCCGTCTGACTAAGGAAAAGAAAGCCGCACACCCTCAAAAAACGCGTCTAAAGTCTTCCTTAATCGTTTTCGCAATTTTAGTATAATATTATTTTTTTAAAAATTCAACATGGAATTTTCTATTGATTTTATGTGCATTTTTTTATAATATATAGAAAACGGCTTAGTTTCCGTTAATCTTTTACCCGTTTTTACTTAATCGTTTACTTTAACGTAAATCAAGCAAAAGGAGACAGATATGAAGTTTGGTTACTTCGATGACGCCGCCAAAGAATACGTCATCACTACCCCCAAGACACCTCTGCCTTGGATTAACTACCTTGGCACGAACGATTTCTTTTCCCTTATTTCGAATACTGCGGGAGGTTACAGTTTCTATAAGGATGCAAAGTTATTAAGACTTACCCGTTTCCGTTACAACAATGTACCCGGAGACTCCAACGGTAAGTACTACTATATTAAGGACGGTAACACCGTATGGAATCCCGGCTGGATGCCTACCAAGACCGACCTTGATTCTTACGAGTGCCGTCACGGTATCGGATACAGCAAGTGGAACTCCTCCAAGAATGGTGTGAGCGCTTCCGTTCTTGCTTTTGTCCCTACCGATGATACATGCGAAATCAATCAGCTTAAGCTTACCAACAACACAGATTCCGTTAAGGAACTTAAACTCTTCTCCTATGTTGAGTGGTGTCTCTGGAATGCTGCCGACGATATGCAGAACTTCCAGCGTAACTTCTCTACCGGTGAGGTAGAAGTTATCGATTCCACCATTTATCATAAGACCGAGTACAGAGAGCGTCGTAATCACTACGCAATCTTCACCGTTAACACCAAGATTGACGGTTTCGATACCCAGAGAGAAAACTTTCTCGGCGCATATCGTGACAACCACGATCCCGAAGTAGTATTCGACAAGGGCGCCTGCACAGGCTCTATCGCTCACGGCTGGTCACCCGTTGCGGTTCACGAAATCTCCGTGAAGCTTGAACCCGGTGAGACCAAGTCCTATGTATTCTTGCTCGGATATTGTGAGAATCCCGACAATGATAAGTGGGAATCCAAGAATGTAGTTAATAAGAAGCCCGCCAAGGCTCTTATTACAAAATATCAGACAGATGCCGATGTTGACAAGGCTTTTGCTAAATTAAAGACATATTGGGACAATTTGTTGTCTATTTATACACTCGAAAGCTCCAACGACAAGGTTAACCGTATGGTTAACATCTGGAACCAGTACCAGTGTATGGTTACCTTCAACATGTCACGTTCCGCTTCTTACTACGAGTCCGGTATCGGCCGCGGTATGGGCTTCAGAGATTCCAACCAGGACCTTCTCGGTTTCGTACACCTCATTCCCGAGCGTGCGCGTGAGCGTATCATCGATATCGCTTCCACTCAGTTTGAGAACGGTTCCGCATATCACCAGTACCAGCCTCTTACCAAGCGCGGTAACTCCGACATCGGTTCGGGCTTCAACGACGATCCGTTGTGGCTCATCGCAGGTACTTCCGCATATGTTCGCGAGACAGGTGATGTATCTATTTTAAAAGAAATCGTACCTTACGACAACGATATGTCAGTTGCTACCACTTTGATGGAGCACTTAAAGCGTTCTTTTGACTTCACGGTTAATAACAAGGGACCTCACAAGCTTCCTCTTATCGGCCGTGCAGACTGGAACGATTGTCTTAACTTAAACTGCTTCTCCGAGCATCCCGGTGAGTCATTCCAGTGCTTCGGTCCTTCGGAAGGTCCTGTTGCAGAGTCCGTATTCATCGCAGGTATGTTTGTTAAGTACGGTGAAGAGTACGCTCAGCTTGCAGAGCTTCTTGGCGATACCGCCGAGGCAGAGCGTGCCCGCAAGGAAGTTAAGATTATGTACGATACAGTCCTTGAAGCAGGTTGGGACGGCGACTGGTTCGTAAGAGCTTATGATGCTTATTCTAACAAGATTGGTTCCAAGGAATGTGAAGAAGGTAAGATTTTTATCGAGAGTAACGGTTTCTGTTCTTTGGCCGGCATCGGTGTCAAAGAAGGACTTGCCGAGAAGGCACTCGATTCAGTTAAGAAATACCTTGATTGTAAGTACGGCGTAATGATTTTACAGCCCGCTTACACAGTTTACCACTTAGAGCTTGGTGAAATTTCCTCATATCCTCCGGGATACAAGGAAAACGCCGGAATCTTCTGCCACAACAACCCTTGGGTATCCATCGCAGAGACAGTTATCGGCCGTGGCGACAGAGCATTCGAGATTTACAAGAAGACCTGTCCCGCTTACACCGAAGAGATTTCCGAGATTCACAAGACCGAGCCTTACGTATACTGCCAGATGGTAGCAGGTAACGATGCTTACATCCCCGGCGAAGGCAAGAACTCCTGGCTTACAGGTACCGCCGCTTGGACATTTGTAAACATCTCCCAGTACATTCTCGGCGTATATCCTACTCACAAGGGACTTTCCGTAGACCCTTGCGTACCTTCCGACTTCGGCGACTTCAAGGTTACCCGTAAGTTCCGCGGCGCTTCCTACGAGATTTCCGTTAAGACAAACGGTTCTCAGAAGGGCGTTAAGAAGCTTATCGTAGACGGTCAGGAAGTTGAAGGAACCGTAATTCCTTTCGTAGAAGGCAAGAAGAATTATAAGGTAGAAGTGATTATGTAATCGCTTCGATCCTTCCACCAAAAGTTTGGGCCATCCCTGTTGGGATGGCCCTTTTGTTGTGGCGAACTGCTTTCTTCTGTCGCAATATAATGGTATATTTCTTGTTGAAGATATTGTCTTGGGGGCATGAAATATGAAAGCTGATATAGATTATTCCGAATATTGGGAGCGTTGCTGGAACGAGGAAGATGCCGAAGCGCTTGAAAAGTGGCTTGAAGGCTGGAATCACGCCGGCAGCGAAGAGATAGAGTATTTTAAAGCGCAGAGTGTTAGGACTATATGCGATGCTGCGTGTGGGTTCGGTGCGCATACGCTTGCTTTTGCCTCAAATGGGTTCGATGTGGCGGCGTTTGATGTGTCGCCTAAGGCTGTGGAACTTACGCGCGCGGGGCTGGCCCGTTTTGGGTACGGTGATATGCCGGTACAGGTGGCATCACTAACCGATACCGGCTATGATGATGAGGCTTTTGACGCCGTGACGGCTTACGCTGTATTTGATCATTTGACGGAGGCCGATGCCGGGTGTGCTTTGACTGAGATGCTTCGCATTGTTAAACCGGGTGGGTTTGTTTTGCTGTCGTTTGATACGCCCGAGGAAGATGATTTCTCTGCTCCTCACAAGGTGCTTTCCGACGGAAGCATGGTTTATGGGTCCGAGTCTGAGCGCGAAGGAATGATTTTCAGGCCTTTCGACGATGCCAAGGTCTTGACTCTGACCGCCGGGCATTCCGTGACGCGGAAGTGGCGCAGTCGCAAGGGCGATTTGATTGTCCTTTTGCAAAAATAAAGCCTTCAAGTCGAAGGTTTTTCGGCTGAAGGCATAATTTGTGCTTTTCTAGTTTTTTATCTATTGTTTTATAGACCCTTTTTTAGTGGCCAATAGATAAATATGGTCATTGCCTGTTTTTTATCCTTTGTTTTCACAGGCTCGTTTCATAAAGCAAGGGA
The DNA here is from genome assembly GCA_900100895.1 of Lachnospiraceae bacterium YSD2013. GTDB lineage: Bacteria > Bacillota > Clostridia > Lachnospirales > Lachnospiraceae > UBA1258. Next base: position 60,344 of record FMTX01000016.1, read on the forward strand.
TAATTTCTCTGATTCCGGCCATTTATCCCTTGCGTAGAGCAACAATTGTTCTGTTCCTTACCAATTTAGGCATCATGACACCACTTTGCAAGAGATAAAATTCGTCAATGCGGCTTTTTTATCCATTGAGCCTTATTTCGCAGGGGCAAAATCAATAGATAAAATCAGTGAATTAAGCAATTTTATCTGATACCCATGTTAATAATCCTTACGACGTGCTCGACTTACTTCTTCCCGGCAAGTTTCTTAAACATCCTAAGCTTGGCTTCGCGCAGCTTGTGAGCGCCCACGCCTGTGAAAATGAAGCCGACGATAAGCATGCCGAAGGATATACCGAGGGTCATGCCCTGAAGGAAGTCATACCAGAAGACGCCTTCATAAGCGGCAAGTGAGTCGATGAAAATAGTTGCAAGGTATATCGCAAAGACGATGCAGGCTACCAGGTACAAATAGTGGAAGCGCTTCGTAACTTTAAGTTTCTCTTCGTTGCTGTACTCGGCAACCGCCAGTGCGGTTTCTTTGATTTCTCTATCCATAGGTTCCTCCTCCGCGTTACCGGTGAGCATGTCCCTAAGGTCTACGTCATAGAAATCGGAAAGTTCTATCAATATATCAAGGTCGGGAAGGTTCGAGCCGGTCTCCCATCTGGAGACGCTGCGGCGCGACACACCGAGTTTCTCGGAGAGTTCCTCCTGCGTTAAGCCTTTAGATTTACGAAGTTCTTTAAGATAGTTACCGATTTTGGATTGATCCATGCCGTTCTCCTTAGATGAAATACCGACCGGATGCTATGCCTCTTTGTTCTTTCTTACTCGGTTCCAATGAAAACTGGATAGAAGGCAAGAGATTGCAAAGCAACCTGTATAGCACCAAATGGGTAAAGAAATTGTGTTAGTGACTTCTACTAAGATAAAAAGTACAATTCCCAATAATAAAATTGTTCCGCTGATAATTAATACGATGTTCTTTTTCATGATGTTTCTCCTTTGTGAGTGGTTTTCGTTACACCCTCATTATGGAAAAAGAACACGTCTCATTAAAGGACACAAAACGTCCAAAAGCCCTAAATATCAAATGAGACACAACTGTCTCACTTGGTAATGTCTCCGTAACAGTCCGGGCGACGGTCTCTGAAAATGCCCCATGATAAGCGCGCTTCAAGGAGTTCATCAAGGTCGAACTCGTGCACCAATACCATATCACCTTCGCGTCCCGCTGACTCTACTATATCACCTGTTCCGTCTGCTATGAAAGATGAACCGTAAAAGATAAGCGACGATTTCTGTCCGCCATTGGCCTCTGAAGGCTCTACAGTCTCAAGACCGTAACGGTTGGCAGCGATTACAGGCATCAGATTGGCTGCTGCGTGACCCTGCATGGTACGGCGCCAGTGACCTGCGCTGTCGCTCTCCAGAATAGGTTCCGAACCGATAGCCGTCGGATAGAAAATAAGCTCGGCTCCGTTAACCGCAAGACTCCTTGCCGTCTCCGGGAACCACTGGTCCCAGCAGATGCCCACGCCGATTTTGCCAAAGCGGGTATTCCACACCTTAAATCCTGTATTGCCGGGTGTAAAATAAAACTTCTCCTGATAAAAATGATCGTCCGGAATATGGGTCTTACGATACACTCCAAGTACCGTACCGTCCGCATCGATAACCGCGCAGCTGTTATAAAGCACATATCCCGCGCGCTCATAGAAACTTACGATAATCACCGCACCAAGTTCAGCCGCTACAGCCTTGAAATGATTGACAGCATCATTCTCCTCTGTAGCCTTCGCAAACTCATAATATTCGTACACTCTCTCCTGACAGAAATACTGTCTCTCAAACAGCTCCGGCAAAAGAATAACATTCGCACCCTTCGCCGTCGCTTCTCTCACGAGCTTGTCTGCGTGCTCTATATTCTCTCTCACATCACGGGTACAATTCATCTGAATTGCACTGACTTTAACCTTCCTCATAACCGAACTCCTTATTAAAAAAGGTACCAATCCATTTGTGAAGTACCAAACGGATTGCGGAACTCTCCGCGTGGCGGCCATTTTAATACTAATGCCCGCCATCACAAAACTACAAAACAGGTCTATGGTTCCTTGCAGGCACCTGCTGCGTCACACAATGTATATTTCCCCCACCCACAATAATATCTCTTGCGGGCACGGGCACCACTGTTCTATGTTTACATAACTCAGTCATTATATCTACTGCTCTCTTATCACTCTCAGCGTTAACTCCGCCGAATTGCGGCAAAAGAACATAATCGTTGCAAAAATAGAAGTTTACATAACTTGCAGCCAGCCTCTCGCCGACTTCACGCACATCTTCACCTTCCTCGAAGGCATATCCTTCCAAATCCTCAGGCGTTACCGTCACGGGCACCGAAGGAATCGGAAGCTTGTGAACCTTCATGCCTGCTGCCTCAAGCACCTTAAGGCAGCTAAGCGACATCTCATACTGCGGGTCGTTCTCATCATCGGTCCATGCAAGCACCACTTCATCAACATCTATAAATGCACACACATTGTCAACGTGCTCATTGGTCTCATCATTATAAATTCCACGGGGAAGCCAGATTACGCGCTCAGCCCCGAGATACGCTTTCAGGCGGTCTTCAATCTGAGCCTTCGTAAGCGACGGATTGCGCCCTTTGCTAAGCAAACAGCTCTCCGTAACCATCAAAGTTCCCGCACCGTTAGAGTGCACGGAGCCGCCCTCCAGCACGAAATCGCCGGCATCATAATAATCGCAACCGACCTCATCGCAAAATGCTGCTGCCAGAGCATCGTCACGCTCCCAGTGCGCATACAAACCGTCCACTTCACCGCCCCAGGCATTAAAGCGCCAGTTTACACCACGCACGACACCGTCGGCATTCTTAATAAAAGTAGGTGCCGTATCTCGCGCCCATGCATCATCGGTCGGAATCTTTACAAACCGAACAGCCTCCAAGTCGCCCAGCATCTTACGCGCCACAGACTCCGTATTGTCGCTTACCACAACATACACAGTCTCGCACTCTGCTATCTTTCTGATAATCGAAGCGAAAACCTTCTGCGCCGGCTTGGCACCGTGCGGCCATGAACCGGGGCGCTCCGGGAATATCATTATCGTGGCATCATGAGGCTCGAACTCAGCCGGCATCCTGAAGCCGTCCTTCTTAGGCTCTGAATCTATCCTCATGAAAGCCTCTCCTTAAAATCATTATATCCAAAACTCTTTACAACTTTATACTGACCATTCGAGTCAATTACCGAAATATCCGGCAATCCCATACCGTTAAAGGTATTGTTCTTAACCATCGAGTAAATCGCCATGTCCTCAAACACCAGCGTATCCCCAACTTCCAAGGGCTTGTCAAAAGAATAATCTCCAATCACATCTCCCGCCAGGCAAGTGCACGAAGAAAGCCTGTAATCATAAGCCTTCTCCCCCTTCTTACCCGAAGCATAAAGCGGAGGTCTGTAAGGCATCTCAAGCACATCGGGCATATGGCAAGCTGCCGACGCATCGAGAATAGCCACATCTATACCGTTATGAACAATATCCAACACTCGTGTCACAAGGTATCCCGCATTCAAAGCAATAGCCTCGCCCGGCTCAAGGTACACTTCCACGCCGTAACGTTCCTTAAACTCGCGCACCAGCTTAACAAGCAAATCTCTGTCGTAATCATCTCTCGTAATATGATGACCGCCACCGAAATTCACCCATTTTAAGCCCTTTATATACTGTCCGAACTTTTCCTCAAAGGCCTTCAAAGTAACCTCAAGCGCATCAGAACCCTGCTCGCACAAAGTATGAAAATGAAGCCCATCGACATACTCAAGCACCACAGGATCAAAATTTGCCAAAGTCGCACCAAGTCTGGAACCTGCCGCACAAGGGTCGTAAATAGCCGTCTCCTGCGTAGAGCACTCAGGATTCACGCGAAGCCCGATACTCTTACCGACACACTTGTCTTTATAGCGCATCACCTCAGCTACAGAGTTAAACACAATGTGGTCCGACACCGCCACAATCTCATCAATCTCCGAAGGCTTATAAGCCGGCGAAAAAACATGCACCTCACCCTTAAACTCTTCGCGACCAAGCTTAGCCTCAGAAAGCCCGCTGGCAGTAGTACCGTCAAGGTATTTCTCAATCACAGGGTACAAAGAAAACATCGAGAAGGCCTTCTGCGCAAGCAAAATCTTGCAGCCCGCAGCTTCTTTGACCGATTTAAGAATCTCAAGGTTCTTAATGAGTTTCGCCTCGTCAACCACATATGCAGGTGTATTAATCTTTTCAAAAACAGGAAAATTAACCACTACAAATCTCCAATATAACGCGAGCCCGGCAAGCGTTTAGTCTACTTTCACAGGATTCTCATCCACAACCCAAGGCAAACCGTACTTATTGAGCGCCTCCATATAAGGGTCGGGATCGAACTCTTCCACATTAAATACGCCGGCCTTATTCCATGTTCCGCTTGCTACCATAGCGGTTCCGATCATAGCGGGAACGCCTGTGGTGTAGCTGATAGCCTGCGCGCCGGTTTCTTTGTACGCTTCCTGATGGTCGCAGACGTTATAAATATAGATAGTCTTCTCAACTCCGTCCTTAACACCCGTGAAGATGCATCCGATGTTCGTCTTACCTACGGTTCTGGGACCAAGAGACGCAGGATCGGGCAATAATGCCTTTAAGAACTTAATGGGAACTATCTTTTGACCTTCAAAGTCAACAGGGGTTGTGCCAAGCATACCCACATTTTCAAGACACTTCATATGAGTTAAGTAGCTCTGGCCGAAAGTCATAAAGAAACGAATTCTCTTAATTCCGGGGATATTCTTCGCAAGAGACTCAATCTCCTCATGGTGAAGAAGGTACATATCCTTCTGACCCACCTGGTCAAAATCGTACACTCTCTTAATTTCCATAGGCTTGGTCTCTACCCAGTGGCCGTCTTCCCAGTAAGAACCGTTCGCGGAAACCTCACGAAGGTTAATCTCGGGGTTAAAGTTGGTCGCAAAAGGATAACCGTGGTCACCGCCGTTGCAATCAAGAATATCTATATAATGAATTTCGTCAAAATAATGCTTAAGCGCATAAGCCGAGTACACCTGAGTTACGCCGGGATCGAAGCCGGTACCGAGAAGAGCGGTAAGTCCCGCCTTCTTAAACTTCTCGTCATAAGCCCACTGCCAGCTGTAATCAAAGTACGCGGTGAAGCCTTTCTCCTTGCAACGCTTCTCATAAATAGCGCGCCACTCGGGATCGTCTGTATCCTCAGCCTCGTAATTGGCTGTATCCACATAATTGGCACCTGCTTCAAGGCAAGCGTCCATGATGGTTAAGTCCTGATAAGGAAGTGCTACATTAAGCACTGTATGGGGCTTAAACTCCTTCATAAGAGCTACCAGCGATTCCTTGGAATCTGCATTGACCGTAGCGGTCGTAATCTTGGCATGAGTCTTGTCTCTTAACTTCTCAGCCAATGCATCACACTTGGATACGGTTCTGCTTGCAAGCAAAATCTCCGTAAACAAAGGATTCTCACAACATTTGTAAATTGCAACGGTAGCAACACCGCCACATCCGATAACCATTAACTTCATAATTCTGTATCCTCCATAACTTAAATCACTTCTTAGACTCTTCTTCTCTCAAAAGGTCTTCCACATACTTAGGAAGCATAAACGCGCCCATATGCAGATTCGTCGTGTAGTACCACGTCTTAATGCCACGCTCGTTCCAGCGCTTCGCATCCAGATCTTTAATAGGATGGTATTTCTTACTTGCAAATCCGAACAACCAGTAGCCGGACGGGCAAGTAGGAATGTGTGCCTGATATACACGGCTTACGGGAAAGCTCTTAAACGCTTTCTTATGCATCGCGCGACAGGTCTCTTCGTCTTCGTCAAAAAAAGGACTTCCGTGCTGATATACCATGATTCCGTCATCTTTAAGTGCTTTGTAACACGAGCCGTAGAACTCCTTCGTAAATAAACCTGCCGTATGGCCCAGGGGGTCCGTGGAATCGTTGATAATCAAATCGTACTCATCGGTCTTGCCGCGCAAGAACCTAAGGCCGTCACGGTTGTGAAGCCTTACGCGCGGGTCATCGAGACCGCAGGCATTATCCGGGAAAAACTCGCGACATACGCTTACGAACATTTCGTCGGGCTCCACCACATCAATTTCTTCTATTTCATCATAGTAACTAAGTTCTCTTGCCACACCGCCATCACCGCCGCCGATTACAAGAACCTTACGCACATGCGGGTGCACCGCCATGGGCACATGAACTATCATTTCATCATAAGTAAATTCGTCTTTCTCAGAGAAAATAACGCTTCCGTCCGACGTAAGAAATCTTCCGAACTCCGCCGAATCAAAAACATCTATCTTCTGAAAATCGCTCGTACCGCTGAAAAGCTGCCTGTCCACACGAATCGACATCTTCACATTGTCCGTGTGCATCTCGGAAAACCAAAACTCCATCGCTTCCATTTCCTTCCCAAATCAACCAAACACTACTTAAGTACATTTAACTTCTCTAAGCTTCCGTCCTCGGGGCCCTGCATGGAGCAGCCCTTTTCCTTGGCATAGAGGGTATAATCTATAATCTCTTCGGTAATCATCTCACCCGGAGCAAGAATCGGTATGCCCGGCGGATAACACATTACAAACTCACCGCAGATGCGACCGGCGGTCTCCCTTATCGGCACGAGTTCTTTGTCCGAATAGAAGGCTTTCTGGGGCGTAGCTGCCACGATAGGCGCGATATACTCGGCATTGTGAAGCTTGGACGTGGGCTTAGAGTACAAACGCTTAATATCCTCAAGCGCACCCACAAGTCTCTCGATATCCTGCATACGGTCACCGATTGAAATGTACGCAAGGATGTTGCCGATATCGCCGAACTCTATCTGAATATCGTACTCATCACGAAGCAAATCGTAGACCTCAATGCCCGTAAGACCGATATCCCTTGTATATACGGAAAGCTTCGTCACATCGTAATCGTAAATACTGCTGCCGTTCACAAGCTCCTTACCGTACGCGTAGTAGCCGCCGATTGAATTAATCTCGGACCTTGCATACTCCGCCATATTCTTAACCTTCTCGAATGACTCGCGCCCGCGAAGCGCCAGATTACGCCTCGATATATCCAGACTCGACAAAAGAAGGTAGCTCGCACTTGTAGTCTGCGTGAGGTTAATAATCTGTTCCACATAACGTGTATTAACGTTCTCACCCAGCAAAAGAAGGGAACTCTGGGTTAAGCTTCCTCCCGACTTGTGCATACTTACCGCCGCCATATCGGCTCCTGCCTCCATGGCACACACCGGAAGATTTTCATTAAAATAAAGATGTGTTCCGTGCGCCTCGTCCACAAGCACCATCATGTTATGCTCGTGAGCAAGCTTAACGATAGAGCGAAGATCCGAACATATTCCGTAATAAGTAGGATTGTTTACAAGAATAGCCTTGGCTTCGGGATGCTTCTCAATTGCTTCTTTGACCTTAGAAATTTCCATACCGAGAGCAATACCTATATGCTCCTCCACCTCGGGATTAACATACACAGGCTCCGCACCGCACAACACCAGCGCATTGATAACGCTTCTGTGCACGTTTCGGGGAAGTATAATCTTATCACCCGCCTTGCACGCAGTAAGCACCATACTCTGCACCGCAGATGTGGTACCGCCTACCATAAAATACGCATGCGCCGCCTTAAAGGCCTCAGCCGCCAGCATCTCCGCATCCAGAATAACCGACACGGGGTGACACAGATTATCGAGGGGCTTCATGGAATTAACATCCAGGCCTACGCACTTTTCACCCAGAAGCGTCACAAGCTCCGGGTTACCCCTTCCTCTCTTATGCCCCGGCACATCAAAGGGCACCACTCTCTGCTTTCTGAATCTTTCAAGCGCCTCATATACCGGCGCCGACTTCTGTTTTTCTAAATCCATAACTCCAACCCTACCTAAATTTCAGATTTCGTAATGATGAAATCTGAAATTGTTATACAGTCGCCAAATGTCTGTTTGTACAAGCACAACAGCCGCTTGGCTCGTTGTCTGACAAAAAAAAAGAGCAGATGTATGAATGCCTATAAGCATCCTCCTACACCTGCAAAATTGTCGTACTGTTATCTTATTGCTCCCGAATTGCTACAGGGGTTACCGATGTCTATTGACCGTTTCACAAGTGATTTGATTGTAAAGTTATCATCTTATAAAATTTGAGCCTGGCTTACGCCTTCTCAATCAATATTGCGATTGCTCGCATTCATTCGGCTTTCGACCCGCCTGTCCGTCCGGGCATATCTTCCTGACGGAATCTATGATTCCGCAAAAAGCGGTCGCTATCCTGTACTACGGGATATATCCCTATTGTTGTATCATACTTTTCCTATTTATACAATGATTATTTTTTCTTTTTTAGATAAGGAACTCTACGCATTTTTAACGCGATTACGAAATATCTCGAAAAATTAACCAATAATTATACACTCACCCCCTATTCTTTCTCCCACTCCCGCCGATATATATAGTGTCAGGGAAAATGAAACGGATTTCACAAATGTTAACGATTTATTATCTTAACAACGCGAACCGAGAACCGCTAAGCGGAAGTCTTAATAAGCAAAGATAAGTAAAGAGTTAACCCATCCACGGAGGAAAAAAGATGAGAAGACTTAACAGAGTAGCAAACATCACAACCAAGGCAATCGCAACAGTATTAAGCCTTTCATTAATGTTCGGAACAACACTTGGCTCTTACGCCGAGGAATTAAATACAGCAACAGCCCTCTACGAAGAAGGCATTGCACAGCTTGAAAGCGCGGAAGCAGAAACTGCACCCATCGCATTTGGCGATACCGAAGAGACAGCACCCACGCTTGATTCTTATGCAGAAGCAGTAGCTGAACTTGACACCGCAGCCGAAGCAGCTTGCGACAACGCAGGCATCGCTAACACTTCCGACGACAAGGACGTAGCATACGCAGCTAAGGACGACGCAGTATCAAACCTTTCTACAGCAGAAGAAAAGCTTGCAGAATCCATCTCCGCTTTAGAAGCAGCTCAGGCTGAATACGCAGAGGCAGACGCAGCTAAACAGGCAGCACAGGAAGCATACGACACCGCAGCAGCTGAACTTGCAACCGCTACCACCGATACCGCAACCGCAAGAGCAACTCTTGAAGCAGCTCAGAAGCAGATTGAAGTACAGGAAGAGAAAAAGAACGCACTCGAGAAGATCGAAGAACAGTACTACGGCGAACTCGTATACTTCTTCTACCTTTCCGTAGGCGAGAACAATATCGTATTTGACGAAGACGGTCGTCTCAACGTTGAAGCAACCGCAGCTAACATGACCGAAGATCAGGCAGCTAACGCAGGCAAGATTGACAACGAATACTTATTCAGATTCGGCAGAAAGCTCACCAAAGAACTCGTAGAATACATGGTTTTAAACAGAGACGACGTTGATCCCGAAACCGCAGAATTCACCTTCGGAACCACCGGCTCCATCAGCACCAAGAAGAAAGCTCAGGAAGCAGTTGTATTCACCAACCAGTACGGTCACGACATGGTTGTTAACAAAGAGCACAACCAGTACAAGAAAGACATCAGCGGCAACGAAGTATACGGCGGCGAAACCGAAGAATATCGTTGGGGCACCACCAGCTACAACAGCGGCCGTGGTAACCACACCGAAGTTACTTACAAGGACGTAAGCGGCAACCTTCACACCGAGTATTACAACTACGTTAGAAAGAACGCATCCGCAGGCGATGAAACCGATTACGAAAGCGGAAACCTCTTCCTTGCAGTAATCACCCAGGGCGAGGACGGCAAGTGGTATCCCGCAAGAGTTGAAGACGAAAACAACTACGATGACTACAACAAGCTTACCGCAGCCATCGAAGCTCTTAACCAGATTGAAGATTACAACAAGGCAAAAGCAGACGTTGCAGCAGCACTCGCAAGAGTAGAAGCTCTCGAAGCAACACTTGCAACCTTAACCGCTAATGCATCCGCAGAAAGCACCCGCCTTACCACATTAAAGAACGCACTTATCGATGCTAAGGCAGACCTTGACGCAGCAGAAGCCAACAAGGCTAACCTTCAGGCTACTTACGATAACGCTAAGGCAGTTGTTGAAGCAATCGACCTTTCCAGATTCGACATCGTAGTAGTACCCGCTCCCGCAGCAGGCGAAACTCCTGCAGCAGAGCCCGCAATTGTTGAAATCGTTCCCGCAGAGACCCCCGCAGCAGCAGCTCCCGTAGTTGCACCTGCTCCCGTAGCAGAAGTACCTGCAATCTCTGAAGAAGTTACAGAAGCAATCGAAGATATCGTTACCGCAGTCGCAGCAGCTCCCGTAGTTGCAGCTTCCGAAACTCCCGTTGAAGTTACCGAAGTTATTGCAGAAGAAATCGCCGAAGCTCCCGTAGAGACTTCTTACGAACTTACAGAAGCAGACATCGACGCAGACCTTACTCCTCTTGCTAACTTACCTCTCCTTGTTGAGAACATGAAGAGCGTATGGTGGATCTGGATTGTAATCGCTGCAACAATCGTTACAATGTACGTTTTCTACAAAAAGACAAAGAAAGAAGAAGAAACTCATTAATAACCTCCTCTTTTTCCCATCATAAAAACAGCGGGTCTACGGCCCGCTGTTTTGCTGTCTTTAAATATTCTTACCATTTCTTGTAAGGACAGTAATTCGCTCTCTTGGCAGCCCTAAGCTCCACATAGCAGCCGCAGGCACCGCACATACCGTCCGCAAGTCTCTCGCATTCCGTACAGGTCTTAAGACGCTCCTCATAGAGCTCCGGCGCCGTCTTAATATCCTCCGGAATGTTCGCAATCAGTTCCTGTAAAGTTTTAAAATACTCGTCCTTGCTAATCATGTCCCTTGTAAGACACTTCCTGCAAAAACGAAAATTCTTATCATCCATGCTACAGCGTTACGCCCTTCTTAAATATCGCCATATCATGATACCCCGATTTTTCGGCGTTGACAAGGCGCCCCTCCGCAACATCAAGCACATAATTGTAAAGCTCCACCGCAAGATCTGTTGCCGCCACATCGTTAAGAAGCTGCCCCGAGTTGAAATCAATCCACTTGCTCTTATGCTCTGACAGCGCCGTGTTGCTCGATATCTTAACCGTCGGCACAGGTGAAGCGAAAGGTGTTCCCCGTCCTGTTGTAAAAAGAACAATATTCGCACCGCTCGCCGCAAGCGCAGTAGCCGCCACAAGGTCGTTGCCGGGAGCACTTAACAGATTAAGTCCCGCCTCACAGGCCTTCTCGCCATAATCAAGCACTCCGCACACCGGCGAAGAGCCCGACTTCTGCGTGCAGCCAAGAGACTTATCTTCGAGCGTCGATATTCCGCCTGCTTTGTTGCCGGGAGAAGGATTCTCGTAAACCGTCTGACCATGGCTCTTAAAGTAATTCTTGAAATCATTTATAAGCTTAACCGTCTTCTCAAACAGATTACGGTTCTTGCACCTGTTCATAAGAAGCGTCTCAGCGCCGAACATCTCCGGTACTTCCGTAAGAATCGTAGTGCCGCCGTGACCCGTAAGTAAGTCCGAAAACAGCCCCACCAGAGGATTGGCCGTTATACCCGAGAATCCGTCGGAACCGCCGCATTTAAGGCCCACCGTAAGCTTGGACACAGGAAGTTCGATGCGCTTGTCTTCCGCCGCAAGGTCAATCAGCTCGCGTACTATCTTAACGCCTTCTTCCACCTCATCTTCCACATCCTGAGCCACCAGAAACTTAACGCGCGACTCATCGAAATTTCCAAGATAAGGCTTAAGTATGGGTATATTACTGTTCTCGCATCCAAGTCCCAACACCAGCACACCGCCCGCATTGGGATGCGTAATCAAATCCGCGAGAATCTGTCTCGTATCCTCCTGGTCGCCGCCCATCTGAGAGCAACCGTACGGATGGGGAAAAGAAACCACCGTCTCAACCGCCCCATGCACGAAAGGGCGAGTAAGTTCAGCGATTCTGTCTGCCACGTTATTAACACAGCCCACTGTAGGAATGACCCAGATTTCGTTGCGTACTCCCGCCTTGCCGTTACGCCGCAAATAACCATTGAAGGTATCACGTACTTTAACGCCTGCCACGGGGCTTTCTCTCTCCACAGGGTCATATGTGTATTCAAACTCTTCATCCAAACGGGTAGCAAGATTGTGTACATGCACATGGCTGCCGGCCGCGATGTCGACCTTAGCCTTGCCGATAGGCTCGCCATACTTGATGACAGACGCTCCCTCGGGAATGTCTCTAAGCGCTATCTTATGGCCCGCAGGAATATCGTCCCGCGCAGCAATCAAAGCGCCGTCAACAGCAACACTGTCGCCGCTCTTAATCGCCTCAAGCACAACCGCCACCGAATCCGAAGGATGAATTTTAATAATCTTACGAGTATCGCTCATCAGAAGTTCTTCTCCATAGCCGCTCTCATGCCGAGAGTCCTGATATCGTCAAGATATCCGCATACAAGTTTATAAGTATCGCCGAGCGCCGATAAGTCCTGTCCCCAGAAGCTTTCTTTGGCCAGGAAGGCCTTAGCGAATTCTTCCGTAGACTTGCCCGAATAATCTCTAAAGAACTCAAGCACCGCAAGGTCGTCCATAATCTTGTATTCCTCACCGTTACGGTTACCGATCAAAGCGTTGCCTTCAAGCTTCTCCGATGAATAGAACGCCATAAGCGCCGCCAAAGAAAACGTCAGATGCTTCGGGTTCTCGCCTTTAAGCCTGATATACTCGGTGAAACTCGGCATGCAACGCGCCTTCCACTTCGATACACTGTTAAGTGCAATCGATAAAAGTGCATGGTCCACATAAGGATTGTTGAATCTTCCGATTACCGCATCCGCAAAGTCCAGAAGATCCTGCTTGGGAAGCGTAAGCGTGGGGATTACCTCATCAAAAATCGTAGCGTTCATGAAGTCACGAATAAGCTTATCTTCCATGGATTCTCTTACGATATTGTTGCCGCAGAGATATGAGGCAAGCACAAAAGAAGTATGCGCGCCGTTTAGAATACGCACCTTTCTCTGCTTGTAAGGCTTCTGATTGTCTGTATATATTACGGGAAGTCCTGCCTTCACAAAAGGAAGCTCCTCGCTTAAGTCTTTCTTTGACTCGATAACCCAAAGTGCAAAGGGCTCTGCGGTCACCACAAGTCTGTCTTCGTAACCTAGTTCCTGCCAAATCTCCTCTTCATGTCCGCGGGGATAGCCGGTAACTATGCGATCTACAAGGGTGGAACAGAAGTTGCAGGCGTCCTTAACCCAGGTTCTGAAGTCCTCGGGCAGCTTCCAGAGGGTAATAAATTCATTGACGCATCTTTCAAGCTCGATACCGTTATCATCGATAAGTTCCACGGGAAGAATCACAAGGCCTTTGTCAGTCGCGCCCTTAAAAGCATTGAATCTTTCATATAAGAATTTGGTAAGCTTACCGGGATAAGTCTTGGGAGGTCTTGCGTCCAAAGAATCCGTTTCGTCATATACGATGCCGGCCTCGGTAGTATTGGATACAATATATTTTAAAGTATCAAGACGTGCATACTCCATAAATCTGTCGTATTCCTCATAAACGCCTACCGTATCCGCTACGGAAGTAACTATTCGATTAATAACCTTGGGCTCACCGTCCACGCGACCGCGAAGGGAAACCGTGTAAATATTGTCCTGCTTCTTAAACTGTTCGAGGCTGCCGAATTCTATGGGCTTGGCAAGAACTATGCTTCCGTCAAAGAGCCCCTTTTCATTACAAATATCAAACATATAATCCACAAAGGCTCTAAGGAAATTGCCCTCGCCAAACTGAAGTACCTTAATGGGGCGCTTCTTAACTTCAACCGATTTTGCGCTTAATTGTTCCATGATTGTCCTCTTTCTTCATTCTTTTGCAAAGTATGCCGCAACAAACACAATTTTATGTAAGTGCTTACATAACGTATAATACTCTACGATACCAGCAAAGTCAACTTGCTTTTTATGCCCCCTTTGGTTATAATCATTGTGAGTTTTGTAAACGCTTACATTTTGTTGATTGAGGCGCACGCATGAATGACAAGAAAGATAAACTTACAATTTACGACATATCGGAGAAATCCGGTGTTTCCATTGCAACGGTATCAAGAGTTCTTAACGGATACAGCAACGTTAACGATAAGACCCGCGACAAAGTGCTCGCAGTCATGAATGAAATGGGTTACAAGCCCAATGCTTTTGCCAGAGGCTTAGGTCTCGACACCATGAAGACCATAGGCATACTCTGTGCCGATTCTTCGGACGCGTATCTTGCCAAGGCCGTCTACTACATAGAGGAAGCTTTAAGAGCTGCTCAGTACAACGCACTTCTAATCTGTACCGGCTACAGCTTTGAGGACAAGAAAAACGCTCTCGAGCTGCTCCTTGAGAGAAAAGTGGATGCCGCCATACTCGTCGGTTCCAATTTCGTAAGTTCCAAGGCTTCGGAGAACGCTTATATTAAGGATGCGGCCGCTTCGATTCCCGTAATGCTGCTTAACGCCTGTTTCGAGTGCGATAACGTGTATTCTCTGTACTGCAATGATTACGCTGCGGTTAAGGCTGCGGTGGAGTTTCTTTATACAAAAGGGCGTAAGAAGATTTTGTACCTGTACAACTCTAAGTCCTATTCCGGTACTAAGAAGTTAAACGGATTTGGAGACGCACTTAAGGAGCATGGGGCGGATTCTTTGGCCGACTACGCGGTATACGTGCAGGGCGGTCCCGATGATACGGACAATTTCGTTAACATACTCAATAATCTTTGCGAGAACGGACTTGATTTTGACGCAGTCATGGCAAGTGAAGACTATCTTGCCATCGCCGCCTTAAAATATGCTATAAAGAAAGGGATGAGTATCCCTGAAGACCTTGCGGTTATAGGATACAATAACTCATCTCTGTCTACGATTTTCGAGCCGGAACTTACAAGTGTGGACAACAAGCTTAAGCCTCTGTCAGAGCAGCTTGTCAACACGCTCTTAGGCGTTTTGAAAGGCGCCGAGATGCCCGGCAAGACCGAATATTCCGCGGAGCTTATAGAGCGTCGCACCACATGACTTAACATCTGCCACTACCAAGGAGGATTAACTTATGAACACATTCATGGATAAGGACTTTATCCTTACCACCAAGACCGCAAGAAAGCTCTTCCACGATTATGCCGAGAAGATGCCCATTCTTGACTATCACTGCCATATCAATCCCGAGGAAATCGCTCACGACAGACGTTTTGAGAATATCACTCAGGTATGGCTCGGTGGCGACCATTACAAATGGCGCTTCATGCGTTCCTGCGGTGTTGAAGAGAAATATATTACGGGTGATGCTTCCGACCACGATAAGTTTATCGCCTGGGCCAAGTGCCTCGGCCGTGCCATCGGTAACCCGCTTCACCACTGGAGCCACCTTGAGCTTCAGCGGTACTTCGGTTACAACGGTGCTCTTAATGAGAAGACTGCCGAGGAAGTATGGAACCTTTGTAACAAGAAGCTTGCAAGCCCCGACATGTCGGTCCGCAACATCATTAAGAAGTCCGGTGTTACCTTAATCTGCACCACCGATGACCCTGTTGATGCTCTCAATTTCCATGATGAGATTAAGAACGACAAGTCATTCGACGTTCAGGTGCTTCCCGCATGGCGTCCCGATAAGGCCATGAACCTTGAGAAGCCCGACTATCTTGAATACCTCGACAAGCTTTCAGAGGCTGCAGGCTTTAAGATCGGTACTTACGAGGAGCTTATTAAGGCTTTGCGTGCTCGTATGGATTATTTTGCCGAGAAAGGCTGCGTGCTCTCCGACCACGGACTCGACTTTGTAATGTACAATCCCGCTTCCCGCGAGGAAATCGCAGGCATCTTCGAGAAGCGTTTAAACGGCTTAACCGTATCTTACGAGGAAGAGCTCAAGTTTAAGACCGCCTTCATGCTCGACATGGGCAAGGAATACAAGAAGAAAAACTGGGTAATGCAGCTCCACTACGGCTGTAAGAGAAACAACAACACCAAGATGTTTGACAAGATTGGTCCCGACACAGGCTTTGACTGCATTAAGTCCGAGACTTCGTCCACAGCACTTGCGAACTTCTTGAATGCGCTTAACAATGAGGACGCTCTTCCCAAGACCATTCTTTATTCGCTCAATCCTAATGACAACGAAGCCATCGGCACCATCTTAGGATGCTTCCAGGATTCCACCGCCGTTTCCAAGATTCAGCACGGTTCCGCATGGTGGTTTAACGATCACAAGATCGGTATGGAAAGGCAGTTAATGAGCCTTGCAAGCCTCGGTAACCTTTCAGGATTTGTGGGAATGCTTACCGATTCCAGAAGCTTTCTTTCGTACACAAGACATGAGTACTTCAGACGTATTCTTTGTAACTTAATCGGTCAGTGGGTTGAGGACGGCGAGTTCCCCTACGACGAGGATATTCTCCGCGACATCGTTAAGGATATTTCCTACAACAACGCGGTAAGATACTTCGGATTTAACCTTGAGACCAAATAGATAAATATGTGCATTAAGAAACCCGGTGAGAATAATCCCACCGGGCTTCTTTTTATAGTAAATCCTTCTCAATCACTGAGTAAATTACTCTAAGATGTAATCGATTGTGGTTCCGATTGCGCCGGAGCCCTGGATTCCGAAGTATGCGCCGCCACCTGCGTATAAGGTGGAGTTCCATGATTCGGGTGTGATTACATAGTAGTTACCTTCTTCGGCAACCTTTACGCACCAGCTTGAATCGATCTTCACATCGTTCTTGTTAAGCTTAAGCTTCCATCCTTCGATGTTGCTTCCGGTAGTATTAAGAACAGCGAAGTTTACTGTGTAACCGGTTCCCCAGCTGTTAATCTGGTATTCGAACTTAAGGTTCTCGTTGGGCTGAGGCTGAGGTTCGGGTTCAGGTTCAGGCTCGGGTTCGGGTTCAGGTTCGGGCTCGGGTTCGGGCTCGGGATCGGGCTTTACGGGTCCCTTTAAGATAATCCAGGAGTCGAAGTCCACTTCGCCTACCTTGCCTACGAAGCATATATTTTTAGTACCTTCTACACCGTCAAATGCAACATACTTGGTTACGAATTCACCGTTTGTTCCACTTAACTTAATATTCGCGAGTAATTCTCCTCCGATACCGCCTTCGCGTACTTCTACGATTGCGGCGCCATCGGTTCTGTATGTAAGGCCGATTAACTTAGAGCCTGTAAATTCAACGTTCTTAAACTCTACAAGGCATCCTGACTGAAGATTGTCAACGTATGTCACATTGCCTTCTGTCTTAACTTCAGATCTTACCACATTACCGGACTCTGCCTGTACTGCAGTGTAAGGATCGATTGCTACGGGTTCGGGTTCGGGTTCGGGCTCAACTTCTGCCTTAACTACCGACCAGGAGTCGATATCAACTTCGCCCATCTTGCCTACGAAGCAAATCTTCTTGGTGCCGGATACGTTAGCAAACTGGAAGCTCTTGGTTATGAACTCACCGTTTGTGGTTCCGATCTTTAATGTGCCGAGTAATTCGCCACCGATACCGTTCTCTCTTACTTCAACCATAGCAGCGCCGGAAGCTCTGTATGTTAAAGTTAATGACTTGGTGCCGTCAAATTCTACGTTATCAAATGCTACAAGCTTTCCTGAAGCAAGTCCTGCAACGTATTTAACGTCGCCATCGTTCTGAGCCGCTACGCCGACGAGCTGGCCGTCTTCAGCCTGTACTGTTGAGTAAGGATTAAACTTGGTAGGCTGAGGTTCAGGTTCAGGCTCGGGTTCAGGTTCGGGCTCGGGCTGAGGGTCGGGCTTCTCGGGTGCCTTCATAACAATCCAGGAATCGATGTCTGCGGAACCCACCTTGCCAAGGAATGTAATGTCCTTAACGCCTTCTACATCCACAAATGCAACGTACTTGGTCGCGAACTCGCCATTGGTGTTGGCAAGCTTAACGGAAGCGAGTAAATCACCGCCGATTCCGCCTGCTCTGATTTCAACGATTGAAACCTCACTGGTTCTGTAAGTGATACCGATGGTCTTGGAACCGTCAAAAGAAACATTCTTGTAAGTAACAAGGCATGCGGGTGCAAGACCGGATACGAATGTAACATCTCCTTCAGTCTTAACTTCAGCTCTTACTACGTTGCCGGATTCTGCCTCTACTGTAGAGTAGGGGTTAATCTCAGGCTGCGGTTCGGGCTCGGGCTGAGGTTCGGGTTCGGGTTCAGGCTCGGGATCGGGCTTATCGGGACCCAACTTAGCGGTCCAGTAGTCCAGATCTACGCTTCCTACCTTACCTACGAAATAAATATCATGTTTACCTTCAACATTTGACATGGTTGAGTAAACTGTCTTAAATTCACCGTTTGTGTTGCTTGCCTTGATAGACCCTAACTTCTCTCCGTCCAAAGCATCAACTCTTACTTCCACAAGGCCTGCGCCGGAAGCTTTATAGCAAGCTCCGATTAATTTCAAGCCGTCTGTAAAATCAACATCTTTAACCATTACATAGTCGCCTGCTTCAATGCCGGCCACATATGTAACGTCACCTTCAGTCACAACTTCAACTCCGGACTTGCCGAAATTAAATTCTGCCTGAACTATACCATAAGGGTTCACCTTAGGTGCTGCATACGACGCCATAGATGGTGTCAACGTCCCTATAACAACAGCAGATGACAGCAAAACCCCACTAAGTGCAGATAAAACTCTCCTATTCTTCATATAACCTCCTTGAATCTTTGCTGCTTTTAGTTGCGTTGTGGTTACTTAAACGTTTAAGTTGGCTCGAGTAACTTCACTTTAACATCACGGAAAACGGTTCACTTCCCATTTATTGCTGTGTACTGCCCACTCGTTGCTAAATTCTGAATATTTTGAGAGGTCAATATTGTTTTCTGTTTATATATAATTACAATTTGAGTTGTTCCATTAATGTATCAATAACTGCATATTTAACGTGCCAATTTTCACCCCTCAGACCGCTATTTTTGTGGTGTTGTCGGCACTTTAGCAGGCCAAATTACTCTGTGCTTACTTCTACAGACGATTGAATAATAATACAGCGATATATCTATAAAACCACGTGTTATTATTTACTAAATTTTACTTAATCGTTTTCTCTATTTACCGCATCTGTATCATTGTTTCAATTTGCTTACGAACCGATAAAATAAAAAGAGCCGCTCATCATATATTGGGCAGCTCTTTTATATATGCTTAATCCGTTATAGATCAGTTAAGCTTAAAGTTATTAACTATCTCCGCAAGTGCGCTTGCTGTAAACTGCTGGTTGGTGGCAAGCTCGGCAACGGAGTCGATAGCGTGTGATACGTTCTCAACCGCTCCCGTTACGTCTGCACTTCTTGAAGCGGTATCCTCGGTGCCTTCCGCAATGTTCTGAACCGCGGTGTTGACCTCTTCCATGGTACGACGGATGTTCTCTATCATTTCAGCCATAGTACGTGACAATTCACCGAACAATCCCGCGTCCTCGCCGTACTGGCGGCCGATTTCCGTGAACTTGCTGTAATCGGGTGTAGCCGTCTCATTGACAAAAACAAGAAGCTTCTCAGAACTTGCCGTAAGGTCTGCAAAAGCAAGCTGCACGCTGGATGTAGTCTCTTGAATCTTTCGAACCGTTGTGGCTGTCTCTGTAGCCAGCTTACTGATCTGCTGAGCCACTACCGCAAAACCTCTTCCCGCATCGCCGGCTCTTGCTGCCTCGATGGAAGCGTTAAGGCTTAAGAGGTCGATTTCGTCGGCTATTTCATTAATCATGTCCGCAAGCTTCGAGATTTCTTTTACTACCATTGCTTTCTCGCGGGCGGCGTTTAATTCATCCTCACGCTCCTTGGCTACCTTAATGGCGCTGTCGTGAGCGGCAAGGCTTTCCTTTTGCACCTTAGCGGCTCTCTCGGCTATAACCTTAACTTCTTCGGTAACGCGTGCCGTCTCTTCCGCAAGCTTGTTGACTGAGTTGTTAACCTCTGTTACCGATGCCGAAACTTCTTCGGTAGCGGCACTTGAGTTCATCATCGCTTCGTTGACATTGGTCATATTGTCCTGAATGCGTCCGAACTCGGCGGAAAGCTCCTGGCTCATGGCGCTTAATGTGGTGGATGCCTCATTGATATTGACAGCTTCCTTAGAGATGTTGCCGATAATGCCTTTGTTGTTGCGATACATCTCGTTAAGTGAACGGCTCATCTCGCCGACTTCATCGCCTGACTTAACGGTAAGCTCATCAACCGTAAAGTCGCCTTCGGCAAGATTTCCCGCAAAAGCATTAACTTTCTTAACGTTCTTAGCAATGCTGCGGGCAATAATAATTACTACGAGCGCGCTCACTACCATTACGCCGATGCTGATAGGCACCGTGACGGTTGTCATGGCAGTGGATGGTGCATTGATTTCCTTGTACGGCATATATACTATAAGCTTCCAGTTGACATTGGGAATAGTGCCGAAATATGCGTATACCTTGCCCATGGAGTCGGTGTACTGAGCGATACCGGCATCCTGGGTCACTACATCGTGTGAAATAGTGTTGATGGGGTCGGTATCGGCCGCAATGTTGATACCGTTCTGAGCCTTGGTAATGTCGGCTGTGTAAATATATGTACCGTCTGCAGTAACCATGCGAGCCTTGCCGGTCTCGCCGACTTTGATGTTATCAAGCATTGTGGTGATGGTCTTTAAATCGATGTCTACGGTTACGCAGCCTACGTATTCGTTCTTGTTGTTATAGATAGCTGCGGCACATGTTGCCATTATGGTGCCTGATACCTCATCATAGTAAGGGTCGGTGATAACGGCCGCATTGGTCTTCTGCGCTTTGGCAAGTTTATAGTACTCTTGACTGAAGTAGTCATAGCTTGCATTGGAATAGCTCCAGTCTTCCACTATGTTCTTGCCGTCGCTGTACCAATAGGGGCCTACGTACTGCTCGCCCTTATATCTGATGTCGCCTTCGTATACCTTAGGCTCGAACCAGATACCGCTTCCTCTGACAAAATCATTCTTGGAGACAAAGTCGCCAAAAATTTTCTTGTAGACAAGCATGTCATCATTTTTATAAGTGTTGGAAACAAGCACTGCCAGAGTCTCAGCCGAAGATCTTACGGACTGAAGCTTAGCATCGATGCTGTTGATGTTGCCGTTTAACTCGGCACTCATATACTTGTCGGTAGTGTCAAGAAGGGCGTTGGTTGCCAGCTGCCCGCTTAAGAAAGATACCGCATTGATACCTAAGATTACTACCGGAAGAATTCCTAAGAGTAATTTTGCTTTAATACCCGCTCTTTTTTTCTTTTTCATAAAATACTCTCTCCGCTATAAAGTATTTTCCGAAAAACTCCCCGCTCACGATTATAGCACAGTGCATTCATTTATGTAAACCTGATATTGTGTTTTCTTTTGCAATAAAAGAAAGGCCATCCCCGTGAGGATGACCCGTGTAGTCAATATGGTTTATTCTTACATCTTGTCCATCTGAACTGCGGTGTTAAGAGCTACTTCCATCATCTGAGTGAAGGAGGTCTGACGCTCCTCGGCTGTGGTAGCCTCGCCGGTCATGATGTTGTCGGAGATGGTAAGGATTGCAAGTGCACGCTTCTTAGCCTTAATAGCGTTCATGTAGAGGGCTGCCGCCTCCATTTCAACCGCCATGGCACCCATGGAAGCCCAACGGTCATTAACGGTAGGATCCGCATCGTAGAAAGTGTCGGAAGATACTACGTTACCTACATGATATCTTGCCTTAAGGTTGTCTGCCTCAGCGATTGCGGTCTTAAGAAGTGTGTAATCTGCGGTGCATGCAAGTGTACCGGGAAGATTGAACTGACGAGCGTAGTCGGAATTGGTGCAAGCGCCCATGCCGAATACGATGTCACGAATCTTAATGTCCTTACTAAGAGAACCTGCGGAACCGATTCTGATAATGTTCTCTACGCCAAAGAAATTGAAAAGCTCATAGCTGTAGATACCGATGGAAGGCATACCCATGCCGCTTGCCATAACGGTAACCTTGGTGCCCTTGTAGGTACCGGTGTAACCCTGAACGCCACGTACGTTGTTAACAAGTACGGGATTCTCAAGGAAATTCTCTGCAATGAATTTAGATCTTAAGGGATCGCCGGGCATAAGCACTGTCTTAGCGAAGTCCTCGGGTTTGGCATTGATGTGAGGTGTCGGATAATTGGCCATATTATACTCCTTTATTTCTCTTTATTTTTATTATATTCCTCCATTACCGTCTTATCGAAGGTGTCTGACAACACTTCGAATACTTCCAGTAAATCGGGATTATATGCTTTGTACTCGGCTTCCTGAATCTTACGCATTACGCTCTTGTGGGGCTTAACGGTGCCGTCTTTAAGGAAGCGTATTTCATCGTATCTGTGGCACAAGCTTACCACCTGCGCACAAATCGGTATCTCATCGCCCACAACGCCTATGGGGTAGCCCTTGCCGTCGTACTGCTCGTACATGTAGCGGGCAATCTCGTAAGCGTACTTGCGCTCGAGCTGGTGAGTGGAATTGACAAACATAAGATTAATAAGCTCGGAACCCGCGATGGGGCGCTTCTTAATCTGCACCATCGCTCTGCCGGCGGAAGCTCTGTGTCCGTCGAAAAGCGAATCGGGAATGATAACGTTACCGATATCGTGAAGAAGTGTGGCATCGGAAATCGCCTTGTTGATGCTCTTGGAAAGACCGTACTTGGGGTATCTTTCCATAAGACCGTCAAGGAGAAGCTCCGTACCCACCCTGATACGGCCGCTGTGAGCCTCATTACCGGGCAAGAGCTTACTCATAAGACTCTTTATATTATCTTCCCATTTAACGCGCCTTAACGCCTTAGCGGCCTTCTTAAGTGCCTCATACTGATTGGTAAAATAAACCGATTTCTCTTCAATGATGCTCTCAAGACTGGTCTCAAGCTTACAGATCTCAACAAGGTTATCGACTATCTTACGTATCTCTGCTGCTCTGAAAGGCTTATAGACTATGTCAACGGCGTGGTTTTTCTTGGCCTGGACTAAGACATCGGCGGACTTGTCGGATGTTGTTACCACTACAGGAATCTTATTGTTAAGACCCGTATCCTGAAGATATTCCATTACTCCAAAACCGTCGAGCTTGGGCATATGTATATCAAGAATGATAAGAGCAATTTCAGTCTCCTCGGCCTGAATACAAAAAACAGCCTGATGACCGTTCTCGGCCTCAAGAATCCTGTACTTGTCCTTGAGAATCTCCCTGAGAATCGCTCTGTTGATTTCTTCGTCCTCCGCTATCAATACAGCGGGTTTCTTATCTTTGGCGGCAGACAATTCTTCATCCCCCTTAAAGGTGTTTGTATTAATATTTTAGTAGATTTTAGCAACGATTTCAACTGTTTAGACAGTTAAAGCGTAACGGTAATCGATTTCGAATTGCACAGGAATGGCTCGCGATGTTTTCGCACCGCGAGCCTGTTTTCTTTTGTCTTAAACATTGAAGAAATCGAGGTCTCCGTTTAGTTCTGTTGAAAGTCTCTTTAATTCCTGAGCGGTCTTTGCAAGCTGAACCGTTGATTCGTTGAGGTCGTGCATCGCTTCGCTGGTGGTCTCGGCCGATGCCGCGTTCTCTTCCGAAATTGCGGAAAGGTTGGTCATAAGGTCAACAAGCTGTTCGCCTGCACTGCCCGATGCCTCCGCCTGCTTAAGCACTCCGCGAACTGCATCTTCTGTAAATCTGATACCGTTGCTGACTCCATCGAACTTCTCTCTGGTCTCGTCTACCTTAACCTTCTGGTCCTCAATCATGGCGGTTACTTCGTTGATGGTCTCAACCGTCTGCTTGGACTCTTCGGAAAGGTTCGTAATGATTCCCGCAATGATGTTGGTAGACTCATTGGTCTGCTCTGCAAGCTTGGATATCTCGCCTGCAACTACCGCGAATCCCTTACCCATCTCGCCGGCTCTTGCCGCCTCAATTGACGCATTCAGCGAAAGAAGGTTGGTCTGCTCTGCGATGGAAGATATCAGCTCTACGGCTTCCGAAATCTTCTTAACCGATTCGTCGGTCTTGCGAACCTGATTCGCGATGCCCGAGAATGCGGCCGTCGTCTTGTCGCTTGATGCTGTAAGCGAAGTCATGATGCCTGTCGCTTCGCTTTCTTTTTCACTCATCTCCTTGGAAGTGCCGGAAAGAGTGGATACGCTTTCGATAATGTCGTTGATGTTACCGCGCATGTTAAGAATCTTGTGCGAGGAGTCTTCTATGTCACGTGCCTGCTCGGCCGCGCCCTTGGTAATCTCGCCGACCGTTGTATTGATTTCGCCGGCTACGTCTCTTGTCTTGTTGGCGCTTTCTTCAAGAAGTGTGCCGGACTCCGCAAGCACCTTTGTAACATCTTTAAGTTTAACGATGGTGCCTTCGAGATTGTCCATGAATCCGTTAAGACTTCGCGAGAACTCTGCAAATTCGTCATTACCGCTATCGTCCGCTCTTACAGATACGTTACCTTCAGCAATCTGTCCGAGGGCCTCGTCGAAGGAATTTACGCTCTTGGTGATGCTGCGGCTTACAATTACCACGATGATTGCAAGGATAGCTACGGATACTACAAGCACTGCCAGGATAATTGCGGAAACGCTCTTTTTAACTGCTTCCATGTTGGCTGTTGCCGCGCTCTGAACCTTGGCACAGGTTTCGGATATGCTTGCGTTGATGGTTGCGTTATCTGCCTTAATTTCAAGGGTCTTTAAGTCTTCTTCTTTTAACTTGTCAAAGAGGGCTTTCTTGGTCTGAAGCTTGGCAAGTGAATCTTCGGCCAAAGAAGGATCTGTGGTGTACTTGGGTATGTTGGCTTCAAGTTCGGCAAATAGAGCTTCTATTTCAGCGATGTTGGAGGTGACGTCTTTACCTTCGACTACGAGCTTGCTGTATTCTTTGACCATGCTGTCAAGGTTGGTAAGCGACGATGCAAAGCCGTATACGCCCGAAATGGAACCACCGTACTTGTACTCGTAAGTTACGCCGTCTGTGGGCTCGAAATATAACTCATAATAGAGCTGGGGATACTGCTCAAGGTCGTAATCCTCAATCGGTATGCCTACTGCCGTCTCTTCCCAGCCCTGATTGGCTGCGTTGAACTTACCTGTAACCTTAATTGCAGGGGCGCCGTTAAACTCGGTTACCTCGGCTGTCGCGAGGCCGTCACCGGATAGCTGAAGCGCCGATACCTGTGAAAGGTCGATATGGCACTTGTCGTCGCCGTTTACAAGGGTAACGTTGGTTATGTAGTAATTCTTATCGTAAGTAAGAGTTCCGCCCACACGGAAGCCCATGTTGTTTCTTTTGCCTACTGCGGGAAGCTCGCGCTCGTAGATTACCTTAACGTATTCCGCGCCGTCTATTTCAAGTTTCTCGCCGACCCACATTGCGGTGTCGATCCACTTTATTTCTACCCAGTCGTTGTTGTTGACAAGGACTTTAAAGCTGTCGTTTAAGTCTGCGCTGGCGTCGATAAACTGCTTGTAAACGCCCGAGCCCGCATCATAGCCGCGGCTGTTGTGAATATTCAATATCTCTGCGTAGTTGGCGCTGCCTTGGTTGATGTTCTCAATTATTGAGTTGATGGAAGCGCTGTAGGACGCGTCGGCAATAGACTTAAGCTTATTGGCATTAGTGTTCATGCTGCTTAAGTTGTCTATGGTCGTGTCGATATAGCTTTTTTCTACGTAATACTGGTACAGAGCGTCGTTGGCAAGGTTCTCCGCCTGCTTAACGCTGATTTCGTCTACCAGTGCTACGATTTCGCTGTTCTTGGAATTTCTGGAAATTGAAGTGATTCCTACGACTCCTATGATAAGAGCGGCGATTACGCCGAGGACTCCGGTAAGTATGAACTTACCTCTTACAGAACCGAAAAATGAGCTTTTTTTATTATTCATTATTTTCCCCCTCTGATTGGCCGGTCTATTAGATTAACGTGCTCGAACCAAAATTAGGATAACATTTGGCAATTAAAATATTGATAACAATTAAACTGTGCGTATGGATACCGCTGTCACCGCGCTGCCAAAGAAAGCCACACAAACAAAAAGACCCGCGCACCGCTCAGTGCACAGGTCTGACTATTCTCTTATTCCCAGACGATAATGGGTACATCGTCTTCCATGTTGTTATAAACGGTCTCGGCTGTTGCAAGTCTTAAGTTAACGCAGCCGTGAGAGCCGTTACCGTAGCGGTTGTCGCCGCCGAATTCTTCCTCGGTACGCCAGGTAGCATCGTGAAGTCCGATACCGCCGTCAAAAGGCATCCAGAAGTATACGAAATCTTCCCATGTGGGGCCTTTTAATACTCTGTTGGTGGTCTTGTATGTGAGTCTGAAAGTACCTACATTGGTGTGGCACTCGGGGTCGCCTACCATACCGGTGGTGCAGTCGTCGGAAACAATCAGCTGACCGTCCTTGTACATCCAGATGCGCTGGTCTCTTAAGCTAACCTCTACGTAGGTGTTGGATATCTCATCGTCAGCGGGTCTCTGTCCCTGAACCTTGTAAGCCGCTTCGGTCTTAACAGTGGACTTGTCGGAAGCAAGTGCTTTCTTAATCTTGCCTGCTGTTCCCGCATCATCGATAAGCCATCCGTAGTTGCCTCCGGGAATCATAATCGATTCGCCCGTCGAAGTGGTGAAAGGTCTGCTGTCACCGTATGTATTGAAACGTCCGCAGACTTTCTTAACATATGCCTGCATTGCGTCGTCCGAAAGACCGTCCTCCGCGTCAACATCAATAAAGGTTCTGATGTCTTCATTGTCTATCGTGATGCCCATGCCGCAGAGCGAAAGCTCAACGGTCTTGTTAAGGTAGTTCTCGATGGTTGCTTTCTTCTGCAAGAAAGCTTCGTCATCGGCGGTTACCTCAGGCAGAATGTAGTCTTCTCTCACAAAAGAAAGTGTGTCGGCGCCCTCAAGTATGGCCGCGGAAAGCTTGTCCTTAAATACGTCTTCTTTGAAGATGTTGCCGTATACTTCCTCAACGATATCTACCTTGCCGGACTTGATGTCGTATGTAAGCGCCGCGTCGCTTGAAGGAACCTCGAGTGTCTCATCGACAACGGAAATACCTGTAAGGTCGGCCTTGGCAAGGTCGATGTCCTTGGTGATGTCGTAGCTTAATGCGTTAACGTAGGTCTTGTCCGCAAATTGTTCCTCAGTCATGTTGCGGGTATCAAAAGAAGCGTTTATGAAAGCTTTAAGGTTGGAAAAATCAATGTTTAAGTTCTTGTAGGGTAATGTGTCCACGGTATCGTTCCATGGATTGGTAATGGTGAGGGTCTTGCTCTCGAACTCATCCGTAAGCTTCTGCAAAGCTCCGGCGCTGTCAAGACCGGCTACATCAATACCGTTAATGGTGGTGCCTTCGTAAAATCCTGTATTCGATTCAAGGAAATCTTCATATGCCACGTCAAGATTATGACGGGATATGCTCTCCGTAATCCGCTTAATTGCCCCGGGTGCCATGCAGATAAGGCATATAACCGCCGCGCCCGCAAGGGTAATAATTATGTGTTTCTTATTCATGAATAAATCTCCGATTGCACACAATACGTGCCATCAACGAGTGTAGCAAAAATATGGCAAAAGTCAATGTAATTAAGCCAAAAATAAGACTTTCTTTCGTTTTGATTTCTGTTACTTTTGAATAACGGCCGCGAGGCTGCCTCTTGCTCCGTTTGAGTATCTGTGGGAATAGTAAAGCTCCGGGTGACACATTGTGCAGCCGCCCGTAAGCTCTATGTTGTCGGGCTTAAGACCTAACTGAATCAGGCGTTCACGTACCACGCCGCGAAGGTTAAGCATGTACTTGCCGTTTTCTTTGGCAGTGATGTATGCGGTGGCAGGGTTATTAAGAAGCTTCTGTACCGCCTCTATGACCTCGGAACCCACCTCAAAGCAGCATGCGTCAATTGCGGGGCCGATGGCGGCGTGAATGTCCGCGGGGTCGGAATTGAGCTCTTTAAAACGTGCTATGGCGTTGCCCTCTATGTCAGCGACGGTGCTGCGCCATCCGCAGTGAATAGCGCCTACCACTCCCGCCTTCTCATCCTGCAAAAGAAGGGGCACGCAATCCGCCGTAAATATTGCAAGGGGAAGGTTCGGCTCATTGGTCACGTAGCCGTCAGCCTCTATGAGCTCGCCGGGGCCGTACGCGGGGCGTGCGTCGGCGTGTGTGGCAATGTGTACGTTGTTGCCGTGTACCTGGGCACCACAGACGAATTCGCGGGCTGTAATGCCGGCTGTTTCGAGGAAGCGACGCCAATTTTCTTTGACCCTGTTGATGTCGTCACCGCGGTTCATACCTAAGTTCAGGGTTGCGTATACATCGTCGCTTACGCCGCCTACTCTGGTGGAAAAGCCGTGGGGCGTCGTGAGCTTGGTCGAAGTGTGAATCTTCACAGGTTCCGTGTCGTCCTTAAACTCTGTAAGGACGTCGTTCGCATAGCGGACGGTCATGTTTAAGTTGCGAGCGCCTTTAAGCAGGGGCTCGATGAAGAAGTGGTCGCCTTCCCATGTAGGAAGATCAAGTACCTTGTCGGCATCCACCCAGAGAAGCTCGCCCTCGGGGCAATCCTTGATAAGCTCGCCCGTAAAGTCTGTGCCTTTAAACAGGTACATGTCCTGGTCTCCGCCGGCATTATCGTAGAACTTGATTACGCCCGCGAGATAGTACTCCGTAAGCGTAAGACCTGTCTCCTCGTACACTTCTCTTACAAGGCACTCCTCGGCGGTCTCACCGGGTTCGAACTTGCCACCTACTCCGATCCATTTGTCGTGGTTTATATCGTTTTTCTTTTTCACTCGGTGCAAAAGAAGGTATTTACCGTTTTTCTCTATATAACAAAGGGTTGTGCTAAGCATCTGCGTCTCCGAATGTAATAATTTCTTTAATTCCAAGCAGACAGCATTATATCAAGAAACGTAAACAAATGCAAAAATCCCGGGGCTCTTCGCCCCGGGAAAATATTGCTGTGTCCTTATTTTCTCGCGTTTTTCTTACCTGACTTTTCTACATACATTTTCTCGTCAGCTTTATTAATACAGGCAACGATTCCTTCCATAGGATCGAATTTTTCATACCCTATGCTGGCCGAGAGTTCATACTCTTTATTTCTGACAGTATTGAATTTCGTAATCTTGCCTCTTATGTATTTGCAAATTTTCTTCGTATCATCTTCATTGCCCAGAACAATTATCAGAAACTCATCACCGCCGGTTCGTGCGGCTCCGACCCTATCGTTCTGAACGCTCTTTAGATACTTACTCAGTTCCTTGATAGCCACATCGCCTTCCGCATGACCGAAATTGTCGTTAATATACTTAAGGCCGTCCATGTCTACGCTTACGACATGAAGTCCATGCTCATCAATCTTGTCGAGAGCCTTCTGAATGTAGAGATCCAATCCTCTCCTGTTCATAAGGCCGGTAAGGCTGTCCATATTGCTTTCTTCTCGGTACCTTAAGAGCTCTTTGTTCTTTTCGTACATCTTAATTTTGTCAAGATAGTTGGACAGTGCGCTGGACCACAGAATGAATCCTTCTTTCAATCTGCTCATGTCTTCAAAAGTAAGTGCCAGGTAGCCCATGCAGTGACCTCTGAAATGAAGCGGGAATATCGAAAGAAGTGATATCTTATCCTTATACCTATCCGGAAGGATTTCCACCCTGTCAAAGCGTTCATCGCATTTCACATACCCGTCTGCTTTGGAGAATATGGCAACGAGCCGCATCTTTTCGGTGTAATCTCCCAAATTGGCTACGTCCTCATCCTCTCGGTCTTCACACAGGCACACGTACATCTCCTTGTGCCCGAAAGTCTTTGAGTACAAAAAAGCCTCGTTCAAAACGTCTTCGACCGTCTCGCAGTTTTCAAGTGCCCCGCTTAGAGCAAGCTGTGTATGTACGGAGTCCTTAAGATAATTAAGGCCCTCATACGCTCTTTCATTAATCTTCTGCTTGTATTCCGAGTGACATCCGCATGTCCCTTCCATTATTGGCAGTGCCGATACGGAAACAGTTCGCGGAACTTTCTTTTTACTCAATATGTCGGTCAGCATTTTGACAGCCTTGCGGGCGAGCTCTTCTACCGGCACTTCCGCGGATGCCAGTCGCTTGTCGAGAAGTTGGCCCTCGACTATGTTGTCATAGCCGGAAAGCTTTATATCTTCGGGTATTGCCACGCCACGTTCCGAAAGCTCTCTGTACAAAGAAAGTGCCATATAGTCATTGGCGCATACTATTGCCTCCGGTTGGTCCTTGTCTTCCGCAAACCACTCAAGACATTGCTTGGCCTTTGTAGTCCAATAATTGCCATGGTAGATCATGCTTTTTCTTACGGGAAGGCCGTGGCGTTTCATGACGTTCTTATATGCATCGAGACGGATTTTGGCATCTGTCATTCCTTGTGTGCCGGACATGTAGAAAATCTTTTTAAGCCCGTGCTTCACAATAAAGTGTTCCACTATTTGTTCCATGGATACGGAATCGTCCACCAGGACATTGTAGTACTCTTCTTTTTCCGCACGGATGCAAACTATCGGACAGAAACACTCTTGCTGGATCTTCTCATGAAGTTCCTCATACATTCCGTCAACAGTAAGTGTATCCGGTGCTATTATTACTCCGTCAT
Source organism: Lachnospiraceae bacterium YSD2013 (assembly GCA_900100895.1). Lineage (GTDB taxonomy): Bacteria > Bacillota > Clostridia > Lachnospirales > Lachnospiraceae > UBA1258. The sequence continues at coordinate 91,099 of FMTX01000016.1, forward strand.
ATCTTTCAAGATTGGGGATGGTTATGACATTTATCTCGCCTCGGGTATGAAGATAGTTAGTGGCATAGACACCATAATTGGTAAAGATATCTATCTTAACTCCATATTCTGCTACAGCTTCTTTGATTCCTTCATACAGTCGTGACTGATAGTCCATGAATAATTCGCCGGCAAACAAAGCCAACCGTTTTTGCATATAAGCCTCCGCTCGTGCTTCATTCTGTAACTTTTATCATACTTTTGTCACAATAACCGCAAATTAATAATAAAAAATCTGTTTATTTCTTGACAATAATATAATATTATAATAATAGGGTTAGGATAATCTGTTTCGATATGCTTACAGAAATTATAAAAAGTGCTTAAGCGATTAACCCGGAGGAGGATTACAGAAATGTATCAGGATATTTTCATTTACCGATGCAGTAAGAACACCTCCATAAGTGAACTTGAAGGGCTCTTCGATAGATTGGGCAACTCTGTCAATGTGCGTGTGCGTGATATTTCTCACGGTGCTTTTGACGAGCGTGCCAATGTCTTCAGTTCGATTATCGCGGCGCTTCATAAACGTGATGCTTATCACGATGAAACGCCTCTTTTGACTGTTCTTAAAACTTCTGATGTTGAATATTTCCTTCTTTTGTCCATAAATGCTATGTTACCTGACGATGAAGTCGAATCGATTCTCGCCAAGGTATTCCGTAGCAACAATTTCGAGACCTTACGACTTCTGGGCGGTTCCCCGCACTCCAAGGAAGAAAGTGAAAAGTACTGGGCCGGAATCCTCGAGGACGAAGAAGTGCTTCCCGTGGGAATGGTGGCGAATGCCAGATGCACCAAGGATCGTATGGAAGAAGTTCTCACCGTCAGCCCTGACATTACAGGCGCGTTAAGGAATCCTGCCAATAGCAATATCAATTTGTCATCACTCTGCGCTACTATTTGGGGCTCCATTGCCTGCAAATATTTTGAGTCCGAAAGCCTTTTGATTGAGTCTAAGCACGAAAACGGTAAGCTTTTCAGAATTCCGCTCAGGGTTGATACCACTTCCAAATTTATAGACTCGTATGCTTTTACCGAGATGCAGTTCAGAAATGCTCTCGATTACGATAATTTATTCTTTGATGAACTGGAAACAGCTACGTCCTGTGATTTTTCATCTTCCATGGCTTTCTCCGTGGGATTTTATAATCGCTATCGATACGCTCCTTTTCTTCGTACGCTGCACGCCGGAATTCCTTACAAGTTAAGGCACTTGGAGAGCTCCGATATGCCTATGCGTATCTATTGTCACTACTCGGATACCATAATGCGTATCAGATATAATTACGATGTGGGAATTGTTAAGAGTGCAGGCATCTTCTCACTTCACAAAGCGTTTTCTGAGACGCTTGAACGCTTTCTTTCGTCCAGCAGAGATGTTAATGTTAACAAGATTGTGCTACGTCCCGACAAAGAAAGTCCGTTGCAGCGCAGCACGGATTATATCAGCTCGACATTGGCCAAAAGCGAGATGTTCAAACTGTACAATCCCAAGGATCTTGAGAAGTTCAGCTCAAACTGCTCTCGAGTATGGAAGTTCTCGGAAGAAACCATTCTTGAGGATGGAAAGCTCGCAGATGCGTTATACATGCTTACTTCGGGTAAGATTGTGGTTGAAACTGTGGGCAAGGACAGAAATGTTAAGATTATTCACGTTTTAAGACCCGGCAACATATTCGGTATAGAGTGTCTGCTTAACGATCCTACCGTAGACTTTACTTACAGAGCTGTTACAGAAATGGTAGAACTTATAAAGATTCCCAAGAATCTGCTTAAAGATGAGTTGACGCTTCATCCTAAATTAAACACCATCATAATGAATATTCAGAGCAATCAGCTTAACAAGCTTGCTAAGCTTCTGGCTACCAAAGATGTAAATTCATAGAAATAAAAAAGACAGTCGATTGACTGTCTTTTTAAATGCACGTGGCCGGACTTGAACCGGCACGGTGTTGCCACCGAGGGATTTTAAGTCCCTTGCGTCTGCCTATTCCGCCACACGTGCACAAGTGGGGCCTATAGGGCTCGAACCTATGACCCTCTGCTTGTAAGGCAGATGCTCTCCCAGCTGAGCTAAGACCCCATTAGGAATCACAAGTCGGTAGTTGCGACTTGTGATAAAAAGCTGAAGCTTTAATCAGCTTTTTACGCGGAGCGTTCCGCTGTCATTGAGGTTCTGTCGAAATGACAGTAGTTCAATCTTGCGTGTACTCTACCGCGATCATGAGTTGGTATTAAATTTGTGTAGCAAAAACGACCCCGGCGGGACTCGAACCCGCGACCTCCGCCGTGACAGGGCGGCGCTCTAACCAACTGAGCCACGAGGCCAGAAAAAAATCATGCTTCTGTTCAAAAGATGATTAGCACTAAAATCATCTTTTAGAAGCTTGACCCGTAGGGGACGAAGTCTTTTTCTCGCTTTGGTACTCCACAAAGCGAGCCCAAATCAAGTCTCTATCCCTAAAACGGTATCTTAAACGCTCTTCAAACAAATAATAAAACAAGTGGACCTTCGGGGACTCGAACCCAGGACCGACCGGTTATGAGCCGGTTGCTCTAACCAACTGAGCTAAAGGTCCGCAAACCCTTTCGGGAACGCCTCGGAATCCTTGATTCCGAAAATAAATAAAGCGCAAGATTGTACTACCGTTGTTCGAAAGAACCTCAGCAACGGCGGAACGCTCCGCGCAAAAACTCAGTTAAAACTCTGAGTTTTCGTCATCGATTGAAAGTACCAATCGATGATTCCTAAGAGCCGATGAACGGACTCGAACCGTTAACCTGCTGATTACAAATCAGCTGCTCTGCCATTGAGCCACATCGGCATTTAAAAGCTACCTTGTAATTAAAGCATTTCTTGAGTAATTTGTCAACGATTATGTTAACAAATTTTAATGCACAATCGCTGTTCAAAATACCTTAGCAACAGCGCTATGCTAATGACTCCGACGAGAATCGAACTCGTGTTACCGCCGTGAAAGGGCGATGTCTTAACCGCTTGACCACGGAGCCAGGAAAAATCATGCTTCTGCTCTGAAAATGCTTAGCTTTAAAAGCATTTTCAAGAAGCTTGACCCGTAGGGGCCGGAGGCTTTTTCTCGTTTTGGTATTTTCAAAACGAGCCCAAAAATCTTGTTTCTGTCCCGAAAGCTAGACCCGTAGGGGACGAAGTCTTCTTCTCGCTTTGGTACTTTCAAAGCGAGTCGTATGACTCAACTCACTTCCCATTCTTTTTAAAAAAAGAACTCCCCGAGTAGGGTTTGAACCTACGACCCTCCGGTTAACAGCCGGATGCTCTACCGCTGAGCTATCGAGGAATAT